>NZ_JBMHJM010000001.1:4219522-5362913 GCF_049747295.1 Bradyrhizobium sp. SYSU BS000235
AGGGCTGCGAAGCACAGCGCAAAGCCGAAGCACGCAATGGCCCAGATCGCTTCGCGCCCGATGCGATCCGACGCATGGCCGAGCACGATCTGTCCGGGAATGCCGAGAAGGCTGACGATGCCGAGCGCCCACACGCCGACGGTCGATGAATAACCGATATCTTTGAGATATTGCGTCTGGTGGACCTGCACGGCGTACCAGACATAAAGCCCGCTGGCGTAACCAAGTGCGATGAACCAGAACCGCGCGGTGTGCAGCGCGCGCGACAACGTCCAGTCGGTCGCAGCCCACACCGGATCGACAATGTTCGAGACCGGTTTGGTCTGCGCGTGCGCGGTCGCGCCGCCGCCATCCGGCTGCAGGCCGATGTCTTCCGGGCGCTTGCGCAAAAGGAGATTGATCGGCACGAGCACGATCAGAGCGAGAATGCCCATGGCCGTGCAGGCGGTGCGCCATCCAGAGTGATCGAGGGTGTATTGCACCCACGGCAGCAGCGTCACCGAGCCGATGCCGACGCCGCCGAACGCAATGCCGATCGCCAAGCCGCGCCGGCGCACGAACCAGTTCGGCAGGAACAACGATTGTCCGTAATAGCCGATGCAGTTGCTGCCGGAGCCGACCATGAAGCCGATGGTCGCGTAGAGATGCCATGGCTCGCGCGTCAGCGGCGCCAGCAGCAAGCCCAAGCTCATCAATATGACGCCGATCTCGATCACCACGCGCGGCCCGGCACGGTCCATCAGGCGGCCGATCAGCGGACTGAGAAAGGCGGAAACGAAGAAGCCGAACGAGAACGCGCCTGCGGTGATGCCGCGCTCCCAGCCGAATTCCGTCAGGATCGGCGGGAAGAACAGCGAGAACGCAGTGCGCACGTTCACCCCGATGGCCATGGTGACAAAGGTGATGGCGACGATGACCCAGCCGTAGAAAAAGGGGAGGCGCGATTTTGCGGTCATGAATGTCCAAAGAGGTTTTTGCAGGCGTGTTTTTGAATCGTTTTTAAGGTCTCGATCTTACGGCTCGGCGCGCACGGAGATCAATGACCTCCAAGGTAATCGATTGTCGGCATGGCAGGGGGCGCAGCGTCGCCATCGCACTCAGTCTATGCGCGGCGCGAGTGGTGATGCTTCGGTCCCCGTCGAAGGATGGGGGCGTGCCCGTAAACGGTCCTTGGCGACGTGTGCGACCCGTGACAAAACCGCAAGATCGGTCGAGCGCATGATGTCTGCGCGTGATGAGTTGGTGCTGCCACGGAGAACAGAACGATGAAGGCGGCGCTTCGCAACTACCATGCCCGGATGCAGCGGGTGCTGGATCACATCGACCGGCATCTGGACGAGGATCTGGACCTGGACGCGCTGAGCAGCGTCGCAGCCTACTCGAAGTATCATTTCCACCGGCAGTTTACGGCGACCTTTGGGTTGTCCGTATATCGCTATATCCAGCTCGCCCGCATGAAGCGTGCTTCATACCGGCTCGTCTACAGGGATGCCCAAAGCGTCACGGATATCGCGATGGATGCCGGTTACGAGGCACCGGACGCCTTCGCCCGTGCCTTTCGGGAATGGTTCGGGCAATCGCCTTCGTCGTTCCGGAAGTCTCCCGACTGGGAGTCGTGGTTTGCGGCCTTCGGGCCTCTCGACAACGCAAGGAGCAAACTCATGCAGAAGACCTTCACCACTGACGACGTGACGATACGTGATGTGCCGCCCACGCCGGTGGCGATCATGGAGCATCGGGGCGACCCGGCGACGCTTCCCGCCACCATCCAGCGCTTCATCGCGTGGCGCAAGGCCGCTGGCCTGCACCCCAAGACAAGCCCGACCTTCAGCGTCTGGCGTTCCGAGCGGCGTCCTGCGTCGCCTGCCGATTATAGTCAGGACCTTTGTGTGGGGACCGACCAGCCGATCGAGGCGAACGGCGAGCAGATCAAAGCCGGCGAGATCCCGGGCGGACGCTGCGCGGTGCTGCGCGTCGTCGGCAATACCGACAATCTGGAGCCCGCCGCGCTCTACCTTTATCGCGACTGGCTGCCAGCCAGCGGCGAGGAAGCGCGCGATTTCCCGCTCTATTGCCAGCGGCTGAGCTTCTTCCCGGAGGTGCCGGAGCATGAGGCGGTCGCGGAATTGTTTTTGCCGCTGAAATAGCGCCCTCCGACGGCGGCCTGTCCTGATCCGATCGCAAGAAACGAACAAGACACGGACAGGCCGCTCTCACGCAATCCCCCTCCTTATGGACTCACAGCCTCGTCACCGAACCAGACGCGCAGTGCATCGACGAGACCTTGAGAGTCTCCATCGCCCACCCACGCCACGTGCCCATCGGGCCGGATCAGCACGGCGGCAGGAGTTTCGACCGCGCCAATCACGGGAAGCTCGCACACGCCCTCACAACGCGCATCAAGCAGCTTGACGCGATCGCTCCATCCGTCGATGGCGAGCGAGTTTGGATTTGCAAAGCTGAGCAGCACCGGCTTCGCATCATGCAGCAACGCGAACACACGCGTGGACTTGCCGCCGACAACAATATCGAGATCGGGCATGCGGCGGCCGAGCAGGGGGTGTCCATCGCCAAGCTCATAACGAATGTCGAGGCCGCTCATCATGCCGGCGAAGTGCTTGCGCGGCTCGTCCATCGCGAGCAGTTCGGAGACGAACTCGCCAAGGATCGCCGTGCGTTCGCCAGGATCGCGCAGCAGGCTTTGCGCAAGGGTGGTGCGAAGCACGCGCGCAGCTACGGGAAAGCGCTCGGCGTGATACGTATCGAGCAGCGACACCGGTGATATGCCCTTCGCAACCTGCGCCAGCTTCCATCCCAGATTGATCGCATCCTGCAGTCCGAGATTGAGCCCTTGCCCGCCCATCGGGGAGTGGATGTGCGCGGCATCCCCCGCGAGCAGCACGCGGCCTTTGCGGTAAGTTTCCGCCTGGCGCGTCGCGTCGCTGAAGCGCGACATCCAGCTTGGCGCGTGCACGCCGAAGTCATGGCCGTAATTCGCTGTCAGCGCGCGAGCGAGATCGTGCAGCGACGGCACGCTCGTAGCGCGCGGATCCTGCCCGGCAATGACCACGCCCACTGTCTCACCGTCCTCCAGCATGGCCATGGCGTGGCGGCCCGATGAGGTCTCGTGAAAGCCGAGCTGCGGCGGCTGCGTCATCTTCACTTCCGCAATCAGCCAGCTGGTTGAAGCCTCCGTGCCCGGAAACGCGATGCCGGCCGATTTGCGCACCTGACTGCGACCGCCGTCGCACCCCACCAGCCATGACGCGCGCAGGTTCGCGCCTTGCGACATCGCGATATCGACAGCGCTCTCGTGGTCAACAACGTCCAGCACCTCCATGCCGCGATAGACCGGCACGTGGAGCTCGTCCACCCAATCCGCCAGCAGCCGTTCGATGTGTTTCTGGCGCAGCGCGAGCAGATAGTTGTGCCGCGTCGGAAAGTCGCTGATGTCGAGCGCAACGTGAAAGCCGACCTGGGGGTGGGTCTGCCCCTCGGCGAGAAACTGGCCGACGATGCCGCGCTGGTCCAGCACTTCGAGCGAACGCGCATGCAACCCGCCCGCGCGGGCGCCGTCGAGGTCCCTGGTCGATCGCCGCTCGACGATGGCGACATCCACGCCCGCAAGAGCCAACTCGCCTGCCAGCATCAGGCCGGTCGGGCCGCCTCCGGCAATGACGATCTCATGTTGGGACACCTGTTCCGGCATTTGCATGCGCCACCTCGCAGACTCGGGGAAGGGCGTGCCTTCTACGCTGGGACCGGGGGCTTGAAGCAAGAGGCTTGCGCCCCATATCTATGAAGTGGAAGGAGAGGCTTTTTTTTGCCGCCTTCTTATGTCGCTTCGCGGACACATCGCATCTCGATCGTTTTAAGCGTGAGTGTGGTCCTCCCAAAACCATTTCAATTCTGACGCACGAAGCGCCACTGCTCGTGACGCGCAGCCATCGCCCGGTCACCGAAGGCTCAGATAAAGGTTGCCGCGATGGCGATCGCGCTGAACAATGCGCACGCATAACCGCGAGAGTCGCACAATGGCCATCACCATCACCGCCTTTGAACGTTCACCCGATGGCGGCCAGGGACTGGCGCGCGATACGCGCGTGCGCTGGGCGCTGGAAGAAGTGGGTCAACCTTACGAGGTTCGCCTGGTGTCATTCGCTGCGATGAAGGAGCCCGCACATCTGGCGCTGCATCCGTTTGGACAAATTCCCACCTACGAGGACGGCGATCTCGCGCTGTTCGAGACGGGCGCCATCGTCTTCCATCTCGCCCAGCACCATGCCGGTCTGTTGCCGTCGGAACCCGCTGCGCGCGCACGCGCGATCGCATGGATGTTTGCCGCCCTCAACACCGTGGAGCCGCCGATCCTTGAACTCGTCACCGCCAGAATATTCGAAGGCGACAAGCCGTGGGCCGAAGCACGCCTGCCGCTGGTGAAGGATCGTGTGCGCGAGCGGTTGAAGCAACTTGCCGCGCGTTTGGGCGATGCCGACTGGCTGGACGGTGCATTCGGCGCGGGCGATCTGATGATGGTGTCGGTGCTGCTGCGCGTGAAGCCATCGGGCCTGCTCAATGAATTTCCGAACCTTGCGGCCTATGTCGCGCGCGGTGAAGCACGCCCCGCCTACAAGCGGGCATTTGCGGCACAGTTGGCGGTGAATGCCGCCAACGTTTGAAGCAATTCACTCGAACCGCGTCATCAGCCGTTCGATGTAGTCGTTGATGGCGTCGGCAAACTTCAACTGGTGCGGGGCGAAGACGCTGGCGCAATGGGCGTCGATGGCCGCGCGCACGTGATCGAGTGACGCCTTGTGCTGATCGGCCGGCGCCGCCGCCAGCATGTCATCGATCGCCTTCTCGGCATGCGGAATGCTGTCCGTCTCGCCCGCGTGGATCAACGGACGCAGCGTGGCGGTACATTTGTTGACGTGTTCCATGGCGGGATTATGCGATGGGGCGGGGGACATTTCCAGCCTGTTCGCTTGCTACGGGAATGTGAACGATACCGATGCCGCCATCACGATCGTGCGTTGTGTTGGAACGCCGGCGGCAGGGCGCCCCGGCCCGGTGCGGCTTCGTCACGTGAGAGCACCACGCATCTTCCTGAAATGAGACGTTGCGGATCGGCTGTCTTTGATGTCCGATAGAGGGCGAACAGTCGGGTCGAATTGCAGCAAGGAGGCGTGACGATGAGGATGGCGATCGTAGCTCTGGGAGCGGGTCTGGTCCTGTTGAGTACCGCAGCGCAGGCGCAGAATGGCACAGCCGTTCGTGAACCAAGGCGTGTCATCATCGCAACGCCACCGGCGCCGACGCCCTGGGATTACAATATCATCCCACGCTATCAGTTTCGACCCGGGGACGACCGGGTCGATCCATGCGGCGGGCCGGTGGTGCCGGTCATCAGATATGGGTCGCAGGAGGTGTATATTGCACCCTGGGTCGCGGCCGAATTGGGTCTTGGCCGGATCCATGGCCGGGATTGGCCGTGCGGAGGGCGCCGCGCACGCGCTTATTGATCGATTGCCGTTGATAGCAGCGCGCGTTCGCGCGGGATCGCATGGGTGTTTGTTGCCAATCGCGAAGCAAACGGCATCGCCGGTGAGCGTCAGCTTCGATCGATCACCCAGCGGTTGACCGCCTGGTGAAAGTTGAGCGGACCCGGAACGGTCATGTGTGTCTTGACGTATTTGAAGCCTGCCTTCTGCAGGGTGCGGTTCGGCGCGGCATTGAACGCATGCGGCTCGCAGAAGAGCTGCTTCAGCTTCAGAGTCTGAAAGTAGAGTTCGACGGTCTGCCTGACGCATTCCACGCCGCTTCCCTGCTGACGTAGCGAGGGATCAGTGATGTGAAGGTGCATATGTGCGTGCTGGCCGATGTTGATCTTGTCGGCGGTCGAGAACCCAAAAAACTTGCCGTCGAAAAGCCAGCTCACCAGCAGGCTGCGCCGTTGCTCGGCAGGCTGGTCGAACATCTGCTCATAAAGCCGCTGCCATTGCGAGACCGGCGGCAGGCGCGACGGATCGACCCCGAGCGTTTCCAGATGCTCTGGCGTCGATCCATGGAAGTAGTCAATGATCTGCGCAGTTTCCTGCAGGGTCATTGCACGAACAGTCACGGCCATTGGCCAACTCCTGCGAGCGATCGGCGGCGGGTAAAGCGAGTCATCGTCGCAAGTTTGAAAAATAGATGTGTTGCGGTTGCTGAGCAATTGGCGGGCGGAATGCGGTTCGTCTCGCCCGCGTGGATCAACGGGCGCGGCGTGCCTACACTTCGTGTCGATTCAAAAACTCATCAAACGTGATCGCAACAATGCCGTCTATTTTCGAATATCTCGTTTTTCCCCTTTCGTCGGTCACGACGATGAGGCCTTCACAAGAAGCGGCTCCAGCAATCTGCCATTCTACCGCTTTGTCATATGGCCCCTTAAGGCCAAATGTGGCTTGGGCCGATTCGGCTACAGCCAATATTGATTCCCGATGTTCTTCGGTGAGACTTTCTTTCTTGAATTTTATACCCTTGAGGTTCTTAGCCTCATCGTCATAGACTTTGCAGAATTCGTTATATGCGCAGCTAAAGACTCTCATACTTCCACTATCGATGTCGGCCTTGGCCACGGCAAATTGGTTGCCCGAAGATTTGCTCCAAGCCAACAGCCCTCTAACATCAAATGTGTAGGAGTCGAATGTCTCAGGCATCAACCTCGTCCTGAGCATCCTGTAACGAAGCTACCGGCGCGTTGAGCAAGTAGTCGCGTTGATATTTGGGCTTGATTCCGGACAGCCGATATAGCTCGTAATCGTCGATTTTCTCGTGATTAACGAGTTCAGAATAAATTTTGGCAAACTTGGTCCCGTACTTTGAAAGCTTATATTTCCATTCTTCTACCCGCCGTCCGCCTCGCTGCGAGCTAAAATCAGGATTATCATTTGATTTCAGGAAAGCTTTCCAACGTGCTACCTGATCTTCGCTATAGTGACCTGACTCGACCAAGCGAAACAGGCTCGAAGACATTGAGAGCTTTGTGAGGTTAGAGAAATTCCTCAATTCCTCGACGTCGAAATTAGACGTTCTTATCGTTTCTCTTGCTGCGCGCTTAACGAGACTGTCGGGTGCGAGGAATTTGGCGGCGAATTGATTGCAGCGCCTCTCGATGTCGTTCTTCACAATATCCGGATCTGACATCCCAGTCTGATTTAGCACGCAATGGTAAACTTCATGCGCTAACGTAAACAGCCGCCGGGACGAAATCTGACGGTTTGTATTGACAACAATCGAATTGTACGTGTCGCGGCTAGTAATAGCGAACCCAATTCCATCCTCGATCGGAAAGCTGAACTGAAACACCATCGTTTCTAGTTCTTCGATCTGCCTGCGTACGAATGCATAAAGAAGGCGTGAGTTTTCGAAATCAATCTGCCTTTGATCTGTTAGACCAATTGCTTCCCGTAGGGAGTTCGCACGCGCCTCAATGTTGTCCCCTTTGGTCGCAGAGTGTATGCTGTTATCAGCGGCGAACTTACCTCTTTCGCTTGCATCGTCTTGTACGTGCTTCGCGAATTCGATGGCCTTGATTGTTGCTCGTTGATATCCGCGACGCGTTGGTTTTGATTGGCGAAAATCAACAATCGTCTCTTCTGGCGTAAGCTCATCCGAAAAAAGAAAAAAATCAGGTACGACTAACTCGGTCGCGATCTCTTTCAGTTTGCCAGTTTTGCGCTTCGGGTCGGATAGAACCGTGTTAAGTTCTGAGCGTGACAGTTTTGTCCGCCTGCTAAGATCGGCCTCGGAAAGCCCTCTGGCTTTTAAAATCCGGTCAACGTTATTGCGGAGGGAAGGCACGGCGAATCCTGTGGGGCAAGGTAGTGAAGTTAAGCGATTTTTCGAGCGTTTTACAACTGGGAGTTGGTTTGCATGCAGGTACGGCCTTGCTGCAGTCAATTGCGGAATTTGCAAGCAGCCCTTTGTCGCACCGCATCAATCGATTGGTCAAAATTGCCGGGCTTCGCCGCGATCGAATATCCCGCGGCGGCAGCGATACTGCCTCTATCGAAGCGATTGAGAGCGACATCCTAGATACCCAAACCGCACTGGAGCTGAAGAAGCTCCATTTTTTTGTCGAGTATAAGTACGCTGCGGCGATGAATACGATCGTGGCGTTTTCCTTGTTTGGCTTGTTGGTTTGGGCAGCCGCTTGTGCTGAGTCCACTGTCTCGGACCAGCTTGCGTTCTTTCTCGTGTTCGTTAGTGCAGGGCCAGCCTTGATTAGCTTAGGTGTCCTGTGGTGGCGATGGGACGATAACACTGCTGGCATACGGACTTCCATTAAGGAGCATGAAGACAAACTCTTTGATCGAGGGATGACTGGGAACGCAAAATGATGCGGGAGTCTAATGAAGCCCTGCATGATTTGTTTTCGGGCATGACCTTCTCCCCGATTTTATCTTAAACAACCTATGTGCGACGCGTCGTGTCGCACCGATCTTCACGGTCCCCATCACACCCCACACCTTCCCAAATCAGTTCCGCCTGATGTAGCATCCGCAACACTCAAGCCCGACGTCGCGACACAAGCGGCGCGGGATCAATAAAACAAAAAGCAAAAGCCGCGGTGGCCGTCCGGCCAAAACTCGCGGTTCTGAAAGGAACGCTGCATGAAGTCCCTCGTCCGCGCGCTGGGCGCGCTGGTCATCATTTCCGCCTGCACGACTGCCGCATCGGCCCAGACCTGGCCGACCCGGCCGATCCGCATGATCGTGCCCTATACGCCCGGTGGCTACACCGACATGATGGCACGCCTTGTCTCCGAGAAGATCGCGGCCTCGCTCGGGCAGAGCATCGTCATCGAGAACAAGCCGGGCGCCAACGCGCAGATCGGCACCGATATCGTCGCCAAGGCCGCGCCCGACGGCTACACATTCGGGACCGTGATCGCCGCGCATTCGGTCAACCCGACGCTCCATCCGAAGCTGCCTTACAACACGGACAAGGATTTCACCTATGTCTCGCTGCTCAGCGTCGCGCCGCTGATCCTGATCGCGACGCCGTCGCTGCCTGCGAAGAACGTGAAGGAGTTCATCGCGCTGGCAAAGGCGAAGCCGGGCCAGCTCAATTTCGCCTCCAGCGGCGTCGGCGCGGCTGCGCACCTCACCATGGAGATGTTCAAGAACCGCGAAGGCGTCAATCTGCAGCACGTGCCTTATAAAGGCACGGCAGGCGCGCTGCAGGATACGGTGGGCGGCCAGATCAACGTCATGTTCGACATCATCGGCCCGCTGATGGAGCAGGTGCGCGCCGGCAACGCCCGCGCGCTCGGCGTAGCCTCAAAGGAGCGTGTGCCGGCGGCGGGCGATACGCCGACCTTCATCGAGCAGGGCGTGACGGATTTCGTCTCCGGCACCTGGGCGGGCTTCATCGCGCCGGCGGGCCTGCCGAAGGAGATCGCGGACCGCATGTCGGCGGAAGCCAAGAAGGCGCTGGCCGATCCGGACTTGCGGAAAAAGCTCGAGGCGCAGGGCATCGTCCCCATGGGCACCTCGCCGGAAGAATTCCGCGCGTTCGTGGGCGAAGAGATCGCGCGCTGGAAGCAGGTCATCACCGCAGCCAACATCAAGATCGAATAGCGCCATCAGTTCGCGTCAGAGAACGGGGTGAAGTGCGGGCGGCTGACTTCGATCAGTCGCCCGTGTTAGTTTGGATTGCGCCGCTGCGCGTGGCGGTGGGGCGAGGGTGAGGGCGATGACGTTCGGGTGGTTCGATCACAACTGGCCGTGGATTGGCTTGGCTGTCTCGGGATTGCTGCTGACGTTGCTGCTCGCGACGGACGTGTTTCGCAGCGACCGCAGCGTGTCGCGCTGGCGCGATCCGGTCTGGCTCGCTTGGCTGGCGCCTGCGGCCTACATGCTTCACCAGACGGAGGAATACGGGATCACCCTGTTCGGCCAGTCGTTCGCATTTCCGGATGCGCTCTGTACGACGTTGGGGCAGCCGCCTTATCCCGGCTGCATCATCCCGCCGCCGCTTTTCATGGCGGTCAATGTGCCGTTGATCTGGATCGCGGGGCTGTTCTGCGCGCTTCTCAGCCGGCGTCACCCTTTGATCGGGCTCGGGCTCTACGGCGTATTTCCTGCGAACGCGATCTCCCATATCGGCGCGTTTGTGAAGACGGGGCATTACAATCCGGGCCTGCTGACGGCTTTTCTCATTCAGGTGCCGTTTGCGATCTGGGTTGCCTACGCCATGTCCGGCGATCGCCGCGTCGGCAAGTCAGGCATCGCCGTGCTGTTTGCTGTGGGGGTCGGCCTGCATGCCGTGCTGCTTGGATCGCTGATTGCGTTCACGCGCGGCCTGATCAGGGCGGGCACAGTGGTGGCAATCCAGGTCGTCAATCCCGCCTGGTGCTTCATTCTTCCGTATCTCAAAGAACGATACGACGCGCGGAGAAAATGAAGCCGCGGACAATTGCGATCCGGACGCGGACTTCGCGTTTATACGTCCTTAAAGGTTTGCATGCGCCCGTAAGGCGAGGGGACGAGGGGCGAGACGCGCACCCGATGTCGGCCCAGAGCGGACATCGCGCGTGATTGCTGTGTCGGTGATGCGCCGGCCTTCATCGCGCAAGGCGTGACGGATTTTGCCTCTGACGTGTCGGTGGTGAACCGTTACGCGGTCAGATAGAGAGGCATTTCGGCGCTGATCTGGTCAGGCGTTAGAAATTGTACGCCGATCTCTGCGAATAGCTTGATCGTTTCCGTGAGGTCGATCTCCGCATAGGTCTCATCGGAATCGTTTGCCACATCCATCCGCTTGGCTGGCGCGTTCATCTTATTGATTGTTTCATTGAAGCCACCGGGCGTAATGAAGGTGAGGCACTGGACTTCCTCAGACGCCACCCGAAATGCATGGGGCGTGAGCCGGGGACAAAACATGCATTCTCCGGCGGTCACCAGAAAGACCTCGCCGTCGACATAAAACTTCATTTCACCCGAGAGCACGTAGAAGAACTCATCCTCTCGCGAGTGAACGTGAGGCGGCGGCTCGGTACCCCGCGTCAGCTTGCCAATCACGACATCAAACGCTCCATTATTATCGGCAGTTCCCGCCATCTCGCTCACAACAATGCCTTTATACGACCGCGAGTTACTCAACGCTGGCGATCTCTTGTAAGCCCGCACTGCGCTTGACTGTTCTCGTCCGACTGCATCTTTTTCGACGGTGCTCATTTCAATCTCCGGTTAGCAGGCGATAGCGATAGGGGGCAGGCTGTTACAGAGACATTTCAGGCTTCCGAGACTGTGTTACGTCGGTAATGTGAAGATTTGCATGCGCCCGTAAGCGCTTTCATCGTAAGACGATGGGGCGAACGCGCGGCCACGCGCGGGCTGATCAGGGCGGGCGCCGTGGTGGCGATCCAGGTCGTCAATCCCGCCTGGTGCTTCATTCTTCCGTATCTCAAAGAACGATACGACGCGCGGAAAGCATAAACCCGCGACGGCTCCGGTCAGCCTCACGAAGTTCTTCCGCCATAACAAAAAGCCCCGCTCTACGCGAGCGAGGCTTTGTTGTCATGATCTCGGGTTTGCAAGCCTGAGCGCTGCAAACCGCGCCGGCTTTAGCCTGCCATGCACTTCTTGACGAAGCTGGTCTTGGCGGCACCCGAGAGCGGCTTGCCCTCGGCGCTCTTGGCGTTGTCTTCACAGCACTTCTTCATATGGCTCTTCGCAGCCGCGCCGGCGAGCGGCTTGCCGTCAGCGCTCATGGCGGTGCAGGCGGCTCCTTGCGCCATCACCGGTGTGATGGTTGGCGCGGCGACGAACAGGCTTAACGCGAGAATGGCGACGAGATGTTTCATGGTGGGTTCTCCCGAGAGGGTTGGACGTTCAGCGTACCTCACTACCTCATTCTGGCAATGGCGCGATGAACGGAAGATGACCGGACTTTGCCCAGAGCGGACTTTCCCCGGACTACGACTTTCCCCAGACAGGGGGTGATCAGACCCGGTGACAGATCGGATCGACCGGGCGTCACCGCAAGGAACGCCAACAGGCTCAGGCGCGTTGGAACACGCGAGATCACCGGTCCCGGCTATGATCGTTTGGGCCAGTTGTTGATCGCGTTTGATTTTGATTGACGTTGACTTGCCAACCGGCGGACGCGCCGATCGGCCGAGATGATGCTTTGCGTCCTCGGGTTTGAGCCATGAGTATCTGCGTAGCGGTACGAGCAGGCTTGTTGTCGGCGTTGATGGCAGCCGCTTGGGCCGGCGTACAGCCGGAAGAGGCCCTCGCGCGGAAGCAGCCGTCCGCCGCCCGAAGCGAGCAGGCCCAGACCGGGCAGGCACATCCCGCTCCGCGCAAGCAGACGGATTCCGGCAAGGATGCTGCAACGTCGGCAAGTCACTTCACCATCGGGCTGGTCACCGGTTCGCCCCAAAGCACCGAGTTCGCCGTTGCGCAGGACATCGCGACCACGCTGAGCAC
The DNA here is from genome assembly GCF_049747295.1 of Bradyrhizobium sp. SYSU BS000235. Classification (NCBI taxonomy): domain Bacteria; kingdom Pseudomonadati; phylum Pseudomonadota; class Alphaproteobacteria; order Hyphomicrobiales; family Nitrobacteraceae; genus Bradyrhizobium; species Bradyrhizobium sp. SYSU BS000235. The sequence continues at coordinate 4,232,005 of NZ_JBMHJM010000001.1, forward strand.
CGGCCAGGAAACCGGGCCCCGCGGCGAAATGGCGTTGCGGGTGCTTCCGATGGTGGGCAACGGCGGCAGCCGCAACGTGCAGGATGTGCTCACGCTGGCCAATGCCGACATGACCATCGCACCCGTGGTGCTGGTGGATCGCCTCAGGGACGCAAAGACGTTCGGCGACATCCGCAACAAGCTTGTCTATGTCGCGCCGATGTTGCCGCAGGACTTCCATCTCATCGTGCGCCCCGAGATCACAAGCCTGGCGGATCTTGCCGGCAAGACAATCAATCTCGGCGAAGAGGGCAGCGCCGGCGCCGTGCTCGGCCTCGAAGTGCTGAACGCGCTCGACGTGAAGTTCGACGCGGCAAACCTCGGCCTGGATGCCGCACTGGACGGCATGCGGAAGGGCCAGATCTCGGCCGCGGTGCTGCTCTCCGCAAAGCCGGTGGAGGCTCTGGCGCGCTACGCCCAATTCAATGCCGTCCGTCTGCTGCCGATCCCCATGACGGCGGCGATGCGGCGCGACTACCAGCCCTCGACGCTTCGTCACGAGGACTATCCAACCATCCTCGGGGTCGACGAGACCGTGGACACGATCGCGGTCAAGTCGGCGCTGTTTGCCTACAACTGGCCGAGCCGCAGCGACCGCTATCGGCTGCTGGAGTTGTTCGTGCAGACGTTCTTCTCGCGCTTCTCCGAACTTCTTGGCGATGCCCATCACCCGAAGTGGCGTGAACTGAACCTGGCGGAGCCGCTGCCGGGGTGGAAACGCTTCGCGCCCGCCGAGCGCTGGCTCGCGCAGCAGGCGGGCCGCGACAAGCCAGACCGCTCGTCTCAGCCGCGTTCGACGACCGGTGCTTCGCCGGATCGTGGCGCGTTCGATGAGTTTCTGCGCCGGCGCGAACAGGACCGCAAGCAGGAGAGATAGCAACCTCGGGAGAACTGCGATGCGCAACCGCGTGACCGTCGCAACATGGCTTGTGTTGCTGCTCGGATTGATCGCCGGCGTCGAACAACCGGTGGCCCAGCCCGCTCCGTCGTTCGGCGTGCCACCACCTTACCTTCCCGGGTTTGGACCGCCACCGCAGCCGCCGCAGGTTGAAGCGCCGCCGGTCAGGAGAGTTGAACCTCCGCCGCTGAGAAGGGCTGAAGCCCCGCGGGCGAGGAGGGCTGTCGTCACGCCTCGCACGACGCAACGCAAGCCGCGCGTGGTGCGCCGCGCACAGCCGCAGAACCTGCGCAAGGTCGCCGAGGATAAAGGGTTCAAACGGGTCAGCGATCTCGTCAATTTTCCGAAGTTTTTTCCGGGCCTCGGCGTCCTCTTCGTGAAGCCCGACACGCTGCCGCTGGGGCCGTTCCTGTGCTTCGACCGCAAGGACCGCTTGATGGCGACCGTGTACATGGTGCCGATGACGGATTTGAACGATCACAAGACGCTGGAGGCGCCCGCGTTCGCAGGCCGCACCGACCATGTCAGCATCTACTTCAATGCGGGCCATCCCGGTGTCGAGATGCCGCACTACCATTTCGTGATCTGGCATGTGTCGAAGACAGACGAAGAGCGCGTCGCGAAGTGAGGGGCTGGGTCATCCGGGCGGGCAGCGGAATCGACGCAGGAATTGCCCGGCGCTCGGTGTGGCGTCATGGACAAGCGGCGCTGTTAATAATTCATTAGCTCTTAACACTCCGTTAACCAACGCGGCCTAGCGTCCTGTCATCGCCCGGTCATCATCAGCCGATTCCCGCCCGGTTCGTTCGAGGAGAACAGCCGATGTCCGTTGAAGCGCTGACATATGCCGCCCCGGTGTGGTGGATCAGAGGTTCGCTTGCCCGGCTGTTCCGGTTGGTTGATCTCGCTGACAAACGCGCACCAACGCCTTGCCATCATCTCAGCGACTTGTAGGTAGTAACATGACGAACCTCAGCGATATTCGCGAAATGAAGGCGCGCATCACCGTGTTCGGGGTCGGCGGCGCCGGCGGCAATGCCGTCAACAATATGATCGCGGCCGGGCTGCAAGGCGTCGACTTCGTCGTCGCCAATACCGATGCCCAGGCGCTCACCATGTCGAATGCCGACAGCATCATCCACATGGGCGCCAAGGTGACCAAAGGTCTTGGCGCCGGCTCGCAGCCTGACGTGGGGCGCGCCGCAGCCGAAGAGACCATTGATGCGATCCGCGATCATTTGACCGGCACCCATATGGTGTTCGTGACCGCCGGGATGGGCGGCGGGACCGGCACCGGCGCCGCGCCCGTCATCGCGCAGGCCGCGCGCGAGCTTGGCATTCTCACCATCGGGGTCGTCACCAAGCCGTTCACCTTCGAGGGGCAGCGCCGCATGCGCCTGGCCGAATCCGGCATCGCGGAATTGCTGAAGGTGGTGGACACGGCGCTGATCATCCCGAACCAGAACCTGTTCCGGGTGGCGAACGAGAAGACCACCTTCGCCGATGCGTTCGCCCTGGCCGATCAGGTGCTTTATTCGGGCGTGGCCTGCATCAGCGACCTCATCGTCAAGGAAGGCCTGATCAATCTCGATTTCGCCGACGTCCTCTCCGTGATGCGCGAGAAGGGTAAGGCCATGATGGGCAGGGGCGAGGCGTCCGGCGAGAAGCGTGTGCTCACTGCCGCGGTGGCCGCGATGTCCAATCCGTTGATCGAGGATCCGTCGATCAAGCGCGCCAGCGGCCTCATCATCTCCATCACCGGCGGCAAGGACATGATGCTGTACGAGGTCGACGAAGCCGTGACCCGCATCCGCGAAGAGGCCGACGCGGATGCCAACATCATCGTCGGCGCGTCGTTCGATGACAGCATGGACGGGATCGTCCGCGTTTCGGTGGTGGCAACCGGCATCGATAATCTCGATCAGGCAGCCCAGATGCAGCCGGGTGCAACCTCACTTACCGAACTCGCGACCAGGATGCGGAACGACAGCAACGCAGATCAGGTCGCGCGTACTGCGTCGCTGCCGCAGGTCGAGAGTCCTCCACTTCGCCCTGCCGCCCGCGCGTCCGAAGGGCGGCCGGCACGACCGATTGCGGACAATACGCGGCATGTCGCTCCACAAGGTCTTGCCGCGCCGCAGGGTCTTGAAGCGTACCGTCCCGATCCGCACCGCCAATTGTCCGTGCCCCATGCGATCGAGGACGACGTGCTGGATATCCCGGCCTTCCTGCGCCGCAAGGCCAACTGAGCGGTCGAAAAGAGTCAAGGCAACTCGTTTCCAAGTGTCTGCGATCAAGCGCAGAGTGCGCGCATCCAGCCGGTGCGTGCGCTTTCGCGTCATGTCCTTAGCGGATTGGCGTGATCCTGGCCGCTCGGTTCGGCACCAGCACGACGCGGTAGCGCGCGTCGCTGCAGGTCAGCACCCAGTCGGCGTGGTCGCGCCGCGAGCGCAGTCTGTCTTTCCGTGCGACCAGCGGCGTCTCACACGCATGACCTCGCGCCCGGACCTGGGCTGCCAGCGATTGCTTGGGAGTGGCGCGTGCGCCGCGCTGCGCGTGCGCCTGTGGGGAAAAGAGGGCCGCAACGACGCATAAGGACAACGATAGGCCTAAGAGCTTGAGTGCGTTTTGCATCACGTCAACCCTTCACACGGCGATCTCATCGAGGCTTTACGCCGCTGCGATCAAGACCGCGACGCTGTCCCTGTTCTCAGCATCGGACATGATCTCCTCGAGCGATGAAGGCTCGGGCACAGCCTCACCGTCCGCAATGAGTCCTTCAAGGTGCAGGGCGAGGGCTTCGGCTGCCATATCGCGCACTTCAATCAATGTGCCTCCTGCGGTGATCACGCCGGGAAGGTCGGGAAACGAAACGCCGTATTCGCTGTCGGCGTCCCTATGAATCAGAGCGATGTACTGGCGCATCTCATGATCTCCCAGACTTTTAAACTCATCTCAGCAGGGGGCCCATCCTCACCGTCTCCCCTTATACATCCCCACCACCTGATGGCAGATCGGCCAGTCGGCGCGGTGTTCGGAGAACGTCTTCGCGGGGTTGTATTGCTCGAGCTTCCATGAGCGGTCGTTGAAGCCTATGAGGCGCTTGATCATCGATTTCGCTTCGCCGGTTCGGTGGTCCTGGTCGTAGAGCACCACGTCGGTGTCGCGCTCGGGCGGGCGGCGCGGATGGATCAGCGCGATGTCGCCCGGGCGATACGCCGGCACCATGCTGTCGCCGACGATGAGCATGCCGTAGCCTTCGGGCACGCCCTCCAGCACCACCGGCCGCTTGGCATATTCCATCACGTCGGTGTGCATGATCATGTGGCCGTTGCCGCCCTGGGTCGCCGCATAGATCGGGAAGTCGCGCGCGCCGACCAGCAGATTGCCCGCAACGATCGACGGCGGCGAGGCGCCGCGCGGGCCTTCGTCCATCAGCTGCTCGACGCTCCAGTCCAGCGCCTGCGCCACCAGCGCGCGCTTGTCGAGGCGGATGGATTCCTTCCGCCCGTTGACGAAGTCGCGGATGTAAGTGCGCTCGAGCCCCACGCCGACCGCCGCCGTGATCGGCGAACGCCCGAGCTCGACCAGCCGGTTCTGAATGCGGGTGCGTAACTCATTGTCGCTCATGTGGAATATCTTCCACGATTGTTCTGTGGAAATCCAATAGAAAATCTTCTACTATTCTATTGCGTGGTGGGAAAATTTCTATCATGGTTACCCGCATGGACCATGATCTCAAACAACCTCTGATACGCGGCGCCACAGCGTTTGCTGCGCGGGATCGCGTGACCCCGCTGAACAAGGCCAATTTCCCGCAGCAGCATGTCTATCCGCGGCTGATGATCGGCGGCGTTTATCGCATGTCGTTGGCCAAATTACAGGAAGGACGGGGCCTTGCCGTCTATGCCCTGCCGGCGTGCGAGACATCCACCCGTCATCGGGCGCGCATCCGTGTGCGCTCTGCTTGCGAAGGCTTTCGGCAGAACGTCAACACATCCGGCGCGGACGGTTGCCCGCGCCACCATGAATCATGAGGCAAGAAAAAGAGCCAACGATCATGATGCCGGACTGCACGCGGCGGACCCGGCAAGACCGAGGGAGGCAGGAATGACGACCGAACAGCAGCGGCTGCACGAACAACACAAGGCGCGGCTTGCGCGCATTCAGAACAACGCGGTCCGGGCTCCCGAGCCTGTCAAGCCGGTAGTCACGTCGGGGGATAAATTCAACCGGATGGGCGCTGGATTCCCCCGAGTAGGAAACCGAGGGGCAATCGTAGGACGCGAAACCGCGGCCCCCGACGCCAGCCGCGCGGCACCCGTGGTCCAAGATGGCAACGCCGCGCCAACTCCATCCGCTGCTAAAAGGCCGTCGCCAGCCAGCTGGCTTCACATCGCCGGATCGCATCTCACCGTGCGCGACATTCAGGACGCGGTGATCGCGCATTTCCGCATGTCGCGGGTGGAGCTGTTCGCCAAGCGCCGCTCCAAGGCCACGGTGCGCCGCCGCCATATCGCGATCTATCTGAGCAAGATCCTCACCATCCAGTCGCTGCCGGAAATCGGCATGCGCTTCGGGGGGCTGGACCACACCACCATTCTGTATGCTTCGCGCAAGATCGAACGCGAACTGCCGAAGGATGCGGAGCTGGCGCGCGACGTGGCCGAGATCGAGCGCACGCTGGCGGCTCTCAACGAGGTCCGCGCAAACGCGGCCCAAGCTAACAAGGCAAACGCATGAGCCGCTGGTTTCGCCTAAACGCGCACCGCAAGCACAACGAACATCATCGCCGAACAATGCGCGCGACAGCGACGGTTCAAAAATCACAGCGCTGAAACGCAGAGTCCCTGACACGCGGTTTACCGCCCGCTCAACATCATAAGAAACGGAAGAGATTGAAATGGTGCAGATCGTCATCAACCGCCGCACGGGCCGCAAGCGCAAGACCAATGTGCGGCGCGACGCATCCGGCAAATCGCGCGGCGAGATATTGGATCTCAGCGTCATCTTCAATCAGCCGCACCGGCGCGGGCAGCGCAATCCAAAATCGGAATTGCTGGGCTATCCGCTCGGCCGGCTGCGGCATGAAGGGCTGATCGACGAGACGCAGCTGCAGGCGGGCAACGCGTGGGCGTCGATGGTGCGCGCCTATAGCCGGATGATCGGTCTGCGCATCGGCTCGCCGAAATCAGGCAGCCTGACGGAGGCTGTGGCCACCGGCTTTTATGTGTGGGAGGGCGATGGGGCAGAAAACGGTGAAAGCATCGAGCCGGAGGAGCAGGAGCGGCGGCGCAAGCGGCTGCGCGCAAAGTACGACCAATGCCACGACCGCCTGCACGAGGCCGGCCGCACGCTGGGGCCGGGCGCGGCGCTGCTCAAGGCGCTGCGCAAAGTCGCGATCGAGGAGCGTTACCCGGAGGAGGCGGAGCTGGGGAATTTACGGGTGGCGTTGAATACGGTGGGACGGGTGTTGAGGGGGTAGGGGGATAAGTTCGGTCCAAAGGGCGGTGGCTCTGTAAATTTGACGAAAATGTGGCCATGCAATACAACCCCCGGTATGCTCCCGCAGACGGATTTTCCTTCAATGTTTCCGCTTGGGTTCCATCATCTTACGATGGAAGACGTGGAGCAGTATTGCGTCGTTCCATTCGCTGGCATTTCGACAACGCGAGCGCCAATAATGGCTGGCTTGAAGCAGTTCGTTGAACGCCTCGTGAACGCCAATCTTACCGCCGAAGTCTGGATCGATCCGAATGACGTCGACGTAATCGTTCGCTGCGACGCCAATGAAATGTACGACTTCGGAACGGTTGAGCAACGCGAGGCGCTTGACTGGGTCATTGTTAACCAGAAATCGACGCTTAAATGCGACAGTTATACGCTCTTTGAGTACCCGCCTACCCACCCGCTGCATAAGGAGGGCCATTGGTGGTATTCGTATTGGCATGTAAAATGGGGTTTTAATCGAGCAGAGGACCCCAAGGGCATTGTTGTCATTTCTTTGGATGGTACGGCCCCATGAGTACTCTCGCGCAATTACAAAAAGATTTGCAGGATGCTTCTGCGGCAGTCGCTCACGCCGAGCGTACGCTTGCCTCTTATCCAAATGTGCCGTCCGTCCTTGCCACATTACGCACGATTCAAAATCGAAGAGCTTCGTTAGAAGAGCAGTTCCTTGCTGCAGCTGATGATCTTGGATTGGATGCGTGTGGCTACCGAATCGAAATGGAAGGAAATACAGCATCCATCGCTGGGTTAACTGCTGTTTTGGGGACGTTTCAGAAGATTTTCACAACAGTCTACGACGCGTTGGAGCGCGGTGCGAAAAAGAAAGCGGCCAAGAATACCGAGAAAGCAATTGCAGATACGACCTTAGGATTTGCGTACTCTTTCCCCGGATCGGTCGGCGTCATGATGACGCTTGCCAATGATCGCTTTCTCTTCGAGTCAAAGCTGGATGAGGCAATGGAAAAGACGTTCGATCTTATTCGTGCAAAGAAGCCGGAAGAAATTGAGGCGTTGACGGAATTGGTTGGTGTGCCTGCAATCCGCCTCGTCCATCAATGGGCGGAAGAGAACGTCAAAGCTGGATTCGGGGCAGATATAATCTGGCGTCGTGATGACGTGGTGAAAAAAGAGGTGCGAGTTCAGGCCGCTGAGATTGCGGCCAAAGCTGCAACGATAAAAGCCTTAAGTGCAAAAGAAACTGTGGTTGTGGTCGGTGAATTGTTGGACGTTGTCACGTCAGAGCGCACTTTCAAAATGCAACTGAAGGATAGAGTTATTAAAGGCACTTTTGATAAAGCAATCACGGCGCAGAATCCCGTTAAATTGCCTAAGACTTATCAAGCTACGCTCAATATCATTGAGAAAATTGTCATCGAGGAAAGTGGAGAGGAGCAGATCGACTATTTCCTCTTGCGACTCGATGAACCTTCTGATGCGGGTATTTTTCTAACTGATCTGTCTGAACGAGATGCTTGAGAGATTGCGCCGACATTAGCTATGCGCCTTCCGTTTCTGATCTGGCGTGAATTTGCCTGTCTTTGGAAACAGAGCCGGTTTCGATGATAAGGCCAGCTCTCAAATAGATCATGCAGTGCATTACACGTATACGAGGTGCGTTGGCGCCAAAGTCCTTTGGGAAGGGGCTCGCACTTGTCTTCCTCATATCTTGATAGCCGGCCACAATGTCCGCTTGCGCAAAGTCAGTAAACGACTTCGAAAACGCAGCTGCGTCCTGCGGCGTGATTTGGTAGTCCAGCCGGTGAGCGAAGCGATTTCGGATATTGCCCATCAGCTCTAGAGCCGGTTTCCATTTCGGGTGAAGACCAAGCGCGATGGCAATTCGTATTTTTTCTGAATATTCAAAGCCTTTCAAAGCATCAGAATTTGGGCATGATGCTCGGATGAATTCAGATAATTCATGCTCGATGTATATGTGTGACCGGATTACGGAGCCAAGCTCGTCCTCAGTCGTGATCGCCTCAACGAATTGTTCGTCGTTCTCTTTTCCCATTTTGCCCCACGTCGCATTAGATAAGTATGTTTTCTACTATGGCTACGAAGTAATGAAGTATATGTGCGGATCTCTCATCGGCGTAATGCAGTATCGAGTGTCAGCGCTTCTGGCGTTCAACGATATAGTCTTGCCATCGCATCGGCGACGTCCTTTATTGGGATTGGTGACAGCTTGTCCTTTGCCTTTGCATGTGCCCAACGATGACAGGTCGGGCAGAGTACTACGAGGTCATCAACTCGACTTTCTCTAATGCCGGCGGCAAGTGGCTGAAGATGATGTGCGTCGAACATTGAGCCTAGCGGATCGGAAAATTGACAAGCTTCACAAATAATCACGCCGCCATTCCTCGCGCGATTCAGTTCTTTTGCTTCTCTCTTTAGCTCGGGGGCCCGCTCAGCTTCTTGCGAAAGCTTCCATACGCGTTTGCCCTCGGCTGATTTGCTGCTCAGCTTGGGATACATAGACCCCGATCTCTGAACTTTTCCTGGGTCTCTGAACCCGGGCGGTGGTGTTACTTCCCATCGCCGCTCGATCGGCCAGTCCTTGAGAGCATCCCACAAGTGCCGAATTCGGCTTTCGTTTCGCATTACCGAATCGAATGCATTTTCGAGAATCCGCATATCCGGAAGGCCAAGTTCGCCCACTAAATGGGGCGCCCCCTTGATCGAGTAGATCTCGCTTATGACAATTGCTACCGGCCATCTGGCGAGTCTAGCTCTCACTTCCTCACTTTGAACAAATGCTGAAGTTTCGCCGTACACACCGGTTGCTCTGACTAGCTCGAGCGCGCGACCGCGCAGCGGATCAGGAACGTCGTGTCCTCCACCAATGGTGATGAAGTATGGGTGTTTAAGGGATTGTTCGGCGGTTCTTCGAGCTTGAGAGAAGTGCCCTTTGTCTTTTCGTGCTGCATCGCCGCGAGAACCAAAGCACATAACTGCTTCGCTTGATCGACCAAATACGGCCTTTACGCCCATGAGATCGTCAAGTGATCTCACGACATCCTTCAATGTGATAGTCGACAATCGGGTTTCCCTAAAGATTAGTATGAGAATCAGTTGAAGGTGTGGGCGACGAGTTAGTCAGTAGCGACGCGTGGCTAACTAGCTCTTGGAGTGAGGATATGGCGTTTGATCCTATTTTTCTTAAAAGATTTGAACTTATCGAAGATTCTGGTGGATGGAAGGGGGCTTCAATCAAGAGCTGGGAAAAAACGCCGGGCTATAAGTGCTTCTGCTCTTCTTTCGTTTCTTCTCTTTCTGCTCTCTTCTGCTCTCCCCCAAATTCGTATGACGATGATTTCGTAAGCAAGAAACTCGATCGATCCGATCTCAAAAAGCTGCGTGATGTTTTTAATGTCAGCACGTTCGATCTTTGCGTTGCAATTTTGATCTGGGGAGACATGCATAGACGTCACGCGAAATCTTTTCTCGATCACCGTGATTGTTGGCTTCCGGTCGCAGAAGATCTTCGCAAAGGCAACATCGAGCCTGAGGAGGCTTACCGACGGTTCTTTGAACTTTCTGTTTCGGGAAAAATGCCAGGATGCGGGCCTGCATATTATACAAAGCTAATTTTCTTTCTGCCTGCATCGGGTTCCGCGCGCGGGGTGATAATGGACCAATGGACATCAAGATCGATAAACATACTGACGCGGCGATCTGTCGTGCGACTGGATCAAGCGATCACTGTTGCTAAGAAGAATGACGAGAAAGTTTATGCTGAGTTCTGCAACCTTGTCGGAGAGCTCGCGAAACTGGCCTATGGAAGTTCGAGTCAGCGCAACGTGGAAAAAATTGAAAGACGTCTGTTCTCTGCCGGAGGGAGAGGCAAGGGATCGTGGCGTAGTCTGGTTTCTTCTACGACACAGAACGGGAGGCAGCACGAGATTAGCGAGGGCTTTGTAATCATTTTTGAGCCTCACCCGAACTCGTCGCTGGTTGGAGAGCGGCGCCTGAGTTCTCGGATCTTTCGCGAGTGGGAGGAAGCAAAGGCGACCGCCGATGAGTTCTGCCGGCAAGGCAAGGTTCTCGATATTGTCCGAATCGAGTGGGATGATCGCAAGGCGCTGAGCCCGTGGTGAAGGGGTACGTGTCTAACCCCCTGGGCTTCTCGAAAGGGAGCCCTAGTCAGCCCGCCCCCCATCACGACCTCTTGTTTGGGCTTCCTTCGGGAACACCTCCCACATATATCCAGACGACAGATTCGAAGTCTGATTGCCTCTGGAGGTCGTGATGCGAACGGTTCTTTTCATGCTTGCGGCTTTGGCGGCCAGCGTATTGTTTTCAATGTTCAACGTCAGAGGTGCGCAGGCCCGGGACTATCCATACTGCTTGCTGACCGGCCCCGGGCCGGGCGACTGCAAATACACCAGCTACGCGCAGTGCGAGGCCACCGCATCCGGCACCGGATATTATTGCCAGCCGAACTTCGCGCTTCACCAATCTTATGGCGAGCAGGGTTACGGGCCGGGTTATGCCCGCGCGCCGCGGGCCAGCCGCGCTTACGGTTACGGTCCGCAATACTGACGTGATAGGGGAGCAGCAAACGATGCGCGTCCTCGTCCGCGATTTGCGCGACACGTCAGCCGATCTTCTTTGAATCCAGACCGTGCCTATATCCCAACGACGGATGTTGTTCGGGCATGATCTCTTCGGAAAACCGCGCCACCCTTTTCCGGATTATGCTTGTTTGAGCATGATCTTTTCGCAAAGCCGCTGCACACTTTTCCGGATCATGCTTTTCGTCCGCCTTACTCGGGAGATTGCCATGCGAACCATACTTTTAGCTTTTGCCACTGTCGCCGCGGCCTCGGCGCTCAACGCCGGCGCGGCGCAGGCCCGGGATTATCCATTTTGCCTGGTCAGCGGCCCCGGGCCGGGAGACTGCAAATACGACACCTATGACCAGTGCCTGGCGACCGCATCCGGCACCGGCAAATACTGCCAGCCGAATTACTGGCTGCCGGAGAACCGTACGGGAGCGGGGTATGGCTACGGGCCGGGCGCCACCCCTGCGCCGCGTGGCGGCCGCGGCTACGGTTACGGTCCGCAATACTGACGTGATCCGTGAAGCGGCAGACGATACGCGTCATCGTCCTCAGGCCGCGCGATGCGTCCGCCAGACCTCTTTTGACGGATATTCTCGGAACCAAGGCGCGCGCCTATAATCCCGACAGCGGACGGTGTCTGAGCATGATCTTTTCGGAAAACCGCTGCACGCTTTTCCGGATCATGCTTTGAGTCCGCATCACGCGGGAGATTGTCATGCGTAGCTTACCTTTAGCCGCCGCAGTTGTGGCAGCCGCATCCGTTCTCGACGCCGGCGCGGCGCAGGCCCAGAACTATCCCTATTGCCTGAAGACGGGCCCCGGGCCGGGCAACTGCATGTACTCAACCTATCGGCAGTGCCAGGCGAGCGCATCCGGCACCGGCTATTACTGTCAGCCGAACTACGCGCTTCGCGGCGCTTATGCGCGCTACGGCCGCACGCCGCGGGCCCGTTATTATGGTCCGCAATACTGACGTTGATGCGTGAGCAGCGAGCGGCGTGGCCTCATGTTTTGCAAGCGCTCGGCCTTTGTCTTTGCCTTGGCCAGCGCGTCAGCTAATCTGTGCATCCGTCATCGCGATATCGCCTCACAGCGGTCTCGCGTGGACGTCATCCCGCTTGGTCGTCACGTGCGCAGGTAACCTTCCATGAAAATCTATCTGGCTGGTCCCCTCGGCTTTTCCGAAGCCGGGCGGGCGTTTCATCTCGAGATGGTGAAGCTGCTCGCGCGCGAAGGGCACGACGTGCTCGACCCGTGGGCGTTCGAGCCGAAGACGATCGCCAAGGTCTTGGCGATGCCCTATGGCGAGGCGCGGCGCGCAGCGTGGGCGAAGCTCAATCCTAGGATCGGGCTTGCGAACCAGAAGCTGATCGACAAGGCCGACGTGATCGTCGCCGTGCTCGACGGCGTCGACGTGGATAGCGGCACCGCTTCCGAGATCGGCTATGGCTTCGCGCGCGGCAAACGCATCATCGGCTATCGCGGCGACTTCCGCATCGCGGCCGAGAACGAAGGCTCCGTCGTCAACCTGCAGGTGGAATATTTCATTCGCGCCAGCGGTGGGGCCATCGTCACCGCCATCGCTGACTTGCCGAACGCGCTCAAGAAGGTGCTGAAGCCGCGCGGCCTCCGCAAGTTGTGATCAGGCTGCACTTACGCGATCCTTGCCAGTCCCTCGCTGTTTGCGCTTTGTCCCTTTCGAGGATCATCGCAACATCATCGCGGGGAAAACATGAGCGCGTCGTTGTTATACAGGGTGGCGTCCGTCTTGATCGTGCTGTTCGCGGCCGGCCATCAGTTCGGTTTCCGGAAGGTCAACCCGGCGTGGAAGGCGGAGACGCTGGTGTCGTCCATGCGGTCGCTGACGTTCGACGTCCAGGGCTTCACCCGCAGCTATTGGGATTTCTACACCGGCTTCGGCCTGTTCGTGACTGTGTTTCTGCTGCTGGCGGCGCTGCTCGCCTGGCAACTGGGCAATCCGGAGCTGGCGAAGCTCGCGCGCCCGCTCGCCTGGGGGCTGGTGCTGGCCTTCGCGGTCTCGACGTATCTGAGCTGGACTTATTTCTTCATCGCGCCGCTGGCTCTTTCATCCATCATCACGGTGGTGCTGATCGCGGCGGCGGTGGTCTAAAAAGCGTTGAAGTGAAAGCGGCGCGAGCTCCACGATGGCTTGCCGGTCGAGACAGGAGCGCCATCACCCGTCTCGCCCGGCCGTTGCGCCGTCAGTATCCTGTCAGTTCGTCGCTGCGCGGTGGAAATTTCGGAGCCTTGCCGAGGATGCGCTCCATGATGGTGGAGATTGTCTTCACGTCGTTGTCGAAGCCGCCATGGGAGACCGATCCGGTGCGGCCGTTGGGGGAATAATCGGTGAGGAGCTTCGCAAGCTTCGGCATCTTGCTCTTGAAGGTCTCCATTCCCGCGATCGGCATGTTCGGCGTGGTCTCGAACGCGCGGGACACCAGATAGAGCAGGGAGTGGCTGTACTGCGGCACCAGCGGAATATCCGCCGACACCGTGTCGTCGAGTTCGCGCGCGTCGATCAGGTTATAGAGATAGATCTTGTCTTCCAGGTTTTTCACGAACGGCTCGTAGTTCGTTTTGAAGAAGTCCACCGTGCAGGCCGGCGCCATCAGGTGAATGCTTTCGATATCGATGTTCTTCAGCTTGAAGCGGTCGAACGCCGAGAGCAAATTGCCGAGCACGATCGCGCCCGCGCTGTGCCCCACGAGATGAAGCTTCGGCCGCCGCTTCGCCTTGTCGAGGCCATCGAGCAGCGGCTTTAGTCCCTTATAGCCGCCGTCGTAATCCTGAACGTCCTGAAATGCCGCACGCGCATCCTGCTTCATGTTGCGCCAGGCACGGGTGCCCGCTTCCTTGCCCAGCCCCGCCTCGAACAGGAAATCCCAGTTGCCAATGCCGCCGACGCGGCCCGCAGGCGTTTCGGAAAACCGGCCGAACACTTCGTCGACGAAGCCGGAGCCCCACATCAGGTGGAAATTGTAGATGGTGTTGCGGCCCCAGATGTCCGCACGCTTCCAGGCGGCGATCCTGTTGGCCTCGTTGCCAAGCGTGTTGAGCCCGCCATGGGCATAGATCACGAGATGATCGTAGCCTTTCTTGCTGTTGGAGTCCGGCGCTGTCAGCCGGTTCACCGTCTCCAGCATTTCGTCCGGGGTGGGGGAGCCGTATTTGCCGTCGGTGACCAGCAGCCCGTCGTCGATGTTGATGAAGTGTCCGATGATGTCGGCGCGGGCGGCTTCATGGCCGAAGCTCGTCTGCGTTGCGCTGGACAGGCTGATGCGCGGCGCGGCGCCGAACGCGGTCGGTGCGCGCACGCCGAGCTGCAGCACCCACACATCCATGATGCTGTTGGCCCAGTCGGTATAGCTCCAGTGCGCGATCCCGGTGTCGCCCCAGCCCGATCCCCATGAGTTGAGCACGTAGAATCCGGTCTGGTCGTAGCCGACGATGGCGAAGGCGTGCCCGCCTGCAGGTTTGCCATCCGGCACGATGATGCCGCCCTTCGGATTGTCCCAATTGCTGTGAACCTCGGCCGACGCATAGATCACGCCGACATCGTTCAGCGCGACGTGGTAATCGGTCAGGTCCGGCTGCAGCCTGAAATAGGCGCCTAGGCGCGTTTCGCGTGCCTCCTTGGCCATCTCATAGGTCAGCGTCCATGGCGCGCCGTTCGGCTTGTCCGGCGCGGTCGCCTCAGTGCAGACGCCGTTGCGGAAAAATCCCTTGATCGCGCCGCGCAGGCTGGAGCCTTCGTAGTTGCTTCCGGCCCACTCGTCGTTCTTCTTTGCCATCTCGTAGAGCATGCGTGCGCTGGCGCGCTGCGGCGCCTGGGCATTGATGGTCCTGTGGCGGAGAAAATCGATCACATGCGCGAGCGAATATCCGGTGCAGCTCGAATCCTGCCCCTGATCGCGCACGGGAAAGGCGATGCTCGGATAGATGCCGGCCCGGAGCGGGCGTAGCTGAGGGATGTACGGCCGGTCGCGGATGTCCGGCATGTCGGGCAGGATATCCAGCTTCTTCTTGCCGCGCGCGGTGGCAAGCATTGTCGGATGCGCGAAGAAGCGGCGATTGCCGATCTGGATGTTGTTCAGTGCATGGTCGCCCGGCGCGCGCGCATCCGCCGGAACGGGGGGCGTTTCCCCCGTGATGTCATCTGCCCTGTGGCTCGGTGACTTGTTTCCGCCTTTAGCAGGGGTCTTTTTACTGCCTGTCTTTCCTCCAGTCTTTCCGCCTCCTGACTTTCGTCCTCCGGACGTTCCGGATTTCTTCGCCATGGTGAGCCCCCTTGATGCTTGCGTGATGAAATTCGGCGGCGCGCGCGGTGCATCGCGAACCGGTCAATATGCGAACTGGTCGATCTTTGAGCGTCCCGATGAGGGATGCCCGCTGTACGGATGCTTGGGTGTACGAGCGCGCATCAAAAGCGGCGCCCGGAAAACAAGGACTGAAAACAACGTCTGAAAAAGCAGCGACTGAAAATGATGTGCGGACGATCTAATCACTGCGCGTGCATTCGCGCAATCGCCAGTTGCGGTGATGGCTCGTTGCCCTTTGGGCTATGGCCGCCCTTCAAAGGTCATCGCGTACCGGTGTTTGCGATGCGGCAAGGCGCAGGGTTGTGTTGCGGCTCGTACTGCCATCAGCGCGATGATCGCGAAGCTTGATCTCACGCACGAGCAGGTCGCCACCCGCATGGGCTGAAGCAACCCGATGTTTCAAAATTGCTGCGCGGAAGGTTTGAGGGCTTTTCGCTCGAACGGCTGCTCTGCTTCGTTCGCGCGCTCGGATCTGACGTGGAGATCAAGATCAAGCCGGGCAACAGCGGCAAGAGGGCAGGCTTGTTGTAACCGCCTAGCGGGATGGCGCCGCCCACGCGTTTACCGCACGCGGTGCCTTCGTGAATCTCGTCGCCTGCGTTGACGCGCGGCGCGGTCGCGGCTTTCGAGGGCGTGCGACGTGCCTGGCATGCTATCCGGAAACCTGTCTCATGGCGGGGGACTTCCCCTTGAAATCATGGGAGAATCCAGGTTCCAGATTTTGTTAACCTACTGAAATGTCACTTGATTTTTGGAACGAACGTGCCAACATAGCGTTATTGGGCGTGACCCGATAAATGCTCGTGCGGGCGACCAAGTAGATCTTGAATCTTCCAGCTGGGCTTGATGTGGTGACGATATGAAGGCCGTCAAAGATCTCTCATTGAGCGAGCTAGATAAGCTTTTCCGTTCTGCGACCGCCGCAGCAAAGGAAGAGGCGGCCAAGCACGACCTTCCAAAGGTCGGGTTCGACAAGGACGGCAAGTTGTCGGTGCATCCGGACGACGATGCAAGCTATCATCAGAAGAAGTATAAAGGCCGCAACGTCGCATAACGAGCTTCCTTTTGTCGGAGGATGCAGCACCTTTTTGCCTATGCCTGGCAGGCCCCAACGGCAGCGGAAAATCGACCCTTACAAAGGGTCTTCGACAATTGCATGAGCTCGAGAACTGGATCGATCCCGACGTCGTCGCGTCGGAATTTGGCAAATCGAATCCTCACCTTTCCCCCGATGAAATTTCCAGGGAGGCGTTCAAGCTCGCGCGCAGCAAGCGGGTGGACTACGCGCAGGCCTTGCAGACCTTTGGTTTCGAGACTGTTTTTTCTCATCCATCGAACATTGAATTTTTGGATGCGCTGAAGACGCTCGGATACACCGTGCATCTTTATTTCGTTTGCACCGATGATCCTCAAATTAACGTCGGGCGGGTGAGAAACCGGCATGACTTGGGCGGCCACGATGTGCCGGAAGACAAGATCGTTGCGCGATATTCCCGCGCGATCGATGGTTTGCGACAAAGCGTTCGACTGTTTGATCGCGTCGTCCTGTTCGACAACTCCGAGGCGGACGGTTTGGGGAGGGCGATCGGTCAAATCGCCAACGATGGCGCCACAACGATCGAGTTGACTCCTTTGCCTTATCTTCCGGGCTGGGTGGTGTCCACGACCGGAGCATTCCAGCGTTCAGAACCTTTGCGGACAATGCGTGAAAGCAAACCCTTTCGGAACGACGATTGGATGCGCAGAATCTTTCTGAGGCGATTCTTGATTGATTGACGCGCGCGCCTCGAACGTTGCGATCATTGCGACAGGCGAAACCGAAGACGCGTGCGAAACTTTCACACCCGCTCAGTCCTCGCATTCATGCCGACGCGTTCTCCGTTGGCGGTGCTTTCGTGGATCTCGATGCCTGGGTTCAGCACGCAGCGCGGGTCGGCGTCCTCGCGGTCGATCTCTTCACCGCAATAGCCGTGGGTCTTGGCATAAACCCACAGCTTGTCTTCATCGGCGAACACATCGCTGACGCGGCGCTGGTCCTCGAGCGAGTAGAGATAGCAGTACATCGGCTCGGTCACGGTTTGCTTCGTGTTGTCTGTCATCGGCTTCTCCCTCGCCACGTCAGGGTAATATTGCGGCGCCTCGCGTCGGTCGAACTGGCCGTAGTCGCGCACGATGCGCACGCGCCGCCGCCGCGCACCCTCCGGCAGCGCCACGCGCTTTTCAAACGCGTCCGCATGCTCTTTCGTTCGCCATGACAGCAAAAGAATGACATCGCCCGGCGTCAGCACCGCTTCGAACACATCCCATGCGACGAGACCTTCGGCGCCGAGTTCGAGCCCGAGCGCGGTTGCGATCTCGGGTGCGTTCGTGGCCTTCACCCATTCGGGAGGGCGCGCAACATCGATTAGCGTCACCGTGGTGGCGTCGCCCACTTGCGTTTCGTCGAGACGTTGCTCCTGCACGCTGTGGCCCTGAGGCGGGCGCGTGTCGTCGGTGATCTCGCCGATGCGCAGGTGATAATCGCTGAACACATCGGTACGGCCCTTGTCCTGCACTGCATGGTGGCGCGCATGCACACGCCAGCGCACCATGGCTTTCTCATCGCGCCAGCCGGACATCGCCAACAGCCAGCCGTCGCGCGTCAGACTTCGGTAGCGCACATTGTCGATGAAGCCGTCGATCTTCTCCACCTCCGGCCGCAGCATCTTGGCGTAGCCCAAATAGGTGTCCGTCTGGCCCTGTTTGGGGTGAACCTCGAACAGCACTGCGAACATTCATTTCCTCCGGAGTCTTTATATTTACGCGATCAGATGGCGGTGGTGTGGCCGATATAGCGCATGAGCTTATTGTCAAACATCCCGATTGAAAACGGCGAACGGCGTCGTTGGTTCACGCCGCACCGCGTCGTGGCTCGTCCCTGGTCGCCATGATAAGCTTGACCGCCGCCGGATGGGCGGCGTTTTCCAGCTGTTGAAGTTCAATCGTTGGCTCGATCGCGTTGTTCTTCGATGTCTTCCGGTTCTTGCTTATCGATCTTGGCGAGCCCTGATCGGGCGCGCTTATCCGAGCGTAAGAGTTCATCGAGCTTGGCGTGAACAGCCTGGGTGTCGCGGTGTTCTGATCGTTGGATGAACAGCGTCATCATCCATGTCGCAAGCGTCGCGAAGGCATGCCAGTCAAGCGTCTCAGGCTCAAAGATGAGCCACAGTGCGGCGTAAACGACGACAATCAGAAACGCGACGGGGCTCGCGCTCAAGGCGCCAAGCCGCGTCAGGGCCGAGGAAAACGGATGGCTCCCGTTGCTTTCGGAATATGACATGTCCACCCATCCGATGAGTTGTGCGAGGTCTGGTATGAAGCGGCAGGAACGGGTTGGTTCCTCTACTTGAGACGCTATTTTGCCGCATCCTGCATTCTTGTGTGGCCCGGCCTCCCTCCATGTCCGCGCATCTCAGGCGCGGGCATCACCCCTTCGCCATCGTGCGCTTAAGAAATTCGAACATCCGCTGTCGCCCGTCTTTCGTGGCCTCAGGCGAGAAGCGGTATTCGACATGATGGCCGCGCACGTCGGTCTTGGATCGCCCGTCGAGACCGCGGCAATCCCAGCAATGCGTCGTCTTCGGATAGACGTGCCATTCCACGGTTGCGCCCGCGCGCTTGGCGGCCTCCAGCTTGCTCACGCATTCGCCAGACGGCGTCTCGGTGTCATCCTCGCCCATCAGCACCAGCAGCGGGCGCTTAATGTCGGGATTGAGGGTCTCAAAAGGCGGCCTGCCGTTCGGCGGGGTGATTTTGAAACAGCCGGGATAGAAACTCACCACGGCCGCAAACGGCGTCGCGTTCACCAGCGCTGCGGACGCGTAGTGTTGGCTCGCCGTCATCAGGCCGACCATCGCGCCCCACGAAAATCCCACCAGCGCAATGCGCGCCTTGTCGACGTAAGGTTGGTTGCGCAAATGCTCCGCCGCCTGCAGCGCATCGCGCACGCCGCGGAAGAAGTTCACGCCATTTTTCGGGCCGTAGCATACGGTTGTCACGCCGCGCGGCGTGAGGCTGTCGATCATCAGCACCACGTAGTTCTGCGCCACGGCTTCCCGCGCATTGGCCATCACCGCGCCATTAAGTCCCGCGCACTGGTGCACCATGACGATGGCGGGGAAGGGGCCGTCGCCTTCGGGCTTCATCAGCGTCATGCGCCGCTCAAGACCCGCGGCACCCGTCTGGGCTTTGTCCGGAAACGTCAGGTCGGGCGCGACTGTCGCCCCACGCATGATCGCCGCTGTGGGCCAGAGGACATCCGGCTTCACAGTATCTGGCTTGGCGGCGTCCGGGGTGCGGTCGTCCGCCAGCGCTGTGGTGCCGAAGTTGGCGGCGAGGCAGCCGATCATCAAGCAGACGATCGCGGTGGTTCGGGCTCTCATTGGATGGTTCTCTTGGGGGCGGCTCTCATGGCAGGAAACTCATTGGGCGGCTCTTACGGCAACGCTTTCTCATGGCGGGCTTGTTTTCACGAAACGGCTGTTGTTGTCACGAATGGCTCTCGCTCATGCTTTCGCGGGACGATGACAACGAGGACAAGACCCAGATGGGTCTTGTTATCGTGCGAAGTCTGCCGGTATTATCGCTTTTTTCGACATGTCAATTTTCATTGGGGGGAGATTATGCCTCTGGACGGATTGTCCTTTCCCGCAAGATGGCGTCGCGTTTTCTCCTTGAACAGCCCACTGCTTCCTTCGTTATTTGGCGCGCTCGCCGCCCTGATGGTCGCTGTTTTGGCCGCGCAGCCCGCCTTGGCCGAACTCTCCAAGGAAGCGGCCATCGAACAATGCCGCATGAGCGTCGGGAAGCCCATCGTGATGGGCTGCATGCGCGGCGGCGGCGGCAGCTTAGAAGCCTGCCGCGCCCAGGCCACGCCGAAGGTGAGGGCCTGCGTGATGGCGAAGCTGCAGGCCGCCAACCGCCGCGCCAATGTCGCGGTTGCCGTTCCCACCGAGGCCGCGCCGAAACTGGCGCCGGGCGTGGCGTTGCCTGCGGGCTTCGTCGCGCCGCCGCGGACGATTTCCGACATCACCGCCATTCTCGATAGCGAAAAGCCGGACCTGAAGAAGATCGAAGAAAAGAAAGCCGACGCCGACGAGCAGCCCAGCGGCAAGGAATCGCGGGCAGAGCTCGCGCAGTTCTATTATGACCGCAGCAACGCGCGCAGCGAACTCGGGCGGCTGGCGGAAGCCATCGCCGATTCCAACAAGGCGCTCGAGGTGGGCCAGGGTGCGATCTCGCCGGCCTTCAAAGGCCGTATCATCGTGCTTGCGGGGTTGAATTACCTCGCGGCGGGCGACCCCAAGAAGGCGCTCGAACTTTCTCAGCGCCAGTTGCGGGAGGTGGCCGGACAGCCGGGCGCGAAGGGCTATCTGTTCGGCGCCAACCGGCAGATCGCGGGTCTCTTGATCCAGATGGGCGATCTCGCCCAGGCCGATGCCTATGTGCGGAAGAACGCTGTCGCGATCCAGGAGGCGCGCACCAGTGGCCACCCCGCCTGGCGCGCCGCCTACGCCAAGCGCGGGCAGAGCTGGGAATCCGAGATCGAATTCGGCCGTGCTTTTCTGGCTGAAGCGCGCGGACAGTTCGCTGAAGCCGAAACCGCATACAGGCTCACCGAACAGCGCCGCCGCGCCGCCATGAAGGACCTGCTCGATTCAGAAAATGCCCCTTCCGAATCCGTGCTGTTGCAGGGCGTCGATTTCACCGTGCTGAAGCAGGCGCGGATGAAGGCAAAGCAGGGACGGCTCGCCGAAGCCGAGGCCGATGCGCGGCGGGCACTGCTCTCGCGCCTCAAGGACAATGGCAAGTATCACCAGCAAACGCCGCGTTATATTTCCGGCCTCGCCGCGATCCTCGTGGAGCAAGGCCGCTACCCGGACGCCGAAAAGTTGATGCGCGTGGCGCTCGAAATCAACGAGACGATGGGCATCGCACCGGACGCGCAGTCCAACGTTGACACGCTGGCTCAGCTTGCGGGCGTGCTGAACCTGCAGCGCAAGACCGCGGAAGCAGCACGCTTGTTCGACCGCATTGACCAGGCCATCGCGAAATGGGACCCGACACGTCGCCAGGTCTATGAACTCAATCCGGCGCGCATTCTCTCGCTGTACGCATCGGGGCAGGTCGAAGCCGGTGTCGCCGCCGCCGAGAAGCTGGTGAAGAACCTGTCGGCGCGGGTCGGCGAGAACCATTTCGACACGGCCTCCGCCCGCGGTGCGCTGGCCGCCGGCCTGATGCGAGCGGGCCGCGATGCGGATGCGGCGCGCGAATTCAAGGCCGCGATGCCGATCATGCTGACGGGCGCGCGCGAAAACGCCGACGACGAAAACACCACGGTGGTGGCGGCGCGCACGCTGCGCCTGCAGAACACGGTGGAGAGCTACTTCCTGCTGTTGACGCGGGACGGCGCGCCTGCGGGTGAGGTGGGCGAGGAGACCTTTGCATTGGCGGACGCCGTGCGCGGACATTCGGTGCAGCAGGCGCTGGCGGCATCGAGCGCCCGCGCCGCCGCGAAGGACCCCAAGCTCGCCGACCTCGTGCGCAAGGAGCAGGACCTCGTCAAGCAGGTCAACGCCCAGCTCGGCACATTGAACAATGTGCTCTCGCTGCCGTCCGGCGAGCGCGACGACAAGGGCGTGCAGGCGATCAATGCCTCGATCAATACGCTGCGGACCGAGCGCAACAAGGCGCGGGCCGAGATCAACCAGAAGTTTCCGGCCTATGCGGAATTGGTTTCGCCCAAGCCGCCGTCGGTCGCCGAGATCCGCGCGCTGCTCGCAGACGGGGAGGCGATGCTCTCGTTCTATTTCGGGCAGAGCGGCAGCTTCGTATGGGCCGTGCCGAAGAGCGGCAACGTTGCGTTCGCGCGGATCAAGGCGACCAGCGGCGAGATTGAGAGCAAGGTGCGCAAGCTGCGCGAGGCGCTGGAGCCGCAGGCCGCGATGATCTCGGACATTCCGCCGTTCGATCTCGCACTCGCCCATGAGCTTTATGCACTGCTGCTGCAGCCGGTGGAAAGCGGCTGGAAGGACGCGAAGAATCTCGTCGTTGTCACCAACGGCGCGCTCGGCCTGTTGCCGCTGTCGCTGCTGCCGACTGCGCCCGCAACCGTGAAGCAGGACGACGATCCGTTGTTCGCAAGTTACCGCAATGTGCCGTGGCTGGCGCGCACCCACGCGGTCACCACGGTGCCCTCAGCCGCGGCGCTGCGCACGCTGCGGCAACTGCCGCCCGGCAAGCCCGGCCGCGGCGAACTGGTGGCGTTCGGCGATCCGTACTTCTCAACCGATCAGCAGGCGGAGGCTCAGGACGAAGCCGCCAAAGTGCGCGTCGCCAGCACCGACACCAACACTATGCGTGGCGTGCCGCTCAAACGCCGCAGCAGTCCGAAGCTGGAGGGCGTGGACAGCGCCGAGATCGCGTTGTTGCCGCGGCTGCCCGACACTTCGGAAGAGCTGAAGTCGATTGCATTGGCCTTGCAAGCGGACCCGTCGCAGGTGCTGCATCTCGGCAAGGACGCCACGGAAAGCGCGGTGAAGACCATGAACCTGTCCGGCTTCAAGGTTCTGGCCTTCGCCACCCACGGCCTGGTGCCCGGCGAACTCAATGGCCTGACGCAGCCCGCGCTGGCGTTGTCATCGCCCAAGGTGACCGGTGAAGAAGGCGACGGCCTCCTGACCATGGAGGAGATCCTCGGCCTCAAGCTCGATGCCGACTGGGTCATTCTCTCGGCGTGCAACACCGGCACAGGCGCAGGCGCGGGCGCGGAAGCAGCCTCGGGCCTCGGCCGCGCGTTCTTCTATGCCGGCACCCGCGCGCTGCTGGTGACGAACTGGTCGGTGCATTCGCAGTCCGCCCGCGAACTGGTGACCGACCTGTTCAAGCGACAGGCGGCGGATGCCAAGCTGCCGCGCAGCGAGGCGCTGCGGCAGGCAATGATGGCGCTGGTGGATGGTCCGGGTTATCTCAATGCCGAGGGCAAGACCGAATTCGCCTATGCGCATCCGCTGTTCTGGGCACCGTACACCATTATCGGCGACGGCGGTGTCCGCTGACCCGTCAGCGCAAAAACAAACATAAGAGGACCAAGAGGAAGAACGTGATGAAATATGTGCAGAGCGCCGTTGTCGTGCAGAGTGTCTTTCTAGCCGCCACCATGCTGCTGGCCACGCCATTGCAGAGCCATGCCGGCCAACTCATCACCGCAGAGGAGGCGAAGCTGCCGCCGCCCAAGGGCGCGGTGGCGACGGAGCGGCGCGGCATCATGCGCGGGCCGAAGATCCTTTATACCGGGCCGAGCGATGCGACGAAGTCGCCGATCCGGCTTCAGCTCAAGTTCGAATCCTACGGCGACGCCAAGATCGACGCCAACTCCGTCAAGATGACCTACTTAAGGACGCCGAATGTGGACCTGACCTCGCGCGTGACGAAATACGTGCAGCCGAGCGGCATCGACATGCCCGACGCCGAATTGCCGCCGGGCGACTACATGCTGCGCGTGGATTTGAAGGACAGCGACGGCCGACCTGCCAGTACCAGCTTCACATTGAAGATTGCTCCTTGAACCCCGTTCGGTGCCGCAACGACCAATGGCGTCAGGTCACAACCGTATCCATGGGGCTTCGAACGCGCGCATCATGCGGATTGGCGCCACGCCCATGTACCTTTCAACGTGCGATCCAGCTTGAACCAAGCGCCTTAAACCAAGTCTCTTAAATCAAGTGTGACGCAATGCTTGTGATGTCCGATACAGCTAAATATGCAACCGTCATCCTGCTGCTGCTGGCAATATTGTTCGCATACATCAAAGGACGAAGCGCGGTCTCGGCAAACGGTCAGTCGCTCGCCTGGACGCAAGTTCCTCTGATTGCCGTCCTGATCGTTTGTATCGGTCCAAGCGTGGTCGCCACACTGATCTATCTTGGTACCAAACTCGGTCTGTTCCAGGCCGGACCATCCGGAGTTCGATTTTCGAGTTTCATCTATCTACAGCCCCTGGATTTCGCGATCATGAACTGGGGATTTGTTGTTTTGTATGTGACGTGTCGGCTGTTCCCGAATTTCGGCGCGCCCCGGTCTGCGATGTGGCTGTCCGCAACCTTGATGTTTCTTCTGAACGTGCCGCTGTTCTTCCTAGGCCCGGAGATGGTGTCCAACGCCCGCGATGCGGGGCAAGGCATCGGCATTGTTCTGGCCGTGCTCGGCATGCCGATGTGGTACCCGGGCTTTGTTGATCCCGAATCCAGCATTGGTCAGCTTCTCTGTGCGCCCCTGGCACCTGTGCCGTTCGCAGGCTTGATCGGCTGGATCGGCGGGCAATTCATCGGAAGGGCCACCAGCCCCGCAGAAAGGGAAACGGCGTGACGATGATCTGCCCCTACTGCCTGAAAGAGAACGTGGACGAGGTGCTGGTCTGCGTCACCTGCTCGCGCGACATCGCGGTGCCGGCGACGCTGATCGCGGAGCGCGATGATCTCATTGCCAAGCGCGACGCCGCCCGCGAGGAGCTGCAGCGGGCGATGGCGGAGCTTGCCATGTTCAAGACCCGAGAGAACAAAAGGTCTGCCTGAAAGAATTGCTGATGGAATGTCCGTTCTGCGCCGAGACGATCAGGGACGAAGCTATCGCGTGCAAGCACTGCTCGCGCGATCTGCGCGTGGTGCGTCCCGTCCTGCTTGAAATCGAGGGCCTCGTCGGAGAGCTCGAACGCATCCGCAGCGCGCTCGACCGCACCCATGCGAAGCTGGAGCGTTACCAGCATCCGCTGCGCTACTTCATCACCCATGTGGCGCTGTATGTGGCGATCCCGGTGCTGCTGCTGCTGGTCGCGCACGCTGTCGTCACCATCGTGCTCGATGTCTCGCAGCTTTATTTGCGCATCGCTTCCCTCGTCATCCCGCTGCTGTTCGGCCTGTTGAGCTTCCCGCTGCACAAGCTGCGCGCAGGCGGCGCGGCGTTGGTCGGCCTGCTCACCGCGGCGTTAAGTGTGTTCGGCATGCTCACGGTGACGGGACTGCACGATCACGTGCCGATACTGCCGGGGCCGTGGATCGAATGGCGCGAGGTGCTGGAATATTCCACCAGCATTTTCCTCGCCTTCATGTGCGGCAACATCATCGGCCTCATCATCTTCGATGTGCTGCCGAAGACGCTGGGGCAGGGCGGCAAACCCAACGCCGCCGCCTTCCGCGCCGCGCGCATGTTGGGTCAGCATGTGGGCGAAGAAACCCTGCGCCGCCGCGCGCGGCTGATCCAGGACCTGATGCAGACCGCCGGCCCGATGATCGGCGTCGCCGCCACCGCGATCGGCTCGGCCTATACCGGGCTGAAGGGGATTACGGGGTAGGGGCTCGACGCCAGACCCTCAAGACGAGAAGAACAGGTAGTTGAGCCAGCTGTTGGCGCGTATCACGGCCATCCGGATCACGCCCGCGATTTGCACGCGGCCGCTGAAGACGGCGGCGCTTCCTTGCGTTCCTGCCGGCAATCGCAGATCATCGCCATCGTCGAGCTTGATGCGGACGGCAAAGCGCGCGTTATGGGGCGCATCGATGCCGGGGAAAAGCCCGGTCGCCGTGAGCTGCCCTTCAGAAGCAAGATCGATGGCGGTCAGAACCTTTCCCGGAAAAACCTGCCCAGGATACATCGGAAATACGACCTCGGCATAAGCGCCGGGTTTGATGGATAGATAAGGCCCTTGCATGAAGGTTGCGACGACAACGCCGCGATTGGCGTCGTCGCGATTGCAGACGAACGGCATGACCGACGCTGTTGCGTTGACGACCGCGCCGGGCAGGAGCTGCAGGTTCGTGACGTAACCGTCGCACGGCGCGCGGACGGTGGCCTCGTCGAGATTATATTTCGCCTGATCGAGCTGCTGGCGTGCCTGCGCGACGGCGGTGTTCTCGTCTCCGATATTGGATTCATAGGCGAGGCGGGCCTTCATCTCCACAGCCTTCGCCTCCGTCACCGCCTGCTGGGTGGTCTCCAGGTTGCGCTGGAATTTGTCGAGCGCGGCCTGCGCGATGTCGCCCTTGGCAAAGAGTTGTTTCTGGCGATCATAGTCCGCCTCGGCCAAACCCGATTGCGCCTCCGCCCGTTCGACGCCTGCTGAGGCCTGTTCCACGGCCGCCTTCAATTGCGGGACCAGTTGATTGGCGGCCGCGACGGCAGCCTGCAGCCGATTGACCTCGAACTGGAACGGCCGTGGGTCGATCGTGAACAGCACATCGCCTTTCTTCAAAGGCGTGTTGGGTTGCACGATCACATTCTCGACGCGGCCCGGCACGGTGACGTGCGGCGTGATCTGCACGACGCGCTGGAATACGCGGGCATCGGTCGATGACGGATGATAATTGTTCATCGACAGGATGATATAGAAGGCGAACAGCGGGCCAACCGCGGCAAGCACGATCGCAATCGGCAGCGAGAGGCGTATCAGCTTGAGCCTGGCGAACACGAGCCAGATCAGCGCGGCGTAGCTTGCGAAGATAGCCGCCATCATGGCTTGCCACTCCCGCTGCCTGCGCCACCGAGTTTGCGCTCAAGTGCCGCGATCTCCGCGTTCAACGCAGCAAGCTCCGCCTCGATCGTATCGGTGGGGACGCTCGCGGGTGCAGGGATGTTTTCCGCATTCAGCTTGCGATAGAGGTAGATGACGAAGACTGAGCTTGCGATGGCCCACAGCATGTTTAGCTACCCGTGCGTTGCTGTGGCAGCCGGCCTTCAACCGCCGCAAGCCGCTGTCGTGCCTCGTGCAGCCTGGCGAGCAGGGTTTTGTCGTCGGCCTTCGCCGCGCCGCCGGTCAATGATTCGGACGGCGCGAGATAAGCCCACACCAGTGCCAGCGGCCACAACACCAGTGTGATGAGGCCCATCCAGCCACAGATGTTGATGGCGTCCGCCTGCGGATGGTTACGCGCGCGAGCTATCGCGCCCGGAAGGCGGCCGAGCCGGTAGATCACATAGGCGATCACAACGGGCATGATGCAGAGGATGATCAGCGTCAACCAATGCAGGAACGGTCCGACAGCCTGCAGCTTGAAATCCATGATGCCCTCCAGCGCATTGTCACTCAACTAACTTATCCGAGGCCGGGCAACTCGTTCTCCCCCGTCGATGTCCATTACTGCTCAAGGCCGACTTGTTTCGGCGGGTACTTCTTGAATGTCGCCGCCTCTGCCTTGAGTTCGGCGGCCATTGAAGCGAGCCAGGCGTTCATCCGATGACCGACCGGATATTGCTCTTTAGGGTCGATGTAGAGATTGAAGAGCCAGGGTGCCAAGCCGACGTTGCTGACGGTCGTCATGTCGATGTTCAGCCACTGCGCCTGTTCCTGAACAACCTTTGTCACGATCTTGTAGCCGTACATGCGCATGCCCGCGAGGTTGTGCTCGACCCAGATGAACACCTTCTCGCGGTTCGATTTGCCGTCGTTGGCCAGCAGGAACGAGGTCTGGTCGATGCCATCGATGTATCGATCGGCCGGAATCTTGTCAGCGGCATTCCCCAATCGGATCGACGTATTGAAAAGATCCATCAGATCGAACAGACCATTGCTTTCGCGCCCCGGCTTGATCACGCCTTTCCAGTACGCGATGCCCGGCACGCGCACGCCGCCCTCCCAGGGAGAACCTTTGGCGCCGCGGAATGGCGTATAGCCGCCATCCGGCCACGCATCGAGCTGCGGGCCGTTGTCCGACGTGATGAAGACAAACGTGTTGTCAGCAATTCCTGCTTCGTCGAGAGCCGCAACGATATCGCCTATCAGCGCATCGACTTCGACGACATTGTCTTTGTACTGATATTTGGATGTGCTTTTGCCGCGAAATGCCTTGCTGGGGTGATTGTCGGCATGCACCCGCATGAAATTGTGCGCGATGAAAAATGGCTTGTCGCTTTTCGCATCCTTTTTGATCTGATCGATCGTGAACTTCGCCAGCGTCTGGTCGGCTTCGGCAAATTGCTCGATGCTCGTGGTCTTTTCGACAACGCGCTCTTCCTCGCCTTTGCGCCCGTAGTACATATCGATCTTTCCACCGGCTGTTTTGATGCGGGTGACCATGTCCGGGTCGAGAACAAGATCGGGATAGCGGCGCGCATCTACTTGCTGGGTCAATTCCTTCTGTGAGGCGTAGTAGCCCTGGAATTCATCGAATCCGACGTCGAAGGGACGCATGCCCGGCAGCTCGCCGGTATGCCATTTCCCGGTCAGCACCGTGTGGTAGCCGGCACTCGAAAGAATGCTTGCGACGCTGATTTCACTGTCCCAGGGATTCACGCTCACTGTGTCGCCGGCCAGAATGGGTCTGGTAAGTCCGGTGCGCACGGGAAGCCGGCCGAGCATCATGGCTGAGCGAGTGGGTGTACACGTGGGCTGCGAATAAGTAGAGGTCAGCTTGAGCCCTTCACGGGCAAGGCGGTCAATGTTGGGGGTCGCAGCCCCGATGGACTCGCCACCGCCATAACAGCCCGGGTCGCCGTAGCCCATATCGTCAATCACCAGCCAGAGAATGTTCGGCCGTTTCTTTGTCGCAGCAAAACGCTCATCGAGTTTGCGTTGGGCGGCTTGTTCCTGCGCGGGGAAGGAGAGGGCGGGTTCGGAATGGTCGTTGACCCTCACCGCATTGCTGAGGGCTGATGTCTGTGCGTGCAACGAACCTGAAATGAGCGCGAGCAAGGCTGACAGCGCAGCTCCGGCCGCGAGATGGGAGCATTTCATTGCTATTGACCCCTTCCAACTGAATTATCACTCTAGGCAGAAGCAAGCGCACCCGCTGCGGTCGGGACGAAAAATTCTCGCCGATTCATGCTCTTCTCCATGCGCTGCGACTATTGGATCTTTCGCATCTGTGGAAGCTGGTAAGGCCCGTTCAGAATTTGCTCGTTGGAGTGATCGGGGCCTTACCATCGATGTTGGAGCAAATATCCCTAACGCTCGCTAGCGTGGGTCTCCACCTTCGCCGACTCCGAGCCCGATATCCTTCTTCGGATATTTGGCGAATGTAGCGGCGTGAGCCACCTGCAACTGGAGGATCGCGCCATAAATCCACTCATAGTCGCCGTTGCTCCGTGTCAGGCGTTCTTTCGGATCTCGGTAGATATCGAAAATCCAGGGAGCAACTCCGATCGGAGCGTAAGTTGACATGCTGATGTTGGAGAAGGGCTGATCGAATTGAATGACCTTGAAATAGCCTTTGAAGTTGCTCCAGCGAAGCGCGGAAAAATCCGCCTGATTGTACGAAAACACCGCCTGGCGGCAGGTGTCGCCGTCGTCCGTCAGAAGGAAGCTCTCCTGATTAATACCGTCGATGTAGCGTTCCGACGGAATCTTGCTCTCGACGCCTCCCAGAGCGAGAGACGTATTGAACAGGTCCATGATGTCGAACAACCCGTCGCTGATGCGTCCCGGCTTTATCATGCCGGGCCAATATGCGATCGCAGGTACGCGCACGCCGCCTTCCCAGGTTGTCCCCTTACCGGATTTGAAGGGCGTAAAACCGGAATCCGGATATGAGTCTTCTTCCGGGCCGTTATCCGAGACGAAGAAAACGAAGGTGTTGTCCGCTTGACCGGTTTCCTCGAGCGTCTTTTTGAGACGCCCGACAATGTCGTCCACTTCAACAACAGCGTCTCTGTAGGGCAGCTTCGCGGCGCTACGTCCCTGATAACCGTCGCCGGGATAATTATCGAAGTGGACCTTGGCGAACGCGTGGATCAGATAGAACGGCTTCTTGGCCTCCGTGGCTCGCTTGATGAAATCGACCGACCAGTTCGCAAAATCCTGATCGACATTTCCCATTTGTTTGGGCGTATCGAGCGGATAAACGACCCGCAGGTCACCACCTTTCTTGCCCTCGACAATGCCGTTGTATTCGCTGAGGCTCTTGAATGTTTTCAACCGTTCCGGGTCGAGAATGAGCTGCGGATATTTGGCGGTGTTCATGTACGCCGTATATTCGCTGACCACCGATAGAAAGCCGTGGAATTCGTCGTAGCCGATGTCTTGCGGCTGCATCCCCTTGGCTTCGCCGATATGCCACTTTCCGGACAAGCCGGTGACGTAACCGTTTTGACTGAGCAGTTTGGCGGCACTGACTTCGTCCGCCCAGGGGTTCTTCGTGGGCCGGTCGCTCGCAAGCAACGGACGAGTGAGGCCGCTGCGCGCAGGAATACGGCCTGTCATCAGAGCGGCGCGCGATGGCGTGCAGACCGGCGTTGCGTAAGCCGAAGTCAGTTTTAACCCGCCTGTAGCCAAACCGTCGATATTCGGCGTGGGAGCTCCAAGCATTGCTCCGCCGCCGAATGCGCCGGGGTCGCCGTAACCCATATCATCGACGAGTAGGATGAGGATGTTTGGTTTGCGCCCTGTCTTCGCCTCTAGCTGGCGCAGTTTATTCAGCGCTGACTGTTGCTGATCGGGATGCGGAATCGCCGGCTCCAAATGGTCGGCGACCCTGACTGTTCGATTCCATCCCTTGGAATCTTGTGCTCTTGCGGATGCGTTAACTAGAATGAGAGAGGCAGCGAGCGAGCAGAGCAAAAGGTTCTGGTGGGACTTCATTTCTGTACTCCACGACCTTGAAGATTTCTGATAAGCGCCCGATCAAACCGTCCTTGCAGATTTGGTATCTTGAAAATCAAAGAGGCGCCGACTAGGGCTGCCTCGATACATCGTATGCGGACTGCGTGAGGAAAGAGGCCGCATTTCGCGCTAACGCTCCTCAGTCCAAACAGTTCCCCCGTCATGCTGAGCGAACGGACTCACCGCCTCGTGCACTGTAAAAACCCGAACAGCCGTTGCCGTCCGTTTCTGGTGAAGGTGGGCATCGACACACGCTTCGCGGTGGAAGCGAATCCACGTCGATCGATCTCCTGCGCAACAGCGATCAACCGTCGATGGACGTGGCTCGCAATTTACGTCAAAGGCATTGACGTATCTCGCTGTCAGAAACTGTGTTTTCTTTCATTCATAAACGGAGGGGCGTCACTGCAAATTTCATAAAAAGGAGTGCGCGTTATGGGCGGATCGAAGCCGAATCCCGAGCGAACCTCTTCTGAAAGCGGCACACCCGAGATATTACCCCGGCCTGATTTTCACTTTCCCGGCGAGATTGGTCGCACCTACCTCGACTCCGATCCAGCGCAGTTCCCGAAGATGGTTGCGGCTCCCGATGGCGCGCCGAACATTCTGCTTATTCTGATCGACGATTGCGGCTTCGGTCAGTACAGCACCTTTGGCGGCGGCATTCCTTCATCCACAATGGACAAGCTTGCGGCCGAGGGACTTCGCTACAATCGCTTCCACACGACAGCGTTGTGCAGTCCCACGCGCGCCGCGCTGATCACGGGCCGCAATCATCATTCCGCAGCATTCGCCGGCATCACTGAACTCGCGACCGGCTACGATGGCTACACCTGCATCCTGCCGAAGAGCTGTGGCACCGTCGGCGAGGTGCTGCGTCAGAACGGCTATATGACTGCGTGGATCGGAAAAAACCACAACACGCCCACGTGGGAAACGAGCGCTGCGGGTCCGTTCGACCGCTGGGCCAACGGATTGGGCTTCGATTATTTCTACGGGTTCAACGGCGGTGACATGAACCACTGGAATCCGATTCTGTTTGAGAACAGGAATCTGGTCCCGGCATCGGATGATCCGAATTATCATCTCACGACCGATATAGCGGACAAATCCATTGCCTGGGTGCGACAGGCGAAGAGCATCGCGCCGGATAAACCATACTTCCTTTATGTCGCGACCGGTGCGACGCATGCGCCGCATCACACGCCGAAGGAATGGATCGCGAAGTTCGAGGGCAAGTTCGACGGCGGATGGGATGCGTATCGCGAAGAGACGCTTACGCGCCAGAAGAAGCTGGGCGTCGTGCCGCAGGACACCAAGCTGACGGTGCGCTCGAAAGGGCTGCCGGCCTGGAATTCATTGAACGCGGATCAGAAACGGCTCTACGCGCGTATGATGGAAGTGTTCGCAGGCTACGGGGCGCATTGCGACCACGAGCTCGGTCGGATCGTAGACGCCTGCAAGCAGCTTCCCGGTGCCGACAACACGCTGATCATCTACATCGCCGGGGATAACGGGGCGAGCGCGGAGGGCGGGCTGGAAGGCTCCCTCTGCGAGAATATGTTTTTCAACGGCTTCTCGGAAAAATGGCAGGACAACATCAAGGCGATCGATGACCTCGGCGGCCCGAAGCATTTCAATCACTTTCCGTCCGCCTGGGCCCACGCGATGAATACACCATTCCAATGGACCAAGCAGGTCGCCAGCCACTTCGGTGGCACGCGCAATCCAATGATCATTTCCTGGCCTGCACGGATCAAGGACAAGGGAGGATTGCGCGACCAGTTTTTGCACACGATAGATCTCGTGCCGACGATCTACGATCTGTGCGGCATCACCGCGCCGACGGATCTCAACGGCGTGAAACAGAAGCCGATCGAAGGCAAAAGCTTTGCCGCCACGCTTGACGATGCCATGGCGGACGCTCCGCGCAAGACGCAGTATTTCGAGCTCGGGTGCAACCGCGGTCTTTATCACGATGGCTGGATGGCATCGTGTCCATCGTTTGTGCCGTGGGATCCGAACCGCGATGAATGGGATCCGGACAAGGCGCCGTGGGAGCTCTACAACATCGAGGAGGATTTTTCGCAGGCGAACGATCTTGCCGCCAAACACCCGGAGAAGCTCAAGCAGCTCCAGGAGCTTTGGTGGATCGAGGCCGCCAAGTACAACGTGCTGCCGCTGGATTGGCGTGCAACCATTCGCATGAACGCGGAAGCGATGGGGCGGCCAAGCCTTGTGGGGCACCGCAAGACGATGACGTACTATCCCGGAACGATCGGCCTTCCGGACGGCGCATCGCCGCCGATGTGCAACAAGTCGTGGACGATCACAGCGGCGATCGACCTGCCGGATACCAAGACCGAGGGAATGATCGTGACGCATGGCGGCCTTGAAGGCGGTTACGGCTTGTATCTTCGCGATGGCAAGCCGGTCTTCGTCTACAACTTCCTTGGTGCCGAGCGGAGCACCTTTGCCGCCAAGGAGGCGTTGCCCAAGGGTAAATCCACGCTCGTCGTTGATTTCGCATACGACGGCGGAGGAATGGGCAAGGGCGGAACGATCAAGATGTCACGCAACGGTAAAGCATTGGCGGAGGGACGGCTGGAACGGACGATCCCAATTCAGTTCTCATTGGGTGAAGGTCTGGACGTCGGAATGGATGTAGGGTCGCCGGTGGATTTCACCTACAGGCTGCCGTTCGCATTCACCGGCAAGATCGAGAAAATCACGATCGATTTGAAGTAGCGCCCGTGAGTTCGTGACGGGTGAACGGAACGCATTGATTTGGATCACTAACTTGGATCATTGACCTGGATCAACGAAAGGTCCGCTCACTCGCCGCACTCATGCTGCGTAAGAGCGATATGAGAGACCGCGTCGGGGCAAAGGCCACGTCGGGGGTTATGCCTGTTCGTGCCGATGATATCGATTGGACGCATCCACGTCCGATCACACGTCCACGTCCGATCGAACGGGCTGGCGTCGCCTCTCGGCCAGTCAATTGGAGGGTTTCATGAAAGCCTTCAGTCCGGTGATGTTGTTCTTCCTGCTCGTGACACAATCGGCCTCGGCGCAGGTGGCGGATTTGAACGGAGCCTGGACGGTGGACGCCTCGGCCTGCGCTGCCGTGTTCACCGATGCTAATAACAGGCTCGCTTTCAAGCCGGATGCCGATCTCCACGCGGGCGGTCTCATCGTCCAGGGCAAGCGAATAACCGGCACAATGCAGAAATGCACCGTCAAATCGTTGCACGATGACGGGACGAACATGCGCGTGACTGCGTCGTGCTCGGACGGTGTCGCTTATTCGGACATGACGTTCGATGTGAAAGTCACCGGAGAGAACAAGATCACACTCAGCTCCAAGGAGCCGGTGCCGGTGGAAATGCAGTATTCCCGCTGCACGATGTGACGACCGCGCGGCGACGCAGTCCTGACACCTCGAACGAGGGGAGACACTTATGACACGTCTCACATTGGTTCTCGGAATGCTGGCCGCGCTGGCGGCGAATGATGCATCGGCGCAAGCGATCAATCTGACCGGCATCTATACATGCGTCGACAAGTGCCGGGGAGATCTGCCTGCCCAGATCACGCAGAATGGAGATCAACTGAATATCCTGACCGAGGCGGGCACGTCGTCACGCGCCTGGCCGGACTGGTTTTCGCCGACGAGCCGGATCTGGATTGATGCGTTAGAGGAAGGCGCGGTCTATTCGCCGGACGGCATTCGCATTCAGTTCGACAATGGCACCATTTGGGTTCGAGGCTTGCCGCCGCCTCTGCGACGGTGATCTGTCCTGATCAACATCTCCGGAAATGCTGAGCGCGCTGACTCGATTTGCGCGCCGCAAGCGATCGCGGCTTGAAACGGCGCGCGCAACGTTCCGTGCCATATTCTATGTCATGCGATGAGCGTTGACGGATAAGCCGATGAAATCATCAGCGCGGGTTCAGATGCCGGTAGTGTTAACAAAAGGTCACCAACTACGAGGTGTTGTATTACCTGCCGCTCAGTGACATTTTTCCCCGCGTCATGGAGATCACGATGTCGCTGCTGACCAATCAAATGGATCCGGCCGTGCTCGCTGCCGAGCTGGACGAAAAAGGCTTCGTTTGCATAGAGAATGCCATCGACCCGAACTGGATTGAACGCGCGCAGGCGCACGTCCACGGCCTGGTCGCGCAAAAAGGCAAACGATATTTCTCGTTGAACGATCTGTCGCGCTACCGTGGCACACCTCCGCAGGAACTGACCGACGATCCGCAGATGCGCCGGCTGATGCAGAGCCTCGTGCAGATCGGGTGTCCCAAGGCGAAGCTGGAAGACGACATCTATACCGGCCTGCGCGTCGTCGCGGGCAGTACCGGCGAAGAGCGCTCGCTGCTTCACCATTACGACCGGCACGTGATCACAGTGTTGGCGCCGATCCTGATTCCGGACGGGCCGAAGCGGCGCGCGGGTGAACTCATCGTGTTTCCGAACCGCCGCGGCTATCGCCGGTTCGCGCTCT
This sequence comes from Bradyrhizobium sp. SYSU BS000235, assembly GCF_049747295.1. NCBI lineage: Bacteria > Pseudomonadati > Pseudomonadota > Alphaproteobacteria > Hyphomicrobiales > Nitrobacteraceae > Bradyrhizobium > Bradyrhizobium sp. SYSU BS000235. The sequence continues at coordinate 4,267,500 of NZ_JBMHJM010000001.1, forward strand.
TCAACGTCATCGAGAAGGCGATCGCCCACAGCACGTGGTACCGCAATCGCATCACGCGCAAGCTGGCGGCAGGCGACCTGCCGAACATCAAGTATCTAAAGCCCGGCAATCTTTATCTGTTCTGGGGATACCGCACGTATCATTCCAATTTTCCGGTCGATACGGACATGGTGCGGGCGACCATGTTGCTCCACTACGGCGATCCGCATCCGGACAGCCTGATTTTGAAGGCCAACACCGCGCTGCAGGCGCTCGACGAGCGCCGCATTCTCGCAAAGGCAAAGAAAGTCTCGGCCTGAGCGCTGCGGTTGCGGGGACATTGACTTCGTTCAGACGGCTGTTCCGCAAAGAGCGCCGCCGTTGGTGCGATGGCGATGCGCGACAGGGCGCACTCCGCCCGAGCGGTCCGGCCCTCATCTTCATGCCCCCAAATTCATGCCTCCAATTCATGCCCCCAGGTAATTTGTTCGAGGTATCGACAGAACGGATGTTTGGGTGGTCTTTTGGGTTGTTCTGCCTCCGGGAATGACAAGCAAAAGCCCCGAATACTTGGGGAGGCTGCGATGCCACAGGACACGCACACCCAACCTGATCTGTCCGCCGAAGATCGCCGCAAATTCCTGGCCTCGTGCGGCAAGTTCGCCGTCGTCACCCCGCCGGCCATTACGCTGCTGCTGTCGACATCGTTGAATTCGACGGCGGTCGCCCAGTCGGCGGGCACCACCGGCAACCATAGCGGCGGTATGACGGCAACGGAACTGGCCATCGCTGCAATTGCGGCCATCGCGGCGGCTGCCATTGCGGCGACTGCAACCACGGCCACCACGGCCGCCACGACAACGGTCGAACGGCTCCGGAAACGGTGACCACGGCAACGCAGCTTTGCGAGTTGTCCTCACTCGCCTCGCAGCGGACCTGCCTCATGCGGCAGGTGACGGCTGACGGATTTGTTTTTGAACGAAATACATCAGCACCACGGACACCATCGCAATCGCGATGACGATGATGCCGAGCCAGTTGAAATGCTGCAAAGCGCCGCTCGGTAACTGGACGATGACGAGACCGGCGATGGCGGCCGAAACACCGCCCGCCAATTGTTGCAACGAGGCGCTGATGGCGTTGAATGAGCCGCGCCTTGAGGGATCGGGGATCGCCGAGATCAGCGCCTGCGACGGGATGATGCGCGAGAAGATCCCCGCGAACAGCACCACGTTGACGACGATCACCCATGCGAGCGGGACGTGGCCGAGATTGGTCCAGACCGGGACCATCACCAGCGTCACCGCGCTGCCAAAACAGAATGTCGGAAACTTGCCGAAACGGTCGCTCGCCTTGCCGACCAGCGGTCCGACAAATATCGTGCAGATGCCGGTGATCAGATAGATCATCGGCAACACCTCGAACGTCAAGCCGATGTTGTTGACGATGTAGGCGGTGCCGAACGGCATCAGCATGTAGCCGCCGGTCGGCATCAGCATGATCAGGACGAAAGCCAGCCAATAGCGCCGCTCGGAGATGGTGTGCATCAGATGCACCAGCGGATTGCGCTCTTCGTTCAGCGCCAGATGATCCGCCACCGGCTTCATGAAGGTGAGGATGACGAGCCCAGCGGGCACCGCGACCGCGAGGATGGCGAAGAACGGCGCGTGCCAATCCCAATGATTGGCAAAGAACAGTCCCGCCGGCAGACCCAGCACCTGGCTTGCGGCGAACGCCGTCGAAATGATCCCCATCACCCGGCCGCGCATTTCGAGCGGGAAGAGATCCGTGGCGATCGCAAGCACGATCGAGCCGATCACGCCGCCGAACAGGCCGGTGACGATGCGAGCCATCAAAAGCATGTGATAGTTGGCCGCCAGCGCACACAGCAACGTGCCCAGCATGAAGCCGCAATAGAAAAACAGAAGCAGCCGTTTGCGGTCGAACCGGTCAGCGAAACCAGCCGCCAGGAACCCCGAGACACCCGCGCTGAAGGCATAGGACGACACCGCCCAACCGAACTGCTGCGGCGTGATATTGAGCGTCGGCATCATCATCGCACCCAGCGGTGAAATGATCATGAAATCCAGGATGATCGTAAACTGCAGGAAGGCCAGGATGCCGAGGACAAGCTTCTGGTAGCCCGTGAAAATCAGGCTCGGTTTGGCGAGGATTGCTGTGTTGCTCATGGCCCTCTGTCGCCCAATCCCGGTGGTTCCGTCAAGGCGCGGGACTTGCGATCAACCGCTCGTTTTCGCTTGATGGCGTGCCTTGCGCACGTCCCGCGGGGGCCATCCCAGTGGACGCGGCTTTTTCCGGCACAGCAACAGCAAGACAAAATGATGACCGCCGGGGAGGGGCAAGACGTCGTCGGAGATGCATCGTGAGGCGATGTATCTCAGAGGTGATGTATCTCAAAAGCGTTCGGTCGACGGCCGCTTCCGATCATTCGCTAGTCATGTTGCCGTCACCGTCTCGGTTGAGGAGCTGAAGGGCATTGTGGGGTGAGGGGGGATTGCCAGAGGCATGGGGCAAACTGAACAGCTCACTATTGTACGCAAGTGTGTGTAATGACGTTGCGACACATGCGTTCAGATCATCGTTGCGGCTCACGCTCACTCGATGCGCTGAACGCCGTCCGTGATCCGGATCACATGCGTTTCAGTGCCGTATAAAGTCGGCACGCCGCGGTACCACGTCGCGATCCACGCAATTCCAACGAGAAGACTGATGCCCGCGATGCCAACGAGTATCTGAGCGATCATGCCGCCTGCCACCTGCACCAGGATCCAGTGCGCAGCAAAGGATAATAGAACGCCTGTGCAAAATACCGGAAGCGAGCGCTGACCGCACAGGATCAGCGGGCGAAGCCAGCTCGAAGCGTAGCCCGGCGAGTAGGGAGGGAGCGCGCGGATTAAGACGACCAAGAGAGCAAGAAAATGGCTGAGGCGCAGGGGCGAGAGATTCGTCTTGTCGATCGGATAAATCATTTGATTCAGCCATTGCGGCACAAATCGCCCTAAAGCTGGAATGTGCCAGGTCATCACGATCAGGAATGCGAAGATAAGCCATGCGGCGGCGATGATCGTAATCGGACGGGATAATGCAGCTGTCCTCACGGCCGGCCCGCCACCAAAGCCACACCAGATTCCGAACACGAACAGCAACTGCCAGGCAAACGGATTGAAGTACCATTTGCCGCCAGGGAACGACGGAAAATTCCAGTCGAAGTGCCGCGCAAGCAAGTAGAGAACTGCAGAACAGACGAGCGCCCAATTCGGCTTGCGCAGAGCGCTCCACAAGACAAGCGGTGCGGCAAGCATCAACACGATGTAAAGAGGCAGGACATCGAGATCGACCGGCTTGAATTTGAGCAAGAGGGCTTGCCCGATCATGACATCGGCCTTGTCGAGAAACTGCGCGACGTTGAATTCGTCCTTGTACATCGGGTTATCAAACCGACGTGCCGTCCGGGCGATTTGAGCGGTAAGAAGCAGAAATAAAAGAATGTGAGCGACGTAAAGCTGCGAAGCGCGCGTCCATAGGCGCTTTGCCGCAGCTATGAACAGGCCAAATCGAACCGCCGGCCCATAGGAAAAACCAATCGAGTAACCGGAGATAAAGACAAATATCTCTGCTGCATCGCTGAAGCCATAGTTGCGGATGGTGAACCAGTTCAGAAAATCGTGGGGGATGTGGTCGAGGAAAACCATCCACTGGCCGATACCGCGCAACAGATCGAGCCGCAGATCACGTTTGCCAGGGCCGACCAGAGCGGCGGTGCGGGCCTCTTCGAGATCTCTCGTGAGGCTTTGACTGTTTCGCATGAGTCTGCCTCCTCACAGTTCGGTAAGGAGGCCCTTTTTTGGTGTTCCGTATTGATGGATATCAAGTCCTGCTGGAATTCAGCAGGAGGGGAGTTCGCGGCACGCGAATGGGCCGCTCACGGCTCGGCGTCCGGTCGAGCGCCTCGAGCCCGGTCGCGGCCCAGCAGAGGGCCAAGGAGACGGTCCAGCAGACGGCCCAGCAGACGGCCTAGGGGACCGTCGTGTGACGGGAGTGCGACAGGAGGGCGCACGGACGCGCGCCCCGCCAGCGGTTATCATCTTGGTGACGCGCGCCTGCAAAAGCAGGCGACAGCGGCAATCCAGGCATGAGAGGAATCCATGTACACGATTGATGAAGGGCCCGACGATCTGAAAGTGGTCTGTCTTTTGTGTGCTCTTGGCGTCGTGCTTTCGCTGGCCGTTATCCGCATGGTGCCCCCGGAGGCCCTGCACTGGATGATTGCGCTGGACGCGGCGGGACATTGACGGCGGAGAGCGGCGCATCTTCGGGGACGACTCCACGTCATCCGCATCCACTTCATCTTGTATGAACCAGCCCTTTGCTCTGTCGATCTCGCGCGGTGGTTGAGTATCCGCCGTCGTGCACATCTGGGTGTATCGCGTCACGATCAAACGTGACCCCGCACATCGAGCCGTCACAAAACAGCAATCGTACCATTGATAGAACGGCCTCGGCTCGAAGACGCCGAGGCGTGCTGCAGGCATCGTTTGATGTCGATGACACGTTGCGGCTCTGCTGAACTGCCAGGTGAAGCAACCCATCGTCGAGCAACAATGATCGAGCAGTTTGCGGGACCACGCTTTCGGCTCGCTTTTACATGTCGTTTTCTCGAGGGTGAGCCGATGTTCGTTCGCGTGTTTCTGTCGGCTGCGGCTGGCCTTGCATCCGTGTTGGTTTTGCAGCACGCGCTGGCTTTCCCTGTCGAGGGCGTGAACACGTCGCTTCCCGTCGGCACCGAGCTCGACGATGATGCCGTCGATCAGCCGCGCGAGCAGTTCCACTCCGAGGCAATCGAAGGTCAGAAATCATATCTGGTGAAGCTCGGAAACATGGCGTTCAACACGCCCGCCATTCTCGGCGGCACCGCGCTGAAGGGCGACGTCAGTTGCGGCACATGCCACATCAACGGCACTTCCAACGGGAAGCTGTTCATTCCGGGCTTGGCGATCCGGCCCGGCAGTTTTGATACGTCGAGCGCGCTGTTCAATCCGAAAGCCGAAAATTTCGTTCTCGATCCGGTTCGGGTGCCGAGCTTGCGCGGCGCGCGTTTTCTCGCGCCCTACGGCAACGACGGCCGAAAGGAATCGCTCCGCGACTTCGTCCGCACCGTGATCGTCGACGAATTCTCCGGCCCCGATCCGGCGCCTGCGGTGCTCGATGCGATCGTTGCCTATATCGAGGATATCGATTTTCTGCCCAATCCCCGCATCACGATCGGCGGAAAACTGGCGGTCGGCGCCAGCGCGTCTGAGCGGCGCGGGGAGGCCCTGTTCAAAAAGCCTTTCCCGCATGACGCGGAGCTGAGCTGCGCGGGCTGTCACATTCCCTCCGCCGCGTTCGTTGATAACAAGCGGCACGATGTCGGCTCCGGCGGGCTCTACAAGACACCGACGCTGCTGAACGCCAATTTCAACGCGCCTTACTTCCACGACGCCCGGTTCACCACGTTCGATCAGGTCGTCGATTACTTCGATCGTTCATTCACGCTCGGCTATTCGGCCCAGGACCGGACTGACATGGTCGCCTATCTGAAGGCGATCGGCGATGCGACGCAGCCTTATGAACACATCACCACGGCGATCCTGCTGCAGGATATCTTCGATTTCGCGAGCACGCTCGGCACCGCCATTCAGGCGCATGACAACGGCATTATTACTCTGACGGTCGCAGCCGTTGGCGGCGATCTGGGAGATTTGATGGACCGCATTCCGGAGCAGGGCGCTCCCGGCGTGTCAGGCGGCGAGAAAGAGCGCGACGCGGCACGCAATGCGCTCAAAGAAGCCGTCGCGATCCTGGAGCGGGTCGGCAGCAATGCCATTGCGGGAAAATACGACGAGGCGGCGCGCGAATATCAAAACTACAATCACTTTATAACTGTCGAGGTGCAGCCCGCTGTCAGCCGCGCCGAACCATGGTCGCTGCTCAATCCACCCGTTCATGACGCTCATTATGCAGCTTTGCGACAGCAACTCGTCGCGCATCACAGGCTGCCCGCCGAATCGGCAGCAAAATAACTGATCGAGTCACTTGCAAAGTCACTGAACGAGTCATCGATCAAGCAAAGCCGCGCGAAAGCGCGGCTTTTTTTAATCGCGCGCGGCTGCTTTCGTAACTCTCGCTTGCATTCGCGATACATCGCGCGCGTTGATCGTATCGTTATGCGATGAATTAAAGCGCGATGAGGAATTTGAAATCAAAAAGCGTCGCAATCTGCAGCGCGCGAGCGAACATTCGAGCAGCTTTGTCAAAATGTCGCACCCCTGAAATACGCGTCATCTAAATACCGGCTCGCCTTTTCTCGCGGTCTCTCAATTTCGAGAGTCGCTGTCTCGCGCATCTGGGGGTGTTTCATGCTACCGCGCAAACCTGTTCGTCATCTTCGTCAAATTCTTCTCTTATCTGCGGCATCGTTGGTGCTGTGCTCGTCTGTCGGTCTCGCCAAGAACGACAAGAACCAGGACAGCGATACGCAGACGCCGATCAAGCACATCGTCGTCATCATTCCTGAGAACCAGACGTTCGACCATTACTTCGGCACATATCCGTATGCTGCGAATAAGCCGGGCGAGCAGACCTGGGTCGGCGTTCCTGCGCCGCAATTCGTCGCTCGCAAGGGCACGCCAACAGCTAACACGCTGGCTGCGAATCCAAGCCTGCTGGTGAACAATCCGAACCGCAACATCTTCGGAGCTCAGGCCAATCCGACACGCTCCGGGCCAGCCGATGCCGTCACCTGCGACATGGGTCACGACTACGAGCCCGAGCAGAAAGCGCTCAATGGCGGCAAGGCCGACCAGTTCCCTGAGACCACTGCGGGCAAAGGCTCGGGTTGCCAGCCGGACGGCACAACCGTCATGACCTATTTCGACGGCAACACCGTCACCGCGATGTGGAATTACGCTCAGTATTACTCGATGAGCGACAACCACTTCTCCACGAACTACGGCCCGACCGTGCCCGGCCACGCCAACCTCATTGCGGGCACCACCCACGGCATCATCGTTCACGATCCATCAAACCCGACGAACCCCAACACTTCGGGCTTCTACGTCAATCCAGCGGACAAGTCGGTCACGCTCGTTGACGCGAACCTGCCGGGTTATCTCGACGATTGCGGTCCCGGTCGGACGTTTGAATTCACCGGCAAGAATGTCGGCGATCTGTTGAACGAGAAGAACGTGACCTGGGGCTATTTCCAGGGCGGCTTCCTGCCCAGCACGCCTGCGAAACTCGACGCGAACGGCAATGTGCTGACGCCTGCGTCCTGCAACACCACGCACCAAGCTCACCAGATGGACATCAACGGTCGCACCTACCTGGTGCAGAACCCGAGCGTCAACAACCCGGGCGTGGACATTCACGCGCTCGCCAGGGACTACAGCACTGGCGTTACGCCGTTCATGAAGTTCGCAAGCACGCGCAACCCGCACCATCTGCGGCCGACCTCGCCGGAGATGATCGGCAAGGCCGACCAAGCCAACCACATGTACGATATCTCGGACTTCTTTACGTCGCTGAACGCCGGCTCATTGCCGTCGGTGAGCTACGTCAAGGCGCCGGTCTATCAGTACGGCCACCCATCCAGCTCCGATCCGCTCGTGGAACAGGCCTTCGTCGTGCAGACCATCAACGCGGTCCAGCAGTCTCAATTCTGGAAGGACACCGCGGTCGTCATCGTGTGGGATGACTCCGATGGCTGGTACGATCACGTCATGCCTCCGGTCCTGACCCCGTCGGCGACCCCGCTCGACTTCCTGTTCGGACCCGGCAATTGCGGCACGCCGAAGCCCGGTGCTGAACAGGCGCGCTGCGGTCTCGGCCCGCGTCAGCCTCTGCTCGTGATCTCGCCATATGCGAAGTCGAACTTCGTCGATCACACCCTGACTCACCAGGCCTCGGTGCTTCGCTTCATCGAGGACAACTGGAAGCTCGGCTTCATCGATGGCCCGGTTGCTCCGCCGGAAGGTCAGGGCTCCACTGACCGCACTGCCAACTCGCTCACCAACATGTTCGACTTCAAGGCCAAGCCGAACCTGGTTCCTCTCATTCTTGACCCAGTCACCGGTACGGTTGTTTCGGGTGGCGACGTCGCGAGCAACGACAACGGCCAGGGCAAAGACAACGGCAAAGCCAACGGCAAGAACAAGTAACGATCACGTTCGTCACCACGAACGCGATCACTGAGACGATTGAACTCAAGACCATTGGCCCGCCGCCGGCATTGCCCGCGGCGGGCCTTTGCGTCGTTGGCCATTGCATCATCGACGGCGGCGATGAGTGCCAACGATCTCAGCCGACGATAATACGCTCGCTGGTACGAGCCCCTACGTCACAGATGAAGGATCAAGTGTCAGCACCGCTGACGTGAATTAGGAAAAAAAGATGTGGCGTGGTGCTTTGCAATTCAAATTGGGAAATGCCTAGCCGACCACAAAAAATCGGCCTACTCTCCATGACGCTCGGTCGAAGTTCGACACAGACTTTTCGAAAGAATTTTCGATAGATCTGGAGCCATCTCATGATCAAAACGCCAATCGCTATTGCTGTCGGGGCCGTGACGGGACCTTCGCTGTGCAACTGACGTTGGGACAAGCCAACTGGTGCCCAACACGTTGAAGCGGTTGCATCGTTCCTCGCGGACCGCGAGCGGCATGACGAGAGGAAGGAGGATCACAAACTTCGCCAACCTGAACGGGAGAAACGTCGATGGGTAACGACCTGAGAAGCACATGTGACGGGATTTTGCAGAGGACTGCGACCGGTGTTCCCGGCGTGGTGGCGATGATCACCGACCGCTCGGGTAACATCTACGAGGGTGCCGCCGGCAGGCGCAGCCTTGGCGGCAGTCAGCCAATGACGACCGATACCGTCTTCGCCATCTACTCGACCACGAAAGCAATCACCGGCACAGCGGTCCTGCAATGCGTCGAGGAAGGCAGGCTCGACCTTGATGCTCCGGCCAAAAACTACGCCCCCGACATTGGCAAGCTCGAAGTGCTCGACGGGTTCGATGCCGACGGGACGCCGATGCTCCGGGCGCCGAAGCGCGATATCACCACGCGCATGCTGATGCTGCACACCGCTGGTTTCGGCTACGACTTCTTCAATACGACGTACTTCCGCCTGGCGCAGGAGCGCGGCCAACCCAGTGTGATTACCTGCTCAAGGGCCTCAATGATGACGCCGCTGCTGTTCGATCCCGGCGACAAATGGGAATACGGCAGCAACATCGATTGGTGCGGGCAAGTCGTCGAGGGGATCCGCGGTAAGCGGCTGGGCGAGGTTCTGGCTGAGCGGGTCTTTGCACCGCTTGGCATCAAGGACATGTGCTTTTCATTGAACTCCTCGATGCGCGAGCGCCTCGCCACCATGCACCAACGCGAGGCCGACGGATCACTCACCCCACTTCCTGACATGCAATTGCCGGCCGAGCCGGAAGTCGATATGGGCGGTCACGGACTCCACGCTTCGATCGGCGAGTACATGAAATTTATCCGCATGTGGCTGAACGACGGAGCGGGTCCGGAGGGCCGCGTGCTCAACACAGAGACGGTCGAGGCTGCCGTCCGCAACGGCCTGCAAGCTCATCAGACCGTCACGGTGCTGCCCGGCGTGATTCCGAGCATATCGAACGATGCCGAGTTTTTCCCCGGCCTCAAGAAATCCTGGTCCTACACTTTCATGGTGAACGACGAAGATGCGCCGACCGGGCGACCGGCCGGAGCGCTCGGCTGGGCTGGGCTTCCCAACCTGTTCTACTGGATCGATCGAAAGAACGGGTTCGGCGGATATTGGGCGACGCAAATCCTGCCGTTCGCCGATCCGATCTCGTTCGGCGGCTACATGGATTTCGAGACGGCCGCCTATGGAGCACGGGAGGCGCGCGCAGCGGCCTAGAGCCGGTGAGTGCGCGGCCTTGGGTCAATAGGCGACATCAGTCCGGAGTGAGGGCAGGGCTCTCGCCATCCGGACTGATGCGCACCGTTGCGCTGATCGGTCACGAACGCGCTTCGAAGATCAGGTTGAACGGCGTCTCGGTCGCGCGGCGGAAGCGTCTGAAACCAGCTTCAGTGACCACCTGACGCAATCTTCCTTCACCCGCCTGCGCCCCAAGCCCCAGGCCTACGTCCTGAGAGAGTGATGCCGGCGTACAAATGAACGTCGAGGCGTGATAGAAGATGCGCCCGACCGGGTTGAGATTGTCGTTGAGATTGTCATGAGCAAACGGCTCGACGATCATCCACGAGCCATCCTTGGCCAGCGTTTCCTTGACGTGCTTGCCCGCACCCACGGGGTCGCCCATGTCATGCAGGCAATCGAAGAACGCCACCAGATCATAGTCTTTCGCCGGAAAATCCTTGGCGCTGGCCTGCATGAACGTGATGCGGTCTTCAACGTCCGCGTCTTGCGCCAGGACCTTCGCGCGTTCAAGCGAAGGCTTGTGGTAATCGAAGCCGAAGAACTCCGAATTGGGGTAGGCCTGCGCCATCACAATTGTAGAGGCACCGTGGCCGCATCCGACATCGGCCACCCTGGCGCCGGCCTTCAGTTTCGCTTCGACGCCTTCGAGCGCCGGAATCCAGTTCGAAACGAGATTGGCGTTATAGCCTGGCCTGAAGAAACGTTCGGTGCCGGAGAAAAGGCACTTCGAATGCTCGTGCCAGCCAACGCCTTTCCCGGTTCGAAACGCCTCGGCGACTTTGGGTTCGTCGAGATAGGTAGATTGCACAACATCGAATGCACCGGCAAAGAAAGCCGGCGATCCCTCTTCGGCGAACGCCATGGCTTGCTCCGCCGACAGCGAGAACGCATTTTTTTCGGGGTGGTAATCGATGTAGCCGGAGGCGGCCTGTCCGGACAGCCATTCGCGCACATAACGTTCGTGCAGGCCGGTCTTCTTCGCAAGCTCGGGCGGAGTGACCACGGCACCATCCGCCATCGCCTTGTAGAGCCCAAGGCGATCGCCGAGCAGGATGCTGGCGCCGCCAAGTGAGATGCCAAGGTCGCCGACTAGCTTTCCTACAAGCGCATTCAACTTTTCAAGGTTTGGTTCACGCATTGCAGCTTCCTCCACGACTTGAGAGAACGGCCCCATTGCTAGTTAAAGAAGTGTGGGACGATCGGCGGAACGCAAGTCTGCAGGGGGTCACGTTTCGCCGAATTGCCGTGCACCGCTCGATATCGGATTTGAATCAGCAGCCAATCCTACACGCGAGCCCAAGCACAATATTGGTCGGGGCCGACGATCTGTGCATGCGCCTCGGCAACCGCCGCATGGACGCGGGTCTCGAGGTTGTCGACCGTGATGTCGCCCGCTGCGATGAGGCCTAACTCCTGAGCGCGCGGCAGCACTTCCCGGAAGGTCGATGCCATCCACGCCATCATGGGGGTGGATTGGTGACTGCCTACCACACGCTCGCAAATCAGCGACGGCGCGCCGAGACCCGCTTCCTCAAACGATCCGGCAAGGCGCTGTGCGGCGTCCGGCGTCGTCACGATCCGGCGCATGACGCCCATCACGACGTTGGTGATCCGGTCCCACAACGGAACCTGCGGGACGCTCGACCCGCCGGTAAACTCATCGATCTCGTGGAACGCAACGACACCGCCGGGACGAACCAGCCGCGCCACATCGGCGATGAATTGTGCGGGCTCTTCCTGAAAGATGAGGACATACCGGCCGACCGCGAGATCGAATCCGTCACCGTCGACAAAATCGCGCACAGAGGCGTGATGCAGGGTGACGTTGACGGCGCCGGCCCGCCGGATGCGATCGCGCGCGGTCGCCACAGCCGTCTCCGAGCGATCGATCGCAACCACAGATCCGTCGCGCCCGACGAACTCGGCCAGCAACAGCGAAACGTCTCCCGCACCGCAGCCGAGGTCGAGCACCCGCATCCCCCGTGCAATGCCTGCCTCGCGGAGCAGGCGCTCTGTGATGGGACGCAACGCCTGAGCCTGCACAGTCAGGCGTTCAAGCTCGGTCGCGGCGTGGCCGAGAGAGTACGCTGGTTCACTCATGGCGGTTGTTCAAACTCTCTGCATCTATGTCGATGCAAGCAGATTTAGCCAGCGCGTTGTCCGCATGCCAAGGAGAACTCGGCTACAGCGGTAACAACCGGCGTTTTCCGAATGTCTCGCTGTGAAGGGGGATGTCTCGCGCGTCTCAAAATATCAAGGCGATGGGAATGGGTATCTGCCCGCGAATCTGCTTGCCAGTGGTCCGATTCCGAAGTTCGTGCAGGCTTACGGCTTGCTCGGATGCGAACTTCGGATTCGCGACACTCATTCATCCCCACGCAACGCTCACTCAATACTCCCAGACGGCCGGGACCCAACGAAAGGCATCGCCGGCGACCGCCACATGACAGACCGACGGGAACGGCAGGTGCGTGGCCACCAGCGGCTCGCGGTTGTCCGCCAACTCCCGCAAGAGACGGACGCGAACGCGGCTCGCTTCCTCGGGGTCGTGTTCGAAGCCGTTGTACCAGTCCGGGTGCTCGAACCCGACCGCGAACACGGCGTCGCCGGCGAACGTCAGCCGGTCGCCGCCGGACGCGAGGCGGACCACGCTGTGCCCGGGAGTGTGGCCGCCGGTGCGACGGACCATCACGCCCGGCACCACTTCGTAGGTCTCATCGAAGGGTTGCAGCTGGCTTTGATACTCGTTCATGAACCGCTTGGCGGTCGATCGAAGCGCGTCCGGGAATCCCGGCGGCATGGAGACGCGGGAGAAATCGGGCGCCGCCCAGAATTTGATTTCTTCGGCCGCCACGTGGATTCGCAGGTCTTGACGCAGCCGCTCCCGCACACCGTCGACGAGCAGCCCGCCAACGTGGTCCATGTGCATATGGGTGAGCACCACATCGGTCACGGACGAAAGATCGATGCCGGCTTCCTCCAACCGCTGGATCAACTTCCCGGCCCGCGGCAAGTGCAAGTCCGGGTCGGCCCCGAGCCCTGCGTCGACGAGGATGGTCCGGTCGCCGCTGCGCAGCACGACCACATTCAGCGCCCACTCGAGCACGTCCGGCGGCAGAAACTGCTCGTTCAGCCATTTTGCCCGGACGGCCGGGTCGACGTTGTGGCCCAACATCGCGCCCGGCAGCGTGAGCACGCCATCGCTGACCACCAGCACGTCAATGTCGCCGACCTTGAGTGCGTAGCGCGATGGAACCATCTCCTCAGGAGGGCCCGATCTCGCGGGGCGTCCGGCAATGTCCAGGCTCATGATTGTCTCCTGCTGATGTATCTCCTGCCGACCGTCCTTTCTGATGTGGTTCGTTCCTCCGTTTGCCATCAGCCGAAGGCGGGATGCGTCCAAAGCACGCATGTCAGGGATCGATGCGTCCGAAGCGAATGCCGCGGGAAGGACCGCAAGCGGATCGCAGGGAAGGACGCCATGGGCGTTTCCTTTGCGAGGTTCGAGGTTATTTGGATGCGGCGGCGACGAAGGTCGTGTCGCTCGGTCCCGTGCCGGTCAGCCGGACGACGGCGGGCTCGGCGCGGGTGAAGGCGAAGTGCGCGACACCGCCGGGCTCGGTGTAGAGGCCGCCCGCCGTCAGGGGCTTCACCGGCGCATCGCCGGGTTTAGCGCCATAGCCGAAGTACCAGACGCCGGAGATCACCGTGGCGAAGCGATCGTCGTGATGGGTGTGCGCTGCGATCACCGTGTTCGGCGGCACGTGGATCTCGAGTGCGTAGGGCCCTGGCTTGGCGGGATCACCCGAGATCAGCACCGTGCGGATGCCGCTCAGTCCGGAGGTGCCCGTGCCGGCGCCCGACGTCGGCATCGACTGGATCTGCTCGAGTGACAGGGCTGTGGCGCCGAGACCGTTCTTGGCTGCAGCGTTATGAGCCTTGTCGAGGAAGTCGTGAATCGCCGCCACCGTGGCGGCCGGTTGCTCTTCCATGAGCCAGTGCCCGGCGTTCGCGACGACCCGTTCCTCCACGTCGACGGCGCCCGCTTGCGCGACGACCGCCATCATCGGACCGAAGGATTTCTCGCCTCCGATCGCGAGAACCGGCATGCGGAGCTTGCCGTGTGCGGCGAGCCATGTGCGGTTGTCGATCACGTCCTGATCGAAGGCGGCGAATTGAAGGAAGCCGGCCCGCATGCGGCCCTTTGCGGCGTAGAGACTTGCGTAGTGCTCACGCGCAGCCTCGGGAAAGTTCGCGGGGGCGGCGGAGAAGTCGTTCCAGAAGCGGTCGAGGTAGATGCGCTCGCGGCCTGCGACGAGGCGCTCCATGTCGGGGCCGCCGAACCGGAAATGCCAGAGCAGCGGACTTTTCACGATCTCGTCCCAGGGCCCGACACCCGGCACCGGCGCATCCATCAGCACCAGCTTCGTCACCCGGTCCGGATATCGTGCAGCAAAGGCGTAGGCGACCATGTTGCCGATGTCGTGGGCCACCACATCGGCGCGCGGCGCCTGCAGCGCATCCATCACGCCGGCGATGTCTTTCGCCTCGTTCGCCTTCTCGAACCCGGTTTCCGCAATGGCCGAAAGGCCGAAGCCGCGCAGATCCGGGACGATCACCGTGTGATGCTGCGCGAGATCGGCTGCCAGAGGCGCCCACATGTCGCCGGTCTCGCCATAGCCGTGCAACAGAACCACTGCCGGCCCTGCGCCGCCGATACGGACATGGAGGGTCGTGCCGTTGGTTGCGACCTCTTGCGTGCGGAAGCCGCGCGGAAAGTCGAAGCTATCCGCGGCGCGGGTGGCACTGCTCATGAGCACTGACAACACAGCGCCGGCGAGTGCGAGCCGGCGAAAGAGGGGTGGGATTTTCATCGGGAGAGCTCCAGTTCATGCCTTTTGCATGGCGCGTAAATAGACACGTTCCGTCGTACGGAATAATTGGGGGTCATGCCAAGGAATTTTGATCGCGGCGCAAAGATGCCGGCCTCGGACAATAACGTTTCAAATGATGATCGCGCTAGGATCATTCACAAGATCATTCCCGAGATCATTCCAAGGCGAACGCCGGAATCCGCGGCCATGCCAACGTCAAGCGCGCGATTGGCAACAGCGGACGTTAAGCGAGAGACGGGGTTCGCACCTTGTGTCTTGCAGGTCACAGGTCGTTTGATTTGATGGCGAGTGCCGCCCAGTCCTAGTCAGATTACCGTCCAGACCAAGAAGTGTCCTTTAGATCAAACTACCGTTCCCCCTGGAATCGATCGTTCGGTTGAAGGTCAAGGCGATAGCGCTCAGCCTGATGGGTGAACCTGTTGCCCTTGCCGCCGATATTCGCGCGAGGAATGGACAGTGAAGATCTTGAGGATTTTTGGTTTCGCCGTGTTTGCCGTGCTGGGCATGACGTCGATCGCTTCGGCTGCGGATACCGGAGGCGCACCGAACTGGACCGGTTGGTACGCTGGCGCGAATGCCGGCGGAGGCTGGGGACGCGCTCACGCGGATGCCGTCTTCGATCCAAGATCGCGCTTCGATACGGCCGCGGTAGACTCGACCTCCAATACAATCAACGGCGCGCTGGGAGGGCTTCAGGCGGGATACAATGTGCAGAGCGGTGCTTTCCTGTTTGGTGTTGAAACTGACATCCAGGCCACCAGCCAGCAAGGTGACGCGCAATCGACTGTCACGCTCAGCAGCCGAAATTTATGTCTCTCGCCCTGCGTGGAGCCGCCGCCGACGATAACGAAAGCGCCCTTCGACACCGCGCAGAAGCTGCCGTGGTTCGGTACGCTTCGCGGACGGGTCGGTATTGCGCCGTCTGATGGTTGGCTGGTCTACGCGACCGGCGGACTTGCCTATGGTGAAATAAAGAGCAGCGCGACCTTTACGATTCCGCCAGGGAACGCTTGTCTCGCTCCGTGTACTCCAACGCCGGGCGGATCTATCACCGGCAATTTCAATCAAACCAGAGCCGGATGGGTCGCGGGTGCCGGTGTGGAAACGGCACTCGGTGGACATTGGAGCGGCAAGCTCGAATATCTCCACTTGGACTTCGGCGACATGAGCAACACTTTCGCAGCCATTGCTATCGCTCCCTTCTCTGGGACGTTGAGAACGAATGCCCGGTTGACGACCGATATCCTGCGCGTCGGTGTGAATTATCGTTTCGGCGGGTAAGTTCCGCGACAGACAAAACGCGACACGTGTGTCGATTGCCTATCTCAGGAATGCGCCGTTGTCGAAACCCGCAAACGCGTGTCGCGTTTTCAAGCTTCAATTCTGGCCATAGACGCACTTGGCAACCGAGCGCGTCGGCGCGCCGAACGGGTTGCGAACTTCGTAGTCGACGAACGCGTAAAGGCGTTGGGGAGGATGGCGGATGAGGCTGCCCGAGAATTCGGGGCCGCCGGCCAACACAAATCCATAGTCGAACATGATCGGCTGCGTCGATTCGATGATCTTGATCCGGCGATAGGCCGAAGGGTTCAGCAACCGCTGTTTCACACCTCGTTCGCACCACAATCCGAAGTCGGAGGCCTGCGCACTGAAAGTCGGGGCCAAAGACAGCACCACCACTGCGAGGGCTGACGCAATAAGAGATGACGCTGTGAGAGCGGATCTGGCTTTCATTTGCGACTGCTCCTCGTGCGAATGACAGCTCTTATTCAATCCCATGAACCGGGGTGAAATTGTGGTCGAGGCTTCGATCGAAAGGGCAAGGTCGGATCAGGCTTTCCGCTGTCACAAAAGAATATGACCCTATGGATAGTGTCCCGCTTCCAAGGAAAGTGAAGACGGGATTGCGCCGGGGTGTGCTCTTATCGCGAGCAGGTGAGTGGACCGTGCACACTCGTTGCATTGCGGTCCTGGAGACGGGAAGGGTCAGGGAGCAATGAGCAAAACCATGACAAGCATCACAAGGAGCCTTCTGGTTGTGGCCGGTGTCAGCGCGGGCCTGTTCCTCAGCGCTCACGTAGCGACGGCGCAGCAGAGCGGATCGCCGCTTTCCTCCGAGCAGATCGTCCAGATCGTGAAGAGCCCTGATCGCTCGGCGGCAGATCGCACCAATGACGCGCGGCGAAAGCCCGAGCAGATGCTGGGCTTCATCGGCATTCGTCCCGGCATCGTGGCGGTCGATCTCAGCGCGGATGGCGGCTACACCACGGAACTGCTGGCACGCGCGATCGGACCTTCAGGCAAGGTTTACGGCCAGAGCCGGCCGCGCAATCCCACCCCGGCACCCGCATCGACGGCAACGCCCGAGGGCGGAAGCAACCCAGCTGCGGCAATCGCAACGCCGGCAGGCGCGCCGAAGCCGTCCCCGGTTGCTCTTGCTGAGCGTGACAGCAATCTCCGCAGCCACGGCGCCCAGGCCGCTCCGATCGTCGCGGTCTCGCGGCCGTTCGAAGATCCCATGCCGCCCGAACTCGCGGGTGGCAGCGTCGATCTCGTGACCTTGATGTTCAACTATCACGACCTCGGGCACCTTGGCGTGGATCGTGCCGCGATGAACAAAGCCGTCTTTCGCACACTCAAGCCGGGAGGGCTCTATGTGATAGCCGATCACGCGGGGCGGCCTGGTACCGGCATTTCGGAATCGGGCACGCTTCATCGCATCGAAGAGGCGTTTCTTCGGCAGGAAGTTGAAGCAGCCGGATTTAAGTTAGCCGGTGAAGGCAATTTTCTCCGCAATCCGAACGATCCCAAGGATAAGAATACGCCGGACCCGCCGCAGCCGAAGGACGACTTCGTGCTCAAATTCGTCAAGCCGTGAGCGGGGCCGTGTCCGCATCAGGCGGGTCACGCATCGTGTTGATCATCCCGCGCGCCTGATATCCGGCCGGCGCGCCTCAGCTTGCTCTTACCTTTGAGCCTGCCGCAGTTGTCGGGCGTTCGCCGGACGTGGGGACACGCGCTTCGAGGGACGCGAGGCGTCGCGCATGATCACGAGGTTCGGCTTCTTCACGTTGATCTGTTTTGCTTTCGATGCCGCCAGTTTGGCGCTGGCCTTCTTCGCGTCCACTTTCTTCGCGTTCGCGGCCGCCACTTTGGTGCCGCGGCTGTGCTTGGCATATTCCTGGCCGTCGGTCGGGGCGACATGGGGCGGGTCGCGGCTGAGATAGGGACGCGCGATTCCGAACTCCTTGCCGTGCGCATCAACCCATTTCCACAGCTTGTCAGAGTTCGCCCATCGCTCGTTACGCGTGCCACCCTGGACACTCACGATATCCGCGGCAAGCCCACAGCCGTAGCCGCCGCGCAAGCTGCCGCCATGATACGACCTGTTGCTCGCAGCCTTCAGGCCGCTTGCGATCGACTGGCGGTAGTCATCTCGGAAGGCGCTGGTGATGCCGGGCGAAAGGCCTGCCACTTCTGCCGCACGCAGCATGCGAAACAGTTTTTTCTTGAAGCTGCGGTCCATGCCGCCGATCACATAGTCCATCATCGGCATGCCGGCGCGCTCCGCCGCCTTGGGGTCCTTCCAGGTGAAATCCTGATCGACAAGTTTGGTGAAGGCTTTCGACACGGTCACAGTGATCGTCTTGGTCTTGTTCTTTCCCTTGCCTTTGACCTTGACCTTGCGCTCGACGGTGACCTTCCTCCATTCGACCTGTTTGATGGTGTCTTCCTTGGGCGCACGTTGATAAAGCGCCCACAGATAGCGATCGATGCAGGTGTCTGTGGCTTGACACTCGTCGGGAATATCGATGGTCGTCGCAGCCTTGTTGGCGTCGCGAAGGATCCTGTTGGCGTCTCGAAGGATAGAGCCTGGTTCGTAGCCGGGCTCGCCATCCGCCGGATTGACGTTTGCCACTTGCACAGCCGCAGGCTCGGTGGGCGGAGCATGTTCGGCAGGTGGCGTTTGTTCAGTTGGCAGCGCTTCTTTGGCCGGCGGCGCTTCTTTTGCTGGCGGCGCCTGCGCCGCGATGGGGAGTGCTGGCTGCGCGGGAGCCGGGGCGGCGACCGCTTCAACGTCTCCCTCCGGCAAATTCAGAGTGATCGATACGTCGGTGCCTGCACTCGCAAGCGACGGTCCAGCCTTCGCCACATCGGTCGGCGCACGAGTCGGGCCACGGTCGTCTCCGGATGTCGCGCTTGCGCTGACAAGCTGCGTCGTAGCGGAGCCGGAGGGAGCGCTGATATCCGTCGGCGGCGCTGCGCCGGTGGTCTGGATACCTTCTGACCCCGTCGCGAGCAGGCCGACAACCCCGGCCGCGAGAGCGACGGATCGCAATACCGGTGTTGGCACTGTCGAAAGTCGCAGCGGGTTCATCATTCCAGCCTTATCGGAACCGGATTGCACAGCCGAGCATGCGGACGCCCACAATTGTTGTGACAAGGAAATGACCAAGCAATGGCGCAACCGGACAGGCTGTGTCCTTTTCCCGGGAGTGTTGCTTGTGCGCAACGGCGGGCGGAGGGCCTATGACGGGCCGCTTGAGCGGGTTGCGATCATCAGAAAGGGGCCTACGCGATGTCCGTTTTGTGCCAATTTCAACTGCGAGTATGATTCGTCGTCATGAGCTGTCGTATCCCGGTGATTGATCACGACGGCGGACGGGCGTTTGAACGGGGCGTGGAATGGTGAAGCGATTGGCATCGGCAAAGTCCACTTGGGTGAAATCCACTTGGGCGACATCCAAGGTGGCAATGCGCGGCCGGACGGCTTCGGCCATTGTGATGCTCACGGCGTTGGCCGCGCTCGCGATGCCGACCTCTGAGGCCATCGCTGCGAAAAAGGGCCGCCCCGCGCAACCAGCGGAGGCAACAGCGCCGCGTGAGGCAGGCGACCCGCTCATGGCCATCGTGTCGATCAAGAGCCAGCAGGTCACGTGGTACGATTCTGAAGGCTGGATCTATCGCGCGCCGGTCTCGACCGGCATCAAGGAGCGCGAAACGCCGGCCGGCGTCTTTGCCATCGTCGAGAAGGACAAGGACCATCACTCGACCATGTATGACGATGCCTGGATGCCGAACATGCAGCGCATCACCTGGAACGGCCTCGCATTGCATGGCGGGCCATTGCCCGGCTATGCGGCTTCGCACGGCTGCGTGCGCATGCCTTACGGCTTTGCGGAGAAGCTGTTCGACAAGACGCGGATCGGGATGCGCGTGATCATCTCGCCGGAGGATTCGGCGCCGGTCGATTTTGCTCACCCGACGCTTGCGCTGTTCGCGCCGAACGCGCAGGCCATCGCCGCTGCTCCGGCAAAGGCCGAGACGCTCGCCCGTGAAGCGACCGACGCCGCCACCGCAGCCGATGACGCCAAGAAGGCGGCTGCGGCGTTGACCCGCGAGACGGCGCCACTTACGGCGTCACTGCGCAAGTTGGAGAAGCTCAAGGCCCGCGCCGACGCCGATCTGGCATTCGCCGACAAGAAGCTGGCTGCTGCCAAGACCGATCAGGCCAAAGCGAAGGCCGAGGAGTTCAAGCAGAAGATCGCCGCCAAAGCCGCGGAACTGAGCACGCAGCTCGACACCGCCAAGGCGGACGCGGCATCGAAGCTCGACGCAGCCACTGCTGCAAAGGAAGCGGCCAAGACGACCCAGGCGAAGAAGACCGACACCGCCAAGGCAGCGCTTGATGCAAAGCTCGCGATGGAGCCGGTCTCGATCTACATCAGCCGCGCGACGCGGACGCTTTACGTCCGGCGCAATACCCACAAGCCTGCGCCGGACGGCGGCGGCGAAGTGTTCGATACCAGCATCGAGTCACCGGTCGAAATCCGCGATCCCGGCAAACCGCTTGGCACGCATATCTTCACGGCGGTGGCGCGCAATGACGCGGGCCTGCGCTGGACCGCTGTCACCATCGATCATGGCGATGAAGCCAAGAGCGCGCTCGACCGCATCACCATCCCAAAGGACGTGCTTGATCGCATCGGGCCGACCGCTTTGCCGCGCTCCTCGATCGTCGTCTCGGATGAGCCGCTGAGCGAGGAGACTAACTATCGCACGGAGTTTGTTGCGGTGCTGAGCGACCAGCCCCAGGGCGGCTTCATCACGCGCAAGCCTTCTGAGGTATTGGTTGCCGACGACAATGGCGGCTACGACAACGGTGGAGGCTATAGCCGCCAGAACGACAATATCTTTGGCTTGTTTTTCGGGGGCGATCCACAACCGCAACCGAGCGTGACGCGCCGGCGCGGCGGCCAGCAGTACGCGCCTCCACCGGTGCAACGGGGCTTCTGGTAAGGCGTTGCACGCTGCGTGATCAGACGGCTTCAAGTCGGCACAACCATCTGCGGTCGCTGTGTTGACGGGTCTTGAAGCGATTCAAGCACTCCTTTGAACAGAGGGCGGTCGACCAGTAGTAGTGTCGGATGAGGCCGAAACTTCGGTCACACATGGCGCAACGCTTCGCTGCGCCAGTCGACGGCTGTTGCTGCTTCCTGCACATTGTTGTCTCCTATGGCTGCAGCGGGCGTCTCTTGTTGGTATCGCACTGTTGTTCCGATGAACTGCGACGTTAAAAGCGTGGCCCGCCGAAGCAATCGTACGTAGGTACGCGTCCCGCATCGAAAGGGTTCGGAGGTGCTATACGAAAGTTTGTGTCGATTTTGTTCCGCATGGGCGGCGGCCTGGCGCGGCATTATCCGTCACCGCTGTCTTCCAGGCCGTAGCTTCAGCCGTCTGTTTTCCCGCAGATGAAAACGGCAATCCTCTTGCCGCTCATGCAATCCCCGCGGGCAAGCGCTTCGTCTGCAAAGTTCAGCAGGTTCGGACGCCGGAGGACTATTCAGGTTCACGACCGTCTGTAAGTAGTCACAGGAAAACGGAGAGAGACTTTGAAACGGCAAGGGCGTTTGATTGCCGCAACGACTTTCAGGTTGCGGCCTCCGCTTCCGTGTCCGATTTCATTCGCAATATCCAACGAATGTAACTTTCCTGCCCCTTAAGAAAACATGCGCGTCCGCAATAATGCTCATACGCAGGATTCCGGAGAGAGATAATTTTCGGTTCTTCACTGTCGCATTCGGCGCAACGAAGGACTATGCGCATGGCGACCTCCTTCTGAGGAATGACCATTTTGCGGTTGGAAGCTACTGCTTCATCTCGCCCTCGCGGTCCCGAGAGCGAGTGTGTTTTGAGTGTCCTGAATCCCGAAGTTTGCTTGATGGACCCGCTCAGAAAATGAAGCGAACGTCTGAGCCACCGTATGAGTTTCCTCCGCTCACCGTCCTTCATCAAGTTGTCTGAATGGTTGATTTCCTCATCCCTAGGTATAACCGCTCGCAGGGCGCAAATAGCGGTGGCTCAGTCCTCATCGATCTTGGCCAGGCCCTTCGAGAGCTGCGTCAATGCATTCGATCAAAGCGTCCGCATCGAAGGGCTTGGTCAGGAAGCACGTCGCGCGCACCTTGTGCGCTGACGCGCGGACGCTCTCGATGGGATAAGCCGTAATAAAGATGAATGGCATGTAATGTCCTTGGGCGAGTAAGTGAGCTTGCAGTTCGATGCCGCTCATTTTTCCCATCTGGACGTCTGCAATGACGCACGACGTGCCATTCAGCTCGCACGATTCCAGGAACTCTTCCGCCGATGCGAACGTATGGACGGTGTAACCAACCGACCTTACGAGATTGGAGGTCGCGGCACGAACGGATCCATCATCGTCAATGATTGAGATCACTGGAATTCTGGACAAAGCGGTCTTTCCCGTGGGCGCGAACGGAGCCCAAGTGCAGCCGTCCAGAGCAAGGGTGCGCCGCGAACAACGGGCGGAAAATCATACTTAGGTTTGTACGCGCGGGTGCCTTTTTCGAACGAAGCGATACCGGTCTTGAAGGAGAAAAGGCCGCGCGCGCCCGCGAGCTCAAATGAGCTAAGCTTCGCGGGCTAAGACTCCGGGCGACGAATTCCGAGCATCTCGGCCATCCTCACCAGATCAGCCACCGATTTCGCGCCCATTTTCTTCGTCACCTGACCGCGGTGTATCTTCACCGTAATCTCGGCAATGCCGATCTCCGCGGCTATCTGCTTGTTCATCAGCCCGGCAGCGACCAAAGTCAGAACCTCCCGTTCGCGAGGGGTCAGGGTCGCGAAAACTGCCTGCAAATCCGAGAGGGCCTTTGCATCAACGCGCCTCTTTCTGTCGCACTCGATCGCCGTCGCCACCGCGTCAAGCATATCCTGATCGCGAAACGGCTTGGTCAGGAAATCGACGGCGCCGGCTTTCATCGCCTTGACCGTCATTGGAATATCGCCATGCCCCGTCATGAAGATGATCGGAATGTGAATGCCAGCCTTCACCAAGTCAGTCTGAAAATCCAGGCCGCTCAGCCGGGGCAACCTGATGTCGAGGATGAGGCAACTGGCAATGTCAGGAAGCTTACTCTGCAGAAACTCGGGCGCCGAACCGAACACCTCGACCCGCAAGCCCACTGAGCGGAAGAGACTTCCGAGCGCGTCGCGAACAGAAGCATCGTCGTCGATGATGAAGACGATCGGCTCCTCGACGCCCGCGAGATCGCGAGCGGATGTTGGGCGCCCGGTCACAACGTATTGTCCTCCTTGGCGATAAGCCAAACGAAGCCAAGGTCAGCAATGCCCGTGGAGCGGATTCGACGTCGTAAACCGCTCCCGATCGCTTGAGCTTACCAGAGCAAAGCGTCATTCTGCCCACAAAATCGATAAGCCGTGCGAGCCAACCGCTGGTAGTGCGCGCGCCAGCTCACTCTTGTTCCGTTTCGGCCTGCGCCCGTTACTGCCGCTTTACTCACGGGAAAGACCGGGACAAGCTACCGATGCGGCAAAATGCGGTACTGGCTGCGGGAGCCGGCAGCTTGTGCTCCATTGCTCTCGAAATGAGTGTTTGCTTGTTGGATCGGCCGCACGACCGATGCGGACTTCGGAACCGCCACACTCGGCAACCGGCACGTCCTTGGCGAGGCGTGACATGGATACGGAACAGCAACACGTTGAAGATGTCGCGTCTTCGCCGGAAATCGTCACGCCGCGGGCTCTTGCGGTGATGAGCGCGGCCATCGTCGGCGCAGTCTTCATCCTGGACACAATGACCCCGGCAGAGAACGTTATCGCCGTGCTGTATGTGGGCGTCGTTCTGCTATCGACCAGGTTTCTTCAGAAGCGCGGCATTGTGCTGACGTCGCTGGGGTTAATGGGGCTTACGGTACTCAGCTATTTGCTGTCGGAGGACGATAACTCACCAGGCATCGCGTTTTCGAGCCTCCTTCTCAGCGTGGCGGCGATCGGCGCGACGGCTTTTCTCGCTGTGCAAACCCAATCGAGAGAAATGGTGCTGCGCGAGCAGGCCGGACTTCTCGATCTCACCCACGACACCATCTTCGTGCGCGACATGAACGATGTCATCGTCTACTGGAACCGCGGCGCCGAGGAACTGTACGCATGGAAAAAAGCGGAGGCCCTCGGCAAGGTATCTCATCAACTCATGCGGACGACCTTTCCCGCCCCGCTCGAACAGATCACGGCGGAGTTGCTCCGTACGGGCCGCTGGGAAGGCGAACTGGTCCACACGAAGAAAGACGGCACGCAGGCCGTGGTGGCGAGCCGGTGGTCGGTGCGACGGGACGCAGGCGGAGATCCCATTGCGATCCTGGAGACCAACAACGACATCACCGAGCGCAAACATGCCGAAGATGCGTTGCGGCGAAGTGATGCCTATTTGGCGGAAGCACAGAAATTAAGTCTCACGGGGAGTTTCGGTTGGAAAATCTCCAGCGGAGAACTCTTCTGGTCGGAGGAGAGTTTCCGAATTCTTGGATACGACCGCACAATCAAGCCTTCTCTCGAACACTTTATACTAAGATCCGACCCGGTCGATATCGCCCGCGTTCGGCAACAGATCGACCGCGCTGCACGCGACGGCAAGGATTGGGAGCTCGAACATCAACTCCTGATGCCTGACGACACCGTGAAGTGTGTGCATGTCGTGGCCCGTGCGGTCAGAGATGAATCGGGCGCAGTCGAGTTCGTCGGCGCAATCATGGATGTCTCCGCGACCAGGCGCGCGGAACATGAGTTGCGGCAGGCACAGGCGGAACTTGCTCACGTCACCCGCGTCACGACCTTGGGCGAGCTGACGGCTTCGATTGCTCACGAAGTCAACCAGCCCATCACCGGGGTGATCACCAATGCCGCCGCCGCCTTGCGCTGGCTGGGGGCTGACCCGCCCAATCTGAACGAAGTTCGCGATATCCTTGGCCGTATCGTCAAGGACGGCGGGCGTGCCGGAGATGTCCTTCACCGGATCCGTGCCCTCATCAAGAAAGCGCCCCCGCGCATGGTTCGGCTCGATATCAACGAGGTTGTCCTCGATATCATTGCGCTGACCCGAAGCGAATTGCAGAGGCATAACGTTTCGCTGCGGACAGAACTCGCCGCAGGCTTGCCGCTGATCGAAGGCGATCGCATCCAGCTGCAACAGGTCATTCTCAACCTGATCCTCAATGCGGTCGACGCCATGCGAGACGTCGACGAGGGTACGCGGGAATTGCAGATCAGCACGGGGAGGGAGGACGCGGACAGCGTGCTCGTCACAGTGCGGGATTGCGGTCCCGGCTTGGACCCGCAGAGTGCGGACCGCCTGTTCGAGGCGTTCTACACGACCAAGCCCGATGGCTTAGGCATGGGCCTGCCGATCTGCCGTTCGATCATCGAGGCTCACGGGGGACGGTTATGGGTTACCGGCAATGATCCTCGGGGTGCTGTCTTTCAGTTCACCCTTACTCTTGAACGGGATGACATCTTCGCCGCGGAGGAGTTAAAGGCCCAAGAGGGCTAGTCGTGAAGTGGTATGCGGGCGGCAAATGCAATTCACCGCGCGAACAGAAACCGTGCCGTTGATCGAGGATTCGGGAGAAAAAAACCGCGCTCCCTTGAGGCAGCTAGGGAGCGGGAGGAGCGCGGCCAAGTCCGGGATCGAGTTTCTGACAGGGACTTTACGCCACAACATAATCAGAGGGCATTTGATCAAACCATTACACGGAGGTTGATCCGCACGGTACGTTCGGCTGAGTGGAGCATACTTAGGTATGAGCATCCTCCTCCGGTGCGACGAGCTTTTTGGGAAGACGTGCCACGTCAGCGCGCTGGCCCCGCATCACAGACGGCGACGATCGGACCATATCTGGTAAGGTTGTTTTTTTAAAGTATTCGACCAACAAGGGAGGCTGCGAATGTACGCGAACATTCTCTTGAGCACGGACGGATCGGATGTCGCGAGAAAAGGCGTTGAGCATGGGATGGCTTTAGCAAAGGCGTTGAATGCGAAAGTGACAGTCATCACCGTGACGGAACCGCTTCTCACCGGATATGGCGGAGGGCACGGCGGATGGATTCCCCCGCAGGAAATGATCGACAGCTTCGACGCCGCCCACAAGGAACGTGCCGGCAAAGTGCTCAATGACATTCGAGCGATGGCGGAGCAGGCCGGGATATCCGCAGACGTCTTGCATGTTCCGAATACGCTCCACCCAGCCACTGCGATCCTCGAAGCCGCAAAGTCCAGAGGCTGCGACTTGATCGTCATGGCCTCTCATGGACATCGCGGCATCAAGAAGCTCGTGTTGGGGAGTCAAACATCGGAGGTCCTGGCGGACGGCGGCGTGCCGGTGCTGGTCGTGCGGTAATAGACGTCACCGATGTCGAAGCGATAGCGTTGCGCCTCGGCGACTGATGCCGAGGCGCACCAACATCATCACTCAAGATTAGGACCGAAGATCAGCTACGAAGCCTGCTCAATGCACCTTGACTTGGCGGCAGGACGACGACGGGAGCGCCCGTCCTGACCCGGCCGTATAAGTCAATGACGTCCTCATTGGTCATACGGATGCAGCCGGACGATATGGCCTGGCCGATGTATTCCGGCTGATTGGTGCCGTGGATGCGATACAGGGTGTCCTTGCCGCCTTCGTAAAGGTAGAGCGCGCGTGCGCCCAGCGGATTAGCCGCACCCCCGCGAACGCGGGCCGGGTAGGGGCCGAGCCGCTCCTGAATCTCCCGCGTCGGAATCCAATCCGGCCATTCAGCCATCCGGCCAACGGACGCAACGCCGGACCAGGCCAGCGCCTCTTCGCCGACCGTCACGCCGTAGCGGATGGCCTTGCCGTTCGGCAGCACGTAATAGAGATAGCGCGCATCGGTATCGACCAGGATCGTGCCCGGCGTCTCCCGGCGCGTGTAGTCAACGATGTGCCGGCGATAGGACTCTGGAATGGTCGCCTGCGCATAAGGTGGGTGCGCCAGCAACTGCCGGTCTCTCGATGTCAAGTTGGCATTGGACGACGGTGAGAGCGTCGCCTGCATGCAACCGCCGAGCATGAGCCCAAGCATTCCCAACAGCGCGCCCAAGCGCACCCATTGCACCCCGGACCTCGGCATTGTCGGACCCCAATCCGTTAGACTGGTTAATCTGCTGCTCGAAGTGTGCAGAAATCAAGGCAACTCGACAATTTTCAGGGCCGTACCATACTTCTTTCGCGTGTGTTGCTCAGCCGACAGGTCCCGGGGTCCAATAGTCCCCTAACAACGGCTTCACCGTTACGCTATCGATCACGCCGAGCTCTAAGCTCGGATCGAAATAGCGCATCGCACGCTCGTTCAGATCGATAATGCGGCCAGGCGTGAGCGGCCCCACGTCATTGATCTTGACGATGATCTTCTTGCCGACAGCTTCAACGAGCGCGTATTTCGGCCGCGCGCCAAATAGCACGCCACCGAATTTCTGACGCAGACTGGTCTTGATGGCAGCCGCCCAGGCTTTGGGATCATAGCGTTCGCCGGAGGCGGTGTTCGGGCCGCCCTCTCGCCATCCGGGCTTGAACGGATTGTACGTGGATGCTGCGCCAACGATCGCGGCTCCCGATGCGGCATCGACGACAGCGCTTGAATGAACGCCTGCAGCTTCACATCGCGCAAAGGTTACAGACATGGCAAGCACAACAAGGGCGCCGCAAAGTGCGGCGCTCGAGCGGAACAGCATTATGACTCCTCGACTACTTTGATTCGTCTATTTGATTGTTCAGTTCCCGACGCCGCAAAACATGGCTGAGCGAACGCGAAGGCGTTGATAGCTCGTGCCAATTGTTTGCGGATTGGTGCCAATGAATGGCGACGCAGAATGGCGGCGAACGCGTTGTGGGGAACCTCTGTGGGTTCTCACACAGTGTTTTTAGTTGTCGGCGATTAAAACAGAGAATGCGTCAGCAGCATGACAGTGCGTGAGAGGGAACAAGCGTCATGCCGATGTCCGTTTAGGATCAAAAGCCGCATCGCCAAAGGTCACCACTGTGGACCGACGAGTAACGGCGCGGGCCTGCGGCGGTTGACCTAGATCAAAGGCCTATTTCAAATTGGATTACCGGCACTCAAACCGACTGAGAATGAACGTGCTTTGCGCCGGAAGCCCCGCCCAATCCTTGCGTGTCACCGACAAGCGCGAGAGCGCGATCTTCTCCGTAAATGAACAATCGATCGACTTCACGGTCGAGCAGTGTCAGTTGCTCCAGCAGAGCGGGATGACGGTGCTTCGACAATGTTTCGATCAGGTTCTCAATCATCGCTCGCAATCGTCGCGCAATTTGGATGTTTTGCACCCCGCAAAGGCGGATTTCGGTCAACGCCAGTTCAACGAAATTCTCCCAGTTGGGTGTTCGACAGATAACCCGCAACTCACCTGTCGCGGCTAACACTTCATCCGTATGCAGGTTGCGATTTCCGACGCTGCGAAGGAGGCGGGCAAGCTGGTCGATCGCAATCACAGCGGTTGTCGGATCATTGATCGCAGGTGACAACGCCTTGAGGGCAATATCAATCACGATACGGAATGCAAAGGTCGGATCTTGCGCGAGCGTTCGTTCGGGTCCGAATGCGAGAGTCAATTTCAGCTCGGATTCGTCGAGCGACGTGGCACCGTCATACAGCCTGAAGAGCGGTTCGCTGGTCGCAACAAAATCGCCAAGCTGAGGCACGAGTTCGATGATGCCGTGCGATTGTTCAGCGAGCGACATGAGGTCCTTCAGATGAACTGCCAGAATGATCTCGGATTTTCCCGAGTGTTGAACAACACGGCCTGGCGGGCCAAGCGCCTTAAGCGATCTGGCAGTCTCACTCCCATTCAGGTTCGGATCAGGATAGACGCTCCGTATCACCCTAAGCCCCGCTTCTCCCACACGCCCGATGATGCTGATCGGCCGAAGGAGCCTTGACGCATAATCGATAAGAAAGAGGAATGCTGCGAAGCAGAGGACGCCGAGGCAGGCGGCGATAAATTCGACCAGTTGAAAAGCGGTTGTCTGAATTCTGTTGAGCGCGCTGATCGCGAACAGCAATGTGAAAATGAAAAGACCAGTGGTGTACCTGACGACATTGTCGCGCACCAAGATTGTCGCGATGATGCGCGGCGTCATCTGGCCGCTTGCGATCTGGAGCGCGACAAGCAGCGATCCAAACGTAAAAACAACAAAGCTGAGCGTCGCTGTTATGATCGCGTTCAGCATCCCCTGGGCACCGGAGACGCCGAGGTCGAGGAATGTCCAGCCAAGCCAGCTATCGAGACGATGGAGTATTCGGGTTGCCGCAAGCTCGATCGGGATAGCAATGAACGGAATCAACCATAGCGACGATCTCACGTAATCCCTGAGATGAAACAGGTGTTTCCAGCCCATCTGTCCTGCCTGCAGCAGCACTCAATCTCTATTCGGCTAATGTGATGTTCTACGCAATGCCTATCCGATCCATGAAGTCGTGACGTTCTCGCAGAGCGTCTCACACGTTCTCGCGACCGGTCGCCGCCGCTTAAACAATGTAGTGGGTCAGGAGCTTAGCTTGGCTCGTGCCTCTGAGGCTCGTGACCCGCAAACAAGCTCTCTACCGCCGCACGCCAACGCGATTAACGCCGCCATTTAAGTTGCCTCCGGCGTTATGACGGACGGCAGCACGTGCCACCGGCCGCGGCCGCAGCACGACGCCGGCCCTTGCGACGCAACCGGCCGGATAGCCAACGTATGTGCAGTACACGACTGCCGAAGCCGGTTCCGGGCTGAGAGTGACACCCGCAAGCCCCAACAGAGCGCTGGCTGCAATCCCTGTCAGTGTCACCGACTTGATTGAGAGATATTTGCTCCGATGCATGATGATCCTCCTCATCGCGCTTGCGAACTGAAGCAGGCGGGAGCCGCCTCAGTGCGGTCACCATAACGAGTGCGCCAGGGCGTAGTGACGTTGACGTAGATCAATGGGCGCGACGGCAAGGCCCGGTCGCCCAGTATCGGGCCATGCGACCCAGTGTCCGCGTTTCAATGCTTGCTGAGAAACGTAAGCACAGCTTCCCCGTAGGCATCCGGCTTCTCGGCGGGGACGGTATGCGAACTTCCGCTGATGATGATCGTCTCGCCGCTCGGCAGGCAGATCTTCAATTGATCGACAATGCGATAAAAGAACGCCGGGCTCCGCTCGCCATTGGACAGCAGCGTCGGAACAGCAATGGCCCTGGCCATCTCGCAGGTGAAGACCGGCCGCGGCCGCGTCGTCGTTGCATCGGCCTGGAAGGACGCCACGTTGTCCATGTTCATTTTCTTGTCTGCATCCGAGCGGCGATCATATGCGCCGGGTCCACTCACGGCATCGACGAAAAGCGGAATGGCGGCTTTGGTGTCGCCATTCTTCAGTGCTTCTCTCGCCGGCGCCATGTTCGCGGCCCAGGCTTTCAGCAAATCCGCGTGGTCCGGATTGCCGGCCAACAGGCCTGCGGCGGTCGGTTCATTCAGCGCGAGGCTGACGATCAGGTCCGGGTTCTTCGCGGCGAAGAACAGCGCGGCGTGAGCGCCGGCCGAATGAGCCACGAGCCGCACTTTAGACAGCCCAAGCGCGCGCACGAATGCAGCGAGGTCGTCACCGTGCAGGTCGGCGGCGCCATCGGGCATGCCATCCACACCGATGACGTTTGGAAAGTTGTTGCGGCGGCTATAGGCGATGGCGCGATAGCGCTCGGCGAATTTCGGAAGGTACGCGTCCCACATCCGATAATCCTGCAGGGCGCCGTGAACGAAAATCACCGCTTCGCCCTGGCCGGCTTCGATGTAGGCGAATTCGGCGCCGTTTGCCGAGATCCGCTTGACGTCGTTCGGCTTGACGTCATTCGCGTTGGCCATCGTGCCGGTCATGGAGTTCATGGCGTTGCCGATGACGAGTATACTGAACGCTCGCAGCAGACTGCGATGTATCATGCCGGTGTTCACGCCCATCACACGCTCCTTTTCATGCAAGCTGCAAGGAAATCCCCCGGTGGCATGCGGAGGAAAGCACAATTTGACGGCGAGATGCGTCAGGAGCTTTGACATGACATCGCGCGGCACAACGCCGCGTCGACGAACGGTTGGGCCGGCGTTGGGACCACCTCGGCAAGCCAATTCGCGGTGTCAACGTCGCCGTGGATTGAACGGCCGAGGAGGGGCGTTGACCGCTTGCCCATGAGGAGGGCGGTCACTAACCTGCAGTCAAATCATCAAGGGAGAAAGCTATGAATGCCGCCGTCAGTGCACCGGCCGTGAAGGTCATTCGATCGGTCCAGGAACAGGTCAGCCCTGAAGAATGGCAGTCGCGCGTCAATCTGGCGGCCTGTTACCGTCTGACCGCGATGTATGGCATGACCGAGCTGATCGCCAACCATATCTCATGCCGCGTGCCGGGCACGGACAACGAGTTTCTCATTAATCCGTATGGTCTGCTTTACGAGGAGATCGACGCCTCGAGCCTCGTCAAGATCGATGTCGACGGCAACGTCCTGTTCAACGCATCCGACTACGGCGTGAATGCTGCCGGGTTCGTTATTCACAGTGCGATCCACATGGCGCGCCATGACGTCGATTGCGTTGCGCATACCCACACCGTCGCCGGAATGGCGGTTTCGGCGATGGAATGCGGATTGCTACCGGTCGCACAGACCTGCATGCGTTTCCTTCACGTTGCCTATCACGATTTCGAAGGCATCGCGGACAATCCCGAAGAGCGCAAGCGACTCGTCGCTCATCTTGGTGATCACGAAGCGATGGTGTTGCGCAATCACGGGCTGCTCGTGGTCGGCAAGACCATTGCCGCGGCATTCAACGTTCTGTTTCGGATGGAGCGGGCTTGCCAGGTGCAGGTGGCAGCCCTGTCCTGCAACACCAGGCTGATCACGCCTCCGCAAGAGGTCTTGCAGCACACTTACGATCGCATGAAGCCGCGCGACAACGTACCGGGTCTCAGTGGTGAACTGGCCTGGCCCGCACTTCTCCGCAAGCTCGACCGGGCTGATCCGTCCTATCGGAATTGATGGAGGCATGAGCAGCCATCCCCGATGGCTGCTCATGACGGAACGCGGACATTGAACAGCCGAATTTTCGCTGGCCGCTTTGGTCGTCGTCACACGTTGGCTTCGGCTGGTTACATGCTATCGTGCCCGCGTAGCAATTGGCGCCACAAAAGCGATGACGCTCGAACTCAAGATGCTCGCCCTTAGCATCGGGCTTGGACTGATCCAAATCGTACTCGCCTCGCATGCTTCGAGCAGGCAACGCGGCTACGTTTGGACGGCAAGTGCTCGAGGCGAGCCCGTTCCGCCATTAACCGGAGTGGCAGGCCGACTGGAGAGGGCGCTCCACAATTTCGTCGAGACGTTTCCGTTGTTTGCCGCAGCTGTCCTCATGGCACACGTTGCAGCGAAGCACAGCTGGATGACTGAGTGGGGTGTTCAGCTCTATTTTTGGGGGCGAGTGACCTATCTTGCTTTGTACGCCGCAGGAATATTTCTTCTGCGCTCCCTTGTCTGGAACGTCGCAACGCTCGGTATCGTCCTCCTCCTGTTATCGCTGATTTGAATCTCAACACGACCGTCGAAATTTCGGGCTTGCTTAGGTTCCATTGTCTCCTAGGCGCCCCGAAATGCCTATGTTTGCTTCCCGGCCTGTTGCACCACACGTCGTCGAAAGAACTTGCTCTGCTCGCTTCCCGCGTCAAACCTGGTGCTCGCAGATGCGGGAGACACCAACAGCAGCGACGCCAGCCCGGACATCAACACGATGAAACGTTTGCCCATGACCCTGGAAAACCTTTCGACGAGAAATTGATGCAATCCGATAAGCGAAGGTACAAGAGCTTATCAGTCCTGAACCGTTAGTTACCGGCGCGACGCGGAGGTTCAATCCGAAAATGGACGCGATTGAGCTGATGGCTTTTTAAAAGCCCGGCAACGTCCGGTTTGTCGTTCGGCACGGATCAGACGCGACGTCCGACTTCTGATTTCCTTCCGACGTTGCTGCGGTGCTCGATTGTCAAGCCAAGCCAAGTTGGCCTAGGCTCCCTCAGGGCCATTCGGGACTAAAAAGAGTTGGCCTGTCAGGGGAGGAAAGCATGCCGTTAGGAGTGTTGCTGTCTCGCTTCTCGTTGGGTGCCGCCCCTGGCGGCAGGCTTAAAGTCAGGCTTAAATTCAGTCTTGGTGTCGGCGGCGCATTGATTATCAGTTCGCTCGCGCTCGCACAAACCACACCCGCACCTACAGCCGCGCCGGCTTCTGCCGCGCCGCAATATCCGCCGACTGCGACCATCACCACGCCCGGCTATCCGGCGCAAGCCCCCTCCGATCCGAAGTTGCGCGTGCTCAATCTGCAAGGCGGCAAGACCGTGCATGTGCTGCCGGCCACGCTCGAAACCACCCAATGGGGCTGGTTCGATAATTCCCAGCCGCCGGTGCTGCGGGTCAAGTCCGGCGATACCATCGCGCTTGAGACGATGATGCACAGCCACAATCAGGTGGTGCCGGGCGCGACCATCGAGCAGATCAAGAAGCTGCGCACCGACTTCCCCGGCCGCGGTCCGCACACGCTCACCGGGCCGATCTACATCGAGGAGGCGCAGCCGGGCGACGTGCTGAAGGTGACGCTGAACAGGATCGTGCCGCGCGCCTATGCGACGAACTTCAACGTGCCGGGGCTGTTCGGGCAATTCCCGACCGTCTTCGCCGACGGTCAGGTCAAATATCTCTATCTCGACCTCGACAAGATGCAGACCGAATTCCTGCCCGGCATCGTGTTACCGCTGCGTCCGTTCCCGGGCACGCTCGGCGTCGCGCGCAAGGAGCCCGGCCGCTATTCAAGCGTGCCGCCCGGTGAGTTCGCCGGCAACATGGATATCCGCGACTTCGTTGCGGGCACATCGCTCTATGTGCCGGTGTTCGTGCCGGGCGCGTTGCTGTGGACCGGCGACTCCCACGCCGGCCAGGGCAATGGCGAAGTCAATCTCACCGCGATCGAGACGGCTTATAAAGAGCTCAACCTCACGGTCGAGGTCATCAAGGGCAAGCCGCTCGACTTCCCGCGCATCGAGACCAAGAAATCCTGGATCACGATGGGATTTGACCAGGACCTGAACAAGGCGTGGGCGCAGACCAAGGCGCAAACGATCAAGTTTCTGGCCGAGCAGCGCAAGATCACGCCCGAACAGGCGGAAAAGCTGATGGCCAGCGTGTCCGATTGCCGCGTCTCCCAGGTCGTCAACATCAAGAAAGGCACCCACTGCCTGAATCCGAAGAACGCGAGCGACAAGGAAGATATGGAGCGTCCGACCAAGGAGACGTCGAAATATTACGTCTCGCACGCCAAGGACGCCGACCTGAACAAGGCGATGAACGACGCCTCCATGGGCATGATCAAGTTGCTCGAGAACGAGAAGAAGATCGCACGGTTAGATGCCTATGGTCTCGCCAGCGTGGCGATGGATTGCCGCGTCGGCACCGTCTCGGACACGGAGAAGAATGTCCACTGCCTGATGCCGAAGAGCATTTGGGTTGCGGACAGGCGTGCTGACAAGCGTTGATGGCAAACGGGGAAGCGCCGCCGTGCTTCCCCGTTTGATCGCACTTTCCTCGTTTTGAAAAAGGTTGGCGTTGCGTTTCGCTCTCATCGCCGCGTGGCTCGCGTGTGCAACGCTTTCGGTTGGTGCGACGTCTGGATTTGCGCAGGAGCGCATCCAGGTCGTCACCACCACGACGGATCTGCGCAGCATCACAGAGGCCGTGGGCGGGGAGCGCGTCGCGGTGGTCAGCCTCGTGCCGCCGAACATGGACGCCGAGGACTATCAGCCGAAACCGCAGGATGTGCTGCGGCTGAAGAACGCAAGCATGCTGGTGCGTGTTGGGCTCGACTATGACCTGTGGGCGGATCGCCTGCTCATACAGGCGGCCAAGCCCGAGATCAGCCGCGGTGGGGCAGGCTATGTTGATGCCTCATTCGGAATTGCGGTGCTTGAGCTGCGCGGGATGAGCGTCGGCTCCGGCGACGGCCATGCCCATGGCAGCGGCAATCCGCATTACTGGCTCGATCCCAAGAACGCGGAGATCATCACGGGCACGATCCTGGAAGTGTTGGCACGGATCGACCCGGCGGGTGCGGCAAGTTACGAGGCCAATCGCACGGCCTTTCTCGCGCGGCTGCAGGCCAAATTGACGGAGTGGGAGGCGAAGCTCGCACCGCTGAAGGGGATGCCGATCGTCGCCTACCACAACAACTGGCCGTATTTCGCGCGCCGTTTCCGGCTCGACTTCGTCGACTTCATCGAAACCAAGCCCGGCGTGCCACCAAGCCCCGCGCATCTCGCTGCCATCGTGCGCACCATGCAGGCGCGCAACGTTCGCATTGTCGTGCGTGAGCCGCACGAGCCGGAGCGTGACATCCAATTCGTTGCGGGGAAAGCCGCAGCGCAGGTGGTGGTGCTGGCCGCTTCCGTCGGTGCATTGCCGCGCGCGGCCGATTACATCTCGCTGTTCGACGTCAACGTCGAAGCGCTGACAGTGGCGGCATCGCAATGAGCGAGACCCTCGGCTTCCTGTGGCCGCCGTTTCTGGTGGCGGTGTGTCTGGTCGGCATTCACACCTATTTCGGCATCCAGGTGCTGGCGCGCAAAGTCATCTTCGTCGATCTGGCGCTGGCGCAGATCGCAGCACTCGGCGCGACGGTGGCGTTCATGCTCGGCCATCCGGCGCAAAGCCCCGCGACCTACTTCTATTCGCTCGCGTTCACTTTGTTGGCGGCGGTGCTGCTCGCCTTGACCCGGACATGGGGGGCGCGGGTGCCGCAGGAGGCGCTGATCGGCGTTATCTATGTGGTCGCGGCAGCGGCCGCGATCCTGCTGATTGACCGCGCACCGCAGGGCGCCGAGCATCTCAAGCAGATTCTCACCGGCAACATCCTGACCAGCGGACTGGGCGAGGTCGCCATCATCGTTCCGCTCTATGCTGCGATCGGTTTGATGCAATGGCTGTTGCGCAGCCGTCTGAGCGGGGGCGGATCGCTCATCTGGGAGTTCGTGTTCTACGCGAGTTTCGGCGTGGTGGTGACGAGCTCGGTCGCGATTGCCGGCGTGTTGCTGGTGTTTTCATTTCTCATCATTCCCGCCACCATCGGCGTGATGTTTGCGTCATCGGTCGGACGGCAACTCGCGATCGGCTGGATTGCGGGCATCGCCACCAGCGCCGCCGGGCTTGCGGCCTCGTTCGCCTTCGATCTGCCGACCGGCGCCGCCATGGTCTGTGCCTTTGGCGTGGCGCTCGCGGTCGCGGGGATGCTTTACCCGTTTCTGCGCGGCGATCGCCGCAACGCGTTCCGCGTCACGCTCGCAACCGTGCGCTGGGGGGCTGCCGCAATCTTTGCTGCGTCGGCCCTGCAGATCGCAATAGCGCCACGGGCCGATCAGCCGCTTCTCGACATGGCCGAGGTTGCGCTGCCGTCGCTGCGCGCGCTGTACTTGACGCGCACAGAGCAAGCGACCTTCACCGAGGCCGGCCAATACGCAGAGCGCTATCGTCGGGAGGCGGAGCAGCTCAACGAGCGGGAACGGCGCAACCGCACCGTGGGCGAAGCACTCGATGATGCGGCCGTCGCGCGGATCTCTTCGTTTTTGAAATCCTATGGCGAAATGCGCAAGGGCGAACAATTCGTCATGAACGAAGTGCGGGCGAGGGCGCGCGAACGGACCCGGTGGGGCATCAGTCTCGTCTTGCTCGCGTTCGCTGCGTTGCTGGCGCCGCTGCCTTGGCAACGGCTGGGGGCGAGGCAAGCGCGCTGAGGAAGTCTTTGGTTCACCTCCGGCGGACTTCAATCAGCGCTGCTATGCATCAGGCTGGATTGCGATCCGGCGACTGTTAGACTTGATAAGCCATAGATGATCAGCGGAGGCGATGATGAAAACAGCAATCGTGATTGGGGTGGGGCCGGAGCGCGGGCTTGGTGCGCAGCTATGTCAACGATTTGCGAACGATGGCCTCAAGGTTGTCATCGCTGGACGAACGCAGGCAAACATTGAGGCTGTCGCCGCAAGCATTACGCGAAGTGGCGGTCAGGCCGTCCCCGTGGTGACTGATGCGACCAGTGAAAGCGATATCGTCAAGCTGTTCGATGCCGCCGGTCCCGATCTGAACCTCGCGATCTACAACGCGGGCAACAACACGCCGGGAAAGATCGTCGATATGGAGGCCGGCTATTTCGAGCAGAGCTGGCGGGTCGCTTGCTTCGGCGGCTTTCTGTTCGGCAGGGAGGCGCTCCGCCGGATGCTGCCGAAGAAGGCGGGCACAATTCTCTTCACAGGCGCCAGTGCTTCGCTGCGAGGCAGGCCGAACTATGGCGCGTTCAATTCGGCGAAGGCGGGGTTGCGAACCCTGGCGCAGGCGATGGCGAAGGAATACGCCGAGGAGGGAATTCATGTTGGACACGTCGTCGTCGACGGCGCGATCGCTGGAGACAAGATCTTGAAACGCTTTCCCGACGCGGCCAGCCGGGAAGAGAGCCTGATCAGGATCGAAGCGATCGTCAGCGCCTTTGCGTTCCTCTATAGCCAGCCGTCCCGGGGATGGTCATTTGAACTCGATGTTCGGACGTCGCGGGAAAAATGGTGAGAGCGAACCGGCGCTCACGCTTAGCGCTTCGGCTGATCCTTATGC
Organism: Bradyrhizobium sp. SYSU BS000235; assembly: GCF_049747295.1. Taxonomy (NCBI): domain Bacteria; kingdom Pseudomonadati; phylum Pseudomonadota; class Alphaproteobacteria; order Hyphomicrobiales; family Nitrobacteraceae; genus Bradyrhizobium; species Bradyrhizobium sp. SYSU BS000235. Next base: position 4,305,420 of record NZ_JBMHJM010000001.1, read on the forward strand.
GTGGCGTTCGCTTTGGGAAGCATCATCCTGCCGCGTGACGCAGTGTGCCATCCTACATGGCTGACCAACTGACTTCTGGAGAGGCGAGGCGTTCGCCGCGGAGCAACTCGGCTGGCAATCAGTCCATCTTCTTGTCGGAAGGCGTCAATCTCACCGCATCTGTCACAGTTGCCTTCGGGATGGCCGTATAAAGGGAGCTTTCGTAATATCGTTGGAACGCGAAGCGCGTCAGCACGCGATGGCGGATGCAAGCGGCACAGCAATGAGGAGGCCGACGAATCCGAACAGGTAGCCGAATGCGAACAGCGCAAACATGATCCAGATCGGATGCAGGTTGACGCGCCGGCCGACGAAATAGGGCGACAGCAAATAATCCGACAGCATCTGGCCGATGAAGAAGATCGCGGGGACGATCCAGATGACAGCCCAATGCGGCCAGAACTGTGCAATCGCAACGCACATCGATATGACGAGCCCGCTGAGCGAGCCGAGATACGGCACGAAACTGATCAGTCCTGCCGCGATGCCAATCACGAGCCCATGCTTGAGCCCAAGCAAGGACAGCGTTGTCGCGTAGAATCCCGCAAGGATCAGGCAAAGCGTGCCCTGACCGATCGCAAAGCCGCGGATCGTGTCGTCGATGTCGCGGACAACAGCCCGGACGGTCTCGCGTTGCGCCGGCGGTATCCAGTTGTCGATAACCGCCACCATCTTCTTCCAATCATAAATGAGATAGCAGGCAATGATCGGGGTCACCACGAGAAGGGAGAACGCCGAGATCAGCGCCCGGCCTCCGGTCCAAATCGAATGCACAAAATCGCGGAACCAGGCTGTCGCCAACGTGGTAAGTTCGCCTATCGACTGCTCGGCGGAGGCGAGGCCTTCTCCGACAAGCTTGCTCAGCCATGGCCGATTTGAATCGGTGGCGAGCTCCTGCACCCTTTTGATGTAGAGAGGGAAATGATCGATGAAACGGGCGACCTCATCGACGAGGGCCGGGGCGATCAGAATGACAAGCGCGACCACACCGACAACGAACGCCCCGACGATGGTGAGCGTCGCGATGAGGCGATTCATTCCGAGCCGTTCCAGCCGGGTGGCGAGAGGATCAAGGAGATACGCCAGGAGTATACCCGCGACGAAAGGCAGCAGGACTTCACGCAACAGAACCACGGCGACGACGAACGCCGCCAATACCGCAATCCAGAATGCGACGGGCCGAGTGACGTTCATGGTTCAAGCTTACATCAAGCCGACCGCCGGGATATCCCGCAAACGTGTATGATCGGCGGTCGGACGTCTTTCGACCGGTCCGGCAGGGAGAGTATGGTTCGGCGGAGAAGTATTACTTTGTCAGTGATTTGCCTAATGACTTGCACGGTGACTTGCACATAGATGGCGACGGTCAATTGTCGCATCGCGATGAGGCCGCCGCGTACCTGCTTAAGGTGCCGAGATCATGCGTTTGCTTAGGCGTTTTTTGCAGCGGATGGTGATTTTTGGACTGGGCATCTTTTGTGTCTGGTTGATTGTCTTTGTCGTCTTTGAAACGGCGGACCATAGGCTACCTTGGATCCTGGCCGTGGCCGTCACCTATGGAATTGCTGCGTATGTGATTTTGCCTCGCGCCGTGCGCATGGGCTTGAAGATTCTCAAACACAAACGTGTGCCGAGTTACACGATTACGGGCGACGGATTGCCCGGCGACCCCGTGAATATTGCGCTCATAGGCACGCTGCAGCAGCTTCGCGCGGCCTTTGCAGCGCTCGGCTGGTCAGAGGCAGATCAGCTCGATTTTGCCAGCTCATGGGGCATGGTGCGTGCCTTCGTATTCAACTCTCCATATCCCAGCGCCCCGTTCAGCACCCTCTATCTTTTCGGACGCGGCCAGGACATCGGCTTTCAAAAGGCCATCGATAACAGCCCGCGAAAGCGCCATCACATCCGGTTCTGGGCGCTGAGCCCAACGCGTGCCCAAGACACCTGGGGAGCGGCAGATTTTTGGCAGACGTCCCAACGCCCGCCGGACAGTGAACGCGCGCTGTGGGTCGGAGCCGGCACGCGGGACACCGGCTTGTCGTTCACGCGCATGACTTTTCAGATCACCCACGCGACGGATGCCGATACGAATGCCGAGCGCGATTATATTGTCGGTGAGCTGAGGAGAGATCGATCTATCGAGGCGGAGCAAGTGTATCAGGCCGGGCAAGGTCTCCTCACCGAACACGTCAACCACTACATCACTGATGGCGAGGTGATGTTGGCGATCCTGGTGGTCAAGGGCGATTGACGCCGAGGTCAGATTTTGCCGTCGGTCTTCGTCTGGGCCGCTATCGACCTCAATGGGAGCTGAGCCATGACATGCACCAAGCGATCATCCGCCGCCATCTGTGTACTCATAACGGCGTCTCTTTCCTTGAGTGTTGGAAGCCTTAATGCGCGCGATGCCGATCGTGCGTCTGAAACGCTCGTGCGCGCTCAGACCGCTAAACAGCAATGCCTGAACAGCTGTCGTGCTCGCTATCGTACCTGTCTTCGTTTGAACCAGCGGCCATCGCTTGAGTGCCGGGGCGTCTACCAGGACTGCACGCAATACACGTGTACTGGTTCAGGACCGGGATGAATGCGCCGGCGCGCGCGCTTGCTTAGCGCTTCGGTTTAATGTTCGGCTTATCGTTCGGCTCGGACTTTGCTTTGGGCAGCATCATCCTGCCGCGTGACGCAACGTTCCCCCATTTGGCGGACCAAGTGACTTCAGAAGAGGAGGGACGCTCAATGCCGGCCTGCCCGGGACCCTGCAGCGCAAACAGCGCGCCTTGGGGATCGGCACATCGCACGATCCAACAACCGTCAGGCAATTCGATCGGACCCTGGAGGACATGGCCTCCGCCAGCATTGACGCGCTCGGCGGCCGCGCCGATATCGTCGACATTGAAGTAATAAAGCCAACAGGGCTGGGGGACGCTCGGAAGCTTGGTGAGCATGCCGCCGATCGTTTGCCCTTCGACCGAGAACAATTGATACAAGTCTGCTGGATCGGTTTCACTGTTGGCCTTCTGCCAGCCAAAAAGCTTGGCGTAAAAATCAAAAACCCTGTTGCGGTCTTCCGCCAGCAACTCGTGCCAGCCCACACACGCAGGCGCATCCAGCCCGCCGGCTTGCCGCTGGCCATAGGTCAGGCCACTGATGAGCGCAAACGTCGCCTTTTGCGGATCGGCGACGACTGAAACGCGGCCAATATTTGTGTCCGTTGGCGTCAGCAGGATCGCGCCGCCAAGACGCCTGATCTGTGTGGCCGTCGCATCCATGTCATCGACGGCGACGTAGCCGACCCATCTCGGCGTTGCTCCCGACCGCAGCCCTTCTTCCGGCAACTTCATCAGCCCGCCGACCGTAACGTCGCCTGCCGTCAACACCGTATAGGCCAGTTCCGGGGTCGAGGCGTCCTTCACGTCCCAGCCAACGACCTTGCGATAAAAGGCGCCTGCTGCCGCGAGGTCGGTGGTCAGGAGCTCATACCAGGCGAAGTGTCCAATCTGATCGACCACGCGAATTCTCCAGCACCTATTGCATTGCACGTGGCGGGTTCGGATCATCGACGCGATGGGCGACGTTGTGGTGCTGAATCTCGTTCATAAAGATGAACAATTTCAGCGCGCGTGCGGCACCACATTTTCGTGTATGCGAGATTCTTGCCTGCCTCATTTTGTGAGCGTAGGATTGTCCCCACGGAGATCCTTCTTACAACACTGGAGGATGCGACCATGCCGCGGGTGAAGCAAGCTTCGAAAAAGAAGCGCGTAACCAAAGCCGCCGTACCGGCGTTAGGCGCCGCCGGACTGACTTTTTCAATAGCAGGAAGCGCATTGGCGTCAGCTGTGCCGACGGGCGACGTTCAGCAGAGGCCAAATTTCGTGCCGAATTTTGTACCTGGCATGATGGCCACGCTTGGCGAAGAAGAGCTTACCGACGTCAGCCTCGCCACCTTCCATCTCTTCGACAACGAAAATTTCGATAGCGACTGGAATGGCGTGCAGCTCGCCCAGCGCGGATGCCGTGGGTGTCGCGGATGTGGTGGCGCGCGCGGCTGCGGTGGCTTCCGCGGATGCGGCGGGTGTCGGGGTTGCGGTGGTTGCCGCGGCTGCAGATCTTGCCGATGCGGCATCGGTATCGGATGCGGCGGGTGCGGAGTTGGCTTGGGCTTAGGATGGGGTTTGGGCGTCGGGTGCGCAGGTTGCTGTGCATCGTGGGGCAGCTGCCGTTGGTGCTAGTGTCCTGAGGCCGACGTTCGCCGCGCTTCCAGTCGCGCTCTCTGATTGTGTCTCGCGACGCCACGATTTCATTGGCCGGGCTGGTGATCAACCCGGCCACTTACTTTGTTGTTTTCGTTGCGGCGTTCGATTTGAAATGACAGGCAACAAAATCCGCGTGTTGACCCGATGACAGCCAATCGCAAGACGCGCGTTGCGAGCAAGACCCGCAAAGACGTTTTGCGGTTCGCGCCGAACTTCACTGCCTATGTCCTTCCGCCAGACGTGGTCTGTCTCTATTCCGAGAACCGCAAATTCTTCCTGCACGGCGAGCTCTATTGCGCGATTGCGACTGCAATCGGAAAAAATGGGAAGACTGCGCCGGAGATCGTTCGCCAGCTGTCGAAGAGCTTTCCCTCGGGCAAGATCGAGGAAGCGATCACGCGGCTGCTGGAGCGCCGATACGTCGTGACAGGTGCATCGCGCGCCTCAGTGGGCGCCGTCGCTGGATATTGGGCAAGCCTGGGCCTGCCTCCCGAGGTCGCCGAGCAAAATCTCCGCGATTGCCCGGTGCGGGTCGAGGCGATCGATGTCAAAGGCGCCAAAGAACTGACCGCGGCGCTGAGCCAACTCGGCGTTCAGATCGCCAAGCGTTCGCCCAAGCTCACGGTCACCCTGGTGAACGACTATCTCGACCGGCGGCTCGCCGAGATAAATCAGGGTCGCGTCGTCGATAAGACATCTTGGTTGCTGGTGCAGCCATCCGGCGTGTTTCCGCTGGTGGGACCCATTTTCAAGCCCGGCGAAAGCGCCTGCTGGACGTGTCTGTTCGATCGCATGATCCGCAATCGGGAGATCAAGGGATTTCTCGACCGCGGAGGAGCCCAGGCGGTCGCCGTCTCGCCCCTGGTCAACGACAGCGTTGGACAGACCTCCGTCCATTTCGCCGCCATCGAAATTGCAAAAGCGATCGCCACCGGCTTTCGCACCGATCTGCGCGACCACATTGCAAGTTTCGACCTGACCGGCGCGGTCATCGGCAAGCACTACGTCGCGAAACGTCCGCAATGTCCCACCTGCGGCAGCAGGAAGCTGCAGAGTCCGCGCCGCGCGGCAACGCCGGTCGAGATTGCCGAGGGCAGGGAACTGATCATGACCAGCGGCGGATACCGCACCGTGACGTCCCGTGCGACGGTCGCGCGCTTCCGCAAACATGTTAGCCCGTTGACCGGCGTGGTCTCGCGGCTGGAGCGGATCGAGGCCGATCTGCCGATGAACACCAATTTCTTCGCGCATCACAATTTCTCTGCGCCGGCCTGGAATGTCGATCAGCTGAGGTCTGGCCTCAGCGGCGGCAGCTTCGGCAAGGGCGCCACAGCGGAGCAGGGTGAGGCCAGCGCGCTGATGGAGGCGATCGAACGCTACTCGGGCATTTTCCAGGGTGACGAGGTCAGGATGGAGCGCCGCTTCACCGATTTCGAACCCGGCGACGCTTATCTCGCCAATGACGTTCAGCTGTTCAGCGAAACGCAGTTTCAAAACAGGAATGCCCCGCAAGCAGAGGATTCACATCCGGTTCCTGAGCCGCTCGATCCCTCGACCAAAATCGAGTGGTCGCCGGTCTGGTCGCTGCGCGACAAGCGTTTCAAATATTGTCCGACCGGCCTGCTGTACTTTTTCTATGGCCACTCGCCCACGGATTCCAACGGTTGCGCGGCCGGCAATACCCGCGAGGAAGCCATCGTTCAAGGTTTCCTCGAACTGGTCGAACGCGATGCCTATGCGATCTGGTGGTACAACCGCCTGCAGCGTGCCGAACTCGACCTCACACAATTCGACGATCCCTACGTGCGGGATTTCCAGAGCCAGTTTGCCGAGGCCGGACGCAGGCTCTGGGTGCTCGACGTCACCAGCGATCTCGGCATTCCCACGTACGTCGCGATCATGCACTGGATGCAGAATGGACACGAGAACATCGAGTTCGGATCTGGTGCGCATTTCGATCGCCGCATCGCGCTGATGCGTTCGCTCACCGAGCTCACGCAATTCATGTCGATCGGCATGATGGGCGGCGCCAGCGGCGAAAAGCCGACGCTGGACGGCGTCAATCCGCTGCGGTTGGAAGACTATCCGTTCCTCGTTCCAAGCCAGACACCGATCGTGCCACCGGCGCCCAGCTTGAAGGTTCACAACAACACGCGCGATCAAGTCAATGCCTGCGTCGAGATTGCGACCCACGCGGGTCATGATTTCCTCGTGCTCGACCAGACGCGGCCAGACGTCGAAGTCCCCGTCGTCCGCGTGCTCGTTCCGGGTTTGCGGCATTTCTATCGCCGCTTTGCGCCGGGCCGGCTTTACGATGTGCCGGTGAGGCTCGGACTGCTGGATCGTCCGCGGCTGGAAAGCGAACTCACGCCGTTCCTTCCCCACACCTGAGGGCTGCTCCTTCGTGCGCACGTCCCGGAAAAAGCGACCCGCGAAGATTGCGCCCATCATCGCCGCCCGATTGAACCGTCATTCCTCGCTTCAGATGCAGGGGGACGGACATATCGCCGCGTCTTCGGGCCACACGTCGCTCGGTCACTATTCAGTCAGTCTTGGACGGTTGAGCCGCGCCGCGGTGGAGCGCGTGCAACATCTGGCCAACGGCCTGCCGCTCGCGTCCTTTGCGGGCAAGAGCGCCGTCGCCAGGGAAGTCGACGCCCTGGTGCATCGACTAGCTCAGCAGGGGCTTCTCGAATACCGGCTCTTCGCTGCGCAGGACGAGCAGGATGTCGTGGTCATCGAGCCCCAGGTCGCCGAATATTGGCCGCGCCGCGCCAAGCTTGGTAGCCGCGATACCGTCGTGTTGTCGCGATTCGCCTATCTGCGCCGGCGCGGCAACGAGATGGTGCTGGAATCGCCGCGTGCCGGCGCGCTGTTCCGGATCTGCGATCCCGCCATCGCCGCCACGCTTGCGACGCTGTCGCGGCCTCACAAAGTCAGCGAGCTTCGACACGCATCCTCCGTCAACCTCGCGCTGCTTGAGCTGCTCGCGGATTGCCAGATCCTGCTCAAGCTCAATGCACAGGATGGCGATGGCCTTCGGGTGCATGAAGGCGACGGCCATCTCGTGCTTTGGGATTTCCACGATCTCGTGTTTCACACACGGAGCACCGAGGGCCGGCAATCCAACCCCATTGGCGGCGCCTACATGTATGCCGATGCGGTTCCACCGCTGCCGGTGGTGCGTCCGCGATGGTCGGGCAAGACAATCGATCTGCGTAAGTTCTCCACCTCAGAGTCGCACTCCCCCCTCGCAACGCTGTTGCGCGAACGGCATTCCATCCGCGATTTCGACGACCGGCATCCGATCACGCTCGCCGAACTCGCGCAGTTTCTCGACACCGCAGCCCGCGTGCTGTCGGAATGGAAGAGCGGCGATAACTTCGAAGGCCATCCTGAGACCACCTACAGCACAAGACCCTATCCGGCGGCGGGCAGCGCCTACGAACTGGAACTGTATCTGGCAGTCTCGAACTGCGAGGGGCTTCCACGCGGACTTTATCATTATGACGCGGGCGGCCACGCGCTGACGGCGATCGAGATCTCCGCACAGCAACAAGATCAACAACAAAAACACCTCGTGGCGCTCTCAGCTGCCGCCCAGTTCGCCATGGACGCACCCGGTCCGCCGCAGGTGCTGATCACCATCGCTGCGCGCTTTGGGCGGATCTCCTGGAAATACTCTTCAATCGCGTATTCGCTGATCCTGAAGGATGTCGGCTGCTTGATCCAGACATTCTATTTGACGGCGACCGATATGGACCTCGGCGGCTGTGCCATCGGCACCGGCAACATCGATCTCTTCGCAAAAATGACGGGACTCGAATTTCATGTCGAGGGTCCGGTCGGTCAATTCGCGCTCGGACGCGGCAAGAAAGGCGAGCCCAAACTAGAGCACGTTGCGGTTTGACCCAGCTCGCGTATGGACTCGGGTGCGGTACGATGGCGTGAACTCGGTCAGCAACCCTGACCAACCCGAAGCCGTGAAAATCTGCTACTTTGGAATGCGGGCGCTTCATTCTCGACGGTCTGAGGAAGGGAGTCGTCCTGGGGCGAAGCCTGTTCGTTGCTGATGAGGCGAACGGCGTCTTCTCCTGTAAGCGGACATGAGACTAGTGATCAAGGAGGTCGCAGATGTCGGTTCGCGAACCCATTCTCAAGCCCGTTGCGATTGCAGACCTGCGCCCAACCCAGATGACGGTCGGCATTCGGGAGGTCAAGGAGAAGCGCAAGCGCTGGCATGACGAGAGCAAAAGCAAAGGAGCCGAGTTTCTAGGCAAGCATATGATCCCGGTCGTGCTTGGCCCGGAGGACCGCCACTACGTTATCGATCATCACCACTTGGCGCGGGCGCTGCACGACGAAGGCGTCGAAGATGTACTGGTCACCGTGGTGAAAAACCTCAGGACGCTGGAGCCCGACTCGTTCTGGTTCGTCCTGGACAATTGCAGTTTGGTGCATCCTTACGACGACGAGGGCCGCCTGCGTCCTTACAAGGATTTACCGAAGACCGTAGCCAAGCTTGTTGACGATCCGTTCCGCTCGTTGGCGGGCGAACTGCGACGCGCCGGCGGATACGCCAAGGACACGGAGCCGTTCAGCGAATTCCTGTGGGCCGATTTTTTGCGTCGACGGGTCAAGCGCAAAACCGTTGAGACTCACTTCGAGTACGCCCTCGAGCAAGCTCTGGAATTAGCGAAAAACGATGAGGCAAACTACTTGCCCGGCTGGTGTGGTCCCGTCCTGGACGATTGAAGGCATGCCCGTCAGCGCGAGAAACGCGCAAGCGGACCGCGGACCAGACGAGCCGTGCTGGCCCGGTGAGAGGCTAACGGACGGCAGCATCGATGAGAGGAAAGAACAGCTCATGGCGCATGCAGAGGTCGAAGTAACGCTAAGCCGTCTGGATCGCGAACTCGTCGCGTCGCTGAACGATTTCCGCGATCCGAGCCAAGAGTGGCGCCGCCTCTTCTCGGAGCTGCTCGGAACGTTCTTCCTCGTCCTCGTGGCCGCCGGTGGCGGCATGATGGGGCAGGCGTTTCCCGGCACGATCAGCCGTGCCGCTGCGGTTGTCGCACCCGGTCTGATGGTGATGGCGATCATCCTCTTCATGGGCAAGGTGTCTGGCGCTCATCTCAATCCAGCGGTCAGTATCGCGTTTTCGTTGCGTGGTGACTTCCCATGGGAACGCGTGCCGGGATACATCGTCGTTCAGTTGATCGGTGCAACGCTCGCGGCACTGTTCCTGCACGCGGTGATCAACGTGTCGGCCAGCTACGGGTCGAACTATCCCGCGCCGGGATACTCCGCGTCTGCTGCGTTCCTCATGGAGGCCGTGCTGACCCTCGGTCTCGTCAGTGTCATTCTCGGCACAGCGTCCGGAGCCCAGAACATCGGGATACTCGGCTCGATCGGCGTCGGCGCGTACATTGCGCTCGCCGGGCTGTGGGGGAGCCCTATCTCGGGAGCGTCGATGAACCCCGCGCGCACGTTCGGTCCGAACTTGGTCGCGGCCGACTTCACGAGCTACTGGGTGTATGTCGCGGGCCCACTCGTGGGGGCGGTTCTCGCAGTGTGTGGAGCATGGGTGCTCCGCGGTGCCGGCGGCGGCCGCGCAGGCTCAGGTGCGGCACAGGGCGATCTCTACACCGAGATCGAGCACCCCGATAAGGCTTGAAGCGCTGGAAAATCAGGTTGTGTTGCCGTAAGGGGACTAAATAACCGCATGCCTGATCTTTCGTCACTCCTTGCCAAAATTCCAGATGATATAAAACCTTTGGCCGCGCTTGGCATCGGCGCAGTCATGCTGGTTTTTTTCGTGATGTTCCATGGTGCCGGTCTCCACCTTATTCTCGTGTTGCTTAAGCGGCGCGAACGACGGCTTCGTCTGGAACGGCCCCATCTGGTCGCGGCATTTCTCTTGTTCGGTTGGTCCGTCTTCCTCCTGCTCACACTGCATATCGCTGAGTTTATGATGTGGGCGTATACCCTCATGTACCTAGGTTTGATTGCGCGCGGTTACGACGCGATCTATTTTTGTGCGAACGCCTACACCACGCTCGGTTACGGAAGTGTCGACCTTGAACCGCATTGGCGGCTTATCAGCCCTATCATCGGCATTTCGGGACTGTTCAACTTTGCTTGGACCACCAGCGCACTGATCGATTTGGTGTCATCGCAGAAGCAACTCATCGATCGACTGGAAGACGAGCGCGAACGGAAATAAATCTGCGTTCCGCCCGCAGAAGCCAGCAGCTCGCTTTCGCAAGCATCCTCGCGACTTGTTGCTGGCATGGAATAACTCCCGTTCCTTTTTGCTAGCCGCCATGGCAACGGCTGTGGACGAGGCGACCGCGCTGAGGGATGATGCCTTTCATGAGAGATCATAAACAGCAGCAGCAGCGAGCGCTCCTCGACAATATTCCTGATATGGCGTGGCTGAAGGACCGGGAGTCGCGTTATCTCGCGGTCAACTCCGCCTATCTCGAAATCATTGGCCTGGATGAAAGCGTGGTTGTTGGCAAAGTGCCGCATGATATCTGGCCGGCCGAATTGGCCGACATTTATATGCAGACCGACCGCGCGGTGATCAAAAGCGGCCGGCGCCGGAAATACGAGGAAAGCCGGTCCGACCCCACCGGCAATGTTCTGTGGTTCGAAACGATCAAGTCGCCCATTCGTGACGACGAGGGCCACATCATCGGAACGGTCGGGATTTCGCGCGACATCACCGAGCGCAAGGCCGCCGCAGACGAACTGATCCATTCACGCGCGCAATTACGCGAGCTTTCGTCGTTTCTGCAGTCGGTACGTGAGGAGGAGAGGGCGCGCATTTCCCGTGAATTGCATGATGAACTCGGTCAGACGCTGACCGCGATGAAAATAGAACTGATCTGGCTGCGCGAGCACCGGGAATCGACGGACTTCATCCGGGGCCGCGTCGATCGGCTGGTTTCGATTGTCGATCGCTCGGTGACGGATCTGCGGCGGATCGCCGTCAATCTGCGCCCGATGATCCTTGATGAGCTTGGCCTAGTGTCGGCGATGAAGTGGCTGACGCAGAATTCCGCGGAACTTGGGGGGCTGGATACATCGCTGTCGTTCGACCGGGAAGATATCCGTTATGACAGCGAGGTCAGCACCGCCGCTTTTCGGATCGTGCAGGAGGCCTTGACCAACGTCATGCGGCATGGCGCTGCGACGCGCGCCAGTGTTGCGGCGCGGCATGAGAATAGTGAGTTGCAGATCGAGATCAAGGACAATGGCCGGGGCATCGATCAGAATGCATCGCAACAAAACAAGCTTGGTCTTGTCGGGATGCGAGAGAGGGCGCACGTGCTCGGAGGATCTGTGGAGATCAGCCCCAATCCTGAAGGCGGAACCATCGTTGCCGTGCGTTTGCCATTGATCGATCGAGATTCACCGGACAAACTAGTACCGCCGATTTGAAGTCCCTGCATCACTCTCGGAAAACGCGCGACAGGGACTTCAAGTCGAAAGCGGTACTAGAATCATAGTTTTGCTAGTACCCTTTGCTTTCCGAAGTTCGCAAAGCGGGTGCTGCGACGTGTTACGAACTTCGGAAAGCGGGTACTAGGCCAATGATCCGGCTCCTTGTTGCTGACGACCACGCCATTTTCCGGGAAGGCCTCAAGCAGATTCTTTCCGGGCATGAAGATTTGCAGATCGTGGGTGAGGCGACCAATGGTCAGCAGCTTCTCGATCTTCTTGCCGTGTCGCCGTGCGATATCGTGCTCTTGGATCTGTCGATGCCGGGTCGCAGCGGTATTGGCCTGTTGGCCGATGTCGTCGCGCAACTCGGCGAGGGCCGCCTCATCGTGCTGAGCATGCATGACGAGCATCAGTATGTGGTCGAGTCGCTCAAGGCCGGTGCGGCCGGCTATGTGACGAAAAGCAGCGCCAGCCAGCAGCTCATTCAGGCGATCCGAAAGGTTGCCAACCATGAAATGTTCATCAGTGCCACGGCCCAGCACGCTTTGGCGCAAGCAGTGTCGGCGGACGCGCCGCATGAGCGATTGACGCCGCGCGAACGCGAAATTTATGACCTGCTGGTCCAGGGCCGCAAGATTTCCGACATCGCCCGCAAGCTCGATCTCAGCATCAAGACCGTCAGCACGCACAAGACCAACATCTTGCAGAAGTTCGAGGCTGCGACTGTGGTCGATCTTGTGCATTACGCGTTGCGTCGCGGTCTGCACTAACTCGTCTGGGGCGCGGACTCATGAAGCGCGTAGAGGACCAACGTCCTCTCAATTCTGAACGGCGGCGCGGAGGAGCAGCCGCCCAACGACTTCAGTCTTCGCGGTGGCTACCTCCGGGAACACCTCGACTCACTGCGCGATCCACCCGCGCGTAATCACCAACGCGCGGGCCGCGATCTCGCCCTTAGGGGAACGTTATTCCGAAAGCCGCCGGGTCGGGCTGCTCGCCGTCCCGGGGGACGAAGAAGCGCTCCAGCCCACCCGGCACGAAGCTGAGCAGTAAGGTCGCCTGGTCTCCGACCACCTCGATCGTATGCGGCACATCGCGGGGAAGAGCCGCGTAGGCGCCCGGTCCCACTTCGACGCGGGTATCGCCGACCCGCGCGATCAGCTTCCCTTGTACCACGTAGATCAGCTCGTCTTCGCGCGAGTGGGTGTGCAGCGGCGGCTCCTCTCCGGCCCGCACTGTCCACAGGACAGCGCCATAGTCGCCTCCCGACTGGCTGCTCTCCACTTTCAGCTCGACGCGCGAGCCCCCGGGTGAGGTCACCGTCTGGCCGCCCTGGGGCGGCGTGAGAATTGGCTGCTTGACTGGCATTTGTCGTCTCCTGATCGTGGATCATCGATTGTCACGCTTGCCTGACGGCCAAGCAGGACCAAACCGCCTGATGCTGTGTGCCTCAGCACAGCGGCCCTAATCGCATACTGCGAATTTGGCTGGAGGATGCCGCCGTCGTCCGACAAAGGAAAATGCCGTGTGACTATTTATCCTATAACTATTTATCATGGACCTCAATTCGGGCACGATTGCATCGCGGCGGCCTTGCCTGCTGCGGCTGCCGTGGCCACCCGGTGCGCTAATCGCCATGCTCGCTGCGATGTCTTTGTCCGAGATTGGCCGGCCAATCTCGATATGCAGCGCGACGCGGCCGGCTCCTGCGAACGACCGCGTCGGTGTCAAGGATCAAGTCTCGCCGCCGGCGAAGATATCCTTCTTGATGACCGCGTGAACGCCCCAATTTCCATCAACCACTTGGGTGATGCCGAAGTCGACGCCGATCGTAATCAAAGAGATCGCTTCATCCTCGGTCAGCTTCTTGGTCGTCATCAGAAATTTGCGCATCTTCCGGAACGCATCGCGCAACGCGAGGTCAACCGATGATTTCGAGTAAATGTCCGACTGTGCTTTGTCTCCTAATTCGGTGAGATAGTTGGCGAAGCTGAAGCCGTGCACCAGCCACTCGTCCTTAGTTTCCAGCATCGGATAGTCCAGAGCTTCGAGCGCTGTACCGACGAGATCGGCCTTCTTGTGCAGGATGATCTGGAAGGTGCCGTTCAACGAGCATTCGATTGCCGTCCCGCACAGCTCTGAATCTCCCTGAGAAGCATGTGAATCGCCGACTGATAACAGGGCGCCTTCGACTGCAACCGGATAATACATCGTGGCGCCTTTGCCGATGCGCCAATTATCAATGTTGCCGCCGGTATAGCTCGGCGGAATCGAGTCGACGATATCCGCTTCCTTGGGCGCCAAGCCGATCACGCCGAAGTGCGGACGTATCGGAATGCGCACATTCTTCAGGATGCCGTGGTTTTCCTTGATCGTGGAGTGATCGACCGGAACGCCAGGATAGTCGATGGTTTTGTGAACGACGCCGGAGGGGTCGGTCTGTGGAGTCCATTGGAAATTATACACGGCCTTCGCCCAGTTGCGTTCGCCGGTGGCGTCGACTTCGTAGATTGTGATGACTTCGCGCGGCTTTGGCTCGGTGAGCAGGTCCTTATAGTGAAAGCCCCACCATGCGGCCGCGTTGCTGCCGAAAGCCTTTCCGGGATATTGCGGATTAGCGCAGGGCCGGGGCGTGACGTCGATGATGCGCAACTCGATCACGTCACCCTCCTGGGCGCCGCGTACGTAGACCGGGCCGGTGCAGATGTGCACGCCAAGGCCTTCGCCTGCGCCGCGCCCGAACAGCGAAGCATCCATCGGTCCTGCGCCGCGTCGGTTTACGCCCTTCTTCTCCTTGGTCCACAGGAACACGCTTTCAGCGCCGGGATCGCCCTTCACCATGCGCTCGGCGTCGTCATTGGCATGGTGGGTCAATGCCTCAATGGTGATGAAGTCGCCTGAATCGATCTCCACCTGCGGCTTCAACTTCTTGCTGAAATAGCCCCAATGCACAGTGTCGGCATTCGCCGGCAAGTGATGATAGGACCGCTTGGCCGGTTGGTTTCTCTCGGCGGCAGCCGCCATCTGCGGCGTCACCAAGGAAATGCCGCCCGCGGTCATCGCCGCTGCGCCGCCGGCCGCGGCGAAGCTGGACCTCAAGAACGACCGGCGTTCCCGATCGAGCGTTTCCTTGAACTTGCGGTGGTGCAATTCGAATTCCGGACAGTCCTTGTCGTCACCTGCGCACATTGGATCTCTCCTGGTTTGAACGTGTGTTTTACGCACGCCTTCATCCCATCGCAGTCCATTGGAGCAGTCAAACCCCGCGCATCATCCAACGTGAGTGTTGCACCACGAAAATCGCGTCACCGGCTAGCGAAGCCAGGGGATATGCGACGCTTGCTTATTGCTTGAGCAATGCGCGCTCAAACTTTGAGAAACATGGGCATTGTTTGAGCGCAACAAGTTCTTGGCGCTGGTGAACTCTCAAGATCGCGAAACAGAGCATTGAAGTTCTGACATTGATACCTCTGCGCGGCGATAGCGCGGTCCAATGATGGACAATGTCTGTCATTGGCCCATCGCGACGTTGCGCTGCCGCAGAACTCCGGCCGCTATTGCGGCAGAGCGGACGCAGTCTTCGCCGCATCAGGCCGCCGGGTTTATGGGGACACGGCCTAACCTTCCAGAACGACTGGAGGCGGCCGGGCGCCTACCTCGATTGAGAGTATTGATTTCAGGAACTCACCGTTGCCTATTGGCTGCGACGCCACCAGAAATAATCGTTCTCTCTAAGTGCCTTGAACGCATTCCGGAAAGGCAGGAGCAGCCAGCTCAGGAGGACCAATGTTGCATTGGGTTGAGTCCCAATCGATCCTCGGCATCACGCTTTTTATATTCGGCTTCTGCTACGTGTTGACGATGGTGATTTTTGGCGCAGCCGCAATCCTGTCCCGGCGCGCGGTGGCGAAGGAGCTGAAGGCGGCGTCGCCTGTGACGTTGACGCCTCTCGCGGTCATCCTGGCGCTGCTCCTCGCCTTCCTGTCCTCGCGTGTTTGGACCAATGTCGACCGCGCCGGGGGATATGTCGGTCAGGAAGCCAGTGCGCTGCGGCAGGCCGTGCTGCTCGCGGATGCCTTGCCGCCGGATGTCCGGAACAGTCTGCGCGAAAGCATCAAGCGCCACCTCCAGTTCATCGAAACGCATGATTGGCCGGCGATGGGCCGGGGCGAAGCCAACTTGCAAGTAATTCCGGGTGGATTAACCGACGCAATGGCGGCGATCCTTTCCTTTACGCCCGCACAACCCGCTCAGCAGCTGGCTCAGGAGCGCGCTTTGGTGGCTATCGAACAAGCGCTTGACGCCCGGCGAGACAGAACTCGGCTCAGCCAGGTTCAGATCGCGCCGGTCCAGTGGATAGTCATCATTGTCCTGATGGTGCTGATCCTCGTGACCATCGCGATGATCCATATCGATAATCGAACGGCGATGGCGGCGACTCTGTCGATCTTTTCAACGGCCGTCGCTCTGTGCCTCGTCCTTCTCATGATCTACGACCGGCCTTTTGCCTTCGGCGGCGTGACCATGGCACCGACGACGTTTCGAGAGGTCGCTGTGGAGTGACATCCTGGCAGTTCGCCCGCCGGCAGATCTATCAGTTCACGCCCTAGGAATATTCCTAGACCATCTTAGGACCCCGCCGATTTACGGTTCTCCATAAAGCCCGCTAGCTTCATGGTTAGCGAGTTACCAACGAGTCCCTCAACGGGACCGGGCCTGAAACACCCAAAAACAAGCTCGCATTTGCACGGGAGGAGTGCAGGATGGATATTGTTATCCGCAACGTCCGTATCGAGGACGGCAAGCCGCTTGTCGATATCGGGATCAAGGACGGAAAGATCGCCGCGATCGAGGAACGCCTCGACAAGACCGGCGATCAGGAAATCGATGCAGATGGCCGTGTGGCGTTGCCGGGTTTCATCGAACCTCATCTGCACCTCGACAAAGCGTTCCTTCATCGTCGCCTGCCGGCGCGTTTCGGAACACTGGATGAGGCGATCCGCGTCACCGGCATTCTGAAGGCCAAGCAGGAACGCGAGGATGTTCTCGCTCGTTCGCGTCAGGTTCTGGATATGGCGGTGCGGAATGGAACCTCCGTCATCCGCGCCCACCCCGATGTCGATCCGATCCAGGGCTTGATCGGTGTCGAGACGGCGTTGCAGCTGAAGGACGAATATCGCGATCTCCTCGATCTTCAGATCGTGGCGTTTCCGCAAGAGGGCATCCTGAAAACGTCGGGCGTGCTCGATCTGATGAAACAGGCGCTGGCGATGGGCGCCGATGTCGTCGGCGGCTGTCCCTACAATGAGTTGAGCTGGACCGACACCTGTGCCCACATCGATCAGGTGTTCGAGCTTGCCCTGAAGCAAGACCTCGATATCGACATGCACGCCGATTTTGCCGACGACACGCAGGACCAGCGTTTCGCCGCAGCCGAGTACATCGCCAGAAAGACCATCGCGACCGGCTATCAGGGCCGTGTTGCGCTCGGCCATATGACCAGCCTCGGGGCGCGGATCCCGGAGGAGGCGAAGCCCGTCATCGATCTGCTGCGTGAAGCCGACATTCACGTGGTGACGCTGCCCGCCACTGATCTTTATCTGGGCGGACGCAAGGACGAGGCCAAGCCGCGGCGCGGGCTGACGCCGGTGCGGGCTCTGCATATGGCGGGCGTCAACGTTGCCTATTCGTCCAACAACATCCGAAACGCATTTACGCCGTTCGGAAAGGCCGACCCGCTTCAGATCGGCAATCTGCTGGCGCATATCGTTCAGTTCGGTACGCCGGACCATCAGCTCGAAATTCTCAAGATGAGTACCGCGAACGCCGCGCGCGCCGTCGGATTAGCGGATCGCTACGGCCTGGCCGTCAGCAAGCAGGCCGACCTGATGATCCTCGACACGCATGCGGTCGCCGACGCGTTGCTGGATCTGCCGCCGCGGCTGTGGGTTCTCAAGCGCGGCCGCATCACCGTGGTCACCACATATGAAAGCAAGATTTGCCGGGAGTGCGGGCACGCCCACACCGCCGCGCATGATCACGCCGAACAAAATCAAAAGAAGAAGTCTGCAGCAACGCATTGAGGAGGAAACATCATGAGCAAATTGCCTGCTGAAATTGTAGCATCCGCACTCGCCGTTACGACGATTTTCATCGGTATGGTGTTTCATCTTCCGCCATGGGCGATCTTCATCACCTGGGCCGGCACGTTTGCCGCGGGTGGGCCCAGTGCGAGCGTTCTGAAGAAATTCTTCCCGACGATGGTCGTGGGCGGAATTTTCGCCTGTGCCATTGTGATGTGCTTCAAAGTGGCGTCGCAGTACTTTACCGGTACGCCCTACATCCTCGCGGAGTGTGTGATCCTGTTCACGCTCAATGCAACGATGATGTCGCTCGCCCGCTTTTTCCCTGCGCTCAGCTTCATCCCCGGCATGTTCTTCGGTTTCGCCTCGTTCTTCGCCACCTATTTCGGCAAGTTCGGTCCGGTGCCGGGAGATCCGCTGTTCGCGTTGGCTGCGTCGGTGTCGATGAACGCCGTGGGACCGATCTATGCATGGATCACTGCAAATTTCGGCGCGCATCATCATGCTCCGGAAGAAAGCGCGCAGGTTCGCGTTCGGGAAGCAGTGTCCTAACGTTCCGCATCTCGTGCGGTGGTTCAGAAGGATTGAATTTCTGAACCACCACACTGCACCTCTTACTCTAAGAGCAAGAAAAGAATTCCCTTCATGAGCCGGCCTTTCGATAGCGCGCTGAAGAACGATCGCACTCAGCGTTTCCCATCCGCATCAGAGGCGGCAACCGCAATCCATCCGGCACTCGCCACATCACGGCGCGGAATGGTGACGAGCCCGCACACGCTGGCGAGCGAAGCCGGAGCGAAGGTCCTGCGTGAGGGCGGCAACGCGATCGAGGCTGCCATCGCAATCGGCGCGGTGATTGCGGTGACCTATCCGCACTTTTGCGGGCTGGGTGGGGACGCGATCTGGATGGTCGCGGACAGGCAAGGCAACAACACCGTCTTTCTCGGCCTCGGGCAGGCCGCGCAGAACCTGCCGGCCTATACGGCACCGATTGCCACACGTGGCGCGCCATCGACCGTGGTGTCGGCGGGCGCGGTCGATTCCTGGCGGCAGGTGCATGATTATTCCCGCGATCGCTGGAGCGGCAGAACGAGTTTTGCGTCCTTGCTTGATCCGGCGATCGGCTACGCAGAGTTTGGGTTTCCGGTGACGCCGTCGCAATTGTTCTGGACATCGTTCCGGACAGACGAACTGGCGGACTGGCATCGCTTCGCAGATATTTTCCTGCCCAACGGCAAGGCGCCGGCACCGGGCGACCTATTCGTGCAAAGGGACCTGGCCCGCAGTTTGAAGGCGATCGCGAAGCACGGCGCACGCGAATTTTATGAGGGCGAACTCGCAGGCCGCATCGCGAAAGGCTTGCAAGTTGCCGGTTCTCCGCTTACCGCATCCGATCTTGCCAAGACCTTCTGCCGGCAGGAGAAGGCGGTGACGCTGGACTACCGCGGGTTTACGTTGCTTGCGCCGCCGCCGCCGACACAGGGCGTGACCACACTCCAGATCATGGGCATATTGAACGAGCTCGGCTTCGACGGGGTCGAGGAGGGCAGTGCGGCGTATTATCATCGCTGTGTCGAAGCCGTGAAGCAGGCCTTCCTGGATCGCGACGGCATCGCGGATCCCGACTTTGCGGGTGTGTCGACCGAGCAATTATTGTCGCCGCAGCGATTGGCACAGAAGGCGGCGGCGATCAGGCCGCAGGCGTTGCCGTGGCCACACGTCTTCAGAACGGGCGATACGGTCTACTTCGCCGCGACCGATGCGCAAGGCCGCAGCGTCAGCGTCCTGCAGAGCACTTATTTCGATTGGGGGAGCGGTGTGGTCGCCGGCGATACCGGCGTGCTTTGGCAGAACAGAGGTGCGGCGTTCTCCATCGATCCCAACAGTCCGAATGCGATCGCGCCCGGCAAACGTCCTTTTTATACGTTGAATCCTGGATTGGCTTTGAAGAATGGCAAGCCTCATGTTCTTTACGGGACACAAGGCGCCGACGGTCAGCCGCAGACGTTGACGGCGCTGCTGACCCGATTGCTCGATTACAAGCTCGATCCGTTGCAGGCCCTGTCACGGCCTCGGTTCCTGCTTGGGAAAACATTCTCCGACAGCCGCGATACGCTGAAGCTCGAAGAAGATGCCGGCACGTCGACGATCAACAGGCTTGCCGCATTGGGGCATGAGACGAGTGTCATCTCGTCGAACAGCCCGTTGGGCGGGCAGGCCGGCGCCATCGTGCTTCATGACGATGGTCTGATTGAAGGCGCGCACGATCCACGCAGCGACGGCCTGGCGATCGGGATCTGACCACGAAATCGCCGGCGATCGAAGGTTCGGCCTCGATTTCAAAAACGCGAAGCCCATTCGCTTCTTGTCTTACAAAAAAATGGCGCGCCCTCGAAAGACCGCGCCATCACTTCGATCTCCGATCGCTTCAACCTCAATCCGGTTGAGGGGCCCAATTACTTGCTCGGATGGGCGAAGCTCGGATATTTCACCTTGCCTTGGGCGATCTTGGCCGGCCAGATCGTGACCTGCTTGCCATCCTGCCACTGGAAGATCATGCCGCTGACGGCATCGGGCCCATAAACAAGACCGTGGGTGAACTGATCGTCTTTCCCGTAAAACTTCACGCGGCCGATGGTGCCGACATAGTCGGTCTTTTCCAGCTCAGCGACCATCTTGTCCGGATCGGTCGAGCCGGCGCGCTTGATCGCATCCGCGATGATATAGACCTCGTCATAGGCGGTGTAGCCGGTATAGGCGGGATCCTTGCCGAACTTTGCCTTGAAGGCGGCTGCGAAAGGGATGGTCTTCGGCGTCACGGCCGCGGTGGCGCTCGCAACGGCCAGCGATGGAATGCCGTCCGCAGCACCATTGGTGTCGGCCCAGAAGGTCGGGCTCAACGCCTGCGCGCTCACGCCGAACATCGGGATCGGCACCTGCTGGTTCTTCCACTGCACCGTCGGCTGCACGCCGACATGGGAGATGCCGGTGATGATGACGTCCGGCTTCTTGCCCTCGAGCTGGTTGAAGATCGGCGTGAAGTCACTGGTGTCAGGCGAGAAGCGAATGTGATCGACCACCTTCAGGCCGGCTTTCGGCAGGCAGGCCTCATAGCCTTCATCGAGCGGTTTGGTCCACGCTGCGTCCTCGCTCATGATGGCCGCAGTCTTCATCTTCATGCCGTCAACCAGCAATTCCTTGGCGGCGTCGCACACCGCCTGGGATTGCGCCGCCGACGTCAGATAGCCGTGGAAGGTGTATTTGTTTTTGTCGTAATTCGCGTGAACCGCCTTGGTGATCTCGTTGGATGCAGCACCGGGTGTGATCAGCGGCATCTTCAGCCGCGCCGCCCATGGCTCCAGCGCCAACACGACCTCGCTGATATAGCTCGCGATCACGGCGCTGACCTTGTCATCGGAGACGGCGCGCTGGAAGGCGCGGACCGAATCCGCGGACGAGCTCTTGTTGTCGTAGGAGACGATCTCGATCTTGCGTCCGTTGATGCCACCCTTGGCGTTGATCTCGTCGGCTGCGATCTGCGCGCCGCCCGGGGTTGCCGCGCCGGCAATCGACTGGATTTCCGCGATCACGCCGATCTTGATCGGGTCTTTCGATTGCGCGAAGGCCGGAAATGCGCAGCAGGCGGTCAAGGCCGCAATGGCGGTGGTCGCTTTCAGAAAATAGGAAAACTTAAGGTTGGTTCGAGCCAGGGTGGCTTGAGTCATGGACGTCTTCTCTCCCGTTAAGATCCGTCTTTGGTGACGGCTTGGGAGAAGTCCAACACAGGCGAAAGCCTAACGCAACGGTCTATTCGAGAGGGACCTATCGGACTACGATGCGTCACCGTTAGGCCCGGGCGAGCTCAAATTCCCGCTATCTCTTCGTCACCTTGGCCTTTACGTCTGCCCGGCGAGTGCGGACCGGATCGGTGCGAACTGTTCATCCTGTGCTGCTGGTGGACCGGATCGAAGCTTTCGACAAGCGAGCCATTCAATAGAGCGATCACACGCTCGCGCAACGGGGAACAATCTGTCTCGTATTGAGTTGAGCGGTGAGGGCCCTTGGTTGTGTGGGAGGGGGTGTGATGACGTCACCCGTGTTCAGTTTCAGGTCGAAATTTATCGCATGCGCAGCCGCGCTGGCATTGGCGATGGCGTTCTCCGCTGCGGCCTATGCGAGAGGCGGCGGCGGCTTCCATGGCGGTGGAGGTGGATTTCGCGGTGGTGGTGGTGGCGGTTTTCACGGCGGCGGCGGATTTCGCGGTGGCGGAGGCGGTTTTCACGGTGGAGGATTCCATGGCGGCGGTTTTCGTGGCGGTGGATTCCATGGTGGAGGCTTCCGGGCCGGCGGCTTTCGCGGCGGCGGCATGCATTTCGGCGGAGCACGCTTGGGCGGTGGCCGCGCGTTTGTAGGAAGATCTCATTTCGGCCCGCGTTCGTTTGGGCACCGTTCGTTTGCGGGTCGCTCGTTCGCGCGTCCGGGCTTTCACGGTGGACGTTCATTCGGCGGCCGTTCGTTCAACAACCGATCATTCGCCGGGCGCAATAATGCTCGCTTCAACAGGCGTGCCGCTGCGATAGGTGCAGGCGCTGGAGCCGGGGCCGCCGCGCTCGCGGGGCGTCGTGGCAATGTGGCGCGCAACGCCAACGTGACCCGCAATGCGCGCGCGGTGCAACGTTCACTGAACGCGCGCTCGGTCAATCGGGCCTTGCGCAACAATGCCGGGCTGCGCAATCCGCGCAACCGCGCGCTGATCACCGCGGGTGTGGCCACTGCGGCGTGGCATGGCGGCAATTGGCACGGCGGCAACTGGCATGGTGGCCGCAACTGGTGGTGGCGCCATCACAACGGCGGCTTCGGCTGGGTCGGCCCGGTGTTCTGGCCGTTCGCCTTCTATGACATTTACGACTACGCCTTCTGGGGTGCTCCCTATGATGACGGGTTCTGGGGCTATGGCTATCCGGACCTGTATGCCGGCATGTTCGGCCCCTATGGCTATGATGATCTGATGGCCTATGCGGGCTACCTTCCGCGCACCGCCAGCAGGGGCGGAGGCACTCGCGAGAGTTATGCCTACGCGCCCTCGAAAGGCGGATCGTCGAAAAACCGGACCAAGACAAGCCTGGCGCAAATGTGCGGTGACGATTCGAGCCGGCTGATCGGCGGGTTGCCGATCGATGCCTTCCAGAATGCGATCCAGCCGAATGAACAGCAGCGCGCCGCGCTCGATGACCTCGGCAACGCGTCGGTCAAAGCGGCAGGCATTCTTAAGGACTCGTGCCCCACCGAAGTGGCGCTCACGGCGCCGGGCCGCCTTGCAGCGATGCAGCAGCGCATTGAGGCGATGATCTCCGCGGTGCAGACGGTGCAAGGGCCGCTGGAGAAGTTCTACGGCCTGTTGAACGATGAGCAGAAGGCGCAGATCAATGCGCTCTCCACCTCGGGCGAGCGCCAGCGTTCGGCCAAGACTGCGTCACGCCAGACCGAGGCGAAAGCCGGTCCCGCTGGTGCAGCTTCAGCCGGAGGTGCCTGCGATGCGACGCAGCCTGAACTGACGCAGTGGCCGGCCGCGGCTATCGAGGACTCGGTCAAGCCGAACGAGCAGCAGCGCAAATCACTCGACGCGCTTCAGGCTGCAGCCGGCAAGGCCGCGGACTCGTTGAAAGCATCGTGCGTGAACCGGCCGGAGGATGCGCAGACGCCGCCGGCACGGCTCGCGGCCGTCAGCCAGCGGCTCAATGCCATGCTCGACGCCGTGAAGACCGTGCGCACGGCGATGAATGACTTCTACGGGTCGTTGACCGACGAGCAGAAGGCATCCTTCGACGCAATCCGTCCGCAACAGGCGGATGCGCGCCGATAAGTTCGCCGGCGTGAATAATAAGAGCGAATAAATTTGTGGAGGAATGCGTCCCGACACCCCAGCCGCACCGCGCGGCTGGGGTGTTCGTATGTGAAGGAGGAAACGCCCTCACTGTGGGCGTCATCGGCCTTCATAAGGCTGAGGGCATCTCACCTTCCACTCTGTGTCTCCCTAGGCGGACCTCCCATGGTTGTGCTCTGAGCGGCATACGAACAACTTTCGACCTCGTTCACATTGCACGGCGCGCAATGTGAACACGCGGTCGCGCGGTATTCTCTATTGTGCAGCGGCGGTGAAAGAAGGCGCGAAGGATACGCAGTGACGAGCAACGAGGCGGTCGACGCGACGACGGCGCAACCGACCATTCCGAAACACATGGCGAGGGGCGGGGCGGTTCGCATCACCAAGCTTGTGCTGGCCACGGTGGTCTGGATCAGCGCCATCCTGTTTGCCGCTTATATCTTGGCGCGGTACATCGGTGCCTTGGGAGACGGCAGGCTCGACGCCTGGAACAGGGATTTGCCGTTGCTTTATGAGGCTGGCAAGTCGGCGGCGACCACCGGCATCGGTGTGCATTTCGTCGCCGGGGCCATCCTGCTGCTGCTTGGTCCACTGCAATTCATCCAGGCGATCCGCGATCATGCTCCAGCGGTGCACCGCTGGATCGGACGCGTCTATGCCTCCGCGGCGTTGATCGCCGGCCTTGGCGGACTGACTTTCATCGCGCTCAAGGGCACCGTCGGTGGCAGACCGATGGATATTGGATTTGGGTTGTATGGCGCGCTGACGGCGCTGGCCGCCGTCATGACTCCGTATTACGCATGGCAACGCCAATTCGTGAAACATCGCGCCTGGGCGATCCGGCTTTTCGCGCTTGCCATCGGTTCGTGGCTGTACCGGATGGATTACGGCCTATGGCTGTCGTTGACGCACCGCCTCGGTCACACCAAGTCCTTCGACGGACCTTTCGATGTCATCATGGCCTACTTCTTCTTCGTCCCGAATCTGATCGTCGGGGAGATCATCATCCGTACCCCGATTGATCGGATGCAGCGCGCCGGCCGCGCAGTCACTGCCGCAGGTCTGATTGTCGCGACTGGGTTGGTCGTCCTCAGCACCTTCTACTTCACCACCTATCACTGGGGTCCGGATATCCTGGCGCGGCTGCGCAGTTTCACAATGTAGCGTTGGGCGGGCAGGGATAAAGCCCGCGAGGTGACCCGCGGGCTCGGTCATTTCCAGTTTCATTATCGCCTCCGATCAACGAGGCACATCGGCGGATAAGACGTTAAGGCGTGGCGATGCCGCAGTGGCTCAATCCACTTTCAGATTTGCGGCCTTGACCACTTTCTCCCACTTCGCGGTCTCATCCTCGATCATCTTGCCGAAGGCTTCCGGCGGCCCGATCAGCGGTTCGCCGCCGAGATCGGTCAACTTCGCCTTGATCGCCGGTTCGGCGAGCACTTCGTTCACAGCGGCATTGAGCTTGGCGATGATCTCCGGCGGCGTCTTCTTCGGCGCGCCCATGCCGAACAGGGCGCTGGCCTCGTAGCCGGGCACCGTCTCGGCTACGGTCGGGACGTCCGGCAGCAACGGCGATCGCTTGTCGGTGGTCACGGCCAATGCGCGCAGATTGCCCGAGCGGATGTGCTGGATGATCGAGGGCATGTTGTCGAAGATCAACTGGACCTGGTTGCCCGTCATGTCGGTGATCGCAAGCGCAGCGCCGCGATAAGGCACGTGCTGCATCTTCGCACCGGTCATCATCATGAACATTTCGCCGGACAGATGCACCGACGTGCCGTTGCCCGACGACGCCATGTTCACCTTGTCCGGATTGGCTTTCACATAGGCGATAAACTCGGCGACATTCTTCGCAGTGATCTGCTTGTTGACGGTCATCACATTGGCGGTGCGGTGGAAAGCGGCGACCGGCGCGATGTCACGCAAGAAGTTGAAGTTCAGCTTCGTATAGAGTGTCGCATTGATGTAATTCGCCGGATTGACCAGCAGCACGGTGTAGCCATCGGGCTCCGCATGCGCCACGGCTTCGGTGCCGATATTGTTCCCGGCGCCCGGCTTGTTCTCGATGATGAACTGCTGGCCCATCTTCTCCGACAGGCGTTGTCCGATCAGGCGTGCCAGAATGTCGGTGGCGCCGCCCGGCGGATAACCGACGATCCAGCGGATCGGCCGGTTCGGATAGTTGCTCGCATCCGCCAGTGCGGGCGCGACAGACGTGAGCGTAGATGCGGCAAACGCAGAAAAACCCAGCGCGATCAAACCGATCGCGGCACGACGTGACATCATATTTCGTTCCCTCCGGCTGCCGCGACTTGGCGCGCGGTCAGCGTGTGTTGAATTGACAACACCCGTCTGTAGCAAACAATTCGACTATCGACCATTGCGACACCCTGCGGCACCGCACCAAATGAACGCCTAAAGAGCGGGCAAGAGCTGCGCATTGGCTTGTCGTGCTGCGTGCAGCCATTCGCCGCCTTTTGCCGCGCTTCGTTGTCGATGCCAAAGTGCAGCGGTCCCGGTGAGCTGCCTTGCGCCAAGCGCGAAGTGAGCCGTCATCACGGCATCCGGGAACAGAGAGAGGGGAAGAGATCAGCGTGCCCGCTGCGGACACGCTGCCGTAGGGTAAAGGAGAGTTGCCGCGATCAGTGAGCGCGCCGGCGATTTGAGACCAGCAACACCACAGCGGAGATCAGGAAGTAAAACGAACCAAATGCTGCGTAGGGCGCCACATCCATGATCGTCGGGATATTCGCGTGGCTCACTTGCACCACAAAGAACGCGCCGGCCAGCATCGATTGGGCTCCGCTCAGGATCATCGCCCACTGTGCACCGAACATGCGCCAGCGGTGAACGCCTGTGGCCAGCTGCGCCAGTCCCGCCGCGATTGCCCAGATCCCGAACACTGCGAGCACCGCATTCATGCTCGACTGCAATGCAATCGCCACTGCGACCGAGGCGGCGAGGCTGACGGCCACATTCAGCGTCTGCGTCGGATTCGTTTTTAGACCACCGCTGCCTTGCGCATCGAGCCAGTTCGCCAACGCATCCCACGCAGGATAGCTGATGAGCAGGAGTGCTTCGGCCGTGGCAGATGATCGGCCGAGGACAGCCGCCGCCGCCACCCAGGCCGCGGCAACAATGGACCGCACAAGGTAATACCGCGCCAGATTTCCGGTTAATTCGGCGCGTACGCCGATGTTTTGCGGATTGGCTGTCGTCGTCGTCATTGCAAACTCCATCACCGAGTGAGTCAGGCCGCCGGCCGGGAAGGCTGGTGGTGCTTGTGTATATATTTCGCGATAATTATTGTCGCGATATGCATATGAAGCTTGATCGGGCGCGCGTCCAGAATTATTTATCGCGATATACGTTATTGTGATCAGCCCGAGGAACGGCCGTGGCCCCTGACGAACTCTTATTGGATCAGCAGCTCTGTTTTGCCCTGTACGGCGCCAGCATGGCGATCGGCCGTGCTTACAAGCCGCTGCTCGATGCTCTGGAGATCACCTATCCGCAATATCTCGTTCTGAGCACGTTGTGGGAAGGCGGCGCACAAAGCGTCGGTGATATCGCAGAGCGGCTGGCGCTGGAGTCGAGCACGATCACACCACTGGTGAAGCGGCTTGAACATGGCGACTTCGTCCTGCGCAAACGCAATCCTGAAGACGAGCGGCAAGTGGTGGTGAGCCTCACGGCGAAGGGAACGGCACTGCGCAAAAAGGCGCGCTGTCTGGGTGAGACTTTGTTTGCCGCAGCCGGCATGACGCCGAAGCGCTTGATCGACCTCAATCGCGAAGTCCGGGCCTTCCGTGATGCCGTGGCTGACTTCCTTGAAAAGAACGTTTCCACGGCGCCGTGAATTCCGCGATCCGGGTCTATTCGAGAAACGAGGCGCCGGCTCGCGGAACTTGATCACGTCTCGGGCATTATGGATTTCGAGAAATATCGCATTCCGACACAACTGCACCGCGCTGGACGCGAGGGCGAGGAGTGGCTCCCATGACTGCGATCTCACGAAGCGATCGGCCTGCCGAGCGAGTTTCCGACGCGACCCGCTGGACCCAGTTGATCCTCGGCATTCTCTGCATGGTGATGATCGCCAACCTCCAATACGGCTGGACACTTTTCACAATTCCCATCAGCCAGAAACATGGCTGGAATCTGGCGTCGATCCAGGTCGCTTTCACGCTCTTCGTGCTGTTCGAAACCTGGCTGGTGCCGGCCGAGGGTTACCTGGTCGATCGCTTCGGGCCACGGATCATGGTGTTCGCGGGCGGATGGCTCACGGGGATCGCCTGGATTCTCAACTCCTACGCCAACACGCTTGCGATGTTGTACCTCGCACAGATCATCGGAGGGCTTGGAGCGGGGGCTGTTTACGGCACCTGCGTCGGCAACGCCCTTAAATGGTTTCCTGATCGCCGCGGGTTCGCGACCGGATTGACCGCCGCGGGCTTCGGCGTCGGCTCTGCGCTCACGATCATTCCCATTCAAAAGATGATTTCAACGCATGGCTACGAGAGTACGTTTTTTACCTTCGGCATCGGCCAAGGCATCGTCGTAGTGGTGCTGTCCTTGTTCCTGTTCGCACCGCAGCCTGGACAAACACCGGAAGCCTCGACCAGCAAGCTCGTCCAGCAAAGTCGCGTGCAGTACGAACCCATGCAGGTGCTCAAAGAGCCGACATTCTGGGTCATGTATGTGATGTTTGTGCTGATGGCGGCGGGTGGATTGATGGCGACCGCGCAACTCAAGCCTATCGCCAAGGACTTTCAGCTCGGTACCATCCCGGTGACGTTACTTGGCATCACGCTGCCGGCCTTGACGTTTGCGTTGACGATCGATCGCGTTCTCAACGGGCTGACGCGGCCGTTCTTCGGCTGGGTCTCTGATTTCATCGGCCGCGAGAACACCATGTTCATTGCGTTCGTGCTGGAGGGCATCGGTATCTGGGCTCTGTATGTGTATGGGCAAAGCCCGGTGGCGTTTGTGCTTCTGAGCGGCGTCGTGTTCTTCGCCTGGGGTGAGATTTACAGTCTCTTTCCCACCACCTGCACCGATTGCTTTGGCGCGAAGTACGCCACGACCAATGCCGGCTTGCTTTACACGGCGAAAGGAACGGCCTCACTGCTTATCCCGTTCGCCAACGTGCTGGTGGCCGCGACCGGCGGCTGGAAGAGCGCCTTTATCATCGCCGCGCTCTTTAATGTTATCGCCGCCCTGATGGCGATCTTTGTTCTCAAGCCGATGAGGGCGAAGTTGATGACGCGCACGGGCGCAGCGTGGCCGGCCGGGGTGCAGCCCACCTGACGCATGTCGCTAGGAGCAGACGGGCTCGATACGCCCCGGACGACAGCTTCGTCGCCGCGCTAAGCGTGGCTCATCACCATTACCGAAACTGCGTGACATTGGGCGCGGGCGGATTTGGGTGAGAGCGGCCCCCGCAGGCGACGCGGACTGGAAGCCGCGTTACCCGTTCAAACGCCATGCGCCGGGCGCATTGTTGCGATGCAGTAAATTACATCGCACCGCAGCAATTCGCGCCTTAAGTAGCTCCGAGACTTCTTCCAGGAGCTACATCAATGAACAAAAAGACTTTAACGTTCGCCGCCGCCGTCATGGCGACCGCGGTCAGCACTGCCGCCTTCGCCGGCGAACTGCCGACCTATGAAGCCAATGGCTTCCCGATAACCCCGGTCCAGGTTGGTGTGTTGGGTGGTGCGCATGTCCAGCAGCAGGCAGCGGCGCCAACCGGCGTGCTCACCGCTCACCAGGCGAGCGTCCTGACGCCGCGAAAGACTAAGACCGCGACCGTCGGAACGGCGCAGTAAAGCGAACATCGCGACGGTCATTTCGACCGTCGCCTGATATGAACAATGGCGCGCCCGAAAAGAGCACGCCATTTTTTTATCTCCATTCAGTTGAGCGTGGCGGTCAGTCGATCGGCGGGGCAGGCCGGGGCTGTTGATCCGCATCGCGTTCTTTATGTCCGCAACTGACCCGCCGCTGCTGAATCTGTTCCTGATTAAAATGCGACGGTCAGAACGGCACCGAGGCGCGGGCGCGATAGATCCAGATACTCGCATTGCCGCCGATGCCGCTGAACTCAGTGCCGAGGGCGAGCTGTCCGCCATCGGCGAATTTGGCCGTCACTCCGCCGATGGCACGCGCGGAAAAGCCGTCGAGCACGACCGCACCCGGCAGTCCGGACACCGCTGCCGCCGCGAGTGCATTGTCGGAGTTGAAGTAATAATCGCCGTACAATCCGAGATAGGGCGCGATCGCGATCGTCGATGACCATGCGATGGGATAGGCGACCTTGAGGCCGCCGCTCGCGCGCCCGGTCGAGAAGTTGCGTTCAGTTTGCAATGTGCCGAGCGAGTCCGTATAGGCGTTCTCACGCTCCCATAGCGCATAAACGCGTGCGGAAGGTTCGATCTGCAGACCAAAGCCCCGATAGGTGCCGGTCAAGCCGCTGGACACCATCCAGCGTTCGCCACCGAAATTGCCGGATGCGGTGCCGGCGGTGCCATCATAGCCGATGCCGGAATAGGCCACCGCTGCATCGAAGCGAATGGTGTCGGTCAACTTCCAGCCGAGATAGGAGCCCACGGTCCAGCCGTTACCCGTCAGATGGCCCCGCAAGGCGTCGGACCGGTAGTCGAATGTCTCGTAGCCGCCGAGCACGCCGACCAGAAAATTCGGCGTCACCCGTCGCGTCAATCCGGCGATCATGTTGACCTGGCTGCCGTAGAGCATCGACGCGCCCGCCACCGTGCCGACCGCGCCGGTCCCGGCGCCCCAGTTGTTGAGCACGGAGAAACGCACTTCCGCCCAGCCCAGCCAGTCGCGTTGTTGGACATAACGCGGCGGCGCCTTGGTGAGCGCGGCATAGGCCAGCGCGCCGAAGGCATCGTTGACGCGCGAGGTTGCACTGTCGGTGTTGCCCGTCGACGGCTGTGCGGCAAAGCCACGCCCGGTCGATGTAAACGATCCGTTGGCGCTGGAGAACGGATCGGTTGAACGTGGCGCGCTGTCAGCCGGCTGGCTGTCGGGATCGGCGGCGAAATTAAAGCGAACGCCGCTGCCGCTCGGTGTCACCAGCGCGCCGCCGCCGCCGAAACCCTCGGAGATCGCGGCATCGACCGCACCGGAAATCGCTGCGCCGGAGTTCTGTGCAACCACCGGCGCCGCCAGTGCCTGCATCGCGCGTAGTTTCAGACTGTCCGCAGGCGCACCGACCGTCTGGTTCAGTGCCGCCGAGGTGCTGGTGTTGAACGATGCACTGCCGCCATAGACTGCGGTGATGGAGTGCGATCCGGTCGTCAGCGACGATATCGTGAACGTCGCAACACCGCCTCCGGCCAATGCCACACTGCCGATCGCAACGTCGCCGTCCTTGAACGTCACCGTGCCGGTGGGCGTGCCGCCGCCGCTGCTCACCGTCGCGGTAAAGGTCACGGATTCGCCTATCTTGCTCGGATTCGCCGAGGAGGACACGGCAGTGGTGGTCGCCAACAGGTTGACGCTTTGCGTCAGCGCCGTTGAGGTTGATGTCGCGTTGTTGCCGTCGCCGCTATAGACCGCGGTGATAGCGTGTCCGCCTGATGCCAACGCTGAAGTCGTAAACGTCGCGGTGCCGCCGGCAAGCGCGACGGCTGCGCCGAGGTTGGACGCGCCGTCCTTGAATTGCACTGTTCCGGTTGGCGAAGCGCCGGTCACCGTCGCGGTAAAGGTTACCGATTGTCCTGGCGCGCTCGGATTGACCGACGACACAACGCTGGTGGTGGTGCCCGACTGATTGACAGTCTGCGTCAGTGCCGACGAGGTCGACGTGCCGTTGTTGGCGTCGCCGCTATAGACCGCGGTAATGCTGTGGCCGCCTGTCGTCAGCGCCGAGGTGGTGAACGTCGCGGTACCGCCGGTAAGCGTCACCGCTGCGCCGAGATTGGAGGCGCCATCCTTGAACTGCACGGTGCCGGTCGGGGAAGTGCCGGTCACCGTGGCGGTAAAGGTCACCGATTGGCCTAACGCGCTGGGATTGAGCGATGACGTAAGGCCGGTGGAGCTCGCCGCTCCATTGACGTTCTGCGTCAATGCCGACGAGGTCGACGTCGCGTTATTGGTGTCGCCGCTATAAACTGCGGTGATGCTGTGGCTGCCTGACGTCAGCGCCGAGGTGGCCAACGTCGCGACGCCGCCGGCAAGGTTCACCGCGGCGCCGAGGTTTGAGCCGTTATCCTTGAACTGCACCGTTCCGGTGGGGGAATTGCCGCCGGTCACTGTTGCGGTCAAGGTCACCGATTGACCGAGCGTGCTCGGATTGGGCGAGGACCCAACGGTGGTGGTGGTCGCTGCCGCATTGACGGTCTGCGTCAGCGCTGACGAGGTGGACGTCCCGTTGTTGGTGTCGCCGCTATAGACCGCGGTGATGTTGTGGCTGGTTGTCGTCAGTGCTGAAGTGGTGAACGTCGCAGTGGCGACGGTCGCGCTGACGGCGGTCAGCGTGACTGCTGCGCCGAGATTGGAGCCGCCATCCTTGAATTGCACCGTTCCTGTTGGCGAGGAACCGGTCACCGTTACGGTAAAGATCACCGATTGCCCGGACGCGCTCGGATTGGGCGAAGACCCAACGGTGGTGGTCGTCGTCGCCACACTGACGTCCTGTGTCACTGTCGGCGATATTGACGATCCGTTGTTGCTGTCGCCGCTATAGAGCGCGTGGATGAAGTGGCTGCCGAGGGCGAGCGATGGGACGACAAGGCTCGCTTGGCCGCCGCTGACAGTACCTGTGCCCAGGGAGGTGGCTGACTCAAAGAACTCCACTGTTCCTGTCGGTGAGGCGCCGGTCACCGTCGCGGTCAACGTCACCGGTTGATTCGGCGCGCTGGGATTAGGCGAGGACACAAGGCTGGTGGTGGTCGCCGGCAGAACAACTTGTACCAGCACCGGCGAGGTGACACCGCCAAAAGACACGGTGATGTTGTGAGTGCCTGCGGTGAACGTTGAGACGCTAAGGGCTGCACTGCCGCCGGAGACAAAAACTCCGCCCAGGACGGTGGCTCCATCAAGGAACTGTAACTGTTGGCCTATCGGGACGACGCCGCCCGTATCCGTTGCGATTAACTCCACGTTATCGCCAACTGTGCCGGGATTTTTGACCGAGATAACGGATAGGGACTGCGCGGAGGCCGCACCGGTCCCGCCGACAAGACCAAACAAGACCGTGGCGAATATAAAAGCCACGCGAGCGAAAAAAATCCGCTCCCAAAACGCCAAGACCCTAAACAACTGCCGTCCCCTGCCGTGGCCGGAACGCTGCCGTTGCAATGGCTTGAGCAATTCCTATTCCCGGTTGAGGGGAGCATTCCCATACCTCACAACCGTTGACTATTACGGCGGTGCACCGGGTTCCTGTTTCTCGTTCCGGGTGTGTTTTTGATGCAACAAAAAGGGCGCGATTGATGCGCTCGCGAGCCGAAACGAGCTGTTACGGATCGTCGACCGGGGAGTGACTTTGCGCTGAATGAGAGTCCCAACACCAGCCGCATCGCGCGGCTGGTGCGTTCTCATGCGACGAAGAACGGCGTCGTCAATGATCACGCGCGATCTCTCCGGATTTTCATCCTCCCATGACCACAGGCTGTTTGTCTGGCCGGAGAGCCGCAAAGCGCAATTTCTCTTTGCTGGTGTTCTCGATGTAATTCCCCATCGCAAACGGGACGAGGCCGACATCACCCGCGCGATAGTTGAACGCCCGTGCCTGGCCTGAACTGCCGAACACGCCAATGTGCGCTTACGCATCATCATCTTGCAGCACGTGAAGTTGCGACAGCACATGCTCCAAGTGAACGACGATTTCAACACGCTCCTCCCGGCGCTGCGCGCATGTGAGGCTGGCATCTCCTCGGTCAATTGCTTGCCGCGACACGAGACGCGCCCGGCCAGCCGCGGTTCCGCGCAGCTTCGATCCCGAAAATCAGCAATTGAATTACGAACATAATTCAATATTATGATCGTAATCTTAAGATGCGTCCCCGAGCCACTCATGGGCTCTTCACAATTCAAGCGAGGCTTCCATGCAGGACCACGTTGCAAACCAGCGACCGGCACGACATCCGGATCATCTCGTGGCTCTCGGGGTTGCCGAGGCGGCTGCTGCCATTCGCGCAGGTGCGTTTTCGGCGGAGACCTACGCGGCAGCGCTTCTCAACCAGGCCCGAGAGCAATCTGATCTCAATGCCTTCATCACGATCGACGAGACGTCCGTGATGACTGCAGCCCGTGACGCCGATAAAGCCCGTTCCGCGGGTGCATCCGGTCCGCTGCTCGGGGTGCCCTTGGGAATTAAAGACAGCTATCTGACCAGCGGGCTGCGCACGACACTCGGCGTGAGTAACCTGAAGGATTTCATTCCCGATCAAGACGCCGAAGTCGTCAGTGCGGTCAAAGAAGCCGGCGGTATTATTCTTGGCAAGAACAACCTCGTCGAGATGTCCTACGGCTTGACCGGCAGCAACAGCCCCTATGGTCAGGTCAAGAATCCTCATGCGCGCAATCGCGTGACCGGCGGCTCGTCCAGCGGGTCTGCCGCAGCTGTCGCCGCCGGCATCGTGCCCGCTGCTTTCGGAGGAGACACGGTCGGTTCGATCCGCGTGCCCGCGTCTCTTTGCGGTGTGGTGGGATTCAAACCGACAACGGGCAGGTGGCCTCGAGCCGGCGTCGCACCGATCTCTCACATTCTCGACACGACAGGTGTATTTGCACGCAATGTCGAAGACTGCGAATTGATCGATCAAGTCGTGACAAAGGCCTCAGCTTCAACGCTCGACGCAGTCGGCCTGAAAGGAATCAAGTTCGCGTATGCTCCGAGGCAGTATCTTGATCTGGTGGAGGGCGAGGTTGAAGCGCGCTTCAAAGAGAGCGTTCGACAATTGCGCGACGCCGGAGCAGAGATCGTGGAAGTCGATCTCGGAGATGATTTCTTCGCGACTGCCGAAAGGACAACATGGAGCATCTTCTTCCATGACACGATGGAAGCGATCTCAGGCTTTCTGCGAGACAACAACATTCCATCCTCATTCGACGAGATTCATCATCACCTGAAGGAGCAGTTGAAAGGGGTCTGGCAGCACGCTGTCCGGCCTAACGGCCCGGGATCGATCTCTGCGGACGCATATGACGCGGCGCTATCGGCAGACCGGCCTGAACTCCAACGCCGATTCAACGCGGCATTTACAACCAGCGGCGCAGAGGCGCTTTTGTTTCCGACGACGCCTTGCACTGCACCGCTGATCGACAGCCAGTACCAGTTCTCGATCGCCGGCAAGGACGTCAACTACGTGGCACTCGCCAAGAATACCGTTCCCGCCAGCGGCGCCGGACTCCCGGGGATCAGCATTCCCATGGGCTTCAGCAGCACCGGACTTCCGATCGGCCTGGAGATTGATGCTCCGTTCGGTCACGATCGGAGACTGCTGGCACTTGCGCGCCGCGTGGAGGCGCTCGGTATATCAACAACGGACCAACAAGAGACACGTTGATGCGCTTTGAAAAGGGTCACAAGGAAAACACGCGGAAGCACATCATCGATGTGGCCTCGAAGCGTTTTCGCAAGGATGGTGCGGCAGCGTCAGGCCTCGCGGGGATCATGTCGGAGGCAGGCCTGACAAACGGCGCCTTCTACCCGCATTTCGAATCCAAGGACGCGCTCGTGCGAGAGGCGGTTGCGAGCGCCTTGGCCGATCAGCATGAAAAATTGCAGAAGGCCGGCGCGAAAGACAGCGTTGAGAGCATCATCCGCGGCTATCTGGACGTTTCTCATCTCAAGGGGCGCGAGAACGGCTGTCCTTCATCCGCACTCCTGCCGGAGATCGCTCGCCAACCCGGATCGACCCGCAAGGCGTATCAGGAGGGTCTGCTTGCCTATGTCGAAACCTTAGGCAAGGCTCTTCCGGCTTCGTCCTCGTCTTCTCAACGCGCCATGGCGATTTTCAGTCTGATGGTCGGAACCCTCCAAATCGCGCGAGCCGTCCCCGATGCGGCGCGTGCGGCGGAAATTCTGGAAGGGGGCATCCAGGCGGCGCTGACGCTGGCGAAGAGCGCGACCTGATTTTGAGCCTCGCGGGCGCACCGATATCGAAAGCTGAACTCAATTGGGGTGAGACGGCCGACCGGCTGTTATCATAAAGCCTTCGATTGCGTTACGGGGCGAGGAGACGTATCGCTTTGCGCCGAACGCTCGCTATCGCTGGCAGGAAATAACAAATGGCCAATGACGATCACACCATAATCATTCCCAAGCGAACGCCGGAATCGGCGGCGATGTCGGCCAACGTCAAACGCGCGATGGCGATCACCGCGACCCTGAACCGTTTGACGTTCAACGATGCGGCAGAGATTCGGGCCTTGTTCAGCGATCTGATCGGCAAGGCCGTGGACGACAGCTTCATCTTGATCCCGCCGTTCTACACAGCCGGCGGGGTCGATATCCGTGTTGGACGGAATGTCTTCGTCAATCAGAATTGCACGTTCTACGACCTTGGCGGGCTCGACATTGCCGACGATGTGATGATCGGGCCGAACGTGAGCATCATCACGACCGGGCATCCCATTGAACCTTCGAAGCGGCGCGACGCCGTAATCGCAAAGCCCATCGTGATCGAGAAGAATGTATGGATCGCAGCTGGTGCCACGATCATTGGCGGCGTGACGGTGGGCGAAAACTCTGTCGTCGCGGCGGGTGCCGTCGTCGCCAGGGACGTTCCTCCCAATAGCCTTGTTGGAGGAAACCCCGCGCGGGTCATTCGTTCGATCGCGGAGTAGTTGAACGCTAGCGCGGTTCCTTGGACGTATGTGGTCTGTTTTCGAATCTGCAGAGAAGCTGCCTTGAATCGGCTATGTCGGGAACTCGACACAGGTGCTAAACGGGCTCCATCACCGTTTCTTCTTGAGGCTGCCATCGGTGACTGAGAGACATTGCGCTCTCGCCTGACACTGCGGTGAGCTTATGTGCCAGAAGTGCGATGTTCTCACCAAGCAGATCCATCAGTTTCGGCGCGCACTGGCTCAACCGCTCGACGCTCTGACCGCGGAGCGACTGAGGAATGCGCTTGCGGACGTAGAACGTGAGACAAAAGCACTTCATCCGGGGAACGATTAGCGCGAGCTCACCTATGTCCGCTTCGCGACAGAAGTGGCGGACTGCGGGAGCCATAACTTGCGCATTTGTTCCGTTGTTTCCCAAAAACTTATCGCTTTGCGCCTGTATTGCTGAGGCATTACCTAAGCAATACGTCTTTGAGTGTGGCGTGGTTCAAAAGTCCGCATTATCTGTGCGGCAAGCGCGGAATGCGGACGTCTGAACCAGAGCCACACGAGATGAGTATCTGGCTAGTGTCCTTCGATTCCGACGGTCGCAAACGAAGGTGCAGCGGAGTCAAGCGAACTTTGGAATCGGGGCACGCGCAGGATCGCTCATGAAACAGCCAATCACGATCCGACTTGACCCTGAATTGCTCGCCACCGCGCGCATGAAAGCAAAGGAAGAAAACCGTACGCTGACGAATTTTCTCGAGACAGCGCTGAAGGAGCGCTTTGGCGGATCCGGGATTTCGCGTGCATCGGGTCAGTCATCCAGCAACAGTAAGCCCGCAAAACGTAATTCAAAGAGGTCATTCGTTGCCAAATCGTAGGGACCCTGCCACATCGCCTGCAGTCTCCGTGCATCTCCCAAAAACCCGGACTGGAATCGGCGGATTAGATGATCTGACGCTCGGCGGCTTACCGACGGGCCGGCCCACACTGCTGTGCGGCGCGGCGGGATGCGGAAAAACGCTATTTGGAATGACCTTCCTTGTGAACGGTATCGAACGGTTTGGCGAGCCCGGCGTCTTTATGAGTTTCGAGGAGCGGGAAAGAGATCTCGCGGAAAACGTTCATTCATTGGGTTTCGACGTTAAAGATTTTATTGCCAAGAAGAAGCTCGTCATCGACTACGTTCGGATCGAACGGGCTGAGATTGAAGAGAGCGGCGAATATGATCTTGAAGGACTGTTTGTCCGATTGGACCATGCGATCAAATCGGTCGGTGCGAAGCGCGTGGTGCTCGACACGATCGAGGCACTGTTCTCCGGTCTGGCCGACACGGCCATCCTGCGCGCCGAGCTTCGGCGCCTGTTCGGTTGGCTGAAGGACAAGGGTGTCACCGCGATCATCACCGCCGAACGGGGCGGGGGCCAGCTCACGCGCTTTGGCATCGAGGAATACGTCTCCGACTGCGTGATCCTGCTGGATAACCGCGTCCAGGATCAGGTCGTGACGCGTCGCCTTCGCGTCATCAAGTATCGCGGCTCCGCGCACGGCACCAACGAATACCCATTCCTCATCGACGATCAGGGCATCAGTGTCTTGCCCATCACGTCCGCCGGGCTGGCTCACGCGATCTCGGATGACGTTGTTCCGACCGGCGTCAAAGATCTCGACGCCATGTTGAGTAAAGGGGGGTATTTCAAAGGCTCAAGTGTTTTGATTTCGGGGCTTGCCGGAACAGGCAAATCGACCTTTGGCGCTGCGTTTGTCGATGCCGCCTGCATGCGGGGCGAGCGCAGTCTGTTTTTTGCATTCGAGGAGTCACCGGACCAGATCGTCCGGAATATGCGATCAGTCGGGATCGAGCTCGGCAGACACGTGAAGTCAGGGCTGCTTCGGTTCGAGGCAGCGCGACCGAGTCTGTTCGGTTTTGAAATGCATCTCGCTCGCATGAACCGCGACATCGAGCAGTTCGAACCGGCAACAATCGTTGTCGACCCGATATCGGCTTTCCGCGGTCCTTCGAGTGAAATTCATGCGACCCTCGTCCGGCTCGCCGATATCTGCAAGACACGGGGGATCACGGCTCTATTCACGAGCCTGTCGGGCGTTGCTGAGGGAATGAGCGAGAGCGAGCGAAGCGTTTCATCGCTGATGGACACCTGGATTTCTCTAGCCGACGTCGAAGCTGATGGCGAACGCAACCGCGTTCTACACGTTCTGAAATCGCGTGGCATGAGCCATTCGAAGCAGATCAGAGAATACGAACTGCGCGACGATGGCATTCACCTCATCATTCCGTATCTTGGTCCCGAAGGTGTGCTCACCGGGGCAGCGCGGCTCGCCCAGGAGGCTCGCGAGCGGGAAGCCGAGCGTGAGAAGAGCGAGTCGATGGAGCAGCGCAAGCGTCAAATGGCGCGGAAACGCGGCGCGCTCGAACGTCAGATCGCAGAGATGCGCGCCGCGCTCGATGCGGAGGAAACCGAGATTTCCGAGTTTGTCGATTATCAAAACACCCGAAGCGCCTCGGCGACGTCCGACCGCGCCGCGATGGCGAGGAAACGCGGAGTAACCGATGGACAATGAAAATTCCGAAATCGACGAATCCATAGAATATAATCTGCGCCTCTA
This sequence comes from Bradyrhizobium sp. SYSU BS000235, assembly GCF_049747295.1. Taxonomy (NCBI): domain Bacteria; kingdom Pseudomonadati; phylum Pseudomonadota; class Alphaproteobacteria; order Hyphomicrobiales; family Nitrobacteraceae; genus Bradyrhizobium; species Bradyrhizobium sp. SYSU BS000235. The sequence continues at coordinate 4,344,578 of NZ_JBMHJM010000001.1, forward strand.
CGTCGCGGGTCAAACCCCGAAGTCGCTCGCCGCAATCGCAAATCTGAAGAAGATTTGTGAAGACAACCTGGCCGGCCGCTACAAGCTCGAAGTGATCGATCTCGTCGTGACACCTCAGTTGGCTGCGGGCGACCAGATTGTCGCCATCCCCACGCTCGTGCGCCGGCTTCCTCCACCGCTGAAGAGAATGATCGGAGATTTGTCCAACACGGAGAAAGTGATCGTCGGGCTCGACTTGCGGCCCCTCGGAAAGATCACATCATGACGGGGGAGGCAGGCGACAGACCGGCAGGCCATTACAAGCTGCGCCTGTTCATCACCGGTTCGACGCCGCGCTCCACACGAGCCATCGCGAACATGCGCAGGATCTGCGAGGAGAATCTGCATGGCCGTTACGATCTCGAGGTCGTGGACGTCTACGAAAACCCGGACGCGACCAAGGAATTGCAGGTGATCGCGACACCTACGTTGATCAAGATATTGCCGGAGCCGTTGCGCCGAATTATCGGTGATTTGTCAGACCAGGAGAAGGTTTTAGCCGGCCTGGATTTGAAACCCCTGAGATCCAGCGATTGAAAATCCGATGACGGATGATCAACATACACGCGGCAATTCCGGTGGCTACGACTCCCTTAGCGGTGAGGAACTGATCTCGCGTCTTCGCGAGGCTGAAGAGACACTGGAGGCCATTCGGGTTGGTGAAGTCGATGCCGTGGTCATCGCCGGCGCCAATGGCCAGCAGGTCTATGCCCTGGAAAATGCGGACCGGCCCTATCGCGTTCTGGTCGAGCAGATGCAAGAGGGCGCCGTTACGCTGTCCGAAGACGGCTTGATTCTGTACTGCAACAAGCGCTTTGCGACCATCGTCGGCGAGGCTCATGACAGCATCATTGGGGAAAACGTACTCAAATTCTTCGATGCAGGGCAACGAGCAGACCTTCTGAACCTGATCGGCGCGATCGTCCGGCCAAGCGCGGCCGGAGAGTTCACGATCATCGACAAAAGCGGTTTGGACATTCCCGTCAACATCTCGCTCATCGATCTCAAAGTCGAGAGCGGAATGCCGCGAATGGTCTGCGCTATCGTTACGGATTTGACGTTCAACCGCTTGCGATCGCGCGAACTCGGCGTGGCCAATGAACGGCTGGCCACTGAAATCGTGGAACGGCGCAAGACCGAAGAAAACCTGCAACTGACGCTTGACGCTGCCGAGATGGGAATATGGGAGCTTGATTTAACAAACAATCAAATCCGATGTTCCTCGCGCCACGATCTGATTTTTGGAAACGAAACACACTTCGCGTTTTTTGACCTTGAATTGCTCACACAGTGTTTTGTCCCGGAAGATCGGGCCAAGGTCACTGACGCATTCGTGCGCGCAAAATCAATCGGGACGATTGAGTTCGAACATCGGATCCGCAGGGCAAGTGATGGAGCAGTTCGCTGGGTCAGCGTCAAAGGCCGAACCTATTACGATGGCCCAAGTCCGATGCGCGTCACAGGCGTGACCGCTGACGTGACCAAACGGCGCGAGGTCGATGAGCAGTTGCGGCAAGCCCAGAAGATGGAAGCCGTCGGCCAGTTAACCGGCGGCATCGCGCACGACTTCAACAACCTGCTGATGATTATCGGCGGCAGCCTCGATATGTTGGGTCGGCGCATAGCTGATGACGCAAGGATTTCCAATCTGCTTGATGCGGCAAGGCAGGCTGTCGGCCGGGGAGCCAAATTGAACCAACAACTTCTGGCATTCTCGCGCCGGCAAGACCTGCGAATGGAAATCGTCCAGGTCAATGATCTGGTTTCGACGTTCGAGCATCTGCTCGATCGCGCCGTTGGCGAAACGGTGAAGTTGGAGTTCGTCAGAGATCCCGATCTCTGGGAATGCCGTACCGACCCTCATCAGCTCGAAACCGCTATCCTCAATCTGGTCATCAACGCGCGCGATGCGATGCCGGAGGGCGGGCGGTTGATCATCAAAACGTCGAATCGAGAAGCTGATCAGACGCTCTCAGCTCAATGGGGAGCATCGGCCGGCGATTACGTCGTTGTGTCGGTTGAAGACACCGGGATAGGAATGTCACCGGAGATTCTGAATCATATCTTCGAACCGTTTTTTACGACGAAAGACATTGGAAAAGGCACCGGTCTCGGTTTGAGCCAGGTCTACGGTTTCGCCAAACAGTCAGGCGGGTTTGTCACCGTCGCGAGCACGCCCGGAAAAGGAACGCTGATCGAGGTGTTCCTCAAGCGATCCCGTGAAGCACGCTCGGCAATTCATCCAACCTCAGCGATGAGCCCGGAGACCGGCACTGGAATTGTTCTCGTCGTCGAGGATGACGCCGCCGTGCGCGCGACGACGAGCGGAATGCTGGACGATTTGGGTTACCTTGTCGTATCCGCAGACACCGGAAACGCGGCCCTCAAAATCGTTCAGGACAACAGTGCGATCGACCTGGTCTTCAGTGACGTCGTGATGCCGGACGGCATGAATGGCGTCGAACTCGCGCGCAGGATAACGTCGTTGCGACCCGGCATGCCGGTGCTTCTGACCTCGGGCTACACGGCGCAACGCGCACTCCCTGAAATGCCCGCTGGGGGAGGATTGGCACTTTTGAAAAAGCCGTTCACGCAGGCAGAGTTGTCGATCGCTATTCGCGATATCATGGCCACTTCGGCAGAAAACGAACCTACATAGTCATCGATACCATAGGGTCGGCGGGCCGTACTCCAGACCGCATTTGCCGTGCTCCAGACCGCATTTCAAGCAACGATTGTCAGGCCGTGAATCCGGGAATTGAAAGTGGAAGTGGAACGCTCGCTTTGTTGATTTGCGAGAGAGAGCGCATTGCGCTGCTCTATCAGCGTTGAAGAGACGCTGGAGACCAGGCTATGAGCAGGATCGCGCACTGCAGTTGCGGCGCGTTGCGCGCGGAGGTGAGCGGCGAACCGGCGCTGGTGGCGGCCTGTCATTGCATCGCGTGTCAGCGCCGCACCGGCGCGCCCTTTGGTGTCACGACCTATTTCTTCAGAGACCAGGTGCGCACCGAGGGGCCGGACAAGGCTTACAATCGCGGCAGCGACGCGGGGCGAAACGTCGAATTCCATTTTTGCCTGGACTGTGGCTCGACGGTGTTTTGGTATGTGGAGTTTGACTCGAGCCTTATCGGCATTGCCCTTGGCACGTTCGCTGATCCGTCGATGCCGAGGCCAACGCTCTCGGCGTGGGAGACAACGGGCCATGCATGGGTCACGTTCGATCACGAGCTGCATCACCTCCCACGACAAGACCTGCCCGCAAACAAGGTCCGTGCGTGAGCACTCACCGTGCCGGCTGGTGCATGGTGCGAACCGCGGCTGGCTTCGCTCAAGTCGACGGGCATCTGACAAACCCATTGCGTCGCCCGATTTTCCACTCCAAACTGGAAAGATCGGTTTTTTTGGCCGAAGGCTGATACCTTTATTCTAGTTATTTATTGTGGTCATTTTTGTCAGTGAGTATTTCGATGAATTGCGGAGACCCTCCCGTCAACGACCGTCGTCGCATCACCAGACGAATTGCAGAGCTGGAAAAAATGCTTCGTTCCCTGCAGGGCACGAAGCGAAGCACCAAGCGTGTCCACACCATCGCTTTATCCAGTATCGCTCCATCCGGTGAGGTGCCGGCGGTTGCCGGCACGCTCTTGTCGGGACATGAGGCCACGATCAGCGAGGGATAGAGAGCTCAGGTCGCGCCTCCAGACAAGCGCCGGCGGCGCAAGGGCACTGCGCATCTGTTTTGCACAAGCTGGACGGCTACAGGTTGCGCAGCCCTCAACGGTGCGATAGTCCTACCTCTGTTTTGGGGCTTGGGCTTTTATGAATTGGTTGTTTCGGTCGCTTTCGTTGGCGACACTTGTGCTACTTGCCGGCTGCGCAACAGGCGGAAACACGCCATCAGCATCTGTGAACGGGGCGGCTAAGCGCCCGGTCGCGCCGGGTGAAGCCACGATTTCGATCACGCGATCGAAAGAATTCGTGGGCTCTCTCGCAACGGCTATTGTCGAGCTGAACGGCGCCAAGTTCGCCAGCCTCGGTAACGGTGAGAATTTGACAGGCGGCATCCCGCCGGGGCCGGTGGTGTTGTCCGCGACGACTTGGGACGCAATAGGGGCCACGCGCTATAGCTTCACTGCGCAACCGGGAAAAACCTATCGCTTCCTGGTCGAGCCGCGCGGTGAAAATATCGCCGCAGGCGTGATCGGAGGTGTCGTTGGGGTGGCGATCGAAGGCGGCGGACCTTTCGGGATCAAACCAGTGAACTAGGGCGGAGACGCCGGTCTGGTTTGCGATGCGTGCTCTGAGCGGCAAAGGCGCGGGGACTACATGTCGGTTGCGATCACATTTGGACCATGCTGCTTCTGCGGTCGTGACATTGAAAAAACCGAGACTGATCCGTGTCACGTGACCGTCCGAACGGCAGGCGGCGGATTACAGTTTTGGCAGTGCCATGGCTCGTGCTTCCGGAACAGGCTCACCGATCCGCCGGATGCTCCGGGATTGTTTGAGCCTGCCCATTTCTAACTGCGACGAATTCCAACAGCTTTCCTGTCGGAACCGCACTGACCAACTGCAGCGAAGCGAGGGCATTGGTGGTGATGAACCCGGAGGGCTTGGCATGTGTTCGTGATGGGAGACAATCGCGACAATTCGACGGACTGTCGCGTGCGGCCAGACTTTGGCACCATTTCGCTTAAAAGCGTGTTTGGCCGTGCGGGAATGATCTTTCTGTCGCGCGCACGCGCCCCCAATGGCGACAGCTCTCTTCTTTTGGAGCGAATAGGCAAGATTGTGCGCTGAATTGTTCGTGAACCTGAGGCATGCTTGCCGTCCGCGGACCGCTCAGGTGTTCGGCTGAAACCAGTCGAATATCGCAACAATAACGCATGCAACCAAAGCGATGATCCGAAAGCCGATCTGTATCCAGTACTTGACCGGCGTGGCATCTCTATGAATATCCGCATTCCACCAGTCCAGAAAATTGGAATTCCAGTATCTGATTTTTCTTTCGGCCAGGGCGTGCCGCAGTTTGCGGCTGCTATCGACGCACAGATAGATCGCGACGATGCGGGCGACGATTTCAACCAAGAAAAACTTCATGCACACATCCGTTCATCACACACGCATTCGATGACTGGGCTCTGGCCCATAAAATCCACGATCTCGCGTATCGATGTTGCGTGCCGGCTCGCGATCGTTCTCAGATATCAGGATTGGTGCGGCGCTTCACGCGCGTGATCCCAGAACGCCTGAACGGCGAACAGCATTTCGCCATGCAGCCGCTCGTAACGTTGTTCGGCTTCCGCAGAGAACACCGCTTGCCCTTCGTTGTTGCGCGGAACGGGCTCTCCGAGAGCAGCGGCCATATCGATGTAGAAATACGTCATATCGCCGTACGGACGCTTCAAATCCATCAACTCAATGAAAGTTTCCCAAGTGCGGGTGTTGAGATTCCGTATGAGGGTCAAATGCTCGCTTGTCACAACGAATGTGAATCTGGCCTCGGGCGGCACTTTGATCGGAGGCGAACCCCATGAATTGAGCTCGAGTTCGCCGTCTTTCGCGAGAGCGCGGTGATAATTGTCGAGTTCATACGGGCCGGGCGTCAGCTGATATGTTTCGATAAAATGATGTGCGAGCTTGCAGAGCTCGTCAGCCAGGCTTTCCCACTTGCCGTCTCCGCTGGCTGCTATCTCTGGAAACAGCGCGAGGAGATTGCCAAAGATCGCTCGATTGGCGTCCTCGTCGTTCATGTTTCCCATGAGCAAGATGCCGCCTGCCTCGGCCGCGACCCAATAGGGGTGCAACGATTTGCGCAGCGTTGTGATCAGCTTCGCCGTATCGGGATTGTTCATGTTGAATTGTGCCTCGGATCAGGAAGGGTCAGGCGTTTGACGCAGGCATCGCGGGACCGGTTCAATGCCGCCTCACTTCCTTCCCGGCGCATGGGACGCGCTGCCCGCCAGCGCGGTGGTGAGATTCTCCGCGAGGAATTGCGAGAATGCCTTCGCGATCGGCGGCAGCGTGCGGTTGGCCTTCTTGATCAGGTTGATCGGGCGCGAAAAATTGCTGTCATTGATTTTGCGGCTGCGCAAGGTTCGTTCCGCCGCGATTTCCCGCGCCGAGATCGGCAGGATGGCGAGGCCTATGCCGGCCTTCACCATGCCGATGGCCGTCATCATGTAGGTCGCTTCCGAGGCCGGGTTCGGCGCGGTGCCTGCTTTCCTGAACGCTGCATCGGTCACCGCCCGCACGCTCGTGCCTTGATACATCAGAATGAGCGGATGCTCGGCAAGCGTCGCCGCCGTCACCTTGGCCGCATTGGCGATGGCGTGGTTCTTCGGGTAGACCACCACCATCTCGTCGCGCGCGGCGAACAGGTTGGTGACATCGGGAAACCTGGTATCGCCCGCGGTCAAGCCGAGGTCGACATCCTCGGAGCGCACCATTGTCAACACATCGCGGGCAATCACGTCCTTCAGCACAAACGATACGCCGGGATAGTCCTCGCGGAATTGCTTGATGACATCCGGCAAGACGCCTGCGGCGAACGAGGGCAGGGCCGCGATGCGCACCACGCCGCGCCGTTCGGAGGCGATGTCCTGCACATCAAGCAACACCGAATCGAGATCCTGCAGCGCGCGCTCCAGCGCAGGCAGCAATTGCTGGCCGATGCGCGTGAGGTCCACCGAGCGAGGATTGCGGTCGAACAGCCGCAAGCCGAGCGTCTCTTCAAGCCGCTTGATCTGAACCGTCAGCGTGGGCTGGGAGATGTGAAGGGCGGAAGCGGCCTGCGTAAAACTGCGCAGCTTCGCGACCGCAACAAAAGAGCGTAATTGCCTGACACTGACATCCATAGAGGATCTCTATAGCTGCGATTGAATCATTTCAATTGCATAATATGCGGGCAGACCCTCAAGCTTTTTTGAAATGTCGCGACGTTCCTCGTGGTCGGGTTCACCGACATCGATCTTACCGATCACCAGAAGTTCTCGATTCCACTTCTGTTCGGCGCGCCGCTGATCATGACGATTGCGTGTGTAGCGTTTGGCGTCTTCACTTTCTAAAATGCGCAAGTAGCGGCTTCAGTCAGGCCGCCGTTCGTCAATTCGAGACAAGAAGCTCGATGTGAAACAAATGACAACGGGATGGAAACAATATGAACCGTCGCCTAACCCGGCACCTTCCGGCCGCGGGCCTTTGCTGCGCGCTGTTTGCGCCGTTCGTGATCACGCCCGCAGTGGCCGCGACCCACTGTGCCGAGCTTAAGGACTTCACGTCCGCGAACGTGCAGATCGATACGGCTGAGCCGGAGCCGGCCGGCCACTTCAAGATGCCCGGTGGTGTGGAACTTAAGGACGCGCCGGCGTTCTGCCGCGTGCATGGTACGGCGACGCCAGTTGCGGACTCGAAGATCGGTTTCGAGGTCTGGTTGCCGGCGACCGACTGGAACGGCAAGATCGAGATGTTCGGCAATGGCGGCTACAGTTCGAAGATCGCCTATGCCGCGCTCGGTGAACAACTCAAGCGCGGCTATGCGGTGGTCGGCACCGACACAGGCCACACCGGTGACGATCCGGACTTTGCCGTGGGCCATCCGGAATCGATCGTCGATTGGGGTCATCGCGCGGTGCATGAATCCATCGTCGCAGCAAAAGCGGTGGTCAACGCGTTCTATGGCGCCCATGCGAAATATTCCTATTTCGCGGGCTGTTCCACCGGCGGCCATCAGGCGTTCATGGAGGCACAGCGTTACCCGACGGATTTCAACGGCATCATTGCGGGCGATCCGGGGCATAACCGCACGCATCTCAATGCCGGCTTCCTTTGGCAGTTCAGCGCCAATCGCAGCAAGGCGCCCGGTGCGACGCCGATCATTCCGCCCGCCAAACTAGCGGTGGTCTCGGCCGCCGTGCTGAAGGCGTGCCGCGGGCACGATGGCGGATTGCCGACCGACAATTATCTCACCGCGCCGGAAGAATGCGGCTTCCAGCCGAAGGACATCCTGTGCAAGGCGGGCGACCAGCCGGATTGTTTGACGCAGCCGGAGGTGGATGCGCTGGCGGCGATGTACAACGGCGCGCGCAATCCGCGCACTGGCGAAGCGATCTATTATTCATGGCCCAAAGGCAGTGAGAACTCGGGGCAGGTGGTGAAGACGCTGCCGGGCTGGAGTCTCTATTGGGCGGACCCCAAGGACGCGAGCAAGCCCGCGCGCTCGAGCTTCTGGAAAGTGTGGGCGTTCAACAATCCGGAATGGGACTGGCGTGATTTCGACTTCGACGCCGGCATGAAAGCGGTGGACGACAAGCTCGCCGCGACCATCAATGCAATGAATCCGGACCTCTCGGCTTTCCACAAGGCGGGCGGCAAGATGATCCAATATCACGGGCTTGCCGATCCCGTGGTGCCGCCGCGCGACTCCATCGACTATTTTGAATCGGTCCAGCGCGACCAGGCGAAATCTGACACCGCGCCCGCGGACGTCACTGCTGACTACTATCGGCTGTTCCTCGCGCCCGGCATGGAGCATTGCCGCGGCGGCGCGGGCGCCAACGTGCTGGAGACGCAAGTCGCACTAGAGCAGTGGGTCGAGCACGGCAAGGCACCGGCACAGATCGCCGCCACGAAGTTCGTCAACAACAAGCGTGACGAGGGCGTCGAGTTCACGCGGCCGCTGTGCCCGTACCCGCAGGAAGCGCGTTACATCGGCAGCGGCGACACCAAGGACGCCGCGAACTTCACCTGCACCGATGGCCACCGCTATCCGAAGCCGCTGACTGCCGAGATCTATCGGCGCTGACACCCATCACCCTCTCGTCGCGGAGCCTCGCATCCGCTGCTTTCCCTTCTCATGAAACGGAACTGACCTATGATCCAGCTTCGCTGCCTCAAGCCTCTTGGTCTCGCTTCACTGCTCGTCGCTACCTCGCTTGTCGCTGCGCAGGCCCAGGACAAACCGTCATGGCTGCATGAAGGCGCGACGCTCCACACCGATGGGCAGTCGAACGATCTCGTCACCGCCGGCCTGGGGGCGGATGCGATGACCAGCAAGCCGCCTCCTTACGCGGACCCGGAGCATCCGACGGCCGCGGAGCTGCGCCGCGCATCGATCTTTGCCCGCCGCAGTGTGGGGCAGGGATATGGCCGGCTGTTTGGGCCCGCCGTCGATCAGGAAACCGGCAAACAATTCGGCGACAACGGCAAGATCGCGGGTGATGAAATCCTCGCCTTCGAAGACGATGGCAGCGGCAAGCAGAACGTCGCGATGCTGCTGCAGATTCCGCAGAATCTCAGCACCGAGCGGCGCTGCCTCATCGCCATTCCCGTCACCGGCTCGTCGAGCCTCTACCGCGACATCGTGGACCATGGCTATTGGGGGCTGCGGCATCGTTGCGCCGTTGTCTACACCGACAAGGGCCACGGTAACGGTTTCCATTTGCTCGAGCCCAACACGGTGAACGAGCTCGATGGTCGCATGGTGCCTGCAAGTGAGGCGGGCAAGTCCGCGCATTTCCGCGCCGATCTCGATGACGCCGCGCGGCAGGAATTCCTCGCAAAGTGGCCGCATCGCGTCGCCTTCAAGGCTGCGCATTCGAAACAGAACCCGGAAAGGGACTGGGGCGTGAACGTGCTCCATGCCGTGCAGTTCGCGTTCTTTGAACTCGCGAAGCGCGATCCTTCGTTCACCCGGGACAAGACCATTGTGATTGCCACCGGCAGTTCGAACGGCGGCGGCGCGGTGCTCTATGCCGCGGAGAAAGATACCTCGCATCTGCTCGATGGCGTGGTGGCGCGCGAGCCTCAGGTGCAGTTGAAGCCGGACGATCGCGCGGTGGTGAAATACGGTTCAGTGGAGCGGCGCGGCACCGGCCGCACGCTGCTCGACTATTTCTCCTTCGGCAATCTCTATCAGCCTTGCGCGGTGCTTGCGGTCGCGGATATTCCGCTGAAGGATCGGGTGCCTTATGCCGCGAACCGTTGCCAGTCGCTGCACGACAAGGGCCTGCTCAAGGCCGACACCGTCGAAGGCCAGGCGAAAGAGTCGCTGGAGCGAATGCACGCCTATGGCTGGGACCCGGAGACCGACATCGGCCATGCGTTCGGTTACTTCGTTGCGCCGGACGCCACGGCGACGAAGTACATCAACAATCACGGCCGCTTCGACGTGCGCGATCGCATCTGTGGCTATAGTTACGCAGCGACCAATCCCGAAGGACGGCCGATTGCGGTGCCCGCCGCGCAGGCTGCACAGAATTTCGCCATCGCACCCGGCGGAGCACCGGCCGGCCTGATCGATGTGGTCAACGACAACGATCCCACCGGTCCGCGCCGCAGCTGGCTGTCGGCTTCACCAAGCACGGGGCGGCAGGACTTCAATCTCGACGGTGCGATGTGTATTCGCGATCTCGTGGTCGGCAAGTCGGCGGAAGCGCAGCGCGTGCAGGCGGGTGTGAACGAGTTTGTTGGATCGGCCAAGCTCAACAACCTGCCGACCATCATCGTTCATGGCCGCAGCGACGACCGCGTGCCGGTCTCCTTCTCGTCGCGTCCGTTCGTGGCGCTGAACAACCTCACCGATGGTGCGGCGTCGCAGCTTCGCTACATCGAAGTGACGAACGCCGAACATTTCGGCACGGATCTGCCGGGCTTCGACACCCGCATGGTGCCGCTGGTGCTGTATCATCTGCGCGCGCTCGATCTGATGTGGGCGCATCTCACGGAGAAGGGCAACCTGCCGCCGAGCCAGGTGGTGCGCACCACGCCGCGCGGCGGTGAGGCGGGCAAGGCGCCGCCGCTCACGCTGTCCAACGTGCCGCCGATTTCCATGACACCGGCGGAGGGCGATGTGATCAGCGTCAAGAACGGCACGGTGACCATTCCGAACTGAGTGGACAGCGCAGCCGTTTTCAGCTTTCGCGCGCCGTCTCGCTACGGCGCTCCGAAGGCCTCCCTCGGCGCGACCCAAGGGAATCTCGCAAGCACGGCTTGGTCGTTTGGAAAGCCGAATGCGGATGGGCCTCGGCCTCCAGCCTCGTGTGTCGAGCGAGTCTGTGGTAAGCGGTTGCGCATTCTCAAGGGCATGTCGTCACAAGAGTGAAATGATGCGTCGGCTCTTCGTATTCGCCATCTGGTTTTTCTTTGCGGTTACTGTGGCCCAAGCTGCCGGGGTGAAGAACTTCGACATTCCCGCCAGTTCCGCGGGACCGGCGATCAGGCTCCTGGTTTGGACGCCTTGCGCGGAGCCGCCTCAGGAAATGGATGCGCGGGGAGCTACCTTTTTCGTCGTGCCCGGGTGTCCGGTCACCGGAGAAAAGCTTCCGCTCATCGTGATGTCCCACGGCCGGAGAGGGTGGTTCGGCGGTCACCACGACACGGCGGCAGCGCTTGCGGACGCTGGATTCGTCGTTGCCGCGCTCAATCATCCCACCGACACCATGCGTGACACGAGCGGCACCGACAGTCTTTCCGTGCTTGTCGAGCGGCCCGCGGATATGAAGCGGTTGGTCGACTACATGCTTGAGGCGTGGCCGGATGCATCACGCATCGATGAGAAACGGATCGGGCTGTATGGTTTCTCGTTTGGCGGGTACACCGGTCTCGTCGTCATCGGTGGCAATCCCGATTTGCGGAAAGGCTTGCCCAACTGCGAAACGTCGAGCCTGAGGGCTTGCAAACAGCTCGAAGGCGGCGAGCTTCCCGATCAGCCGATCACTCATGATCCGCGCGTCAAGGCCGCCGTCATCATCGATCCCTATCCGGTGTTCGTTTTCCCTGAGGAAAACCTGAAAGGAATAACAGTCCCGATCCAGTTGTGGAGTTCTGACCCGGCGCAAAAAGCCGACGGTCTATCCGGGTGCTGTGCTGCAGCGGTCAAGCAAAAGCTTCCGACGAAGCCGGACTACCATTTCGCAGAAAATGCCAAACACTTCTCTTTCCTCGCGACCTGCACTGCGGAGGAGGCGCAGGCAGCTCCTGCCATTTGTACCGACGCCCCGGGCTTCGATCGCGTTGATTTTCATAAAAAGCTTCACTCGGATATGGTCGCCTTCTTCCGCAAGCATTTCGCTGACAGCGCTCAGCCGTAGTGGGATTTATCACACCGCTCCGAAAGCATCCTGCGGAGGCGCGGCCCACGGGAATTGCGCAAGCACGGCCTGAGCAGCGTGCCGGTCGGGCGGGGCGGGATCGAGCGCCTGCGCCAGTGCGTCGATGTCCTGGGCCTGTTCCGGTGTCAAGCTGCGCGTCTCACGAAAGCCAATCGTTGGCCCCCAATTGTCCCACGGCAGACACTCGATGCCTGCAAGGGTGGCCGCATCGCGGATCACGCTGGACGCAATCCACCATTCGCCTTTGATGTCTGCGTAAGTCAGGCCGCATGTCGTTGCATCGATCTCGCCAGTGCGCACCGTTCGCCAGACCGATGGCGCCGACCGCCAGCCTGAAGATGGTACGTTGGCGACGTCGAAGGGAACGCGCATGCCGTCGCGCGCCCGCCGGCCGAGCTGGGCATCGAGCACCGCCCATTGTCCGTCGCGACGATATTCGCAGATATAGTGATCTTCCCAATGGCCCTTAGCGAAGTAGCTGGCGAAGCCCGCGCGCAGCCGCGCCGGAATACCCTGCGCGCGTAGCGCCGTGATCGCCAGCAGCGCGAAGTCGCGGCAGGTGACATAGAGGTAATCGGGAAGGTCGCGGTGAATGGAGAGCGGGCGCGCGTCGCGTTGAAGGAGCGTATCGAGCAGCAGTGCGCTGCGCCGCAGACTGCGGTCGTCCTCCGCATACGCCGGGACGGGAAAGCCGATCTGTCGCGCCACCGCATGGTGGATGACGAATTCTTCCAGCGCATCGGCAATTGCTGCGGGTTCTGATGGCAACTCGCCCAAACGCGCATGATGCGCGGCGGGATCGCTCCACTCTGTCTGCTGACTGTCCGCGGGGGTCCTGAGCATGACCGTACGCTAGCACGGATGCGGGATGATTGCGTGACAAGATCATTTGAGATTGATCGATTCCACAGCACAGGGCGTCGCCGGGCAATCATCTCGCCCACGCTCCCGCGTTATGAAAAAAGCAGGCTTCAGGCGCTCAACCGCGACAACTATCAATCATCGTCATAGTCATCATCGTCTTCGGCCTGCATCTGCCGCTCCTCGATGGCATCGCGCAGATCGCGAAGCACCACAATCGTCAGCAGAGCCATTCGCCGCTTCTGGTCCTGGGACAATGACGTGTAGAGGGGCTCCCACGCAGTCGCGAGTTTTCTTAAATCTGCGGAACGCTCGGCCAATGCATCGGCACGGCGATTTAGAAATTTCACAGGATTCCGGTCGCGGATGATCTCGATCGCGCTGCGGTCGCGGAATGCGGCGGCGCGCTCGCTCCACCGCTCCTGGCGATTTTTGGCGCGCGCGCGGATCGCGTCCTCCACCGCAGGCCAGAGTTTCTCCTGCTCGGGCGTGAGCTGAAGCGCGGCCTTGAGAATACCGATGCGCGCATCGGTCAGGGCCTTGCGATCTTCGGAACTGAACTTCATCCCGTTGTCGTTGCGCGGCGTATCCGCATAAGCACACGGTGACAGGGCAATGAAAAGTACGGTTGCGCCTAAAATGGCCTTGTTGATCATTGTGGCCTCCCAGTACGGCTGTTGAAAAACAACATGGGACGCCATGGGTAGCGGGGGGCAACTGCGCCGCGTTGACGCAAATCAACCGTCACGCATTGTGATCGTGAATGATGGCGAGGCGTGGGACGCGCTTGCGGCCTATTCTGCCGCTAAAGCAGCCGGTTTCTCTAGCTTGCGATAGAAACGCTCATAGAAGTCGTCGAATCCTTGCGCTGCGTGATGATGCCGATCGAGCAGGTCTTGTGGGGTCATCTGCTGCACAATCGTCTTCTCGCTCACGAGGCTGCGATTCAACGGGTTGGGAATAATTGCGACAATAGAGCCGCCGCGCAGGTGGTAGACATCACCGCATTCAAGGCAAATGATTTCCTGGCGGCACTTATGCTGCGCGATGAGTTCTGAGGCTTTCCAACGATAGCTCCATCCGCAATCGCAGCGAAATCTGAGCGTGTATTTTGGGCGGCGCCGGGGAAGGTAAGTGTCCAAGCATTTAAGCCAATGGGACAGTGTTGGCTCGTTCATGATTCCTCAACCAGTAGGCGAGGGAATCTTATGACGCTATGACCGTGCAAACGCAAATAAACGGTGCTCGTTGCTCAAAGGTGATCCGAGTGCTTGCTAAAGTCCTTGATATCTAATCGTTTTCCGCATGCGGGGGGCGCCGCATCGATGCTCGAACTCGCTTTGCGCAGCAGCAGCTCTGAACCGAAAACGGCGGGACCGGAACATCGCCGCAGCCCAACCGGTCCTTAATGAGGGGCGTCCCGACGGTATCCCGTCCCAGTCAGGGGCACATCAATCAGTTGTCATAATCCTCCCCGGCAATCGTTTGTTGCGCGGGGATCACACAGCGGCGCAATCTCGCTCACCCCGCCAAAATAACGCCCCGCGGACCAGCCCGGCGATGGTTCCATATCCCCCAGATAGGGTACGAAATCGGACATACTTTAGTGAAGCGCCGAGGCTGGTGTGGTGACGTTTGGAAGTGAAAAGACCGGGCAGGTCCAGCGCGGGGCATCTTCAGTTCAATCGCTGTTGGGAAGTACAGCGCTGGTGCTGGTTGCGGGCTTGATACTGGCGAGCGCATCGCCGGCCTCGGCGCAGCAGATCACCAAGGGCGGCGGTGACGGCGGCGGTTTCGTGGACGGTGTGGTCAGCGGCAGCGGCGGCATCGGCGGTGGCGGCGGGGGCAAAGACGTTTCGGGGGCAGGAGGCGGCGACGCGGCGTTGACCCCCGGCGGCGTAGCTTCGGATGGAAACGGCGGCGGCGGCAGCGGCCACGTCGGAGCGGCCGGCTCTCCCAATGGTGTTGGTGCCGGCGGCGGCGGCGGCGCCACCGGGCCCAATTCTGGCGGTGACGGCGGCGGAGAGAGCCTCGTCATTGGCGCTAACGGCGGCGACGGCTTCACCGGCGGTGGCGGTGGCGGTGGCGGCGCGGGTATTGTGGTTCCGAGTACGGATAACTTCACGACCAGCGGCGTCCCAACGGTTTCCGGTGGGGCCGGTGGCTTCGGCAAAGGCGGTGGCGGCGGCGGCGTCGGGCTGGTTTCGCTGGGTGGAGGGACAATTTTCGGAGCAGCCGGGACCACCATCATTGGCGGTAGCGGCGGCAGCCTCTCCGACTTCGGCGGCGGCGGCGGGGCCGGAGTCTTTCTCTATAGCGGCGGCGAGCTGCAAAACGACAGCACCATCCTTGGCGGTCAGGGTGGAGGTGGCCGTCTTGCCGGCGCTGGCGGCGCGGGCGTGCTGGCCAATCAAGCCGTCATCAGCAGCGCGGGCGCCGTCACTGGCGGCAGTGGCGGTAATGGCGTGGCGACCGGCCTTGGCGATGGTCACGGCGGGGCCGGCGGCAGCGGCATGGAGGTGTGGCAAAGCACCATCACGAACCTTGCCGGCGGCACCATCACCGGCGGCGCCGGTGGAAACGGAGCTTTCGGCGGATTTGGCACCGGCGGCGTCGGCGGGGCCGGCGGCGCAGGCGTGCTGGTTCGGAATGGCGGCGGCAGCCGGGTTGAGAACTATGGCGACATCGTTGGCGGCGCCGGCGGCGCGGATGATGGCAATGGCGGCCCGGCCGGCGTCGGCGGCGCGGGCGTCATTGGATCGGATCTCACCGTCATCAATGCCGGCAGCATCGCCGGCGGCGTGTCGGGCGATACGGTCTCACCAACGCAGGCCAACGCGATCACCTTCACCGGCGGCACCAACGTCTACGAAATGTGGGCGGGCTCCAGCACGAGCGGCAATGTGGTCGATCAGACCAACAACGGCACGCTCCGTCTCGGTGGCGATGTCACACCCGGCTCGGCTTTCGATCTTTCGCAGATCGGCGCGGCCGCCCAATACCAGGGCTTCAACAAATTCGAAAAAACCGGCGACAGCGTCTGGACGTTGAGCAACACGTCGACCCAGAGAACGGACTGGACGATTGGCGGCGGCACGTTGGCGCTGGGTGCGGGGGCCAGCTTCAACGCGGCGAGTACCGTTAATGTCAAAGCCGGGACGTTCGACATCAGCGGCTCCGGAGCAGACCAGACTATCGGCGCGCTTTCCGGCCTTGCGGGCAGCACAGTGGATCTCGGCACGCGCACGCTGATATTCGGCGGGACCTCGCAGGGGACATTCGCCGGCGACATCACGGGCAGCGGCGGAATCGTCAAGAACGGCGCCAACACCCAGACATTCACCGGCGCGAACTCCTTCACAGGCGATGTGACGATCAACGCGGGCACGCTCGCGTTGTCCGGCGCAGGCAAATTTGCGTCGACCGTCGGGGTGAATCTCACGGGCCCCGGTGCCGTTTTCGATATCGCCGGCAGCACATTGCCGAGCGTGACGATCGGCTCTCTCGCGGGCGGTTCAGGCACCACCGTGTCGCTCGGCGGGAATACGTTGGCCTTCGGAGACGGAGCGAACACGACTTACTCGGGCGTGATCTCGGGGTCGGGCGCGGGTCATCTCGTGAAGCAGGGCACCGGCGTCGCGACGCTGAGCGGCGCGAACACATTTGGCGGCGGCGTGTCGCTCAATGGTGGCGGCCTGCTCCTTGGCAACGCCGGAGCGCTCGGCTCCGGCACGCTGACCGTCAACAACGCTGCGTCGCTCGACGGTCTCTCCAACTACACGCTTTCCAACAACATCACCCTCAACGCAGACTTGACGGTGCCTGGCGCCACCGATTTGAGGCTGAATGGCGCGCTGTCCGGCGCGGGCGGCCTGATCAAGGACGGCGCGCAGACGCTGACGCTTGGCGGCACATCGAATTACACCGGCGCGACACTGGTGAGCCAGGGTCTGCTGACTGCGGGCGCCGCTCATGTGTATTCGTCCGGGTCGGCCTTTACGGTGGCGAACGGCGCGATGCTGTCGATCAACAATTTCGACCAGACCATCGGTTCGCTGGCCGGCGAAGGCACCGTCGTCCTCGGCGGCGCGACGTTGACGGCCGGCGCCGACAACACATCGACCACGTTCTCCGGTGAGATCGCCGGCGGCGGTGGTTTGACCAAGACCGGCACCGGCACGATGACGCTGTCGGACACCAATACCTATGTCGGCGCGACGACCATCGACGGTGGTACACTGCGGGTGAACAGCAGTGTGATGATGACAAGTGGTGTCACCGTAAACAGCACTGGCACGCTCGCCGGCAGCGGTCATTTGAATGCGGTGCAGGTGAACACAGGCGGCACCTTCGCGCCGGGTGACGGCGTCACGGCCGGTTCGTCGATGAATGTGGGAAGCCTCGCGTTCGCGTCCGGGGCGCAATACATGGTATCGCTCACGCCATCGACGTCGACCTGGGCCAATGTCTTTGGCAATGCGTCGCTGGGCGGTGCGACGGTTCGAACGAATTTCGCGAGTGGCGGCGTTTATGTGGAGAAGCGCTACACCATCCTCACCGCGGGTTCGATCACTGGTACGTTCGATCCTATCGTGGCCGGCCTGCCGCGGGTCTTCACGGCCACGCTCGACTACGATTTGAACAACGTCTATCTCGATCTGGCGATGAATATTCTTCCGCCGTCGCAGAGCGGCGCGAACATCAATCAGACCAACGTCGCCAACGCCATCACAAACTTCTTCAACGCTGGAGGGGCGATCCCGATCGCGTTCGGCAGTCTCACGCCGAATGGTCTGACACAGGCCTCCGGCGAACTCGGCAGCGCTTCGCAGCAGACGACGTTCCAGGCGATGAATCTGTTCATGGGCCTGATGACCGATCCGTTCGCGGCGGGGCGGGGTGTCGCGAACAATGGTCCCACAGCGTTTGCCGATGACAGCGAGAGCATGGCCTATGCGGGCCGTGCAAAGCCGAAGTCGCCGCGCGATGCGTTTGCTGCATTTACCAAGGCGCCCCCGGCTGCATTCGCGCAACGCTGGAACGTGTGGGCTGCGGGTTACGGCGGTTCGCAGACGACGGACGGCAATGCTGTCACCGGTTCGAACACCACGACCAGCGCAGTGTATGGTGCTGCCGCTGGTGCGGATTACTGGTTCTCACCGGATACCGTCGCAGGTTTCGCGCTTGCGGGCGGTGGCAGCAACTTCAGCGTTGCGAATGGTGGCTCGGGCCGTTCGGATATGTTCCAGGCGGGCGCGTTCGTCCGTCACAATTTCGATGCAACGTATCTGACTGCCGCAGTCGCCTACGGCTGGCAGGATGTCACCACCGATCGTTACGTGACTGTCGCGGGCGTCGATCACCTGCGCGCCAACTTCAATGCCAACGCTTACTCTGGCCGCCTTGAGTTGGGTCATCGCTTCCTGACGCCATGGTTCGGCGGGCTGGGCGTGTCGCCTTATGCCGCCGCACAGATCACGGCATTTGAATTGCCGTCGTATGCCGAGCGCGCGATCTCCGGCGCGAGCACCTTCGCATTGAACTATGGTGGAGACACCACCACGTCGTCACGCACTGAACTCGGTCTGCGCACCGACAAGTCGTATGCGCTCGATGGTGCAGTCCTCACGCTGCGCGGCCGTGCGGCATGGGCGCATGACTTCGATCCCGATCGTGCGGTCAGCGCAACCTTCCAGACGCTGCCCGGCGCCTCGTTCGTGGTGAACGGCGCGGCGCTTGCATCCGACTCCGCACTCACCACAGCTTCCGCCGAAGTGCGATGGATGAACGGCTGGTCCGTCGCCGCGACATTCGAAGGCGAGTTCTCCGACGTCACCCGCAGCTACGCGGGCAAGGGCGTGGTGCGTTACAATTGGTAAGACGTAAACATGATTGCCGCTAAACAAGTTTCAAAGATTGTGACCCGCCGTCATTCACTTTCAACGCAATCGCTGTTGAACAGCACCGCGCTCTTGCGCCTCTGCTGCGCCGGTGCGCTCGGGTTCACGCTTTCCGGCGCGCTGCTTGCGACGCCGGCATGGGCCGATTGCTCGCCCCAGGTGGCCGACGGCGTGACCGCGACCTGTACCGGCACCACCAGCAATCAAGGCGGCGGCGCACCCGGCACCAGCGCGGGCACTGACGGCTACGGTACTGGAGCTGAGACCGGTGTCACCGTCAACGTCAGCAGCGGCGCCGCCAACACGATCACTGGCGCCAATAATGGCATCAATCTCGGCGACGCGACGGTGATCAACGGTGCCGGCGCCAGCATCACCGGTGCCAAAGGAATCACCGCTAGTAGCGGCTTTGCCAATGTTACCAATTCCGGCACCATCAGCGGCACCGCGGGGGACGGCATTTCCGCCGCGACCGATGCGACGGTGATCAACACTGCCGGGGGCAGCATCACGAGTGGCGTCTTCGGAATTCACGCCACCTCGGGCTCTGCCGATGTCACTAATTCCGGCAGCATCGTCGGCACCGGCGGTTCCGGCATTGCCGCCAGCCTCAACGCAACGGTGACCAACAATGCCGGTGGCAGCATCACGGGTAATTTGGCAATTGGCACCAGCTCGGGTTTTATTAATCTCACCAATTCCGGCACCGTCACCGGCACCTTGTTTCAGGCCATTTCCGCCGCCACCGGCGCGACGGTGACGAACAACGCAGGCGCTAGCATCACAGGCGGCCAGTACGGAATCCAGGTTTTCTCGGGCTTTGCAGACATCACCAATGCCGGGATCATTACCGGCACCACCGACACCGCCATTTCGGCCAGCACTAACGCGACGGTGATCAACGCTGCTGGCGGCAGCATCACGGGTGCCGCCAGTGGAATTGTCGCCAGCTCGGGCGCTGCCAATGTCACCAATTCCGGGATCATTACCGGCAGCAGCGACATGGGCATTTTCGGCGCTACGAAGGCGACGGTGATCAACAATGCCGGCGGCAACATCACCGGCGGCAATTACGGCATCCTCTCCAGCACTGGCTCTGTCAGTGTCACCAATTCCGGCAGCATCACCAGCACGGCGGGCAGTTCCGCCGCCATTTTCGCCGGCACCGTTGCGACGGTGATCAATAACGCCGGCGGCAGCATCACAGGCGACACCTACGGAATCATCGCCAACGCAGGCTCTGCCAATGTCACCAATTCGGGCAGCATTACCGGCACCAACGGCTTCGGCATTAGGGCCGACACCAGTGCGATCGTGACCAACAATGCCGGCGGCAGCATCACGGGCGGTATTGCAATTGTCGGCCTCGGCGACGGTTCTTCGATCTTTAACGCCGGCACCATCAGCGGCGATGGCCGCGGGATCCGGTTCCTCGGTGGCGGGTCTTCGATCTTCAATGCGGGCACCATCAGTGGCGGCACTTCCTTTGCGATCCAGTTCAGCGGCACTGACAACACGCTCACGCTGGCGCAGGGCTCGGTCATCCACGGTGACGTGCAAGGCACCGGCAGCGATACGTTCCAGCTCGGCGGCACTGCTGCTGCGACGTTCGATGTCAGCGCACTTGGCGTGCTTGGTGGCACCGCGCAGTATCAGGGCTTCAGCACCTTCAACAAGATCGACAGCTCGGTCTGGACGCTGACCGGCACCAGCAGCTTTACCGGCGATGTGAACGTCAACGCCGGCACGCTGGTGGTGAACGGCGATCTGTCGGCGGCAGGCCCGCTGCTCGTGAATCCGGGTGGCACGTTGTCAGGCACCGGTACCGTCCCGTTCACGCTGCTCGATCACGACGCAACGCTCGCGCCGGGCCCACTCAACGACACCGGCACGCTGACCATCATGGATAGCCTGAGATTCTGCGACTGCAGCACGTATGCCGTGAAGGTGTCCGGTGCCAACAGTGACCGCGTCAACGTTGTCGCCGGAGGCTTCGGTCCCGGCGATGCCGATCTTGTTGGATTGGTGCGGGTGAGTTCGCCGACCGGAAACTATCGCTTCAACTCGGCCTATACAATCCTGACCACGCAAGGTGGATTGGGCGGCACGACATTCGACACGCTGGCAACGCCGAACGGCATCAGCGGCGTGCTCAGCTACACCAGCAATGACGTGTTGCTGACGCTGACCTCGCAGCTTGGGCAAATCGCAGGATTGAACGGCAATCAGCAAAAAGTCGCGACGGTGCTCGACACTGCTTTCAATGCGCCCGGTGGTAGCAGCGGCAGGCTCGGCGCGATCTTCGGCGATCACGTCGCGCAGAATCTGACGCAGGCCTCGGGCGAACTCGGCACGGCTTCGCAGCAGACGACGTATCAGGCCATGAATCTGTTCATGGGCTTGATGACCGATCCGTTCTCGGCGGGGCGCGGCGTCGCGCAAAATGGCCCGACGGCGTTCGCGGATGAGAGCGAGAGCTTGGCCTATGCGGGACGCGCGCAATCGAAGTCGCAGCGCGATGCGTTTGCGGCTTTCACCAAAGCACCACCGGCAGCCGCGTTCGCGCAGCGCTGGAACGTGTGGGCAGCGGGTTACGGCGGATCGCAGACCACCGATGGCAATGCCGTCACTGGTTCGAACAATACCACCAGCGCTGTTTATGGCGCTGCGGCCGGTGCGGACTACTGGTTCTCGCCGGATACCGTTGCAGGTTTCGCGCTTGCGGGCGGCGGCAGCAACTTCAGCGTCGTCAATGGTGGCTCGGGCCGTTCGGATATGTTCCAGGCCGGCGCGTTCGTGCGCCACAACTTCGATGCGACGTATCTCACAGCCGCAGTCGCCTATGGCTGGCAGGACGTCACCACCGATCGTTATCTGACTGTCGCTGGTGTCGATCATCTGCGTGCCAACTTCAACGCCAATGCCTACTCGGGCCGCCTTGAGTTGGGCCATCGCTTCCTGACACCATGGTTCGGTGGGCTTGGCGTCTCGCCGTATGCCGCTGCACAGATCACCGCATTCGAACTGCCGTCCTATGCCGAGCGCGCGATCAGCGGCGTTGGCACGTTTGCACTGAATTACGGTGGAGACACTACGACCGCGTCACGCACTGAGGTTGGTTTGCGTTCAGACAAATCTTATGCACTCGATGGCGCGGTTCTCACGCTGCGCGGCCGCGCGGCGTGGGCGCATGACTTCAATCCGGATCGTGCGATTGGCGCGACATTCCAGACGCTGCCCGGCGCATCGTTCGTCGTGAACGGCGCGGCGCTCGCATCCGACTCCGCACTCACGACGGCCTCCGCCGAAGTGCGCTGGATGAATGGCTGGTCCGTTGCCGCGACGTTTGAGGGTGAATTCTCTGATGTGACGCGCAGCTACGCCGGCAAGGGCGTGGTGCGCTACAATTGGTGAGGCTGCCGCGGAATCGCTGCCGCTTCTTGATCTGACATCTGAAGACAGCAGGTCAGGAGAAGAGGGGCTGCGTTGCGGCACAAAGGTTACCGGCCGGCCAAAAGCTTTGGAAAGAATGGCCAGCCGGTCCTGAGAGTCATCCGCTGTGATCAGGGTCTAACATCCTGATCGCCGCATCCGACGAACAGCCAACCGGAAGCTTTTACGCACGTTCCAAAAAATCCCGGCCAGTTCTGCCTCGCACCGGCCGGGCAGTTTCGCGTGTCGCTTTTCCGCGTGGTCGGTCGTTTCACTTATTCCAGCCCTAGCTCGCGGCGAATCTCAGCCTCGCGTGCACGCTGCCGCCGCTTCGCGATCCGCTTGTCCGTAAACGGAAAGCCGGACTCCTTGGCTTTGATCTGCACAGACGTCGCCGTTCGCCTGAGACGAGCCGCGGCTCGTAGCGAAGAAGCTCCGGCCTCGACGAGCTTTCGCAGTTCTTCAACGTGCTCGGATGTCCAGCTTCGATTGGTCAGATGAGATCTCATTCGATTTTTCCATGGGGGGCTGCAGTTCTGTCGAGCTGATCCAGCCTTCCATCACGGCTGAACTTTCGAGCCCCTCGGCTTGCCGCAACAAGCCATCCCGCGCGCGCCCCCGCGGAAGCGTGTCTGCTTCAATTCGAAGCTGTGCAGCCAGGCTGCGTAATTGAGCTTGGTACGTTGATTGGATTCTGGTCATTGGACTGCTCCGCTGTGCGAGACAGGCGGGAGCACGATCGGTCTCTCTGTTACCGGCGCCCTTGAGGTTCGTGCCGGCAATGGCCGATGATGCGCCTTAATCCCTTCGGCGACTACTCAAAAGATTCTTTGAGGCGCCGGAACAAACGTATCTGGCTGGTTGAGCATCCTCTCGATTGCGCGGTGAAGAATAGATCACAGGCGTTGACCCGCTTCACTGCTTTAGCGGTCCCCGCCGGAAATCTCGCTATGTCATCTCCATGAGATCGTCTGGTCACAGACTTTGCGCATGTTGTGTGATGCGTGCCTGAAACGATCATGACATCGGCTTGGCATGGTGAGGCGTGGAGTGCGGCCTACGTGCCTGCGTTCGAGCCACTTGGAACTAATCGAGCGGAATTCGACGTAGTTGCCATAGAGCGCGGGCTGCAGCGGGCACGTCCCGGTTATCTCTCCAGCAAGAGTCCGGTCGCAGCGATAAACGCGAGAAAATGACGATCGTCATCTGAATCTCGAGAAGATGGGCCTTGTCGACAAGCGAGCTCGCCGCGTGGATCTATGTCCAAGCGCTATTGTCCAAGCTTTATTTGTCCAAAAGTCATTGCCAAGGCGTGTTGCGATGCCGCGTTGCGACTTCTCGTTGCTCCCGGGCGCGATGGTGTCGTCCAAGAATTCGCGCTTGCAACGAATAGAGCATCGTAATGCGACATAAAGAGACGAATCTCGTCTTTGGAAGC
This sequence comes from Bradyrhizobium sp. SYSU BS000235, assembly GCF_049747295.1. Taxonomy (NCBI): domain Bacteria; kingdom Pseudomonadati; phylum Pseudomonadota; class Alphaproteobacteria; order Hyphomicrobiales; family Nitrobacteraceae; genus Bradyrhizobium; species Bradyrhizobium sp. SYSU BS000235. The sequence continues at coordinate 4,368,358 of NZ_JBMHJM010000001.1, forward strand.
CCGGTGTCTTTTTTCTGAAATCAAAGCTTCGCAATTCGCAGCGAAGAATACCAGGCGCCGTCGATCATCAACGGCATGCGGGCGCTGGGTCCTCGCAGTCAAAGCGATTTCGTCGCGCGCAAGTCTATGTCCAGGAGTCTTGCTGAGGCGGTTGCCGGGGTTATTGCCAAGCCTGTCGCCAAGACTCGCTGTGATGTCGCGCGGCCGATTCTCGTTGCTCTGAAGCGCGCCGGCCTCTTCGAAAAGATGCGCTTGCTGTGAGCGGATTATCGTAATGCGACATGTTGACACATGACCGTCATTGCCGCCGGTTAGAAACGCGCCGCGCTAAGCCCATCTCTTTTCGAGGACCAGATGAAAAAGATTCTCCTGTCCACCGTCGCGATCATTGCTGTCGCGGCTGGAGTCAGCGGCTCGCTTGCCGCAAAAAATGATACCCAGGTCAGCCCGCAGAACGCGGCCAAGACCGCGACGCCAATCAAGCATCTCGTCGTGATCTTCGGCGAGAACCGCTCGTACGATCATTATTTTGGCACTTACCCGCATGCGACCAATCCGCAGGGCGAGCCGGCCTTCCAGGGCGCTGCGAACACGCCGAAGTCAAACAATTTCATCGCGAACCCGACGCTGCTGTCCATGAACGGCAATTCCTCGCCCGCGCTGAACGGCTCCGATGCCGCCAATCCGTTCCGCCTCGATCGCTCGCAGGCGAACACTCAGTCGCAGAACCATGCCTATACGGCTGAACAACAGGCCTACGACAACGGCAAAGCCGATCTCTTCCCGAAGTTTACCGGGCGTGGCACCAGCGGCAGCGCCGGCGCGTTCGGCACCAAGGGCCAGGTGATGGGCTACTTCGACGGTAACACCGTGACCGCGATGTGGAATTACGCGCAGAAGTTCGCGATGAGCGACAACGCGTACACCGACGGCTACGGTCCATCGACAAACGGTGCGATCAACGTGATCTCCGGCCAGACCAACGGCGTGCAGTTCATCGTCGGTTCGTCGCCGTCGAACGTCATCGCTGACGGAGCGGGCGGCCAGACGCTGATCGGCGACATCGATCCCGGTTTCGACGTCTGCTCGAGCAAGACGACCGCAGGCATCCTGACGGGCAAGAACATCGGCGACCTGCTGAACGCTGCGAACCTCACCTGGGGCTCGTTCATGGGCGGCTTCAGCCTCGTTGCTAAGAACGCAAACGGCACCACCGACTGTAAGCGCTCGACATTCAACGCTGTCACCGGCTCCAGCCCGGCTGACTACATTCCGCACCACGCCTGGTTCCAGTATTATGTGTCGACCGCCAATCCGACGCATGCTCGTCCGGGTTCGATCGAAGCTGTCGGTTACACCAAGCTGAACGGCGCCGTCGATCCGGCCAATCACGGCTACGATCTGCAAGACTTCTACGATGCAGTGAAGGCCGGCAACTTCCCGTCGGTCTCGTACATCAAGATGCCGGCTTACCAGGATGCCCACGCTGGCAACTCCGACCCGCTCAATGAACAGTTCGGAAACGTCGAGCTGATCAACTTCCTGCAGCAGCAGCCGGATTGGGAAAGCACCGCCGTCATCATCACCTACGATGACTCCGACGGATGGTACGATCACGCTTATGCCACCCCGACCACGGCGTCCTACGATGCAACTGCCGATCAGGTGAACGGCCCCGGACAGTGCGGCCGCGGCATCAATCAGCAGCCGCTGCCGATGGGCGTTAACGGCAAACCGGTGAACGGCCGCTGCGGTCCCGGCACCCGCGTGCCCTTCATCGTGATCTCGCCTTTCGCGAAGCAGAACTACATCAGCCACGCCCGCATTTCGCAGGCGTCCGTCGTCCGCTTCATCGAGGACAACTGGCTGAACGGTCGTCGTATCGGCGCCGGCTCGCTCGATGCCCAAGCCGGCTCGATCCTGGACATGTTCGACTTCCAGAACGGCAATGGCCACCGCGCCCCCGTGCTCACGCTCGATCCGTCGACCGGCGTTGAGACGGCGGCGGCGAACAACGGCCTCGCTCGCGGCCACTGATTGCAGCATGATGCAACACAGCCGCATCGTGTGGCTCCTTGGCGCCGGCCTTAGTCTGGCCGGCGCCGTCTTCGCCGCCGAACCTCAAGATTCGGTCGGCGAGAACCCACACCCGATCCAACTCGTCCGTCCTCACGCCGCGCCCTTGTCTGCGATGGCGCAGCTCGGCCAGAAGGTTTTTTACGACGCGAACCTGTCCTCTTCGGGCAAGCTGTCCTGCGCGTCGTGTCATAGCCCGGAGCATGCCTACGGTCCGCCGATAGACGGCCCGGCCATGTTCGGCGGCCCCACGCTGTCGCGCCAAGGCGCGCGCGCCGTTCCTTCGCTCACCTATCACGAGCGGGAGCCGAGCTTCAGCATCGGCCCTGAAGAGGAAGAGAACGACGAGCCGATGGCCTTGGCGCAGAAGGCTGCGATCGGTCAGAAGTCCAGGCGCGCGAGAAAGACCGCGACACAGACGGCACAATCCGCGGTCAACATCGTGCCGCAAGGCGGCCAGTTTTGGGACGGTCGCGCCGATACATTGCAGGCGCAGGCCAGCCTCCCGCTGCTCGATCCGCGCGAGATGGACGGCGGCAGTATCGAGCTGGTGGCGACGAAGCTGCGCGATTCAGCTTACGCGAAACGCTTCACCGAACTGTTCGGCGAGAGTGTTTTCAAGAGTCCGCAGCTGTTGGTCTCCGAGGCGATGTTTGCGGTTGCGCGTTACCAGATCGAAGAGCCGAGCTTCCATCCCTACACCAGCAAGTACGATTACTGGCTGGAAGGCAAGGCGCGCCTTAGCGCAAGCGAAATGCGCGGTTACAACTTGTTCAACGATCCGGACAAAGCGAACTGTGCCGGCTGCCACGTGAGCAAGCCGAGCAAGGACAATCTACCGCCGCTGTTCACTGACCATCAATACGAGGCGCTCGGCGCGCCGCGCAATACGGCACTGGCCGACAACAAGGATCCGGCTTATTTCGATCTCGGCGTATGCGGGCCCTTTCGTACCGATATCGCGGACCAGAAGCAGTATTGCGGCATGTTCCTGACGCCGACGCTGCGCAACACCGCGATACGACACGTCTTCTTCCACAATGGCGTGTTCCGCACCCTGCAGGAAGTGCTCGATTTCTATAATTTCCGCGATACGAATCCGGAGAAGGTCTATCCGCGTGCGGCGGACGGCTCGGTGCAGCAGTTCAACGACATTCCCGTGCAATACCACGCTAATGTCGATGTGATCGATCCGCCGTTCGATCGTCTCCTTGGCGAGACGCCGGCGATGACGGGGCAGGAGGAGGCCGACATCATCGCGTTCCTGCAGACACTCAACGACGGATACAAGCCCGGCGGCGGAGACAAGGCAGAGAAATGAGGCGGGCGCCGGCCTCGCGGCTTGTATGGCGTGCGGTCAACGTCTCGACGCGTAAGGCTTATGGCATCCATCGCCCCGCGACAGGTCGACGTCCTTAACTATTGCAACGTGGTAACCGGCTGAGATAATCCGATCTTCGTCATCGGGTATTGGGACGTCGGTAACCAGCCCGTCGATGAGAGCAGCCTCCCAGACCTCCTTTTCCGTCCCGAAGGCGGAGCCGATCTGCTTGTGGTCCTTAAAGAGTGCGTACATGCGAGCCTCCTCAAGCCCGGCCTCTTCAATCCTATGCGCTTCTCAAATTAAAACCCCGCCAGTTACCGAAGTAAGCTGACGGGGCTTAGTTGCTGATACTTCGGTCGGATTTCTCCCTGATCATACCAGCAATTATCAACGTCTATGCGGAGTGCTCGTTCCTGCGCAGACAGCTTTTTTTGATAGGACCAAAGTCGGCGCTCAGACGAGCATGAGGTGCGGGCGCAGCTCTTCTTCCGCCTTTCTCGCAAGACGATAGTCCTCGAGAAACTCGATGTTGGTGTAGGCGCCTTGCTTCGCGAGCAGGTGATAGATGCGTCCGATATGGCGCAGCCAAAATCTGGAAGGGCCGGGCGGAAGGGCGCGGGCTTCCATGATCGTCCGTCTCGCGTGCGCCAGCAGATAGTCGGTTGAATCTGACATACGGAGCCAACGTGCGGGCTCCGCACACGTTCCTGGGGTTCCCGGCGGAACCAGCCCTCCGAACGGGGGTGTTACCGCATGCCCTCCAAGCCGTGCGCGGCGGCATCAGCACGCGACAAAAGTGGGGCAGGCAATTGGTCGGTCCGCTCGAATGCCTGGCAGTCGTGATCAAGAACGGTTGTTCGGAAAAGCTGCTGCGGAGTCTGTCCGACAATGGCGTCGAAATCGTTGATCATGTGTGCCTGGTCGGCAAAGCCGCAGGCATAAGCGATATCCGCCCAGGCAAAGCCTGCCTGCCGCATCGTCAGAATCTTCTCGATACGTGCGACGCGTGCAAACTGCTTCGGACTAGCCCCAAACATCGCCCGAAAGCAGCGCGACAAATGCCGTTCACAGACATCCAATTGCGCCGCAAGGCCCCGCACGCGCAGTGAGGGGGTGCGTCGCAAACATTGTGCAGCCTTGCATACGACGGCGTCCGCCCGGGACTGGCGTAGGTTTTGCAGCAAGAAACTTTCCATGCGCGCAAAGCGCGTGGCGCTGTCCGGAGCTTCCATCAGCATCTCTTCCAGCAGCGACACCTCGCTCGCCTTGAAGACATCGCCCAGATCAATCTTTTCATTGATGAAACCCTGCAGCTCGCAGCCAACGAGGCGAGCGGTGGCTTCCGGCTTGAGGCGAACGATGACAACGCCGAGCGGGCCGCATGGCCGTACCGTTACGACGCCGGTCTCGAGCGCGGTCATCACGTGCCCGTACCGTCGATGCCGATAACCGGCGGAGCCGAAATGCCGGTCCGACCGTATCGGCACGCGATATTGCGCGATGAGATAGGGGGTGGTGCTGGGCAATGCCCTGGGCCTGAATGCGCGCGCCACTTTTTCATCGGGAACGTCCCAATCCAGGATCTGCTCGACAATATCCGCCAACGCGGGATGTGCCTGGATGAGCTTGTGAGGTTTCGGCATTTGGGGCTGCTCAACGGTGGCGCCCGATTTCTCCCCGTGTTGCGGACAACGCATTGGTCGCGGTGCAGACTGCTCCTGCCACGCCGATAATGTCATGTATCCCTCCTGGCTGGTCCACAGTTCGGGTTTGGCTGTCTCTGACCGGCGTGAGACGCTCCATCATTCGCGTGAAGCGCGCCGAGCCGATGCCGAGCTCTCCTTCACGGACCAAGACTTGTTGCTGACGACGATGTTCTGAGAAAGGTGATCTAACCCGATCCAGTTTCGGGGAACGCGGTTACACGGCGACTACCGAACGCGTGGATTTCGATTACAGGCGAAACCGGCGGATGGCGACATTGCGGCAGCCCAAAAGGGCGAGAACCAGCCGCGGAGAGCCCAACCGGGAGTCCGGTTTTTTCAATCCTTCCGCTTTCTGCATCCGTAGAACTTCGCACAACAACGGACCGGATGCGATTGCGCTGGAGTGGGACGTCGTCTCCCTCGTGATTGACGCCACGACGCTCCGTCACTGAGTTGCGGGAACAGCACACATGGTCCAGCCATCGGAAGCCGAATTCAAAAGCGGGCAGGGCGACGGCGTGGAAGCATCTGAGACGAACGTCACTCGCCTGCTGGTGCGGCGAAGCGCGAAATCGCGCGGTGCAGAAGCCGTTCTCACCATGCTTTTCTCGGCGGTGTTTCTATTCGTCGCGACCAACGTTTCGAGCGGCTCCGACCCCAACATCATTTTCGGTATGCATGACGGAAACTCGGCCACCGTCACCTCCGGGCTTCCTCCCGATCACCCTGTGGGGACAAAGGCAACTGTGGCCCTTCTATCGTTCAAGCGGACAGTTCATCTGCATGAGCCATGTCTTTCGGCGTTCATTGTCGACTATCTCCCGGGCGGTTCGGCGGTTCTGCATCGATCGCCGACCGCGGGATATGTCCTGGTTCACGTGCTGTCGGGCGAGATTCGCGCGCAGGCCTGGGACGCGGGGATGGGCACATATCGTCCCGGTCAAACATGGGTTGAGTCCGCCATCGCAAACAATATCGTCACCAAGAACGCCAGCACTGTCGCACCGGCGCGGGCGCTTGTCGTTCTCATGACGAATGAGACAAATTCTCAGAGATCAGAGGATCGCTAGCCGATGCAGAGCGGCGCGGCGCGTCGTCACCGTTGGCTCAACGACAACGCGCCACTTACTGCATCTGCGAGTCTGATTTTTCCAATCTATCCGCAACCGGATGACCTAGAAACAAGGACGGCGGCTTTAGTGCCGCTGCCGGCGCCGAGGAATTGTCGCTCGCTGCGCCGGCCAGAATGGAAGTTCTCAAGCGTTCGTCGCTGTTCAAGGTTCGAAATTGAAAACTGAAGCCCATCCCAAATCGAATGAGAAGCCAATGCGTAAACTCTTCAAAAAGTTCGATATGCAAGTCGCAACAGTCAACGCTGCTGCCTCGAAGCTGAGTGATCCTGAAGTTGGTACTCCCGGAGTTGAAGTGACGCCCGCCGGACTTCGTGTCATCGCGGCGGTGAATCTTGGCGAAGACGTTTTGAAACGATGCGGTATTGAGCACGGCATGCGTGTCTTCGATCTCGAATGCGGAGTCGGTGATGCCTCGCTTGCGATCGCGGACCTAGTTGGTCCGGCCGGTCTCGTGGTCGGAATCGACCAATCGGCGGCAGCCATCGACATCGCAGAAAGGCGCGCGACAGTCGCCGGTCAATGCTACTGGATGCGCTTTGTCACTGCCGATCTCAACACCTTCGTTCCCCCTGAACGGTTCGATGCCGTGGTTGTTCGGCTGAGTCTCTTTCGCCAAGGCGTCAGCACCAGCTTGTTGCGGCTCGCCGCCTACGTCCGTCCGTACGGCGTCATCGTGGTCGCTCCGGACACGTCGACCGAAGATGCCGATTTGATTCTTTCCCGGATTGGCTCGCGATGATCCTGGATGTGGCGGTGAGTTGTATTGATTGAGTTGCATGGATGTTCGACCGGAGGCAAATGATGCAAAAGACCATTGCGATGCCGAGCAGGAAGACGATTGCCTTAGTCGCACACGACAACAAAAAGGAAGAACTGGTCGCGTGGGCAAAGTTGAACCGCAAACTATTGGCCCGACACTCTCTGTATTCCACATGGACGACCGGTCAGTTGCTGAAGACGAGGCTCGGGCTGAAAGTGACGCTGCTGGAAAGCGGGCCGTTGGGAGGAGATCAGCAGATCGGCGCCCGAATCGCGGAAGGCCAAATCGACTTTGTGGTTTTCTTTTCAGACCCTTTGCAGTCTCACCCGCACGACGCCGATGTGAAAGCGCTCCTTCGCATCATCGTGGTGTGGAATATCCCAGTCGCCTGCAATCGCGCGTCCGCCGACTTCATCGTTTCTTCGCCACTGATGGCGACGGAATATGAGCGCCTGGCTCCCGACACATCGAGACACCGCGTCCGCCTGCCGCTCAGCGCCGCCCTTTCGGTGGCAGCAGATCATGCGCATTTAGCCAGCCCTTGATGCGCGTCATTGGCGCGGGATTTATGGGCGCGGGGTTCAGTGTCGGCTTTTTGGTCTTGATGCGGGAGATGGATGATTTCTCGCGAAAGGATAGTGCGAATTCGCGCAGCCGTTCACGAAGCGGCGATTGAAATTGATTTTTCATGGCGCACCTCCGCTTGCTGGGGGCGGGAGCGACGGCCGCACCGAACGGCCACGAGCCCGCTGGACACGCAAATTCTTGCAGGGGTTGATTTTGAAGTCGAGTGGAAAAATTTCGGACGGACACGGGAACTATCGGAGCAGATTGCGCGCGAGCCACCATCGCGCTTGCGGCGCCATCTCATCTGCCGATGCCGCCAGCTCTTGTCGCTGCCGCTCTTCGAGCTGTTCGACCTGTGCCCCGCAAATCAGGATCAAGCCAGCTAGCGTCAGAAGACAAAACTCAAGCATCGCTGGCACTCCCAATGTCATTTCGCGCGGGATGCTAGGTCTCGGTCAGATCGTGCACAACACGCGCTGAAAAGATTTCCCGTCCTATGTTGGGACGCTTGAAAAATCATCGAAAACTTGAACGAACTCGAAAATTGAATGCAAGAACGAATGTAAGAACCGAATGCATCACCGTGCCACGCAGCCCGTGCGTGTTCAAGTCACTGAATTATCTCGCCTGAGGGGCGAAGGAACCAAGATGGCTTCTCCTCGCTTGTCATTGGCAGAGGTCAAAACACCATGGACGGGCAGTCATTCCGCGCGCAAGCGCATGAAATTGCAGAGAGCGACGCCCGCGAGGTCGTGTATCCGGCCGGCGTCATCAGGCTGGCGAAAAAGCTTGGGCTCACGCTCTGCCATCAGAGCACGCTTTCAATCCGGCGCGTGAAGCGCGGCAGGAGCTTCTCGTTTGTGACCTCGGACGGGCGCGCGATCCGAAAGAAGACCATTGTCGCGCGCTTGAATGCGCTGGCCGTCCCTCCCGCTTACATCGAGGTGCGCTATTCGAGCGATGCCATGACGCATCTGCAGGCGGTCGGCCGCGATGCTGCGGGCCGCTTGCAGTACCGCTATCACCCGGACTGGGAGAAGGTGCGGGAAGCGCGAAAGGCAAGGCGGCTGGCGAAGCTCGTCGATGCCCTGCCGCGGATTCGCCGTGCGGTGGCGCGCCATCTCTCCGGCGACGCGCCGACAAAGGAATTCGCGCTCTCTGCCGTGATCGAGTTGATCGCGCGCACCGCCATTCGGCCGGGAAACGAATCTTACGCACGGATTCACGGCACGCGCGGCGCCACCACCTTGTTGAAGTCCAACGTGTCGATCGAAGACGATTGCATTGTGCTGTCGTTCCGCGGGAAGGGCAACAAATCGGTGCGCAAGGAATGCGACGCAACGCGTCTCGTTCGCGCCATCGATATCCTGAAGGGACTGCCTGGGCGACGCATGTTTCAATATCGCGACGAGGAGGGGCAGGTCCGGCAGGTGAATGCGTCGCAGGTCAATCAGTTCCTGCGGCAGCTCGCCGGGATCAACATCTCGCTGAAGGATTTCCGCACCCTGATGGCATCCGCCGCCGTTCTTGAATCCTTGGCCCGCGTCGTGCCGGCGGAGAGCGCACGCGGGCGTCGGCGTCAGGTGCTCGACGCCGTGCGCGCCGCGGCAGACGAACTCGCCAACACGCCGGCGATCTGTCGGAAGAGCTACGTTCACGAGACCATCGTCTCGGCTTTCGAAGACGGCCTGCTTGAGCGTTTCTCCTCGACGCTGAAAGGGTGCCGGTCACTCGCGCGGCGGGAACAGGTGCTGGCCAAGGTGGTGGCGACGGCGGCGCTCTGACGAGCCCCGCATCAGCGGCCGTCTGCGACAAGTTTTCAGGCACAGGAACACCATCGCGTCTTCGTGATTATGCGAAAGTCCCTTCCAACAGGAGCTTTCCATGACCAAGACAAAGACCCTTCAGGATCTGTTCCACGATACCCTCAAGGACATCTACTTCGCCGAAAAGAAGATCATGAGCGCGCTGCCCAAGATGGCCAAGGCGGCACACAGCGCGGAACTTCGCGCGGCTTTTGAAAAGCACCTCGAGGAAACGGAAGGTCAGGTCGAGCGGCTGGAGGCCGTGTTCGAGGAAATCGAGGCGCGGCCACAGGGCAAGACCTGCGATGCCATCATGGGCATCCTCGACGAGGGCAAGGAGATCATGTCCGAGTACAAGGGCGCGCCCGCGCTCGATGCCGGGCTGCTCGCGGCGGCACAGGCGGTGGAGCACTACGAGATCTCGCGCTACGGCACGCTGATCACCTGGGCCGACGAACTGGGGCTGACCAATGCCAGCAAGCTTTTGAAGGAAACGCTGGCGGAGGAAAAGACCACCGATCAGACGCTGACGAAGCTCGCCAAGACCGCAGTCAACGCCGAGGCGCTGGCGGCGTGACACTCATTGACGAACCCGCCGTCCTGGACGAGGCGGCGGGTTCGTCGATGTGCGATCTTGGAAGGCTTTTTCTAACTCAGTGCCGCGCGGTGGGGTAGAATCGGGGGACACGCGACCCATTAAATAGATAGGAGGGCGCCCGGTCTCGCTCCTGATATCTTCTGAAATTTCCTGATGTCTTTTGATGCTTGTCACAAAGACTCTCACTTAGCGCAAACAAACCCTCTCATTCCGTGCAAACGGAGTGTATCGCCGCCACACTCGTCTGGATTCGTTACAACCGGGCGGTGATAACGCGATCGGGACCGCACTTGGCGTAGCTTGTCGAGTGTCACTCGGCTACCACACACACCGTGGGACCATGTGGATGGGCCTGATTGGAATGAGCCGATGGGGTCAAAGACGACCCATACGGTGAGGCGGTTCGGGGCGGCGCTGTGACGTTTGGAAGTCGGAAGGTCGGGACATTGCACGCCCGGCAGCATGCATTTTCTTTCTCATCCCTCATGAACAGCACGGCGCTGCTGCGCCTCTGCCGCGCCGGGTGCCTGAGCGTTGCGCTGACGAGTGTGCTGCTGGCGATGCCGGCTCTCGCCGATGGCGGCCGCGGCAGCGCCGAGGAGGGGAGTATCGTCGGAGGAACGGATTCGATCACGGGCACCGGCGGGAATGGTGCGCCAGCAGACCTCGGTGATGCCAGTGACGGTGCCAGGTACGGCAACGGCGGCAGCGGTGGCGGTGCGGGCGCGACCGGTGGTCAGGGCGGTACCAATACGCAAGGTGGCACGGCAGCGGGCGGTAGCTCACCGGGAGCTGCAGGTGCGGATGCTTTCGCAAGTGGCGGTGGCGGCGGCGGTGCGCACGGCTGGGTCGACTCCATTCTTCCCGGGATGGCAACGACAGGGGGCAACGGCGGCAGAGGCGGCGATGCCAGCGATATGATCTATCCGTCGTTTGCCGCAGGCGGCGGCGGCGGTGCCGGCGGATATGGCGTGGTCTTTACCGGCTTGGCCGGTACGTTATCGGCTTCGGCCAATGTAACCGGCGGCAACGGCGGCGATGGCGGTGATGCGGAGTTGAACGTCGGAAACGACCGCTCCGGCAGTGGCGGCTCCGGTGGTGTTGGATTGTACGTCGTCGACGCCGCAACATTGATCCTCAATGCGGAGATCAAGGGCGGGCGGGGCGGCGCAGGCGGTACTGCGCTAACGGGATTTGCTTCTGCCATTGGTGGCGCAGGAGGGACAGGCGGCGCAGGCATATCGGCTCAATCCGGCGCGACGCTGACGATCAATGCCGCGGTCATGGGCGGCGCAGGCGGCGCAGGCGGCGCAGCATCTGCTCCGGGCAATTCGCAAAACGCCTTCGCCGGAAATGCTGGTGACGGAGGCGCCGGTGTGCTGGCTCAGTCCGCCACGGTGACGATCAACGCGGCGGTCACCGCCGGTGGTGGCGGCGCAGGCGGTGCGGCTGCAAGCCATCAGGCTGAAGCCCGGGGAGGAACCGGAGGCGCCGGTGCCGCCGGGGTTTCGGCGCAATCCAGCACAGTGACGATCAACGCGGCGGTTACCGGCGGTGATGGCGGCGCAGGCGGTTCGGCTGTAACCGATGATTGGGGTTTAGCCCACGGCGGAGGCGGAGGCGTTGGGGGCGCCGGGGTTTCGGCGCGGTCTGGCACGGTGACGATCAACAGCGTGGTCACCGGCGGTCATGGTGGCGCCGGCGGTTCGGCTTCCGGAGGTTTGAACGGAGGTGGCAACGGCGGCGACGGCGGCGTCGGCATCATCGGCCCGGATATCACCGTCGTCAACAACGGCAGCATCAGCGGCGGATTGGGCGGTGACGGCACCACACGCGCGAATGCGGTGACGTTTACCGGCGGCAACAACGTCTATGAGATGTGGGCGGGTTCAAGCGTTACCGGCAATGTGGTGGGCACCGGCAGCGACACGTTCCAGCTCGGCGGCACGGTGAGCAGCACATTCGATCTCACACAGCTCAACACGAGCCAGTATCAGGGCTTCTCGCATCTGTCGAAGAGCGGCTCGTCGACCTGGACCTTGACCAATAGCAGCGGCTGGACCAGCGATGTCGCGATCAGCGGCGGCACGCTGTTCGTGCAGGACTCGTTGGCGAATGCGTCGCTGATCACCGTGAGCGGCACGGGCACGCTTGCGGGCACCGGTCCCGCGAGCACCGTGCACGTGAATGCAGGCGGCACGTTCGCACCGGGCAACGGCACGCCGGGCAATGGCACACTGGGCTCGTCGATGATGGTGGACAGCCTCGCGATGCAGTCGGGTGCGTTTTATAAAGTGTTCCTCAATCCAACGACATCGAGCTTTGCCAACGTCACCGGCTCGGCGACGCTGAACGGCGCAACCGTCAATGCCAACTTCGCCAGCGGCAGTTACGTCGTCAAGCAGTACACCATTCTGACCGCGGGCAGCATCACCGGCGAGTTCGACGCTGCGGTGATCAACACCAACCTGCCGTCGGGCTTCAAAACCTCCCTGAGCTATGACGTGGCCAAGACCAAAGCCTATCTCGATCTGGCGCTGGACATCATGCCGCCATCGTCGGGCGGGGGGAACAACGGGTTACCCGCCAACCAGAGTAATGTCGGCAACGCCATCACCAATTACGCCAATAGCCACACCGGCATTCCGATGGCGTTCGGTGGCCTGACGCCGCAAGGGCTCACACAAGTCTCCGGCGAAATCGGTGGCAGCGCGCAGGGAACGAGCGCGCAGGCCTCGACGCAGTTCATGAATATCATGAGCGATCCGACCGCGGCAGGTCGCGGCGGCGTGAGCGGTGGTGCTGGTGCGAGCGGCTACGCCGACGAAGCGATGGCCTATGCAGCTAAGCGTTCGAACAATCCGCGCGATGCGTTTGCGTCCTTCACCAAGGCGCCACCGCAGTCCTTTGTTCAGCGCTGGAGCACATGGGCGATGGGCTATGGCGGATCGCAGACCACCGACGGCAATGCAGTTGCTGGCACCAATACGTCGTCGAGCAACATCTATGGTGTTGCGGTTGGCGCGGATTACAATTTCTCGCCGGATACGATCGCAGGCTTTGCTCTGTCGGGCGGCGGCACGAATTACTCCGTTGTCAACGGCGGCACCGGACGCTCGGACATGTTCCAGCTCGGCGCCTTCGTGCGGCACAACATCGGCGCGACGTATCTGACGGCATCTGCGGCTTACGGCTGGCAGGATGTGAAAACGGATCGTTACGTCACGGTGGCGGGCGTCGATCATCTCAAGGCCGAGTTCAACACCAACAGCTACTCCGGCCGCCTTGAAGTCGGTCATCGCTTCCTGCAGCCGTGGTTTGGTGGTCTCGGTGTGTCGCCTTATGCCGCTGTGCAAGTCACCGCATTTGAACTGCCGGCCTATGCCGAACAGGCGGTCACCGGCAACAACACCTTCGCGTTGGCCTACGGCGCGAACACGTCCACAGCAACACGCAGCGAGCTGGGTCTTCGCACCGACAAGTCTTATGCGCTCGATGGCGCAGTGCTCACCCTGCGCGGCCGCGCGGCCTGGGCGCACGACTTCAATCCGAACAGTGCTGTCAGTGCCACCTTCCAGTCGCTGCCCGGTGCTTCGTTCGTCGTGAACGGCGCAGCGCTCGCGCCTGATGCGGCTCTTACAACTGCGTCTGCGGAAGTGAGCTGGATGAACGGCTGGTCGGTGGCCGCGACGTTCGAAGGCGAGTTTTCCGACGTGACGCGCAGCTACGCCGGCAAGGGCGTGGTGCGGTACAATTGGTAAGGTGTGGCTTATGACGAAGGCGCGGGGGCGACCGAATCCGCCGCGACAGCACCGCGGGTGCCGAGCGGCTTTGCGCGGCCTTCGGTGGTGTCGGCCGCTGTCTGATGCTCGATTTCCGAATTGAGCTCGGCGCCGCTCAGAACGATGATCGCCGACATCCACATCCACATCATCAGGCCGATGACCGCGCCGAGCGAACCATAAGTGGCGTTGTAGTTTGCGAAGTTCGACAGGTACCACGACAGCAGCGCAGAGCCTGCGAGCCACAGCACCGCGGCCAGCGTTGCGCCGGGGCTCAGCCATTCCCATCGCGCTTCGGTGCGGCTCGGCCCGAGCCGGTAGAGCACGGCGAGTGCGACAAGCAGGAGCACCACGATCACCGGCCAGCGACTCCATCTGACGATGGCCTCAGTCTGTGCACCAAGACCCAACCGCTCCAACGCGAGCGGAATTGCGACCACCGCGCCGACCATGATGAGCAGCGAGACGATGGCGCCGATGGTGAGCAGCAGCGATGTTGCGTTGAGCCTGAAGAAGCCGCGCTTCTCGCGTTCGTCATAGACCACATTCAGCGCTTCGATCACCGCTTTCATACCTGCGTTCGTACTCCACACTGCAATCGCAAGGCCGATCGCGAACGACACCCCAAGTCGTGATGGCGCCTGCGCCGTCACGCGGCTGATCTGATCCTGCACGATGCTGAAGGTGCCTTCTGGCAGCATTACCGCAAGGCTTTGCAGATTGGCGGAGATCGTCGACGTGTCGGCGAACAGTCCATAACTCGACACCAACGCGGTGATCGCCGGGAAGATCGCGAGCAGTCCATAGAACACCACGCCTGCGGCCGTCGCCAGCAAGCGGTCTTCGTCGATCTGCTGATAGGTCCGGACGAAAATGTCGCGCCAGCCGCGCAGTGGAATCTGCCATGGCCGCGTGGCATGGCGTCCGCGATCGGACGTCGATGATGCGGATTGGGATGACCCGGACGCGCGGGACGCCCGCTCCGGGGAGATCCGTTCGACGTTCAACTGCGCGGCATCGGGCAGCCTCGCAGGGATGACGGCCTTAGCGGGGAGGGCGATGAGGACTGATCCCGCCAGGAAATGGCGATAAGCCGCGGCGAGCGCGAGGATCGACGAGGCTGTCAGGAGCACCTTTCCGGGGAGGCGTGAGCGTTGCCGAACCATCAATCATTCATCCGTGACGATCGGCGCCGCGCCTTGAACAGCCAGCCGGCAAGAACGGCGGCGGCGGACCCTGCAAGCAGCGTTGTCAACGCGTCGGGGCGGCTGGAGGCCCGTACCGAGATGATGCGCGCGGTGCGATCCGCGGTGGCGTTGACGGTTGTTGAGAGTGCGTGCATCTGCTGTTCGCCTTTGGGGAAGGCCGGTGTGCGGCGCTTGAAGGTCATCAATCCCGTGACCACGGCGACGACGCCGACGACGAACAGTAAGCCGAAGACACCGCCATAAGCGTACACCTCGCCATAGTTGAGTTCGAGCCATCGGAACAACGCGGCCAGTGCCACAGCTAATGCGCCGAGAATGGCTATCGCGCCTGCGAAGACGAACGCGGTCCCCAGCGCATATTTCGTCGAAAGGCGACCGAGCCAGCCGCGCACATCCGAACTGTAGGACCCCAGCAGCGCCGCGATGAAGCCGAGCGGTCTGCGTGGTAGAAGGGAAGGTGATCTCGCCATAACGCTTCGCTCTCCGCCGCTGCTCTTGCCGGTCCGCATGTCAGATAAAAACCCGTGTAAGGCCACGTCGTTCCGCCGACCGTGCACGCCGCACCGCGGCTGACGTCTGCTCAGGTTCGGGCCGAGATCTAATCGCGATGTTGTGTGCAAATTGGCGTGTGCGTCAGTCAAGGCTGCGCGGAACGGATAAACCCCATCGTCGTTTTGAATTTCAGATGGATGCACCGCGCGAATGCGGCGGACAGAAAACAAACGAGTGCCGTTTCAACACAGCGTGGAGGATGTCAAGGATGGACAACCGGGACAAGAGGGGCCAACCGGACCGCAGCCGGATCAATCTCAGTGAAGACTACGAGGTGAAGTATTGGACGAAGCACCTCGGCGTCAGCCGGGAGCAGTTGGCGAAAACGGTGGAGAAGGTGGGAAATTCCGCCGCCGCGGTCCGGAAGGAACTCGGTCTCATGGGTACCGCTCATTGAGGGACGTGCAATGAGGGAGGTTCAGGGGCGCGCGGCCTGCGGGCGATTGAAGCCGAGGCTGCGCGCTGCCTTTCTGCCCGCGGCGGATCATGTGTCAGTGATAATCCCGCTCCGTCAAGACCACAGCCGTCATGACCGTCGCAAATCATCCCGCCACACGCCTTGGCCTCGGGAATCGTCAGACCAGCTGTTGTCGTCGATCACAGTTGCGTGGGCCAAAGCCGTGATGGATCAAACTCACGCATGCGGAATTGGTCGAACCGGGGTGCCTGCTTTCTCAGGAGGCTCAAATGTCTACGCGCGTTCTCAAACTCACGATATCCGCTCTCGTTCTGGCGTACGGCGTTGCCGGTGCGACCGCGCAGGACCGAATGACACCGCAAGGCGATGAGCAACACATGCAATTCGATCCGATGGGTCCGGGAGGCCCGCGCACGATGGGACAAGCGGGCACGATGGGCCGCGGCATGGGCGGGCCTATGATGGCGCACGGCATGATGCACGGGAATCCGATGGGAACGCCCTTTACGATGCGTATGATGTTCGCGCTGATGGATGCCGACGGTGATGGGACTATCTCGCTGCAGGAGTTTCAGGCAGCTCATGAACGGATCTTCAAGGCAATGGACGCCAATCGAGATGGCAAGCTGACCCCGGAGGAAATGAAAGCGTTCATCCACGGGAGCAAGTGATTTCTACCGCGGGGATGGCGCCTTGTCGTGTGCCATCCGCTCCCGCAAGCGCCGCTCTGTCCGAAAATACATCGGGCCCAACTTCTGATCCGCGAAGCGGGAATATGACTGGCCACAACGGCTGACCGGTCTGCGGGGCATTCCGATTGATCTCAATCAAGACTGAACCGATCTGCACTGTCAGAGCGTACGATCTCCTCCGCAGGAGGCAACGCTTGACGGGCTATCGCTGCGATTTTTGATCCAGATCAATCCACCAGGACTGGATGCGTCAAGCAATCTCACCACGGGTTCTACCCAGCTTGTATTGTCCTTCAAGAATGGAGCAGGTCGTGTGGGTTCTCATATTTATTTTTTCTTACTCAGTCAGTCCGGCAGCAACAAGCGATAAGGCCGAGTGGAGACTGCTCCCCAGTGTCGTTTTTCAAGAATTCACAACGGAAGAACGATGCGAGGACGCCAAGTCAAAAATTGAGGTCACGCTGAAGCATGCGGGGGACAGGCTGCGAGCCGGTCTCGAGGATCTCAAGAAGACGGGTACCGGTGATCCGGCCCAGATCATCATCGCATACAACGTGGAATGCCTTCCGAAGTGAATATCATGCAGATTGAGCCGCGTTCTGCCGTGTGCAAGCCTTCCGTTCTGTTGTTGGCCGCTTCCGTTGTCCTTTGCAACATCCGCGACGGCAAAGCGGTGCCGTTGACCCCGTTTCGCTACGAAGCCCAGGCGCAACGGCATTGTCCCGGCGATACGGTGGTTTGGCTCGATTTTCAAAAGAGGCGCTATTACCTCAAGGGACAGAGGCGCTATGCGTTGGGTCCTACCGGCAGCTTTGTTTGCAGAAATGAAGCGCGTGGCAGCGGCTATCGCCGCTCGTTGTGGGGCTTGAGATAGCCGTCCGCACGGACGGCGCGCATGCGTCGACAGGCGCAAAAAATAAAACCCCGGCGAACCGGGGTTTTGGTTGTCAGGCCTGCGGGAGCGCCATCATTTCTTCATTGTCTTTCTGCGTTTCGGCGCTTTCTTCGCGGCCTTCTTTTTCATCGTTTTCTTCGAAGCTTTCTTTACAGCCTTCTTCGCTGACTTCTTGGCGGCCTTCTTCTTTCCGGCCTTCTTGGTCTTTTTAGCGGAGGCCTTCTTCGCGGGCATCGCCGACGCGGCGGCTTTCTTCACCCTCTTGGCGGCGCGCTTGGCCACTTTCTTCGTCGCCTCTGCAGCGCCCGACAGCACGTCCGTCACCTGTTCCATGATCGGTTGGTCGTCCATGTCACCCTCCAGTTTCCCAGCCACTTGAGGCTAACCGATTCGCGAAAGCCGCAAAGCGGATTCAACAGTTTTGCAATGGTGTTGGAGGATGTTCGAGCGCAGCCGTGTCTTCTCCACATCGGGGAGGAGGGAGTTTTAAAAAGCCCGGCCGGCGCAATACGAGTTGTCGGCCGGGCTCGAGTTTCCGCCGCCGGTTCCACGAGCAGCAGCGGGTCCCAAAGACACCAACAAAAAACAAAAATATCGACTGTCCCGCCGTTGCCGGGCGGGCTTACGCGACGCGAAAGGACATGCACCTGTTGGAATACGCGATGCTCAGAACAAGGTAGGCCCCGGGCGAACCCGGGTATGGTTAACTGCCACAAGAGCGCGCGCGATGGCGAGTACCGCAAACGAGTTATGGCGACGATACAAAATGTATCGTCCCACGTTTGCTGCAGATTTTAGCAAGCGTTTTCAGTGTTTCACTTCGCGCGCTTCACTTCGCCAGGGTCACAAGCGGCTTGCCCTTTTCCACAACGTAGGTGGCAAGTTCGCTTGCGCGCACGGTGCCGTTGTTCTTCGCCGCATGGACCGTGCCCGCAGGGATGAAGAGCACATCGCCGGCCTTCAGGGTCATCGGCGGCTTGCCTTCGATGTCGTATTCCAGCGTGCCTTCAAGAACGTAGATAATTTCTTCGCCGAAGTGCGTGTGTTTGGGGAAAGCCTTGCCGGGATCGATATCGACACGCACCTGGATCGCCTCGTGCCCCGGCACGCTGAGATCGTGCCGCTGCAGATCAGTGCGTTTGATGCCTTCCTGTTGGGCCTGCGCCGCGGGCAACGTGAACGCGGCTGCGCCGATCACCGCCGCCAGTGTCATGCCGTAGATTTTTGTCACGCGTGCACTGCTCATATCGAACTCCTGAACGTTGGTACTGCTGACTCGTGGAAAGCGTCGTTTGCCGTGTGGCGGCCGCGTGGCCGCATTTAGGTTGGCAGTTCATTGCCGCTTTGCTCGCGGACCATGTACTCGGCGTACCACTCCGGCCAATTGTCGTCGTGCTTGCCGAGCTTCTTCTCGTGCTCGCCATGGGCGGTCGCCGCGCGGCGCAGTGTCGCCGCGAGGTCGGTTGCGGAGGTGAATGTCGTGTCGGCCGCGACGCGCCCGGGCAAGCGGGCAGTGATTTCCTGAAACAACCAGCCGTTGCCGTCCGGATCGCTGAAGGATGCGAACGAGCGATAGCTGCCGCGCTGCGGATCGCGGCCGTTCACGCGCTGGGTGCCGAACAAATAAGCTTCGTCCGTGCCGATGTGCGCGTTGCCCGCATGAAAGGTTTCGCTGACGGTGATGCCGCGATCGATCAATTCTTTTCGTGCCACTTCGATATCGGAGACGATGAGATAGAGCCCTTTCGCGGAGCCGGGTGTGGCGCCGGTGACGTTTTTGCCGAAGATGATCGAGCACCCGGAGCCCGGCGGGGTGAACTGGATCACACGATAATCATCGGGCCCTGCGAAGTCCGCGTCCAGCCGCCAACCAAGACTGCTGTAGAAATCCTTCGCGCGATCGACATCCGACACCGGGATGACGACGATCTCGAACTTCATGTCGACGGTTGAGGCTTTCGGAGTCTTGGTCGCAGGTGCCATGGTTTTCTCCTCGACGGTGCTGAAAACGAGCGCGCGATGTGCGATATCTTCTCAAGATCGATGAACGCAAGGCTGAGCAGCTTGGCGCGAAAAGGCATAAATTCGACGGCACGTGTGGGTCACGTTACTATGAAAAAGCGGAAGGTGCGCCTGCACAAGCGGGTGATGAGTGTGGCCCGATAAATGATGCAGGGCCGGACGCGGCGGGCGGGGCAGGCCGGTGCTGTCGCGGGTCAGCGACGGTATGTTCCGCCAGCCGGATGGTGGCGGACTGCTCACAAAACCTCCCCATCCCGCCGTGGAACGCGCGCGGGCTGATCCGAGTTATCAGCTGCACATCGCCGGTCTTTGCGCACGCCGTGCGACGGTGCGCCGATAAACCCACTGCATCTGGCGCGAGAACGATCCTCAAAGGAGAGTCCCATGAAAGTCGGAAGCTCGATGACGTCGGACGTGAAGATCCTGAGCCCTGACGACACGATCCGGGCGGCAGCCGAAATCATGTCCAATATGGATATCGGCCTGTTGCCTGTGAGTGAGAATGACCGGCTGGTCGGCATGATCTCCGACCGTGATATCGCAGTGCGCGGCGTGGCGGCAGGAAAGGGGCCGAATACGCGGATCGGCGAGGTCATGACCTACGACGTGAAATACTGCTTCGACGATCAGGATATCGATGAGGTTCTGGAAAATATGGCCGATCTTCAGGTCCGCCGTTTGCCGGTGCTGGATCGCGCGAAGCGTCTGATCGGTATCGTCTCGCTGGGCGATCTTGCGCGCCGGGGCAGCATGACGGCGGTGGCGCTGGCCGGCATCTCACGCCCGGGCGGCGAACACACACAGACGCAATGAGGCATGGAGTCCTCAGGGACGAGTCCGAGGGGCGTCCTCGCAGCTTGAGGACGCCCGAACAGGAGTTCGACATGATCGTCGATCATTTCAAGGAAATGTATATCGCTGAACTGCAGGAACTACGCTCAGTGGAAGATCAGTTGACCCGCGCTCTGCCGAAGGTGGCGGACGAGGCGCATCATCCCGCGCTGAAGGAAGCCTTCAAGAAACATCTGGCCGAGACCTGCGCGCAGCTCGATCGTCTCGACCGCATCCTGGCCAAGGAGGGTGTCGAGCCGCGCGAACACGAAGACGAATCGATGTGGGGCATCATCCACGAGGCCGATCGTTGGGCGAAGATGGTCGGCGATGCGGGACTGCGCGATGCCGCTATGATCGCATCCGCGCAACGGGTCGAGCATTACGAGATCGCGGTCTATGGTACGCTCGCGACATGGTCGAAAGGGCTCGGCCGCGAGGATGACTTGAAGGACCTGCTGGAAAGCTTGCAGCAGGAAAAGCACTCGGATGAAGTCTTGAGCGCACTCGCCAAGCAGGTGGTCAACCCGGAGGCATTCAGGGTGTGAAACCTCGAGCGTCTCTCGTCTCATGGTTGATCGATGACCCGCGTCGCGAGTCTCCATGCAGAGCCCGGAAAGCCTTGCCCAACAGGCGGCAAATCTTGCCAGCTAGGTCAGCCAGACAACGTGCAGCTCGGCGGCGCTGAGAACGCCAACTCCCAAAAAGCCAAGCGCTTTCGCGCGTGCACGTTGCATGTAAAGGATGGCACAACGCTTGCACGGCAGCCAGCGGAAGATTGTTTGAGGAGTTGTATGCCTATGATCGGATCGATCTCGCTGTTCGGGACTGGAAACACTTACCAAGGTGTAAACGCCAAGAGCATTGGCAGGACCATCGACAAGAACACTGAAGCGTCCAGCACCTTGACGGAGTCGCAACGGTTCACACAGCGACACGCCGGACTATCCGCGTCGGACTACATTTCCTCCTATCTGGAATTCTCACAACAGAGATCCGCGGAGCTTCTTAAATCCGGTCAGGCCACTGACACATTCTCAGTGCGATTTGAGGGCCGCACGTTCTCGCTCGCAGGCGAGAGGTTGGGCGGCTTGAATGTCCAGGCCGCGACGCTTGCGGACGTGCTCAAGGTGCCGGTTGCTCAAGCGGGAGATGTTCCGCAGGCGCCGAGCTCAAGAGTCGATATGACGGCGTAAGCCCCGGAGCCACGCTGCGTCTCGATATCAATTCAGGGATTGATTGAAAGGGCGCGCGTCGCGAGGGCAGGCAGGGCGTTTGCGACTTAGTAGAAATACCGGCACGCCCTGCGGTCGATGAACGTCGTGCCCAGCGGCGGGCGGAAGATGAAATACCACCAGCCCAACAGGCAGGAGCAGAGTGCGATGGCGGTCATCATGGCTTCTCGTCACAAATCCTTCGGGCGATACATGCTGCGACGCAGCTACAAACACAAGTTGCGTTCGCGTTCTGACTTAAGAGAGATCAAAGCGGATCCTTAAAATTTGAGAGACCGCGTCACATCGTTATCGAACGTCATTATGCGCGATGTTACACAGGTATCCGAGTGAGTGAGAAGTTGTCCTGACGACGAGGGGACTGTCTGAGTGCTGAAGAAGCGAGTCATGAGATCGTTCACGCCTGATCCGATCGCAATACCGTTGTGAAAGCGCTCGTTAAGACGGTGGAACAAATTTGCAACATCCGAGTTGTTGAGGATGACAAATTTATCTCAAAAAGCACCCCTCACTCCCGAACAACGGCGACAACGCGACCGTGAACGCGCAGAAGATGCGACGCGCGCCATGCAGGAGCATCGCGAGGCGGAGAGAGCGTTTTATGCCAATCGAGATCGGCTGAAAGCTGAACGCCTTGCGCGAGAAGCCGAGGTTGAGAGCTAGGCGCGATTCTGCAATACGTGGGACGTTCGCTCTCAAATTGGCGCAGGATGGCGCTACGCCGTTCCGGGAAAATTTTCTGGTACCGAATAGTCACGCCGCGACGTTCATTGTTGGGGAGCGATTGACGGTCGAACGGTAATTCCCCAGTTTTCCGGTGCCAGTACGGAAAGCGGCGGCGACACATCGTCATGGCGGCCTGCGCTCGATGTGTGTCGCTACCCGAGATTTCGCTATTCCTCCGGGCTCTTCTCAGACTGATTTTGAAATTAGTTCGTCGGTGCGCGATCCAAGGCCGGTGATCCGGTGAGGGCGCTTCATCCCGTTCAGGTTGCCGCCTTTCGCGGCCATAGCCCGTCGATGGACCAGCCGCCGGGACCATGCACCATCAGGACGAACATGCCGCCGGCGATCGCGAAATCCTTCTCGAAATGCAGCAGTTCGTTGCGACTGGCAAAGTTGGTGTGAAACAAAACGGCGGTCGCAAGGCAAAACAGTCCTAGCGCCAGCGCGCCCCATCGCGCATGCCAACCGGCCGCGATCGCAAAGCCCGCAATCAGCTGCAGCGCGATCGTCGGGATGAAGAGAAACAGCGGCACACCAAGCTTGGCCATGGCCGCGGAGGTGGGACCGAAATTCGCGACCAGAAACGCGCCCTCATGCAGAAAGATCGCCGCAAGCAACAGCCGGCCGATCAGCATGACGGCATCCTGAAACATCGCGCGTTGTGTGCTGCTCATGGCGTCCATGGCATCTGCTCCCAAGTCGTTACTATGAAAGAGGGGGCGATCTCGTCGCCCCCTTCACACCATCTTGTGACTAGTTGCTGGCGGCCTTTGCGCCGATGGCTTTCTGCAGATCTTCGCGCTCCTCGCAGCCGCCGGGGCAGAGCTTCACCAGGATGGCGAGTTGCTCCTTCGCCTTGTCCATATTTCCGGTTTCGACATAGAGCTCGCCGAGATATTCGCGGGCGGCCTTGTGATCCGGCTGCAGTTCAAGCGCCTTGGTGTAATAGGTCAGGGACGTCTTGTAGTCGCCGGTCTTGCGAAGCGTGAAGCCGAGCAGATTGTAGACATCCGCCTGCTGGACGTCCTCGGCGAGATCGCGCAACTCGGTCAGAGCGGCGTTGTAGTCCTTGGCTTTGATCTTGGCGCGGACCGACGTGAGGTCGGGCGCGTCGGTCGACGACATGTTGTCAACCGCATAGGCAGACGTCGACATCAAAAGCGGGGCGAGGCCGATGCGGACGGCAAGCGCAAGGGTGCGAAGGGTTTTACGGGTACTCATGGTTCAGTCTCCTCGGTTCGATTTGGGCCTGTCTTGAGTTAGCCGACAGTCACGGGGGTGAAGGCGTAGGCGTCGCCGTCCTTGACGAATGTGCCTAAGCCGGGGAACGGGAAGTGGGCGCCGCAGATCATCATCTTGTCGGCAATGACGCGGTCGACGAGCTTGCGGCGCGTGGCGATGGCGGTTGGTCCGTCCTGGTCGTAGGCGCCTTGCCAATCCGGATGCGGCGCCAGCAGGGCGGGCACATACATCATGTCGTTCGACACCAGCAGTTGCTCTTTGCCGGAGGTGACGAGGAAGGCGGAATGACCGGGCGTGTGACCGGGTGCCGCGAGGAGCCGGACGCCGGGCGCGACTTCGGCGTTGTCCCCGACCAGCTTCCAGTTTTTCCACGTCGGGAAATTATCGGCGATCCGTTTGCCGGCGGCCCTGCGGCCCTCCGCCAGTTTTTCGACCCGGCCCGGCTCCGTCCACCAGTTGTATTCGGCGCCGTTAACGATGAGCTCGGCGTTGGGGAATACGGCCGCGTTGGTGCCTTTCTCCATCAACCCCCAGACATGGTCGGGATGGAAATGCGAGACCAGGATGGTGTCGATCTGGTTGCGGTCGATGCCCGCCGCCTTCATATTGGCCGGCAGGTGTGTTGCATTCGCCTGCCATTGCCCGACACCCGATCCGGCATCGACCATGATATGCTTGTTACCGATCTTGAGGACGATCACTGTCAGCGGGATCGGCATGAAGTCCGTGGTCAAACCTGCTTTGGCAAGTGCCTCCTTGGTTTCCTCGACAGAGGCATTCTTGATGAAGGTTGGATCATGGGGTTTGCGCCAGATACCATCGTAGACGGCGGTTACTTCGATGGACCCGACTTTGTATTTGTAGAAGCCGACCGTCGGCTCAAGCGGCGTTTCGGCGTAAGCCGGATGAACGAAAGTCAGCTTCCTGTTGTTCAGCCCGAAGGCAGCAGCCATTGCTGCTGATGCCAGGACACCCCGGCGGGACATGGTCAACATTGATGCTCTCCAGAATTCGGTTGGATGACGAGAGCAAAGTTCGGAATGAACGATGCCTCCAACCACGGAGACCTTCAGTGCTCGCCGTTTATTCTCGTTCGAATGATTTTTTTGAAAGCCGCATATTTTTTTGAAGAGGTGGGAATAAACCGGACGGAACGGCGGTCTACCCAATACCGGGGTACTCCCTGACGTCTTCGCTATTTACGTCTTCGACATTGACCGAGGCAGCCAGCCAACATGATGCAACAGGTGTACATCACAAGCGCGTCACGGGTGATCGACTGCAGAACCCAGCGATCTTTCGCGGATATGATGATCAAATATCTGGCGGAGAAGATCTCCAGCGTCTGGGATGTTGGCCTTGCATCCATCATGGCCGGCCGTCGCCGTGTGCCGGCGCTGGTCGCGGCCTCCATGACGTCGGCGGCAAGTCAGCTTGATGATGTGGCGCGAACCCGGCCGGCCAACGCGACTAACACGCATGCCAGGTTTCATCGCGATATCGTCCCGCAATTGGATGCGGCCTACAATTTCGCGCGCTTTCTCTCAAGGGATGCGGATGCTGCGCAGGACATCGTCCAGGAGGCTTTTCTTCGCGCCTATCGCAGCTTCGAGGGCTATCAGGGCGGCGATGCGCGCGCCTGGATCTTCGCCATCGTGCGCAACTGCTATCACAACTGGCTGCTCGAGCGCCGGCGGAAGATGCGTGTGGAAGCCGACGCTCCCAGCAACGGCACAAAAGACGATCCGGCCTACGATGTCGCCTCGGACGATGACGATCCGGAAATGTCGCTGCTGCGGAGAACCGAATCCGACGCGGTTCGTCTGGTCCTCGGCAAGCTGCCGCGGGCGCTGCGCGAGATGTTGGTTTTGCGCGAGCTGGAAGGATTGTCCTATCGCCAGATCTCGGAGATTGCAGAGGTGCCGATCGGGACGGTGATGTCACGGCTGGCACGCGCGCGGACGCAATTTCAGACGGCATGGCGCCACGAAATCAATGATCACGAACTCAGCGCTCGGGAGGCAATGTGACTTCTTCCGACACCAAGCCATGCGCCGAATGGGAGTTGATGCTTCACGGCTTCATCGACGGTGAACTCGATGCGTCGCATTCGTTGCGCTTTGAACAACACCTTGCGTCCTGTCCACATTGTTCGAACCAACTCGAAGGGTTTCAGGCATTGAGAAAGACTGTCGCGCAAAAGGGGGTACGCTGGCAAACGCCGGAGCATGTGCGTGCTCAAGTTCTTGCGGCCATTGCGCGCGAGGCCGCGATGCAGACGCGATCGCCGGTCGCGGCGGCAAGCGGGGGGATGTTCAGGATCTTTGACCGCGCGAAACAATGGCTGTTCGTGCCGTCGCTGGCGGCGCTTGCTGCAAGTCTTTTCATTGTGATGTCGCCGATGCGGGATCGCTCATCAATTGAGGACCAGATCGTTGCAAGCCACGTCCGCTCTCTGCTGGTCGATCATCTGACCGACGTCGCGACCTCCGATCGCCACACCGTCAAACCATGGTTCAACGGCAAGATCGATTTTTCACCGCCGGTGGTGGATCTCGCGCCGCAAGGATTCCCGTTGGTCGGAGGCCGCGTCGACTATATCGGCGGCCGTGTGGTCGCGGCGTTGGTCTATCGGCGGCATGGGCATTTCATCAATGTGTTTGTCTGGCCGGCACCGTCTGCCACCGAAACGACGGCAATGCGTGACGGTTACAACATGGCGAACTGGACCAAGGATGGATTGAATTTCTGGGCGGTCTCGGACGTCAATTCGGACGACATTGCGAAGTTTCGCGACGCGTTCGTCAAACAGACTTCGTCAGGATAACGGCTGCCCGGCGAGGACAGCAGCTCCTGATGAGGACAACGTCCTTGCATCCGCCACAATGCGAACGGCCAAAGGCTCGGCGCGTCCGCGGATCGCAAGTTCCTGCGCCGGCAACACGTCAACCGGTAGATCCGCTGTCTTGTAAACCTCCTCAGACAGGATGACCTCGCAGGCGAGACCCTTCGTCATGTCCTGCAGACGCGCTGCGACGTTGACGGCGTCGCCGAGCGCGGTGAACACCTGATGATCGCGATAGCCGATGTCACCGACGATCACCTCGCCGCCATGGATGCCGATGCCGAAACGGATCGGCTTGGCGAGGTCATGGCCGAGAAATTGATTGAGCTCATCGATGTTCGCAGCAATGTGCGCAGCGGCCTGAAGGGCCTGCCGGCAGGCGGTCTGCGGGTTCGTGGTAAGGCCGAAGAGCGCCAATGCTCCGTCGCCGACATACTGGTTCGGTTGACCGCCACATGCGATCACCGCCTGGGAGACTGCGCTGAGGAACCGGTTAACGATAAAGACGGTATCGAACGGCAGTCGCTGCTCTGCAAGTGTAGTGGATCCGCGCATGTCCACGAACATGCTGACCAGATAACGTTCCTGGCCGATGCGGGCAGAACCTGCTTTCGCGAAGGAAGCGGCTGTGACGTCGGGCCTGAAAATCTGGAAGAACGACAGGTCAGTGGTCGGACGCAACTGGCAGGCGAGGCGAATGGCCGGATCGCCCCCGGCGCCGACACGGTCGAGCACGAAGGCTTCCCGCTTTGACGGTGGCGGCAGCGAACTGCAATCGCCGATCACCCGAATGCGACAGGTCGAGCATCGGGCGCGACCGCCGCATACGCTGGCATGCGGTACGTCGTTACGCAGACTGGCTTCAAGCACGCTCAAGCCTCTCGGCACACGCACCGTCCTGCCGTTGCCGTACGACAGGTTGATCATGCCGCCGCGCCGCTCATTCAACGTGCGCACGCCACGCGCCATGATAGCGATCCCGATCAGCCCGGCATAACCGACCAGAAAGCCGTCGATGATGCGGTCGATGATGGCCTGCTCCGCAGGGGTGCCGACCTGACGCGGGGAGAGATTGTCCGCCTTCCACTGCGTAGTGCGGCTGTCACGTACAACGCTCCGTCCGCCTTGATAGAGCCCGAGCATGGCGAGCGTCGGAATCAGCACCGCGGCGGCCAGTAGAAGCGGCGCCGCGGTTTTGAAGAACGTCTTCATGCGGAGCCAGAAGTACAGCCCGATGCAGCCGTGGATCCAGGAGACGATCAGAACCGTGAACATCAGCCACATCCTGGATGGCGATGCGACCCAGTATGCATAAAGCACCTGCGGATAGAGTTTGTGATGCTGGAACAGGGCATCGTCAATCCGCACCCCGGCGAGATGGGTGACGATGAGGGCAGGGATGCTGAGACCCAGCACGAGTTGAAGCGGCTCGATCGCCTTCCAGTGAAATTGACGGCGCTGGTAAAGCGCCCAGATCCCGAGACCGGCATGGGTGGTCGCCGCGGTATAAAACACCATGGCGACTGGAGAGCTTCTCCAAAACGCCATGTGATATCTGACACCCGTGCTCAGCGCTTCCATCGAAATGTTGCCGAGCGCATGGTTGATGAAATGGCTGAGCAGGTATGTGAACAGGATCAGCCCGCACGCCAGACGGATCTGCCGGATGCCGACGCCGCGGACGGCTTTGTGAAAGTTTGCGGAATTGAGCTTGGTTATCTGCATCAGTCCAACAGTCGCAGGAACAAATCGAGAGACACCAGAGGGGGCGGTCAATGATGAGACCAGACCAGCAGCCGTTTTATTCCGGTAACGGCATCCTGAACGTCATCCATTTGAGCAACTGTCTGACTTGACCTTTTCCCGGGTCTCGATCTCGGCTAGGTTTTGACGTGCTGCTCACTAGTCCGATGCGGCCGGCGATGTTCCGTCCATGTGCCGACGTGTGGGTGACCTTTGAGAAAGCCGCATCGGACTCACGCGGAGGCTGAGATGAATCTCGCTGACCTCAACAGGGTTGCTGAGGCCCTCGTTTCCCCGGGCAAGGGCATTCTTGCCGCCGACGAATCGTCCGGCACGATCAAGAAACGTTTCGATGCAATCGGCGTGGAGTCCACTGAGGACAACCGTCGCGACTATCGCGAAATGATGTTCCGGGCCGAGGATGCGCTGTCGAAATATATCTCTGGCGTCATTCTCTATGACGAGACCATTTGGCAGAAAAGCAGGGATGGAACGCCCTTGATCAAATTGATCGAGCAGGCAGGCGCGATTCCCGGCATTAAGGTGGACGAAGGCACTCAACCGCTGCCGGAGTGCCCTGGCGAGTTGGTGACCGTCGGCCTCGATAAGCTCTCGGAACGTTTGAAGAAGTATTATGCGCAGGGTGCACGTTTCGCGAAATGGCGCGCGGTCATCGATATCGGCAAGAGCATCCCAAGCTATACTGCGATCCACACAAATGCGCATGCGCTCGCGCGCTACGCGGCGCTGTGTCAGGCTGCGCAGATCGCACCGATCGTCGAGCCGGAAGTGTTGATGGACGGCGATCATGACATTGATCGCTGCTACGAAGTGACCGAGTTCGTTCTCAAACAAACATTCCAGGAGCTCTATGCTCAAAAGGTCGCACTTGAGGGCATGATCCTGAAGCCTAACATGGTCGTGTCCGGCAAGAAGAATGCAAAGCAAGCCTCCGTTCAGGAGGTCGCGGAAAAGACCATCAGGCTGCTGAGGAATTGCGTGCCGTCAGCGGTGCCGGGCATTGCATTTCTGTCCGGTGGTCAGTCTGACGAGGAAGCCACCGCGCATCTCGACGCCATAAACAGGATCGGCCATCAGCCGTGGAAATTGACGTTTTCATATGGGCGCGCGCTACAGAACGCGCCACAGAAGGCCTGGTCGGGCAAGCCAGCAAATGTGCAAGCGGCGCAGCAGGCCTTCACCCATCGCGCGCACATGAACTCGCTTGCGAGCAAAGGTGAGTGGAAAGCAGATTTGGAAAGCAGGCGAGCGGTGTGACCTTTCTTGTTACAATCGGCGCGACGTCTTCTGTTCTTCGCTGGAATTTTGCTGTGCGTCGCTCGTGAAGAGTCGAGGATTTGGTGACTTGGGTCGTCTGCGATCCGGCCCGATAACAGGCTTTTGCCGCCGGGGCACATCGTTGGCCCTCTTTTGATCAAGCTATTCGGATATTGTTCTGGACGAGGCCGTTGCTCTCGATATCATCGGACCGTCGCCGCAAGCCTGCTTTCTAGACAACAAGATAGAACAGGAGGACGATATGGCTGAGAGTGTTTACAAAGTCATTGAGTTAATTGGTACCAGTACAGATTCTTGGGAAATGGCAGCCAAATCAGCAGTCGATAGGGCCGCAAAATCGCTTCGTGATCTTCGCGTTGCTGAGGTTGTCGAGCTTGATTTGCAAATGAATGACGGAAAGATCGAAGCGTATCGAGCGAAGCTCAAAGTCTCGTTCAAATTCGAGGGTTAGGGCCTCGAAAATTCGAACATAAACTCGCTTCTCGTTCTCCACGGTTGTTCGGTCGGCATCCGCCGCGTTCAGGATTCGAAACCTCTCTGCGGCTGGATGCTCTCCGATTTCAAGCCTGTGGCGCACGCGCAGCCGCGTTGCGGCCGAGTTTGAGCCGGAGCGAGGCGAGGTCGATGAAAACATCAGCCTGCCGCCTTAACTCGTCGGCAAGCATTGGCGGATGGATCGACATTGTCGACACGACGGTCACCCGCACGCCGCGCCGCTGCACGGCTTCGACCATCGCGCGGAAGTCGCCGTCACCTGAGAACAACACCATGTGATCGAATTTGCCTGCGAGCGCCATTGCGTCCACCGCCAGTTCGATGTTCGTATTTCCCCTCGTCCTGCGCTGGCCACTTTCGTCGATGAAGTCCTTGGCTGTCTTGGCGATGACCGTGTAGCCGTTATAGTCGAGCCAATCGACCAGCGGACGGAACGAACGTTGCGTCTGATCCTCGGAGAGGGTCGTGTAGTAGAACGCACGCCACAGCGATCCGAGGCATTCGAATTGCGACAGAAGGCGCTTGAAGTCGATGTCGAAGCCGAGGGCTTTGGATGTTGTATGGAGATTGGGACCATCGATAAACAGCCCGACCCTGGGCGATGGCTGAGACACTGCCATTTACTTCCTCTGTAAATTTTTTAAGGTGATGAAGTCCCGATCAAATCGGGTGCGTCGATGGCAACTTTGAGGAAGGTGCCGTGTCGCATGTTGTGATCTTGAGCCAATTGCTTGCGTTTTCCTGCCTAAATTGCGCCACTCAGACAGAGCGGTAATCAGGCATGGGTTTTCTCGGAAGATCACCGCTATCGGCAGTTCCAAGCGCGGCCGGAGCCGCCACGCGCATGGCTTGCGCAAATCTGCGCGCGGCGGGATTGCCGTCGGCACCCCTGTTGGAGAAGGCCGGTCTGGCTGCCGATGACGTCGAAGACGCCAGCCGCTGGATCGAGGTGTCGGCCCAGGTCAAGTTCTTGAAGATTGCAGCCGAGGCGCTGCAAGACGATCTTCTTGGATATCACCTGTCTCAAGGCTTTGATCTGCGCGAGACTGGGCTGCTCTATTATGTCCTGTCGTCGTCCGACAGCTTCGCGGATGCCATGCACAATGGCCAGCGCTACACGCGGATCGTCAACGAAGGCATCAAGATCAAATTCGACCTCAACCGCGCGGCCATCACCATCGATTGTGACGGCGTCGAGCGCTTATCCGACCGGCATCAATTCGAGTTCTGGATGTTCTCGATCGTCCGGATGTGCCGGCAAATCACTGGATCGCGAATAGCGCCGCGGCAATTTTGCGTCAGGCATATCCGTGAGGCGACGCCGCCGGAGTGCCGCGCGTTTTTGGGGTGCGAGGTGACGTACGGCGCGGATGTTGATGAAATTGCTCTCCCTGCGCTGGTGAATTCGCTTCCGCTTATCGGCAGCGATCGATATTTGCACGAGATGCTCGTGCAATACGCAGACGAAGCCCTGGCGAACCGGACGCCGGAACGATCGAGCGTTCGCTCGAAGGTGGAGCATGTGATCGGTCCGTTGCTTCCGCATGGAAAGGCCAAGGCCTCAACCATTGCGAAAGAACTCGGCGTCAGCCATCGCACCCTTGCTCGCCAACTGGCGGCGGA
Organism: Bradyrhizobium sp. SYSU BS000235; assembly: GCF_049747295.1. NCBI lineage: Bacteria > Pseudomonadati > Pseudomonadota > Alphaproteobacteria > Hyphomicrobiales > Nitrobacteraceae > Bradyrhizobium > Bradyrhizobium sp. SYSU BS000235. Next base: position 4,399,935 of record NZ_JBMHJM010000001.1, read on the forward strand.
GGGGCAAACTTTCTCCGGGATCCTGGATCAGAGCAAGGCCGATCTTGCGAAGTCGTATCTGACTCATGGCGATCTCTCGATTTCCCAAATCGCATGGCTGTTGGGTTACCGCGAAGTCAGCGCATTCACCAACGCCTTCAAGCGCTGGTATGGGGTTAGTCCGACGGAATTGCGGGCGAATGGGAATGCGAGCTGATGGGGTCGAGGGGTTGCCACGCGACACTTTGAGCGCTGCGTATTTGCGGGCGGGACAGCCGTAAAAGTGGACGCCGGGCCGGCATCGTCTTTGATCTATCTCGAATTCCTCAATCTCCAATGGCTTCCTCTACGATGAGTTCTCTTCTTCTCCATTTTCGCCGGGCTTGCGGGCCGCAAGCGACCACAATGACGTTGGTGATGTTCGGGTGCTGCTGACGATGTGAGGGTAAGATGAGGTCCGCCATAAGGGTCCTGTCTTTGTTTGCAATGTTTGGGATCTGCGTCGAAGTGCAGGCGGCACCGTGCTCGTCCTATTACATAGCGGAGATCACTGTCGTGTCGCCCGCTGACACCGAGGCCGGGCATGTGCAGACTTTCGTTGGCTTTGGGGCGTCAAAGGAGGTGGCAGAGCAGAACGCTCTCGGATCCTGCTCGCATATCAAGCTTGACCTGCAGACGTGCCTGGAGTCAGATCGTCTTCTCGGTCGCAATACCCTTTCGGATGCTGCCGGCGATTCCCTTCACCTGAAGTACATGAAGGCCGCCAAGCGCATTACCGGGTGTGATTAGTTGACTAACTAAGCCTTATCTCAACGTCATCTGTCCAGACCTGCTCGCGTGATGATCCGCCGCTCACAAGGCTTCCAACGTCTACGGAAGTCTCGATAGACGGGTGAACCAATGGGGCACACTTGGTACGTGACCTTTCAGGTGCAAAGGCGAGGGACGTTGCCAAAGGCTCGGCACCCCCGGCTCACCAGGACTTTCGCAACAGAAACGGAAGCCAAGCATTTTGCCCGTGAGAAATTCGATCAGGGCCTGGTGGTGACGGCGGGCACTCTTAATCCTTTCTCGCCCAAGCAGATTATTCCGCCAAGCAACATCTCGACATGGCTCGAAACCGGGCAAAGCGGGGACGATGAGCCGCGCGACCTCAACCGCGCATCCTGAACGATCGAGGTCACATCTCCGTCAAGGGATTGTCTATGGTTGTTGCCATTTTGATACAGGGCCCTTTGGGACGCCTCATTAGCATCCCTTACCAGTGTGGTGATTCAGGAGTTCGCCCGGTCGCTCCCAGCGGACGTCTGAACCCGAACCACATCAGGACCATGGATCGACGAGTGCCTCTCGAATCCAAAGTTTGCGACCAAAGAAGCTAATTTTGGATTCGGAGCACTGGAAGCGAAGACCGCGTCCGCACTCAGTTTGCATTTGATAAACGTGACCAAGGGGACAACTCATGAAGAAGTTTCTAGTGACTGCTGCCCTGTTGCTCGCGAGTGGCGGGATTGCCCCGGCACTGGCTGCCGACATGGCGGTAAAAGCACCGCCGCCACCTCCACTTCCGGTGATGTATAACTGGAGCGGTTTCTACATCGGCGCCAACGGCGGATGGGGCGACAGCCACAATTGCTTGAATTTCGACGCTGTCGTTGGAACCGCATTCGACGACGGTTGCCGGAATCGCTCGGGAGGCGTTGTCGGCGGTCAAATCGGCTATCGCTGGCAGAGCAACCAATTTGTGTTCGGCCTGGAAGCGCAGGGCGATTGGGCTGATCTCAGCAACACGCGCATAAGTCTGCTGGATCCAACGCTGTCGACCCGCGTGAAAACTGACGGCATCGGTCTTTTCACGGGCCAACTCGGCTGGGCATGGAATGCAGCGCTCCTTTACGTCAAGGGCGGCGCGGCAGTAGCCGGCAACAAGTTCGAAATCCTCGACACAGCCAGCGGTATAGGTCTCGTTTCAGCGAGCAATACGCGCTGGGGCGGTACGCTCGGTGTTGGCTTTGAATATGGCTTTGCACCGAACTGGTCGATCGGCGCCGAGTACAACCATCTCTGGATGGGCGACGCCAACAACTCCTTCACGGTCGTCGATCCGCGTCTGATCGGATTTACCGGCAATCGAATCGACCAAGACATCGATATGGTCACGCTGCGCATCAACTATCGTTTCGGTGGTTACTCTCCACCGATTGCGGCGCGATACTGATCGATCATCCTGATGCGGCAGTTGAGCCCCGGCTTGTCCGGGGCTTTTCTGTTGCCGTCTCTTTCCATGATGGTCTGGCCGTTGACTCAGATGAAGGGACCCCGATCAGCGGTTTTGGCAAAATCGGGATCGTGCCTGTCAAAGGACGGTCCCATGCGCGATTTGAGACGCGAGTACAGTGATCGGCTTCTGACATTGCTCGCGATCTTGTTCGCATTCACGATTTTTGTCTTCGCGCCTCTACAGGCTCTTGGCGTCTTTGCGTTCCAGGCCTTTGCATTGTTGGCTTTGCTGGCGATCATCGGCAGCATGCTGATCCGTGATGTCAGTCGCGTTCGCCGCCAACGTGACGGTATTTTTTGTGCGGCTAGTCTACACATGGCCTTACAACCTTCATGTGCTGGCTGCCGCCTGGTTTGCAATTTCCATCACGCTTGGGGCCGTGGTCGCGCAAGCTGTCTTCAGGTCATGCCCGGTCAGCTACCATCGAGTCGTTGGCGGGATTCTGCTTTATCTGCTCGTCGCGATCATGTTCGGGACGCTCTTCATCTTTGTCGGGCTGTTGCTGCCGGACGCGTTCAAAGGAATTACGTTCGCAGATGACAGGGGCCTCGCCAGCGCAGTGTTCTACTTGAGCTTCGTGACCCTCACGTCGATTGGCTACGGCGATATCATCCCGGTCCATCCGATCGCCCGCAGCCTGTGCAATCTCGAAAGTGTCATCGGACAGTTTTTTCCGGCCACGCTTTTAGCCAGGTTGGTGTCTCTCGAAATGAGAGGACGCGGTGCTTAGCGAGTTGCCGCAACCTTCTTCCGCCTAGGATAAAGCGCCTTAGTTCCTCACACTACAGCGCCGCACAGAGCCGCAGGTCGAAGGGCGGTCAACTTTGGTGCTGCAATCGTATCTGCAGACTTCAACCGGTTTGGTGCAGCGCGAATTTCCCGCACCGTAGCAAGCGAAATTTGGAACGCTTACCGTGCAGGTGCTACCGCTCGCCGCCGCGCATTTGCAATAGCACAGTGCATGCACGCGTGAGGGGACCGTCACCGCAAGCAACGACAAGAGCGCAAGGAGGTATGCATTCAAAAATGACATTGCACCTCTAAAGATATTCATCGAGGCGGCGTTTACGAACCAAGTTCGCAACGGTGGCCGCCCCTCTGTGGGATCTTCAGGACGCGATCAGCTTTTCGCAATTGTTCTTGGTGAGCTGACTCTGCTTTTGATCCGCTCGCTTGCTTCTGGGAATTGTGCCGGTCAACCTCGGACGAATCCTACAACTTCAAGCCGCTGGCGCCAACAGCAGCGTCGGGCCCGGTGCGTGGTTGGAGTTTCATTTCGCATGATACACGGTTGACGGAAGCGAAGACCATCAACCGGCTTAAGTGAAGTGGTGAGGTGAGGCGGCGCCTCGCCGCCTCACCTCCGGATGGGGCTTACTGACAAGTGTACATCCGACCGTCATCAAGCTTGGTCAAACTACCCGGCCTGCACTTGATCGAGTTGCGTGCCGCGTAATCATCCCATCCGCTGTAGCCGTACCACGGAGCACCTCCGTAATGGGCCGTTACTGCATAGTGGGGCGTGCCAAGGCCCGGGATATTCCATCCGCCTGATGGGTAACCGCCATACTCTGCTCTGGCTCCCAGAACACCTTGTCCGTAGTAGGAATTACCTCCCCAGCCCAAAGGCGAGGTAGCCGCTGCTGCCGCGGCGGTGCCGACTGCCGCCGCTGTGCCGACGCCAGCGCCGACGACACCTGCGCCATAGCCGTACGCGGCTCTCCGGTTTTGTCGGCGTGCGACACCAGCAACGCTCACTGGGGTCAAGGGACGACCGACACGCGCCTGAGCACTGTCGATCGACAGTGAGATGCCGGTTCGCTCGGACCAGCTGAAGGAGAAGAGTGCCACACCAGCGACGGTCGAGGCTGCTATTGCAGCATTTCTCAAAGTCATCTGCATCATGGGTCTACTCCACCGTTACCTGCCCTAGATTGGACGATGCGTCGGCCCATTGCAAAAGCATTGCGTTAGATCAAGCATTTTTCAGCTTTCCGCCTAGGTAGATCGACGCGCGAAAGCCAGAGTCACCCATTCTGCACGAGGCAGATGAAGCCGGAGAGGTTAAGATACCGCTTTAGGCTTAGCCTTCCCTGTACGCACACCCCGCAGTACCGCTATCATCCAACCGTCGGATTCTGGTTTGCTTGATTGTTTGCCGTGAGAGAATTTTGAGGACTGCTGGCATTCGAGGTGAGGGGGCGATATGTCATTTCAAGAACGATGGTTCTCTCTGGTTCGTTTCTCTCTGTTTCGCGGAAGCTTCATTCTTGCTGCTGTCGTAGTCGGATTAACGATATCCAGTCTGGCCCGCGCACAGACAGCGGCGTCAACTTCCGCGTCAACACCGGCGTCGAAGATCTGGACGGTGCCGGAGGTCGGCGCATTACCGAACGATGCTTTCGGCGCTCAGGTGCGGCGCGGGCGTGATCTCATCACCGCGACATACGCTCATATCGGGCCCGAAGTGTCCGATGCCGCCAAACGCTTTGCCGGCAACAATCTCGCGTGCAGCAATTGCCATCTTGAAGCGGGGACCAAGAAGTTCGGCTTGCCGATTTTCGGTCTGTTCGAATTGTTTCCGCAATACAGCTCCCGGCTCGGTGCTGAGATCACCATCGAGGATCGGGTCAATTCCTGCATGGTCCGCAGCATGAATGGCCGCGAGCTGCCGACTGATGGTCCCGAGATGCAGGCCATCGTCGCCTACATCAAGTTTCTCTCGTCGGGCGTCGCGCCCGGCCAGAAACTGCCCGGCCTCGGTGCCGGGGCCATGCCTGAACTGAAACGCGCGGCCGACCCCGTGCGCGGCAAGGCGATCTACGTGAATTCCTGTCTGGCCTGTCACAACACCGACGGCTCCGGCATTCGCCGCAGCCTGCCGACCACCGATCTCGGCTATATGATGCCGCCGTTATGGGGATCGGATAGTTTCAATGACGGCGCGGGTATGGCGCGGTTGATCACCGCCGCCAATTTTCTGCATTTCAACATGCCGCACGGCGCGGATTATCTGAACCCGCAGCTGACAGTGGAGCAGGCGTGGGACGTGGCGGCCTTCGTCGTCTCACAGCCTCGCCCCAAGAAGGCGGGGCTGGACAAGGATTTTCCCGATCTGTTGAAGAAGCCGGTCGATGCCGCGTATGGCCCCTATGCCGACGGCTTCAGCGAGCAGCAGCACAAGTATGGACCGTTCGCACCGATCCGCGCTGCCATTGCGAAAGCGAAGGCAAAGAAGGGGCCGTGAACATCTGCGTGAGGCCGCGGGAGCGTCCTTGGGGCCGTTTGCCGCTGTCTACAAATCGCTTATCTCTTGTGGCATGACAATCATGGTTTGGCTGATTGGGCACGCGTGGCCCGTTTCGCCTTCGAGAGAGATCAAATCCGGATCACATGACAATGAACAGCGCGCCGCGATCGGCGGAAATCATCAAGATCGGTCATCCCGTCCTTCGCGAGGGCACGCGACCAGTCTCACCCGAACTCTTCGGTTCGCATGCGCTCAATGAGCTCATCGACGTGATGCGGGTGACGCTGAACGGCAAAGGCGTCGGTTTGGCCGCGCCACAGATCGCCGTGCCGTTGCGTCTCTTCGTCATCGAAGACACGGAAGATCGCATGCAGCATCTCAGCGTCGAGCAGCGGCGTGACCGGCATCGCCATCCGCATCCGTTCGAAGCGGTGATCAATCCAACCTGGCGCGCCACGTCTGCGCGCATCGCGATCGAGCCGGAAGGCTGCCTGAGCATCCCGGGTTTCAGGGCTGATATCCCGCGGTTTTGGGCGATCGAGGCGGAGGGCTACACCGCCAAAGGCGAGCGCAAACGATGGTCCCTCGAGGGATGGCCGGCCCGCATCTTCCAGCATGAGATCGATCATCTCGACGGCCTGCTCCTGACCGATCGCATGCTGGCGCACACGCTGGCATCCACCGAGCCGTTCGGGACCGGCGTTGACGCTGAGCTTTTGGTAAAGCTTGGTGTGAATGGGCATTAGCGCGTTGATCGAGCAGCAGAGCCCTTGCTCGTTCATCCCGGGACGATCTATGCGCAGTGCATTGGCACTTAACGAGTTGCTTTGTAGCAGTGCCCGCCGCCCTTGTGCCTGACGCGGGCACGGCACGCATCCAGCGTCGAGAAAGAGCAGTTGGGCTTTCCCATTTCTGACGTGCCTCTCAACTTGGCACAGTACCTGGCAGCATCGGCGGTGTCTTGAGGATAAAAAACAAAGCCTATCGAAAGAAGTATCATCAGGGCGATCGGCGCCAACATTGAACGCAACATATCGAGCCTCCCTCGTGCGAGTTTGCCAAGAGATATGCCCCCACTTTGAGGTTGCCCGCGCGGCACATGTTGTCTGGTGCAAGTTGCGCGGTGATGAGCTGCCCACGGGCGAGCCTGCCGGTTGAATATAGCACGGAAGCGCAACTGCCGGATACAGCGGCTGCAGCGCGGAACCGGTCGCGATTGCTAATGGGATCAGGGTAAGGGAAATCGCCGATTGCGCCGGGCGCCTGGTCGGCTGCGTGTTCTGCCATTTGGCCAATGTGACGATGCGGCTCAAGCACTATGTAGCTATGGGGCAAATCGATTGGAGGAAATGCAATGCGTTTCGCTTTGGCATTTTGTCTTCTGATTGCGCTCTGTACTTGTGCCGACGCCGCCGCGAGAGCACGGCAGGGCAAATCCCGGCATGTCATCGTCCGTCCCAGCCAAGCCGTGATGCCAGGCTATGCCAGTCCAGCCTACGTTTCTCCAAACGGTGTGCGCGTCTTTCGCGACGACTCCGCTCCGGGTGGTTTTCGAACCGACCATGATCCTCCTGTTTCCTACGATGATCCATCCAAGTATGGCGGGCCGTAACGCGGCATCATTCCAGTTACGCCGATTCTCTCTTAACATAGGAGGCGGTAGCTGCCGGCGTCGCTTGGCGCGCCAGCACCGCGCTCGCACTGATAGCAAGCAACAAAGAACAAGACCCCAAGGACCTGCGGCATGAAGTTCAAGTTTCTCGGCAGCGGTGATGCGTTCGGCACCGGCGGCCGCTTCAATACCTGCTTTCATATCGCACGAGAGCGAGGCGGGCTCTTGATCGACTGCGGCGCGTCGAGCCTTGTCGCGATGGGGCACTTTGGTGTCCATCCGAATTCGATCGACACCATCATCATCTCGCACGGCCATGGCGATCATTTCGGCGGGCTGGCGTTTCTGCTGCGTGCGCTGCGCCTTGTGCACCAACGCGATCGCCTGCTGACGATCGCGGGGCCGGTCGGCATCGGCAAACGTATCGATGACTCGCTGGAGGCGGCGTTTCCCGGCGCGGTCGCCCACGGCACCAAGTTTCCGGTGAAGATCGTCGAGCTGGAGGTCGGCGTTGCGACGCGGCTCGACGATGGCTTGTCGGTCTCGGCATTCGAGGCCGTGCATCCGAGCGGTACGCCGACGCTGTCGCTGCGCGTGACATGCGATGGCCGTGTTATCAGCTATACCGGCGACACCGAGTGGACCGACGCGCTTGTCGATGTAGGCAGGGATGCCGACCTGCTCATCTGCGAATGCTTCTGGACGCAGCCGCGCCATCGCTATCACCTCGATCTGCAGACGCTGCGCGAGAAGCTGCCGCGCATCTCCGCCAAGCAGGTGGTGCTCACCCACATGTCCGAGGAGATGCTGACAATCGCGGATGATATCCCCGAGACCACCGCGTTCGATGGCATGGAGATCGAGCTGTAGGCGAACGAACCCTGCGGATCTTAAATCAGCGTTTTGTCCCCGATAGCGCCGTGCGAGGCGGCAGTCATTCAATCGTTGCACGACAGTTGTGGATATCGCACGCGTGAGGCTTCCAAGGCGGCGTGTATTTCGGAAATCTACAACTGCCGGCGGGGCGCCGGATTCTTTTGGGGGTTTTATGAAATTTATTTCGCTAGCCGCTTTAGCGGTCGCTTCCGCGTGCCTTGGCGGCTGTTCTTATCAAAACATCGCTGAAAAAGCCTTGGGGCAAGGTGCGATAAAGGTTTCATCGGCGCCGGTTCAGCGCGTATTGACGCCGGGAATTTACAAGATTGTCCGAGTCGATCCATCACGAGGCTATGAACTCGCACGCGTTTGCGCCAACGACTTCCTCAAGCAGAATGCATTGAAGGTTCTGGCAACGGAAACCCAAGCCGCTGAGGGCACGATCGAGGACGACAACCTGGCGAAGAACTTGAGTTTGACGGTTCCTTCATTCGGGATCGGCCCCGCGGTGGTGGGAGGAACGGTCTCACCTCAGGTTACGGTCGATCGCGCCACCAAATACAAAGTCGTACGCATTGGTGGTGGATACACCGGCTCGCTTGCGGACTACATGATCAGCAATGTCGCCACCAATTGCGCGAAGAACGTGTTGCATGGCGATCTGATATTTGTCGGCGCTTCAGCGAATGCCGACAGTCTTTCGCGTGTTATCAGTGGTGGCGCCAGCGTCGAGGCCTCTGTGGGACCGATCAAGGGCAAATACGACAATAGCGGCGAAAAGGTAGGGCTTATCGGATCGAACGTTACCTTTGGTGTCGCCGGCGAGCACAGGAACATTCCGTAAATCGGATATTTCTTGTCGAGAGTGAGCGGAGGGAGCCGAAACATCGGCTTCCTCGCGCTGAGTATTCATATCGGCTGCGGTAACGGGACAAGCGGCAGCAGCCGTGAATCTTCGATCGCAGCGTCGCGATGACCGAGGCCGTTGAGGTAAGCCTCGTTCGTGGCAAACGCCATGAAAGAGGCCACGCTGCTCTGGCGCACCAGCATGGCGCGGTCCCACCGTTCACTCTCCGGACCGATCAGAAACGACCCGCCGTCGCCCATGAAGATCAGCTCGCCGCCGCTCTCGCGCAGATACGGCAGCGTATGCGCGATATAGCGGTCGAAGGCTTGTGCGCCGCTGATCGGTGTGTCGGGCATCAATTCGGGGTGCGCCGCATAATCCGCGATGGCGCGAAAGCGCAACAGGTTGAGCATGACGACGTCGCCTTCGATCGCGCGCATGAAGAGGGCGCGGGCGGCGGCCTCGGTCGGCTGCAGGTAAGTGATCTGTTCCGTGGCCATGGCGCTCACTCAACCGTAGGCGAGGCGAATGGCGTGCGCGGCGATGTCCTGCGGCCACTCTGTGATCTGTTGTTCAAGGCGTGGGCGATCATTGGCAAACAACGCGCGGATCGCGTCCTCGTAGTGCGGAAGATTGCCCGCCATCGCCAGCATGAAGTGATAGGCGCGCTCCTGCGCGGTGCGTGTTTTCTGCGCAGCGCCGCCGTTGCGCCGCGCGTCATCCACCAGCTTGCGAAGCGCGACGGACGCGCCGCCCGGCTGCACAGCCAACCATTCCCATTGCCGCGGCAGCAGCGTCACCTCGCGCCCGATGACGCCAAGCTTGGGGCGGCCGCGCCCGCGCGCTTCTTTCGGCGCGTCTGCGTCGTCAGCCGCATCGGTTTGCGGTGAGGGGGCTTGATCGGCGCGCGTGGGCTGCGGCTGTGAAAGTCGCGCGATGATCTCCGCTTTCGAGCCGCGCAGGTCGAGGTCGATCACGCGCCCCGTCGCGTCGTCGAAGGTGAGGATCGGGTCCGCAGCCTCCCACGCCATGGCAGCTTTGACGGCGAGGGCCACCTCGATGAGGGGACCGGACAGCAACAGCCGGCAGCCTTCGAAGGCCGTGCACGGGCGGAGGAGGGCGTCACTCATTATAATGATACCTGCGAGGGTCGAACTAAAGGATTTATACCCTGATAAAAATCGTTGCGTCAATAATACCCGGATAATATTGTTTGCGGGAGGGGCGCCTCGTGCGCCGCGGCGCCCTCGGGAATCCAGACGAGGCAGGTCATCGAGGTAGGCCATGAAAGGTGAGGCACGAAAGGCAGCAATCGCCGCGTACAAGGAGCGCAAGGGCGCCGCCGGAATCTACGCGGTCCGCTGCACGGCGACAGGCGAGGCGTGGGTCGGGCAAAGCCCAAACCTCGACACCGTACAGAACCGTGTCTGGTTCACGCTGCGCGTCGCCGGCAATCTCAACCGCGCGCTACAGAAGGCGTGGGACGCTCACGGTGCCGAGCACTTCGCGTTCGAAGTTGTCGAGCGATTGAAAGACGATGATCTCGCTTACAGCCGCGACGCGCTCCTGAAAGAACGCCTCGTGTACTGGCGTGCGGAGTTAGGTGCGGCGGTGGTCTGACTCACTTCGGAAAATGCTCCACATGAATCTCGGCGGTGCGGCCGAAGTAAAGCACGCGGCGGCCGGAGAAGGAGACGATGTAGCCCGCGCAGCCGAGCGCCTTCACGTTCTTGCAGAACTTTGCGTAAGAATAGTCGGGCGGGTTGGCCTGCGCCCATTTGATCTGGGCAGCGATGCCCGGCTGGTCGAACTGTGGGGCCACAGGCTCCGTTGACGGGCGATTGTCCAGCATGATGCTGTCGCCATCCGGCAGATAGTAAGCCGTGGTGTTGCGGCGATAATCGACCATGTAGCCCTCGAAGCCGGCATCGATCAGAGTGCCGACGATGTCGGGGAACGCCATGCTCCCGTCATAGGCGGCATTCAGGCACCTCTCGGCGATCGCGGTTCGTTGCGTATCCATCGGTGCTCTCCATTTGCTGTTGTCAGGGCTTATCCTGCCCCGTACCTTCATCAGACTATCGCATACGCTTCATAAAATTCGATTGTGATGTCCCGCAAGGCCTTGTCTTTGCGGGCAGCGATTGTTCAACACCATCTCGCTTTGCGTCCTGACATTCATTCCAGCAGGGTTGCACCGCGCTCCGAGGATCGCGGATGCGATCGAAGGGGGCACAATGGTTCAATATTCCGGACTGCGTACTTGGGACGATTCCGCCGCGCGCAACCGCGCCATCGACCGGCTGTTGAAATTGAGAGCAGGGCTGTCAAAGACCGTCACGCCGAACAACAAGCTGGAGTCGTTTCATCTTGCCAGCTGGAACATCCGCGATTTCGGCGGGCATAAATTGAACCCGTCGCCGCGCTTGCCGGAGTCTCTGCTGTACATTGCGGAAATCATTTCGGCCTACGACCTCGTCGCGGTGCAGGAGGTCAACGAGGACATGACCGAATTTCAAACGGTGATGCGGCTGCTGGGCCCGCATTGGGATTACATGGTGACGGACCAGAGCGGCAATCAGGAGCGGCTCGCGTTCGTGTTCGATACCCGCAAGATCAGGTTTCGGCATATCGCGGGCGAAATCGTGCTGCCCTCGACCAAGGACAAGCAGGCTATTCAATTCAACCGCACGCCTTATCTGGTCGCGTTCCAGGCCGGGTGGTTCAAGTTCAACATCTGCACGGTGCATATCTACTACGGCGACGCCTCGGATACGGCGCCGCGCAAGCGCGAGATTGCCGATATCGCGGAGTTCTTCACCAAACGGCAGAAGAAGGATGGCGAGACCTACATTCTGCTCGGCGATTTCAACATCCTCAATCCGCAGGATCCGCTGATGAACGCACTGCTGGGCGGAGGATTTGAAGCGCCCGCGGAGTTGCGCAAACCGACTGCGCTTGCAAGCGCCAACTACTACGACCAGATCGCACTTCGCACCCAGGACAAGCTGGTCGAGATCAAAGCCGCCGGTGCCTTTGCCTGGCAGGATTATGTGTTCGGGGAGGATGACTATGAGATCTACAAGCCCTTGATGCCGACCAAGACCAAGACCGGCAAGGAGGCGAAGACGGATCTCGCCGCTTACAAGAAGTGGCGGACCTGGCAGATGTCGGACCATCTTCCGCTGTGGACCGAAATCAAGATGGATTTCACCAACGCCTATCTGGAGAGCCTGAAAACCAGCGAGCAGCCGCTCGCCAATTTCACGCCTGTTGCAGGGGAGCGCCCGGCCGCGCGGGTGGGTTAAGTGTGGCGCCAAAGCGTAGCAGCCGATCTGTGCAATTTTAAATAATGCGTTGGTGTTCTTATAGGTGGTCGCCGCGTAACCTCGCCTACCAGTGTCGATCGCTTAAGTCGCGATGAAAATCGTGAGGACAAATGACCGTGGTTGCGACGCTCGCCGTCATCTGGATTGTGGTGTTCGGAATTCTCGTTCTGCCGGCGTGGCCGGCGGGAAGGTGGCTGGCCAAGAATGGCAAGGGACCGATTAGCCTGCTCATCAACATTGTCTCTTGCGCGATGCTTGCGTGGCTGGTGGTCTTGATTGGCTTGTTCGTTTTGATCGTTTGGGCGCAGGATCTATTTCCTCACGTAAAAGACGATCCGCTAGGATTCGGCAAGGTCTTTGCCACCGTCCTGCTATTCGTGCCCTCCTTCCTCGCATTTTTGGTGGGTTACTTGAGAGCGCGAGAGACCGTTGAAGCGCAATGACTGTTCGTGATCAGATTCTTTTTGGCTTATTCGCCGTGACCGGCTTTGCTTTGGTGCTGATAAAATACAAGCCCGTGCGCTTTTTTGGTAGAAGATTGTCGCTCAATGAATCTGTCGGCGTCTGCTGGATCGCATTCTCGATCTATATTGGCGCGGTGCTTGGCTATTACGCACTCAAGTTATTGTTCGGATTCCCACACGCAACGAACGGTCCAGCTACGGCTATAGCTGCCTGCGTATCGATGTTGAGTATTCTGTACTTAGGCCGGATTCAGCCTGATTGGGAACGCGCGGTAGCGAAGTCTCTCATCGGGCTCTTTAGCTATATTGTGCTGGTCTGTGCTGCCATCCTATTGCGTTGACGCGTCGTGAGTAAAATGTCACCGCCATGAAAAAAAGAAAAACCCCGCCGAAGCGGGGGTTTGAGTGTTTATGCAACTTGGATCGATGAGCCGATCAATCCGCGCCGCCGCCGCCTTCCGCGACGTTCAGTTTGTTGTCCACCGTGTCAACCGTGCGGTCGATCTCGGCATTTGGCATGCCGATCTGATGCGAGATCAGTTTCACCAGCAGGTCGACGCGCTCGATGAAGGGCGCGCCGCTGGCGACTGCACGCGCGGCTGATGACGGCTTGAGCAGGCTTTCCGCAGCCTTGGCGTATTTCTCGAACGGCACCTGATCTGCCGGATCGGCGCCAAGCTTCTGCGCCACTGCATCGACGTGGTCGTAGATCGATTGCGAGAGCTTGAGATCCTTATGAACGGCATCGCGGATCGAGACCGGATCGTCCGGCGTGATGCAGCGATAATTGCCGGTCAGCAGCATCGACCACTTCGCCAGCGGCACGAACAGGGAATCGAACACCTTCAGCTTCACCGGCACGTCCTGGCCGTCGAGCTTTACCGCGTCGATGTCGGCTTCGAGCTCGCGCAACACTTTGTTGTGCGCCTCGTCGGCAAAGGCGGCGGCCTTGAAATTCGTCGGCAGGCCCACATGAAGTACGTTCGCAGCTTCCTCCGGCGGACGGAAAGCCTGCGGATCGGGCGAACACAGCGTCACCAGACCGGGCTTGAAACGCTCCCACACGGATGCGTTGGTGTAAGCCTCTTCGAGATCCATACCGTCCAGCTTGTCGATGCGCTTGAGATAGGCCAAAGGCGGCATGTTCATGATCGACAGGCACGGCAGATTGGCCGCGGCGATCTTGACCATCAGCGTGCGAATGGTGTGGTTGGTGTATTGTGGCTCCTGCATCGCAAGGCCGACCATGTCGTAACGCGACACATCGACGTTCTGCGGCGGCATGGCGTCGAGCTTGCCGGGCAGGTCGCGCGAGAAGATGGAGCGGTGTTTCGGCTCGTCGCGCAGCTTGATGCGGACTTCAGTGCCGTCGCGGTTGATCAGGTCGGCCGTCTTCTGCCGGCAAACCAAGGTCACGTTGTGACCAGCCATCAACAGCTTCGTTGCCAGCAACGAGCCGTATGAAGCTCCAAGAATGAGAATGTTGCGCGCCATGCTCCCTCGTCTCCAGATCGCGCTTTTGCGCTCAGTTGATTGTGTCGCCCGCTGGGGCGCGATTTAACGCGCCACGCGGCCATGAGTTTCAAAAAGTCTCAGGATTGAAAACGGTGTCAATAGGTCCTGGATTTCCGGAGGCGTCCGTCTCCGGAGTCGCCAGCAGAAGCCAGTTTTAATCGCCGCAAGCAAGACTTTTCTTGTCTGTTCAATCACTTGCGTTCCGCTCAGCGAAATTGTCGCGCTTATTTTCGGGTGATTGCGGCTTCAACCATGGGGCCTGAAAGTCACTGGGACGCTAACTCAAAATGAACATCAAGAATGGTGAGGCGGCTTTTTGTCTCAAAGGGCCGCAGCGCCCGTAGATGTCTGCATTCGACAAGATCGAATAGGCCTACACAGAGACTATCTTGAAATTTCTCTCTTGATCGGCATCGCTGCGAATTGGCACTTCATTTTCGAGACTGCAGAGTGATCGCAAAGTGAAATGCAGTTTGATTCAAGTTCGAAGTTGTCCGCCGAACTGATGATCATTCAAGGGACCTCGCATTTGTGAACTCACGCCGTGATCTTCGGGTCTTGTTGTCGGCATATAGTTCGTGCGGAGGCGGCATTTGTAGGCTACTATTCTTGTGATGCTTGTCGTGGCGATGTTCCCGGCAAGCGTTTGTCGGAGACGTCAATTAGAGCTGCTCAAAAAGAAAACTGACGCATGATCAGGAGGCTGCGCGATGTATCGTGTCCTGAGCTCTTGTCTTCTCTCTGCGGCCCTCATTTATTCTATTGATCTCGCCGTGCTGACGTCGTCCGCGCGAGCGGGCGTTTCTGAAGCGATGCCACAAGCGGCATCTTCCGAAGGGATTTCAGATTTTAGTGCGCAGCGTGGGCAGGGCAATCGCCGGCCGGGTGCGGGGCGGCCAGGGGCGCGCCCGCCAGCAGCGCATCGCCCCCGGCCGGGTCGTCCCGGTGCGCATCGTCCGGGCGTGCGTCCGCGTCCGCCAGTCGCACATCGTCCCTGGGCTCGTCCGCGACGTTATTCCTGGCGTCCGGGTGGCGCGATCGCGGCCGGCGCCGCATTGGGATTTGTCGCTGCCGCTAACGCTGCTCGCTGGGGCGGACGGCCACCATCACCAGAGCTTTGCTGGTACTACACCAACCGATCTCGTACCCGGGGATTCTGGGACGTCTGCCCGTAAGCGCTGAACACTCAATCGTTGGAGGTTCGAATGCGCAGAGCGAGTCTACTCGGTGCTTTGGGCGCGGTGGTGCTCGGTTGTGCCACCACGTCGCCGGCTGACGCCCAATTGTTTCGGGCAGGGCGATTGCTGTGTTTCTCCAGCGCGCGTGTGGGATTGATCGTCGGCTCAACGCAATCGCTGCGTTGTGAATTCCACGCGACCACAGGTCAGCGATACATCTATACGGGCCGGATCAGACGTGTTGGGCTCGATATCGGCGCCACCGCAGGCGGCGTGTTGTCGTGGCTCGTCCTTTCAAAGAACTCACGGATTGGTCCCGGGACCTTGCGGGGAACCTATATCGGCGCCGGTGGAAGCGTTGCTTTTGGACCCGGGTTGGGAGCGAATGTCTTGATCGGAGGATCGCGACGAAGCGTTGCGCTGCAGCCGATCTCCATCGAGCGAAACATTGGCGTCAATCTTGCTGCGGGCGTCACGCGCTTGACGCTGGGGCCAAGAGGACGACGATGAGGAGGAACGCGTTAAAGCGGGAGGCGCTGAAAGCGAAGGTGCTTCTCAACTGAGCAGCGACGATCGCAAGACAAGTACGGGAAAATCAATTTCGATTGTGGGGGCGACATCGTTCACACCAAGGAGACTGTCCTATGTCTGATCTCGTCATCGTTGGTTTCGACAATCAGAATGATGCCGATCGTGTTTTGACCGATCTGACCAGATTGCAAAAGGAGTATCTGATCGATCTTGAGGATGCCGTTGTCGCCATTCGTGATGCCGACGGCACCGTTCGGATCAAGCAGTCCGTCAATCTCGTACGGGTTGGCGCGACCGCAGGTGGTTTGAATGGAGCTTTGCTGGGAAGCCTGATTGGTTTGCTGTTTCTCAATCCGCTCGCCGGCTTTGCCATGGGCGGTTTGATCGGCGCGGGATCGGGGGCCCTTTCGGGCAGCTTGATGGACTTTGGCATCAATGACGACTTCATCAAGAAGATCGGCGAGACCATCAAGCCGGATTCGTCCGCGTTGTTTCTCCTGATCCGCAAGGCGCAGCCGGAGAAGGTTCTCCAGGAGCTGCATCAGTACAAGGGACACCTCATTCGGTCATCGTTGTCGCCCGAGCAGGAAAACAAGTTGAAGGAGGCGCTCGAACGCGCGCAGGCGCCGAGCCCAAGTGCCGGCGTCGAAGGTGCTACCGCCGCGGCGCGACAGCCTGATTCAGGCGGAGCGCCTGCAACAGCTTGATGAATGGGCTCTGTCCGCTCATTTCCGGCGAACAGAGATTCTGTTCGGGCTGCGCGGGATGTTGATTTTGGAAGCGCGATTGAGCGATGTCTGCGTTTAGCGCGTGACGTCGTTCGCACGTTAACGAGGAGAGGCATATGGCTACTTCCTGCAAACGCGAGCGCAGTCTGCTGAGTCACGAGGAGTATGGTGTGATCCAGGCCTCGCATCATCCCGAGATCTACGATCTCGATCTTTCGGGCCTGGAGAAACTCCGCAGTCGGCTGCATCAGATGCGCGACAAGGAGAAGACTCTAGCGAGGCAGAAGCAGCGAGAGCAGCGCGGCAAGGCCGAACCACGCGGCGCCAGCTTTCCTGGAACGGCCGAGCAGCCAATGAAGCGCAAGCAGGTTTTTGCGAGCGCTCTGAAGCGCCTGAACAAGGAAATCAAGCGGACACGCTCTATCGAAGCCCGCGCGGCCAACGTTGATGCTGCTCGCCGTGCCCTTGCCATGCGGCGCGCCGCTAACTTCCCGGTTTACCAGGCGTCAGGCGACACCGCGAATGAGGGCATGAATCCGCGACCCAGCCGGCGTCGCATGACCAAGGTGCCGGGGCAGCGGATTGGCAGCATCTCACAAGCGGCGAAAGTCGCGCAGGCCAGGCGCGATTCCCGACGCTGACCGAGCGCCGTCAAGTCGAACCCCGTCAGGTCGGTCTTCGCGCTGAGCCAGGCGTGTCCTCATCGACCACGTCCTCATCGGCCGGGATCTCGCCCGGCCGATAATTCGGTAAGCGGCTGGCCGGAAAAATCGCGAGCAGCGCCAGTCCGGCCATAATGAGCAGGCCGATCTTCAGCGCGCGCAGCCGCGCCTCGGTGTTGATCAGCACCGCTTCGTCCACCTGCTGCGGCGTGGCGGTGGTGCCTTCCAGCGTCGTGCGCAGCCGGTCGTTGCTGATGAAGGTGATGTTATCGAGGTTGACCTGACTTTGCAGATCCTTCGTCAAGATCGGATTCGTCGTGATCCTGCTGAGCGCGATGGTGCTGAGGAGGCCGACAAGCAGCGCGCCCGCCAGCGCCGTACCGACCGCGGCCGCGAGATTCTGCGTGGTGCCGCGCAACGATCCCACATCGCCCGCAAGCTCCTTGGGGGAAGACGTGACCAGCACATTGAACAGCAGGGTGACGAGCGAGCCCTGTCCGATGCCGAACAGCACGAGGCCGAACAGGACTGGAACTTCGCTCCAATCGTTGCGCACAACGAAAGCGAGCCATAGCAGCGCGATGGTGCACAGCGCGAAGCCCAATTGCGCAATGCGACGTGGTGTCAGTTTGTCATAGACGTAAACGATCAGCATGGCTGTAAAGAACACCGTCAGGTTGAACGGCATCATGGCAATGGCTGTTGCAAGGGGCGATCGGCCCTGCACGATCTGGATATAAAGCGGCACCGAAAAGTTCAGCGCTGCTTCCAGCGCGACAACGGCGAACAGTGCATAAACCGCGTGGCGCTCTTTCGGGGAATCGATCACCTCGAGCGCGAGCAGGGGTGTGCGGCCTGCGGCCCGGGCGCGACGTGTCCAGGCCAGAAACGCCTGGCCGATCACAGCGCCGATCACGATCAGCATGGGCGACGGCGAAAGCCCGAGCACGTTGAAGGGGGCATTGGCGGTCGCCACCAGGACGCCCCATCCGTTGAGATTGTTGAAGCCGAACACCATGGAGATGATAGCAGCCGCGGCCAGAATGACGCCGATGAAGTCGATCTTTACATCCGGCCGTCCATGATCAGGTTTCAGGCGGAAGCTCAGAACGAAAGCGAGAGCAGAGGCCGCGATGAGAACACCGAACGCCGGCCGCCATCCGATATAGGTACCGAGCACGCCGCCGATCACGAAGGCAAGCACGCCGGCCGCAGCCCGGGCAGAGCCGAGTGCCCCTACAGCGGTGGCCTGCTGCCGTCCGGTGTAGTTCTCGGCGATCAGCGCGACCAATGACGGCACGATTACCGCGCCGGCGGCGCCGCACAGCGCCTGCGCTGCGATCATGGTCGCTGCCGTCGGACTGAACGTCATGATGATCTGGGAAATGCAGAACAGGATGACGGCGGCGCGGAACACCTTCAAGGCGCCGAACCGCTGCGCCAGCTTGGCGCCGAGCATGACGAAGCCAGCCACCAGCATGGAGTAGGCGACGATACCCGTGGCCACCGTCGTTGGCGGAACGCCGAAGCTCTTCACCATGCCACCCATCGCCACCGGAAGCGATGCGACGTTGAAGGACATGATCATCTGTCCGAGCGCAATCGCGATCATCGGCAACCACGATGTCCGCGTTTCTTCGTGATAGGCTCCGGCTGTCATTGTTGTCATCGTGTCCTCCGATGGCCCGGTTTGTCGTGTCAGTCGAAAACAGAGGGGAGAAGAGGGGAGACAAGTGCTCGCGGCGCGCGCTTACTCTTCAGGCTGCGAGACGAACAGATCCATTCCTAGCTGCTGCGACAGGTATTTCGCCGCAAGTTGACCCTTGACGCTGTTGCCTGCGGCGTCGAGCGGTGGCGCGAAGGTGCCAAAGCCGCCCTTGCCGGGAGATACTGCAACAATGCCGCCACCGATGCCGCTCTTGCCCGGCAGTCCGATATCGTAGAGCCAGTCGCCGGATGTCTCGTACAGCCCGGCCGTGATCATCACGGCGAGCGCGTAATGGCACACGCCGGCATCGACGACACGTTCGCGGGTGATGGGGTTGACGCCGCCGTCAGCCAGCGTGGCGCCCATTACCGCGAGATCCCTTGCGCTCACGTTCAGCGAGCATTGCCGGGTGTAGAGGTCGGTGGCTTCCTTGGCATCGGAATAGATCCGGTCGTAGCTCTCCAGCAGGCGCGCGATGCTGCGATTGCGAAAATTGGTGTCCGACGCCGACTTATAGACTTCCTCGTTCAGCGGCAGCCTGCGGCCGGCAAAACGTGACAGTCCATCGTGAAGGAATTTCCAGCGTTCCTCGGCGGTCTTGCCTGTCGCAAGGCTCGTTGTGGCGATGGCGCCGGCGTTGACCATTGGGTTGGTGCGGCCGTCACCGCGCTCGATGGCCGAGAGCGAGTTGAACGGAAAGCCTGTGGCGTTGGCGCCGAGTTTTTTGCGGGCCTCTTCGGGGCCGATCGTTTCGCAAACCAGGGCGAACACGAACGGCTTTGACACGCTCATGATGGAGAATTCGTGATCGATGTCGCCCGCGCCATAGACGCGCCCGTTGGTGCTGACGATGCAGATGCCAAACAGGTCGCGCGGGACGCGGGCGAGTGCAGGATAGACTTGAGAGTTCTCGCCATCCTTGTTCGGCTTGAAACGCTTATGCGCGTCGTCGACGAGCCGCTGCACGCGCTCATCCTCGGGCAGATGCCCGGTCGAGACATAAGGCCGTTCTTCTGCGACCGACGGTAAGTCCATGGGACTCTCCATCTTACTGATGATCATGTCATGATCATCATTCGGCAACACAGCAGCTTGCTTCAGCGAGGGATCAGCACGGCGTCAGTGGTATGAGTAAACCCCCGTGGATACGTGAAGTCAATTGGATGAACTTTTTCGAGGAGCTCAATCACAACGGTTCGTGATGAGAGGACTTCCAAAGAGCACGTATGATACGTGCTGCACTGCAGTCATTTGGCGAGCTTCAAAGCGTTTTCATCCGATCTCACCAACGTTTATGATGTGACGTGATCACGCGATGATATTCGAAGACAAGTTGATTTATATCTTCGCGTATCGGCATTTGTCTTTTGTGACCAGTAGGCTGCCGTGTTGCAGAATGTGAGCACGATCCGATGACGCAATCCCACCCAACCATGGAGACGGAGTCGCGGGTACGCGAGGTGCTGTTGGTCGATCCGCGGCAAGGCGATGCAGAAGACGACCGCTCCGCCACCAAGCAACGATCTCTTTTCGCGATCGCGGGCAGTTTACTTGTCGAAATCAGTTTGCCGAAACTGCTGTTGGCCTGGACGATGTCGCTGGCGCTGCCTGCGGTGTTGCTCGGTCTTGCGCCTTTGGTGGCGACCGGCTGGGCCGCAACGGCAACCGCGCAGGCTCGCTACCTCACCGGGCTCGGCGCCGCATTGAGCTTGATGATTGTGTTGGCTGTGGGGTGGTTTGCCTGGCGGCCGCTGTTCCGGATGGCGGAAGTCAACTTCTGGTCGCTGAATGCGCTGGCGGTGCAGCCGGGCTATGTCTTCTGTCGGGAAGCGATACGGCATCTGGCCGAAGGATGGTTCGGCGCCAAGCGCTCCGCCCAAAGGCAGGCGCGGCTGCGCGCGGCAAGCTCCGCGGCGGCCGGCACGATCGTGTGCATCGTCGCTGTGCTCGTCGCCATCGCGGTGTGGCCATACACACGGTGGCTCGGCAGTGTGAGCGACCTCATGGTGCCGTACCGTCTGATTGTGCCGACCCTTGCCAACGCCGTTGCGCTGACGTCGCTTTATCTCGCTGCGGCTGCGCTTATCTGGGGCTTTGCGGACGCGAGCATGGACCAGCCCGTCGATATCGAGGCATTCGACGATGCGTGTCAGACCAGCCAGACGTGGCGCGTTGCACATCTGTCGGACGTCCATACGGTTGGCGAGCGCTACGGTTTCCGCATGGAAAGCGGGCGCGGCGGTCCACAAGGCAATGATCGGCTGGAGCGGCTACTCGCCCGTCTCGCAGCCATTCATGCCAGCGCTCCGCTGGATGCCATTGTTGTTACCGGCGATATGACCGATGCCGGCCTTGCGACGGAATGGGCCGAATTCCTCGACGCGACGGCGAAACATCCGACGCTTGTGGACCGGATGCTTATTCTGCCGGGCAATCACGACATCAACATCGTCGATCGGACCAATCCGGCGCGGCTCGATCTGCCGTTCAGTCCGGGAAAACGCTTTCGCCAGATGCGGACGCTCTCGGCGATGGCATTGATGCAGGGTGTGCGCGTGCGCGTTATCGAGGAGGGACCGGCGCAATCGACCCGGACACTCGATCAAAATCTAAACGCACACCGATCCCAAATCGCAGCGTTCGCGCAAGGCGGCGGGATCATGCGCGCCGCGAAGCTTGGGGATGTGTTCGATGACCAGTTTCCTATGGCGGTCCTGCCGCAGAGCGAGGATGGACTGGGAATTGTCATCCTCGATTCGAACGCACAGACGCATTTCTCGTTCACTAATGCGCTTGGTCTCGTCTCTGTGCAGCAGGCAAAACGTCTCGCGACAGTCATGAACGGTCATCCCAAGGCACGATGGATCGTCGCGCTGCATCATCACCTGATGGAATATCCCATGCCGGGCGTGAAGTTTTCCGAGCGGGTGGGGACGGCGCTCGTCAATGGAAGCTGGTTCGTTCGCAAGCTGAAGCCGTTCGCGCACCGCATCGTCGTCATGCACGGTCATCGTCATATCGACTGGATCGGCACCTGCGGCGCATTGCGGATCATCTCCGCGCCGTCGCCGGTGATGAACGCGACTGATGATATGACTACGCATTTCCACATCCACACCTTCGCCAACGGTGCCGATGGCAGGCTTTGCCTGCTTGCGCCTGAGAAGGTCGAGATCGGCGGTGTGGCAAAGGTGGATGTCTGAGGGTCTCGTCAGCCTAGTGGTCCGATTCTAACATTCGCATCCCGTCTCAGCGACACCCTCTGCGAATGTTAGAATCAAAGGACCACTAACAAAATATCAATTCTAGTGGAGTTTTAGATTTGACATTCGCTTGACGAACTCGCAGCTAGGTGGCGAGCGAATGTCAAATCTACTCCACTAGCTTGTCGCCGAGGCAATCTTCCACATAGAGCCGCAACACCGCGATGCGGCCGATGGCCAGTAACGGCATGGCGAGCGCGATTCCCATCACGCCGAACAGCGAGCCGAACAGCACAATCGCTACCAATGTCCAGGCCGGCGGCACCTCGACGGCATGGCGCTGGATCAGCGGACCGATGATATAGCCCTCGATGGACTGGATGATCGTGTAAAGGCCGACGGCCCATATCAGTTTCGACGCACCGAGCGGCATGGCGACCAGCGCGATGGGAAACGCGGCGACGATGGGCCCGAGGTAAGGCACGAAGTTGGACACGCCGGCCTGCAGGCCGAGCAGAAAAGCACCGGGCACGCCGAGCAGATAAAGCGTGACCCAGACGCAGAGCGTCATGAGCAGGATGCGGAAGACCTGTCCGACGAACCAGTAGCGCAGCACGCCACCCATCTCGTCCATCACCTGCCGGACGCGGGCGCGGTAGGGAATCTTTACGAGAGAGACGAGACCGTCGCGATACATTCCCGGATTGAAGGCGAACAGCACGCCGAGAAACAGGATGACGAGCGCATTGGCGAGAAAGCCGGACGCCGTTCCGACCGCTGTCTGGGCGTGACCGAACAGCTTGGCTCGGTCAGGCAGCCATTGTGAAAAATCGCGGCCGCCATCGGGGCCGAACAAGTCGACGCCGACCGACTGCAGGCGCTGCTGCAGAACGTCGAGCTGCGTGTTCATGACCTGATAGAGCAGGCGGGTTTGCTCGGGCAGCTTGCCGGCACCCCAGACCAGGCCGAACGCGAGCAGGGCCATCAGGATGATGACGATCAGCGCGAGCCGCCAGGAATGTCCTGCGGGTACGATGGGTTGAAGCGCCCGCGCGCACGCATCGAGAAAAGCCGCGAACAAAACGCCGGCGAAGATGAGCAGCAGGCTCGACGACATCTGCCAGATCAGGAAAAGCCCGGCGGCCGCCCCGAGTAAAGCAATCCCGGTTTGCAGGCCGCTCAGCCGCCATCGGGCGCCGATCTCCCCGCTGCGATCGATGTGGGGAGCAGCCTCGCGAATACCCTCAGCGCCGACCTTCAGATCATCCACGCTTGACCTCGCGCGTTGTTGCTGCCGCCAGAATCCTGCAATCGTAACGCAGGCGCGATAAATGTCGAGGCGATGCTGTTCCGCGCACGCACACCGGCACAGCCTGATGATGCGGTGCGGATTCGCCCTATTTTATTGAATAAAATGCCCGCGAGTGTCCCGATTCCGAAGTTCGCCGGACGAACTGGCGGGGAAATGAAGCGAACGTCTGAACCACCACACTGGTCGCGCGATCGTGAGCGGCACCCAAAGCCGGAGAGCGTTTTTATGACGTCCAGTGACAAATGAACTCTTTGCGGACGTCGCAATCAAGGGATAACCTGACGGACGTGACGAGAGCGGGCTTGGCTGCCGGCGTTCGAATGCAAGAACTTTAGACAGGAGTGAATCCGGATAGTCCGTATAGTCCGCGCGCGTGAGAAAAAAGGAGTGATTGCTATGGCGACAGGTGATCCGTCTCTTCTCGGCAAAAAACTTGGCGGTCTTTTCTTGGTTATCCTCGGCTTGGTACTGATCGCCATTGGCGTGAGTACGGAATCAACAGGTCTAGTGGTGTTCGGAACGTTGGTTCTCGCGGTTGGCCTGATCCTTATGGTTCTCAAGATCATGCGGCGGAACGAGAGCGCTCCGATCAGTTCACCCCGAGCACCGCTGCATCACAGCGATATAGAATAGCGGTCGCCACTCACGTCCGGGCGTGAGCCGCAGCGGATCTGCGTTTCACGCGGATTTATGCCGAAGCGACAGTCGGCCTCGTAAATGAAGGCTGACATGCGCTTCGCGTGCACAGTGATCTCATGGTGCGTTCGGGGTCCAGATCCTGACGTCCGTGGTGTCGATCTTCTTCGGGATCAGCTTTTCCTCGACGAAGGCGTCGGCGATCTTCTGCTGCTCGGCGAGTCCTGACGGCGTTATTGCGTTGACGCCGTAGCTGCGATGGCTGTTGGCTTCCTCGACCGTCTCGGCATCGATGCCCCAGAGACCCGCGAGGAGCTTCGCGGCGTCCTTTGGATGCGCCTTTACCCATTTTCCCGTTTCGCGCAGTTTTGCGAAGACGATGTTCAGCACGTCGCTGCGCTTTTCCGCGAACGGCTCGGAGGCGAGATAGTAGCGCTTGTAGCTCGCAAGCTCGTTGCTTCCGTCGGCCAGGATCGCAGCGTTTGATTGCCTCTGTGCGCTGGTGAGAAACGGATCCCACACCACCCACGCGTCGACGTTGCTGCTGACGAAGGCGGCGCGGCCATCGGCCGGAGCGAGATAGGCGGGCGTGATGTCCCTGAACGTCAGTCCCGATTTGGCGAGCGCGGCGAGCAACAGATAATGACTGCCTGCGCCCTTGGTCACCGCGATTTTCTTGCCTTTCAAATCCGCCACCGTTTTGATCAAGGAGCCCGGATGAACGAGAATGGCCTGCGCGCCGGGTGAAGGGCTTTCCTCCGCGACGTATGCGAGCTTCGATCCGGCGGCTTGCGCGAAGATCGGAACGGTGTCGGCAACATCTGCGCCGAAATCGAGATTGCCGACGCCAAGCGACTCGAGCAGGGGAAGACCGCTGGAGAACTCATGCCAGGACACTTTAACACCCAGCGGCGCCAGCGCTTTCTCGAGTTCATCATTGGCGCGCAACACCGCGATCAATGTTGAGGATTTCTGCAGGCCGATGCGGATCCGGTCCTGTGCGAGCGATGTCGTCGCTGTGAAGAGAAGTGAGAACGCAGCGAGGGCAGCCGCTATGGAATTAAGAAAACGATTGGTCATGAATTGTCTCCAGTGCGGCTCTCGCCCGCGAAATGTGTTCGCGTGACACTAGAAAATGCGCTGGAGATTGAGTTGCCAAATTACAGGTGGATCGCGAGAAACGTTTTCTACGCTCGTCGCTCATCGTGAAATGATTGAGCGATGCGCATTTCTTGTGCAGTTCTGCGTCGAATCCATCGTTATGAATTCTCATAAAGCCACGTGAGTTAACGCATCATCAACGCAGTGAAATTGCACTTCGATGGCAGCTGTTTCGACAACGTTTGCGTCGCAAGAGTTGCGTAACGCAGTGCAGGCATCGCTATTTTTGCAGAGCACTCGACAGCCAAGCGTCTCGTGATCATCATCCATCATCACGAATGCAGCACATCGCTCGCGTTCCTGATGCAGGAGATGAGTATGGATCGCCGAACGTTTCTCATGCTGACTTCGCTGGCCACAGCAGCTTCCGCGATGACGCCGGCGGTGTTGCGCGCGCAGGGCGTGAATGAAGTCAGGATCGGCTATCAGAAGACGGGTCTTCTTGTCATCGCGCGTCAGCGGGGAGTGCTGGAGAAGCGACTCGGCTCAGAAGGCCCGCAGATCAAGTGGGTTGAGTTCACCTCTGGGCCGCCACTGCTGGAAGCTATCAGTAATGGCAGCCTGGATTTCGGCGCGGTCGGAGATTCGCCGCCGATCTTTGCCCAGGCCGCGAATGCCAACATCGTCTATGCCGCATCGTCCCCCATCAGCAACGGGCAAGGAATCCTTGTTTCTCAAGGCTCTTCGATCAAGGCGATTTCGGATCTGAGGGGCAAGCGCGTCGGATTCACCAAGGGATCGAGTGCAAACAATGTCGTTCTTCTGACGCTGGAGAAGGCGGGACTGACGTATGCCGACATCACGCCGGTTTATCTGACGCCGCCGGATGCAGGACCGGCGTTTGCCAATGGCAGCATCGATGCCTGGGCGGTGTGGGATCCGTATTTCGCCATCGGCGAGACAAAGCAGAACGCGCGCATTCTCATCAATGCGCATGAAGTCGGGAAGACCAATGCGTTCTTCATCGCCAATCGCGATTTTGCCAACAAGCGGCCGGGGCAGTTGAGCGATATCATCGCGGGGCTCGCGACTGCAGCGGAATGGGCGGAGAGCCATCGCGGCGATGTAGCGAAGTCGCTGCACGAGATCACCGGGGTTCCGCTCGATATCCAGACCGTTGCGGCGAACCGCGCGACTTTTGCCATTGGTCCCGTCACCGAAGAGGTGATCCAAACCCAGCAGCGTGTCGCTGACGGCTTCCAAAAACTCGGCCTCATTCCTCGCCAGATCAAGGTGCGCGACATCGTCTGGCGCGCGCCACAGACCTGATCATTCGCAATCATTTCCATTCACCAAAAGGATCGCTCATGACCGCACGTCGTTCATTGCTCAAAACCGTGCTCGCAGCCATCGCTGCTGTTGCACTGTCCTCAAGTTTCCTCTTCGCCGAAGCGCAGGAAAAGACTGTCCGCATCGGCTTTCAGAAATACGGCAAGCTGGTGCTGCTGAAGGGCAGAGGAACGCTCGAGGACAAGCTCAAGCCGCTCGGCTACAAGGTGGTATGGACGGAGTTCCCGTCCGGGCCGCCGCTGCTGGAAGCGCTCAACGTCGGCGCAATCGATTTCGGTGTTGCCGGTGAAACGCCGCCGATCTTTGCCCAGGCGGCGGGAGCACCACTGGTTTATCTGGCCTACGATCCGCCCGCGCCACAGGGCGAGGCGATCCTCGTTCCCAAAGACAGCAAACTGACGTCGGTCGCTGATCTGAAGGGAAAGAAGGTCGCGCTCAACAAGGGCTCGAATGTGCACTATCTGCTGGTGCGCGCACTCGAGAAGGCGGGTCTGAAATATACCGATATCCAACCCGTGTTTCTCCCGCCATCCGACGCACTTGCGGCCTTCACTCGCGGCTCCGTCGACGCCTGGGTGATCTGGGACCCCTATGAGGCGGCTGCGGAAGCCTCGACCGGCGCGCGCATTCTCGCCGACGGGACGGATCTCGTCGCGAACCACCAGTTCTATTTCTCGTCGAAAGCGTTTCTCAACACTGACAGCAAAGCCGTGGATGTTGTTCTGGAGGCGCTGAACGAAGCCGACGAGTGGGCCAAGAACAACATCGAGACCGTTGCGGAGCAACTCAGTCCATCGGTTGGCCTGCCTGCATCGGTGCTCGCGGCTTCTTTGAAGCGAGAGTCTTACGGCCTCAAGCCGATCTCCGATGAGGTGATCGCCAGCCAACAGCGCATTGCCGACACCTTTCACGAACTCGGCCTAGTGCCAAAGGCCATCAAAGTTTCCGACGTTCAGCGCAAGCCAGGATCATAGATATGACAAGCCACAATTCTCCCGCCGCCAACGTTCTCTGGTTTCTTCCGACCCATGGTGACAGCCGCTATCTCGGCACCACCACGGGCGGCCGCGAGGTGAACTTCAACTATCTACGCCAGATTGCGCAGGCCGCCGATCAGCTCGGCTACTACGGCGTGCTGCTGCCGACCGGGCGCAGCTGCGAGGACTCCTGGGTCGTGGCCTCCGCCGTCGCGCCATGGACTGAGCGGCTGCGCTATCTCGTTGCCGTGCGTCCTGGTCTGCAATCGCCGGCAGTTGCTGCGCGCATGACCGCGACGCTCGACCGCGTCTCTAACGGGCGTTTGCTGATCAACGTGGTCACGGGCGGTGATCCCGTCGAGAACAAGGGCGACGGCATCTTCCTCAGTCATGACGAACGCTACGAAGTCACGCGCGAGTTCCTGAACGTCTACAGTGATCTGCTCGCGGGCAAGACCGTCAATGTGAAGGGCAAGCACATCACCATCGAGGATGGCCGCCTGCTGTTCCAGCCGGTTCAGTCGCCGCGTCCGCCGCTTTATTTCGGCGGCTCGTCGGATGCCGGTATCGATGTCGCGGTCGACACCGTCGACAAGTATCTGACCTGGGGCGAGCCTCCTGCAGCAGTCGCCGAGAAGGTCAATCGCGTGAAGGCGGCGGCGGAGAAGCGCGGACGCAAGCTCTCGTTTGGTATTCGCCTACACGTCATCGTACGCGAGACCAACGAAGAAGCGTGGCGCGCGGCGGATGAACTCATCCAATACGTCACCGATGACACCATCGCCCAGGCGCAAAAGATATTCTCGCGCATGGATTCCGTTGGGCAGCAGCGCATGGCGCAGCTTCACGGGGGGCGCCGCGACAAGCTCGAGATCAGTCCTAATCTTTGGGCCGGTGTCGGGCTTGTCCGTGGCGGCGCGGGCACAGCGCTGGTGGGCGATCCGCAGACAGTGGCGGAGCGCATCAAGGAATATCAGGACGCCGGCATCGATACCTTCATCCTGTCCGGCTATCCGCACCTCGAGGAAGCGTATCGCTTTGCCGAACTGGTGTTCCCGTTGCTGACGCTGAACCAGTCGAGCAATGTCACGCCGCTGCGGGTCAATACGGGTCCGTTCGGCGAGACCATCGGCAACGATTATCGTCCGCAGAAGCAGGCATCATCCTCATGAGTGCGACGGAAACTCTCTCCACCGCCACACGTGCGAGTCGATTCAGGATTCCCGGCGCGGACGGCCTGACGCAGTGGATCGTGCCGCTGGTGATTTTGATCGTTTGGCAGGTGGCGTGCGCCACCGGCCTCGTGCCGGCGCGGGTGTTGCCGGCGCCGAGCGATGTGGCCCTCGCGGGGTGGAAGCTCGCGAAGTCCGGCGAACTGGCCCAGAACATCTGGGTCAGTTTCTGGCGTGCGGCGGTCGGCTTCGTCATCGGCGGCGGCATCGGCTTCGCCTTCGGTCTAGCCAACGGACTGTCAGAGCTTTCCAGCAAGCTCACCGACACGACGCTGCAGATGGTGCGCAACGTACCGCATCTGGCGCTGATCCCGCTGGTGATCCTGTGGTTCGGTATCGACGAGTCGGCGAAGATCTTCCTGGTCGCGCTCGGCGTGTTCTTTCCGATCTACATCAATACGCTGCACGGCATCCGCACCGTCGATCCGCAGCTGATCGAGATGGGACGCATTTACGGCATGACCAACGGCGAACTGTTCCGCCGCGTGATCTTCCCCGGCGCGCTGCCGTCGATCTTCGTCGGTCTTCGGTTCGCGCTCGGCATCATGTGGCTGACGTTGATCGTCGCGGAAACCATCGCGGCGTCATCCGGCCTCGGCTACATGGCGATGCAGGCACGCGAGTTCATGCTAATCGACGTCGTCGTGCTCAGCATTCTTATCTACGCCTTGCTCGGCAAGCTCGCCGACAGCATCGCGCGCGTGCTTGAGCGATTCACGCTGTCCTGGCATCCGGCCTTCCAGAAACATTGAGAGTGAACATGAACCAGGCGCTTCGATTTGCACCCGTCAACGCCAAGGCGGCGGACACCGCGGCGGATCTGATCCGCGAGGCGAGAGTGGCGCGCGGCGTGCGCGATCCGTCACGGGCGCTGTCGCTCACCATCAGGGGCTTGCGCAAGTCGTTCGGCACCAACGAAGTGCTGCGCGGCATCGATCTGCACATTCCGGCGGGGCAGTCGGTCGCCATCGTCGGCAAATCCGGTTGCGGCAAGAGCACGCTGTTGCGTTTGATCGCGGGACTTGAGCAGCCGAGCGCAGGCAGCATCGAGTTGGGTGATCACGAGGACAATACGCGCGATCATGTCCGCGTGATGTTTCAGGAGCCGCGGCTGCTGCCATGGGCACGCGTGCTGTCGAATGTCGAGGTCGGGCTTGGCCGCGACAGGAAGTCTGCGGACGCCAAGATCCGCGCAGACGAAGCCTTGAGGGAAGTGGGCCTCGACGACAAGCGTGGCCAATGGCCGTCGGTGCTGTCGGGCGGGCAGAAGCAACGCGTGGCGCTGGCGCGGGCGTTGGTCAGTCATCCGCGCGTGCTGGCGTTCGACGAGCCGCTCGGCGCGCTCGACGCACTGACGCGCATTTCGATGCAGCGGCTGCTGGAGGGGGTCTGGCGCGATCAGGGCTTCACCGCCATTCTGGTGACCCATGACGTCTCTGAAGCCGTGGCGCTTGCGGACCGGGTGCTGGTCATTGAAGAAGGCCGGGTGGCACACGATATAGATGTCAATCTGGCGCGCCCGCGCCAGCGCGGCTCGGCGGAGCTGGCCGCGCTGGAAGGCAACATCCTTCGCGAATTACTGAAAGAGACCGGCGATCTAGTGGTCTGATTTTGACACTCGTCGGGGCGTGAGGCTGTGATGAATTCGATGGTTCGTAATATTGAGAAGGCGACAACTACTCCCACGGTTTCGGCGGAGAGCTTTCGCGGCGCCATGCGGCATCTCGCCGGCGGCGTCAGCGTCATCACGGCGGGACAGGGGCCGGACATCAGCGGCATGACAGTGACGTCCGTGACGTCGCTGGCGGTGGAGCCTGCCACGCTGGTTGTCAGCGTCAATCGCCAGTCATCGTCATGGCCGCGCATCAGCGAGCTTGGTGCGTTCGGTGTGAACATTCTCGGCGCGGATCACGCGGAGATTGCGAAGCGTTTCTCGGGTGTGGGCGGCCTGAAGGGGGCAGCGCGATTTGAAGGCGCGGAGTGGGCCACGCTGGTGACAGGTGTGCCGCTGCTGTCCGGTGCGCCGGTCGCGCTCGATTGCGAGGTCGAGCACGTCGTCGAGCGGCATTCGCATATGCTCGTGATCGGCCGCGTGCTCGATGTGCTGGTCTCGGACGGCAAGGGCGGGTTGTCATATTGGCAGGGACAGTACATCCCGCACCATCCCGGGAAAGATGCATCGAATGTGGCAGGAGAAGATGTGCCGACCGCTCGCGCGCTGTGGGGCGTCTAACGTCACAAATCGCTGGTATCGGGGCGATGCTCCAACTCGGCGACGATCTCTTTCAGCCACCGCCGTACGGCCTTGATCTTCGGCGTGCTCGCATCTTCCTTCCGGTAGAGCAAGTGAAAGTCCGGTGCCTCAAGCAAGACGCGGGGCGGCAGCAGTGCGCTCAGGCGTCCGGAGGCCACGACCGTTGCGACCAGAGGAAACGGCGCCAGCACCGCGCCCACGCCGGACTCGGCCATTTGAATGGCGGCCAGCAGACTGTCACTCGACAGGTTGAGCTCCGTGAGTTTGATCTTGCGGTCGATTTTCGCGAACCATCGCTCCCACAACCCCGGAATGTTGTTCAGCTCAATCAGCGGCAGCCGCGCGAGATCCTTCGCGGATTTGACCGGGCCATGTTTCCTGCACAAATCGGGATGCGCCAGCGGCGCCAGTTTCGAACGAAACAGCCGGTGCGCGATAAGACCGTGGCACGGCAGCGTGCAAACCTGAATGGCGGCGTCGATGCTCTCGGTCTCGAAATCGACAGCGCTGTTGCGGGCCTCTAACCGGACATCGAGCGCCGAGTTGCTTATCTTGAAGCGTGCGAGATGAGGCAGTGCGGCGAGTGCTGCGAAACTCGGTGAGGCGCTCACGCGCACGATCTCGCGTCCCGCCTTGTTCAACAGCCCTTCACCGGCGCGCGACATTTCCGCAAAGGCTTTGAGGATCGAAGCGCCATAGGCTTCGCCGTCTTTGGTCAGCACCACCTTGTTGCCCTGACGCACAAAGAGCTTGCGATGAAAGTGCGCTTCCAGCGCGTTGATCTGGTGGCTGATCGCCGACTGCGTCAGGCTCAAGTCTTCCGCCGCCGATTTGAAACTGCCGAGCCTCACTGCCGCCTCGAACGCGCGAAGTGTCGATAGCGGCGGCAATGAAGACTTTGAGCGTTGCATGTGAATTCCATTCATCTGGCCGCAACGGAATTCATTTGCGGGCGGGTGGTGACCTCATCATGCTCGCACCAACGACCAGAGCAGGCAACGCGACCGCCAGAGAATGGCAGCCATGCACGCGCTCCGGCAATGCACCTGCAAAACAAGGTGGGGCAAGAGGATGCGAGGGAGATGTTAAAGTGACAACTGCAACGCGGCTGCTGCCGCCGGATGTTGGCGCGCTCGCATTGCCGCGGGCATTGCAACCCAAATCCACGATCAGTCTCGCAACCTCACCGTGTGACTGTCCGCTCGCGATCGGCCGCCCCACATGCATGTTTTTCATCAAAGGAGAGAGCAATGAACGCCCCACAGAAATTCAATGAACCGACGGCTGCCGCGAAGAAGATGTATACGGCGCTGCCGCAGCCACCGGTCTTTGCCACCCTCGCGGAGGAGCGACAGCACCGCAAGCAGCGATTGGCAGCGAGCTTCCGGCTGTTCTCCAAGTTCGGCTTCGACGAAGGCGTGGTCGGGCATATCACCGCACGCGATCCCGAATTTACCGATACCTTCTGGGTCAATCCATTCGGACTGCACTTCAGCCTGATCAAGGCGTCAGATCTCATTCGCGTCGGCCACGACGGCAAGGTGGTGGAGGGCGATCGCCCCGTGAACGCGGCCGCCTTCGCCATTCACTCCCGTGTCCATGCCGCGCGGCCGGATTCCGTCGGTGCAGCACATTCCCATTCGACCTATGGGCGTGCCTTTGCCGCACTCGGCCGCAAGCTGGATCCGATTTCGCAGGATGTCTGCGCCTTCTACGAGGACCATGGTCTTTATGATGACTACGGTGGGGTTGCCGTCGATCTCGACGAGGGCCAGCAGATCGCAAAGGCGCTCGGTTCCTACAAAGCGGTGATCCTCAAGAACCACGGATTGCTCACCGTCGGCCAGACAGTGGACGAGGCCGCATGGTGGTTCATCACCATGGATCGCTCCTGTCAGGTTCAATTGCTTGCGGAAGCGGCGGCTGCGCATTCGGGGCAAAAGCTTTCGTTCGTCTCCAAAGAGTCTGCAACGCAGGCGCGGCAAATAGTCGGGACGCCGTTCAGCGGCTGGTTCCAGTTTCAGTCGCTCTATGCGCGCATCCTGAAAGAGCAGCCGGACTTCCTTGACTGACGCGCTGGGCCGCGTGGGATGTGCTGGCTTCCCGCACGGCATTCTTCGCCACAATTAAAAAGTGAACGGGAGGCATCAATGAATCAACACGTCAAATCCGCGACGGGGATGAAGCAAGAGGTCGTCGGCGAGCGCCACGAGCGCGAGCAACTCGCCGCGTTCTATCGGATCTGCGCTCGCTTCGGCTGGACCGAGATCATCTACAATCACATCACCGCGCGCGTACCGGGGCCGGAGCGTCACTTTCTGATCAACCAGTTCGGGCTGATGTATCACGAGGTGACCGCGTCCAATCTCGTAAAGATCGACATCGACGGCAATGTGGTGGACGGCAGCGGCGCGAAGGTGAACGCGCCGGGCTTCACGATTCACTCAGCGATCCACATGGCGCGCGAGGATGCGCACTACATCGTCCACACCCACACCACCGAAGGCGTCACCGTTGCCTGTTCCGAAGGCGGGCTTTCGCCGCACAATTTCTACGGCGCGCAGCTCAGCGGACTGGTAGCCTATCATGACTTCGAGGGCATCTCTGTGGATCTCAGCGAGCGCGAGCGTCTGGTTCGCTCGCTCGGCGACAAGAACTACATGATCCTGCGCCATCACGGATTGCTGGCATGCGGCGAGACGGCCGCCGCTGCTTTCTTCCGGATGTATCAGTTGCAACGCGCATGCGAGGTTCAGGTCCATACCCTGCAGATGGGCAAGGAACTGAGACCGTTGTCGCAGGCCGTTCTCGATCGCACGGTGCAGCAAACTCAGTCCGCGGTTGCCAAGGGCTTCGATGCGAAGAGCACCTTCGGTCAGGACACCTATCAGGCCCTGATCCGACAGCTCGATGCCGAGGGCTCGACCTTCCGGCAATAGCCGCAAGCTCACCAGGACCACTCTACTCGTTCGACATCGGCTTTCGGGCGGAGCACATCGCTGCTCCGTCCGGCTGCGAACGGGCGCCTTCACGAAAGGATACGCGAAGAGGCGGAGGTCATCCGCCCGGTCAACCATCAACATCACGGGGAAGAAATATGAGTCAGAAAGCTGTCGATTCCATGCCCGACCTTGCCGCAAGTGACATCGAAAAATCGACCATTCGCGCAGTGTCATCGCGACTGTTGCCATTTCTCATTGTGGCTTATTTCACCTGCGTGCTCGATCGGGTGAATGTGAGCTTCGCGGCCTTGACCATGAATGCCGATCTCGGCTTCACGCCGCTGGTGTATGCGTGGGGCGCGGGCATCTTCTTCATCGGCTATTTTCTGCTCGAAGTGCCGAGCAATATTGCGCTTCATCGCTTCGGCGCGCGGCGCTGGATCGCGCGCATCATGGTCACGTGGGGCCTCATCTCAGCCGCGACCGCATTCGTGACAGGACCTTACGGCTTCTATACCGTTCGCTTTCTGCTCGGTGTCGCCGAGGCCGGATTTTTTCCCGGCATTATTCTTTACCTGACCTACTGGTACCCGGAGAAGTACCGCGCGCGCGTCATGTCTGCGTTCATCGTCGGTGCGCCGCTGTCCGCCGTGCTGGGTGGCCCGCTGTGCGGCTTTCTGCTCGAGATGCACAACATTGGCGGTTTCAAGGGCTGGCAGTGGTTGTTCATTGTCGAGGGTATCATGCCGGTGCTGCTCGGCCTCGTGGCTTTCTTCTATCTCACCGACAAACCCGCAAGTGCCCGTTGGCTGTCATCCGACCAGAAGACCTGGCTCGAAACAGAGCTCGCTGATGAACGGAGGACGAAGCACGGTGTGAATGCATTGACCTTGCGTGAGGCACTGAGTTCGCCAAAGGTGCTCGCACTGGGTTTCGTCTATTTTGGATTGCTGGCAGGGCTTTATGGAATCCAATTCTGGCTGCCGCAGATCGTCAAAGGCTTTGGGCTCACCAATATCCAGATCGGCTTCGTCAGTGCGGTGCCGTTCGCGTTCGGCACGCTTGCGATGCTGTTGTGGGGCCGACGTTCGGACAAGGCGAAGGAGCGCGTCTGGCACGTGGTGCTGCCGCTCTTTCTCACTGCGGCGGCCCTTGTGGCATCAGCCTATGCCAGCAATCTGGTGCTGACGATGGCGGCTTTGATCTTCGCCAGCATCGGCGGCTTCGCAGCCTTCGGATTGTTCTGGACGTTGCCGACAGCTTATCTCACCGGCGTGGCGGCAGCCGGGGGAATTGCCCTGATCAATTCGATCGGCAGCTTGTCCGGATTTGGCGGGCCATATCTGATCGGCTGGATCAAGGAGACGACGGGCAGCACGGTGATGGGCCTTCTCGTGCTTGCGATATTGCCTGCAGCTGCAGCGTTCACGGTGCTTGTGCTAGAGAAGGGCGCGCAGCCCGTGCGCAGCGAAGAGCCAGCCACTGCCTAGTTAAGGTGTGCATCAAAACTCGCGCCGGCCGGTTCCAAATGCGAGCCGGCCGTCGTCATGAAACGGCCACTTCTGAACACGGGAAAAGCAGGTTAGGTTGCGTCCGGAAATGAGGAAG
Source organism: Bradyrhizobium sp. SYSU BS000235 (assembly GCF_049747295.1). Taxonomy (NCBI): domain Bacteria; kingdom Pseudomonadati; phylum Pseudomonadota; class Alphaproteobacteria; order Hyphomicrobiales; family Nitrobacteraceae; genus Bradyrhizobium; species Bradyrhizobium sp. SYSU BS000235. Next base: position 4,435,510 of record NZ_JBMHJM010000001.1, read on the forward strand.
GACACGCAATGACCGCACCTAAGAACACGATTTGCATCTGGTACGACAACGACGCCGAAGCCGCGGCGCGCTTCTATGCAGAGACCTTTTCCGACAGTGCCGTGAAGGCCGTTCATCGTGCGCCAAGCGATTTTCCCGGCGGTAAAGCAGGTCAGGTGCTGACGGTGGAATTCACGGTCGCCGGAATCCCTTGCATCGGTCTCAACGGCGGGCCCGTGTTCAAGCACAGCGAAGCGTTCTCGTTTCAGATCGCCACCGACACTCAGGAAGAAACCGATCGGTACTGGAATGCCATCGTCGGCAATGGCGGGCAGGAGAGCGCGTGCGGCTGGTGCAAGGACAAATGGGGCCTGTCTTGGCAGATCACGCCGCGCGTGCTGACCGACGCAATGGCGGCCGGCGGTGCGGAAGCCAAGCGCGCGTTCGAAGCCATGATGACCATGAAGAAGATCGACGTCGCGAAGATCGAAGCCGCGCGGCGGGGGTGATGTCTCTTAGTTGGCCCGCGTGATCAACACGCGAGCCACCAACCGCCTTGCGGTTCAGGAAGAGACGCGCTCTCGCCAAGACCTGGATAAACATGTTCGACCACATCGGTATTGTCGCGAAAGACTTGAAGGCGAGTGCGAGGCTTTACGCGCACATGCTCGCGCCGCTTGGCATCCGCATCGTGGAGAAGCATCGGCTCGCGGTGGATTCTGCCTGGGTCGTTCTCTCAACCGGGAAGCCGCAGTCGCCGTTTTTTGTCATCGCTGAGGGAAGGCCAACCTTCTGGTCTGAAACGGCAACGGCTTCCTCCAGTCCTCTTCATCTTTGCTTTGCTGCTTCGTCGCGCGAAGCAGTCGATCGTTTTCATGAAGCGGGCTTGCAACATGGCGCGCGCGATAATGGTGCTCCCGGCATTCGCCGCGCACCGTTCTACTGTGCGTTCCTGATCGACCTGGACGGCAACAACGTGGAAGCTGGCTGTTATCTCAGCGATTGAGCGGCGTGATCTCTCAACGCGGCACCAGCTTTGTCGACGTCTCCCAGAGAGAGCGAACGACCACGATATTGAAGCTCCAAGCCCATCGACCGCCTTGCAACAGAGCGGCGTCTCCTCCCGTTTTGTTGATCTCTGTCAAAGGTTCCTGCGGTCAGCCCGGGCACTGCTAGGCGGGCAGATTCCAATTGACCCCCGAAGCACCATGCGCCGCTTGCCGGCTCTGGTGCGCAACCGATGGAGATCGTTGATGAAAACCCCTTCCCTGTATGCAATTGCGTTGGCGGCGGTAGCACTCACGCAGGGCAATCTTGATCGCGCTTACGCAGATACGGGCTCCGTCGCTGTCGTCTTCACCAAAGGGGGGCTGATCCTCGGCATTGGAGGCGGCGAGGGCGTTCTGACGCTTCATGGCAAGCGATATCCCTTCACCGTATCTGGAATGAGTGTGGGCTTCACGATCGGGGCGTCGACCACAAAGCTGACGGGTCGTGCACTCAATGTCACGTCTCCCCGATCGATCGAAGGAAGCTATGGCATTCTAGGCGCTGGCGGCGCGGTTGTCGCCGGGGCCGGAGGCGTTCAGCTCCAGAACGCCAACGGCGTGATTTTGCAGTTGAGTGGCCCCAAAGTGGGAGCGGAGCTCTCCGCCGCTACGGGCGGTGTCACGATCCGACTGAAGTAGCTGAATGTTTCCTTTGTCAGAAAGGAGGCCGCCTATGAAACTACTTTTAGCTTCCGTAGCACTCGCGATCGCAGCCGCGACGCCATCCCAAGCCCAGGTTGAATTGAAGACCTACGCAAATCGCGACGGTTACATCGATGTTCAGACTCTCACATGTGCCCAGCTTGCCAACACATATCAGGAGGATGCCGATCATCTGACGGCTTGGTATAGCGGGTGGTATAACGGGCTCGCGAAGAAACACATGATGAACGTGGAGCGTGCCAAAGACCTGGAGCATCAGATCATCGAGTATTGCCAGGCAAATAAAGACAAGAAGATCATTCAAGCCATTGATGTCGTCTTCAAGGAACACAGGGCACAAAAAGGCATCAAGACGAAGAAATCAGAAAAGTAGGGCGCCTGGTGCTTGGCTGACTCGATAGACGGCGGACATCTTCGTCCGCCGATATCGTTGATATCAAGGCTATCAGTCTTGCGCGCGCGGTGCGCCTCGGCCGTTCATTAAAGCTGCCGCTAAACGAGCGCCATCGCTGTTCCGGCCGCGGCGCTGAAGGCAACGACGAGCAGCGGAGGGGCGCGCCAGACGATCAGCAAAACGAATCCCACCAGCGCGATGCCGAAATCCTTCGGCGCGTGGATGGTCGTGGTCCAGACCGGATCATAAAGCGCCGCGCCGAGTATCCCCACGACCGCGGCGTTGACGCCCCGCATCATCGCCTGCGCGCCTGCACGTCGTCGGAATGAATCCCAGAATGGCAGAACGCCAAGCAGGATGAGGATTCCCGGCAGGAAGATGCCGATGAGTCCCAACACCGCGCCTGCCAGCCCGTGCGGCTGCGGTTGGACGACGGTCCCGAGGTAGGCTGCAAATGTGAAAAGAGGGCCGGGTACGGCCTGAGCAGCGCCATACCCTGCAAGGAAGGCATCATCGCTGAGCCAGCCAGGCGCGACGAAGGCTTCGCGCAACAGCGGCAGCACCACGTGCCCGCCGCCGAAGACCAGCGCGCCGGATCGATAGAAGGCGTCGAACAACGCCATGCCGGACGATCCGGTGACACCGCGCAGCACGGGAAGTCCTGCCAACAAAACGAAGAAGGCACCGAGCGCGACGAGGCCGGCCTTGCGCGACACCGGCATATCCACATGTCCGGACGGCGCCGCGGCCTCGCTGCGACAGAGCCAGAGACCACAAATTCCACCCAGCACAATTGCCCCGATCTGAGCCGCCGACGATGTGCTAAAAAGCAGGATCAAAGCTGCCACCAGCGCGATCGATGCGCGCGTTCGATCCGGCGTGAGAGTGCGCGCCATGCCCCAGACCGCTTGGGCCACGATGGCCACCGCTGTCAGCTTCAGTCCGTGCAGCAATCCTGCGCCAACCGGGCCGCTCAGTGCTCCGGCGCCAAAGGCGAACAAGACGAGAAGCGCTGCTGAAGGCAGGGTAAAGCCCGCCCACGCCGCGAACGCGCCAAGATAACCGGCACGTGAAAGTCCAATCGAAAACCCGACCTGGCTGCTGGCAGGGCCCGGCAGGAATTGGCACAGCCCGACGAGGTCCGCAAAGGCGTGTTCGTCGATCCATTTCCGGCGCACAACGAACTCTTCGCGGAAGTAGCCGATGTGTGCGATCGGGCCGCCGAAGGAGGTCAACCCGAGCTTGAGAAAGACCAGAAGCACCTCCGCCGCCGATTTCGGACGAATGGCGCGCTGGTCGGATACAGCGTTCAACTCGGCCTCGGTGTCTTCGGTGTTCATGTGAGCTTCCAATCAGGGACTTTATCATTACCGGTTCCCGATAAAGCGTCATAGCTCAACATCAAATTGTTTTGTTTGTGCAGCTCTTCTGTCCGTCTGTCAGCACAGCGCCAATTGATGCAGATTAGCGCGAGGGCTGCAGACGGAGCGCGATGGTGGAGCTCGATCAGCCGGACAAAAGAACGCATTCTCTCATCAGTCGCAGAGGGCTCCTTCGCGGCGCGCAGGCCGGAGCAGTGTCTGTTGTGGCTGCGCGAACGCTCCCCATCGTTCGCGCGCAACCAGTGCCGAAGGAGACGGTCGACCACAAGATTAGGATCGCGCCGACCTCCATCGAGATTGCGCCAGGTAAGGTGATCAAGACTACGGCCTACAACGGGATCGTTCCCGGCCCTGTGCTCCGCATGAAGGAGGGCCGGCCTGTCCGGATCGAGGTGACTAATGATTCAGGCTACGCCAACCTGATCCATTCGCACGGCCTGTTTATTCCCTCGGAGCAGGATGGATCGACGGAAGAAGGCTCGCCGATCATCGCGCCGGGAAAATCGTTGATCTATTCGTACATCCCGAAGCCGACCGGGACACGCTGGTATCACAGCCATGCCATGGCGATGACCGATCTCACCAAGAGCACCTATTCGGGCGAGTTTGGCTTTCTTATCGTCGAGCCTGCCGCCGGAGATCCCGGCAGCTACGATCGCGAAGTGCTGCTCGCCGCGCATCACTGGGACGGCCATTGGGTCAGCATGCAGGATATCAAAAAAGGGCCGCCGCCGGATAACGGTCTCGAAGTGATGTATCGCGCGGCGACCTTGAGCGATCGCATGCTCGGCCACGGCGAGCCGATCCGGGTGCGGGAAGGGGAGCGCGTGTTGTTTCGCCTGCTCAACGCCAGCGGCAACATGGGCATCTCGCTTGCGCTGCCGGGACACCGCTTCAAGGTGCTGGCGCTCGACGGCAATCCGGTCCCGACACCGGCGTCCGTCGATGTGCTGGAGCTCGATGTTGCGGAGCGGGCCGACGTCATTGTGGAGATGAACAATCCCGGGGTGTGGGTGTTCGGCGCGACAGATGACGGAGATCGCAACATGGGGATGGGCGTGGTTGTCGAATATGCCAACCGCAGCGGCGAGCCGGTGTGGTCAGCGCCCGCGAATACCAAATGGGATTACACCATCTTCGGCGAGCCTCCGCTGCCAATTCCGGATCCTGACGAGACGATCAGTCTCTTATTCCAAAAGATTGCGGGCGGACGCGGCGGCTACAATCGCTGGACCATCAACGGTAAATCCTGGCCCGATACCAATCCTCTGTTCGCGGTGACCAAGGGCAAGCGTTATCGTCTTCTGCTGAACAATAACAGCGGCGACGACCATCCGGTGCATCTGCACCGTCACTCCTTCGAGATCACGAAGATCGGCGACAAGCCGACCTCCGGCGTCATCAAAGACACCCTCAACATGCCGCGCTTCTCAACGGCCGAAGTTGATTTCGTGGCCGACGATCCCGGGCCGACACTCTTTCACTGCCATCATCAGGATCACATGGACGAAGGCTTCGCGGGATTGATCGTGTATGCGTGATTGTCTTCAGCGTAGTTGGGTCGCTCCTCATGAATCCGCATCGTTCACACCAGATACGGCGCAATCTCCGTTGCCACGAAATCCATGAACAGCCGCGCGCGGAGCGGTGGTGTGCGGCCGAACGCGTGGAGGAAATGCAAGGGCACGCGCTCAAGCTCGCGTTGGGGCAGCACAACCTTCAGGCGTTTGGCCTTGATGTCCGCGTCGACCGTGCAGCGCAGAAGGTAGGCGATGCCGACACCGTTAAGCGCCGCCGCCCGCAGCGCAAAGCCGCTGTCGAGATCAAGGCGGCCTTCGGGCGCAACGATCGAGCCGTCCATGAATCGGATCGGTAACGGTTGGCCGCCGAGCATGTAGCGAACATGCGTTGCGCGGCTCAGGTCCTCGATCGTGCGAGGTGTTCCGTTGCGCTTTAAGTGCTCCGGCGAGGCGACCAAGGCTATCGGCAGTTCTCCGAGCGTTCGGACAGTGAGGTCGCTGTCCGAAAGCTTTCCCGCGCGCAACGCCAGGTCAAATCCCTCGCGGATGAGGTCAACGGAGCGATCGGTCATTCCGATGTCCAACTGGATCTCGGGATGTCGCGACATGAAGCCGTTGGTCAGAGCGTTCATCAATAAACGCCCGACCTCGCTTGGCATCGTGACTCGTAACTTGCCACGCGCTGTGGACGCGGGGCGGACGGCGTCTTCCGCATCGTCCAGGCCGCGAAGCAGAGGCACTGCGCGTTCGTAATATGCCGTGCCCTCAACTGTCAGGGTGAGCGATCGTGTCGATCGTCTAAACAGTTTGGCGCCCAAGCGCTGCTCAAGCCTGGCGACGCTCTTCGATATGGCGGAGGGCGTCGTGCCAAGCCGTTCGGAGGCCGCACTGAAAGAGCCCGTCTCCACCGTGGCGACGAACGCGACCAATCCCGCCATCTTGTCTGAGATGATTGTCATTCAAGACATCCCGGCACAAATCATATGCCAAAATACGATCTTATGTGCTGATTTGTCGAGCGTATATGGCTGTCGATCATTCAGGAAAGGCAGACATCATGGGTGTCCTCAACGGCAAAACGGCTCTGGTCACGGGCGGCAACAGCGGCATCGGGCTCGCGGCGGCAAAGCTGTTCGCGGAGAACGGCGCGCAAGTCATCATCACCGGACGACGACAAGAAAACCTGGACGCGGCAGTCGCAGAGATCGGCCATAACGCCCTTGCACTCCGTGGCGATGTCGCGGACCTCGCGCATCATGATCATGTTGCGAGGGAGGTGCGGGAACGGCTTGGCGCGCTGGACATTTATTTCGCCAATGCCGGCATGATCGTCACCACACATTCGAGCCAGGTCGGTGTCGAGGAATTCGACGCGCAGTTCGCGACCAATGCACGCGGCGTCTTCTTCGGTGTGCAGAAGATCGCGCCGCTGTTGCGTGATGGCGGATCGATTATCCTCACCAGTTCGATCGCCAGTCAGAAAGTGCTGGAAAACCACGCCGTCTATGCCGGTACTAAAGCGGCGATCGAGGCGTTTGCAAGAAGCTGGGCGCTGGAATTCAAAGAGCGCGGCATCCGGGTCAATGTGCTCAGTCCGGGACCGGTTGATACTCCGATCATCGGCAAGATGGGCGTAACCAAAGAGGTGAGGGCTTCGTTCGATGCAGAACTGGCAAAAGCCATTCCGCTCGGGCGGCTCGGCCGTGCTGAAGAACTGGCGCGCGCGGCACTGTTCCTGGCCTCCGATGCCAGCAGCTTTGTCACCGGTGCCAATATTCCCGTCGATGGCGGTATTGCGCTGACGTGAGACGGTCAAACCGCTGAGAGGTGTTGCGCCTTAGCGCAGCTCCTTCAGCGGCTGCGAGATCTGGTTTGCGCAGTTGAGCAACACAGGCAGCAGGCGCTTGCGCAGATCGTTGACTTTGACGCGGGCGGATGCCGCGCTCACGCTGACGGCGGCAATGATGTCGCCGTTGGCTCCGAACACCGGGACGGCCATGGCCCTGATGCCCGGCGCAAGCTCCTCATCGCTGATGGCGTAGCCGTTCTTGGCAGCGGTTCTGATGGCGGACAGAATATCCGCGATCGCGGTCAAGGTTCGTGGTGAACGCGCGACCATCGGATAACGGCTCAGCCGCCGTGCGATCTCGTCATCGGTTTGCCGGCTGAGCAGAACCCGACCTGTCGCGGAAGCATAGAGCGGCAGGGTAGCGCCGACCCGAACGCCGGTCTGGACGTAGTGCTCGGCTTGCGCGCGCGCAATGAACAGCGATTGATCATCGTCGAGGACTGCGAGCGAAATGGATTCCGTCACTTCGTCGCGGGCGCGCTCCAGCAGCGGCTGCGCGATATGCGCGAGTTTATCGCGCTCGGACATCATGCCGCCCAACCGGCGCAGCCGTGGCAGCGGGCGGAAGTCGCGTCCCGACAATTCCAGGTAGTTCAAGTCGACCAGGGTGAGAAGACAGCGGCGCGCTGCCGCGCGGGTGGCGCCTGACGCTCGCGCAGCATCCGCGACACTCATCACCGGATGCACCGAGAAGGCCTCAATAATCGCAAGGCCCTTCGCGAGCCCCGCCATTCCTTCCTGCTTCTTCTCTTTGGATTCTGCGATCGTCATGCGCGGAGCTCGCCTTGACAGCCGATTTAGAACGGCTCAAAGTGTTCGAAAATCAGATACATGTTCGATATTCGAACATATCCGAATTCAAGTCAAGCGTAAGGGAGCGCCGATGAATAAGATCGTTTTGCCGCCAGAAGCAGCGAATCCGGCTCCTTGGCCAGAAGGGCTTACCCGCGTTCCGTACTGGGTGTTTCAGGATCAGTCGGTTTACGCAGAAGAGCAGCGCAAACTGTTCCAGGGCCCGAACTGGCACTATCTCGCGCTGGAAGTTGAACTCGCCGAGGCCGGCGATTTTCTCACCACAAACATCGGCGATACGCCGGTGATCGTCACCCGCGACACCGACAACGAAATCTACGCATTCGAAAATCGCTGCGCCCATCGCGGCGCGCTGATCTGCCTGGAAAATCGCGGCAAGCATCGCAAGGATTTCAGCTGCGTGTACCACGCCTGGAATTACGACCCGCAGGGCAACCTGACCGGCGTCGCCTTCAAGGACGGCATCAAGGGCAAGGGCGGCATGCCCGATAGCTTCAAGATGGAGCAGCACGGGCCGCGCAAGCTGCGCATCGCCATCGTTCACGGCCTGATCTTCGGCTCATTCTCCGAGGACGTGCCGCCGATCGAGGAATATCTCGGGGAAGAGATCCTGAACCGCATCGAGCGCGTGCTCGGCGGCCGCAAGGCTGTGGTGCTCGGGCGCTTCACCCAGGTGCTTCCGAACAACTGGAAGCTCTATATGGAGAACGTCAAGGACTCTTACCACGCGAGCATCCTGCATCTGTTCTTCACGACGTTCGAATTGAACCGGCTATCGATGAAGGGCGGCATCATCGTCGACGAAAGCGGCGGACATCACGTCAGCTATTCGGCCATCGATCCCGAGGCGGTGAAGGATGTCGATTACGCCAAGCAGCAGCTGCGCTCCGAGAGCGAGTACAAGCTGGCCGATCCGACCCTGCTGGAAAGCTTCGACGAATACAATGACGGCTGTACGCTGCAGATCCTGTCGGTGTTTCCGACCTTCGTGCTGCAGCAGATCCAGAACGCCATCGCCGTGCGCCAGATCGTGCCACGCGCGGTCGACAAAACCGATCTGAACTGGACGTATCTCGGCTTTGCCGACGACACGCCGGAGCAACGCCTGACGCGCCTCAAGCAGGCCAATCTGGTCGGCCCCGCCGGTTATATCTCGATGGAAGATGGCTGCGTCGGCGGTTTCGTGCAGCGCGGCATTGCCGGCGCCAGCGAGGATCAGGCGGTGCTCGAAATGGGCGGCGCCGAAGCCAATAGCAGCGAGAGCAGGGTGACCGAGGCGTCGGTGCGCGGCTTCTGGAAGGCGTATCGCGCCAACATGGGAATCTAAGGACAGCGCCATGTACGGGAATTCTCTGCAATACATCACCAAGGCGCAGGCCGATTACGCACGCTGCATCGATGACGACCGTCTCGAGGAGTGGCCGAGCCTGTTTCACGGTCCGTGTCTTTACAAGATCACGACCGCGTCGAACTACCGCGACGGGCTCGAGGCTGGCATCGTGTTCGCCAATTCGCGCGGCATGCTGACCGATCGCGTCTCCGCGCTGCGGGAAGCCAACATCTATGAGCGGCAGACCTATCGCCACATCCTCGGCTTGCCATCGATCCTGTCGGAAGATGGCGCAAAGGTGACGAGCGAAACGCCATTCATGGTGGCGCGCATTCTGCAAGATGGCGACACCTCGATCTACGCCACCGGCCGCTATTTCGACACCTATGAGATCGTAGACGGCGCAGCGCAACTGAACGAACGCACAGTGGTGTGCGACAGTTCACGGATCGACACGCTGCTGGCGCTGCCGTTATGACATCGAAAGCCGTCGCGCTGACCATTGGCGATCCCAATGGCATCGGCCCTGAAATTGCCGTGAAGGCCGCGGTGCTGTGCGCGGAGGCACAGCCTGGCTCATCCCCGATTCTGGTGGGCGATGAACATGTCATCCGCTTCTACACGGACAAATTCGCACCCGGCCGCACGCTGACGCAGACCCACGCGGCCGGTGGTGAACATGTGCTGCTTTATCATCCCGTTGCAGCGCTTGACGCCGCAGCTTTCACGCCGGGGCAGGGTCGCGCCGAAGGCGGCCGCGCCACCGTTGCCTATGTCGAGGCGGCGCTCGACCTGATGAAGCAAGGGCGGGCCCACAGCATCGTGGCGTGTCCGCACTCCGAGACCAATGTGAATGCCGCCGGTATCAAGTTTTCCGGCTATCCAAGTCTGCTGGCACAACTGAAGAAGGTGCCGGAGGACGAAGTGTTCCTCATGCTGGTCGGCGCCGGCTTGCGCATCGTGCACGTGACTCTGCATGAGCGGCTTGCAGGTGCGCTTGAGCGGATCACGCCGACGCTGATCGAACGCGCCATCCGGACCGCGATCGACGCCTTGAAACATCAAGGCATTGCGCGTCCCCGGCTCGGCGTCTTCGGCATCAATCCCCACGCAGGCGAGGGTGGTCTCTTTGGCGATGATGACGACCGCATCGTTACGCCGTTAGTTGCGCGGCTGAAGGCAGAGGGCCTCGATATCGAGGGGCCGGTGGGGGCCGATCTGATGCTCGGCCAGCAAGGCTTCGATGCGTTCGTGGCGATGTATCACGATCAGGGACATATCCCGATCAAGCTGCTCGCGGGGCGCAATTCGGCGGCGATGTCGATCGGTGCCGGCCTGATGTTTTCGAGCGTCGGCCATGGCAGTGCCTTCGACATTGCAGGGAAGGGCATTGCCGATCCCATGCCGGTCTTGCGCTGCATCCAGCTCGTCGCAGGCGCCAATCAATTCAAGGAAACGGCATGACGCACACAATCGCGGTCGAAGACGCCGATATCAGCTTCACCTGCAATGACGGCGAGACCATTCTGGTTGCGGCCGAGCGTGCAGGCTACACGATGCCGTATTCCTGCAGGAAGGGCGTCTGCGCCTCCTGCGAGGGCTTTCTCAGCAAAGGCGATGTCAAGCAGCGCTCCAAGGAAATGACGGGGCCGGCCGGTAAAGTGCTGTTCTGTACGGCCACCGCCAAGAGCGATCTCACCATCCGGCCGCGGCGCATCTCGCGTCACGATCCGTTGGCGCGGAAGAAAATCCAGGCCCGGGTGTTCCGTATGTCCCGACCGGCCGATGATGTCGCGATCCTGCAATTGCGCTTCCCGGCCAGTATCCGTGCCAAGTTCAAGGCCGGACAGTATCTGCGCATCCGCACGCCGGACGGCGATGAGCGCAGCTTCTCGATGGCCAATGCGCCGCAGGAGAGTGACGGCGTGCAGTTGCACATCCGCCATGTGCCTGGCGGCGCGTTCTCCGAAAAAGTGCTGGCCTCCTTGCAGCTCGATGACAAGCTCGAGGTCGAGGTGCCGTTCGGCGATTTCCACCTGCGCGAGGAGGATCAGGCGCGTTACGTGTTCGTCGCCACCGGGACCGGCTTCGCACCGTTGAAATCGATGCTCGATGACATGATCCGGCGGCGGCTCAATCGCGAGGTGCGCTTCTATTGGGGCGGACGCAGCGAGGCCGATCTTTATCTCGCGGAAACCTGCGCAAAATGGGCGAAGCGTTATCCATGGTTCACGTTCATCCCGGTGCTGTCTGACGCGGACGCGGGGTGGCAAGGCCGCCGGGGGCTGGTTCACGCCGCGGTGCTCGAAGATCTGCCTGATCTGTCCGATCGGCACGTCTATGCCTGCGGCAATCCGATGATGATCGAAGCCGCGCGCGATGCATTCCAGACGCGTTGCGGCTTGCCGGGTGATCACTTTTACGCCGATGCGTTCATTCCGAGCGGATCGTCCGACACAACGCCGGTGCAAGTTCTGCAAGCCGTCGACTGATATTCCCGCACGTTGTCCGTGCCTGCAGCGCGACGTGATCGCCGCGCTGTTTCAAAGTTCAAAAAATCAAGTCGGACCAAAATAATTTGGCCAACAGAGGTGAGGAAATGAGTAGTACCGAGGCTGCCTTTGACGTTCCATCCTTCATTAATTCGCGTCGCACCGGCATCACGCAGTATGGAATTGTTTTGCTGTGTGCTCTCGTCATGTTTCTCGATGGCTTCGATACCCAGGCCATCAGCTACATGGCGCCGTCGATCGCAAAGGAGTGGGGGCTCACGCGGCAGCTTCTCGGGCCGATTTTTTCCTCGGCGCTGACCGGGTTAATGGTCGGTTATCTCCTTGTCGCTCCTTTGTCGGATCGTCTCGGTCATCGCAAGCTTGTGGTCATCTCGACGTTTGCTTTCGCGCTGCTGACGTTTGCGACAGTCTTTGTGAACAATGTGACTGAATTGATGGTGTTGCGCTTCATCACGGGCATCGCGCTTGGCTCAGTGGTGCCGAGCGCTATCGCATTGACGACCGAGTTCAGCCCCGCGCGTTTGCGCGCGACCTTCGTGCTGGCGATCTATTGCGGATTTTCGCTCGGCTTCGTCGCGGCCGGTGCGGTCGCGGCCTGGGCAATCCCTGCATATGGCTGGCGGTCGATGCTGTGGATCGGCGCCGCTGCGCCCATGGTCGTCGGGATCCTGGCGCTGATGTTCTTGCCGGAGTCGATGGACTTCCTGATCCGCACAAAGGCCAAGCCGGATGACGTCTGGCGCGTGGTGCGTCGTGTGGACGGCGCGTTGCCGGTGCAGGGGCCGTCGCAGTTCGTCACGGACGTGGCCGAGAAGCGCAGCGCGGTGGGAAGCCTGTTCTCCTCCGGGCGCGCGGCTGGAACGCTGGTGATCTGGGTCGTCTTCATGCTCAACCTGGCCGAGTTCTACGCCCTGCAGAGCTGGCTGCCGTCGATGCTGACCAATGTCGGCCATCCTCTCGGCATGGTGGCGCTTGCCACGACCATGACAACCGTCGGCGGTATCGTCGCCGCGTTCGCCATTGGCCCCGCGATGGATCGCATCGGGCCTTATGGCTCGTTGGCAACGGTCTATCTCGCCGGCGTCGTGTTCGTTCTGCTGTTCGGTTATTCGATCGACAAGCCGAGCTGGATGATGGTCACGGCTGCATTCTGCGCCGGCTTTTGCATCAGCGGCGGACAGAAGAGCGTCATCGCGCTGGCGGCGATTTATTATCCGACGTCGATCAGATCCACCGGCGTGGGCTGGGCGCTCGGCGTCGGCCGGCTTGGCGGCATCGGTGGCCCGCTGCTGATCGGCGCTTTGCTCGCGTATCACCTCAGCCCGCAGAATATTCTCTACGTGGCCGGAATTCCGATGCTGCTGGCCGGATTGCTCATTGCTCTGCTCGGATTCCTGTATGGGGGCAAAGCCGCGAAAGGCGAGGGGTGAGGTAGGGACTTCGCCACTTACTCCAGCGGTTGGTTGAGAACGACAACGGCGGCCGCTCCCTGGCCGCCGTTGTTGCGTTGTACCGAGACAATCAAAGTTGCGAGATCCCGCCATCGACGACCAGTTCCGATCCGGTCATGAAGGAGGCATCGTCGCTCGCGAGAAAGAGAGCCGCCTTGGCAATTTCCCGGGCCTCTCCGAAACGATGCAGCGGAACCTGATCCTCGATGGTCGAGGCCGCTTCGTTCAGCTGTTGCTCGGACAGGCCGAGCTTGCCGTGGAACGGCGTGCTGATCGGCCCGGGACTTACTGCATTCACGCGAATGCCCTGCGGTGCAAGTTCTGCGCCCAATGACCGCACCAGCGAACGAACGGCCGCCTTCGTGGCGGAGAGAATGGAAAGGCCGGGTGCGCCGACTTCGTTCAAGAACGATGTCGTCACAACGATGCTGCCGCCTTTGGCCAACAAAGGAGCCGCTTTTTGCACAGTGAAGAAGACGCCCTTGAAATTCACGTCGAACTGCGTGTCGATTTGATCCTCGGTGACGGCCTCCAAGGGCGAAGCCAGGCCCATCCCGGCATTGGCGAACAGGACGTCGATACGGCCGAACTTTTCGCGGATTTGATTGACGATGCTTTCAACCTCGGCGGGCTTGCTCACATCGCCACGCAGCGCGATTACGATGTCGCCGAGTTGATTTGCGGCCGCCTGCAATCGCGCCGTATTTTGCCCGACGATGATAACGGTGGCACCTTCTTCTCGAAACAATTTGGCTGCCTCGAGGCCGATGCCGGAGGTTCCACCTGTGACGACAACGATTTTATTCGACAGTTTCATGATCTTCTCCTGGTCCGAAGGTTGGGTTCGTAACCGGAGCGCGCGATCCGTGAGCAGCACCATGATCGTTGACCGGCGCGGCCACAACAGAGATGATCTTGGCTGGCGGCGTAGAAAAACTTGCGTGGAAATTCATGAGAGCGCCCAATCACTTAAACGCGCTTCGCGCTTTTGAAGCCGCAGCGCGCCACCTAAGCTACGTCGCTGCGGCAGACGAACTGAACGTGACGCCGGCGGCGGTGGGAAGCCTCGTGCGTGGCCTGGAAGCGATCGTTGGCGTCGAGCTTTTTCACCGGTCACCGGCTGGTCCCGCGCGACTGGTGCTGACCGAGGCAGCGCTCGCCGTCTTGCCTGAACTCCAGGCTGGCTTCGATCATTTGACCGTCGCCTTCGAGCGCCTGAAGGCGTCGCGGGAGCAAGTCACGCTCAGTCTCACAGTGCCCCCGGCCTTTGCCGACAAATGGCTGTTGCCCCGCGTTGAGCGCTTTGCGACCGCTCATCCCTTATACGACCTGCGGATCGATACCAGCGGCCGGCTGGTCGACTTCGCTGCCGAGCGAATGGACGTCGGCATTCGTTACGGTGGTGGCCGCTGGTCTGGCCTCGAATCCATTTTCTTATTGCGCGACGCGTTCTTTCCGGTGTGCAGCCCGGCCTTGCGCGACGGCGCAAACCCGCTGCGGGGTCCGCAGGACCTGAAGCACCACACCCTCATTCATGATCGCTCGATGACGTCGGAAAGCACATTCCCGACGTGGCGTACATGGCTGCAAGCGGCTGGCTTTCCCGATATGAACTGCGAGCGCGGGTTGCAGATCAACGACTCCGCCGCGGCCTACCAGGCGGCGATCAACGGCAGCGGTGTGGCCTTGGGCCGGACGACGTTGGTTGCCCTGGATTTGGCGGCGGGGCGCCTCGTTCGGCCTTTCGGCGAGGCGGTCGACTGCGAGCTTGCCTACTATCTCGTCCACCGGCCAAAAGCCGACAGCGATCCCGGCATCGCGGCGTTCAAGGATTGGGTTTGCACGGAGGCAAAAGCAGATGGCGCAAACGTCGGCTAATGGCGCAAGGCGGGTGTTCAATCAGATGGTTTCGTCGCCCGCATCCTCATGAAATAATGACAGCCGACGCGTCACTCGTATGAACGGCCACCTGCTAAAATCCCAATTTCTTTCTTGCCCATCCCGATTGACCAACGAGATCGTTGTTAACTTGGCCGCGGGTCAGTTGATTGAGGACGCCTGCCTTGGCGTCTGCGGGGAGCTGCTGAGTCGACTGTTGAATGATAAGAATTTGATTGGTCGCTTTGCTGTTATCGGAAGCATCTCGCGCCGCTTCAATGCTTGAAGGGACCGCGCGAGGGTCCTGCAAAAGATAGAGGAAGTTCGCCGCTTGCATGCGAATTGTTCTGTCATCGTCCGAGGCCGCTGCCACTAACAATGGAAAATCTTCGGTTTTCAACGCAGCCGAAATTTCCGTTCTTTGATCCGGAGAGCGTCGGATCATTGCGTCAAGCGAATAGAGTACGCCAAGCCGGACTCGGTAGTTGGATGAATTGATTCTAAAGGCATCCATCATTGGACCGATCGTTGCGTAGTCCTGCGTCGATAACGTGTCGCGTGCATTCCGGCGCTCGGACGCATCGTCACTTTTCAACTTCTCTATGAGGTCGTTCACATCAGCCGGCTGAGCTGTACCGCTACTCTGCGCGCGAGCGACGGATAGAAAGAAGCTGCCATTCAAGAGCGGGTTCAAAATGCCGGCATGCTGAGTTGAATTCAGCGCCCCTTCCAAGCTGTCGCGTTCGGAGAAAATGACATCGTGGCCATCTTTGACGACCCTGTTGCCGTAATCGAAGGTCCACTGAATCTGCTTATCACCGTCGGCCGTCTCGGAAAGATAGCGCTTCTGAATAAGGTCCGCGTCGCCGGTTAATTCGAAGAATTCGCGTCCTTCGCCCTTCTCCGTCGTGTCGACCTGAAGACTGAGCCGGCTGCTCTTGAGCTTTTTGTCCAGCAAAACAAAGCGAATAGAGGAGGTTGTTCGATCGCGATATCCGTACATCGGCTGTTCATCGACAATGCGAACGTCAGCAATTTTTGAAAGGTCGCCGCGAAGCTGACCTTTCTTATAAGCGGGCGGAGGTGGCTGATAGTGTTGCAGGACAAGAAATAAAGCGATCGCGATCGCTCCGGCGCCTGTCACGCTCCATCCTGCCCATGTACCTTTTGCATTCGATCCGAACGATGCCAGAACCAATCCGAGTCCGACGCATGTCATCAAGGCTGATAGCAGCGATCCGCGTCCAATCGAGAGAAGTCCAATTCCAATAAGGATCAAAGCGAAGCCAAAAGCCGCGCCTGCAAGAATGAAATTTGGTGAAAGAGGTGGGTTCGTCGGCTCACCATGCTCAGCGACACCAGGAGTCTTAGCCATAAGATTCCCCCAGACAGGTAAATGAGCTTGTATTCAACCTAGGATAGCAGGGCCGTTGGCCGGGTCAATTGCGCAGATGACAGATGGTCATCGCTTGTGTTCTGACGCAGTTAGATCCAAAGCCGTTCTTAATCACGCGGCCGCATTGCTCGTTTCCTGACTGCATAAAACACGACGGCCGGCCCCGAGGGGAAGGGCCGGCCGTCGTTGCGTGCCGGGCGTTGAGGGGGCAAACGCCGGGGCGCATCACCTCGCGTCATGGAGCGGGATGCGAGGAGTTGCAAATCTCGAAGGGAAGTGGGAGCTGCGCTCCTGTGCGGGACGCAGCTCGCGTCGCGCAAAGCGTTTACAGGTCGGTCACACGCTCCGGATCGGCGGAGGCGAGCGCTGCGGCGCGCTCGGCCTTCGGCGGATAGATCCACACCGTGTTGATCTCCTGCTTGGTCTTCTTCGCAACGTCGCCGACCATCTCCACCTTGCGGTCCCAGCCGCGGGTGAAGAGCGCACCGGCTTCGCCGAGATCGAGACAGGTGACGTAGGCCTTCTGGTGATAGGGCCGCGTCGACACGCCGAGCAGCTCGGCAGCAGCGTTGTTGCCGGCGAAGGCGCCCATGCGGGTGGCATGCTGGCACGACATCAGTGCGTAGTTACCCATGTCATCGCATGCGGCGCGAGCTGCGTCGCCGGTGGCGAAGACGCCGGGCACTGAAGCTACGCGCAGGCTGTTGTCGACGAGCAGCCGGTCGAAATTGTCACGCTCGGCTGGAATTTTCGTCGTCAGTGGATTGGCGCGAATGCCTGCCGCCCAGATCACCGTCATGGCGTCGATACGCTCGCCGGTGCTCAGCGTGATGCCGGACTTGTCCAGCGATGCGACACCTGCACTGAGCCGCGTCTCCACGCCGAGCTTGCGCAGGGCCTCCTCGATGATGGGGCGAGGACCTTCACCCATGTCCGGGGCGACGGCGCTGTTGCGGTCGACGATGATGACGCGCGGGTTGGCGTTCTTGCCGAAAATCGTTCGCAGGCGCGAAGGCAGTTCGGTGGCCGCTTCAATGCCGGTGAATCCGGCTCCCGCCACGACGAACGTATCGCGGGCGCTTGAGGCGGGCATCGTCGCAAGCTTGTGTAGATGGCGGTCGAGGGCGATGGCATCATCGAGACTGTCGACGCTGAAGCCGTATTCCGCGAGGCCCGGAATGTTCGGACGGAACAGCCGGCTGCCCGTCGCGATCACCAGGCGATGATAAGTGAGGGACTTGCGCTCGCCCTTGGGGTTGATGACCCCCACTGAACGCGCCTTGGTGTCGATGTCCTCGACGCTGCCTTGCACGTAGACGACGTTGACCGCGTCAAGCACGTCCTTCAACGGTGCTGTCAGGGTCTCGGGCTTCGGTTCATAAAGCCGCGGGCGGATCACCAGCGTCGGCTCGGGAGAGACCAGCGCGATTTCGAGTTCTTCCGGCGACACGCCTTCGATGTCGCGCAGGCGGGCGGCGGAAAGGGCCGCATACATCCCGGCGAAACCGGCACCTACAATAACGAGTCTCATGTCATTCTCCATGGGTTTGTAGTTTCAAAAGGCCGCACGTCACCGTTGCCGCTCCTGATGAGTGGCGAGGCACTTGATGATCAGTGACGAAGCGGATTGGTGAAGCGGACGTCGCTCAGGCTGTGATGAAAGTCAGGATATCTGAGTTGACGATGTCCGCATGGGTCGTGCAGATGCCGTGCGGTAGTTTCTCGTAGATCTTGAGCGTGCTGTTTTGCAGAAGCTTCGCCGACAGCGGTGCCGAGGCGCCGATAGGAACGATCTGGTCGTCATCGCCATGTAGCACCAGTGTAGGCACGGCGATGCTCTTCAGGTCTTCGGTAAAGTCCGTTTGCGAAAACGCCTTGATGCACTCGTAGTGCGCCTTCGCGCCGCCCATCATGCCCTGGCGCCACCAATTCCAGATGACGGCCTGCGATGACTTGCCGCCCGGCCGGTTGAAGCCAAAGAAGGGGCCGCTCGCGAAATCGAAGTAGAATTGCGAGCGGTTGGAAGCGAGTTCGCCGCGCAGGCCGTCGAATGCTTCGATGGGCAAGCCACCGGGATTTGCAGCCGTCTTCAGCATCAAAGGCGGTACAGCAGAAATCAGGACCAGCTTGGCGACGCGGCCCTTTCCGTGACGTGCGACATAACGCGCAGCTTCGCCGCCACCGGTGGAATGGCCGACGTGAATCGCGTTCCGAAGATCGAGATGCTCGGTCATCGCGGCGACGTCGGCAGCGTAGTGATCCATGTCGTGACCGTCGCTGACCTGGGTTGACCGGCCATGGCCGCGGCGATCATGGGCGATCACACGATAGCCTTTGCCGAGAAAGTAGAGCATCTGGTTGTCCCAGTCGTCGCCGCTGAGCGGCCAGCCGTGATGAAAGACGATCGGCTGAGCCGACTTGGGGCCCCAGTCTTTATAAAATAAATGAACGCCGTCTTTAGTGGTGATGGAGGTCATGGCATCAATCCTTTGTGTGGAATAGGTCGGAATATTTGCTTCATCGCCGGTCGCCGAAGTGAAACGGACAGTTGCTGAAATCGCGTACATGAAAGCTGTTATGAGCGCGCTCCGTTTCGATCGCCTCGCAATCAGCCTGATGGAGTTGTTCCAGACCATCCTCTGTCTCCGTAGGTCATTGGCATGGGCACAATGATGGTTTAGCGAAACAGGCCGGCGGCTGCGCCAGAGCGATTGACGCCATTGAAGAGAAATTGCGGTTAACGAAGGCGACGCCGCCAATCGCTCAGGGGGCGGCCGGCTTTCGCAATGCGGCAGATGTTGTCTGCGAATCATGACGAAGGCTTGCTGCGACCGTCGCGATCGAATTGTTGGGATCGCGCAGCATGATCCTCGCTTGTTCAAGCGGATACAGCGCAGTCGGTTATGCGGCGAAAGGCCGGTGCTTTCCTTGAATGCATGGCGAGAATGGAAATGCAGCCGCTCAGCAAAGCGAAACTCAATCTATTTACGGGGGTGGTTCTTCCCGTCCTCGCCGCCGTTACGGACGAATCGAGCATGCTCGCTTCGAGATCCACTGAGAGTCTTGCGACGGTGCCTGCTGTTGGCAGACTTCGCAGCTCAATCTGGGAGTCCGGCCTTTCGAAGACCATCGGCCAGCGTCGCGAGATCCTTCGGTCGGCGGATTGGGAGCCAATCCGCAAGATTGCGGAGGCGCAGGGTGGGGTCGAGCTGGCGAAAATGATTCATCGCCCGGTGGGCGTCGTCCTGACGGCCAGCAAGCGCATGGCTCGCGGCGAGGACGCCGACGACCATCAGGAAGCCGGGCAAATGCCTGAAGGCTTTCTCCGCCAAAGAGGACGCAGTATCGAAGCGTCCTGCAAACAGATGCGCCATCGCCATTCCCGCCTGCATTCGATACATCTCGGGGTCGAGGGGACTCAAACGCATCGCGCGTTCGAAGTATTCCGCAGCGTCGTCGGAGGCGCCGTTCCAAACTCTCAGGAAGCCGCCGAGAAACCAGGCAGACGCCAGATTTGGATTGAGCACGAGCGCCTTGTCGGTCAGGGCAACGCTGCCATCAAGGTCGCCAGCGAGGTGGCCGAGCGCATGGCCGCTTCGCGTGAGCGCGACGGCATCGTCCTCGCCCAGTTCGACGGCTCGACGAGCCAATCGAGCTCCTTCGGCCATCTCTTGTCGTCGATCAGTCATCCAACTGTTAACTTTGCGCCAGAAATGACACCATGCCGCCATCGCGTAAGCTGACGCAAAATTCGGATCAATCTGTAGCGCCTGATAGAATTGGCTCAGTGCCTCATCGGTCGCGTCCCTGGTCCCCCGATTCAAGCTTGCCCGTCCACGCAGATAGTAGTCGTAGGCGTCGAGGCTTTCGGTCGGCTTGCTCTTTGCGCGCTCAATCTCGGCTTGCTCCAGCTTCGGTGCGATTTCACCCACGACGCGCGCCGTGACCTGGTCCTGTAGATCGAAGATATCCTCCAGTTCGCCGTCAAAGCGCTCTGCCCAGAGATGTCCTCTTGTTGAGGCATCGATAAGCTGCGCCGTTATTCGAATGCGGTTCGCCGCCTTGCGCACACTTCCCTCGAGGACGTAGCGCACACCCAAGTCGCGGCTTACTTGCTCCACATCTACAGCTTGCCCTTTGTAGACGAACGACGAATTGCGCGCGATCACAAAAAGCTGACGGAATCTCGACAGTGCGGTGATGATGTCTTCGACTATTCCATCGGCAAAGTACTCCTGTTCAGGATCGCCACTCATATTTTGAAACGGGAGGACTGCAATCGATGGCTTGTTAGGCAATGACAACCCAGGCGCAGCAGGTGTGGAAGTTCCTCTGAACGCAGTCGTACCTGCAGGCGCACCTCCAAACTGAAGCGAATAGATGCGCATCGGCTCGGCGATGTTCTTGAGTTTGGTTTCACCAAGATCGCTGATTGCAAGATCGAGTCGCGACTTCACCTGCCGGTAAGCGTCTTCTGAAAGACATATAGCTCCAGGTTGAGCAACGCCCTCAAGACGCGCGGCGATATTGACGCCGTCGCCCATCAGGTCGCCATCGCTTTCCTCAACGACATCGCCGAGATGAATGCCGATGCGAAGCTCAATGCGCCGCTCCGGCGGCAAGCCGGCGTTGCGCTCGGTCATCGAACTCTGAATCTCGATTCCGCAGCGGACGGCTTCGACGACACTTCGAAATTCCACAATGGTGCCGTCGCCGGTCCACTTCACGACCCGTCCCTTATGGACGGCGATCGTCGGATCAATCAGGTCGCTTCGAAGTGCGCGTAGCCTGGCCAGCGTGCGATCCTCGTCCGCTCCGGTCAGCCGACTGAACCCGACGACGTCTGTCGCGAGTATCACGGCGAGTTTTCTAGACTCAGTCATGCCCATGCCCAATCGCGTATGCGGTCGTGGTCACGAGGACTTTCCGTCAAGATGGGGCGGCGCCCGATCGATTTACTGCAAACCATACTTTCGTCTCTGTCGTCATAGGCGTGGACGCAGTCATGGTTTAGCGAAACGGGTCTGAGGCTGCGCCAGAGCGATTGACGTGCTTGAAGAGAGATTGCGGTTAACTAATGCGCCGTCGCCAATCGCTCGGCGTCTCTCCGGTCAGCTTCCGGAATGCGGCGGCAAATGCCGTCTGTGAGGCGTAACCGAGGGCTGCGGCGACGTCCGCGACCGAATTCTTCTGGTCGCGCAGCATGTTCATGGCCTGTTCGAGCCGATAGCGGCGCAGCCAGTTATGGGGTGAAAGCCCAGTGCTGTCCTTGAAAGCACGGCAGAAATGGAAACGCGATAAACCGGAATCGGATGCGAGTGTCGCGAGAGAAACATCAGCGTCGCTGTCGGACCGCAATCGCTCGATAGCCCGGCGCAACACCGATGGAGACAGGCCGCCGTGCGCCGGTTGGTAGGAAGGGAGCAGGCCGGTATGGGCAGAGAGAAGCCGTGTCGCCAGGAGGTCGGTCAGCTGCTGCCTGAATAGGGTATCGAGCGTTTCATTCCCGTCGATAACGTCCGCTGCGCTTACGAGCAGGCGCGCTGTCACCGAATCGGGATGTCCCGTGCGCTCGGAAAGATTGATCAATCCGCCTTTGCCGGCCTCACTTGCAACGCGCTCCAGTGTGCCATGAGGAAGAAAAAGCTGGACGACATTGACGGACCCATTGATGTCCCATCGCGCGCTGGAGCCGGCGGGAATGATCGTCACGACACCGCTGCGCGCGGTGCCGCTTGCCAGCGATTTGCCGTTGCGCCGCTCCAGCCGCTGCACGGTGTCGATATAAGTCATGATGACGTGATCAGTCATCGGCTCGACGACATCATGCAGCGCGCCGTGATTCCAGTGGGCGATAGCGCCACCGGAAGGGTCTTTAGCCATGTGAAGCGGCGCGGTCCTGAGAACGCGTGACATCTCGTTCGCTGGTTGCTGGGTAGCAGCCGGCGTTCCATCCTGAGATGGGTTGGTGACCTCAGCCGGAGAGTCTTGAGAAAAATCGCAGAGACAAGGTTTGCTCATGATACTTTCCCGCGCCGTACGTGATGCTCCGGAAATTGCGAAATTTTCCGCAAGCTCGATACTGTACGAGTGGATAGCTTTTGAGGCAGCCGTGGGTCAGGCGGCATTAGTTGTTCGTCGAACGAGGCAAAATGACGCGCTTGAAGCGGGATTGTGATTAGAGGGCATGCCGCCGCCAATCGCTCGGCCTCTCTCCGGTTAGCTTGCGGAATGCGGCGGCAAAAGCCGTTTGTGAGGCGTAACCAAGGGCTGCGGCGACGTCCGCGACTGAATTCTTGCGGTCGCGCAGCATGTTCATGGCCTGCTCGAGCCGGTAGCGGCGCAGCCAGTTGTGGGGTGAAAGCCCCGTGCTTTCCTTGAAAGCACGGCAGAAATGGAAACGCGATAACCCGGAATCGGATGCGAGTGTCGCGAGAGAAACGTCCGCGTCGCTGTCGGACCGCAACCGCTCGATAGCCCCGCGCAGGACCGATGGCGACAGCCCGCCGAGCGTCGGTTGGTAGGCCTGTGGCTTGCCGGAATGTGCAGCCAGCAGGCGCATCGCCAGGAGGTCGGTCAGCTGTTGCCTGAACAGGGCATCCAGGGCTCCGTTGCCTTCCAGGACATCGGCCGCGCTCAAGAGTAATCGCGATGTGATGGGATCGGGCTGCGCCGTTCGCTCCAGGAGATCAATCGGTCCGGCGGTCGAGGCTTCATCGGCAACGCGCTTCAGCGTCGTGTGAGGAAGATAGAGCTGAACGACATCAACAGGTTTTGGAATATCCCACCGGGAGCTTGCTCCGGCCGGAATGATGACCACGACCCCGGGACGAAACGTTCCGGTCTCGACCGATCGTCCTGACCGCCGCTCCATGCGCTGGATCGAGCCGTTGTAAGCCATGATGACGTGATCGGTCATCGGCTCGACGACGTCATGTAACGCGTCGTGATGCCAGTGGGCGATGGCGCCGCCGGACGGATCTGCTGCCAGGTGAACCGGCGTGGTCCTGAGAACGCGTGACATCTCGTTCGCAGGTTGCTGGGTGCCAACCTGCGTCTCATTCTGGGATGGGCTGGTGATCTCAGCCGGAGAGTCTTGAGAAAAATCGGAGAGACAAGGTTTGCTCATCGATACTTCCCCGCGCCTTGCGTGTTGCGCGCGGGAAACTGCGGGATTTTTCGCCAGTGTACGAGGGGATAGTAGTGCCGATTATAAGCGAACTGAGGCGAAATGACGCGGTTGAAGCGGGATTGAGATCAGAGCTTATGCCGCCGCCAATCGCTCGGCGTTTCCCCGGTCAGCCGCCGGAATGCGGCGGCAAATGCCGTTTGCGAGGTATAACCAAGTGATACGGCGACCATCGCGACCGAATTATGAGGGTCGCGCAGCAGAGTCATCGCCTGTTCGAGTCGGTGCTGACGCAGCCAGTTATGGGGTGAAAGCCCCGTGCTTTCCTTGAACGCGCGACAGAAATGGAAGCGCGACAGTCCCGCATCAGCCGCGAGCGCCGCGAGAGAAACGTCCGCATCGGCGTCCGACCGCAATCGCTCGATGGTCCGGCACAACACCGACGGCGCCAGGCCGCCCTGAGCCGGACGGTATGCAGGGGGCATGCCGGTATGCGCAGAGAGAAGTCGGATCGCCAGAAGATCTGTAATTTGCTGCCTGAACAGGGCATCGAGCGCCGCATTGCCGTCCAGAACATCGGCCGCGCTCATCAGCAAGCGGGACGTAATCGGGTCGGAATGCGCCGTCCGCTCCATCAGATCACCTGGAGCGGAGATGTCGGCTTCGTTGGCAACGCGCTGGAGCGTTGCTTGCGGAAGATAGAGTTGAATGCAATTCAGAGGCTCGGGAATATCCCATCGGGAGCTCGATCCGGTCGGAACGATTGTCATAACTCCGGGGCGCGCCGTTCCTGTCACGAGCGATCGTCCCGTGCGCCGTTCGAACCGCTGTGAGCCGGTGGGGAAGGTCATGATGACATGGTCAACCATGGGCGCGACAACGTCGTGCACGGGATCATGTTGCCAATGGGTGATGGCGCCGCCTGACGGGTCCAAAGCCATGTGAATCGGCTTGGTCCTGAGAAGACGTGACATGACCTCAGTGGGCTGCTGGTCGGCAGCCGGTCCGCTGTCCTCGCGCGCTTCAGCCATTTCAGGAGGAGCGTCGTCGGAAAAATCGCACAAGCAGGGCTGGCTCATGGACACCCTCTCCCGAGAGCAGGTCTGGTCGCATTGGCTGGCGTGTGTGGTCTTGCGGGGTTTTTAGAAGAGCGGCCGGCGGGCCTCGAATTTATCGCCGAGGGCGGTCAGGATGTTCATGGGCGACAGTTTCGAATGCTTCGATCGATTGTCGACCTTGCTATGCATGACGTCCCCTAAGCTGCCGCGTGCGCCTTCGCGGCCTTATTCAAGCCGTTCAAGTGCCGTATGTGATGCAGGGACAAAATGCAGAATTTTTCGAGACGTCGACACTATGCCGCAGGATAGTTGCATCGACCGCGGGTCGCCGGGCCCTGAGCCTCGGCCAGGGAGTGTCACGGCGGCGACATGTCAGGCATTGCTTCCATGATCCGGTTGGGTTGCCTATCATGGATTTCCATGAGATGCCGCGAGGCCCCGCCATTGCTACGCTCCAGACGAAATCCCTGATGTGGGACGCGTTGCCAGGCTGATGGCGGCCGGTTGCCGAGGCATCGCGCTTTCGACGCCAGGAGCAGCCGAATGATGAAAGCAATGCCTTTGTTTGAACGCTTCGGCTTCGCGCTGGCAGGCTGCGGCATCGGGCTTGTTCTGATGCGGCTGGTCGACGAATCATCCGGTCTGCTGGCGGCGATTGCGGCCGTCTTTGGTGTCGCGATGATCGCCATCGGTGCGTGGCAAGGGCAGAAGCGCGTCAACAGGGAGAACAGCAAAGCTGAACAGGCCTTGCGTATTATCGAGAGCATGCCGGCCATGGCATGGTTTGCTGATGCGGACGGCAAGTTCCTCTATATGAGCCGCAGTCCGAGAGCATTCACAGGACTGCCCAAGGAGGATCTCGTCGCCACGACGGATGATGAATTCGGGCTTCGCAACGTCGTTCACCCGGATGACCTCGATCGGCTTCACGCAACGTGGCGGCGTAGCCTGCGCACGGGCGAAAACTACGTCTGTGAGCATCGCATGTGGCGTGCCGACGGCGCCTATCACTGGTTCCGGAGCTTCGGCTTGCCGGCACGGGATCGCGACGGCCGCGTCGTCGGCTGGTACGGCACCACGATCGACATTGATGAACTGAAGACGGCTGAAGCTGCGCTACGCGCGAACGAACGCGCGCTACAGCAATTGACCGACACGGTTCCGGTGCTGATCTGGTGCCTGTCGCCGCAGGGCAACCCGGTCTACTTCAATAAGCGGATGGTCGAATATACCGGCGAGTCTCTTGAAAAATTGAGCGCCACCGAAGCGGACAGGTTCGAGGCGGTGGTCAAGACCATCATACATCCGGATGATGCGATTGCTGTCCATAGCGCGGTTCACCGGGGGATCGCGACAGGCGAGCCCTATGGGTTGAGGCATCGCCTTCGCCGTTCGGACGGCGTGTATCACTGGGTCGATGCGCGGGCCGAGCCGATGCGCAATGCCGAAGGTGAGATCGTGCAATGGTACGGCGTCTGTCTCGACATCGACGCGCAGATGCTCGCTGAAGAATCGCTGCGGCAGAGCGAGCGGCAACTTCAGCAGCTTGTCGACACGGTTCCGATGCAGATCTGGTGTGTGACGCCTACCGGAGAGCCGTCGTACATCAGCAAGACCATGATAAACTACACCGGCATGGCGTTGGATGACTTCGACGCCGAAGGCGGTTTACGGGGAGCAATCGGGGACCTCGTTCATCCGGACGACAGAGATGCGCTGCACGGGGCGTTGAGCCATTCCTTCCGAACCGGCGAAACATTCGCCTTGAGATTCCGCAATCGCCGGAAAGATGGCGTGTATCGCTGGCAAGAAGGGCGTGCCGAACCGCTTCGCAACGAGAGCGGAGACATCATTCAGTGGTATGGCGCCAACGTCGACATCGATGATCAACTAGCCACGGAAGAAGCGTTGCGTAACAGGACGCGCGAGCTTCAGCAACTGATCGACGCTGTACCTGTCAACATTCTGAGCTTTGATCCTTCGACCAGAATTACCTCCGCCAGCAAGCGATATCTGGAACAGGTCGGTTCGGCGCCGGCGCACATCCAAGACTTTGAGGCGCTGGCCCGGTATCTGGCGCACCCCGAAGATCTCCCGGTCATGCTCCCAAGGGCATTAAATGGTTTTGCGACCGGAACACCTTTCGTGAACCGGTTTCGCCGGCTCGACAAGCGCGGCGTTTATACTTGGTCAGAGGCCCGTGCGCAGCCATTGCGTGATGCGGATGGTGCGATAGTGCAATGGTATATTGTTGGAATCGACATCGAAGATGAGGTGCGCGCGCTGGAGGCTTTGCGGAAACGAGAACAGGAGCTGTCGCAGCTTGTCGACGCCTTGCCAATCCACGTCTGGAGTTGGACGCCTGCCGGTAAGCTGGCCTACGTCAACAAGCGGTCTTTGGAAGAGCTAGGCCTTTCCACCGCGAATTTCGAAGATACCGCCAGAGTGGCGCAAGAGCTGGTCCATCCTGAAGATGCTCCTGAGGTGCTGCGTATCTCACACAACTGCCTCAAAACTGGCGAGCCCTTCTTGATGCGATATCGCCGGCGTTGGAAAGACGGCAATTACCGCTGGATAGAGGGGCGCTGTGAGCCTCTGCGCGATCGCGATGGAACGATCATGCACTGGTACCAGGTTTCCATCGACATCGACGATCAGGTGCGCGCGCATGAAGCGTTGCGGCAGAGCGAACGATCGCTTCGCCAGCTTGTCGAAACGCTTCCAGCCATGATCGATTGCGCAGCTCCCAATGGCGAGCCGATCTATCGCAGCCAGCAGCTGCGCGAATTCCTCGGTTATGAGCTTGAAGCGTTGGATGGTACGGGAAAGACCCGTTTGGACGGGACGCTCGATGCAGGTGTGCATCCCGACGACGTCGCCGGCGTCAAGGAGAGGTATGCGCACAGTCTTGCGACCGGCGAGCCGTATGCGCGGCGGCATCGGCTCCGGCGTTTCGACGGCGAATACCGCTGGGTTGAGACGCGCGCCGAGGCGATGCGAAATGCTGAAGGCGCCATCGTACAATGGAATGTGATGTGCCTGGACATCGACGGCGAGGTTCGGGCGCAAGAGGCGCTGCGTCTGTCGCAAGAGCGACTGGCGCGCGCAAGCCAGGCGGCGAGCCTTGCCGAGCTCTCGGCCTCGATCGCGCATGAAGTGAATCAGCCGTTGGCTGCCGTCGTTGCCAATTCGCATGCGTGCCAGCGCTGGCTGGCGGCGGAGCCGCCGAATATCGATCGCGCGCAGAAGACAGTCGAGCGCATCATCCGCGACGCCAACGCAGCGGCGGACGTGGTTAGCCGGATTCGCGCCTTGTTCAAGCAATCGGTGGAGTCGCGTATCTCGACGCTGCTCGATGGCCTCATCAGCGAGGCGCGTGAGTTGATGGCAGAGGAGGCGCTTCGGCGGTCCGTTCGGATGGAGTTCGAGGTCGAGAGCGGCTTGTCGCCGGTCGCGGCCGATCGCGTTCAGCTTCAGCAGGTTTTGATCAATCTCATGCGTAACGGCATGGAGGCGATGGACGCTCTCTCCAGCGATAAGGTGCTGCGGGTGCGTGTGCGTCGGGTCGAGGAGACGATCCGGGCCGAGATCAGCGATCGCGGCCGAGGTATCGAGCATCCTGACAGGATCTTCGAACCGTTCTTTACGACGAAAGAGCATGGGATGGGCATGGGACTCGCAATCTGCCGCTCGATCATCGAGTCGCATGGCGGAAAGTTATGGGCGGAGCCGAACGAACCGGCCGGTGCGACGTTTATCTTTACATTGCCAATCGGAACGAAAGACGCTGCATGACGGATGACGACGACATTATCGTTTTCATCGTTGATGACGATCCCCGCATTCGCGAAGCGCTCGGCGAATTGTTGGCGTCGCACGGGATCGCGGCGTTTTCGTTCGCGTCTGCCGGCGAATACGTCGATGCGGACAAGCCAAAGCGGCCGGCTTGCCTGATCCTCGATGTCGAACTGCCCGATATCAATGGCCTTGACCTGCAAAAGCAGATCGCGGAAGGAGATCATCCGCCGATCGTGTTCATCACCGGGCATGGCGATATCCCTTCGACAGTTCGCGCTATCAGGCATGGCGCCGTCGACTTCCTGACCAAGCCGTTCAGCGATGCGGCTCTCATGCAGGCGATCCGCACCGCGGCCGCGCAAGACAGAAAAGCGCACGCGGAACGCGCCGATATCGGGATTCTCAAACAGCGTTATCTCGATCTGACGCCGCGTGAACGCGAGGTTCTGCCGCTCGTTATCAGTGGGCTCCTCAACAAGCAGGCAGCGTCTGAGCTCGGCATCAGTGAAGTCACGCTTCAAATCCACCGCAGGAACGTGATGCAGAAAATGGCGGCGGCGTCGCTGGCCGATCTCGTGCGGATTGCAGAAAAGCTTCAGATCCCGGTGACCCATTCGCGCCGGACAGGAGAAGAATAAACGTGAATCGAAAACCTGTCATAGCGGTTGTCGACGACGATCCAAGGGTCCTTGAATCCCTGGAGAATCTATTCGAATCGGCCGGCTACACTGTTTCGACATTCTCATCCGCTCAATTGCTGCTGACGGCAGGCTTGTCGCGTATCGATTGTCTTATCACCGATATCGGCATGCCGGGCCTGGACGGCTTCGAGCTTCTCGACATCGTCAAGAAGGTGCGGCCGAAACTGCCAGTGTTTCTTTTGACCGGCCGTCACGAGATCGGCGATCAGCATCGTGCGACAGGTAAAGACATCAGCGGCTTCTTCATGAAGCCTTTCGGCGGGCAGGATCTGCTCGCGGCTATCGATCATACGCTGGACGACACCAATGTGGGGGGCGACAATGATCAATGATCCGATAATGTTGCGAAAGCCAGCTTCGAGAAAAGAACGGTCTGGAGCCGAGGCCGACCAGCCGCTTGTGATCGTTGTCGATGACGACGCCGCGGTGCGCGAGGCGGTCCAGGAGCTGATGCAGTCGGCCGGTATGGAATGCACCTGCTTCGCTTCGACACGAGAACTGCTCGAGACAGACGTGCTGGAGAGGCCCGGCTGCCTGATCCTTGATGTCCGGATGCCGGGATCGAGCGGCCTCGACCTGCAACTCCATCTCACGACGAGCGGCAACCCCAAGCCGATCGTCTTCCTGACCGGCCATGGAGATATTCCGATGAGCGTGCAGGCCATGAAGGCCGGCGCGGTCGATTTCCTGACCAAGCCCGTCCGCGATCAAACGTTGCTGGATGCTGTGACGGGCGGCATCAAGCGGGACCTTGCGCAGCGCGCCGACGCTCTGGCGATGAGATCGAATGTCGAGCGGCTGGAGACATTGACGCCGCGGGAGCGCCAGGTCTTGCGCGAGGTGGCGCGCGGCCGCGTCAACAAGCAGATCGCCTTCGATCTCGGCATTAGCGAGGTGACGGTGAAGCTCCACCGCAGCAATGTCATGCGCAAGATGCAGGCCGCGTCGATCGGCGAACTGATCCGCATCTGGGAATCGCTGCCCGTTCCGATGCGAGATGCATGTACGGTGTAGAACCTGGAGCAATGCGGTTGTGGTCCCGACCAGGACTCTCACGATTGTAGATCGTGTTCACCGCGTCGTGCCGCCTTGATTTGAAACCGAGGCGGACATGGCGGCCCCAATTAGCCTCTAAACGGCCTTCTTACCGGCCGCCCTCTTGGCAGATACGCGTTCGCCAAGGATAGTCATTGTGTTAACGTTAGCGATTGGTGTGCGCCGGATTTGCGAAAGGAATAGCCATGAGGATTTTGAGTTCGCATTGCTCGCGTCGTTTGACGGTGAAACTCGGCCCGGTTCTCGCCGCGGCAGCAATTGCTGCGATGGTTACGAGCGCCACCGCCCATGCCACCGAAGCCAGCTATAGCTGCAGCCGCGGTACCAAATTGAACGCCCAGTTCTCGGCGCCCGGCGTGTCACCCGGCCATGCGGTATTGACCTTTCGCGGGTCACAACGCCGGCTCGCCCTGCCGCAAGTGATGTCGGCAGATGGCGGCCGCTATGCCAATGATAAGGTCGAGTTCTGGATCAGGGGACGCGATGCCACGCTCACCCGCAATGGCAAGAGTGAAACCTGCACATCGCAATGATTCAGTAAGCTTACTCCCGACGACCGATCATCATGCCGCCTGCACGTAGGCGGTGCAGGTGTAGTAATCTTCAAGCTCGGACACCGCACGGTGCTCCCACTCTTTGGCCTGGCTCAGCAACGACCAGCTCTGGCTCGGACGAAACACAGCGGTTCGCCGATAGAGCGAGGCGATTGCTTGATACCGCCGAACGTTCGCCAGAATGGTTTCTGCTTTCATAATCCGCACTCCCCAAATTTCCCGTTGTTGATAAGGAATTTGAGCGAGAAAAATTTTGGATTCGTTACCGGGGAGTGCTGAGCCAGCACTGTGCGTTGGGATGGTTTGTGAAGTGTTGCTGAGGCGGTGAGGGTGGAGGCGCTATCGGCTCGAGCTGATAATGGACAGTCCACCTAATCGCTGATCACGTTGACTGATCTGTACAGCCATCGCATATGAACGTAATCGATCGGCGTGCGAATATAGACTGAGGGCGACCGTGAACAGAGACACTTCCCGCCTAGATCGCTTTAAAGATCCGATCCCATCTGATTCTCGAGAAAATGGTCCCATGAGTATCCTTCCTTGAGTACGCAACGAAGGATGCCCTCCCTGCAACGTCAGCTTGATTAATTTGAAGGGCAAATCCATTTGATCGCAGGTCATACATAACCCAGAACTTATCGGCCGCTACGGTAACTTCGGTCATAGTCTGACCAGCCTTGAGCGTGGCCGGGCCCAACGATCTATCCTTGCCGCAGGTCAGGGTCTGAAAGTGAATTCCTTCGGGCAAGGTATTGTCCTCGGGCAGGCATTCGAACGGAAATTTGAGTAATTCAGCTAGTTCTCCCTTGAAGAAGTCAGCCACGGGTTGCTGAACGATGGCAGTTCCGTTGAGGTAAACTGTGCCGTGCTCAATCTTCAGTCGGTCTCCAGGAAGGCCAACGAGGCGCGCGATCCCGTATCGTCCGGGAGGAGCGTCTTTGCCGTTAAGCAGGATGACATCGCCTCGCACTGGCGACGCCTTCGTTGTTAAAATGACATCGCCGACCCAAACGGTGGGGGACATGATGGGAGACGTTATCTCAATCGGTTTGAGGCCAAACGCGATCGCAAAGAAGTCGAGCAACAGAAAGGGGAAGAGAGAGACAACCAAAACCAGGATGACTCGATCGGATGTCGTACCCAACGCCGAAAGCCAGCGCCTGTAAGTCCATTCCTCAAGGCGATATCTGATGGATCTTTCCGGGAGAGTGAACGCGCTCATTGTTTGAGTCCGGTCCTCGTGTTCCAGCCGGGACGTTGCGATCACTGTTTCGATCAAAGGACGCAAGCGGTCTTCAGCCAGATCGTCGGCCTTGTATTGCTTGCAGTCGGTGCCCTTAAATCCGGCATAGATAAGCGCGCCGGATCGTTGGTATGGAGGAAGGTCCATCGTATGGGAGAGTTCGCCTCGAACGGCTTCCCATGTCTTCCTGTGTGAGCGGCCCAACACCTTCCGGATCACAGCCCCGATGCCCCAGTAGGTCGGCGGCATGATCCAGATGGTTTTGGGGCGCAACGACTCCGAGGCCGCGATTGCCATGATCTCGCGGCGCGTGCCGGGAGTCAGCGAAGGAATGATAAGGATCGCACGTGCCTTGTCCGCCAGATCGGCAAACAATTCCTCCCATCGCGTATCGTCCGTCTCGATTTTCGCGGCTCCAAGACTTCTCCCCTTCGTTCCGATCGCGACGAGAGGAGCAGTCTTTTCCAACGCGTGGGAAAAGGCATACTCGATGTCCCAGTGCATGCCGACCAGCAGCCGATCCAGAGTCCTCGGCATCGTGTTTCTCACGCGCAGCTTGTTGGCCGTGTTGAAGGATCTCAGGTACAAAACGAAATCCGACCCTGTCATTGTCAGTTCGATCGAGCGTTTGTTCAGCTCGGCCTGCTGCTTTCGACGGCGTCTGCGATATCCGGCTACGATCGTGCCGCCGAATCCGAGACAACTGTTGAAGAGCGGCGTCAGCGCTCCGCCCTCGACGCCGAGAATAAAAAGTCCCAAGTGATAGATGGCCGGAGTGGCAAACAGAGTAATCGCCATGGCCTTTTCGTTGGTCGTTGGTTTCAGCCACTCCGCGCGCAGCTTGGCGAGCAGGACCCCCTTTATGGGGGGCTGGGCTGGCGGCTCGATCTTTCGGCGAAGCCCAATACGAGCCAGAAGGTCGTCGAAAACGAAATAGTGAGGCAGCAAATCGAACGATAGGCGAATGCAGAAGAGGGAGGGGAGCCAGACCGGAGCGAAATTGCGCAGGCCGTCGCTCAGAAGGATTGCCGGAATGAGCGCTAAACCTGCGGCGGCCGCCCACTTCGTCAAGTTATTCCAACGCACGTTCAATCTCCTAAGGTCCGCCGGCGCCGCGGCATGATCGATGCGCGGTCACAGGCGGCGAAAAGCATGCTTCTGCTTGTGAGATGGCTAGGACAATCCGACATGCGATCTGCTTCGCATGAACGCCGCGACCGTCTGTGATGGAGCGCTCATTGGCGAGCAAGACCTGTTGATTTTCTTGGAAATCTCTGGAGCGGGGACAATATGCAAGAGCCAGACAATAAGACCGTCAGGATAGCCGAAACGCGCGTGACGTGTCCTGGTATTCCGCGCGGACCGCTTGTTTTCTAATACATTTTACGCGGCCGTTTTTGGCGGCGGGGCCGAATCGCGTCACAGATATTTCGTAAAACCTAAAAAGGGTGAGACAAACATTTGTTTGGCTTCAGCGTGCAGAAAGCCGCCTCAATTGGCGGCCTCTTTCGTGACGGGGCCGAGCGATGGCGCTCGGCTTGCCCATCTGTCCCAAAGGATAGGTCAACCCATTCGTTGAACCAGCGGGCCTAGATCGGCCCCCCACAATATTCGTGCGGCGGCGATCGGCATCGTCGCGGATGCGAGCGCCTTCACCCAGCTCGAACAGAATCACGCCACCGCCATGCCGGCCTTCGCAGCTCTCGTTGGCACGCACGCTGGTGATCCGCTCGCCAGCTATCATTTGCGGCGGCTGCTCAATGGCGCCAAGGGCGTGCGGATACAGGTGGGGTGACCAGCGTCGGGCATGAGCTGGACGCTTGTAACGCGCAGCCTTCGCCCGAGTGTTCACTTCCAGCCCACTGAAAGGGCGTCTCTGTCTCACGACATCAGCAGCCAGCTATTGCATCGTCGTAGTGTTGCGCGGCGTTTGGGCCAACGATCCTGACGCTTCGACGAAGCTATTTGGCATAAGCGAAAGTCAATTTCGTGTTCCTCGCATTTGAGGAGCGACTCCTGGGTCAGCACCGCTGCTCAACCGGTTGATGCCAACTGGCGCAGCGAGAAGTTAGAAACACGAGTGGATATGAGCGATATTGTTGTTGTCGATGATGACCAAGTCGTGCGAAAAATGTTGGCTGACTATCTTGCGGATCAGAATTTTCCTGCCCGATCTGCAGCTAATAGAGCTGAGCTCAATCGACAGCTCAGGGATATGCAGCCGAGCATGATTCTTCTGGATCTGGAGCTTGGTCAGGAAGACGGTTTGGATTTATTGCGGGAGATCCGCTCCCATTCTGATGTGCCGATCATCATCATGACGGGGCATCGCTCCGACGAAATTGATCGTGTCGTCGGACTGGAGCTCGGAGCGGACGACTACATTGTCAAGCCATTCGGCCTTAGAGAGCTGCTCGCGCGAATGCGTGCAATATTGCGTCGGCAGGAGATGGGACGAGCCGCGCGGGCTCGCGGGTCCGAAGGCGGCGGCTACAGATTTGCTGGGTGGCAGCTCGAACGCCGCCATAGAAAGCTCGTCGATCCCAACGGTGCGACTATCCGACTGAGCAAGGTGGAGTACGCCTTGCTCCTGGCATTTCTCGAGGCGCCTCAGCGACCCTTGACGCGCGAGCAGTTGCTGCAGGCGACGCGCGTGCACGACGATATTTATGACCGGGCGATCGACGCTCAAGTTCTGCGGCTGCGACGAAAGCTGGAGCTCGATCCACGCGTTCCACGCATCATTCAGACCGAGCGTGGAGTGGGCTATATATTCGCCGTCTCAGTTGAGCCTTTTTAAGCACAGACGATAAAGCCGCCGGTCTTATCATGCGTGCGCGAGCATCCTCATTGTGGAGGTCGGTTGCGCTTGATGTGCACCCCTGGGGAGTGTCCGAAGCGCTTCTGAAATTGCCTGGCGAAATTCGCATAATCACCAAAGCCGCTGGCGTAAGCGATCGCGCTGATGGGTTGGGTTGTGTTCAACCGCGCGCGGCGCTGCAAAAGACGCGCGGCGTGGTCCAGACGTACGGAATTGATGAATTCCGTATAGGTCAAATTCCGTACCGCAAACAGCTTCTGAAGGTAGCGGCGTGAAATCCCGGCTTCGGTTGCCACGTCGTCGGGGCCGACGTCTGGATCCGCGAAGTGGTCCGTGACAATATCGCAGACACGCTTGAAGAGCTTGTCGCTGCGGGAGAACGCCGCGGGGTCGGACGGTGAAAAGATAGCGCCGATCAAATCGTAGATCGCCAGCTGCATATAGCCTGTGCCCGATGCGGACATCGGTGTGTCGTCATCGACGCCGTCACGGACGAGTGAGAAAAGCACGCGTCCTGCAGACGTATCCCAGCGGACGCCGGGGCCGTGTTGCGGCTCGAAGCCCAGGTGAGACACCAATGATTGACGCGGTAACTGCAAAACGAAGCACTGCCGGTAGTTGTTTGGAGCGGTATCGGCCGCAAACATATTCGGCTGTTGATCTCTTCCATCGACGAAGGTCACAGACCTGGCCGAATCGAGCAGCAGTGCTTGACCATCGGTCAGTTCGACGGCGTGGCCGTTCTGGATCACCGTCACGGTGCCTGCCACCGAAAACAGGGCGTAGTAGTGGTCCATGCCGTCAAGGCGAGCGTCTCGTTGCGTGCGCTCCACGCGGATGGCACTTGGCATCAGATGCATCGCCGGGAATCCAAACAGACTCTGCGCGCGTACCTTCGCGATAAATGCCTTGGGATCGCTGGCCGCCGGCTGGTACCGGCCCCAAGTCGAGCGGAGCGTGTCGTGCCACGCCTCGGCATCCAGGGCCGGTGCATGGCGAAAAACGTCTCCCCAACGCGTCATCGGTTCTGCGGATGGCAGGAATTCGTGCGCCCCTACTGAAGTTGCCTCTGCAAACGTGGGACTCGTTCTGGTCATCGGTCGGACCTTTTCGCGTCGGATAGACATTCCATTTGATATCGCTTTTCCCTCCTAACCATCGGGCGTCACGGAAAGGTGAACGCATCGGAGGTAGCCCGTATTGCGGTAAGCGGGGCGGGATTTTCGCTTTCTACGTGCGATACGATCCATAAGCGCACTCTGAAATCGATCGATGAAGGTAAGTGCACCTCAGTCCTGCTGATGGTGCACCGTAGACGCACGACGATCGCCAC
Source organism: Bradyrhizobium sp. SYSU BS000235 (assembly GCF_049747295.1). Taxonomy (NCBI): domain Bacteria; kingdom Pseudomonadati; phylum Pseudomonadota; class Alphaproteobacteria; order Hyphomicrobiales; family Nitrobacteraceae; genus Bradyrhizobium; species Bradyrhizobium sp. SYSU BS000235. The sequence continues at coordinate 4,471,423 of NZ_JBMHJM010000001.1, forward strand.
CCCGTGTTCTAATCTCTGCTGCCGTACCACAGTGGACGTGCGCAGCGGTCTTCGCGTAAGGAGCACTCAATTGGAGTCGATCAACCTCTTGCTTTGGATTCATATCGTGGCCCTCGTCGCAGGCGGTTCCAACGCCGTCGTCATGCCGATGATCGGCGCTGCGCTTCCCAAAGCTGACGAGCCAACCCGTGAGATGTTGTTTGGGATCGGCTTCCAAATGGCGACCGTAGGGAAAGTGGCTGGGGCGACCTTGCTGGTCAGCGGGCCTCTTCTGCTTTGGCTCAAATACGGTGGCTTGGGCGGGGCAACGCCGTGGTTCTGGGCGAAGATGGCGTTGATGGTGGTGATGTTTGCAGCGATCGTATTTGAGGAGACGAACTTCAAGAAAGCGGCCTTGGGCGATGAGGCTGCAGCGAGAAATTCGAAACTCGGCGGCATCATCGCAGCCCTGGCATTTCTCGGCGTTCTGCTTGCGGCCGTGCTTGCCTTCAATTGAAGCCTCTCTCATCGCTGCACTACCAGACTCAATGGCCTGATACGAAGGCTCGGTCAGAGGCGACCGCGAACGTCGGCACTTCCTTCAGGAAGATTCTGTTCCTTCATCGGTGCCACGTGAAGTTGTGGCTCAAGAAACAGCACTCGTGTGAGTGGATTGGTTGCACGACTGTTCCACGTCTGATGCGGTCGCGGACGCAATCGCACATCGCTTAAGTAAAATATTAGGCACTGCCAAATAATATCGTTCGTATTGTAGTGGAATTGGAATGGCGTCCGGTTCTTCGCAACTGGACCAGAGCCGGGGTTCAGGAATGCGCATTGCAACAATCACAAAATTATCGCTCGCCGCTACAATCGGTCTCTCCGTTGTGGCAGGAATATTTATCTGGCGGGAACATGTCGCCGTCGACGCAGAGCGCACGGCGTTCGTCCGGCAGGCTGAATTCAAGCAACTCGGCCTCGATCTTGCGGGCGCCTCCGATTACCTGACCGATGAAGTGCGCCGCTACGCGGTCACGGGTGACAAAAAGCATTACGACAATTATTGGCGTGAAGTGAACACGACCAAGAGCCGTGATCGCGTCATCACGCGATTGAAGGCGCTTGGCGCTCCTGCCGATGAGCTGGCCTTGATTGATCAAGCGAAAGCCAGTTCCGATACGCTCATCAAGCTCGAAGAAAAGGCTATGAAGGCTGTCGCTGACGGCAACCTCGACAGCGCCCGCGGCCACGTCTTCGGATCGGATTACGATATTGGCAAGGCCAAGATTACGGGCCTGGTTCAGTCCTTTCAGGACAAAATGAACAATCGTGCGACAGCAGAGGTGGCTGCGGCGCGACAATCGGCGTCCACGATGACGATCCTGGTCAATATCCTGCTTGCTCTGACTGTCACCAGTTTTATCTGCATTCTGTATCTTGTGTTCGACCGGCGCACGGTGCGGCCGATCGTCGAGACGCAGGAAGTTGTGTCGCGCCTCGCCAAGGGCGATTACAGCGTCGAGGTCCCGTACCGCGACCGTCAGGACGAGATCGGTGACATGGCGCGCGCTGTCGTGGTGTTCAAGGACAACGGCATCGCCAACGAGCGGATGCAGACCGAGCGCGGCCAGTCGCAGGCCGAGCGGGAGCAGCGTCAGGGGCGGGTTGATCGCCTGATCCAGGAATTCGAACAGATGATCGGCGAACTTGCCGAGTCACTGTCGTCATCGTCCACCGAGCTTGAGGCTGCGGCCGACACGCTCACCGCGACCGCCGACAGCACCGGCAAAAACTCGGGGACTGCCGCCGGTGCATCGCAAGAAGTTTCCAACAGCGTACAGTCAGTTGCCGCCGCGACCGAGCAGATCACGACCTCAGTCGCCGAGATCGGCCGTCAAGTCCATGAATCCAGCCGCATCGCCACTGAGGCCGTGCGCCAGGCCCAAACGACCGACGTCAATATCACCGAATTGTCGCAGGCCGCGGCGCGCATCGGCGACGTCGTCAAGCTGATCACCGCCGTAGCCGAGCAGACCAATCTTCTCGCACTCAACGCAACCATCGAAGCGGCGCGTGCCGGCGAAGCCGGCCGTGGTTTTGCCGTGGTGGCTGCCGAAGTGAAGGCACTGGCGGCGCAGACCGCCAAAGCCACCGACGAGATTTCGGCGCAGGTCGCCGGCATGCAGCAGGCAACGCAGGACTCGGTCTCGACCGTCAAGCAGATCGGTCAAACGATCGGGCTGATCTCGGAGATTTCCTCCACCATCGCGGCCGCCGTGGAAGAGCAGGGAGCCGCCACCCAGGAGATCGCCCGCAACGTGCAGCAGGCGGCGCGACTGTCCAGCGACGTCGCAGGCAATATCATGGACGTCAGCCGTGGCGCCGGCGAAACCGGTACGGCCTCGGGTCAGGTGCTCTCCGCCGCGCAGATGCTGTCCAAGGACAGCGCCCGTCTCAAGATGGAGGTGCAGAAGTTCCTCGGCAGCGTGCGTGCGGCGTAGACGGAGCGTGATTGCCCAATCTGAGACCGCGCCTCGACGTGGACGATGACGACGCCGTGTCCCGGGTGCTGCCTTTCCAAGTGACCGGGATCTTCGCGTTGGCTTAGCGGCGCGAAGAGCGCGCGACGCAGGTGGGTTGGGCTCAAAACGCACATAGTTGTTGTGTGCGACATCCTGTGACACACTCCGAGGGTCGATGTTTCATGGCCCTCGGAGTTCTATGCCCCGCCGGAAATTTGCCTGGGAAGATCTATCGGACGAGGAGTTGCTGACGCGCCGCCTCAGCAGTTTGAAGGTTGGAGTCAAAGGCACCTGGCTCGAGGATTGTCTCGCCACGCTGCATGAAGAGCTCGAGGAGCGGGCGATCCGGCTGCGGCCGCACGCATGGATTTCGAGCGAATGGTTCAGTCCGGCAAACACGCCCGGCATCGCCATTCCGTTCTATCTCGCGCATCCCCGCCTGATGAAGCTCGAGAAGAAGATGATGCTTGAGGTCGAAGGCGGCGCCTGGTCCCAGTGCATGGCCATCCTCCGCCATGAGGCCGGCCATACCGTGCAGCACGCCTACCAGTTGCAACGCCGCCGGCGCTGGCAGCAGCTGTTCGGCCCGTCCTCGAAACATTATCCGCGCTACTACCGGCCCAATCCGGCCAGCCGGCATTATGTCCAGCATCTTCGCCTCTGGTACGCGCAGAGCCATCCGGACGAGGACTTCGCCGAAACCTTCGCGGTGTGGCTGCGGCCGCGTTCGAACTGGCGGACCCGCTATGCGGGCTGGCCTGCGTTGAAGAAGCTCGAATATGTCGACGAGCTGATGGGGGAGATTGCCGGAAAGAAGCCGCTGCTGACGACGCGGGAGCGGGTCGATCCCCTGAACGAGCTCAGCCAGACGCTTGCCGAGCATTACCGGAAAAAGCAGGCGTTCTACGCTTTCACGCCACCGAAGACGTACGACCGCGATCTTTCCCGGCTGTTTTCCGCCGACCCGCGGCATCATCGCTCGCGACTGGCGTCGAGCTTCATCCGGAAGCACCGCGCCCGGATCCGGGAATTGGTGGCGCGGTGGACCGGCGAGAACCAGCTCACGCTCGATGCCGTACTGGATGACATGATCTCCCGCTGCCGCGAGCTCGATCTGCGTGCTGTCGGTCCCGAGCAGAAGCTGGTGACGGATTTCACCGTGTTGTTGACGGCCAAGACGATGCACGCACTATTTGGTCCGTCGCGACGCAAATGGATCGCGCTATGAGACGCCTGCGTATCCTCGTGCTGATGCATCCGGACTGTATGCCGCCGGACTCGAGCGATGGATACGCCGCGGAAGAAATCAATAAGTGGAAGACGGAATACGATGTCGTCAGCACCTTGCGTGCGGCCGGCCATGATGTTCATCCGCTCGGCGTGCAGGAGGAAATCAAGCCTGTGCGCGACGAGATCGAGGGTTTCAAGCCGCATGTGGTGTTCACGCTGCTGGAAGAGTTTCACTACCAGACGGCGTATGATCAGCACATCGCAAGCTTTCTCGAATTGATGAAGGTGCCTTATACGGGCTGCAATCCACGCGGTCTGGTGCTCGCACGTGGCAAGGATCTATCGAAGATGCTTGCGCATCATCGCCGCGTCGCGGTCCCGGCCTTTGCCGTGTTTCCGATGCGCCAGAAGGTCAAGCGGCCGCCGCGTCTAGCGCTGCCGCTGATCGTCAAGAGCCTGAACGAGGATGGTTCACACGGCATCTCGCAGGCGTCGATCGTCGATACCGACGAGAAGCTCATTGAGCGCGTCGCTTTCATTCATGAGCGGATCGAAACCGCCGCCATCGCCGAGCAATACATCGACGGACGTGAGCTGTATGTCGGCGTGCTCGGCAACAATCGGCTTAAGGCGCTGCCGGTGTGGGAATTGCAGTTCGGCACCATGGGCGGTGCGCGGCAGATCGCCACGGAGAAGGTCAAGCACGACACTCGTTACCAGGAGCGCGTCGGAATCGTGGACGGGCCGGCCGAGGACCTGACGCCGGAATTAGCCGAGCGCATTCAACGAACGGCGAAACGCATTTACCGGACGCTCGGGCTCGATGGCTATGCGCGCATCGATTTTCGCCTCGCGTCCGACGGCACGCCGTATTTCATCGAAGCCAATCCCAATCCCGAAATCGCCAAGAGTCAGGAATTCGCCACCGCCGCGCTGCATGACGGCCTCGATTACCCCGGTCTCCTGCATCGCATTGTGGCGCTCGGAATCCGGCGGGCAAAGGCAGGGGTGTCGGTGGGGTGAGGGGAGCATCTCCCTTGCTGCTTGCGAAATCCGCAATCTCCGGTTGAAATGCGGCGTTTCCTTCGACAATCTCGAACTGTACCCATCACCGCAACGCCTTATCGATTCGCATGCACATTACGAAAGCAAAAATCCGAAACTACCGCTCGCTCGACAGTTGCGACATCGACTTCCGAGCCGGTCTGAACATTCTGGTAGGTGATAACGAAGCCGGCAAATCCACGCTTCTAGAGGCGATAAGCCTCGCGCTGACGGGATCGCTCAATGGGAGACCCATTGCCCAGGAATTGCACCCCTATCTCTTTTCCGCAAAAGCGACGCGCGCTTATCTCGATGCGCTGCACAACGGTAAGCCAGCGCATCTCCCAGCGATTACCATAGAGCTTTTCTTCAGCGACATTCCCAAACTCGCTGCCTTCCGAGGAGACAATCATTCGGAGAAATCTGCGGACATTCCAGGCATCCTTTTCTCGATTGAGTTCAATGATGCCTTCAAGGACTCCTATTCGGATTATATCGCGGAACCGTTGGATGTCCGCTCCATACCCGTCGAATACTATCACGCTGTGTGCCAATCTTTCTCCCGCAAGCCTATTTTGTCGCGCGATATACCGTTGTCTACCGTTGTTGTTGACGCAAGCCGCATCACGACCATCACCGGTGCCAATCGCTATGTGACTGGTCTTATCCGAGAGGCCCTTCCTCGGACAGAGCAGGTCCAGCTCTCCGTGGCATATCGCAAGCTACGCGAGCTTTTTCTTGGAGATGCCAGCGTCGGACAGATCAACAAGGAGCTTGCTGACAGGCATGGCGACATTTCCGAGAAAACACTCACGATGACGCTCGATCCCACTGCCCGTGGCGGGTGGGAGGCGGCAGTGATGCCCAGCTTAGATGACATTCCGATTACCCTTGTAGGAAAGGGCGAGCAGAACACCGTCAAGATCAAGCTTGCGCTCGAGAACGGCTCGGGCGCCAACGTCTTTTTGATTGAGGAGCCCGAAAATCATCTTTCCTATTCGCGGTTGCATGGTCTCATCAGTGCGATTACCAAGAAAGCCGGGGGGCGCCAGCTTATTATCACCACGCATTCAAGCTTTGTGCTCAACAAGCTCGGCATCAACAATGTCATCTTGTTCAAGAACGGCAATTCCATGCGGCTCGACGCGCTTTCGCCGGACACGTATGAATATTTCCGGAAGCTGCCGGGTCACGACACGCTTCGGCTTCTCTTGAGTGATCGAAGCATTCTCGTGGAGGGCCCGTCGGACGAGCTCGTTGTTCAAAAAGCGTTCATCGAAAAACACGGCGTTAGCCCGCTCGAAAAGGGCGTCGATATCATTTCCGTTAGGGGGCTTGCGTTCAAGCGCTTTCTTGAAATCGCGCGGCTGCTCGGGATCAAGACGGACGTGGTGACCGACAACGACGGCGATGTAGGCGCGCTCCAAGAGAAGTACGCTGATTATCTCGGTGGTGGTGCGATCAACATCCGCTACGACCTCGACGAAGATTATAAAACCCTCGAGCTGCAGATGCTGAAAGCAAACAGCCTCGACGCGCTTAACAAGGTACTGGGTACCGATCACCAAGACCCCGACCAGCTCATCAAATGGATGACGACGCCCTCCAACAAGACGGATGTCGCGCTGAAAGTATTCGATACCACCGAAAAGCTTGCTTTCCCCGCTTATATCAATGCCGCCGTCGAATAAGATCGTCTTCGCCTCCGCGGGCGCCGGCAAGACAACCGAGCTTGTGATGGAAGCGTTGGCGATGCGCCAGCGACACGTTGCGATCACAACGTTCACGCTTAAGAACGTTGAGGAAATCCGCCGGAAAATCGTGGAACTGAATGGCTGCGTGCCGAAAGAAATCACGGTCTATCCCTGGTACACGTTTGTACTTCACGAATTGGTGCGGCCGTACCAAGGTCATGTGCACGCGGCGCGGGTCGCAGGCGTTCACTTCGCCAACGGCGCGACACGCACGCGCGTCCGCAAAACCGACGTTGCCCGATATTACTGCAACGGCGACAACAATGCGTACTCGGATCGCCTCGGGGATTTCGCGTTACTGTGCGAAGCTGCAAGCGACGGCAAAGTCATGCGCAGGCTGGCCGATATGTACGCGCATATCTTCGTGGACGAGGTTCAGGATCTCGCCGCGTTCGATATCGACGTGCTGGAGCTTTTACTTCGCTCGCCCATCGGCGTGACCTGCGTAGGCGACATACGGCAATCGACCTTTCGCACGAGCCACGCCCCGAAGAACAAGAAGTTCTGCGGACGAGGCTTCGTCCTCAAAGCTGACGCCTGGAAGAAGGCTGGTCTTTGCGACGTGACGTTCATGGCGCGAAGCCGTCGATGCATTCAAGCGATCTGCGATGTTGCTGACCGCATATTTCCCGATCTTCCAAAGGCGCAATCCAACAATCAGCGACAAACTATGCACGATGGGGTCTTTGCGGTTCGCTCGACCCACGTTGAGGAATATTGTCGCCGTTACGAGCCGAAAATCTTGCGCCTCAATCGCAAGTTCAGCAGCGACCTGTCGGCTGAAAACTTCGGAATGGTGAAGGGCCTCGGCTTTGAGCGTGTCTTGATTGTACCTTATGGCGGTATCACCAAATGGCTCTTGACGGGGAACGAGAGCTACGTGGCAGGCTCTGCCGATGAGGTCTATGTCGGGATCACGCGAGCTTATCAAAGCGTCGCGTTTGTTCACGACAGTGATGTGGCCGTGCCGGGCGTAACCGTGTTTCAGCCGTAGTTTAGTGTCTGCAATCCGCCCTCACACCCCCGTCACGCGCCAGATGCAGTTGCCGACATCGTCGGCCACCAGCAACGAGCCATCAGGACCGAGCGTGACGCCGACGGGACGGCCGTACGAATCCTTCTCATCATCCGAGAGGAAGCCCGAGAGAATGTCGCGCGCGGGGCCTGACGGGTGGCCGTTTTCGAACGGGATGAACACCACCTTGTAGCCGCTTAGCTTGCTGCGATTCCATGAGCCGTGCTGGCCGATGACCATGCCGTCCGGAAAGCCGGGCAGGGTGCCGGCCGGCATCCAGCACAGGCCGAGCGAGGCGGTGTGGCCGCCAAGCGCGTAGTCCGGCTGGATGGCCTTGGCCACCATCGCTGCATCCTGCGGCACGCGATCGTCGACGATTTTGCCCCAGTAGCAATACGGCCAGCCATAGAAACCGCCGTCGCGCACGGAGGTGAGATAGTCCGGCGGCGTCTCGTCGCCAAGGCCGTCGCGCTCGTTGACCACGGTCCACAGCACATTTGTCGTCGGCTCCCACGCCATGCCGACTGCATTGCGTAGCCCGCTTGCGAAAATGCGGCTGGTGCCTTTGACGAGGTCGAGTTCGTAGATTGCAGCACGGCCCTCTTCGGCTTCGAAGCCGTTGTTACCGATGTTGGTAAGCGAGCCGACGCCGGCATAAAGCTTGGTGCCGTCCTTGTTTGGCAACAGGCTCCGCGTCCAGTGACCGCCGGGCTTGAACGTGGTCACCCGCTTGCCCGGTGCGGTGATGCGATCCGCATTCGGCGTGTAGGGGAAGGCCATCACGCCATCGGTGTTGCCGACATAGAACGTGTCGCCGAGCAGCGCCATGCCGAACGGCTGGTTCAGGTTTTCCATGAACACCTGCTGCGTCTCGGCGACGCCGTCGCCGTTCCTGTCGCGCAACAGCGTGATGCGATTGGCGCTGACGCCGAGCGCTGCCGCGCGTCGCATGGTGGCCTGCATGGCGTAGCTGAACAGGTTCTTCGAAGTGGTGGCGATCTGTAATGCTTCGGCGGCGAGCACGTCGCCATTGGGCAGTATCTCGATCCAGCGCGGATGCTTCAGCCCGCCCGCGAACATGTTGACCTTGAGGCCGGATGCGACGACCGGCTTTTCGCCTTCGTGCCAGCCGCGCGCGGTCGGCATTTTCAACGTCGGAATGGTGCCTTGCGGTTTCGCGGCGGGAAAATCCGGCATGGTGCCCCAGGCCGGGGCAGGCATCGGCCCCTGCTGGCGCCGCCACAGCACCGCGGACGCGCCGATCAACGCAACGATGCGGGCAAAAAAGGCCGAAAAGCTCATGGGAATTCCTTCATTGAAACGTGGCCGCACCATGCAACGCAGCGCAGCATTCGACAAGCGCGACGGGCGCGCTTGATACCTGCGATCAACGCAAGGCAGTCGTCAGCGGACTGCCATGAAAGGACTGCCCATTTCGCCGGCGTGATCGATTGTGAGTGGCTGTGTCCGGTGCGGACACTGCCGTTGGCAACCGCGTGCGAAACGGTTTAGATTCGTTCTTAGGGAGGAGCGCACCCGTGATGACAGGTGCGCCAAACAAGGTCATGTTCGAGGGACACGATCTCTTTCTCGTCGCCTTGTCGGTGGCGATTGCCATATTGGGCGGCTACAACGGATTTGCGCTGGCGGCGCGCATTCGTGGCCGGCCCGATGCGAGCCATCGTGTCCTGCTCGCAGGTGCAGCGGCCTTTCTCGCGATCGGCATCTGGACCATGCATTTCATCGGCATGCTGTCGGCGCCGCTGCCGCCCGGCACTGCTTATCTGGTGCTGCCGACCATCATCTCGTTTCTGATCTGCGCGCTGGTGGTGGGCGTGTCGCTGTTCCTCGTCAGCATCTGCGAACCGACCTGGCAACGGTTGACCGGTTCGGCGGTGTTGCTCGGCCTCGGCATCTGCAGCATGCACTATGTCGGAATGCATGGCCTGTCCGGTCATTTCGAAATGCAGCACGATCCGCTGTTCGTCGTGCTGTCAGTGGTGATTGCGGTGGGCACCGCCTATGGCGGGCTGCGCGCGTTCCTGGCGCGGCAAGGCGGCATCCAGCTCGTGCTCAGCGCGGTGGCGTTCGGCCTTGCGGTCTCGGGCATGCACTACACTGCCATGGAGGGTCTTCACTTGGTGCCGGTCAGCGGTATGCACCATCACATGGAAGGGCTGGTGGCGTCACAGCAAATCCTGTCGATCGTGGTAGCGCTGCTGTGTTTTGTGGTCGCAGCCGGTTTCCTGCTGCTGCAGGTGCCGGACCCGCGGCTCAAGCCGGCGCCGTTGGCAATGGCCGGCGTGAGGCCGGGCATAGAGGAGGCTGCCCTGGCGTTCGATGCGCGAGAGCTTCCGACCAAGAGTCCTGCCAAGGCTCCGACGTTGACCCCGGTGGCTGAGGCTTTGCCTCCTGTCACGCCTGCCGAGGAGGCTCCGGCTGCATCGGCGTTGCCCGGTTCAAGAAGCGCGCCGCTTGGCGGTCTTGGTCAGCCGCGTCGCCTCACGGCATCGCGGCTGCCGGTCGAGGCCGCGGACGGCACACACTTTATAGATGTCAGCGATGTGCGCAGCATTCGCGCTGATGCGCATTATACCCGGATCCACGACGGCACCCGCGAACGGATGTGTCCGTGGTCAATTTCGGAAGCCGAGACACAACTCGACCCTGAACGGTTTCTCCGGGTGCACCGCAGCCACATTGTCGCGCTGTCGCATGTAACTTTTGTGCGCCGCGAAGGCGACGGCGCCGTGATCGAGTTGGATGGTGCGGCGCAACGCGTACCGGTCAGCCGCGCCAAAATCTCCGAGGTGAAGATGCGGCTCGGACTCATTCGCGGGACTGCATAAAACGCTTTTGGTGTTCTCGCTCCAACAAGAATTAGGTTAGGCCCGCTGACGCATTTCGTGCGCGCTGTGCCGCCGTTCGTGCGAAAATCCTCCGTTGGTGCTGCATCCGTGAGCGACTTCTTGTGAAACATCAGGAGTCGCACCAAGCCTTCCTCAAGTCCGCTTAGAACACTTCCAGACGGACAGGAGGAGACAGACGATGATCCCGGGCCCGTTCACCTATCACCGGCCGGCCGACCTCAATGAAGCGGTGAAACTTTTGGCCACGCTGGACGGCGAAGCCCGTCCGCTGGCAGGCGGCCACAGCCTTATTCCCATGATGAAGTTGCGGCTGGCGACGCCGGAACACCTGATCGACCTTCACGGCATCAAGGACCTGCGAGGAGTCCGCCGCGACGGCGACAGGATCGTGATCGGCGCGATGACCACCCAGCACGACCTGCTGGCGTCAGACGAGATCGCCAAAGCGCTTCCGATCCTGCGCGAGACGGCGCTGGTGATCGCCGATCCGCAGGTCCGCTATTGCGGCACGCTCGGCGGCAATGTCGCCAACGGCGATCCCGGTAACGACATGCCGGCGCTGATGATGACGTTGAACGCGACCTATCAGCTCATCGGCCCGGGCGGATCGCGCGAGGTCGCGGCGACCGACTTTTACCAAGGTGCGTATTTCACCGCGCTTGAGCCTGGGGAAATCCTCACCGGCATCTCCATTCCTGCGCCGCAGGCGGGGCACGGCTACGCCTATGAGAAGCTGAAGCGGAAGATCGGCGATTACGCCACGGCCGCCGCCGCGGTGGTGCTGACCATGTCCGGCGGAAAGGTCGCGACCTGCCGCATCGGCCTGACCAATTTGTCGGAGACGCCGCTGCTGGCCGAAGACGCCGCCAAGGCGGTGATCGGCACCAGCCTCGATACCGCGTCGCTGCAAAAAGCTGCGGCAGCGGCACAAACGATCATGGCGCCGGCGGGCGATGGCCGCGGGCCTGTTGAATACCGCCGCTATGTCGGCGGCGTGCTGGTGGCGCGTGCGCTGCGCCGCGCGGCCGAACGCGCAGCGTGAGGGAAGGGCCCATGACAAAAACTAAAATGGCAAAGACCCATATTACAATGAAGGTGAATGGCGAGGACGTGGAAGGCCTGATCGAGCCGCGTACGCTGCTCGTGCATTTCATCCGCGAGAATTTGCAGATGACCGGCACCCATATCGGCTGCGACACCACCCATTGCGGCGCGTGCACGGTCGATATCGACGGGATGTCGGTGAAGAGCTGCACCATGTTTGCGGTCCAGGCCCAGGGCTCGGAGATCCGGACCGTCGAAGGGCTCGCCAATCCCGACGGCACGCTGTCGGCGCTGCAGGAAGGCTTCCGGATGATGCACGGCCTGCAATGCGGCTTCTGTACGCCGGGCATGCTGATGCGCGCCCATCGCCTGCTGCAGGAGAATGCGAATCCGACCGAAGAGGAAATCCGCTTCGGCATTGCCGGCAATCTGTGCCGCTGCACCGGCTACCAGAACATCGTCAAAGCGATCCAGTACGCCGCAGCCAAGCTGAACGGCGTCGAATTCCAGGAGGCCGCAGAATGAACGACATGACCCCGACGAGAGAGGAACGTTCTGCGCGCCTGGAAGGCATGGGCTGCAAGCGCAAGCGCGTGGAAGACATCCGCTTCACCCAAGGCAAGGGCCAGTACGTCGACGATGTGAAACTGCCCGGCATGCTGCACGGCGATTTCGTGCGCTCGCCTCATGCCCATGCGCGTGTCAAATCGATCAACTCCGAGAAGGCGCTCAAGGTACCGGGCGTGCTTGCGGTGATCACCGCGGAGACGCTGAAGACGGTGAACCTCGCCTGGATGCCGACTCTGGCCGGTGACGTGCAGATGGTGCTCGCCGACGGCAAGGTGCTATTCCAGAATCAGGAAGTCGCCTTCGTGGTGGCAACCGATCGCTACGCCGCGGACGACGGCATCGCTGCCGTCGAAGTCGAGTACGAGGCGCTGCCGGTGTTGGTCGATCCGTTCAAGTCGATGGATGCAGATGCGCCGGTGCTGCGTGAAGACATCAAGGACAAGACCGACGGCGCGCACGGCCCGCGCAAGCATTACAACCACATCTTCGAGTGGACGGTGGGCGACAAAGATCTCACCGACGCGGCCTTCAAGAAGGCCGACGTCACCATCAAGGAGCTGATCTCGTATCAGCGCGTCCATCCGTCGCCGCTGGAGACCTGCCAGTGCGTCTGCTCGTTTGACAAGATCAAGGGTGAGCTGACGATTTACGGCACCTTCCAGGCGCCGCACGTGATCCGCACGGTGGTGTCGCTGATCGCGAAATTGCCTGAGCAGAAGATCCACGTAATCGCGCCGGATATCGGCGGCGGCTTCGGCAACAAGGTCGGGGCCTATCCGGGCTACATCTGCGCGGCGGTGGCGTCCATCGTCACTGGCAAGCCGGTGAAGTGGGTTGAGGATCGCATGGAAAACCTCACCACCACGTCGTTCGCGCGTGATTACCACATGACCACGGAAATGGCGGCGACCAAGGACGGCAAGGTGACAGGCCTGCGCGTGCATGTGCTTGCCGATCACGGCGCGTTTGACGCCTGCGCCGATCCGTCGAAGTGGCCGGCCGGGTTCTTCAACATCGTCACGGGCTCCTATGACTTCCCGACCGCGCATCTGGCGGTGGACGGCGTCTACACCAACAAAGCGCCGGGCGGCGTGGCTTACCGCTGCTCGTTCCGGGTGACAGAGGCCGCGTACTGCATCGAGCGGGCCATGGACATCATGGCGCAGAAGCTCGGCATGGACCCGGCGGAATTCCGCATGAAGAACTTCATCAAGGCGGAGCAGTTTCCGTATCACTCCGCGCTCGGCTGGGAATATGATTCCGGCGACTATCACACCGCCATGACGAAGGCGATGGAGACGGTGCAATACGCCGAGCTGCGGAAAGAACAGGCAGCGAAGCGCGAGGCGTTCAAGCGCGGCGAGACCCGCGAGATCATGGGCATCGGCGTGTCGTTCTTCACCGAGATCGTCGGTGCAGGCCCGTCGAAGAACTGCGACATTCTTGGCATTGCGATGTTCGACTCCTGCGAGATCCGCATGCACCCGACCGGTGCCGGCATCGCACGCATGGGCACCAAGAGCCAGGGGCAGGGTCACGAAACGACCTGGGCGCAGATCATCGCCACCGAGATCGGCATTCCGGCCGACAACATCATGGTGGAAGAGGGCAACACCGACACTGCGCCGTACGGTCTCGGCACCTACGGCTCGCGGTCGACGCCAGTGGCTGGAGCTGCGATCGCGATGTGCGCGCGCAAGATCAGAGCGAAAGCGCAGATGATCGCGGCTTATAAACTCGAAGTCCACGAAGACGATCTCGAATGGGACATCGACGGCTTCCGCGTGAAGGGCCTGCCAGAGAAGTTCCTCGGCATGAAGGACATCTGCTGGATCGCCTATAACTCGCCGCCGCCGGGCATGGAGCCGGGGCTTGAGGCGGTGAGCTATTACGATCCGCCGAATATGACCTATCCGTTCGGTGCCTATATCTGCGTGATGGACATCGATGTCGATACCGGCGTGTACAAGGTCCGCCGCTTCTATGCGCTCGACGATTGCGGTACCCGCATCAATCCGATGATCATCGAGGGGCAGGTGCACGGCGGATTGACCGAAGCCTTCGCCATCGCGATGGGGCAGGAGATCCATTACGACGAGACCGGCAACGTGATGGGCGGCTCGTTCATGGACTTCTTCCTGCCGACCGCGGTCGAGACACCGCATTGGGAGACCGACTTCACCGTGACGCCGTCGCCGCACCATCCGATCGGGGCGAAGGGCGTGGGTGAAAGCCCGAATGTCGGCGGCGTGCCGGCCTTCTCCAATGCCGTCAACGATGCGTTCTCGTTCCTGGGCGCAGTGCATATCCAGATGCCGCATGATCACTGGCGCAACTGGATGGCGGCAAAGAAGCTCGGGTTGATCAACGAGGCGGCTGTCGCTGCGTAGTCATGAAGAACCGGAAAGAGATCGCCGAACGTCTGGCCGCCACCGGCTACATTGCCGACAACGAACTGGCGACGGCGATCTCATTGATGCAGGCTCTGAAGCGGCCGTTGTTGTTGGAGGGGGAGGCGGGCGTCGGCAAAACCGAGGTCGCGAAGGCGCTCGCCTCAATCCACCAGACCGAGCTGATCCGACTGCAATGCTATGAGGGGCTCGATCAATCGGCGGCACTTTACGAGTGGAACTATCAGCGGCAACTGCTGGCCATTCAGGCGCATCAGGTCCAAGGCGCTGATAAAACCGCAGATGGCATCGAAGACCGGATCTTCTCCGACAAGTATCTTCTGGAGCGTCCATTGCTCGCAGCCATCCGACGCGAGAAGGCGCCGGTGTTGTTGATCGATGAAATCGACCGCGCCGACGACGAGTTCGAAGCCTTCCTGCTCGAACTTCTGTCGGACTTTCAGGTTTCCATTCCTGAGCTCGGCACCGTCAAAGCCACATCCATTCCGCATGTGCTCCTGACATCGAACGGCACGCGCGAACTCTCCGACGCCCTGCGCCGCCGCTGCCTTTATCATTACATCGATTATCCCGATGTCGATCGCGAGGCGCGCATCATTCTGGCGCGTGTAGAGGAGACTGGCGCCACCCTCGCGGTGCAGATCGCGCGCATGGTGGAGAGCATCCGCAAGGAGGATTTGCGGAAAGTTCCGGGCGTCGCCGAGACGCTGGACTGGGCCGCGGCGCTCGTCGGGCTTGGCGTCAAGGATCTGCATGATGATCCCGAGACGGTGCACGACACGTTGATGTGCCTGCTCAAGACCCATGAGGACAAGGCGCGCTTCAAGCCGGAAGTGACCGCGAGGTTGCTGGGGAGGGTCGCATGATGAGCGGCGCACCCATCGCCAGTGTAGACGAGCGCGTCGCATTGCGGCTCGCGGGCTTTCTCGCGACCCTGCGTGACAATGCCTTTGCCATCGGTCCGCGTGAGGGCGAAGACGCGATGCGGCTGATGGCGTCCGGTTATGCCGAAAAGCCGGCACTGCTACGCTCGGCGTTTAAGCATCTGTTCTCGGCACGGCGATCGGACTGGGAGAAGTTTGACGGCATTTTTGACGCGTTCTGGCTCGGCAAGCGCGTCAAGTCGCGCTCGAAGATCATGGGCGCATCTTCCAAGCCGGCCAATACGCCGTCGCTGAAGAGCATTCAAGACCGCAACGAGCAGCGAGCCGGTGGCGCGGAGGCGACGGATCAGGTGCCGTCGCCGGATGAAACCGGTCATGATCGCAGCGGCGAGGGGCGCATGGAAGGTGCGTCCAACGCGGAGAACATCGCGGATGTGGACTTCCGCAAGCTGAGCGATCCCGAGCAGATTGCGGAAGCGCACGCCGCCGCCGCGCGGCTTGCGAAGGCCATGCGCACGCGGCTGACGCGCCGGGACATCGTGCGGCGGCGCGGTGATCGGATCGACATGCGGCGGACGATCCACGCCAACATTCATCACGGCGGGGTGCCGATTGACCTTGCCATGCGGAAGCGAAAAGAGAAGCCGCTGCGCCTCGTGGTATTGCTCGATGCCTCAGGCTCCATGAGTATGTACACCAGCGTCTTTATTCGCTTCATCCACGGCGCGCTGGATGAATTCCGCGAGGCCGAGGCGTTTTTGTTTCACACCCAGCTCGCGCATGTCTCCGACGCCATGAAGGAGCGCGATCCGGCGCGCGCGCTCGACCGGTTGTCGATGATGGCACAAGGGGCGGGCGGCGGCACCCGCATCGGGCTCAGCCTGCAGACGTTCAACCGCTGGCATGCACAGCGGGTGATTCATTCGCGCACCTGCGTGATGATCGTGTCCGACGGCTACGAGACCGGGGATGCGCAATTGCTTGGTCGCGAGATGGCGGCTCTGGCACGACGCTGCCGGCGGATCGTCTGGCTCAACCCGATGATGGGGTGGGAGGGCTATGAGCCGGCGGCGGCTGGCATCAAAGCCGCACTGCCCCATGTCGATCTCTACGCGCCGGCCAACACGTTGAACAGCCTGCTTGCGCTCGAGCCTTATCTGGCGAAGCTGTAGGAGGCCATGATGACAGCGCATGCCGAAGTGATCGATCTTGTCGCCCAGTTGCGGAACAGCCGTTCGCGCTCGCCACTGTGGTGCGCACGGTGTCGGTGACCGCGGCGAAGGCCGGCGCCAAGGCGATCATCCGGCCTGACGGGACGATCACCGCCGGATGGATCGGCGGTGGTTGCGCGCGCGGCGCGGTGCTCAAGGCGGCGCGCGAGGCTCTGCTGGACGGCGAGCCGCGCATGATTTCGATCCAGCCGGAGAACCTGCTGACCGAACTCGGGGTGAAGCCGGGCGACAACCGCGCCGGTGTGCGCTTCGCCAAGAATATGTGCCCGAGCCAGGGTACCATGGACATTTTCGTGGAGCCGGTCTTGCCGCATCCCTCGCTGATCATTCTCGGTGCCAGTCCTGTCGCGCTGTCGTTGGCGGCGCAGGCGCGAACATTGGGCTTTCACGTGACGCTCGCTGCACCTGCCGCGGACCTCACCGAGCAGCCAGACGCGGATGTCACGGTGGATGGCTTTGCGCCGGGCTACCTCAACGAAGCGAAGCGCTTTGTCGTGGTCTCGACCCAGGGCAAGGGCGACGAAGCAGCATTGCGTTCGGCGGTGGGGATCGATGCGGTCTACATCGCGTTTGTCGGCAGCCAGCGCAAGATGACGGCGCTGCGCGACAAGCTTTCCCACGAAGGGATTTCCGTCGACGTGCTGGGGAGGATCAAGGCGCCGGCGGGTCTCGATCTCGGCGCCATTACGCCGGAAGAAATCGCCATGTCGATTCTCGCCGAGATCACCATCGAGCGGCGGCGCGGTCAGCGCGCATCTACGCAATCATAACACCCAAGATCGCTTCAAGGATCATCACCATGGAAATGAACGACAGCCAGCGAATTCCCGCCGCAAAAGAGAAAGTCTGGGCTGCGCTCAATGATCCCGAGGTGCTGAAAGCCTGCATTCCCGGCTGCCAGTCGCTCGAGATGACCGGACCGAACGAGATGAAGGCCACGGTGGTGTTCAAGGTTGGTCCGGTGCGGGCGACCTTTGGCGGCACGGTGTTGCTGTCGGAGATCGACCCGCCCAACAGTTACCGGATTTCCGGTGAAGGCTCGGGCGGCGTGGCTGGCTTCGCAAAAGGCGGCGCCGCGGTGCGCCTCGAGGCGGAAGGCGACGATGTCACCATCCTGCATTACACCGTCGATGCCCAGGTCGGCGGCAAGATCGCACAGCTCGGCGGACGCCTGATCGATTCCACGGCGAAGAAGCTCGCGGGTGAATTCTTCGAGACGTTTGCCGAGAAGGTCAGCGGGGTGGCTCCGGCTGAAGAGGGGGCGGACAAGCCCGGCTGGTTCGCCAAGTTCACCGGCACGTCCGCTGTCGTTGCCCTGCTTGCGCTGTCGGGTGCCAACTGGTGCTGCGTGACGGGCGGGCATCATCATGCACAGGTCATGCCGGGCCCGATCTGCAGTCATGTGGTGACAGCGGATCGCGGGTGAGGGGTCTCTGACCCAATAATGACATTGTGAATTCTGCCGGACGGCCCGACGGCGGCCAGAATTGCAATTCTTGCAGCTCTGGTTCGCTGCTGTGGCTCATTTCGTTTGGGTCCCTGTTTTGCCATAACATTCCTCAAACGGAGGTCATTCTCCGGCAATCAAAGACTTTGCGGAGGAAACGTCATGAAGCGGCTATGTCTGGCCCTTGCTGTCGCCATGTCATGCGGATTGTTGGTTCAGCCTGCCGAAGCGCAAAAGCGCTACGACGCCGGCGCGAGCGACACCGAGATCAAGGTTGGCCAGACGGTGCCTTTCAGCGGGCCGGTCTCGGCCTATGCCACCATCGGCAAAACCCAGGCGGCCTACATCCGCATGATCAACGATCAGGGCGGCGTCAACGGCCGCAAGATCAACCTTATTCAGTATGACGATGCCTACAGCCCACCCAAGGCGGTCGAGCAGGTCCGCAGGCTGGTGGAGGGCGACGAAGTTCTGTTGACGTTCCAGATCATCGGAACGCCCTCGAACGCGGCTGTACAGAAATATCTCAATCTGAAGAAAGTGCCGCAGCTCTTTGCCGCGACGGGGGTTGCGAGGTTCTCCGATCCCAAGGCCTTTCCATGGACCATGGGGTTCAACCCGTCCTATCTCACGGAAGGCCGGATCTACGCTCAATACATTTTGAAGGAGCACCCCAACGCGAAGATCGGCGTGCTCTATCAGAACGACGATCTCGGCAAGGACTATCTCAAAGGTCTGAAGGCGGGGCTCGGCAATAAGGCTGCATCGATGGTCGTGGCCGAAGCCTCGTATGAGGTGGCCGACCCGACCATCGACTCGCAGATCCTGAAGATCAAGGATTCCGGGGCCGATCTCTTCTTCAGCGCGACGACGCCGAAGCAGGCAGCGCAGGCCATCAGGAAGATCGCCGAAATCGGCTGGCATCCTGTCCACATCGTCGACATCAATGCGAATTCGATGAGCGCCACGCTGAAGCCGGCCGGGCTTGAGGCCTCGAAGGGCTTGATCAGTGTCAACTATGTGAAGGACCCCGCCGACACGGCGTGGGCGAACGATCCCGGCGCGCAGCGTTATCTCGCATTCATGGCGAAGTATTATCCCGATGGCGACAAGAACTCGAACCTCAACGTCTACGGCTACATCACCGCGCAGCTTCTGGTGCATACGCTCAAGATGTGCGGCGATACGCTGACACACGAGAACGTCATGCAGCAGGCCTCGCACTTCACCAATGTCGATCTCGATCTGTTGCTGCCCGGTATTTCCGTCAACACCACACCGACCGACTACCGCGTCAATAAGCAGTTTCAGATGATCCGATTTGATGGCGAGCGGTGGCTGCCATTCGGCTCCGTCATCACGGACGGTAACGAATAGCTGGGGGCAGGGTGCGCGCAGGGCCGAAGCGAATCGCGGTCCTCGCGAATAAGGCTTGGCAGCCGAAAAAAGATCGGTCAGGCTCCCGTGCAAACAGAACGCAACTGTTCCACGGGAGAGACGCATGACCGCCTTGAAACGTGCCGTAGCGCAACCAAAGATTTTCTCGCGACGGCAGATTCGGCTGCAACGGCAAGCCCCGTCGCGGCGGCAGGTTCTGATCGGCGGCGCTGGTGCAGGTGTGCTTGCGCTCTCCGGCGGCTCTGCCAGTGCTGCGGGCGAGTGGCCGTCGCGCGTGGTGAAGATGATCTCGCCTTATGGCGCGGGCGGCTCCAACGACATCTCGCTGCGCATCTTAAGTGAATATATTGGCCAGCGGGTCGACCAGCAATTTGTGGTCGAGAACAAGCCCGGCGCGGGCACGCGCATCGCCAATGAATTCGTCGCGCATGTGGTGCCCGATGGCTACACGTTTCTCTATGCAGCCGCGCCGTACATCACGGCTGAGGCGTTGTTCGGCAAGCTCAACTATGAGCGCAAGGAACTTCGTCCGGTCGCGATGGCGGTGCTCGCGCCGCTGTTCTTGATTGTGAATGCGGATACGCCGTTCAAGACGGTGCAGGACCTGATCACCTACGGTAAGTCGAAGAAGGACGGGCTGACGTTCGGTTCGCCCGGGCCGGGCTCACAGCCGCATCTCGCCGCCGAACTCTTGTTCAAGGAAGCAAACGTGAAGGGTCTCAACATTCCGTTCCGCGGTGACAATCCTGCCTATACCGAGCTGCTGGCTGGCCGCGTCGATGCCACGCTCACGGCGATCAGCGCCGCGCTGCCTCACATCGATAGCGGCAAGCTACGCGTGCTCGGCACGGCGTCGGAAGAGCGCAGCGCGATCTATCCGTCGGCGCCGACACTGCGCGAGCAGGGGCTGAGCAAAGTCATCGCCGCGGGCTGGTTCGGTTTCATGGCGCCGTCGGCGACGCCGGAACTGGTCGTCGATCGGCTGCAAGCGGAAGTGATGCGCGCACTTGCCGATGACACGGTGAAACAAAAACTGCTCGCGCAGGGGCTGGAAGCCTATCCGAAATCGGGTGCGGACTTCGGCGCGTACATCGATCGCGAGACTGAGAAGTGGGGCGGGCTCATTCGCGAGGCAGGTCTCAAGGGGGAGTGAGGCGCCTGTGGCCGGGGTCTTTATAAAGGCTCTAAATGAATTCCTTTGCGGCGTCGTCATCCGCCCGATACCAATAGCAGGAGTTTTCGACAGTTTTCCTGCGATGAAATGACGATCCCTGGTTCCCACGCCTCCACAAGCGAGATCGATCTCGATGCGCTGTTTCGGCGATATGCGAGCGAACTCCATCAGCACGCCTTTCGCCGGTTGAACGACCGCGAGGCGGCCGCTGATATCGTTCAAGATTCCTTCCTGCGCTTTCTGATCTGGAAGCAGGATCGGGCCCACGCGTCTTTCCCCTATGGGCCGCGTTCATTTCTGTGGAAGATCGTCGGCAATCTCAGCATCGATCTCATTCGCCGCAATCGCGTTATCGGACCGATGGCGTCGCTGGATGATGCGCTGGAGGCCGTGGACCCGAGCCCGACGCCGGATCGCTATCTCGAAGCGCGTCAGCAATACCGCCTCCTGAAGCGTGCGCTGGACGAACTTCCGCCGCGCACCCGTCAGGCGCTGCTGCTCAACAGGGCCGAGGGGCTCAGTCACGCGGAGATCGCGGTCAGGCTCGGCGTATCGTCCAGCATGGCGACCAAATACATCATGATGGCACTGGCCCACTGCGCCGATCGGATGCCGGACTGACGAAAATATTTTCCAAAATCCACTGCAGTCTTTCGCGGCCCGTTCGTTTTAACTCGTAGTGGCCGGATTCAATCTCATCGCAGTCTCCATTTCATGATGCTTCCTCCCAAACCTCCGAACCCGCTTCCACCATCGGAGCGGTCCAAGGACCCCTTGCGGGACGAGGCGTTGGCGTGGATCGCGCATCTGCATTCCGGCAACGAGACGGAGGCGGATTGGGCCTCCTTCGACGCCTGGCGCAAGTTCGACGCGACCCATGCCAAGGCGGCGCAGAAGGCGGAGAAGATCTGGGAGCAACTCGGCCCTGCGCTGACACAGGGGCGGCGGCGCAACGCGATCATCACCAGCATTCTGGTCGCGGTGGTTGCGCTGTCGAGCCTGGCGTTTGCCTCCGGACTGTTCGGTCCTTCGGCAGCGTATTTCGCGGACTTCAGCACATCCGTCGGCGAGATCCGCACCGTCACGTTGAAGGATGGATCGCGGATCGATCTCGACACCGCAACGAGTTTCGACGTGGATGCCGATCAGCGGCACATTGTGCTGCACGCAGGGCGCATCTTTGTGCAGGTCGCGCCGGACCCGCTCCGGCCGTTCTCGGTGTCGTCGGGCGACACGACGGTGCGTGCGCTCGGCACCGCGTTTGTGGTTCGCCGGGACGATGATGCAACGACTGTCGCTGTGACGGAGCATGCCGTCAGCTTCTCCAACCGGCGCGACAGTCTGCGCGTGCCGGCGGGCCATGCGCTGACGTACTCGGTTGCTAAAGGATTCGAGCAGACCCGTGCGATCGATGTAGACACCTTAACATCGTGGCGCCGCGGCGAGCTGGCGTTCGGCGACCGGCCGCTGAGCGATGTTGTAAGGGAGATCGAGCGTTATCACCGCGGCAAGATCATCATTCTTGGCGATGCAGTGGGGCGCCTGCCGGTGAGCGGCGTGTTCGATGTCAGAGATACCGATACATTGTTTGCATCAATCGAACTCGCGCTTCCGGTGCAGGTGATCCGGTTGCCTGGCGTCGCCATCCTGCGGTGGAACTCGTCACGCGCGCCTCCGCCGCGAGGTTAGAGACGTTCTAGGCCGTTTCGTTGTCATGTTTTTTGCCCCGTCCGTTTCATCAAAAGGGGGGCGGCTTGAACAAGCCCCGATGATTGAACAGGGGCTGTGCAGGATGCATTTGGGTTGGGGCAATACTTTTCCGTCGTCGCGTGCGCTCAGGACGCTGCTTTTCTGTACGTCTGCGCTCGCGACTGTATTGCCCGAAACGGCATCCACGGCTCAGGGTCCTGCAGAGATATCCGCGTCACGTGGACGCATGGCATCGGTGCTGGCGTTTGAGATCGCGCCCGGCAGGCTCTCCGATGCGCTCACGCTATGGGCCAAGACGTCTGGCCTCAAGATTCTGGCGCCCACTGACAAGATCAAGCATGTGCAGACGACGGGCGCGACCGGGCGTCTCACAGCTGCGGATGCGCTGCATCAGTTGCTGTCCGGCACCGAGCTTGATTACCGCATGACCAATGAGCGTCACGTCACGATCTTCGATCCGAAGGTGGTGCTCAATGCCCATGCCCAGGCCGCAGGAACGCTTCCGACAGTAGAGGTCACCGAGACCAAACCGAATGACGCCCGTGACTTGCCGCCGGCCTATGCCGGCGGGCAGGTGGCGAGCGGTGCGGGGCTCGGCATTCTCGGCAATCGCGGCGTCATGGACGCGCCGTTCAACGTGACCAGCTATACCGCGAAGACGATCAAAGATCAGCAAGCGCGTACGGTCGCCGACATCGTGCAGAACGATCCGTCGGTCCGCAACACCTGGGCTGATGGTGGCTACTCCAATCAATTCTTCATTCGCGGCTTTCCCCTTGGTGCATCTGAAATCGCGATCGGCGGACTCTACGGCATCGTGCCGTATCAATTGGCCGGCACCGCGTTCGTCGAACGCGTGGAAATCCTGAAAGGGCCCGGCGCCTTCCTGAACGGCATGGCGCCGCTCGGCGGCGTCGGCGGCACCATCAATCTGGTGCCGAAGCGCGCACCGAACGATCCGCTGACGTCATTGGCGCTCGGCTACATCTCCAACAGCCAGTTCGGCACCGCGCTCGATGTGGCACGGCGGTTCGGCGACAACAAGGAGTGGGGCGTGCGTGCCAACGGCGCCTACACCAACGGCGATACGCCGGTGCAAAATCAAACCTCCGAACTCGGTCAAGCCTCGCTCGCTGTCGACTATGCGGGCGAGCGATTCCGCTTCTCGGCCGATCTTAACTATCAGAAGATCCACAGCGACGATCCCACGCGCCCTGTCTACTTCAACACAGGATTTCCCATTCCGTCCGCGCCGAAAAATACCTCGAGCCTCGGGCAGCCGTGGTATTTCGCTGACGGGCAGGACACCTTCGGCATGGTCAAGGCGGAAGTGGATGTCACCGACGACGTCACGGTGTTCGCGTCGGCTGGCGGCCGGCACAATAACTTCCTCGGCGTCTACAGCTTCCTGACAATCACCGACGCGCTCGGCAACGCGTCCGGAAGACAGTATGTCCAGCCGACCTATGCCGACGCCATGACCGCTCAAGGCGGCGTTCGCGCCAAGCTGACCACAGGGGCGGTGCGCCACGAGTTCACCCTCAGTGCGACGGGGTTGACGAGCGAGATGGGGGTTCTTGCTCCGTCTACGACGTTCAGCACCAATATCTATAATAATCCTGTGCTGCCTGAGCCAAACCTCTCCAGCTTCGCGACAACGGCGCCGAAAACAAACCAGACGGATCTGGCGAGCTATTCACTCTCCGACAGCATGTACATGTTTGATGACCGGGTTCAGCTCACTGTGGGCGGCCGGTACCAGAAGGTCAACATCGCGAACTATGCCGCGGCGACCGGTGCACTTTCGTCCCTCTATGACGAGGGCGCGGTGACGCCTTTTGTCGGCGCTGTGGTGAAGCCATGGCAGAACGTGTCGCTGTATGCGAACTACATCGAAGGTTTGACCTCGGGCGGCATTGCGCCTGTCACCGCGACGAATGCGGGAACGGCGTTGCCGCCGGCGAAATCGAAGCAGATTGAATCGGGTGTCAAGGTTGACTTCGGTCGCTTCACCACGACGGTCGGGGTATTCGAGATCACGCAACCGCTCGCGATCACGCAAAACGGGACGTATATGCTCGGCGGCGAGCAGCGCAACCGCGGTGTCGACGTCAATGTGTTCGGCGAGGTTCAGCCGGGCCTTCGCATGCTCGGCGGCGTGACCTTTATGGAAGGCACTCAGACCAAGACGCTGAATGGTGCGACCAACGGCAAGGAAGCGGTCGGCGTGCCGGACGTTCAGGTCAATCTAGGGGCTGAGTGGGACACGCCGTTCATTCCGAACTTCACGCTGACGGGCCGCGTCATCTACACCGCCGCGCAGGTCGCCAACGCTGCGAACACCCAGACCATCCCCGAGTGGACGCGCGTCGACCTCGGCGCACGCTACGTCTATTACCGCGAGAACGGGAAGCCCGTCACGCTTCGCGCCAGCGTCGAGAACGTATTTGACGAGAGCTACTGGTCAGCGGTCTCGGCAAACTACGGCCTCGCGCGCGGCGCGCCTCGGACGTACCTTTTGTCCGCGACGTTTGATTTCTGACGACGCGTGAAGAAGACCGCCTCGCGATCGGGGCGGTCACTGCGTTGAGGAGAACGAATGGAACTATCTCCGATGACGGCGAGAGGCTGTCAGGCATGACAAGGGCGGGTTTTCGCCGATGGTGCTGGGTACACAAGTGGTCGAGCGTGATCTCGACCGCTTTTCTGCTTGTGATCTGCGTCACTGGGTTCCCGCTCGTCTTCAAGGAAGAGATCGGCGATTTTCTCGAAGGCCCGCTGCCTTATGCGGATCTTCCTGCCGAGACCCCAAACGCCAGCCTCGACCGGGTCGTCGCGATCAGCAAGAATCTTTACCCGGAACACATCGTGGTGGCGGTTTTCATCGATGACGACGAGCCGAAGATGGTCGTCACCATGGCGCCGTCGTGGCACGCTTTCAACACCAACCGCAATTCCAAACACCTGATCACCTTCGATGCCCGCACCGCGGAGGTGCTCAAGCAATCGAAGCCGCTGGAGCAGGAAAGTCCGACATTTCTGGGCGTGATGCTTAATCTGCATAAGGATCTGTTCGCGGGGCTTGCGGGCGAATTGTTCATGGCCGTGATAGGGCTGCTGTTCCTGATTGCCATTGTCTCTGGCGTCGTCGTCTACGGCCCCTTCATGCGGAAGCTTGATTTTGGGACGGTACGGAACGGCCGCTCCGTGCGATTGCGATGGCTGGACCTGCACAATCTGCTCGGCGCAGTCACGCTCGCATGGGCGCTCGTCGTGGGTGCGACCGGCATCATGAACGAATTGACGATTCCACTGTTCAAACTCTGGATGAAAAATGACGTGCGGGCCATGCTCGCTCCCTACAAGGGGCCCGCGATCGCTGATCAGTCCGAACTCGGATCGCCACAGGCTGCGGTGGAGAGGGGGCAGACCACGCTGCCGGGACGCAATGTCTTCAGCATCGTGTTTCCCGGCGCCGAATTCGGTTCGCCGTTTCATTATCTGATCTGGACCAAGGGATCGGAGCCGCTGACATCGCGTCTGTTCACGCCGATGCTGGTCGAGGGCAAGAGCGGAGCTGCGAGCGGCATTGTCACCATGCCGTGGTATCTCACCGCGCTGCAGGTCTCCCGGCCGCTGCACTTCGGTAACTATGGCGGCTTGCCGCTCAAGATCATCTGGGCGCTGCTCGATCTCGTCACCATCGCGATTCTCTGCAGTGGGCTGTATCTGTGGCTGTCGCGCCGCAAATCGTCACCGGCTGCGACCGAGGCTGAATTGATCGAAAGTCATGCAGCCTCCGGGGCCGCCGAATGACGGCGCATCACACCTTATGGATGGTCTGGCGCTGGCCGCTCCTGCTTGCCGCATTGACGGTGTTCGGTCTGTTGGCCGCGCTGATCGGGCAGAGCGGCCTCTGGTGGCCGGCATCCTGGATCGCACTTGCGATGCCGTTGATCGTGATCGTGCGGGCCGTATGTGCAGCATTCCGCCCTCACGCCGCCTGAAACTGATCCTCGTTCACGATGAACGTGCGATCGGCAAACTCACGCAGCAGCGGCTGATACTTCGCCAGCGGTGGGCGGTCGATAAAGATGTGATGACATTCACCGAAGTGGCCGCCGCGGACGGTGGCGTTGCGGCCGAATTTGGTGGCGTCGACCACCAGCACCGCAGTTCGGCAATTCGCCGCGATCGCCTGGCGCGCCTGCACTTCGCCAACCTGGAAATCGAGCAGGCTCCCGTCTTCATCGATGCCGCCGACGCCGAACACGCCGAAGTCAGCCTTGAAGCCGGAGAAGAACTGCGCGGCCGGGTCGCCGATGATGTCGCGGTCATGGGGGCGCAGCGTTCCGCCCGCCATGGTGATTTCGATATCCGGGTTGCCCGCCAGTGCAACGGCGGTGTTCAGGCTGTTGGTGAGGATACGCATGTTGGTGCGCGCAGAGAGCGCCAGCGCGACGCATTCCGGCGTCGTGCCGAGCCCGATCATGACCGATGCGCCTTCGGGAATCAGATTGGCGACGGCCTTTGCGATTTTCTGCTTGGCCTCGAGGTTGAGCTTCTGCCGGCTCTGATAAGCGAGGTTCTGGAACGAGACGGGAAGGCCGACACCGCCATGAACACGGCGCAGCAGCCCTTGCTCGCACAGCGGATTGACGATGCGCCGGATGGTCTGCTGGGTCACGGCAAAATGCGCCGCCAGTTGTTCGATTGAGGCGGAGCCGACCTCGCGCACCATTTCCAGGATCTGGGCTTGCCGTCCGTCTGTCATCAAACCGTCTCGAAGTAAGTCCTGTGAGCCGACCGGCGCAGACCTCGCACCGATGTTCATATGAACTTTGAATGCTTTAGCGCTGAGAAGATCGCAAACAGGACTAGTCGTCGACGCTTACCTTGCGCGGTGGACGCTGATTCTGAAAGTCAGAATCGCGGTCCTGACGTCGCAGTCACATCACGATCATGAACACGATCTGCCATCCTTCCGTCATGTGACGAGGCACGGGGACTGCACTTTCTGTCCGGACCTGCCTGCCGCGCCATCTGAAGGAAGAGGGCGAAGGCTTCATAACAGCCTTTATTTGAAGGTTAAATGACATTGTTGTGTAACGCCGCATGTGACGCGCGGTTCGATTCACGGCAATCGCCACTTTATTAGTGCGTTCGCGCGGTCTTCGATCCCGCATCTGAACGACGACGCGACGCGCGCCGTATGAGCAACCGCGCCCTTCATCCACAACGATTCAATCCGCGATCCGATTTTTTCTCACGCGTCATTTGCGCAAGGGTCGTGGTGTCGCGTGCACGTCATCATAACCATGTAACTGAACGTAGCGCGTGATCATATGAACGCGATTTTGTTGATTTGGACTCCATCGAAGTTGATTTGACGTTCATATGAACATTTGGCGAAGCAAACAGCAGGGACATCGCGCGGATCACCGCATAACGGCGAAGTATTTCGCCCAGGTCTCTTGTCATTTGCCCAGGCTCGCCCGCGTGCAGGCAATGTATCGCCACCCGACGCAACACCCTCACGACATCATCGAAACTGCCGGAGAGGCGCCGAGCTTCGGCGCGCCTCGTCCGGCCTTTTCATCCATTCGCGAATTTTCATCACCGGCCGGTCACGGGCATTCGTCCGTGACCGGCCGATACATCAACATCCTCAACATCTCAATGCTGGAGAATGAACATGACTGACATCACCCTTTACGGTCATCGTGGCGGTGGCGATCCTGCTCCGGATTCGACGCTGGAATCCTACGTCAACGGCCTGAACTGGGGGGCGGATTTCGTCGAGCCGGATTGCTATCTGACGAAGGATGGCGTGCTCGTCGTCAGCCACGACAACATTGCCGGCGGCTTTGCCAATCTTACCTACGCGCAGGCAATGGCCCTGAATCCGAAGCTCCTGACCCTCGGTCAGGTCATCGATCTCGTGAAGGATTACTCGCTCCAGACCGGCCGTGACATCGGCATTATTCCAGAGACCAAGAGCACCGACTACGCGACCAGCGAAGCGATGGTCAAAACGTTTGTTGAGCATGGTTTCACCGATCCGAACCGGGTCGTCATCCAGAGCTTCAGTGCAACGAACCTTCATCAGCTGCACGACACCATCATGAAGCAATATGGCGTCGATTTTCAGCTGGCTCAGCTCGGGAGCGGCATCTCCAATCCTGATGATCTCGCAGAGTATGCAGACATCATCGCGCCTTCGGTCGGCTCTTTCACCAAGGCGGATGTCGACGCCGCCCATGCGGCCGGCCTCAAGGTCGTCGCGTGGACGATCAACGGCGCGGAGACTGACATCCAGAAACTCATCGATATGGGCGTCGACGGCGTTTTCGTCGACAACATGCATAACGCCCGCCCGGGCGAAGCGGACATCAACGGCCTGCACGTGACCTACGGCTCGACAGATGTCGATCACGTCACGACCGGCTCCGGCAACGACGAGATTTACGGCATGGCTGGTGATGACGTCATCATCACCAAGGGCGGTGACGATGTGATCTGGGGCGATGCCGGCAACGACGCGCTGTTCGGCGGCGCAGGTAACGACCATCTCACCGGCGGTGCTGGAGCCGACTTCCTCTCCGGTGATGACGGCGCCGACGTGCTTACGGGCAGCACGGGCAACGACGTGATCGTTGCGACCGGCGATCAGGTGATGTTCCGTGCGGGCGACGGCATCGATCTCGTCTCGCTCGATCACACCAGCACGATCAAGTTCTCCGATATCAAGTCGACAGATATCAGCGTCATTCGGGACGGCCACGATCTCATCATCCGCGCCGGCGACGATGCGGTGGTGATTCATGGTGGTGCAGACGATGCGGCTCATCAGCCTGGGTCCGTCACTTTCTCCGACGGTGTGTCGATCACCGGCGACCAGCTTGCACATATGGCCCAGGACGGTCACGACGCTGCTGTCGAAGCGGCGCTCCCGGGCCTCGAGGACACGCTGGCCAATGCACCAGGGCTCGCGGTCGAGCAGCCGGTCGCAATCGGCACCGATCTCATCGTCAATGGCGGCTTCGAGGACGTCGCCGGTCTTTCCGTTGCCGGCAACGGCTGGGGCTGGCTCAGCGAGAGCGGCTCAATTCCGGGTTGGTTCGATCGGGGCGGCAACCGCGCCGAAGTGCACAAGGATGTGCAGAACGGCGTAGGCGCCAAGGAAGGCACCAAGTATCTGGATCTGGACGGCAACGGCCATAACGGCACCTTCGTTCAGCAGGTGGCACATGTCGAGGACGGCGCGACCTACAAGCTGACGTTCTCGATCGCCGACGCTGACGGGACCACCAACGACGACGGCGTCCGCGTGCTGTGGAATGGCCAGGTGATCTATGAAGGCGTTCCAGACGCGAGCTGGAATACGATGAGCTTCAATGTCGTTGGCGGCATCGGCGACGGCTCGAACGAACTCATCTTCCAGAGTACGGAGATCAATCAGAATTGGTACGGCGCGGCGCTCGACGACGTGCACCTCGTCAAGATCGCCGATGCCGGAGCGCCCCCGGCGAACCACGCGCCGGATGCCGTCGACGGCACCGCTGAGGGCACTAACGACACCGTCCTCACCGGCAAGCTCACGGCAACTGACCCCGATGGCGACGCCCCGCTGACCTTCGGTCTTAAGGATGGCGCCGCTCACGGCACCGTCGTGGTCAACGCTGACGGCACCTATCAATACACGGCGAACTCCGGTTACACGGGCACTGACACGTTCACCTTCACGGTGAGTGACGGGCACGGCGGCACGGATGTCGCGACCCAGCACGTGAAGATTGATCCGGGTGCGCCAGCACCGGTCAACCTGATCGTCAATGGCGGCTTCGAGGATTTGACCGGCGCGGACAATGCCGCCGATTGGGGCTTCCGGAATACGAGCCCGGCAGGCGTCATCGCCGGTTGGGTCAACGTGGCCGACAACCGTGCCGAGGTCCACAGGGATACCGTCGGTGGCATCAAGGCCACGGAAGGAACCTATTGGTTCGACATGGAAGGCGCTAACAAAAACGCCAAGCTGGTTCAAACTGTCGCCGGCGTCGAGAAGGGCGAGACCTATCAGCTCAAGTTCTCCATTGCGGATACCGACACCGCGCAGACCAATGACACCATCCAGGTCTGGTGGGGCGGTAAGGTCATTTACACGGGGACCCCGCAGGCTGCATGGCAGGAGATCACCATCGATGTGGTCGGCGGTGACGGCGATGGAAAGAACCAACTGGCGTTCGAGAGCATCACACCGAACTCGAACGGTGCCGGCGTGGCGCTCGACAAGGTCTCGATGGTTCACGTCGACGAGAACCCGAACCTGATCGTCAACGGCAGCTTCGAGGATCTGACCGGCGTCAACGACGCGGCTACCTGGGGCTGGAGGAACGACAAGCCTGCCGCGATCGCAGGCTGGACCGACATCAACACCACCAAGAAAATCGAACTTCACGGCCCACACGCTCAGGACACGGTGAACAACCCTGTCGATGCGGCGGACGGCAAATACTATATCGACACGGTCGGCAGCACCAACGGCTCGAACATCAAGCTCGCCCAGACGGTTCAGGGTGTCGAGGCCGGCAGGACCTACAAGCTGACCTTCTCACTCGCGGATGGTGACAAGGCGAATACCGACCAAGGCATCAACGTCTACTGGGGCGGCAAGCTTGTCTACAGCACGTCTCCGGGCTGGGATCCGGAGACCGGCACGATCACGGCGGGCGCCGCGGCGGGCCAGGCGACACCTGTGAACGGACAGACCTGGCAGGAAATCACTGTCTACGTCACGGGTGGTGAAACTACGAATGGGGGCACTGCCAACCAGCTCGTCTTCCAGGGGACCGGAAATGCGCACGGCAACAACGGCGCCGAGCTCGATAACGTCTCGCTTCGGGCGGTGAATAGCGCACCGGTTGCAGTCGCTGATACGCTTGCGACTGTGAATGCAGATGACCACCCCATCCTCATCAAGGTCGCAGACCTGCTCGGCAATGACACCGATGCGGATCACGATGCGCTCACCATCACTGCTGTGAGTTCGGCTATCGGCGGCACCGTGACGATGGACAAGGACGGCATCCACTTTGTGCCGGCCACGGGCTTCACCGGTCAAGCGTCGTTCCAGTATACGATCTCGGATGGCGAGGGCGGTACGGCGACGGCTCACGCTTCGTTCGATGTGAACGGCGTGCCGGTTACCGTCAATGACAGTGGCGAAGTCCATCTGCGCGATACTGCGACGTTCGATCTCGTGCACAACGATACCGACGTCGAAGACGGCCGGCCGCACCTGACGGGCTTCACCGTCACCGGCGTGGACGGCGTCAACGTCAGCACCGATGCGGCGACCTCGGCGTTCCACATCGTCAACGGTCAACTCGTGTATGATGGCGGCGATATCTTCTCGTCGCTGCCCGATGGGCAACAGGCCACCGTGACCATCACCTACACGGCGTCGGACAATGACGGCGGCCACTCGGACGGCCAGTTTGTTTTGACCATCGACGGCCTGCACCAGGTCAGCGGCACTAACGGTGGGGACGTCTTGTCCGATACCACGGCTGCGGACCACATCACCGCGGGCGACGGCAATGACATCATCTTCTCGTCCTTCGGGAATGACGTCATCGATGCCGGCACCGGTAACGATACGGTCATGCTCCAGGCCGGCGACAAGATCGTCAACGCGGGTGACGGCAACGACACCATCAACGGCGGCACCGGCCACAGCGTGCTGAACGGCGATGCCGGCAATGACACTATCATCGGTGGCTCGGGCAACGAGACCATCAATGGTGGCGACGGCAACGACACGCTGATGACCGGCGCCGGCAATGACACCGTCTCTGGCGGCGAAGGCAACGACACCATCAATGGCGGCACCGGCAACAGCGTCCTCAACGGCGATGCGGGCAACGACACCATCAACGGTGGTCTCGGCAATGAGACGATCAATGGCGGTGCGGGCAACGACATGCTGTTGGGTGGCGCCGGTAACGACGTCATCGCGGGCGGCGCGGGCACCGACCAGCTCTTTGGTGGTCTCGGCAGCGACACCTTCGTCTTCAAGGCCGGCGACGGTCATGACACGGTGTTCGACTTCCAGGCGCAGGGAACGGGGCACGACGTGATCGAACTCGATCACAATGTCTTCGCCGACTTCAATGCGCTGATGGCCTCCGGCGCCGTGCACGATGCCGTGGGCGGCGTGGACATCACTTACGGCGACGGCTCGACGCTCACGCTGACCGGTGTGACCAAAGCGAGCCTGAAGGTGGACGACTTCCACTTCGCATAAGCGGGGCGGATTGAGGGGCGGGAAGGAGGCATCGCGAGATGCCTCCTTTTTGTTTTTCAAGCCGAAAATAGAGAGTCGCTATATTTCGCAGCCC
This sequence comes from Bradyrhizobium sp. SYSU BS000235, assembly GCF_049747295.1. Classification (NCBI taxonomy): domain Bacteria; kingdom Pseudomonadati; phylum Pseudomonadota; class Alphaproteobacteria; order Hyphomicrobiales; family Nitrobacteraceae; genus Bradyrhizobium; species Bradyrhizobium sp. SYSU BS000235. The sequence continues at coordinate 4,504,107 of NZ_JBMHJM010000001.1, forward strand.
TGACTCAAAATCGGAAGTTCATACCCGCGCGAACGATGTCGTAAGCGTTGCTGAACCTGGCGTTGACGAAGCCGTTGCCGGTGGTTGGGCTTTGCACCGTCAGCACCACGTTCTGGTCGCCGAGGTCGATGTGCAGGTATTCGCCCTTGATGGTCACGTTCGGGAGCACAGCATATTCAAGGCCGCCGCCGGCGGTCCAGCCCACTGAGGTCTGTGACGAGGCGCCCGCGAGACAGGTGGTGAAGCCGTTGCAGAAAATTTGTGTGGCGGGAGCTCCGACATTCCAGGCCGAGGCATTGATGATTGAGATGGAGGCTTGCGATTTCGTGCCGCCATATGCAAGGCCACCGGTGCCGAATGCGAGGAAGCGGTCGGTGATCAGGTAGCCGATGCGGCCGCGCACCGTGCCGAACCAGTCGAGCTGATGGGAGGAGGCGGCTGAGAGCTGGACGCCGGGGGTATCGGGCGCGTTGAATAGGGCGCTGCCCTTGGCGTTCGCGTATTGTAGGTCGGCCTCGAAACCCGCGACCCAGTTGCGATCAATCTGCCAATTGTAACCGAATTGCCCGCCGCCGACGAAACTGGATGCGTTGAGAGGCTGCTGATAGGGCTGATGGACCAGGCCATTCCCTGGCCCTTGTTGCGATATCTGCACCAGGCCGTCCGTAAACACGGTGCCTGCGCCAATCAGCGGATTTGTAACGACGTCACCGGTAAAGGCCGCGTTCTTGTCTTGCCAGCCGTAGCCGGCATTCACGCCGCCATACCATCCGGTCCAGCTATAGACAGGGACCGGATTTGCCTTCACGGGCAGGTCGGCACCGAATGCTGGCGACAGCATCGTGCTTGCAATGACAACAGTGGCTGCGCTCAATTTTCTCATGCTTAAAAACCCCAAGTAAGTCCGTCGCTAACTTCCTGAATCCGAAGGTTCGTTTGAAAGACTCACCAAAAAAAGAAACGAGCTTCTGAACGACCACACCAGGAATAACTACTGAGTCGCTTCCGGACCGTCTTGTCCGGGAACGTACTGGGATTGATCCAAACGGCACGATCTTGGAATCCGCGGCGCTGTGGTTTGGGCGCAACGGTCTGCGCCGCGACGTTTTGAACCGGACGGCTCTGAGCTTGACCTATCGGGCACTGCGGCCCGCTTTTGCATCACACTGATGGAAAGGTAAGTGGATGCCATTCGTGCGGCAGCCATGATACGAATGGCGCAGGTGCGCGGGGTCATGGACGGATATGCCGAAGATCGAGTTTTCATCGGATCAGCTTCCCTCTCATTTGAATGACAGGGCGCGATTTCGGCTGTGGCACGAGATCTGGATGGAGCAACTCGGCAACGCTGAAATGAAGCACGCCGAAGACAAGCCGTTTTTTACTGCGTCCACGAACGTCCTGCTTGGCGAGTTGAGCGTCAGCAAGTTCGCCACGACGACGGAGCACTACGTGCGCACGCGCAAGCACGTGGCTCACGACAGGGATGATATTCTTCTTGGCTTTTATCGCAGCCCCCAGCCGCAATTATGGACCGCTGGAAATCAGGGGTTTGAGATGAAGCAAGGGAGTGTCCTGGCTTTCAACGTCGCCCAACCGGTTTCGAGTTTTACGAATGGGGTCACGGCATGGAATTTGGCGTCCATTCCACGCGCGCAAATTTTGAAACTCGTCCCGCATGCCGATGACCGTTCGGCGATGTTGCTCGACCCGGCCAACCCGGCAGTGCGGCATCTCGAACGCACGATCAAATTCCTGCTCGACGCCGATGAAGTTCACGAAACGCCGGAATTGACGCAGCACGCGACCACGATGCTGGGCGACCTGATCACGTTAGCGCTGGGTGCGCGTGGCGAAGCAGCGGAGATCGCCGCAGAACGTGGCTTACGCGCCGCGCGGCAGCGCGAATTGATTGCGATCCTCGAGCGGCGGTTCGCCGAGCCATCCTTATCCATCGGCATGCTTGCAGGTCATCTTGGATTGTCTCCTCGTTACGTTAGCAATCTTCTTCTTGAGACGGGGACCACGTTTTCAGACCGTATCCTTGAACTGCGGCTGCAGAAGGCGCGGGCCATGCTGTCCGACGTGCGGTATGACTTGACGAAGGTCAACGACATCGCCTTCGCATGCGGGTTCAATGCAGTGTCCTATTTCAACCGCCGCTTCCGCGCCCGCTTCGGCTGTTCGCCAACACAATATCGCGGCGGGCACGTATAGAGGCGCGCTCTTCATGTTTGCCTCAGACGCCGAGGCCGTTGGCGCGCCCATCGGCGGCGGGCTTGGTTCATTGAACCTGAGGTCGAACGGATTCATCGGCGGTGCCCAGATCGGTTACAACTGGCAGTCCGGACAGTTCTTGTATGGTCTTGAAGCCGATATCCAGGGCGCGGATGTGAAGAGCAACCTTTCGCTTGGCGTCGGCGCTCCTGGCGACGTCGGCACGACGTTGGATTACTTCGGTACCGTTCGCGGTCGCATTGGTGTCATGCCATGGGAGCGCTCGGTTGTGTACGCAACGGGCGGTCTTGCTTATGGACAAACAACGACCAGCTTCCTTCTTCCTCTTGGAGAGAAGACCAAGGTCGGCTGGACCGTTGGCGCCGGCTTCGAGTACATGATCGCCCAGAATTGGTCGTTCAAGACCGAATACATGTATGTTGACCTCGGCAAGGACGACTTGGACCTTGGCGCATTGGCCGCCCTCGGTGCCCCCATTCCTGCAGGCGTCTCGTTCACCGAACAGACCCACATGCACGTCGTGCGCGCCGGCGTGAACTATCACCTCTAAGGCTTATCACCTTTCAAGCCTCTGAGGCTTGGAAGGCTGACTTGGAAAGCAAGACGAGAGGGATTCCAGCGATGGAATCCCTCTCTTTTTTTGTGAGTCCCGCTTCGTCCCGAAGTACCGGACGAAAAAAGAGGAGGCATCGAAAGATGCCTCCTTAGTCTTCAGAGAGAACGGTGAACGTCGGGGCAGGCATCGACTCGATGAGTGCTTGTCCTGACGAAGTTCAGTTGATCTGCGCGCCGGAAGCATCCACCACATGACCCCAGCGGGCGTAGTCGGTACGGATGAGCTGAGCATATTCTTCCGGTGTATTGGTCTTGACCGTCAGGCCCTGCGCGCCAAGGCGTTCCTTCACATCCGGCAGATTGCCGATACGCACGATTTCCGCGTTCAGCCGCTGGACGATGTCGGTCGGCGTGGCCGCAGGCACGACGAGACCGAACCATGACTCGACTGCGTAATCGGGGAGACCGGCCTCAGTTGCGGTCGGTACGTTCGGAAGCAGCGGCGAGCGTTCACGGCTGCCGATGGCAAGGCCCTTCACCTTGCCGTCGCGGATTTGCGGCGCGAGCACGGTCAGCGTGTCGAAGGCCAAATTCACCTGATCGCCGATCAAGGCATTGATGGCCGGTGCGCTGCCCTTGAACGGCACGTGCAATAGGTCGGTGCCGGTCTGGCTTTTGAACATCTCACCGCTGAGGTGGCACATCGTGCCGGGCCCGCACGACGAATAGGTCAGCTTGCCGGGGTCCTTCTTCGCAGCCGCGATCAGCTCTTTCACGTTCGCAATCGGCGTGTTCGGGCTCGCCGCGATCACATAAGGAACGGAGGCGAGGAGAGAGACCGGAGCGAAGCTCTTGAACGGATCGAAGCGGATGTTGCTGTTAATGTGCGGCAGGATGGCGAGCTGCGCCGCCGGCGCAAGCGCGATGGTGTAACCATCGGGTTCGGCTGTCGCGACGTATTCAGCCGCGATCGCCGTGCCGGCGCCGGGCTTGTTATCGACCACGACGGGCTGCTTCAGCGCTTCGCTGAGTTTGTCGGCATAGACGCGCGCGATTGTGTCGGTGGCGCCACCTGCCGGGAACGGAACGATGAACTTAATGGTGTGGGCCGGCCACGCAGCCCCTGCGAGCGATGCGGTGCTGGCGCCAACGAGCATGCCAGCCGCCACGAGAGACGCCGAAACCAACTTGGAGAGCCTGAAGGAACGCATTGAGGTATTCCTTTTCTTAAGGACAAGTCATCCCATTCGCGCGTCATGCGACCGCGCGAGAGAACGAAATTCTATTTTGGAAGGCGTGCTGGAGAGCCCGTTCGCCCGTCAATTCTGTTCCGTCAGCAGCAAGCGATGCGCTGACAGTGCTTCAGAAAATGGCTCTGAAAGGTGTGCACTGCAATGAAATGCTATTGCGAATGCATCTGGGCGCGTAGTGCTTCCATCTCGCGCCGGTTTCAGGCGTAGAAAATCGTTCTTTTCGGCGGCTTTGACGACACGGAAAGCGGGAATTAGACCCCGGGCGGGAGGAGATTTTACTCCGATCCGAGCCCCATCGTGCCGGTAACTTTCAGGCGCGAGGACTTCACCCAGCCGGTCACGATGTCGCCGGTCCTGGGGTTTGAGTACATCACGGACGACCAGCCGCTATCGGACTGGCCATAGGCGATCAAGTGATCGTTCGGGATCACGAACACGCCGCTCATCGCACAGTCGGCATTCGGCGCCGAATAAAATTGCAGACGTCCCTTGCCGATGACCACTTCGCCGAGCGGCGGCGAGAACATCGGAACGCTGTTGGTGCCGATCTCCGGCTCCTTGCAATCGGCTAGCGCCGGAGCGGAGAGTGACATTACAACTGCAAAAGCGAGCAGGGTGGCTTTAGCCGGCATGGTCATCTTCCTCATCTCCACCTCAGTCCGATTTGGTCAACCTAATCGGCTTTTCAGAAAATCCCGGATGCCGGTGACGACAGTCCGGACGGGAAGTGAGCTTTTCAGATCGCTGTGATAGACCAGCCAGACCTCGCGCCGCGCCAGTTCGTCGGGGCGCGCGCGGACAAGGTTCGAGGCCTCCCTCACAATAAAATCCGGAAGCACGGCGACCCCGCCGCCGATGCGCACCAGCGCAAGCTGCATCTCGATGGTGGAGGCGCGCAGGGCAATCCCTTTCTTGCCGGCGAGGCGGCGCAACGCGGCCTGCTGCGGTGTCTCATCGAGCGCCTCATCATAGCCGATGAAGCTCCAGCCCGATGGCGCGGTTTCCTTGAGATACGCTTGGCTGGCATAGAGGTGAAACGCGAGCGCGCCGACCTTCGTGGTGATGAAGTCGCCCTTCGCGGGACGCCCGAGCCGGACCGCGACATCGGCCTCGCGCCGGTCGAGCGAAGCATGACGCGTCTCAGCCAGCAGGCGAATGGAGAGCTTCGGGTAGAGCCTGTGCAATTCCACGATCGGCTCAGCCAGCATCGCGGCGGCGAGACCAGGTGTGGCTGCGATGGTGACCTGACCGGCCAATTCGGTCTGCTGGCTTCCGGCCGTGCGCGCGACAGCGGTGGCCTGTGCATCCATCTGCGCCACCAGTTCAGCGATGCGTTTTCCTGCCGCGGTGAGCACGAGCCTGCGGCCGCGACGATCCACCAGCCGCGAACGCAGCTCGCTCTCCAGCGCCGCGATGCGCCGCGCGACGGTGGCGTGCTCGACGTTCAACTCGCGGGCAGCCGCAGAGAGCGTGCCGAGGCGCGCGAGGGCCGCGAAATGTTTGAGGTCTTCCCAATCCGGCATTGTGCAGAAATTCACATATGATGGGAAATCATAGCGAATTTCAAACATCCTGTCAGCGGCCCCATATAGCGGGTAACGGAAATCAAGTCACATGGAGGATCAAATGACCAAACGTGACAGCGTCGCGATCGTCGAGAAATTCTGGAACGAAGTCTGGAAGCGGCCGCATAACCCTGACGCCATCGACGAGCTGGTGGCGGAGGATTTTGTGATCACGTCAGGCGGCAACGATGTCGTCTCGCGCGAGGCTTTCAAAGCATGGGTCGTGGACTTCCAGTCCAAAGTCTATGACATGCAGTTCGAAAGCATCGACACGTTTCAGAACCAGGACGGCAGCCGCGTGGCGTCGCGCTGGCGTTTCACGGGGCGCAACAACGGCATCATGTGCACCGAGCCGAACGGCGTGCTATTCGAAATGACCGGCATCGCAATCTGGGAAGTCGGGCCTGACGGACTGCTGCGGCACAATTGGGTCGAGCGCAATGCGTGGGAAGTCCACGGCAACATCCATGCCGCCAAAGCAAAGAATGTCTTCTAGATGAAAGCGAGCGTGGCATGAGACGCGCCATGACGAAAGGAGTCTTTACAAAAGAATTTTTGGCAACAACGATGATGTCGCTCGCGTCCATAACGGTGGAGTACGCGCAAACCGCGCTGTTGGCCGTTGTCGCCGCCATCGCCAAGCAGCCGGTCCGCCGTTCGGACGTCAATGCGGTGATCAGACGGCTGCGGGCGGCGGGGCGGCGGGGCGGCGATATCTCTCATGAATTGCTATCCAAACGTGAACGCGTAAGCCTGCACGCCGGGATCGAGAAAGCGAATCTCGAATGTATGATCCGCGATCGGGCCGTTTTGCCGGATGAGCTGATAAAGCCGCTGTTCGGTGATGACGCCGCTGCCGTCGGCTGCGGTGTCGGTGCCGTGATTGTCACCCGGCGCGGCGCCATCGATGGTCACGCGATAGCGCACCGGCTTGCCGTCCACTCCGGGGCCGAGCACGAGATGCAGGTCGCGTGCGTGGAAGCGGAAGGTGATGCCGCCATCGGCCGCGTTCAGTGCGGCGTGCTCCTCGTGCACCGTCCAGTTGCCGGTCAGGCCCCATTGGTTCAACTCGGGCTTGCCGACGTCGTAGTCGTGCCCGGTGTTGTGCACCGCCCCGCCGGGTGAAATAAAGTTCTCGGCACGGTCGTAGCCGATATACGTCTCGGGTGACTTCACGCGGCTGAGGTCGGCAGATGCTTCCGCACCCGACGCGCTGACATTGACGATGTTCGACGCGACATTCTTTTGTCCGGCTTCTGCAAGGAGCTTCTGAATGACGCGCTCGGACTCCTCGTAATTGCCTTCGCCGAAATGATGATGTCGCACGCGGCCTTGCGCATCGATGAAGTAATGTGCCGGCCAATACTCGTTCTCGAATGCACGCCAGATCTTGTAGTCATTATCGATCGCCACGGGATACGTGATCTTGAGATTAGCAACGGCCTTCTTCACGTTGGCGATGTTCTTCTCAAAGGCGAACTCCGGCGCATGCACGCCGATCACCACGAGGCCCTGATCCTTGTACTTGTCAGCCCAGGCACGCACGTAAGGCAGCGCGCGAATGCAGTTGATGCAGGAATAGGTCCAGAAATCCACCAGCACGACCTTGCCGCGTAGTGCCTCCACCGAGAGGGGCGGCGAGTTCAGCCACTGCACCGCGCCGTCGAAATTCGGCTTGGTATCTTCGACCGGCAGGGCATTTCCACCGGACGGCGATGTTTTTTGCATCATCGCCGGTGCGCCGGTCATGCTTGCCGTCTTGTCCTGCACAGGCGGATGGAAGCGATTGAGCAGGCTCTGTTCGAACGCTGTCGTGCTTGCGAGTGATACGTTGGTCAGGAAACCGGTATCGAGACCGAGTGCGATGGCAATAACGGCCGCAATCACGGCCCCGCCCAGTCCGCGCCGGATCCATTCACCGACGCCGAGCGAACGCTTCATGGCCGCAAACAACCGCCCGCCGACCAGCAGCGCAAGAGCGAGGGACGTTGCCGCACCTACCGCATAAGACAGGAGAAGGAAGGTGGTTTGTGCATTCGCCCCCTGGAGTGCGGCGCCGGTCAGGATCAGGCCGAGCACCGGGCCGGCACAGGGTGCCCACAGCAGGCCCGTCGCAACGCCGAGCACCGCCGATGACAGAATCCCCGAACGATTGGGATCATCCGCGGATTGCGACAGCCGTCCACCGAGGGCGACGAGCGGCTGCGTCAGCCGATCCGAGAGCGAGGGAAACAGCAGCGTGAGGCCGAAGAAAGCAAGCAGGACGGCTGCGACCCAGCGTCCGTACTGATTGGCGGCGACGGCCCAGCCGCCCGCGACCGCTGCAAGCGTACCGACAATCGCGAAAGTGAGCGTCATGCCGATCAGCATCGGCAGTCCGTTGCGCAGGAAGGGCCGGTCGGCACGGGCGAACACGAAGGGCAGCACCGGCAGGATGCATGGGCTGAGGATGGTCAGCATTCCGCCAAAGAAGGCCAGAACAAGCAGGGTCATTAAATCGCTCGTGAAGGGACAGACGCGGGATCGTTACACCAAATACGCGATGGCCGCAGATTTGTTACTCCACAAGATGGTGTCACGTGCACGTGACCGCCATCGTTCGCCGGCTGATCAAGCGCGCTGGATGTCGCTTTCAGACAACAGGCTTTCTCGCCAACGAGAGCCGAATTGCCAGTGCGAATTCACGCACCTATGTCGCTTTGAAGGACAAGCGGGTTTAAATCGAGGAGAGGGAGATGCTGGATGATCCGCAGAAGCCTCGCCGCCGGGATCGTGCCGGCTGAGCTCGACAAGAGCGAGGCCAATCCTCGCGGGCGCTCAGCTAATGAGGCGCGGCTGCGCTACGCATTTCGGGCAGAATTGACTTCCAGCGTCGCAAGTTCGACTTTGATGCTCCATTTGCGACAATGAGATAGGGCTTGAACCTTGAAATTGCTGCCGTTCGTCGCCGCTCTGGCGCTCATCTTCATACGCGCGGACGTAGCTGCCGAGGCTCGGACGCTGAACGCCATTGAAGCCGCCCGCACGTTGCGAGTTGGGTTGACGGGCGACTATGCGCCGTACGCGCGCCGCGCGCCGGATGGCAAATTTCATGGAGCGGATGTTGCGATGGCGCATGCATTGGCGACGTCGCTCGGAGTGGCGCTCGAGATCGTACCGACGACGTGGAAGACCATGGCAGCGGATCTTCAGGCGGATCGTTTCGATGTCGCCATGGGAGGCGTCAGCGTCACGCCGGATCGTGCAGCCATCGGCGATTTCTCCGTCACGGTGTTGCGCGACGGCAAGCGCCCGATCGTGCGCTGTTCGGACGCGGAGCGCTACACGTCCGTCGCGGCGATCGACCGTGGCGATGTGCGTGTCGTGGTCAATGTCGGCGGCACCAATGAGCTGTTTGCTAAGGCGAACTTCCCGCAGGCGCAGCTGGACGTGCGCAACGACAATCGTACTGTGTTCGACGAGGTGGTGAACAATCGGGCCGACGTCATGGTCACCGATGGCGCCGAGGTCGATTATCAGGTGCGACAGCATCCGGGTGTTCTGTGCGCGGCAAAGGTGCCCGCGCCATTCGATCATTTCGACAAAGCTTATTGGATGATGCGTGACAGCGCCTTGAAGGCGGCCGTCGATGGCTGGCTGACAAAGGCACTCGGCGCAGGAGACTATGACAAAGCATTGGCTGCTGCCGGGAACGACAGGTTCTAGGTTCGAAGGCGAGTCCTGACTGGGTCTGGGGGACAAGCCTGCCGGAAGTCTTGGTTTTGCGTGCCGGGTCTCCCACATCTGGAAATCGGGTTTGAAGTGCCCTAGATGATGGGGCATGTCGGACCGCCGCGCTCTCGAAGATTTCATCCATCAGCATCGACGTCTTTTCGTGCTCACTGGGGCAGGGTGCAGCACGAATTCCGGGATTCCCGATTATCGCGACAGCCACGGCAACTGGAAGCGTACGCCGCCGATCACTTACCAGTCCTTCATGGGCGCGGAGGCCAACCGGCAGCGTTACTGGGCACGGAGTCTGATCGGCTGGCGGCGTTTTGGACGTGCGCAGCCGAATGGCGCGCACCGCGCACTCGCCAATCTCGAGGCAAGAGGCGATTGCGAGATTCTTCTCACGCAGAATGTCGATCGTTTGCACCAGGTGGCCGGCCATCGCGATGTCATCGATCTGCACGGCCGGCTTGACAGAGTCCGCTGCATGGCGTGCGGAGAGAAGAGCGCGCGGGACGAATTCCAGACAGACCTCGCGCGTTCGAACGGCGCATGGCTTGAACTGGACGGACACGATGCGCCGGACGGCGATGCGGACCTGGAGCATGAGGACTTTTCGTCCTTCCACGTGCCGTCGTGTGGGTCATGCGGTGGAATTTTGAAGCCGGATGTGGTGTTTTTCGGTGAGACCGTTCCGCGCGAGACGGTGGAGTCCGCAAAGGCGCATATGGAAAACGCCGACGGCTTGTTGATCGTCGGTTCATCGCTGATGGTCTATTCCGGCTTCCGCTTCGTGCAGATGGCGGCTCAGCGAAATATACCGATCGCGGCGGTCAATCTCGGCCGCACCCGCGCTGACGATTTGCTATCGTTAAAGGTGGAAGATCAGTGCGAGGCCGCGCTGTCGTTTCTGCTGTGAGATTGTTTTTGCCGACCATCGGACGGTGGCGACGGCACATCAGCGACTGTTCGAGACGCGGGCACCGGCGCGGGCTTCTCCGGGGCGCATGCCGTAACGAAGCTGAAAAGCGCGACTGAAGGCGCTCTCGGATTGATAGCCGACTTCCGCCGCGATGCCCGCCAAGGGACGCGACGATCCCGATATTTTTCTCCGCGCGAGCTCAAGCCGCATTTCGGACAGAAAAGCGAGCGGCGACACGTGCGCCGTCTTGCGAAAGATTCTGACAAGATTTGCGCGCGACGCATTCGCGAGTGCGGCCAGCTCATCAAGTGTCCAGGACCGGCTTGGGTCGCTCAGCATTGCGGCAACAGCGCGACCGGCCTGCGGATGACTGAGCAACGCCAAAATGCTCTCAGAAGCGACCTCAGATTCGAGATACACACGAACCGCCATGACGAGAAGCACGCTTGCCAGATCGGCTGCGATGGCTGCCGCGCCGGGACGGGCTTCGTCGAGCTCCATCTTGATCAGAGCAATGAGGCGCTGCATGTGCTGCGTGTCTTGCCCGGACGCGGCGGAAATGACGATGGCCTCCGGCAGCGCTGCCAGAATCAGATTCTGTCCCGCGTGTTCGAACTTGAGCCTGCCGCAGACGAGCTGCGTATCGGGCTCCTCGTCGGTGTTTGATTTGAGCAGGATCGCGCGCGTTTCACGGCTTTGTATGCCGAACGGTCCACAATTCTGGGGCGAGGTCGCTTCGCTATGCACGACGTGAGCGCTTCCGTGCGGCAGAACGACGACATCTCCGGTCCCGAGCCGAATGGAGCGGCCGGGCTCCGTCAGATGCAGCACGCACCTTCCGTCGGTCACGATGTGAAATGGTGCCCAGGAGTAGCGCTCGCGGGCGTGGTCAGACGCCCATTGCGAGCCAAAACGGCAGATATATTGCAGTTCCGGGCGTACCCGCAGCAATGGCGCCAAACCACTCAGGGCATCCGATGCGGAGCTCTCACCCATTCGAAGTACTCACCGATTCAATGATCCGCACGGGCACAAGGCTGAGCCTAGCAAGCATTTGCCCGGCGGCCATCCGGAAATAGCGTGCCTCATGGAGATGCTATCCTCAGGAGGAACATCAGATGCCTATCATCAAAACCACCGACGGTATCGAGATTTTCTACAAGGACTGGGGGGCTGGGCAGCCCATCGTTTTCAGTCATGGTTGGCCGCTCTCCGCCGATGACTGGGATACGCAGATGCTCTTCTTCTTGAGCAAAGGCTTCCGCGTTATCGCTCATGACCGGCGCGGCCATGGACGGTCGACTCAGACCGGCGATGGTCACGATATGGACCATTATGCCGACGATCTCGCTGCACTGACAGCCCATCTCGATCTCAAAAATGCGATACATGTCGGCCATTCAACCGGTGGTGGTGAGGTCGTGCGTTATCTTGCACGGCATGGTGAGGACCGTGTTGCAAAGGCAGCCATCATGAGTGCTGTGCCTCCGTTGATGGTGAAGACCGCCGACAATCCCGGCGGCCTGCCGAAAGACGTTTTCGACGATTTGCAGGCGCAACTCGCCGCCAATCGTTCTCAATTCTATCGCGACGTGCCGGCGGGGCCGTTCTACGGCTTTAACCGGCCGGGTGCGAAGCCCTCAGAGGCTCTGATTCAGAATTGGTGGCGGCAGGGCATGATGGGTGGTGCGAAGGCGCATTATGACGGAATTGTTGCATTCTCACAGACCGACTTCACCGAGGACCTCAAGAAGATAACGGTCCCCGTTTTGGTCATGCACGGCGACGACGACCAGATCGTGCCATACGCAGATTCCGCACCACTCAGCGCCAAGCTTCTGAAGAACGGCACGTTGAAAACCTACAAGGGATTTCCGCACGGCATGCCGACGACGGAAGCCGCAATCATTAACGCAGAGCTGCTGGCGTTCATCAAATCGTAAACGAGTGCACGCGGGGCGAAGCTCCGCGCGAAGAACGGGTCTGTCCATTTTCGCTCTCCGCGAATTGGCCGCCAGATAGACGAAATAGCTTCACCCTTGTTTCCAGCTTGAATCGGAGGGACGACGATGTCCACACCCACACGCCATCAACTTTCACGACGCGGTTTTTGCCTGTGCTGTCTTGGTGCCACGGCTGCTGTGGCCGGCGGCTGGCTCACGCCACGGGAAGTTTTCGCTCAGGCGAGCGGCATCGTCGACATGATCCGTGGTGAGGCCGCGAAAGCGAAGATCACAGTCCACAAGTTGCGCGGAAACGTCAGCGTGCTGGAAGGCTCCGGCGGCAACATCGCAGTGCTGACGGGCTCAGATGGCAAACTCCTTGTCGATGCCGGAATCACGGCCTCGAAGCCGCGCATCGTTGAAGCACTGGATAGTCTCGATGCCAAACCGATCAAGCGCCTGATCAATACGCACTGGCACTTCGATCATTGCGACGGCAACGAGTGGCTCCATGCCGCGGGGGCAACCATTCTCGCCCACGACAATACACTGAGGCATCTGGCTTCGACGCAGCGCGTCGAAGACTGGAATTTTAATTTTCCGCCGGCCCCGGCGGGCGCGCTGCCAACCGAGCTCACCGCCACTGACAAAACGCTTCACCATAACGGGGCGACGATTTCCCTCAAAGTCCATCAGCCTGCTCATACCGACGGCGACATCTCCGTATACTTCACCGAAGCCGATGTCCTGCATACCGGCGACATCTGGTGGAATGGGATCTACCCCTTCATCGATTATTCCACCGGCGGCAGTATTGACGGCACAATCCGCGAGGCTGACGCAATCATCGCGATGACCACCGACAAGACCATCATCGTGCCGGGCCATGGCCCGATCGGTAACCGCGCGCAGCTTGTGGAATTCAGGGACATGCTGGCTGCCATCCGCGGCAACGTTGCCGCGCTCAAGGCCAAGGGACTTTCATTGGACGATATTGTCAAAGCCAAGCCGACGGCCGCATTCGACGCGAAGTGGGGGCAATTCGTCGTCAATGGGGCGTTCTTCACCCGGATTGCATACGAAGGGGTTTGATCGCCAAAGCGATAGCCCCGCGCTGCGCTGATCCAGGCATCGCAGGCGTGCTCAAGGTCTCATGAGGAACGGCCATGGAAGCAGTATTGACTACGCAGAGTTCTGCGAAAGACGCATCGGGCCGTTTCACCGAAATTGTCGGTAATATGCCGGCCAGCTATTTCGGCATCGTGCTGGGGCTGGCCGGTCTTGGAAGTGCATGGCGCGCGGCCTCACGCGCCTGGCAACTTCCAGGCGTTGTCGCGGAATGGATCTATGCTTTCGCCGGCGTCGTCTGGGCGCTGCTCGTCATTCTGTACATGCTCAAGGCGGTCCTCGCGCCGACGAAGTTGGTGGAGGAAGCTGCCCATCCCGTTCAATGCTGTTTCATTGGATTGGCGGGCGTCGCGACCATGCTGATCGCTGGTGGTCTCGTTCCTCATTTTCGCTTGAGTGCTGAAATTGTGTTTGCGGTCGGCTTTGCCTTCACGCTTATCTTTGCCGTGTGGCGCACGGGCGGGCTTTGGCAGGGCGAACGCGACCACGCTGCTACGACAGCTGTCCTTTATTTGCCGACCGTTGCCGGAAGCTTCGTTTCGGCGATCGTCGTTTCCGCGCTCGGCTATCCGGATTGGGGGCAGCTAGCCTTCGGCGCCGGCATCTTCTCGTGGCTTGCGGTGGAATCCGTGTTGCTGCATCGGTTGCTGACAGGTCCGACGAAAGCAGCGCCGTTGCGTCCTACACTGGGGATCCAACTTGCACCTGCGCCAGTTGGAGCCGTCGCCTATATCGCTATCGGCGGCGGCGTGCCGGACATCTTCGTCCACGCGCTCATCGGCTACGGCATCCTTCAGCTCTTGGTCATGGCGCGGCTTTCTCACTGGATCGCGCAAGCAGGTGCAGTCCCGGGACTATGGGCGTTCAGCTTCGGAGCGACGGCGATCGCCACGGCGCCCGCACGACTTATCGCGCTGGGTGATCACGGCGCAATTGCCGTCCTGGGACCGCTGCTCTTCGTGATGGCCAATGTCGTTATCGTCTGCCTGACCGTCATGACGCTCTTCCTGCTGTTATCGGGAAAAATGTTCTCGTCTCCGCGGAAATAGATGCGTGAAGAAATGCGCATCGCAGAAAGCCTGAGTTAATTGAAACGCAAACGTTGGATATGCCAACATGTTGACTGAAACCAATATCCCTGTCGAAACCACGAGTACCAACCGCAGTCTGTCACGCAGAAACTTTATCGCAGCCTCGACCGGTCTTGCGGGAAGTCTCGTCGCAGGACAGGCGGCTGCCGACTCCGTTGCTGATGTCCCGCCCCGTGAGCCCGGGGCCGATCTCGGCGGAACCAGCGAGCGATCGAAATACGTCAAGCTCGCGCGCATTCCTGAATCCACCCCGGGCAAGCGGAATGTCGATCCGGGCGACGCGATCAACTCGAAGACGCCGCTCGACAAGCTGTTTGGCGCCATTACGCCGTCGGATCTGCACTACGAGCGGAGTCATTCGGGCGCGCCCGATATCGATCCGGCCAAACATCGTCTGCTCGTGCACGGCATGGTGAAGAAGCCGCTGGTCTTCAATGTCGAGGACCTCAAGGCGATGCCATCGATCTCGCGCACGCTCTTCATCGAATGCACCGGCAACGGCTGGGAAAACTGGAAGAAGGCCGACGAGAACGTCACCGTCCAGAATACGCACGGTCTCGTCAGCACCAACGAATGGACCGGTATTCCGCTCAAATTCCTGATCGACCTGGTTGGAAAGGACCGCAATTCGAACTGGATGCTCGCCGAAGGTGGTGATGCGGCCGCAGTCGCGCGCAGCATTCCGCTCACCGATGAAATCTTGAACGAGGCGTTTGTGGCCTTCGGGCAAAACGGGGAGCCGCTGCGCCCGGCACACGGCTTTCCGATGCGCTTGGTGATGCCGGGCTTCGAAGGCAATCTCAACATCAAGTGGCTCCGCCGTCTGGAATTCGGCGACAGGCCCTGGATGACGCGCTGGGAAACGGCGCGCTACACCCAGCTTCAAGCCAACGGCAAGGCCATCCAATTTCAGCTTCGGATGGATACAAACTCCGTGATCACGACGCCGTCCGGGACGATGGTCATCAAGCCGGGGTACAATCGCATCACCGGGCTGGCCTGGAGTGGCCATGGCAAGATCACCAAGGTGGAGATCTCCACTGACGGCGCGAAAACCTGGAAGACCACACAACTTAATCTTCCGGCACTGCCCAAGGCGCAGACCAGATTCCAGATGGACTGGGTGTGGGACGGCAAGCCGACCAAGATCGTCAGCCGCTCGACCGACGACAAGGGCAACGTCCAACCGGACCGCAAGTCCTTCATCGCCAAAGTGGGGACCAACGCGCTGTTTCACTACAACGCGCAGCAGACCTGGAGCATCGACGAGACCGGGAGGGTTCGCAATGTCCTCGATTAACAAAGCATTGTTGGCCGGAGCAATGGCCCTGGCTTTTATCTCTCCGGTTCTCGCCTATGATTTCGGCCGTCCCGCGACGCCAGACGAGATCAAGCTATGGGATATCGATGTCAGGCCCGACGGCAAGGGACTGCCGCCGGGTAGCGGGACCGTGGCGCAGGGCAAGCAGCTCTTCGCCGACAACTGCGCGGTCTGCCACGGCGATAACGGTGTCGGCGGTATCAAGGATCGCCTGGCTGGCGGGCAGGGAACGCTGGCGTCGAACGCACCAGTGAAGACCGTCGGCAGCTACTGGCCTTACGCCACGACGTTGTACGACTACATCCACCGGGCGATGCCGTATCAGGCCCCCGGATCGCTGAGCAATGACGATTACTACTCCCTTGCTGCCTACATCCTGAGCTTAAACGGCCTTCTGCCCGACGACGGCAAGCTCGATCGGGAGAGCCTGCCGAAAATCAAAATGCCGAACCGCGACGGCTTCGTGCCGGACCCGAACTTCGATCCGGCCAAACTGTTCAGGAAGAAGTGAGATGAAAATCGCAAAAGCCCTCATTGTCGCGTTAGTCGCGCTTACTGTATTAGGAGAGCATGCCATGTCTGCAGATGGATTGATCACGACACGCAGCAGCTTCGGACCGGAAGAGACCATGAAGCGGTTCGAGGCTGAGGTGAAGGCCAAGGGCATGACGGTCTTTGCCCACATCGATCACGCCGCCGGCGCGACCGCCGTCGACATGAAGCTGCGGCCGACCGACCTTTTGATCTTCGGTGCCGCCAAGGGCGGGACGCCCTTGATGCAATCGGTCCAGACCATCGGCATTGATCTGCCGCTCAAGGCGCTGGTCTGGCAGGACGAGGCCGGCACGACGTTCTTGTCCTATAACGATCCGGCTTATCTCACCCATCGGCATGGTCTGGGCGACTCCGCCAAGCCTATCGTCGAAGCGATGTCGAACGGACTGAAGGCGATTGCAGCCAAGGCGACGACTCCGTAATCGGTCCGGGCCGAAACCGGACAGAACACACCAACAGGTGCGAAGCGCACATTCAGCGGCGCTCGCACCTGAACGATCAAATGAAACAATTCTCGTAACCGTCGCTGGAATACTCACCATTCCCGCTTATCTTTGTGCAACACATTCAGTGTATTGGCACGCGGATGAGAGGAGACCAGCATGGCGACGACCCGAGGCTTTACCGGCCGTCCGCGGGCGACGGATCTGAGCAGCCGCATTCCACCGGGACAGCATCTCGAAAAGGACTTCCCGGTATTGAGCGCGGGCCCCACGCCACGCATCCGCATCGCCGACTGGACGTTTACCCTGAAGGTCGGACCGCGGCCGGTGAAGCGCTGGAGTTGGACCGAATTCAACGCGCTGCCGATCACGCAGATCACCCGCGACATCCATTGCGTCACCACCTGGACCAAGCTCGATACCGTGTGGGAGGGGGTGTTGGTGGACGACATCCTGAAAGCCGCCGGCATCGAGGCGCCGACGCCTTACGTGCTGGCGCATTCGTTCGACGGTTATTCCACCAACGTGCCGATGCAGGATCTTGCCGGCAAGGCGATGGTGGCGCTGCGCTTTGACGGCGAGCCGCTGGACAGCGATCATGGCGGCCCGGCCCGGCTGTTGGTGCCGCATCTTTATTTCTGGAAATCGGCCAAATGGCTCAACGGTCTGCAGTTCACCGAGCGTGACGAAGCAGGTTTCTGGGAGCTTCGCGGCTATCACATGTATGGTGACCCCTGGCGCGAGCAGCGCTACTCGGGAGATTGAATTCACGCATGTCCGAAGGTCCCGTGCGCTGGCAGACCGCCACCGTCATCGATATCGTCGTGCGCACGCCGCGCATCAAAAGTTTCTTCCTGTCGCTGGAGCACCCGTTTGAATTTCAGGCGGGGCAGCATGTCGATATCCGGCTCACCGCGCCCGACGGCTATCAGGCGATGCGCAGCTACTCCATCGCCTCCGCACCGGAGCATGGCACCAGTATCGAGCTCGCTGTCGAACGGCTGGACGATGGCGAGGTTTCGATGTTCATGCACGATGTCATCGTGCCGGGCGATGACATCGAGGTGAGGGGCCCTCTCGGCGGACACTTTATATGGTCGGTCACCGATGGCGGCCCGTTATTGCTATTGGGCGGCGGATCGGGTGTCGTGCCGCTGGTGTCCATGGTGCGTCACCTGAAGGCAGCGGATCTCGCAGGCTCGACCGTGCCGGTGCTTCTGCTGTTGTCGGCGCGCACCTGGGACGAAGCGCTGTTCCGCGACGAGCTGCAGGACTTCAACAAAGAGATGAACGGTTTCACTTTTGTGTTGAATCTCACCCGTGAAGCCAGTGTTCGCGGGCAGGATTTCGGACGGCGCATCGATGAGGCGATGGTGGCCGATGTGGTGAAACGTTTGCCCGGTCCGCCCGTTCATGTGTTTGTCTGCGGGTCGAATGCGTTCGTGAACGCGGCCGCGGATGGCGCGCTGGCGGCGGGCATCCCCGCGGATCTGATCAAGACCGAGCGCTACGGCGGCTGAAGACGGTTGGAATGGGAGCAACGATAGAATGACAGAACAACCTGCTCCGACAGTCGATGAAGCGCCGCTGCCGTCGCCGGCCCGGGCCACGCTTGCCGTCACCATCGGCAATATGCTCGAGTTCTATGATTTCATCACCTACAGCTTTTTCGCGATCCAGATCGGCCGCACGTTTTTCCCGACGCAGGGCGAGTTCGGCAGCCTGATGCTGTCGCTGGCGACCTTCGGCGCCGGCTTCATCACCCGGCCGATCGGCGCGCTGGTGCTCGGCACCTATTCGGATCGCGTCGGCCGCAAGCCCGCGATGGTGCTGAGCTTCACCATGATGGGATGCGCCATCATTCTGCTGGCGCTGACGCCGTCCTATGAGAGCATCGGCATTGCGGCACCCATCCTCGCCATCATCGCGCGCATGGTGCAGGGCTTCTCGCTCGGCGGTGAAGTAGGGCCGACGACGGCTTACCTTTTGGAAACAGCAAAGCCCGAGAGGCGAGGGCTGGCGGTGTCATGGCAGCCGGCGAGCCAGCAGATTGCGGCGACGATTGGTGCGCTGGTGGGCACGATCCTGTCGGAAACCATGAGCAGTGCCGCGCTCGATGCTTACGGCTGGCGCATCGCGTTCCTGCTTGGCGCGGTTTGTTTGCCGTTTGGCTTATGGATGCGGAAGGGACTGCCGGAATCGCTGCATCTGCCGGAGACCGGGTCGATCTCGCCAGAGGCGGCGCGCAAGCCGGCTGGCGGAGTGCGCAAGCATCTCCGTCTCCTGATCCTCGGCCTGCTCGTGCTCGCCAGCGGCACGATCATCACTTACGTCACGCAATACATGACGACTTATGCGGAGAACACGCTGCATGTACGGCCGGGGCTCGCGTTCGGCACCACGGTGGTCAGCAATGCACTTGGCCTCGCTGGTGTGCTTTACGGCGGCTGGCTTGCGGACCGCTATGGACGTTGGCCGATCATGGTGTGGCCGCAGCTTGCGGCACTTGTACTCACCTATCCGGTGTTCCTCTGGATCGTGAACACGCACAGTGCATGGGCGCTGCTCGGCGGCTTCGGCGTGTTGTCGCTGATCGGTAGCATTCCCTACAGCGCGTTCTATGTGGCGCTGGCGGAAGGATTGCCGAAGCATATTCGCGGCGGCGCCTTCGCCGTGATCTATGCCGTTGCCATCGCCGCCTTCGGCGGCACCGCGCAACTGGTGGTGACGTGGCTCATTCACGTTACCGGCAATGCGCTCGCACCTGCGTGGTATCTGCTTTTTGCCACTGCCGTCGGCCTCGTTGCCATGGCGCTGATGCGTGAAACGGCGCCAGGACAATCCGCGCCGTCTGTTTGATTGCTGCCGGCAAGCGGCGAACGATTTCCTGAAATTTCCCAATCGGATGCCAGCCGGTTTTCCGGTTGGATCGCGTTTCGCAACCAAAAGTTGGGCGGCGCCGCTCCCGGCCGAGCGGCGATTCACTATCATGCATAACCTTATTGATTGTCATTGACAGGTTACGACTTGGTTTGATAACCATCTAATTGCCATTAAAGAGGTTATGTAATCCAGGCATAGACCTCGGGCGTTTTGCCCAGTCATCTCGATCGCCGTGGAGCGGCGACATGTTTCAAGGAGAGCCCACATGCGTGCCATCGTTCTCGAGAAGTTCGGCGGCCTCGACAGCCTGGTTTACAAGGACATCCCCAAGCCGGAGCCGAAGGCTGGCTACGTGGTGATCCAGATCAAGGCATTCGGGCTCAATCACGCCGAGTTGCACATGCGCCGCGGAGAGTGGGCGGAAGCCGCCGAAGTGAGCGGCATTGAATGCGTGGGTATTGTCGACTCTTGTCCCGGCGGTGAGTTTCCTCTCGGTGCGAAAGTGGCGGCGCTGATGGGCGGCCTTGGACGCACGATCAACGGCAGCTACGCGGAGTATACGCGCGCGCCTGTCTCGAACGTTGCGCTGATCGAATCCAACTTGCCGTGGGCTGATCTCGCCGCCCTCCCGGAGACATACGCGACTGCGTGGACCTGCCTGTTTCGCAACCTGGATCTCCAGAGGGGGCAAACGCTCTTAATCCGCGGTGCGACGTCGTCATTCGGGCAGGCTGCAGTGAATCTGGCCGTGAACGCAGGCGCGCATGTCATTGCAACGACACGAAATCCCGACCGGTTTGGCATGCTCGAGGCACTGGGAGCGCGCCGTGCCGAGCGCGAGAGTGCCGATTTGGTGAAGCGCCTTCCCGAGGCCAAGCAACTCGATGCGGTGCTCGATCTGGTCGGCAACAGCACGATCATGAGTTCGCTCGATATGCTCAAGCGCGGCGGCAAGGCGTGTCTGGCCGGCTGGCTCGGCGGTCTCGCGCCGATCCCTGATTTCAACCCGCTGCTACAGATGGCGAGCGGCGTGTACCTGACATTCTTCGGCAGCTTCGTGTTCGGCACGCCGGGCTTTCCAGTCTCCGACGTTCCGCTCGGTGATATCGCGCGTCAGGTCGAGCAGGGCCGCTTCAAGGCCAAACCTTCACGCGTGTTCGATTTCGAGGACATCCGCGAGGCCCATCGCGTCATGGAGGCGAATGAGGCCGCCGGCAAAATGGTGGTCGTGCATCGCTAATCGGTCACGCAGAGACGAGCCCTTGTCATGTATTTCGATGTGGTCACATGGGGTTATTACGTCGCAGTCCTGATCCGCTTGCGGATCAGCGCGGTGGTCCTGGGGGCGGCACGCCGCTGCAACCGATGCTTGCGCGAAACTGGTTCCCAAGCTCACGCCATCGTGATCTCGAGGCGCGGGTGGATGGAGCCTTGTATCCATGCATCGGATTAAAGTGTTCGAGGCCGGGCGTTGGAGACGAGGAAAGTACTCATCACCAAAAACCGTATGAATAGATTTAGATGAGGCTGTGACCAACTAAGCTCCGATTACGAGGACTAACTTTGTAACCCAAGGAGTACTAGTGATGGTGAAGCCACTAGATGGACAAGTCTTGGACTTGGTTGATTTGGAAAGAGAGATTGAAGCGCAGGTTCACAATTTTTTACCGGTACGTGAGCCGCGTTCTTTGAATGTCGTGTCTGCCAAGAGCGGAATGCCGGGACGGGCAATGCCGGATTATGTGGAGCATTGCGATGGAGCCACGGAAATCGGCAAATTGTCGGCGGAGGCCGTGGTCCGCGAATACGAAGCCGCGGCGAAAGAAATCGAAGGAATGGGCGCCGAGCTGATCGAACGCGTCAAGCAATGCGAGACGATGACCAAGAACGCGTTTGCAGCGACTGAGGAGATGAAGGAAACGGCAGCGAAATACCGCGAGGAGGCAAAGCGCATCTTCATGGAGATCGAAAACTGCACGCGGATGACGGAAGAGGTCCGCAAGACCTGCACCGATCTGAAGGAAAAGATCGCACAGCCAACGCCAGCTCCCGCTTGAGCTGTGGTTGCCGTTTAAGCTGCCGTTATCAAGTGCTTACGCTGCGGTCTTGATCCGTTCGCGGATTTGCGCAGCGTCCTTGGCAGGCGGCAGGCCGAAGAAGCGGGCGTATTCCCGGGTGAACTGCGACGCGCTTTCGTAGCCGACGTCATAGGCGACGGATGACGCATTCATCGCTTGGGAAATCAGCAGCTGGCGCGCCTGCAGCAGGCGGATGCGTTTCTGAAACTGGATCGGGCTCATCGCGGTCACCGCCTTGAAATGACGGTGAAAGGCGGAGGCGCTCATCGAGGTCATTCGCGCAAGCTGTTCGACTTCCACGGTTTTCGCGTAATGCGTCCTGATCCAGTGGATCGCCGCGCGTATCTGTGACAGCGCGCTGTCCGGCGCTGCGATGTCGTGCAGCATCCAGCCCTGTGGTCCCTGCAACACGCGATAGAGGACCTCGCGCTCATAGGCCGGCGCCAGCGCGGCAATGTCTGCCGGTCGCGTCGTCAGCCGCAGCAGTCTGAGCCAGGCATCGAGCAGTTCAGGCGTGACGGTGCATACCGAATAGCCGCTGCGCCGGCTTGCCGTACCGGGCTGCGCCGGAACGTCCATCTACAGATCTGCGACGCGGGCAGGGTCGAGGGTGAGAGCCACAAGCCCGGTGCCGACGAGACCTGTGCGGGAAATCCAAGATGCAGGTGGCAAGGCGGTTACGCTGGCGCTCGACGTCGGCAACACGTCGTGCTTTCCAGGCTTTGTGGCAGAGGTTACGCGGGTGCTGCGTGACAAGTTCGAGCGGCCATCCTTCGATTATCTCGTCAACAACGCCAGATGATCGCGTCGCTGCTCTCGGACGACAATGCGTGGGTCAATGCGCAGACCATCGAGGTTGGCGGTGGTTACATGATTTGAGGGCTGCATGATCTGATGATCACGGTGGCGCTTTCGCCGTCACCTCGATCAGTTGCAATGGCGCAGCGGCGATGGTATCGATTCACGATGCAATCGCTCGCCGCTCACCATCTGATACGTCGCTCCCGCTAGTTTGCCGGGGCAGCACGGGTGTGCGGGAGGGTCTTATACCCCCTTAATTGGCAGCAGATGGCTGTTCGCGGGTCGGTTCGAGTCCGTCGCCCCGGACCATTGTCGGTCGCAGTTTATGCATAATTGATCGACATACGATTGATCGGTCGGCTTGAGTCGTCCAGCGGCCGCGAGAATGTGCTGTGTGATCCGCAGAGTGAAGATGAGGCGTTTTCCTGAGGCCAACCCCAGGGCGAGCAGCTCGGGTATGCCGACTTTGTTATTTCAAAGCGTGAATTACGAGCCGGCGGTACCGAAGACACGCAATCCTTTTCAGACTCGACCAGCGACAGGATGGTCAAATTGCCCGCTTCAGCGCTCATCAACCGCATCGCACCGGCCTTCTTGCATTGGGGAAGGCTACCGGCCCGGCATCACAAGCTTCAACGCTTCAGCTTCATCATCCTGGGAATAGAGATATCGATCTTGCTGGTGATAGTCGCGGCGGGCTCCTTCATCGTCCCGGAAGCCTTCAGCCCGGTCGTCGGCATATCCTCTTTATTGGCTTGCGCGTGGGTGTTGTTACTGGTGGCCTTCGCCATCCGGCGCGCTACGGCGGTCTGGCCGATCGCGTTGCTGCAAATGACAGTCATCCTTGTGATTGTGGGGCCGGCCATCTATCTGGTCGATCATCTCGCGCTGCGATGCTTTTACGTGATCATGACAGCCCTTACGCTCGCCAATGGGCTGGCCAAGCTCGCAGCAAGCAGCGATCGGTTCAGGACGGGCCGCGCCTGAAAATGACAGCCGCATTACAGGGCCGGATGAACGTCGCCATTCCGGAGCGCACGAGGGCACATAAGGAGCGCCTCGTCAGGCCAGGGCTTTGAAAATGGCGAGACAAGCACTGGCCGTTATGCCAATCTGCGCGCTGTATTTATTGATTTTCTCTCAAGGGCGTCGTTGCGTCACGTCAGGCGCTCGGTGAGATTTCCAAAACAGCGCTTCGTGAATGACCGCCCCTTCCAATCAAACTCCCGATAAAATTTCCAACAAGGGTCCCAACAAAACGCCCATGACCTTTCGCGTGGGCGTCACCGGGACGCGGGCTATTGCCTCGGATGCCGAAGCTTCCGTTCGCGTCGAGGTCTCGCGCATTCTTCAGCTTGTCAGCCGCGAGTTGGGGAGGCTTGCCGAAAC
The DNA here is from genome assembly GCF_049747295.1 of Bradyrhizobium sp. SYSU BS000235. NCBI lineage: Bacteria > Pseudomonadati > Pseudomonadota > Alphaproteobacteria > Hyphomicrobiales > Nitrobacteraceae > Bradyrhizobium > Bradyrhizobium sp. SYSU BS000235. The sequence goes on from NZ_JBMHJM010000001.1 coordinate 4,527,983, forward strand.
ACCTGCGTGCAAGGCCATCTATGCGGAGATGCCGGGCACGGGCCGCCTCCCATTGTTGCGGCTGGTGTCGCCTTTGGCGGCCGGCAGCGACCGGCTCGTTGCAGAGGAGGCGCTGAAGGCTGGCTACATGCTCCACGCTCCGCTTCCTTTCGCGCAGGCCGAGTACGAGCAGGACTTCCCTGAATCGGTCGACGGATTTCGCGCGCTGCTGGCGAAGGCGGATGTGCTCGAGCTCGACGGCACACGTGAGTTTGCGAACGAGAGCTACCGGGAAGTCGGGCGGTTCGTCGTGCGTAATTGCGATCTGCTGATTGCCGTATGGGATGGCGCGAGCGAAAGAGGGCCCGGCGGGACCGCAGAGATTGTCCGCTTCGCGACGAACGTGAAGGTGCCGGTCTGGTGGATCGATGCCTCCGGAAAATCAGCGCCACTGTTTGCAGACGATCCGCGAAAGTTACGTTTCGGTGGCGAGCGTGGTGCGGGCGACACGAGCCGTGATGAACTCGTCAGATACCTCGAGCGGGCCGTTACGCCTCCGAAGGTCGCTACTGTGGAACATGCCGGGGCCTTTGGGCGGCTGGCGCGGCGCTTGTCTCTTGCTCTGCGGGGCGAAAAAACGCCCTTGGATGATTATCTCGACGAAACCAGCCTGAAGACGAGAGGAATCTGGCGAGCCTATGCGATGGCCATGAAGGCGCTCATTCCAAAGTCGGCACCCGCCCGGCCAATGGAATCGCCGTACTTCACCCCATCCAACGAAAACCAGTGGTGGTTTGGATACTTCCAGCCTGCGGACCAACTTTCTGAGGCTTATGGCAACCGGTATCGTTCGTCTTACGTGTTGATTGCGGGCCTTGCCTTCATCGCTGTCGCGTCTCCGCCAATCGGCAGCCTTCTTCCGCATCACTTCGAAATCTTCGTGGGCGCGATAGAGGCTGTGACACTGGCGGCCATCGCCGCTCTCGTGATGACAAACTATTTCTATCGCTGGCATGAGCGATGGATTTCCTACCGGTTGCTGGCAGAGCTGTTCCGCAAACAGGCTATGTTGTGGACGATCGGAAGATCCCTGCCTGCGCAAGAGGTCCTGCGGTCCGCGCTGACCTCGGAAGAGCATGAGGACGCGCAATCGTCGGGATTGCCGCGCGACGCCTGGATTGCGTGGTACTTCGCAGCCGTCACGCGTTCCGCGCCGGCGCTTACCGGCAGCCTCGACGTCAAAAAGGATAAGGCGGCCGCGAGCGCCAAGGCTCTGATCAAAGAACAGATTCAGTATCATCGCTGGCGGGCGGGCAGCACCAGGGCTGCGGCATCGAGCATCGAGCGGGCGGGCGAGATGTTCTTTTTCATCACCGCCGCGGCCGGGCTAGTCAAAATGGTGCTCTTGTTCATGGGGCGCACCGGCACGCCCATCGAATGGCTGACGACATTCGGGGCTTGTCTCTCCGCTTTGTCGGGATCGTTTGTCGGTCTGAGGGCCTATTCGGAATTGCCTCTGCTGCAGCAGCAATCATCCATGATGATCAAGACTCTCAAGAACGCCGAGGCCGAACTGGAGGCCGTCGAAGTCCAGGGCCCTGCTACGTCATGGGAGTTGGGGCATTCCATGAATGCGCTGGCGCTTTCGATGATGCAGGACGTCACCGGATGGATGCAGCTCTTCCGCATCAAATCGATCGAGGCCGCGTAGTTCGATGCGCCGGGGTTGGGGCCGTCTGCTGGTGGAGAGGCCGCTCATCCGCAGGCTTACTGGCGGCAATGGTCCGGGTGAATTATCCGGGAAGGTGCGCCACCTGCGCCGTTTTCTATGGCCCTTCCTGATTGCCGCGGTGGTCTATCTTCTCGCCGCTGCTGGCGTCGATCTGCTGTATCCGGAATACGTGGCGGAGTTGCAATTCCGTCGGGCGGAGACTGGCCAAGCCGAGCAACGACCGCCCCAGGCTGATCAGCCGCTCATTCATCACGATACCCTGACTCAGATTCAGCTCCTGTTGTCCCGCGAGGTGGCGGCGGAGGTCATCAAGAAGGACAAGCTGGGGGATATTCCTGAGTTTGATCCGGTTTTGCTGCGCTCTCCGACGGGATTGCTCTGGTTTCGCCTGCGATTTGGGATCGACGCGTTCAGTGTGACGCCTTTGGCCCGGGTTTTCCTTGAGTATTACGATCGCCTGGATGTCACACAAATTCCGAACTCGGATGTCCTGAAAATCGATTTCCGGGCCGGCGATCGAGAGTTCGCGGCAAAAGTTCTTCGCTCGATCGTTGAGGCTTACCTTGGAAAGTATCGGGAAAACCTTGGCTTCACGCCGGCGCCTATTCCTGATCCGGTGACGCGCCGGACGTTCTTCGTGTCGAGAAGCCTGCCGTTGGCCAAGGTGTTGCTGATCTGTGCAGTCATCTTCGTTGCCGGGCAAATCATGAAATTGCCGGCCATCCGGAAAATCATGCGGCGCTATCGGGGCTGGGTTGTAGCCACCGGGGTATTGACTTGCATTCTGTTCGCGCTCGCCAAAATTAGCTTACCACCGAAATACGTGTCTGACGTCGCCATCGTACTTGACGGCAGCAAAGGCGTGTCGCTCAAGGGAGGCGAAGCTGGTCCTCTGAAAGAGAGGGATTATCAAGAACAAGTCCTCCTGATCGGATCACTGAAATTTGCCCGAACGATCATTGCAAAGGAGAAACTCGACGAGTTGCCGGAATTCGATCCTGCGCTGAGCGCGCATGATGTGCAGCCCCAGACAGAGAGCCGCAGCGAGCGTGTTCTACGAGCCTGGTACAAACGCCTGCATGTTTCTTTCGTCGCTCATTCCAGAATTCTGGTCATCGAATTTTCCTCCGATGCTCCTGACCGTGCCGAGCGCATCGCGCGATCGATCGCGGAACTCTATCTTGCAATAAGAGCAGATACATACAAGCAGCAGCGCGCGAAAGCCGCTTTAGCGCTCCCTGACGACCATTTGTCAGATCAGATTGTCTCGCAAGCGTACGTGAGCGATCGGGACGTCTCTCTAGAATCAATCTTGATATTTATAGGGTCAATGGGGCTCTCCATTGTCGTCATAGGGAGTGTCGCTGCGCTCTTTCTGTTGGTTAGGGCAGTCATTCGGCTGGTCAGGGCGAGTCTGTCGCGAAATCCGAAATTGGCTGGATACACTGGCGGCGAGTCTCTGGCATCCGCACGCAAGCAGTCGCTCAAGCCCAACCTTCAGGAAAAGACGGCGGTATCCTTTTTTGTAGTCGTTCCGTTCGTTACGGGCGAAGCCGTCAAGGTTGTCCTCCGCGCCAATGAAGCAGTGCTGGGCCTAGTGAATTTCGGTGTCCTTGTCTGCCTGTTGGTTGGATTCGGTATCTTGTCGCGTTATCGACGGCGTCGTCGGGAGCTTCAATCCTCGCTAAACCAGCAAGCAATAAGCCTCACAACTCAGGGAGAGGACTATATTCTCTATCTGAGGTCGTTCTTTACAGCGGGGAAGCTGTTGGTCCGCAACCGGATGCCGCGCTTGCTCGATCGCTTGCTGGTGGGGCCTTATTGGGATGTCGAATTCGCATTGTCGTTTGCATTTGAATCCACGATGCCGCTTGTCGCCATCGGAACGAAAGGCGACAGCATCGGAGCGGCAAAGATCACGTCCAGCGACCGGGATTGGCAGGCCACATTCGGCCAGATTTCCTCCACGGCGAAGATCATCATCATCGTTCCGACGATTTCACCCGGAACGCTGTACGAGATATCCACGCTCGCCAATGATCCTGTCTTGCTGCGCAAGACGATCTGGCTAATGCCGCCGACATATTTGCAACTGAGCTGGGTGCTCAAGGCGCTCCTCGGAATCTCTCATGGTCAACGATGGCGAAAGGCACGGCGTGAACTGGCCCGCAACAACATTGAACTCCCGCCGTATCGGCGGAGCGGCGCGCTGGTTATTCTTGGGGCGGACAGGACGCCATGGAAGGAATTTAAGACCGACGATCTCTCCGAAGATCGCATTCGCCCCGTCGTGCAAACCCTGATCGAGGCGACGAAGGGGGCCTCGGATGATGAGTATAGAAGCACACTTCAAGCGCTGCAATTTCCCAAGCGCGACTGGACATATCACATCGCGGAATGGGGATTCCGCAGATGGCTGGATAAACGTCTTGCAGGCTTTTTATCGAAGACTGTCACCACGTTGTTCGTCGCACTTTTTATAAGGACATTTTTGTTTCAGCCGTTCAATATACCGAGCGGGTCCATGAAGCCGACGTTGCTTGTTGGAGACTATGTTCTCGTCTCGAAGCTTTCGTACGGATATACACATTACTCTATTCCTTTTTCGCCGAGGTTGTTTTCTGGACGCATCTTCGCAACGCCACCTGAGCGGGGCGATGTGGTGGTCTTCCGGTTGCCGAAGGATGACACCACAGACTACGTAAAAAGGGTTATTGGTCTGCCGGGCGACCGGATCCAGATGAAAGAGGGCGTCCTCCACATCAATGGTGTGCCCGTGAAGCAGGAGCGTATCGAAGATTTCGTTGGAGGCGAACCGTGCGGAGAGGAGCTCGGCGCAAATGTGCGCACCAAGCAGTGGAAGGAAACGTTACCGAATGGCGTCAGCTATCGCACCTTGGATTGCGTCCCAAACGGATTTTACGACAACACCAATCCCTACAGAGTGCCGCAGGGGCATTATTTTCTCATGGGCGACAACCGGGACAACTCCACCGACAGCCGGGTTTTGTCCGCTGTCGGCTACGTGCCCTTTGAGAATCTGATCGGCCGGGTGGAGGTTATCCACTACTCCAGATACCCTGGTTCTACCGATTTGTTCACTGGAGCGCGCTGGGATCGGATGCTCACAAGCCTCAGGCCACATCGATCCGACGCGTCGGATGACGGGCATGGTTCTTAGGAATTATTGGGAACAGCCTCGAATAGCCGCCCTTATTTACAGGAAGCACATTGAGGGCTGAAATTGTGATGCGGCTCTTCGTACGTACTCGCATGATGTCGCTGCCTCACCCTCACTTCAGCGTATCGTTGAGCACCCGCGCCAGCCGGGCGGCTGCAAGAGCGGCCTGAGCGCGGCTGATGTTGCGCGCGTTGGTCTCGTAGTCGCGCGTCAGCATCACGCTGTTCTTGCCGGGGCTGACCGGCGCAGCGTAGGCGTATTGCCGCGCCAGTTCGGCGCTTTCCTCGATCCAGGCTTGCGGATCGGACACCGCGGCCGAGATCTTGTTCACTCCAAAACTTGAGAGGCCGTCCTTGTCGTCGGCGTCGAACATCGCGCCAAAAGGCGACGCGTAGCTGCCGAACCTGCGATCCCAATAGGCATGCAACGCGATGGCTTCGCCCGTGGCGGGGATCACGCTCTCGGCATTGCCGCCGGTGTCGCCGCCGGGAAGCTGCTTGGTGAAGCGGCCGACCGCATGAAGTGGTTGATGCGCATCACCGACCAGATGCAGAAGCCAAACGAGATCATAGGAGCGCACGTCATCGGTCGCACCGGAGGAGGGCGGCAGCGTCGCGATCATGAGCTTGAGTTGTGTGACGATATCTACCGGATCGTTCGGCGGCAGCGGCACGCCGTCGGGCGTGAAGTTGATGTCCTTGAAGTGCCAGTAGGCGTGCTGGTTGCGGTCGGCATAGCCGATGTTCTGGCCGGCGGTGGCGCTGTTCGCATCATCGCGCTTGTAGTCGTAGTCCTTGCCCTTGATGTCGTCGGCCCAGGTAGCTGCGTGAATGAACGCGTAGAGTTTGGCCGTTTTTTCGTCCGGCGTGCCCGCGGTCCACTTCGCATAGTCGGGATTGAGTTTCAGCAGTGCGTCGACCTTGTCCTTCACCGGCGCGTGGAGATGCTTGTAGGCGACGTAGGCGATCTGCATATGGCCTTCGTCCCACCAGGCGAGCGCCGGGCTGAGCGGCACGGCGAGACAAGCAAGGAGCGCTGAGATAACGCGACGCATCGGCGAAACTCCCATGGCGTGGATGTGCCACGAGACTAGCGCCCGCAATTAAGAGGAATGTGACCGGCGGATGAGCCGTCACATTCCTCAATGCCGAAAAGGTGACGTGAGGTTCTTTATTCAGCCGCCAAATTCTGAATGCCTTGCACGCGCGTGACCGGCGGTGGATTCCATTTGCCTGTCAGGGCCTCTGACCTCGGCGCGTCCAAACGCAGCAGCAGGTTGAACGCGTTTTTCGGTGCGGGAAGCCAGTTGGCCTCTCGAATCCAAAATTTGCATCAGAGCGCGCGCTGCGCGATGAGGCAAATTTTGGATTTTCGGGACACTAGCGCGCCAATCGAGGCAAGATTGGCGCGCTGGGGAGCGTGATCGGGGAGGAGTCGATGACGCTCAGGTGTGGACCAAGCGGCCAGGGGATTTCAGATACTTCTTTGTGATCGCATCGGCGGCCCAATAGGCGAGGGCTCCGACAGTGCCCGTCGGGTTATGCGAGGGATTTTGCGGGAAGGCGCCCGCGCCCATGACAAATACGTTGGAGACATCCCAGCTTTGCAAATAGCGGTTTACGGCGCTTGTTGTTGGGTCGGCTCCCATCATGGTGCCGCCGGTGGTGTGCGTCGTCTGGTAGGGGACAATCGAATAGGGGCCCTTTCGATAATTGATTCCCATCTTGTCCGGGTTCATGTGCTTGGCGATGTCGGCAGCACGATCGGTGCAGTACTTCGACATATCCAAATCGTTTTTACTGAAGTCGAACGTCATCCGCAGCAGCGGATTGCCGAAGCCGTCCTTATAGTTCGGATCAAGGTCGAGATAGTTGCCTCGCTGGGCCGTGACGCTGCCGAAGGCGGCGATCACGAATGTGCGGTTGTACCAGTGGGCAACCGACTGCTTCCAGTTCTTGCCCCAGCGCGGCTCGCCGGGCGGCAGGTTGCGGAAGTCGATCGGTCTCTGGCCTTTACTCTCGACACAGAGGTAAGAGCCTCCGACGAAGCCCAGCGGCCCGTGATCGAAGTTGTCGTAGTTGAAATCGTCCATGATCATGGCGCACGCACCGGCTCCCATGAACGGATTAAAGATCTTGTCGTTGAAGTGCGCCGTCACACTGCTGGACATCTGGTAGGCGTAGTTGCGCCCGACGCCGCCTTTGCCGGTCTTCGGGTCGTAGATGCGGCCGATGCCCGACAGCATCATCAGGCGTGAATTATGCAGGACGAAGGCGCAGAGCAGCACCAGGTCGGCCGGTTGTTCGAACTCGCGACCTTGCGAATCGACATAGGTGACGCCCGTCGCCTTCTTGCGCGTGGAGTCGAGATTGACCTTGGTGACGTGAGAAAGGGTGCGCAGTTCGAACTTCGGATCTTTCAGCAAAAGCGGTAGCAGCGTCGATTGCGGGCTCGCCTTAGCTGACATTTCGCAACCGAAGCGTTCGCAGAACCCGCAGTAGACGCAGGAGCCCATGTCCACGCCTTCGGGATTGGTGTAGGGCTGCGTGACGTCGGACGATGGCTGGACATAGGGGTGGAATCCCATCTCCCGCGTGGCATCTTCGAACAGCTTCATCTGAAAGGAGCGTTTCATCGCCGGATTGGGATATTCGCGGGCGCGGGGGCCCTCGAATGGATTGCCGCCTTGCTGAATCACGCCTTTGATGTTTCCAGCTTTGCCGGCTGTGCCGCAAAGATATTCAAAACGGTCGTAATAAGGTTCGAGTTCGTCGTAAGTAACCGGCCAATCCTGAATCGTCATTCCTTCAGGAATGAATTTCTTGCCGTATCGTTCTTGATAGTGGCTGCGGATCTTGAATTCGCTCGGCGCGAACCGATAGTGCTGGCCATTCCAATGCACGCCGGCGCCGCCGACGCCGTTTCCGGGCAGGAACGAGCCCCAGCGCCGGATCGGAAGTGCGGTCTGGTCCACATTGTTGCGGAAGGTGAGGGTTTCGCGCGATGCGTCCTGCATCAGGTCGTGCCGAATAGCGAAGCGGAGTTCGTCATGAATCATCGGCGCGGAAAATTCCGGCGTCGTGTTGCGCATTCCGCCACGCTCGATCGCGACCACGTTGAGGCCTGCCTTCGTCAATTCCCTGGCCAGTACCGCACCGGTCCAGCCAAAACCAACAATGACCGCGTCGACGGATTTCAATTTCGTCGCCATCGGAAATGCTCCTTCGATTTGAGATCAGCTTAAGTCAGCGATGCTTTGCGGTTCTTCGGTGTAAGGCTTGTTGTAAGTCGTCTCGATGAGGTCGACGAAGTTGCCGGTCGCGCCGGAGTAGCCGATCATCTTCCACGCAGCCTTGTCGCGATTGCCGCCATAGGCAGGATCGCTGAAGAAGCCTTCCATCACGTTCTGATAGAGCAGGTCGAGAAAGAGCCCCGCAGGGAGCGGGCCGGAATCGACCTTATCCGTGCTAAGGCCGTTCAACACTTCATCGCGCTGATCTTCTGTGATCGATGCAAAGTCCTTGCCGTATGTCTTCGTGCAATACGCGTTGATCGCAGGTATCGCGGCACGATAAGCCTCCGCAGGCGGGAGGCGAACCTGCCACCCTTGCTGCGGAGTACCCGGATGCCACGGACCCTGCATAAACATCTTGCCGCCTTGCCCGAAACCGCCAGCCAATTGCTGGTCGATGAAATAGGCGACGCCCAGATCGACCCCGCCCGCGGTCAATTCATCCGCCGGAATCATATGATTGACGGCGGCCTCGACCCAGGCGGCCTCATCCGGGTTGAGAAAAGTGTAGGTGCGTTTCTGGGGTTGTGCGGATGTCGCTGTTTGTGCGGAGGGTGATGCTTGCGCAGCCTCCTTTTTGCCCATCGGCATCGCATGTTGTGCTGATGCTGGTTGTGGAGCGATCGACCCGCCAGTTACGCTGGCAACACCAAGGACACCGGCTCCGACAACGAATTCACGACGCTTGATCGTCATGGCCGAACTCACTTTTCATTTTGAGACGGACTTCCCGGATCCGAAGTTCGCTTCATCGCGACGCTCTGGTGCGAACTTTGGATCAGAGAGGCACCAATAACTTTATGATTCTAGTGTGGTTTTGATTCAGACGTTCGCTGTAAGGACGCGGGAAAGATAGAGCGAGCTTCTGAACCGCCACGCTAGTTTGCAAACGTTCTGGCGTCGCGGAAGTGAAATGCTCGCAAGGTGGAAATGAATGAGCTTCAACTTCGACGAAGCGAATAAAAGGCTCCGTATTGCGCGACAGTGAGATGACAGAGCAGTGACATGACAGAGCAGCGAGATGGCAAAACGATGACTGCTGCATTGCGAGCGTAACCATATTTCCCGCACGCGTGACCACGACGTAACACCGAGCCTGCACATTCTCTCCCGCACCTAGCCTTATGGGAGAAGACTGATGCAACAGGAGTACTCGTCTGAAACGTTGCTGAAGCCTGCAACGCTTTACTTCGCGTTCGATGGCAAAGAGACCGCCGCAGTAGGACATCGATATAGCACCGCGCGCAGGGACGTGTCGCGCGTAGCGCTGCATCTCGCTTACATCAATTCGGATAATACGGCGGTGACACCGAAGACAGAGCCGGACCGTAAGACGGTGTGGTCAAAGGTGTTGGATTTCATTCTCGAAGGCTTTTCCATAAGCGGCGTATCGCTGTGCCCCGTGGATGATTTTCTCGATGATGAACGTTGGTCGGAGACGAAGCATCGGCCACAGGAAAAGATCTCGCCAAATGGACAGCGCGTGATCGGGATGCTTCCCGCGCCGTCGCCGATGGTCGCTCCACGTTGGAATTGGTTGGCGTCGTCACGAGACGTTGCGACGGCGATCAGTGAGCATCTGCGCAAGGAGAGGGACATCAAACGAGCCGTCGATGCGCTCTCCGAACTCGATGACAAGACGTTGCATGACATCGGCATTCCGCATCGCTCGCGGATCGAATACGTTGTGAGGTACTGTCATGATTGCTGATGTGATCAGCGTCTCAGTCACGGGATTCGAAATGTGGCGGGGAGCCTGTGCGACCTCCGGAATATCGGAGGCGGCGTCCCAGGCTCTGTGCTCGTTCAAGTTACTCGTGCACGGCGCTGCGCCTGGCGTGGTGGTTCAGAAGTTCGCTCAATCTTTCCTGCAAATCCTTCCTGCAAGTCCTTCCAGCGAACTTCTGAACCCAAACCACACGAGTGCTGCGGATTTGAAATCTTTCCGCGTGAGGCATCGATGAAGAACTTCAGATCCAAAAGCGGCAGTCAAATTATAGGGTTGCCAGTGTCAGGTTGATTTCGAGGTTCGCATCCGAGCAAGCCGCCAGCCTGCGCGAACTTCGGAATGCGGACCCTCGGAGTCGCAAATTTACGAGCGTCCTCTCGAATTCAGGTTTGCACCAGAGCGCGTTGCGCAATCAGGCGCCCCTTGGATTTGGGACACGAGGCACGAGCCCGCTTGTCATGCGCGGGCGTGCAGCGGCGATGACGGCCTCCGGTGTCCGGCCCGGGGGCGTCATCGCCGCTTTATTACGAGGGTAGGATCAGAACGGTTCTACGGCGAGGGTGAACATATAGCCGATGCCGCGCGCCGTCTGAATGACGCGCGGTGCGCGGGGATCGGTCTCCAGCTTGCGCCGCAGCCGCAGAACCTGAACATCGATGCTACGGTCGAAGATGTCGTCGTGAACGCGCGTGGCCTGCAACAGGTGTTCGCGGGTCAGCGGCCGCTGCGGTGCTTCGAGAAAAGCCAGCAGCAACGCGTACTCTCCCTTGCTCAAGGTGACGGGCTGTCGCTGCGGATCGAGCAGCCGGCGATCGCGCCGCTCAAGCCGCCATCCGTTGAAGCGGTATCCGCCGCGGTCGGGATCGCGGGATCGTGCGACACGGCCAAGCTCCTGCCGCCGCAGGATCGCCCGCACGCGGGCCAGCAGCTCGCGCAGGCCGAACGGCTTGACCAGATAATCGTCTGCTCCAAGTTCGAGGCCGACCACGCGGTCGATCTCGTCGATGCGATGGCCTGTCATGATGATCACCGGCACATCCGAATGCGACCTGAGTTCTCTCAACAAGTCCAATCCGTCGTCATCGCCGAGTCGCAAATCGAGCAACACCAGGCTTGGCGGTGCTTTGGCGAAGTGGCGATTGAGTTCGTTGCGGTTCGACGCCGCACTCACGGGAATGCCTTGCTCTTCGAAGTAACCGATCACCATGTGTCTGATCGCTTCGTCGTCGTCGACCACGATGATGTGGCCAAGCTTGTTAAGCTCGTCGCTCATATCGTCGTTCGTTCTCCCAGCATCGGGGAGAGTCAGGACAGAGGTCGCGGATTTCATGACGGCTCCAGTCACGCTTCACCCCAAGCGCGTGATATCTCGTGATATAGTCATCGCGCTATCGATAGCAGCGCGACATTTGAATGATTCTGACTTTCACTGATTGCGGCTGCAAACGATGTAATGCGTGCACGCCAGGCGGGTGACATTGAGAAAATCAGCTAAAGCAATGGCGAAAACGTGACGGTGACCGTTACAGCCGTAACATTGGCGCGCCTTTAAGTGACGATGCTGTAACGGGGGGCATCATTGTCTGATGTTGGCAGTATGCGCGGGAGCGTGGGCGACCGTACTCGTGCGCCGTCATTAGTATCCCTGCCATGCGGTATGGAAGTCTAGAGCCATTGCGGGCTGGCGCCTATATCCTCACCACCACCAGAATGAGCGGCAGGGTGACCCCAAATCCTATCGATAGCGATGAAAACGTCCCATCGTGGACGCCTGCGCGTTTTGGCGTGCGCAGCGTAGCTGTGGTGGTGATCGTTGGTCTGCTTTCAATCGTAGGATCCCTCTGTTCTTTTTCGCTTTGCCCGGCGCAATCCGTTACGCCGATGCCGGAGGCAAGTACGGCCGCCAGTGAACCGATTACGCCCATTCCCGATCCGCCGGCGATAGATCCGTTGAAGGTGTCGCTGGGCAAGCAGCTGTTCAACGATCCGAGGCTCTCACGCGGCAACAGCCATAGCTGTGCGGCCTGCCATGACGTGCAGACCAATGGCGCCACCAAGCAAAGTCGTGATTTGGGTCTCGATGGATCGTTGCTGCAGTTCAATACTCCGACCGTATTCAACGCCGCGTTGAATTTTCGCTTCAGTTGGAGGGGAAAATTCCCGACATTGCAGGCCGATGCGTTAGCTTCGCTGGCGTCTTCGCATATTATGAGCATCACGCTGGGCGATGCGGCGGAAAAATTGCGCGCAGATCCGAGCATGCGCCGAGCATTCATTGAAGCTTACGCAACGGGTCCGGACGCGGATAATATTGTGGATGCTATCGTCAGTTATGAACGCACACTGGTAACGCCTAACAGCAAGTTCGATCGCTGGCTGAAGGGCGATGCGACGGCGCTCTCGGAGCACGAGTTGAAAGGCTATCGTCTCTTCAAGTCGCTCGGCTGCGTTTCCTGTCACCAGGGCATGAATGTCGGCGGAAACCTGTTCGAGCAGCGTGGTGTGTTCACTGCACCGCCGTCGAGCCCACCGGACGTCTTCCGCGTACCAAGCCTGCGTAATGTTGCGGTCACGCCGCCGTATTTTCACAACGGCAGCGCGCCGACACTCGATGAGGCGGTACGTCGGATGGCGCGCAGTCAGCTGAATACGGCTCTTCCTGACGCGGATATCAGTGCGATCGTTGCTTTTTTGAATACGTTGACGGGGGAGTATCAAGGTGCTCCCGTTCGGGCCGCGCCATGAAGGCGAGCTATTATACAAGCGGCGTTGTCCTTGTATTGCTGGGTGCTCTGACCTGGCTGCTGATGAGCGGGTTGAATCTGAATTCCGCCCGTTATGACCAGGAGATGCGCGCGCTGGATGATTTCTTGCGCTTCGAGCGTGGGCTCCACCGTGAAGTGCTGACGGCTCGGGCGGGTCTGTCGCGCAACTACGATGCGCTGGTGCGCATGAGCGGTGCAGTTGAGGACGCACTTCAAAGGCTGCGTACGGCGGCAGGTCCGAACGCCCCCGAGATCAGGCCTATCCAAAAGCTTGAGGCGCGCGCGGAGCGGGAGTTCGGCTTGATCGAGCAGTTCAAGACCAAGAATGCGCTGCTGCAGAACTCAGTTGCCTATTTCGGCCTGCTGACCGCGCGTTTGGTAGCCTCCGACAACAAGCCTGTGGCCGGTGCTGCGACGCGGCTTGCGGGTGCGATGCTGCTGCTCACGATCGATACGTCGCCAACGGCGATGGATGACGTGCAGGATCGCCTCAACGAATTGTCCACCATCCAGTGGCCGGCGGGTGACCACGATGCCATCGTCGCCATTCTGGCCCATGGCGGAATGTTGCGAAAGCTCCTGCCGGACATCAACACGTTGCTGAGGGCGCTGGTCAGCGAGGCGGATAACCGCCAACAGGATGTCGTGCGGGCCCTGATCGTGAAACGTCAGCTTGCGGCGAGGGCGTCTGCGCGGACATATCGCGTATGGCTCTATGCAACGTCGCTGCTGCTGGTGGTCTTCCTGGTGATCCTTGGACTGCAGCTGCGCAAGCGCGCGGTGGCGTTGGAGCGGCAAGCCGCTTTCGAGCGTACGATCACCGATATCTCCATGGGCTTCATCAGCTCGCAGCATCATGAATTGACCGCGTCCGTCGAGCGCGCATTGCGCAGGCTCGCGGAATTCATCGACGCGGATCGTGCTTACTTCGTGCTGGCGGAGCCCGCACATGCTTATCAATGGACGCGCAAGGGTGCGGAATTCCCGAAAAACTGGTCGGCGCCGATGCTGGACCATGCTTTTCGGATCGATGCGGGCAAGGACGGCATCATCCGTACCTCGGGCTTCACGCCGACGCACGCGCCGGAGAGAGACGTCCTGGCGGCGTGCGGCCTTCAGAGCTGGCTCTGCGTCCGCAGTGTCGGCAAGCGGGCGGACGCGATCCTGGGCTTCGATGGTCTGAATGCCCGGTCGCTCGGCTGCCGGGATGATCGTGCATTGTTTCGCATGGCGTTCGATGCGATCGCCAACGCCGTAGACCGGGCGCTGCTCGAACAGGAGAAAGAGAAGCTGGAGGCAAGCCTGCAGCGCGCTGAGCGGATGGAGACGATCGGCACTTTTGCCAGCGGCATTGCTCACAACTTCAATAATATCGTGGCTGCGATCCACGGTTACACGGAAATTGCGGAGACGCGCGTCGCGTTGGGTAAGGACCCGGGCAAGAGCCTGATGGAGATCCATCGCGCCAGCGAGCGGGCGCGCGAACTGGTCGAGCAGATCCTGCGTTTCGGCCGCCGCGGCGAGGGCAAGCGACAGACGGTGTCTGTCAAGGCCGTTGTCTGTGAGGCGGCATCGCTTCTCAGGGCCTCGCTGCCGCGGCATATTTCTCTCTCCGTCACGGATCTGTCCGATACAGCGGTGCTGTCGGGAGAGGCAGCGCAGCTGCAGCAGGTCATTCTCAATCTTTGCAACAATGCGGCCCAAGCGATGACGGCTCCGGGCACCATCGGCATCCGTATCGCGGCCGAAGAGCTGACGCAGGCACGTCAGATCGCGCGCAAGTGGCTGCCGCCGGGCCGCTTCACCACGGTTGAGATTTCCGATCCGGGAAAGGGCATGGATCAGGCCACTATGGAGCGGATCTTCGAGCCATTCTTCACGACACGTTCCGACGGCAACGGCCTCGGCCTTGCGACGGTACGGGAGATCGTTGAGGACCATCGTGGCGCCGTCGAAGTGCAAAGCGCCCTCGGGGTGGGAACGCGCTTTACGCTGTGGCTCCCCTCCACCGGCGCGCCGCATGTGATCGCGCCGTCCGCACAGCACGCAGTATCCGATGCTGATTTTGGCAAGACCGTGCTGGTGCTTGATCTGGATCCGGAGCGCCTGTTGCGTCACGAGGAAATCGTGGCGGCGCTGGGTTTCGAACCCATCGGCTTCACGACATGCCAGGATGCTGAAGAGGCCTGCCGGTCGGGCAAGATGCATTTCGATGCGGCGCTGGTGTTTCATGAGGCAGGCAACGCTGCTCTCAAAGGGGCGGCAGTCGTGCATAGTGCCGCGCCGCAGCTGCCGATTATCTTGGCAACTGCATCGACACGCGATCTCGATGCATCACAGCTTGCGTCCTCCGGCGTCGCGGAGCTGGTGCGTTATCCGCTGACATCTACGGAGCTGGCCAATGCCCTGTCGCGTTGCCTGCCTCCGTCGCCGAGCGAATTGGTGTGGCTCAGCCGTGATCACCGCGCCTGCAGGAGCCAACTGATGACCACTGCCAAACCGCAGATCACCGCAGCGATCCAGAAATGAAGCGCCTCGCGCCTCTGCCGCTCCGGTCCGAGCCACTTGGCGTCGAGATCTGCATTCATTCGCGCGAAGGCGTCGGCATAGGTGGGACTGCGTAGCGCATAGGTGCGCTTGACTGTCGCAAAGGGTGATGAATCGTCGTCACCGAAGTCGAAGCTCCGCGTGATGCTGGTTTGCGGCGGGATGCGGCGATACCGGTTCGTGCTCCAGCTGTTGCGGAAGCAGGCATAGGCGCCGAGCAGAAACAGCGCAGAGACCCCGAGCAGTGCCACCCCCACTTTGGTCGATAAGGCTTGCGTATGTTTTAACAATTGCGAGCCGAGCAAAAGGCCGGTCGCCAGCATGCTGTAAGCCGCGAGCGCCTGTTCAGTGACAAACAGGCTTTTCATCTGTTCGCCGAGGGTGGGCGGTTGCTGTTCGGCGCGGTGCCGTAATGCGCAGGCGCCGCAAAACAGGGGAGTAGCACGCGTGATCCTGACACCGGATGGCGTATCGTCGGTGTGGGTGTAACGAAACACCTTCTCGATCGGTAGCTGCTCGGCAGCGGCCGCGCCGCAATGGGGGCAGAGCGCAGGATATTTCAGTTCATCGATCGGGCCCGCAATCGCAACACGCTGCGCGTGCGACTGCAGGCCTTCATCGCCGGATTGAATCTCGATAATGGCCATGATCAGGGAAAGGGGAATGAATTCCCCCGATGTGTGGCGGCAAATCATGACAGCGCTGTTACAGGGCCGGGGTCAGCCATGAATTCGTCGGAAGCTTCAGGCCAGAGAATGCCGGCGATCCGTTCAGGTGGAGGGTTTTGATTCGGCGCTCGTAACGTCGATCAGGGTTTGCCTTAATCGATTAAGGTCTTCTTGAAGCGCGTCTATGCTTTGTTCAATTTGCGGAAGACGTACGACGCCAATGGGTGGCGGTTCGCCCATAACCCAACGACCCTGTTGCTCACCGGGCTTGCCTTGGTTTTCGGGCTGACCTTGGTTGTGATCTTCGCTTTGCCTTCTAATCTTTTCCATCTCAGCGATCTGAGTTTGCTCAGCCTGCTTCTGTCGTTTCAGTTGCAGGTTGCCAATGACAACAACGGCAATTGCGATCACAACGATGGCCAACGGACTGAAAATTGCGATCGTTTGAAGCGTCATCATTCGTATCCGTTGAGGCTTAAGCGTCCAGCCGCGTGTGCCAATGCTCCGGCGACCAAAGACGTGCCGATAACAAGGTACACCGTATCGGAGTTGGACGGAACATTGAGCAATAACGCCGCCGATGGCGCGAAAGCACCAACCGACATAACGCCTGTTCCAATGTTGTTAAGCCAAGTCGCCTGAAGTTTTCGGACTTCGTTCCGTTGCGCTGCTGTACTCAATGTAAGTGCCTATAAAAATAAGTGTCAGTGAAAACTAAAAAAGTAACGATGTATGGGCGCATAATGCGCGATGATGCCCCAACTGGAACAAAAGTCGAGGAAAAGTTCCACGCGCAGCCCGAGAGCTGCCGCTTTTGGAATGGGATGTCAGGAATGCGATCCTATAGATTGGGCCGGTACGGCAGCGCCTCTCGCAAGACATATGTGATGTTGGCGGATCCTCTACCGAGTTACGTGTCCGGTGCAACCGTTGCTGTCACAGGTGGCCGGCCCATTATCTAAGTCTCTGCATCTGCTTCGGAACGTTGCGATCTTTATACCGTTCTCCACATGAACACATCGCCAGCTGAACATCGCAAGGGAGGCGAGATATGGGATTGGCGAGCTATGCCATCGTAGAGCATCACGGCACTTGGGTGATCTTGCACGATGGTGAGGCGGAAGGTGATTTCGAGACCAAGGAGGCTGCATTTGAATCGGCGATGTCAGCGGCGTCTCTTGCCGTCCGGCAAGGACACGAGGTTCACGTGAGCGTGCCGGGTCGCGAAACAGCACTCGGTTCGCACTAACCGCTTCCACGAAAGAGACGCACATTGCTTGGCTACGGCTCAGAACGGATGGCCATGCTGTTTGAGGATTCGCTGCAAATAGCATGGGACTATTTGGAGAGACTTGGGGAGATCGATGAGCCCGCACTCGCGGCGCGCTATCTCTCTGATGCCATTGAGCGACGGTTGCGCTCCGGCGAAGATCACCGAATCTTGTTGTCAAACCACGCGATCAATGACTACCGGCGGTTCGTTCAGGACAGACGCCGCCACGGCGATCGTTTGTAAATCACCCATGCCGCGATCGATATTCCGATCCAGGTGACCGCAGCGCCGAGGAACACAAGAGGCGCATTGGCCTGCCAAGTCTCAAATGGTTTGATCGAGGTATGTGGATGACGCGCAGCATCAGCTCGCTGCGACGTCGCGTGCCGGTTTGATGATGTCTATTAGACGGGTCCGGTGGCCGGTCAGAATCGCATTTGGATTGCGACTCTCGACCGGCCGACCCTTGCCGCGCGATCCGAGGGACAGGCGGCAAGCCCTCTTATTGTGAGTTGCCTTCAGAGCTGGCCAGACGTCGACGCTATCGCCAAGCTTCTATGCAAAAGCCACTACAGGTGAGGACGTGTCATTCCCTGTTGACCTTCCAGCTCCGCGGAAGTTAACCAGCCTTGAATTTTCGCGGTGAGTTCGAGCCGCGTCAAACGCTGCAGCATGGCATCGCGAGCCCGTCCATGAGGCAGGCGTTCGGCCTCGGCACGCAACTGCTCGGCTTCGCGACAAAGCTGAATTTGATATGCATCTTGGATCTTTGACATGGGTCCGCTCCGTCCCTCTTAGGCGGGCGGGATCGTCAACCTGACTGTCGCCACGGACTCGCTCAGACCGATCTCGCAACGAGCTCATTATACGCTGACCATGTCGCAGAACTCACATTACATTTTGGGACATTTTGTCGGAGGGAGACAAAGAGAGGTCGCGAAGATCAACTTTGGATGGTTCTGCCTCCGAAGCGGGGCGGAGAGCCGATCCGCTGCCGGGCAGTTATTTAGTTTCACCGGTGGAACCAGAGGCGCAATGTCGTTGTTTCATCTAATGGTGTGTCGTCGGGGGACCAGTCACTCGGCAAATGCCCAGCCTTCCAGCCCTTACACCGGCATCGGGTTATTATGAGCGTGGTCGCGACGGATGATCTGACTGAAATCTTCCCGGGCGACAGCATCATGGCGCGTCTGATGCGTCAGTGGGATTGGAACCAGATCAAGCTGGGCGATCCGCGGCAATGGCCGGACGGACTCAAGATTCCGCTTCGGATGCTGCTGACATCCCGCTTCGAGATGTGGCTCGGGTGGGGGCCGGACCTGCTCTTTTTTTATAATGACGCGTACATTCCGACGCTGGGGCTCAAGCATCCGTCTATGCTGGGCAAACCGTTCCGCGAAGTCTGGGCCGAAGTCTATGCCGAGGTCGCAGGCCAAGTAGAGCGTGTGCGCGCCGGCGAAGCGACCTGGAATAAGGCGCTGCTGCTGCTGCTCGAGCGCAGCGGGTATCCCGAAGAAACCTATCACAGCTTCTCTTACAGCCCGCTTTACGGACAAGGGCCGTCGGTCGAGGGCATGCTGTGCGTCGTCAGCGAGGAGACCGAGCGTATCATCAGCGAGCGCAGGATCGACATGCTGCGGCATCTTGGTTCGGAATTGGTGGGCGCTTCAGATCAACATGCGGTGCGCCAGGCGGTGTGTTCTGTCCTTGGCGCCAACCGGCGGGACTTTCCATTTGCACTGCTCTATCTCGGCAATGAAGGTCACGCCTGTACGGCGGATGCCGGGTCGCTCCTGAATGAACCCTGGCCGTTGCAGGATCGCCAAGTCCTCAAAAATGGACGGGTCATTCAACTGCGCGAAGGACCAGCCTATCCAGTCGGTGAATGGCGGCGGCCGCCTGTCGAGGCAATCATGGTGCCTGTCCCTGGGGCACACGGCCACGATGCATTCGGCACGCTCATTCTTGGGCTCAATCCCCATCGTCGTCATGACCCGAATGTGATGGACATTGCGCGCCTTGTCGCGGGACAGGTCAGCGGCGCCATGGCCAATGTCGGCGCTCTGCAATCGGAGCGGCGGCGCGCTGACCGGATATGGAGCCACGCCCGCGACCTCATGGTGGTGGTTGGGGCCGACGGGATCTATCGTTCCGTCAGTCCGGCGTGGACGCGTATTCTGGGCCATCCCCTCGAAGACGTGATTGGTCATTCGTTCCGAGAGTTCGTTCTCCCGGACGATATCCTATCCACCGCGGATGGATTGCAGCAGGCTGCCACCGAGACCGATCTCACCGGATTCGAAAATCGTCTGCGGACCGCGGACGGCAGTTTTCGCTGGATTTCCTGGCACACGGCGATGGAAGAGGGGCTGGTCTTTGGTTACGGCCGGGACATCACTGAACAGAAAGCCAACGAAGCCGCGCTGATGGCGGCGGAAGACGCGCTTCGTCAGGCGCAAAAGATGGAAGCGGTCGGTCAGTTGACCGGCGGCATTGCGCATGACTTCAACAATCTGCTCACCGGCATCATTGGGTCGCTGGATTTGATGCAGCGGAGGCTCCCGCGCGAGGGCGGTTCCGATTTGCGACGCCTCGTGTCTGTCGCGACAGCCTCCGCCAATCGTGCTGCCGCGCTGACACAGCGACTGCTGGCGTTTTCACGACGGCAATCCCTCGATCCAAAATCCATCGATGCCAATGAGCTCGTGCATGGCATGGAAGATCTTATTCGCAGGTCCATCGGCGAAGCGATCGATCTCAAGATCGTCACCCGTTCGGATCTGTGGCCGACCAAATGCGATCCAAATCAGCTGGAAAGCGCCATTCTCAACCTGGCGATCAATTCGCGTGACGCCATGCCGAATGGCGGTCAGCTCGTGATCGAAACCGGACATGCGTGGATCGATCGCCATCACGTCAAACACTATCACGGCGCGGCTTACGGCGATTATGTCGTCATCTCCGTCATTGATACGGGCCACGGCATGTCCCAGGAGATCGCGTCCAAGGCCTTCGATCCGTTCTTCACGACCAAGCCGATCGGGCAGGGAACGGGACTTGGTCTGTCGATGATTTACGGTTTCGCGCAGCAGTCGAACGGCTTCGCCGAAATCGAGAGCAAGGAAGGACAGGGGACCACTGTCCGGATCTTTCTTCCACGCAATGAGGAAGTCCACCAGCTCGAGGTTTACGCGGATGTTGAGCGATCTGATGGCCGATCACACGGCGAGGAAATCGTACTGGTGGTGGAGGATGAAGCTGCGGTGCGCGCCTTCGTGATCGATGTGCTGCAGGAGGTGGGTTATCGTACGCTTGAAGCCGCCAATGGCGCGAGCGGGCTTCAACTTCTTGAGTCAAACATCCACGATATCGATTTGCTTCTGACGGATGTGGGCCTTCCAGGCGGGCTCAACGGACGGCAACTCGCCGACGCCGGGCGCGTGCTGCGGCCGGATTTGAAAGTGCTGTTTATGACCGGTTACGCCTTCAACGCAGCCGTTGGTAACGGCTACCTCGAACCGGGGATGGCGATCATCACCAAGCCGTTTGCGGCCGACAAGCTCGCGGGCCACGTCGAGAACATCATCAAGAGGAAACTTGTCGCGCCTGCGACACAAGCTGAGAGCCGCTTGCCTGGGCCCTAGCAGCGCGGAAGAGCTTTATCGCCGATCGCTGCATGAGGATCCCGCATCGCGGTGCATCCAAGGGTGTTCGCTGCCACAATTCCAGCGAACGTTCGGGAACATGACAACCATCCCGCGATTAACGCATCGAGTGTGCAGCAGAATTCGGGAGGAAGTTCCATGAACGGCATTATCTATCTCATTGGTCTGATCGTCGTCATCATGGCGATCCTGTCATTCCTGGGGCTGCGCTGATGACGATCCCCGCGGACGTGGACGTGATCGTTGCGTCGGATGAGATCGACGCACCGTCATCATATGTAAGCTGGACGCCGGTCGTTATCGGTGCGCTGGTGGCCACGGCGCTTTCGTCGATCATGTTGGCCTTTGCCATCAGCGTTGGCCTCGGCGTCTCATCCGCCGCGCCGACGTGGCGAGATACGTCGGCGTCACTGGCGCTGTTATCAGGGCTTTACCTCATCATCCAGGCAGTGATCAGTTTCGGTGTCGGCGGCTATATCGCAGGCCGGGTCCGCACCGGCGTCGTCTCAACGCTCGATCCGGACGTCACGGAGCGCCGTGATGGCTTGCACGGGTTAGCGGCCTGGGCGCTTGCGGTTGTGTTGGGAACAGCACTTGCTGCACTGGTAGGCAGCGCGGTGTTGCCTCGTTCAAATGCGGCTCCTGTGACGCTGTCAAGGACGAGCGCAGCCGAGACACTGCTGAGCCTTGACCTCGACCGGATGTTCAGGCCGGCACGTCGCCCGGCCAATGTGGATATGACGGAAGCACGAGCGGAGGCCGGTCGCATCCTTCTGACAACATCGAGCCACGTTGGAATGACGGCGGAGGATCGGGCGTATCTGATCCAGCTCGTGACAAATACCACTGGTCTGGCCGGTCCGGATGCAGAACGACGCGCCGATACCGCGATCGTCAACGCAAAAACAGCCATCGCGCGATCGCGACGCAGCGGGGTCATCGTGGCGTTCTCTGTCGCGACCGCGCTGTTGATCGGAGCGGCAGTTGCCTGGGCTGCGGCGGGTATCGGAGGCCGTCACCGCGACGGTGAGCCGCTGCCGGACTGGATGAATTCGGGAATGACGGCGAGAAAGCGCGGAATGCCGTAAGTGGACGCTTGCAGGTGTAACGCGCCCCGTTCCACGACGCCGTCACGTCGCCATCGCGTGACCATGTCGCGCGGTGGCGATGGCTTTACGCAGCACGCGGGAGAGGCCGTCGACGGAATACGGTTTGTGCACCAGATCGAAGCCGTGATGGGCATTTTCTGACAGCACGTTGCTGAAGCCGCTGGTGAGTACGATGGGCAGGCCCGGAAAATTCTCGCGCACGAACGTGCCGAACTCGATCCCATTCATGCCTGGCATCACGATATCGGAAAACACTACGTCGAATGCGAACTCGTCTTCCGAAATCATGGTCAGCGCCTGCTGCGCGGTGGTGACCCACTCGACCTTGTAGCCGAGGTCCTGAAGCATCTCGCGGGTGAAGCCGCCGATGCCTTCGTTGTCTTCCACAATCAGCACGCGATGTCCCTTGCCGGAGACGGGCCTGATCGCCGCGCTGTTCAATGTGTCATCGCTCACCACAGGACTTTCAGGCAGGTAGATCGTGAAGGTGGAGCCGGCACCGATGACGCTGTCGACCATGACTTCGCCGCCGGATTGTTGCGCGAAGCCTAGCGCTTGACTGAGACCCAGCCCCGTGCCGCGGCCGACTTCCTTGGTGGTGAAGAATGGCTCGAAGATGGTATCGAGATGATCCGCAGGAATGCCGACACCGGTATCGGTGACCGAGACGGTGATGAAGTCACCGGTGCGCATCCCGCGATCGCGGCTCGGCGGAATCTGAGTGGCGATGCCAACCGTGATGGTCAGGCGGCCATCGCCTTTCATTGCGTCGCGCGCGTTCACCGCGAGGTTGATGATCGCGGTCTCGAATTGAGCGACGTCGGCGAAGGCGAACAGCGATTGATCGGAATTGGTGACGTCGACCCGCACGGACTTTCCGACCAGGGGGCGGAGCAGCTGAACGATGGAATTGACAGTGGCGTTCACATTGAACGACTCGGGCTTGAGCGCCTGCCGCCGGGCAAAGGCCAGCAGTTGCTTGGTCAGCTTGGAAGCCCGATCCACCGTTTCGGAAATGGCATCGACGTAACGATTGCGCCGCTCGTCTGGCAGATCGCGCCGCCGCAGAAAGTCGGTGGCGGATCGAATGATCGTGAGGAGATTATTGAAGTCGTGCGCGACGCCACCGGTGAGTTGGCCGATCGCCTCCATCTTCTGCGACTGGCGCAGTGCTTCTTCGCTGCGCCGTCTCTCGGTGATATCGACAGCCTCGGCAATTGCGGCAGTCACCGCTCCGTATTTGTCGACCACCGGACGCAGCGTGAGATCGAACGTGCGTTTGCCGATGGGGAGCTGTGTTTCCATCTCTGCACGGACATTGCTACCGGTAATCGCGTTCTGAAACGCGGTGCTGATCGTCTCCGGCGCGCCCGACGTCTCGGTGAACCATGGCGTCTCCCAGAGAAGCCGACCGAGGACATCGTCGATCGTAGCCCCTAAGCCGGAGAGGGCGGTAGTGTTGGCATAAAGCACCTCGCCGTCGAGGTTGAGCAATGCCTTGTACTGATGGCTGGTCTCGAAGATCGCGCGCATCTGTGCTTCGCGCGATTCGATTTCCGATGTGCGCTCGCTGATGCGCTGTTCGAGCGTATTGTTGATCGTACGCAGGTGGATCTCGGCTTCCTTGGCCGCGGTAATGTC
This sequence comes from Bradyrhizobium sp. SYSU BS000235, assembly GCF_049747295.1. Lineage (NCBI taxonomy): Bacteria > Pseudomonadati > Pseudomonadota > Alphaproteobacteria > Hyphomicrobiales > Nitrobacteraceae > Bradyrhizobium > Bradyrhizobium sp. SYSU BS000235. The sequence continues at coordinate 4,551,564 of NZ_JBMHJM010000001.1, forward strand.
ATGCGCAACACCGATATAGCCCGCGTGCTGGCCACTGGCATCCCATCGCGGTTGCGACTCGGATCGCAGCCAGCGCCAGTCGCCGCCCGCACTGCGGTAGCGTGCTTCCAGCACGAAAGGCTCAAGCGAGGATTCACCCGCGATCTGTTCCTTCAAGATTCTCGGCAGGTCGTCGGGATGCAGCACCTTGCGCCAGTCGAATACCAGTGCCTCCTCATAAGGTAGGCCAAGGAAATCGAGATAGGCGCGATTGGCGAAGGAGCGGGTGCGATCGAGCTTCGTCACCCAGATCGGCACCGGCGCGCTGTCGGCGATGAGGCGAAAGCGCTCTTCGCTTTCTCGAAGCGCTCGTTCGGCTAGCTTGCGTTCGGTCACGTCGGTGTGGGCGCCGATCAGCCGGGTGGCGCGGCCGTCGGCATCGCGTTCGATTTTCGCGATCACGCTGATCCAGCGCGTTTCGCCGTCGCTGGGGCGGATGATCCGGTATTCCTGCGCGAAATCTTCGGACGTGCCTGCCAGCGCGTTCTCAAAATGCGAGAGGGCTCCCGCGCGATCTTCAGGATGGACGCGATTGACCCAGTCTTGGTGGGATTCGTTCGCTGCATCCGGCGGCAGGCCGTGGATCATGAGATATTCGGGAGAGCGCCGATTGCGGTAGCCGTCGGTGAGATCGACCTCGACGCCGCCGACGCCTGCGATCCGCTGCACAAGCGCCAGCTCAGTCTCGCGCCGCTTGAGGAGAATTTCTCGGTTGGACTGGGGAGCGGAAGGGGCTGAAAGGTCGTTCGGCACTAAGGTCATTTCGGCACTGCGGCGGCTTCTGACTTGCGATGAAGAAGTGTGCACCGCCTTTTATAAGGAATTCAATTTATTCGACGGCAAAGCGCCGGCTTATGTTCGTAAAATTGTGGGAACGGACTTAACCGGAAGAATGGAACCCGCATCAATTCCCGGGGCCGTGCGAAAGTTCCATCTGTTTGGCTGCCTTTGGGCATCAGGCGACCAAATCGAGCAGGGTCAGCTGGTTGTCGCGACAAATGGTCTGCAGGGTCTGCAGCGGCATGCCGGAATCGTACATGCTCTGAATGACAATGCGCAGCGCCTCGTGCGGCGGTGGGTTGAACGGCTGGCCGCCGTCACTGGACAGGATCGCGCGGGCAGGCGTGACCGCGTCGATGGCTTCCATCAATCCATCGAGTGAGAGACAATGAAATTTCGGGAGCAGGTTCACCGCGCAGAATTCCATGGTCGCGCCCATGTTAGCGAGCTCCACCATGGTCGGGATATCAAGATTGGGCGTTGCAAGTTCCGGATGGGTGATGACGACGCGCTTCAGCCCAATACCGCAGGCATAGTCCGCCACCGCGAATATCTCACGCCGTGAGACGTGCCCGGTGCCGAGGATCGCGCCGTAATCATGCACGAGGTCGACCACGTCCTTCGCCTCAGGTGTCAGTTTTCCGTCCGCATCAAGCACCGACAGGAGCGGCGACGGGCGATTGCGGCGCGAGGTGAGGGTCATGGCCTTGAAACCATAGGTGCCGCCGGAGCCATAAGCTTCGGCATGAGCAGCCGCATCAAGGGTCGGTAGCCAAACCACCTTGGCGCCCTGTTGCAGGGCAAGTTCGACCGCGCCCGGATTGACACCGCCAACGCCGCGGTTGAGCGCGATGCTTGAATAGATCCTGAAGTCGGGATTCGTTTCCGCCAGAGCGCGGCGCGCGTGGTGGACCTTGGACACCGTGCTCTCAAAATGGCTCTTGATGACGATTCCCGCCATGCCGGCGTCGGCACACCATTGCGCGATATCGATGGAGTCTCCGATCCGCACGAAAGGAGCAGGCGCGGAATGCATGTGCAGGTCGAAATAGCCGTCGAGCTTGAGCATGGTGGGAAACCTCAATCGCTGCGTCGAGACCTCGGTTGGGGAGCCTTGCCCGTAGGGCTAGGGCAAATTGATCTGCCAGGACACGCCGAACCGGTCCGCCACCCACGCAAAGAGTGTGCTGAAGCCGTAGTTGGCGATAGGCATCAGCTCGGCGCCGCCTTCTGCAAGCGTTGTTGCGAGCCGTCTCAACTCTTCTTCTGAACCGGACTCAACGAACAGCGAAATGGAGGGGGTGAAGTTGAATCCGTGCGCGATGTGAGTGTCGTGCAACAGGATGGTCTGACCTGCGATGGTGAGACGCGCCATTTTGAGCGAGCCCGGTGGAGGGCCGTCTCCTTCGCCGTAACGCTCGACGGAGTCGAGCTTCGCATCCGGAAAGACCGACTGATAGAACTCGAGCGCGGCAGAGCCGACATTGCCTTGAAACATCAAAAAGGGGCGAACCGAATTGGCCATCACATCCTGCCTGATTATGAGCGCTATATTTGATCCCGAGAAAGCGTGTGCCGAAAAACTCCATTCAACGATAGCAGCGCAAGCCGAACATCTGTCAGATCTGTCTTGCGTGCCGATGCCTCGTGATCTCGTTAGCGCATGATGATCGGCAGCTCCATAGTACCATCCCATGTAAAGGTGCCGTCTTGCTTGTACATTTCCATGTAGTGGCCAGGAATGATGCGATCGCCGAGGGTGAGGAGGTGGCGAATGGTCTCCGCCGCGCGCTCTTGCGTGTCGAAGGCGTGATCGGCTCTGCGGTTCAGTGCTTCCTTCGGAAACTTGATCGCGTCCTGCGCGACGACGACATTGCCGTCCTTGGTCTTCAGCACCAGTGCGTAGCAGCCCGGCGTGTGACCAGGCGCGGGGATATAGCGGATCTCGCTCTGGAATTCGCCAGGGCCATCGAGCAGATGAAGTTTGTATTTGGCGAGTTGCTCGCGGACCATCCACGGAATCCATGGATCGTCCGGATGCGGGTTTGCGGCATATTCATATTCGGCCCGGCTGACGAAGATCTCCGTGGTGTAAGGAAACAGATCGATATTCAGCACGTGGTCGATGTGCAGGTGGGAGAGAAACACGCGCGGGATGTCGGAAGGTGTCAGGCCGCGTTTGTCCAGCTCAGCCACAAGACCCTGACGGTTCACGGTGTGTCCGACATCCACCAGCATGGGCCCATCGTTGCTCTGGATCAGCGTGAGATTGGTCATGGCGAGGTATCCGGTCTGGAGACGGAGGTTGTTTCCCTTGACCAGGATTTCGTAAGTCACATCGGGCACGTGTTTTTCTCCGGGAACCTGATTGCCGCGAGGCCGTTGACAGCGTGACGCGGGTTTGCGTCCTTCGCAAGACTGTACAGATTTCATGGTATTGCGCAAAAGCGGTTTGACGCAAAAGAGGTCTGAAGGCGGCGAGGGTTCACAAGCCGAATGTGGGGCCGGTATAGTCATCACACATGAAAAGCATTGCGATCATCACCAGCGGCGGGGATGCGCCGGGCATGAATGCCGCCATCCGGGCCATCACGCGAAGCGCGCTCGACCAGAATATGGTTGTCTACGGCGTGCGCCAGGGGTGGCAGGGCCTGATCGAGGATCAGATGATCCAGCTCAGTGCCCGCGAAGTCGGCGGCATCATGCACATCGGTGGCACATTTCTCGGCAGCGCGCGCTCCGCCGAGTTTCGCGAGGAGGGGGGGCGCTCCAAGGCGCTGCGCAATTTGTCCGGGCGCGGCATCGATGGCCTGGTCGTGATCGGCGGCAACGGCTCGCAGACCGGCTCGCATAGGCTGAGCCAGATGGGCTTTCCGGTGGTCGGCGTGGCGTCCACCATCGACAACGACCTGTTCGGTACGGACATCACCATCGGCTGCGACACCGCGATCAACGTCACGCTGGAAGCCATCGATCATTTGCGCACCACCGGCTCGTCGCATAACCGCGCGTTTCTGGTGGAGACCATGGGGAGGAATTGCGGCTACCTCGCCATGATGTCGGGGCTTGCGGGTGGCGCGGAAGTGATCTCGACGCCCGAGGCTGAGGTGTCCCCCGCCGAGATCGCGGAGCGGCTGCGCGCGGCTTACGAGCGCGGCAAGACCCACGCCATCGTTGTCATCGCCGAAGGGGTCAAGGACAACTGCGAGAAGATCCTGAGCTTCTTCGAGCATGACCGGCGCATGGTCGGCTTCGAACTGCGGGCCACGACGCTGGGGCATGTGGTGCGCGGCGCGCCGCCCACCGCCTTCGACCGCATTCTCGCGACGCGGCTCGGCGTCAATGCCGTCACTGCGCTGAACGACAGAGACTACGGCGTGCTGATCGGTCAGCAGAAAGGACTGGTGACCCGCACGCCGCTTGGAGAGATTGCTGGGCTCACCAAGCCGATTGACACCGAGTTCGTCGAGCTCGCACGCATGCTGGCGCGCTAATCCAGCACGAGGTGAACTAGCGTGCGCATGTTGCTCCAGTCGAAATAGTACGCGATGCAGATCAGCAAGGCCGAAATGACAAGACCGGACAGCACGCCAAGAGCGACGCCCTTGCTCATCGCCCAATCGTCATGCTTCACGTCTTTATTTTCGTCCGGAGACAACATGGCCGGCCTGGAAATTTACGCGATACTGTCAGTTCAGTGTGGTCGTTCAGACGTTCGCTCCATTTCTGCTGCGAGCCCTTGCAGCGAACTTTGGATCCGGGACACTGGCGTCACTGGGTATCCGAACGTCGGATGAACCGATGCGTTCCCGTGCAATAGGCGAGAGTCCCGTGACATGCCGCCGCGCTATGTCTGCTTGCGGGTTATTACAACTGTAATGGACGCGCGAAGCTGAGTTCGTGGCCGTCGGGATCATCGAGGTGGAAGAAGCGCTCACCCCATTCCGCGTCACGCGGCGCGGTGGCTGGCCGGTAGCCGGCAGCGATGGCACGCTCATACATCCTGTCGACATCCCGGACATAGAAAATCGCGCGGCCCCACCACGACCAATGCTTCTCGGGCGCTTCGGCAGTAATGTTGAGAAAACCGGCGCCGGCACGGAAGCTGGTGAACGGCGATGTCTCGCCGCCGTGCACGACCTCGAAGCCGAGTGTCTTGTAGAAAGTCACGGCCCTTTGCATGTCGTGCGTGGCGAGGGTAACGGCGCTGAGACCTTCGATCATGACGGGAGCCTTTCTCGCAAAAGCGCTGACCGGACCATCGACCGTTTGGCAAATCATCTTTTCGTGCGCATCTTGCATGCCTGTCGGGTGAACCATTTTTCGCTGACAGCATTAAGGCCGATATCGATGACACGTCGAGGTGCGGCTGCTCCTCGGTGTGTTTTGTTATGCGTTATTCTGCAGTGCGGGAATTGGATCCATTCGCGAACAATGCTTCCGGCCACAGCGCGAACGGCGTAAGGTAGCGACGTAGTACTTCCCTGGATATGCCTCGGAGCAGTACGGAATGAGCTTCCGTCGTGTTGTGTACACAGTGGTGACTGTGTGCGTCGTTGTCGTCCTTGCCGGCCTTGCATGGGTCTGGCGCCCCGCCATTTCGCCGATCTCTGCGAACGCAAAGCCTGCTTTTGATCGTAAAGCGATCAATCGCGGCGCCGAACTGGCTCTGATCGGCAATTGCAGCGATTGTCATACCAAGGAGGGTGGTGCGGCCTATGCCGGGGGGCGCAGCATTCCGACCCCGTTTGGCACGATCTATGCCAGCAATCTGACGCCCGATCCGGACACTGGCATCGGCACATGGTCGGAAGAGGCCTTCGGCCGGGCCATGCATGAGGGCGTCGATCGCGAAGGCCGCCAGCTCTATCCGGCCTTTCCTTATGACCACTTCACGCATGCGACGAAGGACGACATCCACGCCCTCTACGCGTACTTCATGAGCCTGACGCCGGTGCGCAGCACCATTCCCGCCAACGAACTGAATTTCCCGTTCAACTATCGCCCGCTGGTCGCGGGCTGGAAGCTGTTGTTTCTGAGCCGCGGCAATCTCGCGCCCGATGCCAGCAAGAGCGCCGACTGGAATCGCGGGCGCTATCTCGTGGAAGGACTCGGCCACTGCGGCTCCTGCCACACGCCGCGCAATGCGCTCGGCGGCGAGAAGAAGGACAGCGCTTATACCGGCGGCGTTGCGGAAGGCTGGAATGCTCCGCCGCTCAATGCGTCGCTCGTCGCCGGACATCATTGGACGGTGGATCAACTTGCGGAATATCTTTCCTCCGGCTGGCATCAGCTTCATGGTGCCGCCGCGGGTCCCATGGCCGACGTGACCAAGAATCTCGGTCAGGCGTCCAAGGAAGACGTTCATGCCATGGCGGTGTACATCGCAAGCCTCTCGGGCGCAGGCAACGAAACCCCGAAGGCCTCGCCGGCTTTGGTCGATGCGGGTAATGCCGCCAACGCACGCCCGGAGATCGTTGCGATCTACAACGGCGCCTGCGCGAAATGCCACAACGACCGCAACACCGTGGGGCCTTCGAAAGCCCTGCCGCTGTCGCTGAGCACGGCGATCCATCAGCCCGAGGCGACGAACACGGTGCAGGTGATCCTCAACGGAATCCAGTCGTACCGCGCCGACGGCGGGCCTTACATGCCCGCATTCGACGGCATGTTGACCGACGATCAGATTGCCGCGCTCGCGCAATACGTCCGCACCCGCTACAGCGGCCAACCGCCATGGACGGATGTCAGGGCGATGATCGCGAAAGCAAGACAGCAAGGAGCCCAGCCATGACGATGTCGCTGAAGGTCAATGGCAAGTCGCAACAGGTGGAGGCCGATCCGTCGACTCCGCTGCTATATGTCCTGCGCAACGATCTCGGGCTGCACGGGCCGAAATTCGGCTGCGGGCTCGGCCAGTGCGGCGCTTGCATGGTGCATGTGGACGGCAACGCCACGTTTTCCTGCGTGCTGCCGATTGCGGCGGTGGGTAACCGGGAAGTCACCACGCTGGAGGGGCTGCTGGAAAACGGCAAGCCGAACAAGCTGCAGCAGGCTTTCATCGACGAACAGGCCGCGCAATGCGGCTACTGCATCTCCGGCATGGTGATGCGGGCGCAGGTGCTGTTGAAGGAGAAGCCGCATCCAACCGATGATGAGATTCGTCATCACATGCGGACCAACCTTTGCCGCTGCGGCACCCACGCCGCCATCATGCGCGCCATCAAGCGCGCCGCCGCGGCATAGGAGGTCATCATGAACGCTCCGTTCCATACATCGCGGCGTGATCTGCTCAAGGCAGGCGGCGCGCTGGTCGTGGCTTTCTCGATCTCCCCGCGCATCGAGTCCGCTCTGGCGCAGGATGCGGCAGCCGTTGCAAAGCCCGTCACCCTTGATCAGGTCGAGTCGTTCCTGGCGATCGATGCCAAAGGCGCGGTGACGCTCTATGCGGGAAAGGTGGATCTGGGCACCGGCGTGCGCACGGCGCTTTCGCAGATCGTTGCCGAAGAGCTGGATGTGCCGCTTGCGAGTGTCACGGTGGTGGAGGGCGACACCGCACTGACGCCCGATCAAGGCGCGACCTACGGCAGCCAATCGATCCAGACCGGTGGCGTGCAGATCCGGCAGGCGGCGGCAACGGCACGCAATGCGCTGCTCGAGCAGGCAGCGCAGCGCCTCAACCTCGACAAAAGCGAATTGTCGGTCAATGAGGGGAAGATCAACGCCAAATCCAATGGCGCCGGCGTCACCTATGCCGAGCTGATCGGCGGCAAAACCTTCGAGTTGAAGGTCAACAAGGATGCGCCGATGAAGGCGCCTGCCGACTACAAGATCGTCGGCAAGCCGATCGCGCGCATCGACGTTCCGGACAAGCTGACCGGGCGCTTCACCTACATGCACGATTTCCGCGTGCCCGGCATGCTGCATGGAAGCGTGGTTCGTCCGCCGGCCATCGGTGCTACGCTGGAGAGCGTGGACGAAGCTTCGATCAAGGACATTCCCGGGATCGTGAAGGTTGTTCGCGAGGGCAACTTTCTCGGCATCGTCACTGACAACGAGTGGTCGGCGGTGCGTGCGGCGCGCGAGCTCAAAGCGACGTGGTCGAAATCGCAGACGCTACCCGACGAGAAGAAGCTGTGGGAGCATGTGCGTGGCACAAAGATCGTCAAGGACGACGTCACCAGCAACATCGGAGATGTCACCACCGCGATGGCAGGCGAGGGACGTACCCTCAAAGCCACCTATGACTTCACCATCCACACCCACGGTTCGATTGGACCGTCCTGTGCCATCTCGGAATTCAAGGACGGAAAACTGACGTCATGGTCAGCCTCGCAGGCGACGCACAATTTGCGCAAGCAGCTCGCCAAGATGTTCGGTATGTCGCTCGACGACGTACGCTGCATTTATGTGGATGGTGCGGGCTGCTATGGCCGCAACGGCCATGAAGATGCAGCGGCGGACGCTGCCATGCTGGCCAAGGCCGTTGGCAAGCCGGTGCGCGTGCAATGGTCACGGGCCGACGAACACGGATGGGACCCCAAGGGGCCGCCGACGCTGATCGACCTGCGCGCCAAGCTCGATGACAAGGGCAACATCGTCGTATGGGATTCTGAGTTCTTCATTCCGCAAGGCGCGGCCGGTACAGTCGATCTCGTGGCCGCAACCTTGAGCGACAAGCCGGTGGACGGCATGCTCTCGCCGGGTGGCATCATCGGCGACTCCGCCATCGGCTATAAAATTCCGAACATCAGGACGGTCTGCCATCGTCTGGAGACGACACCGTTCCGGCCCTCCTGGATCAGGACGCCGGGGCGCATGCAAAATACGTTTGCCAATGAATGCTTCCTGGACGAAATCGCGGCGGCACTGAAAGTCGACCCACTGGAGTTACGCGTGCGTTACACCGATCCGGCAGACGAGCGCGGGCTGGATATTTTGGATCGTCTCGCCAAGCTATCGACGTGGGATAAGCGCCCTTCGCCACGCAAGGATGCTTCCAGTAACATCGTCATCGGGCGCGGCGTCAGCTACGTCAAATACGAACTCACGCGCACCTATGTCGGCGCAGTGGCTGAGGTTGTCGTGAATCGCACCTCAGGCGATGTTCGTGTCACCAACGTTTATGTGGTGCATGATTGCGGGCAAGTGATCAATCCGAACGGCGTCAAGGCGCAGATCGAAGGCAATGTCATTCAAACGGTCAGTCGCACACTGAAGGAAGAAGTCACCTTTGACCGCAGCAATGTCACCTCGCTTGACTGGGCAAGCTATCCGATCCTGCGCTTCCCAGAATTGCCGGAGATCGAGATCGAACTGATCGATCGTCCCACAGAAAAGCCTTGGGGCGCAGGAGAGCCAACCGCTGCAGTTATTCCTGCCGCAGTCTCCAATGCCATCTTCGATGCCACCGGCGCGCGGCTGCGCTCGGTGCCGTTCAAGCGCGAGAAGGTGAAAGCTGCGCTGCGCTCGGTGTAGTGGGGCGGTTCAGGCATGCGCTCCATTCTTTTTTAACGAGTTCTTTTCGCGATGGAGCGCATCGCATGATGAGGCGAACTCTGGATTCAGGGCGCTAGCGAGCGGTCACTTCGGACCGACTGGTCACTAATCGATCGATCAATGTTCTCGCGCGTTCTGAAAGCAAACGTTCTCAAAAATAATTGAGCGAGAGTCAGAAAGCGAACGGAAGCCCGCTCGCTCGTCAGGCATATCCAGATCAGACGGGTGCAAAGCGGTTGTCCGTGATGCGCTCACGGCGGGGAAATTGAGACACTGTTCTTAACTCCGTTTCTGACGTGCCTCGAAAAGTTCTCGGTGCACGTGGCAATGACTGTTGATGGCGTTTTGTTTGAAAAAGGATGATGACCTGTGAACGATTCTGCTTTGAACGTCGACGTGAATGGCACTCAGCCGAATGCAAATCTCCGAACCAATGGGCAAGGCTTCGACTTATCGCTTTTCCCGCTACCAGGAATTTTTCGCGGGCTCGCCGAACAGAACGTCGGGCGGGTGAGGGAAAACTGCGACAAGATGAAGGCTGCCTCAGAAGAGATCGCCGACAGTCTGCGGGAAGCCTATGCGAGTAATGCAAAGGGCGCAGCAGACTACGGAGCCAAGGTTATCGAGATCTCGACCGTCAACACTCAGTCTGCTTTCGATTTTCTCAATGGCCTGATGGCCACGAAGTCGCTATCGGACATCATGAACCTCTCGGCCACTCAAGGCCGCAAGAATCTCGAAATCGCATCCGCACAAAACAGGGAGCTTTGGGAGTTGGCCCAAAGAGCCGCAGCGGAGACAGCCGAGCCCATCAAGAAGAGCTTCACCAAAGTCCTGCAACCAGTTTCCTGAATCATTTCGGAGACCACCAAGAGCGGCTGGACCAAGCGCCTCCGGCAAGAAGAGGTACGGTCCAGCCGAGGGCTGGGAATGAAAGCGTCGTCGCTACAGACGCGAAAACAGGGAGCATCAGGATGGGCGTCGTTATGATCAAATGCCCGCAGACGGGACACGAAATCTCGACAGGTCTCAAAGCGGACCGGGACCGATTTCGATGCAGTGCGGTGTTTTTCGCACGCACTTATTGCTCAATCTGCCAAACCAATCACGAATGGTTCGCCAGAGAAGCGTGGGTTTACGAACCGCGCGCACGGCTAGCGCCGGGGACTTGCTGAGCGCGACACAGAGTCCGCTTTGCGATCCCTCACCCCCTCAATGACCTCGCGGCCGGTGGCCGGGTACGCCCTGCGGTCGCGAGTATCCCGTTTTTTCATCCGCCGGTGCGTGAGGCCGCTCGGGCGGGCGTGCAGTCTTGTGGGCTGGCTGGGCAGCCCAGCGGGATTTCATCGCTTCAGGTGAAAGAATTCGATCGATTTCGCGGCGCATAACACCGTAGCAGTTGCAGGTCGAAGCCTCGAGCATTGGCCTATCGATCTCGATCAAACCGCGCTGATTGGACCGGATCGCGCCAGATTTCCGTAGCTTACATACGGCTTGCGTGACGGTCGGCCGACGTGCACCAATCAATTCGGAGAGCACCTCTTGCGTCAGCGGCAGCTGGTTGTGGTGAACGCGATCGTGGATGTGGAGCAACCAGCGGGCCAAGCGCGATTCAACCGAGTGGAGTGCATTGCAGGCGGCGACATGCTGGAATTGTACCATCAGCGCGATCGTATGCATCTGGACCGCATGTCTCAGGGCAGGGCTGTGGCTGAACGTCGAAAAGAAGCGCGCCGGAGATATTTGCAGCGCGGTGCCGGGCGAGTGCACCACCGCCGTGATCGGCGAGCGGGAGGGGCCGAGCGCCAACAGAATACCAACGGCGCCTTCATTGCCCATCATCGCTGTGGCGACGGTTTGGCCGTCCGGCATGTCCTGCATGAAAGAAATAGCGCCGCTGCGAGGAAAGTAGATTTGCTCAACCCGGTCTCCCGATCGGACCAGTATGCTGCCGCGTTCAAGGGTTACCTTCCGGAAGTGAGGCGCAAGCAAATCAAATTCTGCCGGCGGTAAAGCAGCGAGGAGGCGGTTACCCAGCTTGTGTTCCATCATGGGAAAGCTCCTTCCCTCGACGGATGCGTGGCTCTCACAAACTATATCTGGCGCGAAATGATTGCGCCTGGGATCGAAACAGGCTTTATCGCATAAGGTTCCGTTGGCCGCGCTTGGCGGGTTGAATATTACCGCCCCACGCCAGATGAACTACCGCGGGGCGTCCGACGTCACTTCAACTCAGGCGCGTGGGGCGTCAGTTACCTTCCATCAGATAGCGCGTGAGCTGCGCACTCGACATTTCGCGGACCAGACCGGCGGCCTGGCCTGACCACATATTGCTGAAGTCTGAGGAGTTCGCTTTCTCCGTCACGGCACGGAGCGGCGCGAGCGCGCTGCCGGCGGTGGGAAAGGCCGGCGCCTTATCCGAGAGCGGGCCGATTTCGCGCATCAGGCGGTTGAGAACGCTGCGTGCGGGCCGCCCGGTGAAAAGATTGGTCAGTGCGGTGCCGTCGTCGCGTCCAACCTTCAGCGCTTCGCGATGATAAGCGGTGACCTTCGCTTCCGGCGTGAGCAGATAGGCGGTGCCCACCTGCACGCCCGATGCGCCGAGCGCGAAGGCCGCGCGGACGCCGCGCGGATCGCCGATGCCGCCCGCTGCGACCACCGGCAGATCGATCGCATCGACAATCTGCGGCACTAACGCGATTGTCCCGACCTGGGTAGACATGTCGTTGGTGAGGAAGTTGCCGCGATGGCCGCCGGCTTCATAGCCCATGGCGATCACCGCATCGATGCCGCGCTCGGCCAACCACTTTGCTTCAGCAACCGTCGTGGCGGAGGCAATGATTTTCGCGCCGGTGCGCTTGACGCGGTCGAGCAGCGCGGCCTCGGGGAGGCCAAAATGAAAACTTACAACCTCGGGGCGGTACGCCTCGACCACAGCGCAATATTCCGCGTCGAATGGTGCGCGGCCCGTCGTCGGCACAGGCGCCGCGGGATCCAGCCCATGCTCGACAAAGTAGGGTGCGAGTGCCGCGCGCCACGCCATCTGGCCGGCGGGGTCCGTTTTCGGGGAAGTATGAGCAAAGAAGTTCAGGTTGATCGGCTTCTTGGTTGCCTTGCGGATCTGGTCGAGCGACGCCTTCATCTGTTCGATCGACAGCATTGCGCCGGGTAGCGAGCCCAATCCGCCGGCTTCGCTGGTTGCGATCACCATTTCGGGAGTGGTGGCGCCGGCCATGGGGGCCTGGATGATGGGGAGGTCGATTCCGAAAAGGCGCGTGATGCGATTGTCCTGCCAGTTGCTCATGGCTTTCTTTCCATCGTTCATTGCATCGGGAACAGCGAGGAACCCTCGTTCATTCATACCGAAATGTCCTCCCGCGCGGCAAGCTGCTTTCCATTCGGGGACGGGGAGACTGCTGACGTTTCAGGAGACTATTTCCACTGCGCTGGGCCTCGCGGAAGCTTCCGGCAAGGAGCTTCGCCAGACGAGGGATGCCGCCAGATCTTATTTCGAACTAATATGCACCTGCGACTTCACGCCGTTCGACATCCTTGCCAAGCGACAATCTCGTGCTGCTGGGCTTCAACGAAGGCTGGCGCGTCGTCTCAAAAGCCTGTCACCGCATCGATCACTAGGCGCGGCCGTGCTGCTATCCATACGTCGCAATCAACTGAAAGGAGTTCGTTATGAAAATCCTGATGGTTCTCACGTCCCACGACAAGCTCGGCGACACCGGCAAGAAAACCGGATTCTGGCTGGAAGAGCTGGCCGCGCCTTACTACGCCTTTAAGGATGCAGGCGTCGAGATCACGCTCGCTTCACCGAAAGGTGGCCAGCCGCCGCTGGACCCGAAGAGCAATGAGCCGAATTTCCAGACCGACCTCACGCGGCGGTTCGAAGCCGATGCGGATGCGAAGAAGCAATTGGCTTCGACGGTGCGTCTCGACACCGTGAACGCCAAAGACTTCGACACGGTGTTTTATCCCGGCGGACATGGCCCGATGTGGGATCTCGCCGAAGATAAAAATTCGGCCAAGCTGCTCGAAGACATGATCGCTGCCGGCAAGCCTATCGCGCTGGTCTGTCACGCGCCCGGCGCGCTGCGTCACGTGAAGGGCCAGGACGGCAAGCCGCTGGTCAACGGTAAGAAGGTCACCGGCTTCACAGACACCGAGGAAGAGGCGGTGGGCCTGACCAAGGTGGTGCCGTTCCTCGTCGAAGACGAGCTGAAGGCAACGGGCGGCATCTTCTCCAAGGTGGCCGACTGGCAACCTTATGTCGTCACCGATGGTCTTCTCATCACCGGACAAAATCCTGCATCATCCGGCCCCGCGGCGAAGGCTTTGCTCGAGCGTCTGGCGAGTGGCGCGAAGGCTTAAGCGCGATGCGATCGGGCGCTTAATCCCGGTCACCGAGAAGAAATGCGCAGGAGGATGTTCCTGCGCATTTTGCGTCGCGTGTTTCAAGTCCAGTCAGCGTCAGGATGATGGCCCGAGCTGACGATAAAGATCATCGATCCGCCTATTCAGTTCGTCACCGCGCAGAGAAGCGATATCGCTCACATCTTGCTGTGAGAATTGGATCAGTCGGTTAAGCGTAGCTAGCCCCGTCTGCTTCTCGGCCTCCGATGTTGGCACGCCGATCTCGTTGGTCTTAACCGAGCCGTCGTCACCATAGAAGTGATAGTAGAGGTTGCCGACTGCGAAACCTATCGAATGGTTGGGACCGGGGGCTACATAGCCACGGCTGCTCAGCAATTCCAGGGCGGCATCCTTGGCTTTGCCGGTTAATTCCTGCTGAGGCACAGGTTTCATACTCGAGAGCCGGTCGTATTCAGTCTGCCGTGCTGCGAGCTGGTCTTTTTGCCCCTCAAAGAAGCGGAGGAAACCTTGCAGCTTGATTTGATCGGACAAATACGCGGAATCAAGGCTTTGCCCTTCCGGCACTGTAATTCCGCGGCGGTCCGCGACCTCCTGCAACTTACTTGCGAAAGCCTTGGCAATCGAATCCTGAGCTTGCTCAGCGGAGGACCCGCTGCGCTGTTCGGAGGGCTGCGTAAATGCATCCATTGTTTGCCGCGCGGCGTCGGGATTCTGCTTGTGGTCAGCAATCAACTTATCTAGCGCCTCCTGCGACAATGACACCTGCGTGGCGGGGCCACGATCTGCGTCGTACGCGGTGACGTCAGGCGCTGCCTGCTTGGTAGCGTCGTCATCCGCTTGCGCTGTAGAGGCGAGAAGATTCAGTGTGGCGGTTTGGCTGGAAACGGCGCTGACCATGGCTTTTCTTCCTGATCCCTGTCGTCGATGGCGAGGACCAGAGATCGCTTCCTGCGATTCTAGACCCGCTCTCCTATTCGTGCATAAGTTGTATCAGGGATTGGCTAACGAAAGCTTTATAGAGGCCCACGATAGATGGAATCGTTTTGTTTTCGAGGGCAGTAAAAAGTCAATGCGTGCGGTACCTGTGCGGAATCGCAGCGGACAGCTTTGTGCTCGAACTCTATTTCATGCCTATTTTTACAGACTTTCGACGCGACTCATCCCCCGAACATTGCCGCTTTTGTGCGCCTGCTGAAAAAGCGTAAGGCTTCCAAGAGCATCGGAAGGGCCGGCAATGCTGTGCCAGCGCTCGGCGCGACGTCGCTCCTTCGTTTGTTTGTACCTATATTTCAGGTTGTGCTTCGGAACCCACGCAGAGCGCAAAATGGAACAAAACTGCGTGGCCCGCGTTCCCTCTCCATTGGAAGGAAAGGCGGCTGGATGAATGACATTGTGGAACGTTGTCTCAACACCTTCGGCATGATGCACGGTCTGACGAAGGATGATCTGGATGAGAAGCGGGTCGAATTGACCGGCTACATCGAGAAGCTGAATGCGGACGGCGAGGAGGACGCCAACCGGCTGGCGGTCAGCGGGTTGACCTACCTGCGCAATGGAATGAAGCGCCGTCCTGACATCCCAGGGACGCGGGTTTCCGAGCGATCAGTATGAGCGACGTGGGTGAAGCCTGCGCCATGCGCTAGCGTCGCCGGCCGACTGCAATCCCAAGGACAAAAGCTACCAGCAACGAACCGAGTGGGGCTTCCCGTGCAACATTGCTGAGAATGCTGAGCGGCATTCCCGGCTGCCTTGCAGTGTGGATCGCATTTTGAAGTGCATGGATAGCACGCGACACCGACTCACTCACCGATGCAACTCCCGATTTATCGCCGGGGAGTGCTCTCGGCTGCTCGCCGGGAATGTTGTCCGCGCCTTCGTAGATAAAGGGCGGATCTGGGAAGTCCGGCATCAGTGGTATCCTCTCACATGCGGTATGGATGTTGATCGCTGTGAGAAAACGTCGGCGAGCCGGGCATGTTCCGTGCGTCAGACGCGGCGAGAAGGCAGCCGAGACAATGGCGTGGGCGCTTCTGCGCGCCCAGATCAATAGATCGGCGGGAGCCTTGCGATGACCAGAGAAACCGGCGAGCGGCGCGGCTTCGAGGATACCACCTTTCTCTTGCTGGTCGTCATTGTCACCCTTGCATTCGGCTGGATTCTGCAACCGTTCTACGGCGCGATCCTCTGGGCAATCGTGGGGGCGGTGATCTTTGCGCCGCTTTACCGGCGGCTGCTGGGGTTCACTGAAAGGCCAAGCCTGGCTGCCTCGATCGCTGTGCTCTTCATCACGGCAATCGTGATCTTGCCGCTTGCAATGGTCACCGCCTCATTGGTTCGCGAAGCCACCGCACTCTATGCCAAGGTGCAATCCGGGGAGGTCAATTTCGGCAGCTATGTGCAGCAGGTGTTCAGCGCCTTGCCCGAGTGGATCAGAGGCTTGCTGGAGCGTATCAATCTCTCGGATTTTTCCGCACTCCGAGAGAACCTGTCGTCCGGCCTGATGAAGGGCGGGCAGGTGCTGGCGCCGCAAGCGCTCAGCATCGGGCTGAACACGTTCGACTTTCTGCTCGGCCTCGGCATCATGCTGTATCTGCTGTTCTTCCTGCTGCGCGATGGCGCGTATCTCGCGGATCGCCTGAAGCGCGCCATTCCGTTGCGCGAGGATCAAAAGTCCGTGCTGTTCTCCAGGTTCGCTGTGGTGGTGCGCGCCACGGTGAAGGGTGGGATCCTTGTGGCGATCGTGCAGGGCGCGCTTGGCGGATTGGCGTTCTGGTTTCTCGGCGTCCGTGCACCACTCTTGTGGGCGGTGCTGATGACTTTCCTGTCGCTGCTGCCTGCGATCGGCGCCGGCATCGTATGGATACCGGTCGCGATTTACTTCCTCGCCACCGGTTCGATATGGCAGGGCGTGTTCCTCATCGTCTGGGGCGTGCTCGTCATCGGTCTCGTTGACAATCTTCTGCGGCCTTTCCTGGTCGGGAAAGACACCAAGTTGCCGGACTACGTCGTTCTGCTGTCGACGCTCGGTGGCATCCAGGTGTTTGGCTTGAACGGCTTCGTCATCGGCCCCGTGATCGCAGCGATGTTCATGGTGGCGTGGGAGAACTTCGCCGCGTCACGGCAGGTGCCACTGGATGAAGGGTAAGATCTTTCGATCGCGCACTTGAGGTGCTCATGCCTGGATCAGCGCGCGAAACTGTGTCCGCCAAGGCGCATGACGCAAAATTGCGGGGCTGCGGCAGCCTGACCGGTTGATCGGTGTTCTCGTGCCTCGTATCAATCACCTATGCCCGCCACGATTTCTCCAAACATACGCAAATACAAGCTTGTGATCTTCGATCTCGACGGCACGCTACTCGACAGCTTTCCGTGGTTTCTTAGCGTGGTGAACGACGTGGCGGGAATGCACGGCTTTCGCCATGTCGCGCCTCATGAGGTAGAAGAGATGCGCGGCAAGGGCTCGCGGGAGCTCGTGGAGTTTCTCGAAGTGCCGTTCTGGAAGATTCCAGCAATTGCCCGGGACATGCGGCGCATGAAGACGGAGCGCCTCAAGGACATTCCGCTGTTCGCCGGCGTCGACCGCATGCTGCGTCAGTTTTCGGAGTCCGGTGTCGTCACCGCCATGGTCTCTTCCGACAGTGAGGACAATGTACGCGCAGCGCTGGGTGAGGCTACGCAACACATAGCGCACTTCGATTGCGGCGCATCGTTGTTCGGCAAGGCGGCTAAATACAAGGCCGTGCTCAAACGCACCGGCATTCCGGCATCGGACGCGATTTCGATTGGTGACGAGGTGAGGGATGCCGAGGCGGCGCAGAAGGCAGGGATCGCGTTTGGTGCGGTGAGCTGGGGCTACGCCACGCCCGCGGCGCTGGCAAAGACATCGCCCGCCCTGACATTCGCCAGCATCGAAGATATTTGCAGGTTGGTCTAAAGCGCTTTCGAGCGAAGTGGCTACCGGCGAAGTAGCTACCGGTTCGCGTGAAGAAAACGCGTCAAAACACGAATCTAGGCCGTCTTGAACACCTGCGAGAGATCGCTCAGCAGGCTGCCAAGCCACACGCCTGCGAGCACGCCCGCATCCTTGACGGCGACATCATGCAGTTCGGCATGCCGTCCAGCGAACAGCATCTGCAGCGCCTCGAACAGGCCAACGGCGCAGATGAGGAAACCTGTGATGAGCATCGCTTTCTTCGGATAGGCGACAACGAACAGAGCGGCAACGACGAAGAGTGCCGCGAACCGTTCGATGTTCGGGGAAAAATGTGTGACCGGACGCAGCCAGATGGGTGCATCGGTAAACAGGAATATCGCGAGAAGCGAACACCAGGCGAGCAGGCGAAATATTTTTTGAGGCATCCAGTATCGGTGGTGTGTGTGATTGCGGTGGCGGGTGTCGGCTCAGTCGAGAAACTTGACGCCGGTCATCGATCCGTTGCGCCAAACCATCTGACAGTGCTTGCCGGATGGTGCGGCGTTCCATCGCAGGGTAAACGTACGAGGCACCGCGCTTTCGCGAGGGACGACGAGCTTTGCGCCATGGGCGGACAGGTCGACGATTTTACATTCGGTCCTCTGTTCACGGTCCGGCGAGATCCACGCATCGATGTGGCGGATCATCCGACGGCCATTCCGTTTTGGCTTGGGTTTAAGCATGGTTTACCTGCGCATATCAGGCTTAATTGAGGCGCGGCATATTCAATCAAATTTTAACGATCTGCATTTTGGACCGGCGCGACCGCAAGAGAAGCGTGCACGAGAAATGAGAAAGAAAGAGCCAGCCGACAGGCTGGCTGAGATCCGAGCGAAGACAACGTCGCTGCTGTAAAATCATTACGTTCGTTTAATGCAACATCAAAACATGCGGCGTTGGCGGAGTCTGTAGCGGCCAGAGCACACTGGCGTTGTTCCACTCAGGATCGGATTGGAACCAGCGGCGTTTGTATCTCCGCTTGGGTCGCAGCACGGGCGCGACCGGATAGCCGAGCACTGATGGCGGTTGTGCGCCAATCATTGCGCTGCTGTCGCTGCGTTATGTTCGTTCGGAGATAGTGTGTTCTGACTGGCTGCTTCGCTGATCTTGGTCGATCCGCCGTGGCAGCAGTCGATTCAGAAGACTGCAGAACGAACGCGCCGTGCTCTCCGAAAGAGAGGTCAGGTACTGTGTGCCCACTTCTGCGAAATTGTCCTCATCGTTGTCCCAGACGATCCAGTTATCACAAGGGTCGGGAAACGCTTCGAAACGTTGATCAGGGATTTCCAACAACGCGCCTCTTCTTAACTGGGTGCTTGGAGTGGAAAACAGCGGGAAAAATTGGCAGGAGTTTGGCGCGTCCGAGTGGGTGGCAAGCCGCGCGCACACGAATCGCGTGCGATAATTCGCTGATGATCAATAAAGAATAAACGGAAGCGCATGACGATATCGTCATCCATCGGTCTCTCGCGTATACGGCAACGAACATAACAGCATCATATGACACGTCGTGTGATGCACGCGTTTCACATTCGCGCGCGCTAATCTTTCACAGTGATCCGTTTTCACGTTATTCAACGGCGTGCTGTGCAGTTCGTATTTACGCGAGTGGGCAAATGGCCTATTGGCGTAAGTGGATCGTGACAAGTTGCGCCCGACGGACATCCTGGCGGGCGCTTTTGTTTTGAGATGAAGTCCTGATCGTGCCTGAACATGGCGACTCAACGGGGTCGATGAAGCGCGCTTCACGTCGCGCTCTTTTTTTTCCGCGATGTGTTTTCACATTATCCAACGGCGTGCATTGCAGTTTGCGTTTACGCCAGTGGGCAAATGGCCTATTGGCGTAAGTGGATCGTGACAAGTTGCGCCCGACGGACATCCCGCCGGGCGCTTTTTGTTTGGAGATGAATTCAAAAAATGGCGCAGCGTGGAGCACGAAAAGGCGCGGCGCGTAAGACGAGCACTGGCAAGACAGCCGCGGCTCAGACCGGTTCCAATGCTCGTGTAACGAACGTCCGCAGGGCGATCAGGGATCTCTCGCCTGTCGATTACATGCTTTCGATCCTGCGCGACAAGACCCAATCGCAAGTGGACCGGATGGACGCGGCCAAGGCGGCCGCGCCGTATCTGCATGCGCGGCTGTCCGGCGTGAAGCACTCCGGCGAGATGGTCATGCGCCACGAGGACGCGTTGAATGAACTTGACGACGCGCGAAAGACGAATTCGCGAAAGACTTCGCGATGATTTCCCGTACTACGCGTCGAAATGCCTGAAGATCAGGTCGAAGTCCGGCAGGATCGAGCCGTTGATCCTGAATCGCGCCCAGCTTCACGTTCACGCGGAGCTGGAAACGCAGAAGGCGGCGACCGGGAAGGTCCGTGCGCTGATCCTGAAAGGTCGGCAGCAGGGCTGCTCGACCTATGTAGAGGGGCGTTACTATCACCGCGTCTCGCACGGCCGGGGCCTGCGAGCCTTCATCCTCACGCATGAGGACGCGGCAACGCAGAACCTGTTCGAGATGGTGACCCGCTATCATCAGCACTGCCATCCACTGGTGAAGCCGTCGACCGGATTGGCCAATGCCAAGGAATTGAATTTCGACATGCTCGACAGCGCTTATAAGGTCGGCACCGCCGGTACCAAGGGCGTGGGGCGGTCATCGACATTGCAATTGTTTCACGGCTCCGAGGTCGGCTTCTGGCCGCACGCGGACACGCATGCTGCCGGCGTGCTGCAGGCGGTTTCGGATGAACCTGGCACCGAGATCATTCTGGAAAGCGGCCAACGGCGTCGGCAATTTCTTTCATCGCAAGTGGCGCGATGCCGAGACCGGCAAGAGCGATTACATCGCGATCTTCATCCCGTGGTTCTGGCAGCAGGAGTACCGCAAGGCGCCGCCGCTGGATTTCATGCTGGACGAGGAAGAAAGCGAGTATGCGTCGTTCTACGGCCTCGACCATGAGCAGATGTGCTGGCGGCGGCACAAGATCATCGAGCTGAAAGACCCGGTGCTATTCAAGCAGGAATATCCGGCGACCGCCGCCGAAGCATTCCAGATGTCTGGACATGACAGCTTCATCCCGCCCGCGCTGATCGCGCGTGCGCGCAAAGCGCAATGCGAGGCGTCGGGCCCGCTGGTGATCGGTTACGATCCGGCATGGATGGGCAGCGATCGTCACGCGATGGCGTGGCGGCGCGGGCGGCGTGTGCTGAAAGTGGACACGAAGCAGAAGCTCGACACTGTCCAGGGCGCGGGCTGGGCCAAGGCTGTGATCGATCGCGACAAGCCCGTGAAGATGTTTATCGATGTCGGAGGGGTGGGTGCAGGCGTGTTCGACCAGATCCGGCACATGGGCGAGCCTTACGCCTCGATTGTCGAGGCGGTGAATTTCGGTGCCGCGCCCTACGAGCCGCCGCCCCTCGATGAGCGTGGCAGGCCCAGCGGCGGGCCGCTGAACCGGCGCGCGGAGATGTGGATGAAATCGAAGGAATGGCTGGAAGATCCCTCCGGCGCCCAAATCCCGGACAGCGACAGCCTGCAGGCCGACGCATGTGGGCCGACTTACAAATACGACAGCAACACGCGGTTGGTACTAGAGAAGAAGGAAGACATGCGGCGGCGCGATGCGCTCAGTCCCGATGAATGGGATGCGGTGGTGCTGACGTTCGCCAAGCCTGTCGCGCCTTCATCGTTCAGCCGTCCCATCAACTATCCACGGCAAGGCATCGCTTAAATGGCAAAAATGTCCGTATCCACGCTGCAGGCGATGCTTGCGGCGGAGAAGGCCGATGCGCTGGCTGCAACGTCGTCGGCAAGGCTGTCCATCGAGCGCGCCGCCGCGATGGACTATTATCTCGGCGATATGCGCAAGGACATGCCGCAGCTCGAAGGCCGCTCCAGCGCCGTCTCCACCGATGTGGCGGACACCATCGAAGGCCTGATGCCGAGCCTGATGGAGATTTTCTGCGGCTCGGATGAAATTGTCTGCTTCAATCCGGTGAGCGCGGAGGACGTCGCCGCCGCCGAGCAGGAGACTGATTACGTCAACCACATCTTCATGCAGCGCAACCCGGGATTTCTGATCCTGTATTCCTTCATAAAGGATGCGTTGCTGCAGAAGGTGGGCGTGGTGAAGGCCTGGTGGGAAACGCGCACCGAGGAAGAGCGCGAGACCTATCTGGACCAGTCCGACGACGCTTTCGCACTGCTGGCGCAGGCGGTGCTGCAAAGCGACGGCGCGCTTGCCATCGAGGCGCATACCCGGAAGGAAAATCCCGGTCCGGTCAATCCGGCCACCGGCCGGCCGTCGGTGATCGTCACCCATGACGTCACCATCGTGACCACGCGCAAGTTCGAGCAGGCGCGCGTTGAAGGCGTTCCTCCGGAAGAATTCGGCATCGAACGCAACGCGCGCTCGATCGCCTCCAGTAACTACTGCTTCCACAAGATCGTGACGCTCACCGAGGCCAAGCTGATCGAGCAAGGCTATGATGCCGCGCAGGTGAAGGCGCTGCAGACCTATGGCAATTCATCCAACACCGAGGAATTGAGCCGCGACAGCGTCGACGAGGAATATTGGGCCGACAGCAGCACCAATTCCGGCTCGCGCATCATCGAGGTGGTCGAGCACTACATCCGCATGGATTATGAGGGCAACGGACGGGCCTGTCTCTACAAGGTGACGACTGGCGGTGGCCTGGAGGAGATTCTTCTGAAAGACGGTCGCGAGGACATCGAACAAGTGGACGTGATGCCGTTTGCGGCCATGACGCCGGTGATCGTCACCCATCGCTTCTTCGGCCGCTCCATCGCGGACCTGGTGATGGACATCCAGCGAATCAAGACCGCGCTGGTGCGCGCGATGCTGGATGCGCAGTATCTGGCGAACAATCCACGCACCATCGTCTATGAAGGGCTCGCCAGCGAGAACACCATCGACGATCTTCTGGTGGCGCGGCCCGGCGGCATCATCCGTGCCAAGGGCCAAGGCGCCGTGGAGCCGTTCAAGCATCCGGCCATTGCCGGCGATGTGCTGCCGGTGATCGAATACATGGACGCCACACGCGAGTGGCGCACCGGCGTGACGCGGCAGGGGCAGGGCATCGACGCCAACTCGCTACAGAATGTGTCGGCCACCGCATCGGCACAAGGTTACAGCGCGGCCCAGGCCCGGATGAAACTGATCGCACGCATCTTCGCCGAGACCGGCATTCGCGATCTGTTTCTGCTGCTGCATGGCATCATCCGCAAGCATGCCACCCAGATCGACACCGTCGAATTACGCAAGCAGTGGGCGCCGATCGATCCGCGCGGCTGGAAGACCCGGAACGACATGACGGTGAAAGTCGGGCTCGGTTCCGGCACGCGACAGGAGCGAGCGGCCAATCTCACGATGCTGATGAACCTGCAGAAGGAAGCGTTGGTGGGCGGGCTGCCGGTGGTCACGCCGAAGAACATCTTCAATGCGGCGAAAGAGCTGTGCAAGGTCATCGATCTCAAGGATGTCAGCCCCTACATGACCGATCCTGATTCGCCGGAAGGCAAGGCGATGGCGCAGGCCTCATCACAGAAGCCTGATCCTGTGATGGCCGGACTGCAGATGAAGGCGGCGCTGGATGAGAAGGCCGATCAGCGCAAGGCGCAGATCGAGAGCGTCCAGGCGCAGGCCGACATCGAGACCCAGCGCGACAAGAGCCGGGCCGAAATGGCGCAGACCGAGCGGGACTTTGCGCTCAAGCGCGAGCTGGCGCTGCTGGAAGCCGAACTCGAGCGCGAGAAATTCAACCGTGAGGAAGCGCGTAGGGATCGCGAGCACGAACAGCGCATGGAGCACGCCCGCCAGATGCATGAGCATGCCATGGCGCAGGGGCTCTTCAACCCGGCTATCGGCGCCGAGGCGCATCAGCGGGGGATGGCGCGCAACCCGCACGACGGAGCCGACACGTGATCGATGAAATCAAAACCAACAACGAGATGTCGCGCGGTGCGCGGGCAAAAACGCTTCTCGACAACGAGCTGCTCAATGAAGCGTTCACCGCCCTTGAAGCCGCCTACATCGAGCGCTGGCGCGCAACCCATATCGATGACGAGCGCGGTCGCGAGCAGCTGTTCATCGCCGTGAACGTGGTCGGCAAGGTCCGTGCGCATCTCGCGGGCGTCGTGGCCAACGGTCATGTCGCCGCGAAACAGCTCGACGAGCTGGCGCGGGATGCCGAACGGCGGAAGCGGTTTGGGATTGTGTAAGTGCGCGACATGAATTTCACCGCAGGCGCCTCCGTGGCAGCCGCGGATTTCAATCAGTTTAGCCAGGAAGGCTGACGCCGCCCTTTCCGATTACTCTTATATTGAGAGCGATGGAAGCTCCCGGTGAGACGCAGGACAACGGCCCGGCGCTGTAGCGGTTCCCCGGATCGTCCGAGGTCTTGGACGAAGCAACGAACCGTGGATCGAACTCGACCGTGACGCGGAGACCTCCGCGATGCATGACAGCAAGGCCATGCGATCGTTCGCCTAAGTCACCACGAAGCCACTCACGGCACGAGGTCAGTTGACCCTGTGCAGGTGAGGGGGCCATGCGATGCGTAGCCCTTAATTTCTGACGCGTTTTCTTCACGCGAACCGGTACCCACTTCGCTTGAAAACGCTCTAGCGCGTCGCGAACAGTCCAAGAGCTTCACAACGTCTCAACTTAACGCCGGGAACGCCAGCGATGCATTCGTGCGTGCGGGATGCTGTCCGGCAAGAGAAGGAAATACATCCATGGCTATGCCATCCAATACCTTTGCCACCTATGAAGCGGTCGGCAACCGCGAAGACCTGTCGGATGAAATCTTCCGCATCGATCCGACCGACACGCCGTTCTTCACCATGTGCGCGAAGGTGAAGGCCTCCGCCGTCAATCACGAATGGCAGACGCAGGCGCTCGACAGCCGGGATACCGCAAACGCGGTGCTCGAGGGTGACGACGCCACGACCGACACCACCGTGCCGACAGTTCGGCTCGGCAACATCTGTCAGATCTCGGACAAGGTGGCGCGCGTCTCCGGTACGCAGCAGGCGGTCGAGCATGCCGGCCGGGGCGACGAGATGGGTTATCAGAAGATGCTGAAAGGCCTGGCGCTGAAGCTCGACATCGATGCCATTCTATGCGGCACCAACCAGGCCAAGCTGGTCGGTGACGATGCCACCGCGCGTAAAACCGCTTCGGTTCTCTCCTGGCTGAAGACCAATACGTCGAGGGGCACGGGCACTGCGGCGGACCCGGCGGCGGCGAACGGCACCGGCACCCGCACCGACGGCACGCAGGTGGCCTTCACCGAGGCGCGGCTGAAGACCGTTCTGCAGTCGTGCTGGACCAATGGCGGCAAGCCGAACGTCATCATGTGCGGCGGCTTCAACAAGCAGCAGTTCTCGACCTTCACCGGCCGCTCCACGCCGATGGAGGATGCGCGCTCGAAGAAGATCGTGGCGTCGGTCGACGTTTACGAATCCGACTTCGGCGTTCTGAAGGTGGCGCCGAGCCGTCAGGTTCGTCCGCGCGACGTGCTCGTCCTGCAGGACGATATGTGGGCCGTGGCGCACCTCAACAGCCGCAAGATGTTGGCCGTGCCGCTGGCCAAGACCGGCGACAGCGAGCGGGCGCAACTCTTGAGCGAATACGCGCTGGAAGCCCGCAATGAGAAGGCGTCCGGCGGCGTGTTCGACAACACCGCCGCATAACGCGTCTCCCTGCAATTCTCCCTGAATCTTCTGGGCGGCCTTCGGGTCGCCCATTCTTTTTGGAGGCTTTCCATGGCTCTCGCTAATCCACGCCCGCTCGACATCATCCGTGTGTTCGCGCACATGGCCGATTGCTCTACGCCGGGCAGTACTTTCACCGCCGCGCCGTGCCGCGGCAGGGTGATGAAGATGGGCTCCGTTACTCACGCGGCGGTGACCACGGCCGACAATGCCATTACGACCAGGATCAACGGCGCAGCTGTCACCGGCGGCGGCTGGACCATCGCGTTCACCGGCGCAGCAGCCGGCGACGTCGACACTGTCGTTCCCGCAGGCGGCAACACCGTCAACGAGAACGACAGCATCGAGTTCGTCTCCGACGGCGCCGGCTCCGGCACCGTTCCCACGACCTTCTTTGCCGACATCCGGATTGCCTGACATGACAGATTCATCTCGCATCGGCGTCACGCAAACCATCGGGTATGACGCATCCGCGGCCATCGCCAATGCGTTCGGACCGCAGACTTATCGTATCAGGCTGGTGTCGAATTCAGCCTGTCATGTCCGGATCGGCGACGGCGCGCAAACCGCCACCGTCGCCGATCCCTATCTGCCCGCAAACTGGGAGACCTTCGTCACTGTGACGCCAGGTCAGCGGATCTCAGTCATCAAGGCCGCCACCGGCGGCAGCAACACCGCGACGGCAGGCACCCTGTGGGTGACGGAACTGCAATGAGCGTTCACACCTCCCTCCACATCGATGCGAGCGCGAAGAGCTTCACGTTCCAGCGCTCGCAGGATGTGGAGGACATCATTGAAGCCAACAAGCAGGCGGCAGCATTGCCCCAGGCAAGCGACTGGGGACGGCATGTGGCGCGCATCCCCAATATCTTCCTCGAGCAGTGGCTGAACGAGGAATACGAGCGCGGCAACGTCAATTTGCGCCTGTTCACACCGGAATTCGACCGGCTGATTGCGCGCAAGCTGCAGGATCCTGACTGGCTGTTCCTGCGCGTGGATGCGCCGTCCATCCAGGCGGGCTGGCGGGGAGGGATATCGTGAGTCTTGCAAACTATGCCGATCTGCAAGTGGCCATCGCCGAGTGGCTCGGCCGCGAGACTGACGTCGCCATTCTTGCGCGCGTACCGGATTTCATTCGGTTGTGTGAGGCAAAGCTCAATCGCGACTTGCGCTCCAACAAGATGGAATTGAGGGCGACCGCGACCGTTAACATGGAAAGCGCTGAGCCCGAATTCATCACATTGCCCGGGGATTTTCAGACCATGCGGCGTGTGCGGCTGTCGAGCCTCGATCAAAAGCCTCGTCTTGAGTTCATGAACGGCCGGCAGGCGGATGAATTTCGTACCCGCTCAGGCAACGCGCCCGGGCGCCCGCAATTCTTCACTATCTTCGGCGACGAGTTGGAGCTGATCCGCACCCCAGATATGACCTACACGCTGGAGATGGTCTATCGGGCGAATATTCCCGCATTATCGAACGGAAATCCGTCGAACTGGCTGCTGACCACGTCACCGGACATCTATCTTTACGGCGCGCTGCTGGAGACCGCGCCTTACATCAAGGAAGACGAGCGTCTTTCCACCTGGGCCGCCGGTTTCAAATACGCACTCGACAGTGTCAATCAACTCGCGCGCGATCAGGCCTACAACGCAGGCCCCATGACCGCGCGCGTGAGCGGAGCAACGCCATAATGGTTCGCGTGTCGCACAGGAAAGTCTCCGGCAAGTCCCAGGGAAGCGATCCCACGCGGGTCTATGGCAACCATTGGGATGAAGACCATGTCGTCGAGGGTCTGGACATCGGATCGGATGTTCAGGCGCATGATACGACCTTGGACCAGTTGTCCCACAAGTCGCTGATTGGTGAAGGGGCAATCGTTCTGACTGATGGCGCAACTTTAAATGCGCCGCAGATCAATTCTCCGACTGGCATGACCAAGGACGATGTTGGTCTCGATCAGGTGGACAATACGAGCGACGCCGACAAGCCGATCTCCGATGCGGCGCAGACGGCGCTTGATGCGTTTGAGGGCGCAACGCAGGCCGCGTTAGCTGCGAAACAACCGCTTGATGCTGACCTCACTGCGATCGCGGCGCTTTCAGGAACAGGCGTCGCCCGGCGAACAGGGGTGGACGGGTGGTCGGTTGGCACGGCTGTCGCGAATTCCGAACTCGCCACAATGGCGACCGGAACGATCAAGGGAAATGTATCCGGATCGGTTGCTGTGCCATCTGATCTCACGGCGGCGCAGGTCACCTCAGCTCTGAACGTCGTCACCACGTCGGCAAAAGGGCTCGCGCCTCAGCTCCCAAACGATGCGACGAAGTTCCTGGATGGGACGGGCCACTACAGCACCCCGTCCGGCACGGGCGGTACATTCCTCGGCACCATTCAAGGCCTCAACACAGCGAACAATGCCAGCGATGCGAATAACGACATCGATATCGGAGTTGGTAGCGCGCGCGACACGACGAACACTTACGATTTAGTTCTTGCGAGCGGGATTACAAAGCGCCTCGACGCCGCGTGGGTTGCTGGCACCAATCAGGGCGGACTGGACACTGGCTCAAAAGCTAACAATACAAGTTATCATATCTTTCTAATCCGCAAGACTTCGGATGGATCGATCGATGCACTGTTTAGTACGTCGCCAACGAATCCTGTCATGCCAAGCGGATATGCGAAGAAGCGAAGGATTGCGTCAATCAAAACGGATAGCAGCGGGAATATCTACGGATATATCCAGAATGGCGGCTATATCACGTTAAAGGCCCCAGCATCGCAAACGATACCATCCGCAGGGCCGATCGCGCTTACCACCGCAACTCAGCTTCCGCTAGGAGTGAAGTTGCGCGCCCTGTTACTTATCGTGTCCGGGAGCACGTCCGGCGGTAGTGGTTATGCCATGATGCGCGATCCCGATCTTGGTGTTCCATCCACCGTTAATGCACTCACGGGCATTATTTATAAAGACCCATTGATAGGATCGATTTCAACCGTTGCCGAAGTGTGGAGCAGCGCATCAGCTCAATTTTATACGGGGAGCGCTTTTGCAAGCCCACTCATGTTCTTCGTTCTGCAGGGCTGGTTTGATTTGCGAGACGAGTATCAATAATGCAATACAAAACCATCGCCTTCTCTGGAACGAGCTTAACGAGTGGCGTTCCGTCAGCTGGGTGGCAAGCTGACGCCATTAACCGTTTACAGGTTGGCTGTCCTTCTGAATTACGCAACTTTGATCTAGGTGCGCCAGGCCGAACCTCCCAAATGGGGCTTGATGACGTCCAGCGTGTTGTAAACATGAGGCCTGATCTGGCTGTCATAGAGTACGCGATGAATGACGCGCTCACCTCGCTCGATATCAGCGTTGGTACTTTCAAGGGGAATATAGGCGCGATCGTCGATGTCATTGCGAGTGGTTCACCCGATACCATCATATTTTTGATGACTATGAATCCAGTAATCGCTCCTGGACTATCACTCATCCCACACGTTGAGAATTACTATCAGGGCTTACGGGATGTCGCCTCGGATAAGGGCGTAGGCCTGATCGACAACTATCCAGTGTGGGGAGCTCCAACTTCGGGTCAGATGCTCGCTGATGGCGTTCATCCTTCTCGGTCTGCGATATTGGACGTTCTGCTTCCAAATATTGTTTCAAGCTTATCGCCGTTTCTTAGCTAGTGCCGGGACCGTCTCACGATCCTTCTGTCGCCCTCCGACACTGCTCCTCCGGATAAAAAACTTGGCTTTAAGGCTGTTGATACCTCTGCATCTCGCGTCGCATGTGCAGGAAAAATGCGCGGTTTCGGGGGGGTGGCCAATGGGAGTCAATAAATGGGCCGGTCCCCTCACGCCTTTTCCTCAGATTTCGATCCTGAAGCTTTCGACGTGGCCTGGTTTAACGACGCCGCTGACGTTTCGGAAGGCTGGGTTGAGAAGCCAAAGCAAGCCGACATTTGGACGCCGGCAGTCCCACAAAACGAACCATGGACGCGCAACTACGATGAGTGACCCATGCCGCTGATCAAATACGGTGAATATCGCCCGGATGTGTCGGACTACGAGGGCGCGACGACGAAGAACATTCTCAACGTGCTGCCGCAAGGCGATGGCTATGGGCCGTTTCCTGATTTCACGAGCTACAGCGCAGTCTTGCCTGGCATGTGCCGCGGTGCCTTCTATGCTTTGAAAGGTGACGGAACGGTCGCCACTTTCGCCGGCACGGAAGACAAGCTTTATATTTTCGACAACACCACGTTTGCCTGGGTCGATGCCTCAAAGGGCGGCGGGACATATTCCGCACTGAGCGGGACGGCGCAATGGCGCTTCGCCCAGTTCAACAATCTGGTGTTCGCGACCCAGGCCAACAACGTGCTGCAGGTGTTCAATCTGTCGTCATCGACGCAATTCGAGGACGCGCAAGGCGAGCCGCCGCAGGCGGCTTACATCGAAGTGGTGGGGCGCTTTCTGGTGTTGTCCGGCCTGTTGTCCGCGCCTTATCGCATTCAATGGTCGGGATTGAACGACGTCAATTCCGCGAATTCATGGACCAGCGGCGTTAATTCGTGCGACTTCCAGGATCTGCCGGACGGCGGCATTGTGCGCGGTGTGGCAGGCGGTGAATACGGCACCATCTTTCAGGACCAGGCCATCCGCCGCATGATCTATGCGCCCGGTTCACCGGTGATCTTTCAGATCGAGCGCGTGACGCAGGATCAGGGGCTCTACGCGCCTTACAGCGTGATCCGCTCGGGCGATGCGATCTTCTTTTATTCGGCGAAGGGCTTTTACAAGATCGAGCCTGGCGGATTGCCGCAGCAGATCGGGCGCGAGCGCGTCGACCGCACGTTCTTCGCCAATCTCGACAAGGGAAATCTGCAGCTCTTCATCGGCGCCGCCGATCCGCGCGGTACACGGGTGTTCTGGGCTTACAAATCGGTGAACGGTGCAACGGGTTCATACGATACCATTCTTGGCTACGACCGCGCGCTGGATCGTTTCTTTCCGATCAGGATGCGCGGGCAATATCTGCTCGGCATCTCGCAAACGGGACTGACGCTGGAATCCCTCGACGATCTATCCGCCTCGATCGACGCCATGTCGGCCTCACTCGACAGCTATGCGACCTCCGTGACGCCGGAAATCTCCCAGTTCGACACCGCAAATGTGCTCGGCTTTTTTCGTGGCGGTAACCTCGAGGCGACGCTCGAGACGCCGGAGCAGGGGACGGACGGCACGCGCATCTTCATCAAAGGCTTTCGTCCGGTGACCGATGCCGCGCACGTTTTCGGGATGGCCTCGTTCCGCGACAATCAGCAGGCAGGCGTGACCATCACGCCGGAAGCGCTGATCAATCCGCGCACCGGCCGCTGCGACTTCCGCAAGGAAACGCGCTACTCCCGTTTCAGGACGCGCATCCCGGAGGGTGCTGCATGGTCGTTCAATGTCGGCATTGAACCCGATATCGTGGCGGCGGGAGCGCTATGAGCGTCGCCATCGTCCAGACTAACGAAAAGGATCTCACCAAGTTCGCGTTCGCTCTGCAGCAGCTTGCGCAAGGGCGATCCAACGCCGTGGGCGAGGTGACGCTGCGCGCCGGACAGACCACGACGACGGTGAGCAACCAGACCTGCGGGCCCGAGAGCATCGTGCTGCTGATGCCGAAGACGGCGAATGCGGCGGCCGCACTCGCGACGACTTACGTGATAGCGACGGCGCCAGGCACGTTCACGTTGACCCATGCAAGTGCAGCCTCGACAGACCGCACGTTCGGATATGTGAATGTCGGTTGAACTGATCTGTGTTGCTCCCGATCGCGTTCACGAATTCTGGCCACATGTCTCCTATCTGATCCATCGGGCCATCCGCCGCACCAATCTCTCGCATTCACAGGACATCGACTTCGATGTGCTGAATGGCGACGGTCTGTTGTGGATCGCCTGGAACGGCAGCGCGGTGGAAGCAGCCGCGACGACATCGCTGATCGAAACCGATACGGAGACGGTGTGCGTACTGACGGCGTGCGGGGGTGAGAACATGCGCCGCTGGCTCGGCCTGCTCGGCCGGATTGAAGACTACGCGAAAGCAGAAGGTTGTTCGCGCGTCCGCATCTTCGGACGCAAAGGCTGGATGCGTGTGCTTGAACGCTATCGCATCCGCAACGTCATCCTGGAGAAAGAACTCTGATGGGCGGTGAAAGCAAGCAGACCAACACACAGCAAAGCCAGACGCAGCCTTGGGAGGCGGCTCAGCCCGCGCTCAAGGGCATTCTGGATCAGCTCAACACTCTCATTCCGAACAGCGGGCTGTCGCAAACGTCGCAGAGTGCCATTAACCAGCTTCAGCAGAACGCGCAGGCCGGCAATCCCTATGCCGCGCAGATCGGAAACCTCGCGACGAACCTGCTGAACGGCGGCGACGCGACCGGTCAGTCCGGTGACGTCAACCAGGCGTATCAGGATTACGTTGCTCGTCTCGCGTCAACGGCGAACGGTGACAATCTCGATCCGACGAAGATCCCTGGCATGGGATCGTGGCTCGATACAATCAGGGATGATGTCACAAACAGTGTCAACGGCCAGTTTGCTGCGGCGGGACGGGATTTTTCCGGCGCCAACGTGCAGGCGCTGGCGAGAGGCGTCGCCCAGGGCGTCGCGCCGGTTATCACCGGACAATACAATCAGAATGTCGCCAACCAGAAGGCCGCGGCTGATGCGATTTACAACGCCGGCAACACCAATGCCGGTCTGCAGGCCGGATTCCAGCAACAGGCACTCGCCAATCAACAGCAGGGCGTGCAGACGGCGAACGACGCACTCGCTGCGCAAAACTACACGCCTCAACAGTTGCTGCAATTGGAACAGCTCAAACAGCAACTGCCGGCGCAGACGCTGGCCTTGCTGGCGCAGATCGGGGTGCCAATCGCGGGTCTCGGCCAACAATCGAACGGGACCAGCGAGACCACGAGCCAGATGTCCGGCGCGGAGCAGTTCGGAAAGATCGCGACGGGCATCAACAATTTGGTCAACCCACTGAAATTCCTGTTCGGTTAAGGTGCACTGATGGCCGGCCTCTTTGACGCCTTTCAAGACGATGTGCCGTCTGACTTCGGCGAGGGCGGTTTGCTCTCGCTGATCAAGGAGCAGGCGGCTTACAGGAAACCTGTTAGCCCCGAGGCGCAGCCGCCGCAGCAAGCAGAGCAGTTGTTCCCGTCCACGCCTCAGGACTTCGGTCGCCACTTGATCGCGGGGCTGAGCGGATTCTCGAACGGTGTGCGTAACGGCGGCATGCTCAGCGGCATTCTCGGTGGAATCAATGGGCTATCAACCGGTGTCCCACCTGAAGACAGGCAGCGAATGCGCCTGCCGGACGTGACGTTGATCCCCGGGTCGGCGCAAACCATCCCGCGGGATCGGGAGTTGATGCGCATCATGCTGCCCCGAATTCTCGGGCTTTCCGGCAAAGCGAGTGGCGTGCGCTCTGGCATCTCTTGGCGGGGTAAATAATGTCAGTATTTGATTTTGGCAGGGGCGAAGTCTCGGCCCGCGACGAGGCGAAATCTACGCCAGAGCAGATCAGGGCTATGGCGCAGAAACTTTCTGCATGGCTGGCTGAAAAGCCTGACCATCCGGTGGAGCTGGACAAGTATCGAATGGCCGCCCGCCAGGAAATTGATGATCGGAAAGCCAAGGGCGTCCCGCTCGCTACTGGATATGCGCGCCAGTTCGTTCACGGCTTGCTTATGAATGCGGACGATGAAGTCATGGCTGGCGCTATGACTCCCTTCGAAATGGTTCGGCGAGGAACCTGGAGTCCAGCGGAAGCCTATCGTTACGCCAAGGCACGAGAGGATGCGCTGCTGGATGATGCCCGCGAGGAAAATGGCTGGCTCGGAACGGGTGCCGAAATTGCCGGTGGCGTCGGTTCGGGGGCAGGTCTCGCAAAACAAGGAATCACGTTCGCTCGTTTGCTCGGAAAGAACTCTGGTGTAGCCGGCAGAGCTTTGGCGTCCGGCCTGGATGGCGTTACATCTGGCGCCGTCGCCGGCGCACTCGAAGGCAACGCGATCTCGGAGCGCGGCCATCACGCGTTGAGGGGCGGAGCACTTGGCGGGGCTGTCGGCGCCGCGATTCCCGTCATGGCCGCTGTTGCTCGGCCCGTTGTGAACATGGTCCGCGGGCAGAGGAATCCAGACGGCCTTGCCGAAAGCCGGATTGCAGAAGGTTTGATTTCGGGTGAATACACCCCGGAATTGATCGC
Source organism: Bradyrhizobium sp. SYSU BS000235 (assembly GCF_049747295.1). Classification (NCBI taxonomy): domain Bacteria; kingdom Pseudomonadati; phylum Pseudomonadota; class Alphaproteobacteria; order Hyphomicrobiales; family Nitrobacteraceae; genus Bradyrhizobium; species Bradyrhizobium sp. SYSU BS000235. The sequence goes on from NZ_JBMHJM010000001.1 coordinate 4,585,241, forward strand.
GCGTGAACTCAAGGATGCAACTGCGGCGGGGCAGGGTGAGTATGCCGTAGTTGATGCCATGGGAGAGGAAGGTCGACGGATACTCGCAAGGACCAGGCAGGCAGCTGCCCAGGAGTTCGTAAAAGATCGTCAACCCGGACAAGGGCCACGGCTGTCGCGAGGAATCGATCGCGCCTTCGGCTTGGCGGATGATGCGCCACAAAGCGTTCATGAACTGGCGAGTATCGCCGAACAAAAGCTGCGGCCGATGCGGGAGGCAACTCTCGATAACCCGCCGGTCATCACGGATACGCTTCAGCAGGCCTTCGATAGCCCTGTGGCCCGAAAAGGTTTTGCTGAGGGTGTCAGACTGGAACAACTGCGAAATGGTCAAGCATTCGATCCGAGGCGCTACGGCATCGCGGGCTTTACTGACCGTGGTGAACCTGTTGTTTCAGGTCCACCGAACATCCGGGCTCTTGATCTCGTCAAGCAGGGGTTAGACAGCCTTCTTGAAAAGAATCCAAAAGCCTCGACCACTGAAGGGAGGCTGTATGCGAATGCTCGTCAGAATTTCCTCAAGGAACTTGGTGCGACCCATTCCGACTATACGAGAGTCAGAGAAGGTTACGATGGTTATGGATCGTTAGTCGATGCCGAAGCGATGGGCCGCGAGGCTGCCGCAACGCCGGGCAGATCAGAAAGCAATGCCCGCCGGTTCAGTGATTTGAATGACTTCGAGCAACACGCTCATCGGCTGGGTTTCGCGCGCGGAGCGGCTGAAGATCTGGGCTCCAGTATGATGGAGAACAAGGCGCCGGGATTGACTCTGCGTGGCGATATCCGTGCGCAATCGCTGCATCAGGGGCCGGTCAAGCCGGGAAGGCTCGATCCATTGCAGCGATATTTTGAACGTGAGAATGCGATGTACAAAACGCATGCCGCGCTCGATGGGATGCCAGCGGAAAAGCCGGAGGGGGTGGCAAAAGAACTCGGTGCCGCTGCGGTTAATGCCGCGAGTGGAAAATTGAGTTCAGCAGGTAGCTCACTCGTTAATACGATTAAGCTGCTCACCAGCGACAACGATACGGTTCGCCGTCGCATCGCGGAAAGACTTCTGTTGAACGGAGAGGCCATGGATCCGGCATCGGTTCTGGGGCTGAATGATGCCGTTCGGCGCATCGAGACAAATCGCCAGCTCGGCAACCTCGCGAGAGGAGGCATCTTGGGAGCGGTTGCCGTCGCCCCTTACGCGACTGGTGTGCGCTAGCTATTTCTGGCGAGACTCAACAGAGACGCCGGTCGCTGGTACCTGGGTGACAGGCGGCTTCGCGGAACCAAAAAAATAGAGGACTAACGCCAGCACGATGCCGCCGCCAATCAACTGCGTCACAAAATCAGAGAGGCCCGTCCCCCAGAAAGGTTCTTTTGGCTTTTCGCGATCTGACTCCCATTCGTGCGGCATTAAGTCGACAGGTTTGTCAGGATCGTTCATGGCAGATGACCCCGGTGAAAAGGACGGGCTGCGATGTTTAGTTCTTAGGTCTCATCCAAATCCTATGCAAGTCGCGGCGGGTCCCCAATTCTGAATAGTGCGTTGCGTGATGACCGTCTCGGCGTAGTGCTCGCATCAAGGTAGTCAAGACGATAGCCGGAATTCAAGCACGGCGGCTCTCTGGAGTCGTCGTTTTCTTTTGGAGATAATGCATGTCAGGATTCTATACGTGGTCCCGTACGGCATCGGCTAACGCGAGTGCTGATAACGCGGTCAATTGGGCTGAGGGGATGGCGCCGTCGGCTGTGAACGACAGTGGTCGCGGCATGATGGCGTCCGCCGCCAAATGGCGTGACGACATTGCCGGTGCGCTGGTAACATCCGGCTCGTCCACGGCCTACACGATCACAAGCTATCAGGGCTTTGACACGCTGGCGCATCTCGATGGCCAGCAGATCGCATTCACCCCGCATGACACCAATGGTGCGACGGTGACGCTGGCAGTGGATGGGCTCGGCGCAAAGCCGTTGCGCAGCGCGCCTGGCGTTGATCTGCCTGCAGCCATGTTGATCGCGGGCAGTCCCTATGTCGCGACCTACTACAGCGGGGCAGGAGAGTTCGTCCTGCAGGGCTTCTACACGCTTCCGGAAGTGATTCCTGTAGGTGGATGTATTCCTTATCTCGGCGCCACGGTGCCCAATAACAACTTTGCCTTTCCATTCGGCCAGACGTTCTCGCGAACGGTTTATTCGAAATTGTTCGCGCTTGTCGGCACGAAGTTTGGATCTGGCGATGGTAGTACGACGTTCAATGGCCCCGACATCCGCGGGCGCGCGTTCTTCGGGCTCGACAACATGGGCGGTGCCGCGGCGAACCGCATCACGTCCGGCGGCAGTGGAATTGCAGGAACGACACTCGGAGCGACGGGCGGGCTAGACTCGTACCCGCTCGCACGAAGTCAACTGCCAAACGTAACCTTGTCGTTGACTGCGGATGGCAGTACGGCGACGAATGTTCTTAGAAATGTGGGCCAGGTGAATGTATCGATTCCCTTCCCAGACGGTGGGATAGCTTCCCCGCCGCTTTTTAATCCTGGCTCGGTCGCAGTGTCTGTTACCGGCACAACCTCTTCAATTAATGGCAATGTGACGCAGGTGGTCACGAACAACATGCCGCCGACCTTCATCTGCCCGGTGATCATGAGGATCATTTAGGGTCGGTTATGCCCACACCTGCATGTTTCTTTTCCGCTGCTCATGAAATTCCTTTTGCTTCACCATTAGACGTCGCTCTGTGTAGATCATTCGAAGCTTCTGATGGTTTTTAACAAACCTTCTCTTGCTTCGACCGGAAAGCTCTGGATCTTCAGGGCGTCTTTTATCTTGTGATTGTCGACAACATAATTTTCGGTGAGCTTGCGCAGCCGATCCGTGTTCAATGGTAGGCGAAGTGTATCTCCTGCGCGCGCCGCTGTCTGAAGAAGCCGGGGAGGGAGGCTCCACAGACGAGACGTTCGGTGCAGTCCCTCCGCGATCAGCCGAACCACTTCCGTGGTGGACAACGCGTCGTCATCCGCCAGCTGATAAGGTCCGCCGGGAATCGAAGGGTGTTCCAGCAAGGCCGCGACCGCGAAACACAAGTTCTCAACGCTGAGGAACGAACGTTTGTTCTGAAATGCCGCGAGTGGATAAGGGATTCCGCTTCTCACAAATCTGTAGAGCAGATTAAGGTTTCCCCTGTTGCCCGGACCGTGGATCATACTGGGGCGCAGGATAAAGACGCGCTTCCCCGAAGGAAGTTGACGGCCGGCAATGTACTGTTCCGCAGCCAGCTTCGATCGCCCATAGGGTGTCTGAGGTGAGGGCTCAGCTGTTTCGTAAAGAACATCGGAGACCTCATCCGCAATGGCTTTCACGCTGCTGAAGAAAACGAAATCCCGCGCGGTGCTCTGCAGGAAAAGATCGAAGAGACGAGACGTCAGTTCGGTGTTGCTGGCGAAGTATTCATCTGCATTCGACGTGCCGCGGACATCATGCGCTTTGCCGGCCAGATGGATGACGGCCGTCGCGTCATTCAGGAAGTCTGTCGAAAGGTCATCCCACTGACAATAATCGTCTTGGCTGACCGCAGTGGAGGGACCACGTCCGATGGACGCCAGACGATATCGTCCCTGCAGATATCGGGCGAGGTTTTGGCCTACGAAGCCGCTTTTTCCGGTGATGACCAGTCGTTGCATTGTCATGTCGTTGAGTGTTCTACACGGGCCTTCTCGGCTCCGCAAAGCACCAATGCCCGGGCGATACGCGATACCTGGCACCGATGTGGCCTGACTCGATTGTGAATGCGACCACCGTTTCGGACAGACGGCCACCGACATCAGGGGTAGCGGCGGAAGCGCAACCTTCCCAATGCGCGCCGTTAAGGCGAGGCTTGGCGACCCTGAGGTCGGTCACATTGCCAACAAAGACGCTCGCGGGATTGGATCTCACAAGCTGGGCAACATCAGGCTCCGGATCAACCGGCGGCTGGTAGGATTCCTTCGCCCTCAGAGTGAATGGAATGAACTTGTCGGTGAGGTCGCTGGCGCCACAGCCGCTCAAGACGACGCTGAGAATGCACAGGACGATCAAGGTCTGAATTTTCATCGGCGGCAAACTATCGCGAATTTGCGCATCCGCAATCCCCCTCTCGCTGGCTGAGTTCACATTGGAGTTAGAATATGCCGGACCTCGCATTGCTGCAGGCGCGGAATGCCGCGCGCTGGCACAACGCAAAGCTGACGCGTGCTTCCGAGTTTGGGCCGGTTGCGGTCCGGCTAGTGGCTCCTCCCGCTAAGGCGCGGTACCGAGCCATCGAAGCTAGAACGGGGGTGCCGTGGTTCTTCATCGCCGTGGCACACCAACGGGAGTCTTCGCAGGATTGGTCGCGCAGCCTCGCGCAAGGCGATCCGTGGAATAGGACGTCGACGCATGAGCCAAAGGGGCGAGGGCCGTTTGCGTCATTTGAAGACGCTGCTGTTGACGCTTTAAAGAACTGTGCGCCCTATGCCGCGCGTAACACGGACTGGAGCATTGGCGGTCTGCTGACGATGCTTGAGCAGTATAACGGGCTCGGGTATTCCAATCGCGGATTGGCTAGCCCTTACATCTGGTCGGGGACCGATCAGTACCTGAAAGGCAAATATATCGCGGACGGCAAGTTCGATCCGACCGTCGTCGACAAGCAGCTCGGTTGCGCCGGGCTCATCGTCGCGATGATGCAAATCGAATCCAGCATCAAGTTCGGACCGGACGACGAGCCAGCCGTCGTTGCGATGAAGCCGCTGATCGCGCCATCCGCTCCGTCACCAGTCAAAGGCAGCATCAGTGCGGTGATCGCAGGATTCCTATCATCCATCTTCAAACGCGCGGCATAAGGAGACGACATGCTCGCAATCGCTCTACTCGTTTTAGCCATCGTTATTGCAGTTTATTTTTTCATCATTCGGCCGATCTTGAAAACCCAGCCGGCTTTCTCTGAAGCGTTCAGGGCAGAAGCGTCGTTCTTCGACAAGGTGCGGGCTAAGATCGTGGGTTGGCGCACGCACATCGCCGCGCGGCTGACCATGCTCGCGGGTTTGTTCGTCGGTCTGTATGATCAGGCGCTGCCGATTGTCACCGGGCAAGACTGGACACCGCTGACGGCCAAAGTCCCGGCGTGGGCCTTGCCGGTTAGCATGGTCGGTGTCGGCCTGCTGTTCGCATGGTTGCGAAAGATCACGGACAATCCGCCGCAGATCGTCACCCAAAAGGACGACAACGGTGTCGCTCGCGTTGTCGATGTCATCAAGCCGATGGCCTGATCATGTTTTGGTCCTGGCTCGGAAATTTTCTCGCGGGCCCGCTACTCGGCAAGGCACTTGATGCCTACAAGGCGAAGCTGGCTGCGGGCAGTACCGATGCCGGCATCGCGGCCGATCTCGCGGCGAAGGAGATTCTTCTTCAGCAGCGTGAAGCTGAATTGCAGACGCAATACCGCGTGGCCGAGATCGGCCATTGGTACGAACCCGACAAGATCATGGGGTACGCGGTGGCGATCTATTTCGCCAAACTCCTCATCGTCGACAAGGTGATGGGGTGGGGCGTCACCGATCCCTTGACCGGATTCGCAGAGACGACGGCCAACCTCATCGTCGCGTTCTATTTCGCCAAACGCGGGTTTGAGAACATCGCGCGGATTATCAAGCGATAGAGGGCGGCCATGCAGGACCATGAAGTCAGGGCCATCTTCACGGAAGTCCTCGCCGAACAGAAGCGGCTCTACGGCGCGGAAACGGAGGAGGCCGTCCAGCGCACGATCTCCACGATGCTGACGTCGTTCGGGATCGAGGAGGAGGACAGAGCAGAGTTGCGGGCGGACTTCATTCACCTGCGCAAATGGCGCAAGAGCGTCGAACAGGCACAAAGCCTGACCATCAGGGCGATGGTCACGATCATCGCTGCCGGGGCGGCCGGAGCCTTGTGGCTCGGGATCAAGACGATGCTGCAGGGGAAAACATAGCCTCGGCCCGCCTAATCCAGCGTGATCCAAGCCGGCGCATGATCACTTGCGCCCTCACGGCCTCGCACCTTGCGGTCGACACCCGCGTCAGACAGTCGGACGGAAAGGTCCTTGCTTAGGAGCAGGTGATCGAGTCGAAGGCCGTGGTCTTTCTCATAGCGTTCGCGCCAGTAGGTCCAGAACGTATAGATGCGTTTCTCCCCGCTGACATGACGCAGCGCGTCGGTCCACCCTTTGTCGAGCAGGCGAGCAAACGCCTGGCGCGGCTTGGGCTGTACAAGCGCATCCTTGTCCCATGATGTCGTCGGGTAGATATCGATTGCTGTCGGCACGACGTTGTAGTCGCCCGCCAGGATCACGGGCACGCGCCTTTTCTGGAGCGTCGTCGCGTGGCGGGCCAGGCGCGCGAACCACTGCATCTTGTAGGTGAACTTAGGCCCCGGCTGTGGATTGCCGTTCGGTAAATAGAGCGAGGCGACGATCATGCCCCCGACAGCGGCCTCGATATAACGCGCCTGGCGATCTCTTGGGTCGCCCGGAAGCCGGCGGCGGGTGACGATGGGGTCAGCCTTGTGTGCCAGGATCGCGACGCCGTTCCAGCTCCGCTCGCTTTCCCATGCGGCTCCATATCCCGCGCGCCGCAAGGCTGCTTCGGGAAAAGCAGATGGCTCGCATTTTAACTCCTGAAGGCAGGCAACATCAGGCTTGGCGGTCTTCAGCCACGCGAGAAGGAGCGGCAAACGCTTGTTGATATTGTTGACGTTGAATGTCGCAATCTTCATGCCGCGGTGAGGCTCAAAGCCTCACAGCACCAGCTCGAACATCAGGATGACGAGCGCGGTGGCCACCGCCCAGCAAAGCAAGCGATCTTCAGCAATAGCGTGGATAATTTTCATCGTTTCCAGCCCAAAACAATCAGCCCCAAATCAAAGCAGGCAATTCGGTGGCGGCAGTTCTGTTCCAGAATTTTGCATGTCGTTTACGCATGGAGGGTTGCATTTATGTCAGGCCGAGTCCGACCGACGTCAGACGGCAATCCCACACCAACGCCTTTCCGGCGGCTCCGACCATTAAACGGCCGATGGCATCACTCTGCCATGGGCAGTCCCAGAAACTTGCGGACGGCAGCCTGCTTATGCCGCTGCTCCGTCACCGCATCGCGGCAATCCGGAAAAGGAAATCCGGAAATTTGCGCATGCAGTTTCACGGCGTCGGGAGAACGCTTGAAGATGGCCGAGGCCCGCACCGGCGGCACGCCTTTGGCGACCAGCGTTCGCAGGAGTTCCGTTTGCTCAGGCTTCCAGGTGAGGCTTGTGATCTGCGTCATTCCGCGACCTCGCGATCGAACGTTTTGGCCAACACAACCCGGCAGCCCTTCAGACGTTCCGCGCCCTGCGACACTGCATCCCTTTTAGGCGACGCGGTGCGATCAGGCCGTGTGCGGGGGATTGACGTCAGGGGAGGTCTTCTTGGCTCGCTGCGGGGTCATCCGGGCGGGATCAGGTGCGCCCGGTATGCCACGAGGGCCGAGCAGGGCCCGCTGAATATCATCTTCACTCAACCTGGGCTTCCCGTCATCGATCTGTCCGCTGCCGCCATGACAAGGTTCGGAAGGGCTGGACCATCGCATGATGCGCTCTCCTGAATGTGAAGTGTCTGGGTTATCACGCGCGAGCATTCCCCGGGTTCCAAGGAACATATCTGCGGGCGTGCGGTTTTACGTCTCATGAGTAGCCACGATCACGATTACGACTGGAACACCAACGAACCGACCGACTGGGCGATTGCGCTTGGCGGGACGGTGGCTGCGATCACGTTGGTTTGGATCGCGCTGCTGTAGGTTTGTTTCTTCTGTTTGGCGTATCGCATCTTTCGCGAGACGCAAGAGGTGGGGTTGCGCGCCTCATTTGAGGATCACCTTTAAGAAATCGGAGTGCGAATAAAGCCGCAGTGGAATGCTGCGGCCTTATTCGTTGAAAACTGACAATGAAGATATTTGCACGCTCGATTAATGTTGCGATCGCGCTAGCAGCCGGGATCGTGCCTCGACCAACCGCCGCCAGAGCCCGCAACAGCCGCTGAGTTGAGAGACGTCGACAGCAACAGCGTGATTGCAGGTGGTGTCACGATCGCGAATTTGCCGCACGCGGCAAGAAACTTCCGGCGATCTTCTATCCCGTCAACTTCGGGTTCATTTGAGTTGGCCATGTTGAATCTCCTTTCGAGATCCATTCCGGCCCCCCGGGTACATCCTCTCGATTTTCGACGAATGAAGTCGCCGAAGTCAAAGCAATGATTATTACAGGTGTTCCTTACCTCAATAGCATGATGCTCATAGGGATGATCCTCGACAAGTGAAGCCGTGCGGTGCGCCGTTGAGGTTCAGGTCACTTCGGTGCTGTGATGGCCGTCGGTGCCGCGTCCGAAGACACCATAGTTGCTGGACTTCGACCCATCGGCAGTGATGCCCGTGGCGGCGAGGCCCATGCGCAGAAGCTCTCGAACCGCTGCAGCCCGTGTGGGCATACGGTGCTTGAAACGGAAGTCGTCGATCACAGCCAGTTCGGCGGGCGACAACATGATCTGGAGGCGTTCCTCACGCGCGGAATTCATGGTGTTCCTCGAAATTCATCAAATTGAGTAATCAACCAACGTTACTCAGTTGAGTAAGTTCCATGAGGCTGACACGGAGGCTCAGTTTGAGTGATAAACTCATTTAAAATCAACGGCTTGTGTAAATTTGTGCTTCGGGTCTGGTCCGGACAGGCGTAAAGTGCCTGCATGACGGAAAAATCTGACGCTCCCAAACCAGAGAAGAAGCCCAAGCCGACCAAGCGTATTTCCACGGAAGAGGAAGCGCGGCGATGGGCGGAAAGCCCCGGCCTGAGACCTCCCAAGCGGGCGTGAGCCGGATTCGCCGAGCCCCAACATACTCGGCCTTCATGAAGTCGGACGTTCGAACGGACCGATGTTTGTTGCGTTCGCGCATCGGCAGGTCACTGCTCACATGTAAATCGTGTTACGATAGAAGATGCGAACGAAAAAATGGCCCCGATGATCGGGGCCATTTTGCTGAGTCTATTTTACTTAGTCGTAGTGGTGATGACCATGCTTGATCACGACGACCTTCCTGCCATGGCCGTGATGCCACCCGCGATCCATGTGGCTGTGATGCCAGCCGCGGTCCATGTGATGATGCCCGCGCTTGATAACGACCGTTTCCGCGGAAGCGAGCGACGGCAGCGCGAAAGCAAGAGTCGAAACGGTGGCGAGAGCCAAAGCGATTTTCTTCATGCATGATCCTCCTCTTTCAATGCAAAGAGAGAACACGCGGTAGTGAGCTACGTTCCCGAAACGTAGTCGGGAATTTTCTGAACAAGCGTTCAGATTGAAGCAGGCCGTATTGCTCTCGATTCGAAATGATCGACGACGCAATCAAAGCGGTGGCTTCTTCAGATGAAGGTAACCCGGATTGAACTGGCCGATCTGTGCGAGCTTGCGCCAGTTCTGCACGGTGAGCGTGCCATGGCGGAAGTCCATGGTGCTTGTGGTGCGAAGCGTGTTGAGCGTGCGATTGACGGTGGCAATCGACATGCCAAGCGTTTCGCCCAATTGTGTGAGATCGATCGGCAGGTGAAAAGTGTTGTCTTTGATCAGGCTTGAGGCCCGCGCACGGTAAAACAATTCGCTGAACAGATGCGCCATCCGCGCTTCCATTGTTCTGGCGCTGTTGTTGGTGATCGCCTCACGAAAGATCGCGGCATCGATCAAGGTTTCTCGCCAGATCGCGAATGCGACAGGCGGCCTGCGATCGAACGCCCTGATAATTTCTTTGTGCGGAATGGAGGCGATGACGGCGAGCCCGATCGCACACACCGCATGGTCCATTTCGTCGATGAATAGCGCCTGGGCGTCAGGAAGGTCGCCGGCCATGTGAAAGGAAAGATATTGCCGCTGCCCGTTGTCGAGCATGTGATAGCGCGCCACCATACCGGAGACCACCAACGCCGAGACTTTTGGCACATCGCCCTGACGGATGAAGTCCTCGCCGGGCTGAAGGTGGCGGATCTGATAGCTGAACGCGTTGATTTCCGCGACGTCGGCGGTGGTAAGGCGCGAGTGTTCTTTCAGCTTGCGCAGCAGGATCTGGGGAGGGAGTTGCATGGCTCGTCACTCCGGTGGCGATCACGACGCCATTGTATCAAATGATACGGCGGTGAGATCTTATCGAAAGTAACTTCGCAGACGCTGGCAAGTTCAATCGCGGATGACCGCGCCGCCGGCCATTCGAGGTTTTCTTGCCTTACACCGCGTTGCTGTCGTTCATCCGCCGCCGCCTGTTTGCGTCCGCCCCGGCGGAGGGTCTCCCTGCGACTGTCTCGGAAGACGTGGCGGCATCGCCGATGTCGGATCGGGAACTGTCCCGTACGATCAAGGAGCTTCGCGATTCCCCAGTCGCCGGCGGCGCGTTCCGTCGCGGCAAGGCGTCGGGTCGAAGAGAGCCGAAATGATCACGGGTGTGGTGGTTCGGAAGTTCGCGACGAGGTATGCCGCACGATGAGGCGAACTTCGGATTGGGGACGTTAGAACCCGGTTTGAATTTCGCGCGCCTTGCGCTCGCGCTTCAACATGCGTTCATCGGGGAAGGGAAAGCCGAAGCGCTTTGCCTGCGCCTTTACGGACACGATACTACGGCGGAAGATCACGGCCGCGCGGGCGGCGGAGACGCCCGTCTCCACGAGATGCTTCAGGCGTTCGATATCGGCCGTTGTCCATGTCCGGTTGGTGATGTGGGTCATGCACGTTTGCCTTCCGGTCCGCGGAGACCCGGTGAATTAAGCCAGCCTTCAAGCCGCGCGGCCGCCTCGAGCTCATTCGCCCGTTCGAGAAGCTCGTCTCTCACGTGTCCTTGAGGGGCTTTGCGTGCCTGATCCCGGCACTGCTCCGCCAGTTTTCGCCATTTGGCCTGGGTTGCCTGGGTCTCGCTCATGAGCCACTCCTGTACGCCAAACGAAATCGTGAACGCGACGCAATTCGGAGTGATTCCACTCGTCATGTTCCACCTTGGAGAGGAGGTGGCAGCGTGTCTGTCCGATTGCCGACGCAGGCGCGATTAATTTTTCGCGACGCTGAGAAGCTTGCCTTCCAGCTCCTTGACCGTGCCGTAACACTCGCAGGTGGATTCTTTCATGCCTTCGAGGTTCACGATGCGGATATTGCCGCGGCTGTACTCGATCAGGCCCGCGGCCTGCAGCCGATGTGCGGTTACGCTCAGGGTGCTGCGCTGCACACCGAGCATCTGGGCCAGGAATTCCTGGGTCAGCGACAGCTTTTCGCTCCCGGCGAGGTCCCGGCACCGCAACAGCCATCGGCAAAGCCGCGCTTCGAGTGGATGCTTGGCAATACAGGCGATCGACTGCTGGGCTTGCAGAAACAGGATCTGGTCGTGCCGGTAAATCGCCTGGCGAAAGCCCGGACTTGCAGCGGCGATTTTCCGGGTAACACCGATGTCGAGAGCAAAGCCGGCACCGGACATCTGCACGACGGCGGTGTTCATCGCCATCGTATCGTTCAGCACAGCTGACGCGCCCACAATGCCATCATTGCCGACCATGCCGGCCTCGACGCCGTCGCCGCTGCTTAAATGGACGACGAAGGACATGATGCCCGACGTCGGGATGGTCAGTGCGCGGATCGGCCGCTCAGGGCCGTACAGCACATGCATCAGCGGCAGTTTGACCGCGGTCAACTCCGGCTGAATGGCGGCGAAATCCTGGTCGCTCAGGGCGCGCAGGAAGGCGTTGTTGGGCCGCTCGGTGGACATGCGGTTGTCCCTCCGGAAGAAGCGGAGGACTTATGCTGCGACATAAGCCCAGCCGACGATGGAATTGTGCGCCGAATGTGTGCGCGAAAGCGAGTCCTATGTATGCAGTGGTCACGCGCCTGTGACGCCGTAACATAGATCAGTCAATGGGACTGACGGATCGACTGCCCGCTGCGCCGATGTGAAGGCGGCGACGAGGCGGCATTACGGCAGTCGTCATCCAGAACAAACAGCGGGACAGCAGCTGAGAAGACTCGCTGTCTCGCCACGTCGCCAGGCGGTGATCGCCGCGAACGCCATCAACCTCGTCACACCTATCCCCTGAAAGAGATTCTCGATCTGCGCTGTCTTCGCGGCGCGCTGCACGTGCGTGCGCATTGAACGTCGCGCCGATCCAGAATCCGCGCCGGACGGTATCCGGCATTTTATAAGAGAGAGAAGACTTAATGACAGTCTCGACCTTCGTTCCCACTGCCGCTGGCAATCAGTCGGTCAATTCCTACACCGGTGCCATCGACGGAGACTTCTCCGTCCTGACGCGCCTCGGTGTCGCCTTCGCGCCGCATGCGCAGGCGATCCCGACCATGACCGTCGCGCTCGATGCCGGGCATATCTTCAACGGAACGGATCTGACGGAAGTCCCGCCGCAAACTACGACGGCGATCACCGCGCCTGTCACCGATCCGCGCATTGATCGCGTGGTGATCGATCGGCTCACCGGCGTCGTGTCGGTGGTCACGGGTTCGGAAAGCGCAGCGCCGGTGGCGCCAGCGTTTCCCGCCGGCACGGTGCCGGTGGCGCGCGTGCTGTTGCAGCCGGGGATGACGGTCATCACCAATGACGCGATCACCGATGAGCGCAGTCTCTACAGCCTTGGTTCGTCCGGCTCGACGGGGGGCGGTGGTCTGCTCAACGTGCAGGTGTTCTCGACGCCAGGTACGTACACCTACACACCGACGCCGGGTACGAACAAAATCATCGTGGAAGTGCAGGGTGCTGGGGGTAATGGTGGCAATGCCTCGTCGCAGACAAACAGGCCGGGGTGTGGCTGCGGGGGAGCGTCCGGAGCTTATGCAAAATCATTTCTGACCAGCGGTTTTCCGAGCGTCGCAGTTGTCGTCGGTGTGCCTGGTTTTGGTGGATCTTCCAGCTTTGGAAGCATCACCGCACCGGGAGGCTTTGGTGGTAACAGCGGCAATGAGACAAATCCGCCGACGTTGCCTCTCCTAAACTATTGTTCGCTTCCGCCGATAACGCCCGTTGCCACCGGTGGAAATATTGTGAATGCAAGTTGCGGCGTAGGGAGGCCCGGGTTTGTCCTTGGCCTAATGGAGAATACTGCGGCCGCTATGTGCCAGATTCAAGGAGGCGTGGGGGCCGCTTCGAAGTTTGGTCCGGGTGGGGATGCTGGCATCGTCGCAACCGGCCATCGCAATGGCCGGGACGCCGGGGCACCCGGCGCCGGGGGTGGCGGAGCAATCGCTCTTGCGTCCGAGCCCGGGACGTACCTCGGCGGCAAAGGAGCCAACGGCATCGTCATGGTCTACGAATATGCCTGATCGTCGCGCAGTCGTTTAAGCAAACGGCACCTCTCTACACATGCAGGCCGCGTCCGGATCATTCCGGGCGCTTTTTTTTGCTTTTCAGATTCCATTTCGAAGAACGGAGACAGTCGGCGCTCGGCTCCCGTCAGGGAGCGGTCGTGTCAGAAATCATCATCGTTCCATTGCGTGGAATATTTTGTGAATCTTGTGTGACAAATGAGGTGCTGTACACCGCGCCGCTTTGGTTATTCCGGGCGCGAGTAAAAATATTTTTGCGCTTATTGAGACGCACCCTCATTTTATTTAGCACCCGATTAATAGCTCGCGGTCATTTTCCGAGCTGTCATGCACAGGCATGATTTGGAAATTGGAATGAACATGATGCGCGTCACGTTGAAGACGTCCCTGATCGCAGTGCTCTCTTTGCTTGTCGTCATGATCGCGGGTGAGGGGTGGTACGGCATCACCCAGGTCGACAAGATCAATTCCTCTGCCCAGGACATCGACACCAACTGGATGCCGTCGATCAAGGCGCTCGGCGATTTGAAATACCTCGCCACGCGCATCCGCCTCGATGCAACGCATGTCGCGACCACGGAAGGCGAAAGCCGTCGCACGCGGGTCAAGACGCTGAACGAGCACATGGAAGCGATGGAACTTGCCGGCAAGCAATACGAGAAGCTCATCGCGAACGCCGATGAGCGAAAATACTGGACCGCTTTCAGCGAGAAATGGCAGGGCTATCTGAAACTGCAGCAGGAGGCGCTGTCGCAGGATCGCGACCAGCTGGGCAGCCTATTCAGCCCCAAAAACGGCACGACCTATCTCGATTCCCTGAAGCCGCTCGACGAGGACATTGCCTTCAACAACATCGCGGCGAAGCAGGCGACCAGCGGCGCCCAAGGCATCTTTGATAGTGCCCAGCGCTCCATGATCGGTCTGGCGGTGGTAGCGATCCTGATCGGTCTCTCGGCCATCGCCTTTGTGGTATTGTGGCTGGCCGCGCCGCTGCAGAAGCTCAACGACGCCTTGCAGGCGATGGCTGACGGCGATGTTCATTCGGAAGTCCCCGGCGCCTCCCGTAGCGATGAGATCGGCGATATCGCCAAGACCGTCACCATCATTCGCCGGAACGCCGAGAACGAAGCGCTCGCGAAAGCGGACGAGGCCGCCCGCGAAACCCTGGCCCGCGCGGCGCAGCGCAAGGCCGACATGAACGCGCTGGCGGATCGGTTTGAGGCCGCGGTAGGCCAGATCATCGATCGCGTCTCCTCGTCCTCGACCGAGCTGGAGGCCGCCGCGGGATCGCTGACCGAGATCGCCGGCACCACGCAGGGCCTTGCGGTGAATGTCGCCTCGGCCTCGTCGCAGGCGTCGAGCAATGTCCAGTCGGTGGCATCCGCCACCGAAGAGATGGCCTCGTCGGTGAGGGAGATCGGCCGTCAGGTGGAAATGTCGACGCGCATCTCGGCGGACGCGGTTCAGCAGGCGCAGGTCACCGATCAGCGCATTGCGGATCTCACGAAGGCGGCGGCGCGCATCGGCGACGTCAGCGAGTTCATCAAGACCATCGCAGGCCAGACCAACCTGCTGGCGCTCAACGCCACCATCGAAGCGGCGCGTGCGGGCGACGCGGGCCGGGGCTTCGCGGTGGTCGCGGCCGAAGTAAAAGAGTTGGCGGCGCAGACTGCCAAGGCGACCCAGGAAATCGCCGAGCAGATTGCCGGCATTCAATCGGCGACGAACGATTCAGCCAGCGCCATTCAGGATGTCGGCACCACCATTTCCAATATCTCGCGCATCGCCACCACCATCGCCGCGGCGGTGGAAGAGCAGGGCATGGTGACGCAGGAGATCGCGCGGAACGTGCAGCAGGCGGCTGCCGGCACCAACGATGTCGCCTCCAACATCAATCGCGTCAACGAAGGCGCGGCATCCACCGGCTCGTCTTCGGTTCAGGTGCTCTCATCAGCCAAGGCGCTGGCAGATGAGAGCAATCGCCTGAAGCTCGAGGTGCGGGAGTTCCTGCACACCGTGCGCGCGGCATGAGGAACAAGATGCTTCTAAAAAGAGGCCCGGCGCGAAGCCGGGCTCAAGTTCGCTGGAGAGTCGGATATTTGCTTCCAATTCAGCGGGCAGAGTTGGCGGCCCGGTTAAATGGCCGCCGTCATTTTCGTGGCGACATATCCTGAGCGAAGATGCGCAGATAAATCGCGCGCCGCGCGGTCTCGCGGTTGTCGCATGACGCCATCATAGGATTGGCCATCGAGCCCTGAAAGTAATCGTAGTAGAACGCGCAGCTCAGATCGCGGGTCTGGATCCATGAGCGTTGCATGGCTCTCAGCTTTTGCTGTTGCTCCGGCTCGAGGCCATCCATCATTGTCTTGTAGGAGTCGTTCAGGATCTTGTCCCAGACCGCCTGTTCGCGGTTGAAGCATTCGATCTGCTGAGCCGGCGGGACGCCGTCCTCATCGTCGTTCATGCAGGGACTGGCGATCTTCCTGACACAAGCCTCATAGGCCTCTTGCGGCGCGATGCCCTTGTCGAAGGACTGAAGGCAGGCCGTGATCGTCTTGATGTCGCGTGGGTCCGGCCCTTCAGCGCGGGCAGCATGGGAAGCCAGCAGGCACAGGGCGGATAGGAGGCCAAAGGCGAGGCGGCGGATCATGGTCGATGGTCCCGAAAGAAGAGGCGTCCTCTTCATAGTCGCGACCGGAAGCTTGCGGGTTCGCTGGTCCAGCCGCTTATTCGCTGATGCCAGGTGCGACGTGTAGGCCGGGCATGAGGGAGGCCGAAGATCACCCCCGGGTCCGATAACCTCCACGGAACAGGAACGCTTGCCGCTTGCGACGCGTTGGAACTGGTACGTTCGATTAAGGGATGCCGCTTGGCCTGCGTCAACAGGACGGAGTTATGAAACGCGCCGGCGCGATAGCTTTTGCCTTGGGCGGGGTCATCATAAGCTCGCCGGCTGGCGCTATCCCGGCGTATCGGGCTGATGCGTCCGGCGTGTGCGCCGATCTGCTCCAAGTCCAGATGAGTGGCGAGAGAAGCGGTGTCCATTCAGGCATCCGCCCCGGCATGCAGACCGGCATTCGTCCGGGATATCAGCCGGGCTACGCCGGCACCGGCGCGATTCCCGGCGGTTACGGCTTCGGACCGAACAGCGCCATCGCCTCCGGCGTGGCGCGCGGCGTTCTCCCGCCCTCGAAGACCAACCCGATGGTGGCGGGGCAGCAGCCCGCGCCGGGCTATTGTTGGTATTACACCAATCGGTCGCGCACCCGCGGCTTCTGGGATGTGTGCCCGGATCGCGCGCCGCGCCGTAATTGATGCGCCGCAATCATCAGCCTGTCTTCCTTCGCGTGTAGATTGCGAAAGTCACGAATGCGAATCGACGCTGTTGTAAACAGGCGGCGGCTTGTCCACCTTTCAATGCGCTTGTCGGCACCGCCGGACTCACCGTAACCAAGGTCACCTCACGACGTTGCTGGACTTACGACATGGTTCTTCATTCTCCTGATCTCCCCAAGACTGGGTATGCGCTCGAGATCGACGGTCGCATCAAGACCGAATTCAGCACCAAGGAAGGCGCCGAACGCGGTGCACTCGAGCTGAAGCGCCGTTTTCCGACGCTGCAGATCCGCGTGTACGATGCCGCAACGCAATTGCGGCACGACGTTCACGCGTAAAGCTTTTCTCTGGTGGCTAGCAAAATATAAGCTCCAGTGTCCTTTCGAATTCGAAGTTTGCTACGCTGTGCGCTGCAGTATGGGGCGACTTCGGATTCCGGGCACGAGTTCCGCTGACTACTCAGCGTTGCGCTGCCGCAAAATTCGTGGCGGCGCAATTTGAGAACGCTTGGGTTGGCCGTCACATCGCCATTGTTAACAGCGCTAATGCCTCCGCTGCTGCGCGCCTGCATGTGAGCAGCACAAAGCTGTGCTTGCAGCGTGTGCCGAGGAACGCTTAGACTTGGTCAACGTTGAAGAGCATCAAGCGGGGGTGCCTTCGGATGAAGCGACTGGCTCGGTGGTTCAAAATTTTCTTTCGCAGGGGACAGCGCCCGGTCTCCGATGATGATTTGCCGTTTACGAACGAAGAGTTTGCGCGGCTGATCGCAAGCGGTAGATCCGAGGACATGAAGATCCTCGCGCGCGGCTTGTCTCGCCCTAACCGCTCATCGCGTATTGAACTGGAATCGTCCTGATCGCGGTGTAAACGTGCGATCGCTCACAGGCGAAAGCGCAACTGGCGCCCGTGCCATGCATGACGCCGCATGAACTCATCAATCGAGACGTTCAATTCGCCTTCTACTTCGCCTTGGGCGACATCGATCAAGCTTTGCAGCTCCCGCGCAAATTCCTCCGAGACGTCGCGCGACCAACCTTCCTCCGGATTGAATGCATAGACGGCCACCGGCTTGTGGTAGCGCGCTGCGACCATGTCGTTGAGCACGTCATCGAAATGGGAATGTCTCACGTCTATTTCGCGGAGGACGTCGCCGTCGGAGGCCTGATCCCGAACAATGTAGAAGGTCTCGGAGGGGACGATCGACGGTGTACTCATGACGCAACTCCATACTAAGCGGAGTCAAATGCTCCATCGTTCTTTCGTTCCCGGCTTGGATTGTCAGGTTCCCGACGTCTTGCGGTCGACGACGTCCTTCTCCGAGCCGAACACCGATCGCCCGTCGAGCACGGGTGAAGCCGCGCGTTCGGTGGCGACGAAGGCGTCGAACGAAGGTCCCCGCGCGGTGCGCTCCAATCGCCTGGCCTGATCGTCGAGGCGCTTCAAGGCGTGCATTTCTTCGTCGCGCCCGAGCTTGGCGTTCTGGACAGCCGACTTCATGACGCGGATGGTCTCGTCATAGACCTTGAGCGGGACCGGGTAGGGATGCCGGTCCTTGCCGCCATGGGCCAGGGAAAACCGTGCGGGATCAGCAAAGCGATAGGGCGCGCCGTGCACCACCTCGGCGACCATCGCGAGCGAGCGCACGGTTCGTGCCCCGACGCCCGGTGTCAACAGCAGATCGGGAAAGTCCACGGGTCCGCGCTCGGCCGCGGCGGCAAGCGTTCCATGCAGGCGGCGGACGAAGACATCCTTCGAGCGGACCTCGTGATGTGCCGGCATGATGAGATGGGGGAGCAAGGCCTGCCTCGGCAGCCCGTCATTCAGCGCCTCGTATTCCGCCAGAATGCGATCCGGACCCAAGTCGCCAAGGAGTTCGAGTTGCGCGGCGCGGGAAGTCTCCGCGCGATGATCGGTGAGATTGACGATCTCGCCCTGCGCCGGGCCATCGATGGCGCTGTGCGGCTCGTCGACAAAACTCTTCAGATTTTCCGAGTGCCAGTGGTAGCGGCGCGCCTGCCGCTTATCTTCGTTCATGCCCTGCTGCACCACTGTCCACTTGCCGTCGTCGGTGACGAAGAAACCATGCAGATAAAGATCGAAGCCGTCCTGCACCGCCGCGCTGTCGACTTTTGCCACCAACCGGCTGGCACGGGTGAGTTTGGCTCCGTCAAAGCCGATGCGATCACCCAGTGCCTGAAGTTCGTCGGGCGTCTTTCGCGAGTGCCGGCCGCGGCCGCCGCAGACATGGATGCCGAGCTCACCTTGCAGGGGAGCGAGACCGCGTTTTAACGCACCGATCACACTCGTCGTAATCCCGGACGAATGCCAGTCCATCCCCATCACGGCGCCGAACGACTGAAACCAGAATGGGTGCGACAGACGCCGCAGGAATTCATCGCGGCCGTAGTGATGCACGATCGCCTGCGTGATGATCGCGCCGAGGGAGGCCATGCGCGTACCGAGCCATGGCGGAACGCGCCCGCCATGGAGGGGAAGATCGGCGCTGCCTGTGCGTCTGGCCATCTATACGTCTGGTTCCGAAGATGAATCGGCTGGATTATAGCAGAGTAGCTGGCCCTATGGCCTCTTAGCCATGGTGCGAAACATGATCGAATAGCGCGGGGCTTCGACGCCGGGAATGCTGTGCTCCCACACCTGTCGCGACTCGCCCGACATCATGTAAAGCGAACGCGGCGCTGCATCGAGTGTGAAGCGCTGCCACTTGCTGCCGTTCGGCTTGCGGAAGCGAAATTTGCAAGGCGAGCGCAGCGACAGCCCAAAGATCCGATCGAATTGCGGTTTGTCGCGATGCCAGCCGATGCCGACGCCGGTGCCGTATTCTATACACCCCACCTGCGCGATCCGCGTGCCTTCGCCACCGTGTGCTTCAACCTGCGCGACGATCGGAAGGAGCCATGGCGGGATCTGCTCGGCGTCCTCCAGCCGCTGTTTCGTGTAATCGTAGTTGAAGCCGAATGAAACTACTCGGCGCTTACCCTCGTAGATGCCGAACTGAAACGGCCGCAGCGGCAGTGCCGCGACCTGCGCGATCAGCTCCTGTTCGGTGGCTGATGAAATGAAGTCTTCCATGTAGTGCAGGCCTTCGGGCATATGCGACGGCGACGCTGCGAAGAGGGCGAGCTGGTCGGACAAGTTAGATCCCTAAATCCCGATGCGGGCGTGCGGCGCTGCGCGTCACGCGAAAATCACGCGTGCGCTTCGCACGTCGATACGTTCAGTTCGTTGATGGCTGCTTTTCGACTGATGCCGACGACTCGCCGTCAAGCCAGTCCTGCTCTTCGGCAAGGGCCAGCCAAGCTTCCGCCATGCGCAGGTAGCGCTTGCGTTGCGGCTCATCGAGCGCGTCGTCGGCGAGCCTGCGGCAGTTGTCGGAATTTTCGCGGTAAGTGTCGGATTGTTTCATGCATATAAGCTGGGGAGCGCATGCAGCATTGCAAGAGCCCTCGGAACCCCATCGAGCCTTGCATGTTAGTCCCACATCAAAACGATGGAGGATCGTGATGGGTTTAGGTCGAGGTGCACTGCTGTGGATTCTTGGTATTCCGCTTCCAATCATCATTCTGTTGGCATTGTTCTGGCACTAAGCGGAATGCTTTGATGGGACGATAGGCTGCAGGCAGAAGGGCTCCGCAAGGAGCCTTTCTTTTTTGTAATTGTTGGGTGAGGAACGAAGCCATTGCAGGTGCGTTAGAGGCGCATGAAGTGCCCCGCCTGTAATCTCGCGATGCGACAGATCGAGCCGCGTACTTTCGTTTGCGAACCGTGCAAAGAGTTCGTCAGGCTCTTTGATCTGAAACCAGCCCGCGCAAAGTTTGGGGAAGAGGCACCGCAGGAGCCGGAAGTCCAGCCGGAGTCCGGCTGAGTTCTCATCAACGCTTGCTTCGCTTCGGCTGAGCTTTGTCGGTAGCGCTGGCGGCGCGGCTGGCTGACGAGTTTGCCTTCTTCGCGGCGCTTGATGTCTTTTCACTCGCAATAAGAGCGGCCGGGGGCTCTTCCGGCTGCATTTCAGGCACCACGACCTTCACGCCGCTGGGGCGCCAGTTGCGATGCTCCTGCTTCCAGCGGTCGATCCCCATCAGCTTGCCTTCCTGCCGCGCGCCGTGGAGCGCTGCGGTTTCTCCGCCTGCTTCTCGGCTGTCTTCTTGCGCTCGCCGCCCTTGCCTGCGATGGGTAGCAGCATCTCGCGCTGACCTTCCACGCGCTTCTTGGCCCGCTTTGGCTTGGCAGCGGAAGTATCGGATTTTGCGGGAGCAGGGCTTTTGCCGCCCGCGAGACTTTTGCGCAAGGCGTCCATCAAGTCGACCACATTGCCTGCGGTGCGCGACTTCGCCGGCGCCTCGATCCGCTGGCCGTTCTTCTTCTTGTTAATCAGTTCGATCAGCGCCGTCTCATAATGGTCCTCGAATTTTTCCGGCTCGAACTCGCCGGATTTTCCTTCGACAATATGTTGCGCGAGATCGAGCATGTCCTTGGTGATCTTCACGTCCTGGATATCGTCGAAATATTCCTTTTCGTCGCGCACCTCGTAAGGGTAGCGCAACAGGTTGCCCATCAGGCCCTTGCCGAGCGGCTCAAGCGCGACGATGTGCTCGCGATTGGTCAGCACCACGCGGCCGAGCGCCACCATATCCATCTTGCGGATGGTCTCGCGGATCACGCCGAACGCGTCGTGGCCGATCTTGCCGTCGGGCACCAGATAATAGGGGCGGATCAAATAGCGCGTGTCGATGTCGGACTTGGGCACGAACTCGTCGATGTCGATGGTGCGGGTGGATTCCAGCGCGATGTTGTCGAGTTCTTCCTTCGTCACTTGGACGTAAGTATCGGTATCGACCTTGTAGCCCTTGATGATGTCGTCACTGCCGATCTCGTCGCCGGTCTCCGCGTCCACCTTCATGTATTTGACGCGATGGCCGGTGTTCTTGTTGATCTGGTTGAAGCTGATCTTCTCAGAGTCCGAGGTGGCCGGATAAAGCGCCACAGGGCAGGTCACCAGGGATAGACGCAGAAAACCCTTCCAATTGGCTCGCGGGGCCATCGGTTACTCCTACGCTGCACAACCGATGTTAAGTCTGCCGGACTGTGCGGGTTCCATCCTGAATCTGATTTCACTGTTTGTTCTGTGTCACGCTGTTCACAGTGATCGGCAGGACTTTTCAGCAAGCGTTGGAAAACTATCGGAAAGTCTTCGACAGGGGTGGCTCCAGGGCCTAGCGAAGGTGATGGGTTCCGCGAGCCGCGCGCGCCTCCCTTTAAATATGCGGCCGCAGGCCAGGAATGCCCAAGGAAAAGTCCAAGGAAAGCTCATGTCGAATTCGTTGATGCTGATGGTGCTGGCAGTCGTGTCAGGTGCGAGCATCGTTCTCCAGCAGGCGCTGAACGCCAATCTGCGCATGCTTCTGAACTCGGCGGCATGGTCCGGCTTTATGAGCTACTTCGTTGGCTTGCTGTGCATGATTGTGCTGGCCATTGCGTTACGCGATCCCATTCCCTCAATGAGCGTCGCGGCGCGCGTTCCGTGGTGGGCATGGAGCGGCGGCCTGTTCGGCGCGATCTTCATCGGTCTTGCGGTGGTGCTGGTGCCGAAGCTCGGGGCGGCGACTTTCTTTGCACTGCTGATCACGGGGCAGCTCGTCGCCTCGGTGGCGTTCGACCATTTTGGCCTGCTGGGTCTGGCACAGCGCTCCGTCGATCTGCCGCGCATCATCGGCGTGGCGTTGCTCATCGGTGGTGTTCTGCTCATCCGCCGTTAGATTTGCATTCGTGTCAACTCCAGCCGGCGGGTGATACCGATCGCCTCTAAGAAGGCATTGTCGTGGCTGACGACGAGCAGGGCGCCGTCATAAGCGCGCAGGCCCGCTTCCACAGCCTCGATGGCATCGATGTCCAGATGATTGGTCGGCTCGTCGAGGACCAGCAGCGGCGGCGGTGTTGAGCCGCCCAACACACAGGCAAGCCCTGCGCGCAGCATTTGTCCGCCGCTGAGTGTTGCGATGGTCTGTAGCGCAGCGTCGGCACGAAACATGAAACGCGCGAGCGCAGCACGGCAGGCGTTTTCATCCGCGTCGGGATTGATGCGCTGGAAATTGTCACGGATCGACACGGCCGGATCGAGCAGGCTGACGCGCTGGTCCAGCATCGCGAACGGCGTCATGGTCCGAACCGTCCCCGCCAAAGGCCGGAGTTGTCCGGTGATGACCGCGAGCAGTGTCGTCTTGCCCGCGCCGTTCGGTCCTGTGACTGCGATCCGTTCGGGGCCGGTGATGGCCAAGGAGAGGTCGCGGATGACCGGACGTTCCGAATGATAGCCCGCAGTCAGCCCATCGACTATCAGCACGGTCTTTCCCGCGGCCAGGCCGGTCGGCGGCACGATGACTGCAAGTGGCTGCAGCACTTCGATACGCTTGCGAGCGGTCGCTGCATCCTCAAGCGCCCGCGTGCGTCTGTGCTCGGCAAGTCGTGTATTGTCGCCGCCGCTGGCTTCGCTGCGGTCCTGCATGGCACCGAGCACGATGCGCGGCGTCCCGCCCTTGCGGCTTTGCTTTTTTCCTACGCTGTCCTTGCGCGTTTTGCGCTCCGCTGCTGCCTGAGCGCTGCGCGCGACCTCTGCCACGCGCTTCTCGGCATCGGCCAGATCATGCCGCGCGGCGGCAAGCTCCAATGCCTTCTGCTCACGATAGAGGCTCCAATTGCCGCCGTAGCGCGTCGCGCCGAGCGATGTCAGTTCGACAATGGCATCCATGGTCTCCAGCAACTCGCGATCATGGCTGACCACGATCGCGCCGGCGCGCCACTTTGCGAGCAAGGCAATCACCGCGTCGCGGCCGTCGCGGTCGAGATTGTTGGTAGGCTCGTCGAGCAGCAGGAAATCGGGCTGAGCAAAAGTCAGTGCCGCAAGGCTGGCGCGCGTGCGCTGTCCGCCCGACAATGTCGCGAGAGAGGTTTCGGGCTCTGCATCGAGACCAGCCTCGGTGAGCGCAGACGAAATCCGCGCCTCCAGCGTCCAGTCGGCGTCGGCAAGTTCATCGTTGCTGGCTTCGCCTGTCTCAGCGCGGTGAAGGACGGCGAGGGCCGTGCGGACGCCGAACAGGTCGGCGATGGTTTCGTCAACCGCCACCTGCACGCTTTGGCGCAGCACGCCGATCGTCCCGTTGACGGTGACGGTGCCTGCATGAGGAGGGAGCCCGCCCGCGATCAGCTTCAACAGTGTGGTTTTGCCCACACCGTTGCGGCCGACGAGGCCCGCGCGCTCGGCATTGAAGCTTAAACAAAGATCGGAAAAGAGTTGCCGGCCGTCAGGCGCGGACCAGGCAAGATGCGACAGTGTGATGGATGCAGATACGGACATGGATTTCCCCGGTGGCAAAGCGAACTGGCATTGCGGTCGGGTTGAAATCCATTGCTGCACACATCCTGTTGGAATTGATGCGCTCGTATAGGCCTGAAGCGGCGTGGGTGCAAGTCAGGTGCGTCGCGGCGCTCGGTGCAACACCAATCGCAGAGCGGTGTCTCATCTGTGTCAAAATAGAAAACCGAAAAAGGAGGGTGGCACACGCGGCCATCATCTCGGCTGTGGAGAAACAATCGCTATGCGATATTTTTTTAACATCTGTGCGGAATCCGACATTTGTCGTCGCTGCGCTGCAGTAACATCATCGTTCAGTGCTCTCTTTCTTTGCTGGATTTGGTTCCTCTTAACCAAAGTCAAAATGTGCCTTTGCCTTCGGGAATAATCTCGTGCAAGAAATTCGCATTGGCCCGGTGGCGGAATGTCTACGCGGGAGCGTCGCAAACGCTTCATATCCTGGTTCAAATCCAGGCTGGGCCTCCAACAATTCAAGGCTGAATTCAAAGCCCGGCAGCCTTACGGCTGCCGGGCTTTTTCGTTATCGCTTTCCATGCTGTGAGGCGCTCGCTCGATACCGATTGTGAGCACCGCATAGCCTGCGATCGCCATGAATGCGACTTCCCACCAGAACATCGGTCCCCCTGCCGATCCGGACAAATGCAATCGCGTTTAAGTTGTCCGAGGTGTGTTTGATGGCAGGGCGTTGCGCGTTCTCCAATGGTTGAAGAATTGTTGCCAACAGGCTGGAGAGCGCTTGCTTAATGTCCGGCAAGCGAAGAGGGAGCACATCGATTCAAATTTGAATGAGCTGCTGCGTCGCAATGTGCGGGTGTCTCGATCTGCTCATACATCCTGGCGCAGGCGGCGGACCCCGAGGTTTCGCCGGTGAGCGGATGATTAGAGCCGCGACACGCAGTCGTCGCAGCCGAACACGCCGATGATGCCGCTGAGGGTCCCGAGCGCGAAGGTCACTGCGGCAAGACATCCAATCGCAACGGACGAAGCGAACTCCAGCTCGCTGTCATCCGCGATAAGGGCTTCGGAGAGAACACATGAGGCCAGAAAGAGGAGCAGCGCGGCGACGATCTGAAATCGCCGCTTTCCCGCGCGCGGCTGTGCACCCAGTTTCAACGTGCTCATCAATCCGCCGAAGCGGCAGCTGCAGGGTGACGAAGCGCTGGTCTCCATTGGCCCCCCGAACGCTGTGATGCGGCGATCTCTGCCCGCGTTCGATCTTTATTGAAGCACGGATTTTGGGAACCGGAAAGGTATCGGGCAGTCGTATGGCTCGTGATGCGACATCTCTCGCCTGGCGTCCGGCAGAAGGTCGCCGACTACCGTACCGTCCGGGCGGTGTGCCGTTTAGACCAAGCCTCTGTGGATTAATCCTGCTTTATTTCAAGGGGATGGGAACCAATCCTGAGTTTACAGATTTTCAAGGATCACACCTTTGCCCCGAAGTGGGCAGCGGGCGCATTGGGGCGATGGGAATTGACTAAGTTACAGGGCAATACTGATTTTCTGACCGGTGATGGTGAACTGGCGGCTCTCATCGGGGCGCATGATTGGTCAGCTTCCCTCGGTCCCCCTGTATCTTGGCCGCAAAGCCTGAAAACCACGGTGGGCATGCTTCTGTGTTCACCCGTGCCGATCGTCCTGTTGTGGGGCGAGGACGGCATCATGATCTACAATGATGCCTATTCGATTTTTGCCGGAGGACGGCACCCGCAACTGCTCGGCAGCAAGGTGCGCGAGGGCTGGCCCGAGGTCGCCGATTTCAACGACAACGTCATGAAGGTCGGCCTGGCTGGTGGAAGGTTGTCCTACAAGGACCAAAACCTGGTGTTGTCCCGGCGAGGGCGCCCTGAACAGGCGTGGATGAATCTGGATTACTCGCCTGTCATCGACGAGAGCGGGCGGCCGGGCGGTGTCATTGCTATCGTGGTGGAGACGACCGAGCGTGTGCTCGCGGAGGCGCGGCGCAAGACGCTCGAAGATGCGCTCCGGGAGAACGAATCGCGGCTGCGCTTTCTCGATATGTTGGCTAAGGAAACCGCCAAGAGTGTCGATGCTGACGATATCCTGAGAACAACCACGAAGATGCTAGGGCGGTACCTCAAAGTCGCCGTCTGCGCTTATGCGGACATGGAGCCAGATCAGGACCACTTCACGATCCGCGGCGACTGGAATGCGCGGGGATCGGCGAGCATCGTCGGTTACTACAGCCTCGCCACCTTCGGGCAGCTCGCGGTGAAGAATTTGCGCGCGGGCCGTCCGCTCATTCTCAACAATATCGCTGTCGAACTCGTGCCTGAGGAAGCGCAGACTTTTCTACGCTTGGGACTGGCGGCGACGATCTGCATTCCGTTGGTGATCGAGGGCCGCCTGACCGCGCTCATGGCGATCCACGATAAGGTGCCGCGCAAGTGGAGCGACGATGAACTCGCGCTGTTGAGCGAGGTCACCGAGCGATCCTGGGCGCATATCCAGCGCGTGCGGGCGCAGCAGGCGGCGCTGGAAAGTGCGGACCGCCTCAATTTGGCGACGGAAGCCGCATCGATAGGAACTTGGGATTTCGATCCGGTCACGCATGTTCTGCGCTGGGATGAACGCTGCAAAGCCATGTTCGGTCTGCAGCCCGACGCGGAGGTCACCTACGATACGTTTCTGTCAGGTGTTCATCCGGACGATCGCGCGTCTACCCACGAGGCGGTGAAAACTGCACTGTCCGCAGCCTCGCGTGGGTCGTACGACATCGAGTACCGCACGATCGGGCTGAGCGATGGCGTCGAGCGCTGGATCGCCGCAACCGGAAATGCGATCTTCGATCACGGACACGCCACGCGCTTTGTGGGGACGGTGATCGATATCACCGCGCGGAAAAAGGCCGAACGCCATCTGCGCCTGCTGAACGATGCAGGTGCGGCAGTGGCGAAGGAGCTCGATCTCAACAAGATCGTGCAGATCGTCACCGATGCCGGTGTCGAGCTTTCCGGCGCGCAGTTTGGTGCCTTCTTTTATAATGTGCTCGACGAAAACGGTGCGAGCTATATGCTCTACGCTTTGTCGGGTGCGCCGCGCTCGGCGTTTGCGAACTATCCGATGCCGCGCTCGACGGCGGTTTTTGAGCCGACGTTTCTCGGCACCGGAGTGATCCGCTCCGACAATATCCTGAAGGATCCGCGTTACGGAAAGAACGCGCCGCGCAAGGGGATGCCGGAGGGCCATCTGCCCGTTCGCTCTTATCTCGCGGTGCCGGTGGTGTCGCGTTCGGGCGAGGTCCATGGCGGATTGTTCTTCGGTCATGCTGAAACGGGCAAGTTCTCGGTTGAACATGAGACCGCGCTGCTCGGCATCGCGGGCCATGCGGCGACAGCCATCGATAATGCCCGGCTGTTTCAGGCCGCGGAACGCGAACTGGCGGAGCGGCGGCGGGCGGAAGCCGCGCTTCAGGCGCTGAATTCCACACTCGAGCAGCGCGTCCGCGACGAAATTTCCGAGCGGCTGAAGACCGAGGAGCAGCTCCGGCAGGCGCAAAAGATGGAGGCCGTCGGTCAGCTCACCGGCGGCATCGCGCACGACTTCAACAACATGCTGGCGGTGACCATCGGTGGGTTGAACCTTGTTCAGCGCAAGCTGGATCGGGGAGAGACGGATATCCAGCGCTACATCGACAGCGCGATGGATGGCGCGAAGCGTTCCGCGAATCTGACGCAACGGCTGCTCGCGTTCTCGCGCCAACAGCCGCTCGCGCCGGAGACGATGAACGTCAACCGCATGGTTGCCGGCATGAGCGATCTTCTTTCGAGAACGCTGGGTGAGACGATCAATGTTGAAACCGTTCTCTCAGCGGGCCTGTGGCAGGTGAAGATCGATCCCGCGCAGCTCGAAAGCACGCTGCTGAATCTCTCCGTCAATGCGCGGGATGCGATGTCCCAAGGCGGCAAGCTCACCATTGAAACGACGAATGCCTATATCGATGAGAGATATGCGAAAGATTATGTCCTCGCGCCGGGACAATTCGTGCTCATCGCCGTGACGGATACCGGCACCGGCATGACACGCGACGTGATAGAGAAAGCGTTCGATCCGTTCTTCACGACGAAGGGAGTCGGCAAAGGCACCGGCCTTGGCCTCAGTCAGGTCTATGGGTTCGTCCGACAGTCCGGCGGCAACGTCAAGATTTATTCAGAGCCCAGCGTCGGGACCACGGTGAAGATTTATCTGCCGCGCCATCTCGGTGTCGCCGATGAGTACGTAGCAGTTTCTCCACAGAACAATATTTACGGCGGCCTCCACAGCGAGATCATCATGGTCGTCGAAGACGAGGAGCGGGTGCGGGCGATCTCCGTCGAAGCGCTACGCGATCTCGGCTACACCGTGGTCGAAGCGAGCCGGCCGACGGAAGCCATCCGCCTACTCGAGCAGGGGCAGCAGGTGCACTTGCTGTTCACCGACGTGGTGATGCCTGAGATGTCGGGGCGCGAGATGGCGGACATCTTGCGCAAGATGAAACCGAATCTGAAAATCCTGTTCACCACGGGCTATACGCGAAATGCGATCGTGCACAACGGGATCCTCGATGCCGGAACGCATCTCTTGTCGAAGCCGTTCAGCATTGATGCTCTGGCGGAGAAGGTGCGGACACTACTCGATCAACCCTAGTGTGATGGCTGAGTCGGCCGCATGGCTTTATTCCGCGTGTATTTTTCGAATTCATCTAAAGACATGCGCGATCTGTTGAGGCTTCAGACGCAGATCGTCATAGTGCCTTATGACTCACGTTTATGATCGAATTTTTGAGAATTACCGCGTTCTCGACGCCGAGAACCAGCCTATCGAAGACGTCTACTCAAAGCTCGCGTTCTGGCTGGAACCGCCTGGCTGTGTCGTCCAGCGCAGCGATTTCGCTTTGCCTGCGGACCTCCATTCCGACGGCATCGTCAAGCCCGGCCTATTTCTCTCCATCGTGCTCGAAGGAAAGGGGCGGGGAGGTACCAGCGACGGCGTCGACAGGCATTCCTATTGCGATAACCAGGTGCTCGCGATGGCGGTTCGCGAACCGACGCTGTGCAATGGCGATGTCGCTGGTGGCTCGCACATACGCGCGGTGGGCGTCGCGTTCCCGCTGCCGTCGATCCAGCGGCTCGGGCTGGAACGCGAATTCACCGAACTGTTCAGTATGACTGAGCGTCCCGTGTTTTCGATGAATATACCGGCGACGCCGCGCGTCCAGGCGCTGGCAGCGGACATGCTGTCGCCGACAATCGAGGGGCGGGCAGGCCAATTGTTGATCAAGGCGCAGGCGACAGAGCTGTTGGCGCGCTCGCTGTTCGCGCTACGCCATCATGCGGATATCGATCCGCCCTCTGGAAATAAGCGGGCGCGCCTGCAATCGGTGAAAGAGCTGATGGACGCCGATCCCAGCTATCCGTGGAGCATTGCGGAGCTGGCACGGCGCGCGGGATCGAGCCGCAGAACCTTCAACATCCAGTTTCGGGCGATCTATGGCGTCAGCGCCAATGACTACCTGAGAAATAAGCGGCTGGGCTTGGCGCGCGAAGCATTGGTCCACCAAAATCTGTCGGTAACGGAAGCGGCTTACGTTGCGGGCTATTCCAATCCCGCCAACTTCGCCACGGCCTTTCGCAAGTATTTCGGGGCTTCGCCGAGTACCTATCGCGCACAGCGGTAACAGGCTCCGCTAAGATTTCGCGCCAAGTTCGCCCAACGTACAGCGGCCGCGGAACAGAGCCTCCTTCGATAGCCTCGACAATCAATCAAAGATTTTCTGCGCAAGCGCAAAGGCGCCCCATTTCCAAATCTGCTTTTTCAAAGGCTTAGGCCGCAAGGCAGTGGAGATGGGGACTTTGTCATGGGGCTTACGGCTTCGAGAAGGATTTTGCGCGCCACATTCAAGGGCGCGCTTGGCATTGTGGTTTTCAGCGGCGGCTTTGAGGCGCCGCCATCGTTCGCCCAGTCTGCAGCACCGGAGCACGGAACGCAGTTGCCGGAAGTTCGCGTCACCTCCACGCGTAACCGTCCGCGTCAGCGTGTTGCGCCTGCTCCGGCGCCTGCACCCACGCAGACAACAGCTGCCCCAATCCCGACGCCCGAGAGTGGGACCGGTCCGGTCAACGGTGTTCTCGCGCACCAGAGCGTGACCGCGACCAAGACTGACACGCCGATCCTCGAGACGCCGCAGTCGATCTCTGTGATCACGAAGGATCAGGTGGCAGAGCAGGGAGCGCAAACGGTTCAGGAATCGCTGCGCTATTCGCCAGGTGTTGCTTTGCAGGGTTATGGCGCGAACGCATTCTTCGATGGATTCAAAATTCGTGGGTTCGACGCACCGCGTTATCTCGATGGTCTTCGGCTTCCGACCGACAGCACAACGTTCGCCATTCCGAAAATCGAACCGTATGGGCTTGAACGTATCGAAGTTTTGAAGGGGCCGTCATCGGGCCTCTATGGACAGTCAGATCCAGGCGGACTGCTGAACATGGTCAGCAAGCGGCCGACCGTGACGCCGCATTACGACTTCGAGACGACCTTCGGCAACTTCAACTACGAGCAAGGCGCGTTCGACATCGGCGGGCCAATCGATAAGAACGGCGAGTTTCTCTATCGCATTGTCGGCTTGGGCCGCTTGGCCGATACCCAGACTGACTTCATGCAGGACAACAAGCTCTTCATCGCGCCGAGTTTCACCTGGCGCCCGACCACGGATACGAGCTTCACGATCCTCTCGCAGTACCAGAAGATCGACAACAAGGGCTACCAGCAGTATGTGCCGGGGCAGGTTTCCTTCCTGCCAAATCCGAACGGCCCCGTTCCCTACAGCCGTTATCTCGGCGAGCCATCGGTTGACGGTTACAAGCTCGAACAGTCGATGATCGGTTACGCCTTCGAGCATCGTTTCGACAACAACATCCAGTTTCGCCAGAACATGCGTTACACGAAGGTCACCAACGATCTGCAGAGCACGCGCTCGGAGGGCATGGACCCTGTAAATCCCACACAGTTGGTGGCGCGATCCTATAACTACGTCAAAGCCGAGGCGGAGAATGTGACCCTCGACAACCAGCTGCAGGCGGATTTCAGGACGGGAATCTTGACGCACAAGGTTCTGGTCGGTGCGGACTATCTGCACCAGACCGGCAGCACGGATTACCGAACTCAGGGATCGATTATCTATTTTGACCCGGTATTCAACCCGACAAGCACCTTTCCCTCCATCAACGCATACAATCCGCGGTATGGCGCGTCGATCCCGCCATTTGCATCGTTGCCATCATTTATTTTGAGCGACAACAAGATCGATCAAGTTGGCCTTTATGCTCAAGACCAGATCAAGCTCGACCGCTGGATGCTGTCGCTGACAGGGCGTCAGGATTTCGTCAACACGGAGCTTGATGCGAAGGGAGTCTATCCGTTGCCTGGACTTTACCAGCGCTCGGACTCGGCGCAGACCGGCCGCGTCGGTTTGAGCTACCTATTCGATTTCGGACTCGCGCCTTACATCAGCTATTCAACGTCGTTCGTCCCGAATACCGGCGGCGGGCCTGATCTCAAGCCGTTCAAGCCGACCACGGGCGACGGCAAGGAGATTGGCGTCAAGTTTCAGCCCCTTGGCATGAACCTCATGGTCACGGCGGCTCTGTTTGAGATCAATCAGGATAACGTTCTGACTCCGGACCCGACGACGTTTGGCCTAACCTCCCTGCAGACCGATGCGGCGCGCTCACGCGGTTTCGAGATCGAGGCGAGGGGCAACGTCACGCGCGAGCTGGAGCTGATAGCCGGATTTACGACGATTGATCCCGTGGTCACGAAGAGCTCCGTGCCCGGCAAAACCGGCAAATATCTGCAGGGCGTTCCGCTTGATCAGGCATCGATGTGGGCGAAGTACACCTGGTTTGACGGAGGTCTCGCTGGCTTTGGTATCGGCGCCGGCGTCCGTTACGTAGGCCAGAGCTACGGCGATGACCTCAATACCTTCGTCATTCCGTCGTACACGTTGTTCGATGCCAGCGTCAGCTACGATCTCGCGTACTGGCGGCCGGACTTGAAGGGCTGGAAAGCACAGATCAACGCGACCAACCTGTTCGACAAGTATTACACGGTGTCCTGCCTGACAGGTCTGCCTTATTGCGGTTTGGGCACCTCGCGCACCGTCCTCGGCACGCTGAAATACGCGTGGAACTAGGAGGGCGATGTGACGAGCGGAGCGCTGCGCAAATGGGGCTGGGTGCACAAGTGGTCGAGCATCGTCTGCACGGTGTTCATGCTAATGCTGTGCATCACCGGCCTGCCGCTCATCTTCCATCACGAGATCGACGATCTGCTCCATGAGGAAGTCAAGGCAGCGGTGGTGCCCGAGGGGACGCCGCTGGCCAATCTGGACTCGGTGGTCGCCAATAGCCTCGCCAAGGAGCCGGGACATGTTCCTCACTTCCTGATCTGGGATGACGACGACCCCAATTCGCTGATGGTCAGCATCGGAAAGTCGATCGATGTGGACCCATCCACCAACCGCCTTGTGCGGGTGGATGCACATACCGCCGCCTATCTCGACGCGCCCGATGTCACCGGCCGCTTCACTTACATCATGCTGAAGCTGCACACCGACATGTTCGCAGGCCTGCCCGGCAAACTTTTTCTCGGCCTGATGGGCATCCTGTTCTGTGTCGCGATCATTTCAGGGATTGTGGTCTACGCGCCGTCGATGCGGAAGCTGAAGTTCGGTACCTATCGCAGTGGGCGGCCGCGCGTGGTGCGCTGGCTCGACATCCACAATCTCTCAGGCATCGTGCTGGTGATGTGGATGCTGGTGGTGGGCTTCACCGGTGTCATCAACACTTGGGCCGAGCTCGTCATCAAGATCTGGCAATTCGGCCAGCTCGCGGAAATGACGGCGCAATACAAGGACAAGCCGCCGCCGGCGCGTCCGTCGTCGATCGACGCCGCGGTGCAGGTGGCATTGCGGGCCGAGTCGAACATGAAGCCGGCGTTCGTGGCGTTTCCCGGAACCATCTTCTCGAGCAAGAGCCACTATGCCGTCTTCATGCGTGGCAACACGCCGCTGACATCGAAGCTCTTGAAGCCCGCGCTGATCGATGCCGAAACCGGGCAGATGACCGACAGCCGAGAGTTGCCATGGTATGTGTCCACTCTGCTGGTTTCGCAACCGTTGCACTTTGGCGATTACGGCGGCATGCCGCTCAAGATCATCTGGGCGATCCTCGACATCATCACCATCGCGGTGCTGATCACCGGCCTTTATCTGTGGTTACGGCGGCGCCAGTCGGGCGTGAGCATCGAGCACGCCGTTGTCAGCAGTGCATCGACACCCTCTGACCGTCCGGTGTTCACGTCATGACCGGACGACGGTTTCATTCGCCGCGGCGTCAGACACTCGGCCAGATCTTCCTGGTCCCGCTCGTGCTCGGTATTCTCAGCACCGTTGGCCTGATCTCGGCGCTGGTCGGCGACGGCGTGTGGGACGGCGTGTCATGGATCACGCTTGGCATTCCGATCCTGCTGTGCGCTTATTTTCTGCTTAAGCCGCGCCGCAGTTAAACACTGTTACGCGTGAAACCTACGTCATATGGGGTCTTTACACCGTTACAGCGACGTCTCACGCTTGGCCGAATGTTGAATCGGTGGAGGGGGTTATGTGCCGGACTTCAACGATATCGCAAGGCTTTGTCGCTGTGGTCGTAACGAGCTTTGCGGGCCTGTGCTGCCCGGCTGTTGAAGCGGTTGCTCAGAGCGCGATGAAGCAGCCTCGCAAATCCGAGCTGACCGTCCTGACAGCTCGAGCGGAAAAGGCGAGGGCCGCCAAACCGGGTTCGACGTTCAAGGAATGCGCGAAGGGCTGTCCGGAAATGGTTGTCATTCC
This sequence comes from Bradyrhizobium sp. SYSU BS000235, assembly GCF_049747295.1. Classification (NCBI taxonomy): domain Bacteria; kingdom Pseudomonadati; phylum Pseudomonadota; class Alphaproteobacteria; order Hyphomicrobiales; family Nitrobacteraceae; genus Bradyrhizobium; species Bradyrhizobium sp. SYSU BS000235. Next base: position 4,619,249 of record NZ_JBMHJM010000001.1, read on the forward strand.
TGCCGGTCAATTCACCATGGGCTCGCCGGCAAATGACCCCGACCGCGCAGACAGCGAAGGCCCGCAGCATAAGGTGGCCATCGCAAAGCCATTCGCCGTCTCCAGGTTCGAAGTCACATTCGACGATTGGGATGCATGCACGGTTGCCTTTGCCTGCGCACAGGTCCCCGATCATTGGGGACGTGGAAAAATGCCGGTCATCAACGTGAGCTGGGAAGATGCCAAGGCCTATGTCGTCTGGCTCTCGCAAGTCACCGGCAAGGACTATCGCCTGCCGACCGAGGCTGAATGGGAGTATGCGGCGCGCGCCGGCACGACTACGCGCTATTATTGGGGCGATGATGCGGCAGCCGGCGATGCCAATTGCGATGGCTGTGGCGGTGACTGGAAGCTGCAGCAGACCTCGCCCGTCGGAACGTTCAAGCCAAATGCGTTCGGGTTGCACGATATGGTTGGCAATGTTTGGGAGTGGGTCGAGGATCCATGGCACGAGACTTACGTCGGCGCGCCGACGGATGCCTCAGTATGGCTTCAGGATAGCGATCCAAATTTCCGTATGGTCCGCGGTGGCTCCTGGCGCAACGAGAGCGAGCGTGTCCGTTCGGCCAGTCGCGTCAGGCGCAACCGTCTTGTTGAGTTCGATACCCTCGGTTTCAGGGTCGCGAGGACGATGGCGCCCTGAACGGCGGCAGGAACCCAGCTGTTTCCATGGCGCCGGCGTGCTATTCTCGCGTTTCCATTTCCCTGCGGAGACATCGCCCATGATTACGCGCCGCGTTGTTGTTCAGATGTTACTTGCGGTTTGTGCCGTCGGCGTCGTCACACCCGTTCTCGCAAGGTCACGTCAGATGGGGCCGATCGGTCTGCTCGATACGGACAATGACGGGACCGTCGATCTGGAGGAGGCCAAGCGCGCGGCGTCTGCCGTATTCGATCGTCTGGAGAAGGATAAGGACGGCACGCTCGATGCGCGTGAGCTGAGGGGACGCCTGACCGCTAAAGAACTGACAGCCGCCGATCCCGACAACGATGGGACGTTAACGAAGGATGAATATCTCGCGGTGGTCGAGCAGCGCTTCAAGGCCGCGAATCCTGACAACGACGGCACCATCGATGCGAAGGAATTCAAGACCAGGGCGGGCCAGGCCTTGCTGCGGCTTTTGAAGTGATCTCTGAAGTCGTTCAGCTGAAAGGCGATAGATTGCAGCGAACTGATTCAGCGAGCTTGCGTTTCAGGTCGCGGATTTCCTCGAACCGATGCGTCACATCGCGCAACAGCGCCACCATCCCATTCGGGTTCTGCTCCGGATCATGCAGCATGGCGATGGTGAAATCGACCGAGATGCGTTTGCCGAACTTGGTCATGGCAGGGACCGACAGCGTTTCGCCCTCGCCATAGCGGCTGTGGCCGGTCACCATCACCTCGCGATAGCCCGCCCAGTGCCGCGTCCTCAAGTTCTCCGGGATGATGATGTCGAGGGATTGCCCAAGGGCTTCGTCCGCTGTGTAACCGAAGATGCGGACTGCGCCGGGATTCCAGAAGGTGATGAGGCCGTCGCGATCGGTCGCAACGATCGCGTCCGATTTCGTGGCGAGCAGGGCATCGACAATCGCCGATGAAGCAGTCATGGCAGGATCCAATAGTTTGACGAGGGAACTTCAATCGACACTGCGTCCGGGCTGGGCGGCTGACAAACGAGAAATACTACATTGATCTATCGAAGAAGCCGATAGGTCGGAATCCGCAATTCCCGTTCTAGCGCGCGATGCGGTGGGTGCGCTTGGCAGCGGCAGGCTTGGTTTTAGTGGCTGTCTTCAACGCCGCAAGGCTTTGCATGATGTCAATGGCGTTGGCGAAGACATCGCGCTCGCTGTCGAGCGGATAGATCACGTAGGCCGGCATGAAGAATTCTGGCGCCTTTTTGACCACATGGAGCGTCTTGGCGGCGAGATAGGGCAGCACGATCCGCATCGGGAAGTAGCCGGAGCCGCCATTCATCAGGATGTGTTGCAGCCCCAACCAGCCGATATTGGCGGTGAGCGGTGGGGCACCGAAGCTTGGAAAGCAGGCGCTGTGTCGCGCATAGAACTCCGGTCCCCAATCGACATAGACATAGCCGGCCTGCGGCTCAGGCGTGCTCGTGCGCGCGTTGGTGGACACCATGACGAGGCGTTCCTCGAACAACTGCTCAACCTTCAGTCCCGGACGACTTTGCGGGGTGTACATCACGCCAATGTCGATGCGGCCCTCGATCAGCCCCTGCATGATGTCCGGCTCCAGCCCGCTCTCGGCCCGGATCGAGATCGTGGGATGCTCCGCCTGCATGCGCGAAAGCCAGTGCACCAAGAATTCTTCCCACAGGCCGATGCGTCCGCCGACAGTGAGCGTACCGCTGAAGCCCTCCGGAATGCCGATATCGTGCCGGGCCTGTTCGACGGTTCGCACGAGAATAGAGGCGTGGCGCTGAAACTGTCGGCCTGCCGAGGTGAGATTGGTCCCGGCCTTGTTGCGCACGAACAGGATGCACCCCAGTTGCTCCTCCAGGGTATGAATGCGGGTGCTGACGGTGGACTGGCTGACGTGAAGCCGTTCAGCGGCGGTAATGAAGTTTCCCGATTCCACCACCTTGAGAAACGTGCGTGCCAGCTCGGTGTCCATGCTTGTTCCCGAAATTATCGACGTTCCCGATATCAAAGGCAGATCGTATTCGATTGTCAAAACCAACGAAGATGTGGATTTCTTGGGAACCTTTTTCGAGCCCGGCCATCTAACGGGCAACAGGAGAACCAGCCATGACCCAAGCCACGGGACTGCGCCCCCAGGAGCGGGCTGCACCATCGCCGGATACCGATCTGGTGCACCGCGCCATTGCCCGGGATGGCGAGGCGTTCCGCACGATCATTCAGCGGTACAACCAACGGCTCTACCGCATGGCGCGCAGCATTTTGAAAAATGACACGGAAGCGGAAGACGCCGTGCAGGAGGCCTACATCCGTGCCTTCACCCATCTCGAAAGTTTTCGCGGCGATTCCAGCCTCGGGACCTGGCTGTCCCGCATCGTGATCAACGAAGCGCTCGGGCGATTGCGGGCGCAGCGTCCCAGTGTCGATATTGACGCATTCGAGCAGCCGCGCGTGGCGGCCGAAATCATTCAATTTCCCCTCGCGACGAAACCCGATGACCCGGAACGAACCATGGCACAGCGCCAGCTTTTGCAGCTTGTGGAACAGGCAACCGATAACCTTCCGGAGGTGTACCGGATCGTTTTCACGGCCCGTGTCATCGAAGGTCTGAGCGTAGAGGACACTGCCGAAATCCTCGGCCTGCGTCCTGAGACCGTGAAGACGCGGCTGCACCGCGCGCGGCGGCTGGTGCGTGAACAACTCGACAAGCAAATTGGTCCGGTGCTGATGGATGCGTTTCCGTTTGCAGGAAAGCGCTGCGAGCGGATGACGGAGACGGTGATGCGGCGGCTCGGGTTTTCGGACTAACACGAGCTTTCGGGGCAGCGAGTTCGATGCGCGGCGTTGCCGGGGCGGGAGGGAGCATGCTTTCTCTATCCCATGTTCATCAGCGTTCGAGATGCACTTTTTTCAGAAACCTTTTTCACCGGCATCCATCCAACGCGGGTGAGTTCTCACCAACGCGGGCGCTGCAACGGTGTGCGCCTGAACGAAAGGATCGATGTCATGTTCGTCAAACTAAGTGCGGCGGCCGCCGCTCTAGCGCTGCTCACTGGAGGCGCGTATGCCCAGCAGGCAGCCAAGCCTACCGATCCGCAGATCGCGCACATCGCCTACACCGCCGGAGTGATCGATGTCACTGCCGCGAAGCAGGCGCTTTCGAAATCGAAAAACAAGAAAGTTATCGCGTTCGCGAATGACATGGTGCGTGACCATGAAGCCGTGAACAAGCAGGCCTTGGACCTCGTCAAGAAACTGAAAGTGACGCCGGAAGACAACGACACCAGCAAAGCGCTATCCAAACAGGCTGCGGAAAAGCAGACCGAATTGTCGAAGCTGTCAGGCGCTGCTTATGACAAAGCATATGTTGCCAACGAGGTTGCCTATCACAAGACGGTCGACAGCGCGTTGGAAACGACGCTCATTCCGTCCGCCAGCAATGCGGAGTTGAAGGATCTGCTGAAGACTGGGTTGAAGATATTTGAGGGCCACCTGAAACATGCCGAGCACGTTGCCTCGGAGTTGAAGTGAGACGCGGGTATGTCGCGTCGCATTTTCTCCTTTGCTTTCGTTGCAATGTCGGTGCTGTCGCTCTGTTCGGCGCGAGCCGACACCATTCATGTCGTCATCGAAAAGCTGGGATACGAACCAGCGCAAATCAATGCGAAGGTTGGCGACACCGTGGAGTGGGAGAACAAGGACGTAATTGCGCATACGGCCACCGTCCGCGGCGATTGGGATGTCCTGATTCCGGCGAAGAAAACAGCGAGCGTTGTTCTGAAGAAGGCGGGTGACGTTGAATATTACTGCCGCTTTCATCCCAACATGACGGCACATATCGCGGTCGCTCCGCGCTGATCGTTGCGATCGCTTTCATCAAGGCCAAAGACGCGCGATGTCACATCGCGCGTCGTTTTTATTGCGCGTCGTTGCGTCGAGAGTCGCCCAAAGGCTATGAAATCTTCATATCTGAAATATCGATATCAGCCTGCAGGATTATTCGTTTGTTCAAAAAGAACCGCATGGTTACCTTTTGATTCAAGGTGGCCGGCGAAGGCGTGGGATTCAGCAATTGTTTCTCCCCAAGGGACACGCAGGAAACTGTCGACGCCGGTCACCTCACCAATAAGGGTCGCACACAACGTGCAGACGGATGGGTGTGTTCATGTCTCGCCGCGATGTGCGGCTTGAGAGAGGGACGGCGCTGTTCGTGAGAAGCCCGAAAAAACATTCAGAAAAAGGGGAACACGTTTATGGCTGCTGTCGTCGATCACACCGAGACTTATTCCACGTCATGGCTTCCGTTTCTTGACCGCTCTCGGACCGTTGCAAAGCCGGGCTACAGCCGATGGATGGTGCCGCCTGCTGCTCTTTGCGTCCACCTGTGCATCGGTCAGGCTTATGCGTTCAGCGTCTTCAATCTGCCGATGACGAAGCTGCTCGGCATCTCGCAATCGGCGCCGGGCGATTGGAAGCTGACGGAGCTCGGCTGGATCTTCTCCATTGCGATGCTGTTCCTCGGTCTTTCATCGGCGGTGTTCGGGCGTTGGGTCGAGGAGGGCGGCCCGCGCAAGGCGATGTTCACCGCGGGGATCTGCTGGGCCAGCGGCTTCATGATCTCCGCGCTCGGCATTCATCTGCACAATCTTTGGCTGCTCTATATCGGCTATGGCGTCGTCGGCGGCTGTGCGCTCGGCATCGGCTACATTTCGCCGGTCTCGACATTGATGAAGTGGTTTCCGGATCGCCCGGGCATGGCGACCGGCATGGCGATCATGGGCTTCGGCGGCGGCGCGCTGATCGCGTCACCGTTGTCGGTGTGGCTGATGAGCAAGTTCGCATCGCCGACTGATGTCGGCGTGCTGCAGACCTTTATCGTGCTCGGCTGCATCTATTTCTGCTTTATGATGTTCGGCGCGATCATCGTGCGCGTACCCGCACCGGGCTGGAAGCCCGAAGGCTTTGTGCCTGCTTCCGCCGCTTCCAAGAAGATGATCACGATGAACGACGTCTATGTCTACGACGCGATCAAGACGCCGCAGTTCTGGCTGATTTGGGTCGTGCTGTTCATCAACACCACAGCAGGCATCGGCGTGTTGGGACAGGCGTCAGCCATGAGCCAGGAGATGTTCCCGGGGCATATCACGCCGGTCGCTGCTGCTGGTCTTGTGGGCCTGATGTCGCTGTTCAATATGGGCGGGCGGTTTAGCTGGGCGTCGTTGTCCGATTACATCGGCCGCAAGAACACGTACTTCGTCTACATGACGCTCGGCCTCATCATGTACGTGACGGTGCCTTACGCAGGCGGCCACGGTAATATCGCGCTGTTCGTGATCTGCTTCCTGGTCATCGTCAGCATGTATGGCGGCGGCTTCTCCACGGTGCCGGCCTACCTGCGCGACATGTTCGGCACACGTTACGTCGGCGCCATTCACGGTATCCTGTTGACGGCATGGTCCGCTGCCGGTGTCGCCGGACCGGTGCTGATCAATTACATCCGTGAGTACAATGTGACGCACGGTGTTCCGAAAGCACAGGCGTATAATGTCACCATGTACATCATGGGCGGGCTGTTCGTGATCGGCTTCATCGCGAACCTCTGCATCAAGGCGGTAGACAAGCGCTACCACATGGTGAAGGAGGTCGAGCCGAACACCACGGATGCAGCAGCACCAGCAGCCGCGGTGCCCGGGCGCGCATAGGGAGACTCCCTCATGTCGATCCAGAACACGACGCCGCATTCGCATCTGACCTTCTGGCAATTGGTGCTCGCCTGGGGCGCGCACCGTTTGTCGGAAGCCTTGGAAGCGAACAAGCTGAAACATTCGACGGACGAGATCGCTGCCCTCGTTGCCCGCAGCGGGAATCCGTCAGGCACATAAGGAATTTGTGATCATGCAAAACAACGAAGTATCGCAGACAAGCACATTGCAGTTGGTGTTGGCGTGGAGCATTGCCGGCATCCCGTTGCTGGCGGGCGTCGCGCAAACGCTCGTCAATGCCATGAAGCTGTTCCAGTAAGCCGAGGGAGAGCCGCCGCTTTCACTCCGAAATCTTTGACGCAAGATAATCGGAGAATGCTCGCACTTTCGATGAGGGGCGGCGGCCGCCTGGATACAGCGCGTGAACATCGACAGCGTCGAGTTCGTAGTCGGTGAGCACCGGCACCAGCGTTCCGGCTTCAAGTTCTGCCCTGCACATCCAGCGCGAGACGATCGCAATGCCGAGACTGGCTTTCGTGCAGGCGATCAGGCCTTCGGCTGACGCCACCCGCACGGGACCTTCCACCTCGATCGATGTCAGTGTGCCGGATCGTTTGAAGCTCCAGCCGCGCCGTCCCGAATGTCCGGGGCCTGTCAGGCAATCGTGTGCGGAGAGGTCAGTCAGCATCCGCGGCGTACCACGCGCGGCGAGATAAGCGGGGGAGGCCACCGCGAGGCGAGGGGCGCGGCCGAGCAGCCGTGCACCGAATGAAGAGTCCGTCAGCGCGCCGAGTCGAAGCGCCATGTCGGCGCCTTCAGCGACAAGATCCTCCGCGCGATCCGATATCTGCAGTTCGATCTTCAGTTTCGGATGCTGCGCAAGAAACGCGGGCAGATGCGGAATGACTTCGCGCGTTCCGAACGCGCCGGAGAGGGCGATGCGCAACAGGCCGCTCAGGCTGTCCACCCCGCGCGCGAGGTTCTCGGCCTCATCGAGATCGCCGAGCACTTGACGTGCACGTTCCAGAAATGCCGTGCCCGCGTCGGTCAGCGTGACCTGACGCGTCGTCCGTAACAGCAGCTTCACGCCGATGCGGGCCTCAAGCGACGCCACCATCCGCGACACGGAAGGCTGGGATACGCCGAATTCCCGCGCCACCCGGGAGAAACTGCCGGTTTCCGCGGCGCGGACGAAGGCGGTCAGTTCCTGCAGGCGATCACTCATACAGCATATGTATAAATGAGATGCATAATGACTGTCTACCCGCCGTACAACGTAGAAGTCATGTTCCCTCCCGCGGGCCAGCCACTTCGGCGGCCACAAACGGAGAGAAACAATGACCCAGCAAAGCCGCCTTCAAGACCGCCTTGATGCCTTCAAAGCCGACTTCGAAGCCGGCAAGCCGCCGTATAATGTGCCGCCGTCCGTGATCGAGATCATGCATCGCGCCACCGAGGAGCTGATCGCTTCGGGGCAGGCGGAACGCGCCAAGAAAGCAGGCGACGTCGCCCCTCAATTCGTCCTCAGCGATCCGGATGGCCGTCCCGTCAGTTCTGCCGACCTGTTGTCTCGCGGACCGCTCGTCGCCACTTTCTATCGCGGTGTGTGGTGTCCTTATTGCAATATGGAGCTCGAGGCGATCCAGGCGGCACTTCCGGACATCGAGGCGCGTGGTGCGAATGTCATTGCGATCTCGCCGCAGACGCAGCCAAACAGCCGCAAATCGACGCGCCAGAACAGCCTGACGTTCCCGATCCTCAGCGACACGTTGGGGCAAGTCGGCGATGCATTCGGTCTGCGCTTTGCGCTGCCTGATTATCTCGTCGAACTCTACAAGAGCCTGAAGAACGATCTGCCGAACTTCAACGCGGATCCGTCGTGGACGCTGCCGATGCCGGCTCGCTACGTGATTGGGACCGATGGCGTGATCGCTTATGCCGAGGTCAATCCCGACTACACCAAGCGTCCCGATCCGTCTGAGCTGCTGCCGGTGCTCGACAAGCTCGCTGCCCGCGCGGCCGCATGAATCGTCAAGGGCACGGCATCGCGCCGTGCCCCTTTTTTTGCGCGACTCCGCTTCAGCTGTGCGAGTTAGGGCCGTGAAGAATGATCTGATGGTTATCGTTGGCCGTTACGATTTCGCCGTCGAGCCAGTCCTGCTCGTTGGCTAATGCGGTCCATGCGCGAGCCATGCGGCGATACCGCAGGCAATCCTGCTCTCTGACTGCTCGTTCCGCGAGCCGCATGCAATTCTCTGCATTTTCCCTGAAAATGATCGACTGCCTCATCGTTCTGACTCCATGGTCGATTTGACAGCTACGGTCGCAAAGAGGCCCGTCATCATTCGCGGGCCGATATATCCGGATCTTGATTTCAAACGTCGTATCAGTGCTTTTTCGATTTTTGCCGATCTGCTCGAAGGTTTTGGAATTCGTCTGGTCCCTTGATCAATCGCCGCTTGCGATAGGCTTTATCGTCATTGGCAGTTGCATCGTCGATCATGTCATCGATCACCCTGCCGGCCATTTCGGACGCGCGGGCTTTTTGATCCGAACGTCGTGCTCGTTTGGCCGACTTGCCTTCGGTTACGGATTCATCCGCAGCCAGTCCCAACTCGACCAAGCGGCGGACAGCTGCTGAAATTTGGGGCGTATCCGGCTGTTTTTCGGCCCACTTCACGACAGCACCGCGCAGCTTCGTTGGAAATCGGATGGCCATGGTGGGGTCGCGGCCGACGTCCGGGCGGGTACTCGTTCGTTTGGAGAGTGGTTGTCCCATCAAAACTCCATCGGTCGGAAGAGTCGGTTACTTACTCCGGCATCGCTGCCGAATTGTTCAGATCGACTTGGTGGGCTCGTTTGACGACCTCCCGCCCATCAAGGGTGTAGAGGTGAGTCGTATGACGCACGTGACGGTGGACGTGCAGATATGCAGTTTTAACGTTGAAAAGGGCCGCGTGTTCCCTCAGCCCGTTTAAATGACGTCGTGTGACAGCATTTAAGAGTGGGGACAGTTTAATGGGGTGGTGGGATTTGCTTTGACTTAGGTCAGGGCATCGAACACAAGGCGTCATGGCCAAGAAACCCGGAACCAATCCCAAAGGCGAGTTTGCCTTCTTCGACGTCGTCTATGAGGATGGTTCACAGCGCTCGAACCGACGCGTGCCGGCAGAATTGCTAGGTGGTCTGGATAAGGATGAGCCTGCCCGAGCCTTCATCATGGAGCAGGATCGCGATATCGCCGAGAAATCCGGACGCCCGCCGCTTGCGATCAAGAGTGTGACGCGCACGGGCGCCAAAAAGAGGTAACGCAGCGGTCGCAATCAGACCTCCGGATGCTTCAACGCGAATCCGTGCCCCAACGCATTCCCCGTTGCCGGTCGGTGTATCGTCCCGCGTCCTTTGTTTTATTCCACGGCACAGCGGCCATTCACTTTAAAATCTCTCTAAGTCACTGTTTTCGCGGTGTTGCTTGGCGCCTGCACCGACTATTGGTGGGGAGCCGGGGCGGAATTCGTTGCGGCGTCGATCTGCGCAAGCCGAACCTTCAACCCCTGCGTTCCAACCATGTCGATTGCCGCGTCCAGCCTGCCAACCCAGCCTGTCGATCTGGATGTGCTGTTTCGCCAGTATCATGCGGAACTCAGCGCGTTCGCTTATCGCCGGGTCAAAAACCGCGAAACTGCTGCCGACGTAGTGCAGGATGCGTTCGTCCGCTATCTCGATTGCGGGCTGCCTGCGATTGCGCAACACACGCATCCGCGCTTCTTCCTGTGGCGTATTGTGGGCAACATCACCATCGATATCGCGCGCCGTGACCGCCGCCGCGGGGCGTTCACGCCAATCGACGATGTCGCCGAACAGATCGTCGATCCGCTGCCGACGCCATATGAGCGATTGGAGACACGGCAGCAGTTCCTGCAACTGAAGAAGGCGCTGAACGACCTTCCAGCGGCGCAAAGCACGGCCCTGGTCCTGAACCGGCTCGAAGGGCTGAGCCATGCGGATATCGCCAGCCGCCTTGGCGTGTCGTCGAGCATGGTGTCCAAGTACATTATGAGCGCATTGAAGCACTGCCTGCGGCGGATGACCCTGAGCGGTTTCTGACCGATTTTCGACACCCCGCAAATTTAATGACAATTCCGCTGTCGTTCGCGGCGTCTGCGTCGTCTTAACAGGTAGCAAGCCTCGTTCGATTCCACCTGCCGATCGTCTTTGATGTCCAAGCCACCGCCATTCAGCCCAAATTCTGATACTCCGCTCGATCCGCGGACGGAGCAGGCGCTGGAGAAGCTCGTCCACCTGCATTCCGGCGCCGAGACCGAGGCGGACTGGACCAATTATGAGGACTGGAAGGCGGCATCTGCCGAAAATCGGCACGCCGCCGATCGCGCCGAGACGCTGTGGCAGAAACTTGGACCCGCATTGGCGCCCCGGCGGCGGGCCAAACCGAAGTCGATCCCCATCATCCTGGTGCTTGTGTTGGCAGGATTGGCCGCGATGCTGGTCGCCAGCGGCTGGTTCGGTCCGCCGCGATATCTGTTCGCCGATCAGACAACGGCGGTGGGGGAACACAAGCACATCATGCTGGCTGATGGCTCGAAGGTTGAAATCGATAGCGACACCGCATTCGATATCGATGTCAGCCACTCGAAGCGCGAACTGACCCTCTATACCGGCCAGATCTTCGTCACGGTGACGCCCGACAAGACACGTCCGTTCATGGTCAAGGCGGGCAACGGCGTTGCGCGGGCGCTCGGTACGGCATTCGGAGTTCGGCAGGACCAGGACGGGACGCATGTCGTTGTGACTGAGAGTACGGTGCGGGTGTCCGGAACCGCATCCGGCCGGACCGTCGATGTCCATGCGGGCCAGCAAGTAGAGTATTCGCCGCAGCGCGGCTTAAGCGAACCGAAGCGTGCGGATCTCCGCGTCCTGACCGCATGGCGCAGCGGCCAGATGATCTTCGAGGGCCGTCCGCTGGGCGACGTCGTTGCCGAAATGGGGCGATACCGGTGGGGGGCCATCGTCTTCTCGGATGCCAGCCTGAAGCAGCTTCTGGTCACCGGCATCTTCGATACCGCCGACACAGACGGGCTGCTCAATGCCATTGCGACGGTTCTGCCGGTGAAGATCCACCGCGTGCCGGGCGTCGCACTGATCCAGCGCGATGCCGCCCGCGCGGTGGCTCGATAAAAAAATCGTTCGATCAGAAAAAATTGCTGTCGTTCCCGGGGCGACGTTCGTCTTCCAAAGTAAGGGGCTGCGTACACCGCAGCCGAGGGGGCGAAAAAGCCGGGCTTTGGGGGCGACTGTGACTGTGAGTGAGACGAGAGGGAACCGACCCGCCGGTCGGCGCAAGGCATTTTTCCTGAGTGCGACAGCGCTCGTGCTGGTGTGCGGCGCGTGGCCTGCGGCTGCGCAGACGGCCTTGGACACGGCGGCTGGTCGAGCCCCAACTGCCGCAACGCTCACAAACTTCGATATTCCCGCAGGCGATATCGGGCCGGCCCTGACAAATTGGGCAGCGCAATCTCATGTGCGTCTCGTGGCTTCGACCGACGCGCTCAAGGGCGTGAAGACGGACGGCGTCAAAGGTGTCTATGCGCCGGAGGAGGCGCTCGATCGCTTGCTCAGCAATACGGAGCTGCGTTCGAATTTTGCCGGCAAGCGAACCGTCACCATCCTTAGCCCGTCCTCGCTTGACGCCAATGCGCAGGCAGCGCTGCCGACCATCGATGTGACGGAATCCGGCAACAAGCAGGGCGCCGATAGTACTTATGTCCCCACCAACAGCCGGGGCGGCAGCAAGACCAACACGCCGCTGATCGAGATTCCGCAGACCATCAACGTCATCACGGCCAAGCAGATCAGCGACCAGGGCGCGCAGAGCGTGAGCCAGGCACTCCGCTACACGCCCGGTGTTCTGGCCGAGAGTTACGGTGGTTCGTCGCAGTTCGATGCGTTCACGCAGGTGCGTGGTTTCAAGGCCGACTTCTATCTCGACGGGCAGCGCTTGCCGAACGGCCTGACCAGCACCTCGTGGGCGAGTTCGGTGATCGAGCCTTATGGTCTTGAGCGCATCGATGTGCTGAAGGGGCCGGCATCGGCGCTCTACGGGCAAAGCACGCTCGGCGGCATCATCGACATGACCAGCAAGCGGCCGACCGAGACGCCGATCCATGAAATCCAGGTGCAGACCGGCAGCTACGACCGCAAGCAGGTCGCGGTCGATGTCGGCGGTCCGGTCGATAAGGACGGCAAACTGTTCTATCGCTTCACGGGGTTGGCGCGCGACGCCGGCACCCAGGTCGATTACATCGGCGACAATCGCGTCTACGTCGCGCCTGCGCTGACGTGGAAGCCTGATCTCGACACCTCGATCACGTTCCTCGCGAACTATTTGTCGGAGTGGGGTGGGAAGACCAGTTTCAACTATATGCCGTCCGCAGGAACGGTTCTGCCAAATGGCCCGTACGGGCGCATTCCATCCAACCGCTACATGGGCGATCCCTATTTCGACCGGTTTGACCGGCAGCAGGGTTCGATCGGTTATCTGTTCGAGCACCACGTCAACGAGGCGCTCACCGTGCGGCAGAACCTGCGCTACTACGAAGTGGACGCTGATCTTCGGGCGCTCAATCGCAGCGGCGACATGTTGCCCGGCAACACAACCATCAACCGCCGCGCGTTCGGCATCGACGCCGGTGCCAAATCGCTCGCTATCGATAACCAGGCCGAGATCAAATATCTGACCGGTCCTCTCGCGCACACCGTACTGGTGGGTGTTGATTATCGAACGGAGAACAATCATTACAACGTCGGCTGGACTCCGGGTCCGCAGTTGTCGCTGATCCCGCCGATCAATGTCTATAATCCGGTTTACGGTCTTCCCATTCCCGATCCCGGCACGACGAACAATACGTTAAGCTCCACGCACGAACAGCAGCTTGGCGTTTATGCGCAGGACCAGATCAAATACGGCTCGTGGGTAGCGACCATCGGTGGGCGCTTCGACGATGCTGATGCCGATACGCGCGACGGCATAAAGAATATCATTGGCCGGCAGCGCGACCATGCATTCACCGGGCGTGTCGGTCTGAATTATTTGTTCGACAACGGCGTCGCGCCTTACGTTTCCTATTCAACCGCGTTTCAGCCGCAGCCGGGCATGGATTTCAACAAGAACGTCTACAAGCCGACCACGGGTGAACAGGTCGAGGTTGGCGTCAAGTATCAGCCGCCTGGCACGAAGACCCTGATCACAGCATCGGTGTTTGACATCACCCAACAGAACCGGCTGACAGCCGATCCGGATCTTACGCACTTCAACAATTTCTTTCAAACGGGTGAAGCGCGGGTCCGCGGTATCGAGTTCGAAGCCAGGACGGAGATCAAGCCGGGTTTCAACCTGATCGCATCCTATGCGCACCTTGATCATGAGGTGACGAAGGCCGCGACACCGCAGGAGGTGGGACGGCGTTTGGCACAAGTGCCGCTGGATCAAGCTTCATTGTGGGCTCTGTATGAATTTCAGGAAGGCCAACTTAACGGCTTCGGCTTCGGCGGTGGCGTTCGCTATGTCGGCAAGACCTGGGATCTAACCAATGCCTTCGTCACGCCGGACTACACGGTGTTCGATGCCCGGCTGCAGTACGACTTCGGAAAACTCAATCCGCAGCTTAAAGGCACGACGCTGTCTATTAATGCGCTCAATCTGTTCGACAGATATTATGCGACGCAATGCACCTCTGGTCAGGGCTGTACGCTCGGCAATCGGCGCACGATCCTGGCGACCATGAGCTACAAATGGTGACGCCAAGCGTGGCGAGCCAGACGGTTGCGAAGGGCATCCATGCCCTTCGCGTCTGGTCGGCAATCCACAAATGGACCAGCCTGATCGCAACGATTTTCCTGCTCATGCTCTGCGTCACGGGCCTGCCGCTGATCTTTCATCAAGAGATCGACAACTATCTGTCACCACCGATGATGCCGGTCACTACCAAGCCCGGCGTAGAAGCCCCGCTCGATGCCATTGTTGCGGCTCAGCTGGCCAAGCATCCCGGCGACGTCATGGTGTCGTTCGGCTTCTTTCAGGATCGCCCGGCGGTGGTGGCGCAATCGGCCCCGACAGTGACGACGCCGTTCAATCAATCTCATCGCCAAAGCTACGATCTGCGGACGGGCGAGGCGGTCAACATGCAGCCGCAGGCGCGCAGCGCCTTCACTGCTTTCCTCAGAGATCTGCATACGGATCTGTTTCTCGGGCTTCCGGGTGCGCTGTTTCTCGGTGTCATGGCCTTGATCGTGATCGTGGCGATTGTGTCAGGCGTCGTTGTCTACGCATCATTCATGCGCAAGCTCGATTTCGGTACCGTGCGCGCCGGACGCAGCAACAAGCTGAAATGGCTCGATCTGCACAATCTGCTCGGCATTGTTACTGTGGCGTGGCTGCTCGGCGTCAGCGTGACAGGCGCCATCAACACGCTGCATGATCCGGTCGCGGCACAGGTGCGGATGGACATCATGAAGATGGCGAAGAGCCATGGCGGTGAGGTGCCGAAGCATCTGGTGTCCGTGGACGCCGCGCTCGCAACCGCTAGGAAAGCGCTTCCGGATGGCGCGCTGATTTCACTGTTCTTTCCGGGTGCCGGTTTCAGCACGCCGCATCACTACGCGGTGTTCGCGCGTGGCGCCCAGCCGATCACCGCGAAGCTGTTTTATGCCGCGTTGATTGACGCGGAAACCGGCCAGCTCTCGGATACGTTCGAGATGCCGCTCTATGCGAAGGCGCTGCTGTTGTCCCAGCCGCTGCACTTCGGCGATTACGGCGGCCTGCCGCTCAAGATCATCTGGGCTTTGCTGGACATTGCGACCATCATCGTTCTCGGTTCGGGATTATATCTCTGGCTGGCAAAGCTGCGGCGCCCTGCAATCACAGCATCGCAGCCAGCGTTGTTGCCGGAAAAGTCCCGATGAAAGCCGCAAAGAAGAACCAGCCGTTGGGCCGCATTTTTGCGATCCCGATCGTGCTCAATGTGCTTGCCGCCGCAGGTCTGGCAGCGGGTTTGTTCGGAGATGGCCTGTTCGATGCGGTGTCTTGGCTGCTGCTCGCTCTGCCGTTGATCGTCGCCGCGTGGTGCTTTCGGCTCCGTGCGCGATAACGGCGCGAAGCGGATAGATCAAATAAAAACGGCGGAATGCGATATCCGCCGTTTTGCTTTTGAGCTGAAGCAGCTGTGAACTTAGTCCACCTTGGCGCCGGCGAACTTCACCACCTTGGCCCACTTTTCGGTTTCGTCCACAAGCAGCTTGCCGAAATCGGCAGGTGATCCGGGGAGGACGAAGGCGCCGAGTTCAGTCAGCCTCGCCTTGGCTTTCGGATCCTTGAGGATTTCGTTGACCTCCTTGTTCAGTTTCTCCTTGATGTCGGCGGGCGTGTTCTTCGGCGCGCCGATGCCGTACCACGCGCTTGCCTCATAGCCCGGCAGGAAGTCGGCAACCAGCGGGAGATCGGGCAGTTGCTCCGACCGGACGGTGCTGGTGACGGCCAGTCCGCGCAGCGAGCCGGAGCGGATGTGCTCGATCGAGGTCGGGATGTTGTCGAACATCACCTGCACCTGGCCGGCCATCAGGTCGGTGAGTGCCGGTGCTCCGCCGCGATAAGGCACATGAACCATGTTGATGCCGGTGAGCATCTTGAACAGCTCGCCCGACATATGGATGGTCGATCCGTTGCCGGATGATGCCATGTTGAGCTTGCCGGGGTTCGCCTTGGCATAGGCGATCAGCTCGGGGATCGTCTTGATCGGCAGCTTTGGATTGACGACGACGACGTTCGGGAAGCGGATGATGCCGGCGACAGGTTCGATGTCTTGCAGAAAATTGAAATTGAGCTTGCTGTAGAGCGACGCATTGATGGCGTTGGCAGGCGCGACAAGCAATAGCGTGTAACCGTCCGGCTCCGCATGTACGACTTGCTCCGTGGCGATGTTGGTGCCGCCGCCGGGCCGGTTCTCGATCACGAACGGCTGGCCGAGCCGGTCCGACAACCATTGGCCCATCAGGCGCGCGGTGATATCGGCGGTGCCGCCCGGCGGATAGCCGACGATGACGCGAACCGGCCGTGTTGGATAGCCCTCGGCCCGTGCGATGCGCGACACTGCTGGCATCGCAACCGCACTGGCAGCCAGCGGCAAAAATTGACGACGAGATAATTTCATAATTCCTCCCAAACCGAACCGTCTTTGCGGCTCTGAGGAAAAGCTACACCGACTCTCTCGGCGCATTAAAGGCTAAAGGCCGCGCCTGTTCGGGCGGGATGTGTTGCGCTGCACACTTGGGGGACTGCGCGTGGCAATCATGAAAAGTTCACGGCGGCAAGAAACACAAGGAACTGTGTCGATTGCATCAATAACGGTCGTTTTTGCTGCATCTGTGCCCGAATTAACGAACCATTCAGCGCCTTTGCCAACGGCAGCTTTACCTGCGTTTGGTACATTTCCCGCCGAAAGATAAGAAACGGCGAGCGAAACAAGTGCTCCGGCTTCAGAACACCATTCTCGAGATGATTGCGCGGGGCGAGACATTTCGTCCGACAATTGAACGGCTGTGCCGCGAGATCGAGCAGATGCTGCCGGGCGTTCGGTGCTCCACTGCGACGGTCGAGCGCAACAACTGCATCGGCACGTGCATTGGCCCCAGCCTTCCCGAGGCTCTCAATAAAGGCTTTGAAGGAACACTCGTCGGGCCGGACGTTGGATCATGCGGATCCGCCGCTTACATGAGGACCCCGGTGTTCGTTCAGGACATCGAGCACGATCCGAAGTTTGCACCCGTCAAGGATTTCTTCCTGTCGCTCGGCGTCAGGGCCTGCTGGTCAGTGCCGATCTGCGACGAGAATGGCCGCGCCATCGCGGTGCTGGCATTCTATTTCCCGGAGATCCGCGGGCCGAGCGCTCGCGAGCGCCGCCTGATGGAAATCTTCCATCGTTTGTTTGTGATCGCATTTGAGCGGAATGAACGCTTCGTCGCGCGCGAGCGCCGCGCCTTCGTCGACTCATTGACCGGACTCTCCAATCGTGCAGCTTTCGATGCGGCGCTGTCCCGCGTGCCAAACCGTGGCCCCGGAAGCTGGGCGCTGTTGATGATTGATCTCGATAACCTCAAGATCATCAACGACACGTTCGGGCATCAGGCGGGCGATGCTTTGCTCGAGTCCGTTGCACACCGGATTTCGCAAGCAATGATGCCGGATGTCACATTCCGGCTTGGCGGCGATGAGTTCGCCGTGATCGTCCAACATCAGGAATCGCTTCGCGATCTCGCTGCCGCGGCCGAGCGGGTGCTTTCGGCGATTGCAGCGCCGGTGGATGTTTCCGGGCAGGTCATTGTTCCGCAAGCGACGATTGGCAGCGCGGTGTTCTCGGTCGAGGATGCCGACGCACAAGCCGTGCAGCAGAATGCCGATTTCGCTCTCTATCATGCTAAGGAAACCGGGCGGGGCGGTTATGTGCGCTACTGGCCCGGCATTGACAGTCGCATCAGCAATCGCCGCACCGCGATCAACGATCTGACGTCCGCGATTGGAGACAATCGGATTCTGGCTTACTATCAACCGGTGGTCAGGATCGACAGCCGCGAGATTGTCGGCTTCGAAGCGCTTTGCCGATTAAGAACAACGAGCGGCGCCATCGTGACTGCCGCTGCCTTTCAGGACGCGACGTCTGATGTACGCATCGCGGGAGCGCTGACCAACCGGATGATGTCGATCGTCAGCGCGGACATGCGCCGGTGGCTCGATGACGGGCTGTCGCTTCAGAAGGTCGGCGTCAACGTCACCACGGCGGATCTGCATGCGGGCGATCTGCTCGACAAGATAGCAGCGACTTTCGGCCAGAACGACGTGCCGCTCAGCATGATTACGCTGGAGATCAACGAAAGCGTCTATATGGGAAATCACGACCGCATCGTTGCCCGGGAAATTCAGAAGCTGCGCGACTTCGGCATCAGCATCTCGCTCGATGATTTCGGTACGGGCTATGCCTCGCTGACGCATTTGAAATCCATACCGGCCAACAACATTAAGGTCGATCGCTCCTTCGTCGCCGATCTCGCACCAGGAAATTCCTGCATGGCGATTGTCGAGGCAATCATCGGTCTTGCCGGTAAGCTCGGCATGCGTGTTGTCGCGGAAGGCATCGAGACGTTGGCGCAGGCGGCTCTGTTAGAGGCGGCAGGGTGTTCCCTCGGCCAAGGCTTCCTGTATTCGAAGGCGGTCGACCGCGACACGCTCGCAGGTCTTCTCAGCCGTCACGCACAGGGCATTGCAGGAGTTGTGCCGATGCCGGTCGATGATGTTGCCACTGATCGCAAGCCGATGGTTGCCTGATCGGCGCGAGCCTGCAAATCTCAAATATCAGGCGCGCAATTGCAGCACTTCAGCAGCAGGCTTGCCATTTGCGTCCAGGCCGGTCTTTGCGGAATAGACGACAACGCGGTTACGACCGCTGCGCTTGGCGTCATACAAAGCAGTATCAGCCTCGCGCAGAAGGCCGGCAAGATCGGGTTGCCCGTTGACGCTGTATGAAATGCCTGCGCTGACCGTATTGGTGAACGGACCTGCGGGTGACTGGAAACGCCATTCGGCAAAGCTCTGACGCATGCGTTCGGCCACCACGGTCGCGGCAGCGACATTCGCACCGGGCAGGATCACCGCGAATTCCTCGCCGCCGAGACGAGCGGCGATGTCGCCATCGCGGATACTGGCCTCCAGCAGTGCGCCGAACCGCTGCAGCACGACGTCGCCGATCTCGTGGCCATGGCGGTCGTTCACCGGTTTGAAGTGATCGATATCGAAAACGATGGCGGCAACGGGAGCCGGAAGGTTTTGGGTGCGGTCGAGCAGGGCGCGGCGGTTGGACAGTCCGGTCAGAACGTCGGTTTCGGCGTTGCGCTTGTGGCGTCGCGCATCGCGCACCTGATTGAGGCCGAGCGACAGCGCGCCCATGGATGCGATGCTGGCGAGGGAAACACCGAGATTGATGTTCTCCGCCCAGGTTTCCGGCGCATGCCCCATCACCCAGCTCTGGTCGTGAATCAGGACAACGGCGCACAACACGAACGAAAGGCCTGTCAGTGCGTAGAGGCCGGAGAGGGTGATGATCAGCAGCGGAGATTCCGCGCGCCAGCGCCAGTAATCCCATGACGTATAAAACAGGATGGCGGCCGCACCGAAATTGAACACGATGTAGGAGATGCCGTCATATCCCTGCAACATGGGGATCGCCATGACAGCAGTCGTCACGGAGGCGACAAACGCCATCGTTCCGAGCGGCAGAACGCCGGTCCGGAATTGATAGCCCGCGCCCATCAGGAAAGTGAGACCGGCGAGCAGCGTGCCAAAGGCCAGCACACCCACGGGCGGATGAAATTGCGTGACAAAGTGGCTGTAAATCAGAAGGCTGATCACGATCAGCAGTGCGCCGATGGCCCATGTCATCAATACACGATCACTGCGAGAGACCAGCCAGCTCACAAAGAATGTGAACGCGAGGCCAGCGCTGCAAAAACTCAGCGCAACAAGCAGGGAATTGTAGTCGATGACGATCATTTCCCAGTCGTACGTGAAGAGCTTAAAATGTCAGTGAAGACAAGTGTGGTGGTTCAGAAGTTCGCTTCATTTTCTCTGCACTTTCTCTGCGCGTCCTTAAAGCGAACTTCTGAACCTAACCCATACTAGAATCATAGATTTACTAGTGTCCTCTCGAATCCAAAGTCCTCTACGGAGCGCGCTGCACGATGAGGCGGACTTTGGATTCGGGACACTAGGGATTAAGGAGGGTTAAATACCCGTACCGGTCTTTATCGCCTTGTCAACCTTGTGCGCTTAGGCATCAACAGGCGCGAGCCGGAAATGTCCGATATCGGACGAAAATACGCGCGTGTGGGGCTGGTCAGGTGTGGTGAGACGGCTTGTCGCCGCGTGCAGGGGCCGTATCTCCCGGGCCATCGCGGTCTTCGAACAGGATGCGTTCTGCTGCGCCTGCGAGGTCGTCATATTGGCCGCTCCGCAGCGACCACATGAAGGCGCCGAGCGCGACGGCGCCGAGCGCGAGCGCAATGGGGATCAAGTAGAAGAAATCCGTCATCGGGCTTTCTCCATCGCAAGCGTTTGCGACGTGAGATCGATGGAAGACGTATCGGTGGGTTCCTTTCGAGAACGCCAGCCGTGAAGCCGCAGCGCATTGGCGATCACGAGCAGCGACGAGGCCGACATCGCCACCGCGGCCACCAGTGGCGTCACATGGCCGAGGATCGCGACGGGCACCGCGATGGCATTGTAGCCGATGGCAAGAATGAGGTTCTGGCGCACCAGCTGCCGCGCGTTTCGTGCCACTGCAATGGCCTGCGGCACGGCGAGAAGACTGTCGTGCAGGAAGACGAGATCGGCGGCATTGCGTCCGACATCGGCAGCGGTTGCCGGCGCCATGGAGGCATGCGCCGCGACAAGCGCAGGCGTATCGTTGAGGCCGTCACCGACCATCAGCACGCGCTGCCCAGCTTTCGTCAGGTCGACGATATGCTCGGTCTTGTCGGCGGGAGAGACGCCCGCGCGATAGGGAAGGCCGAGATCCGATGCGAGATGCCGCACCGGCTCGTCACGATCGCCTGACATGATCTCGACGCGGCATCTCTGATTGGAGATGGCAAGCACCGCCTCCCGGACATCGGGGCGCAGATCGCTGTCGAAACGGAACGCCGCGCGCAGCCGTCCGTTTTCCGAGAGCACAACACTTGCGGCAGCGGTTCCATCGCACGGATCGGTCAAAGCCCAATCAGCCCGGCCGAGCCGGTAGACCGCCGCGCCGATGGTGGCCTGTAGTCCGGCACCCGGTTGCTCTGACACCTCGTTCACTGTCACCGGTGTGATGGCATTGTCGCGTCCGGCTGCAGCGAGCGCGCGGGAATAGGGATGGCGCGAATGGGCGGCGATGGATGTCGCAATCGCCAGTGCGGCGGGATCGATAACATTGCGGTTGATGAGTCGCAGCCGATCCATGGTCAGCGTTCCGGTCTTGTCGAAGATCACTGTATCGACTTCTGCGATGCGCTCCAGTGCGCCGCCGTCCTTGACCATGACGCCGCTCTCGAACAGGCGCCGCGCAGCAACCACCTGCACCATCGGCACCGCAAGGCCGAGCGCGCAGGGGCAGGTGATGATCAGCACCGCAATCGCAATGGTTGCCGCGCGATGCAGGTCGCCTTCCACGATCATCCAGCCGATGAAGGTCAGCAGCGCCGTCAAATGCACGACCGGCGCATAGAGCCGCGAGGCGCGATCCGCGATGCGCCGGTAGACCGAGCGTCCGGTTTCGGCCGCTTCCATCATCCGCACCATTTCGGCGAGGAATGAGTCTTTCGCGGCGGCCGTGGCGACGATCGTAAGCGGGCCGGTCAGGTTCAGCGTGCCTGCGGACAGCATGGCGCCGGGTGCGACCAGCTGGGGAAGGCTTTCGCCGGACACCAGCGCGCAGTCGATCTCCGATTGTCCGGTCGCGACCTTGGCATCGACCGGAACGCGCTCGCCCGCTGCCAGAAGAATATGCATGCCGGGCTGGATCTCGTTGACCGGCAGATAAGCGTGGGTGCCGTCGTCCTGCACCACGAGCGCGCCGCGCGAAGACAGGCGCGCCAATCCCCGGACGGCAGTTCGGGCGCGCTCGCGCATCATGTAATCGAGGGTGCGGCCGATCAGCAGGAAGAACAGCAGCGAGATCGCCGCATCAAAATAAGCGTGCGCTTCGTGATGGACCGTCTCGTAGAGGCTCATGCCGAAGGCGAGCAGCACACCGATGGAAATCGGAACGTCCATGTTGGTCTGGCCATGACGTAAGGCACGCCATGCCGAGGAAAAGAACACGCGGCCGGAATAGACCAGCGCAGGGAAGGCGATCAGCGCCGAAATCCAGTGAAACAGGTTGCGCGTTGAATCTTCGGCACCGGACCAGATCGAAACCGACAGCAGCATGATGTTGCTGGCCGCAAATCCGGCGACTGCAAGCGCGCGGATCAACTCCGTCAGCGTGTTGTCCTTGTTGTCCGCGCTCGTATCGTAGAGATGCGCATCGTAGCCGATCCTGTTGAGCGCCTCCACGAACGGCGCGGGATCTTTATCCGCCTGCCAGCGGATCGCAACGCGCTTGGTGGAGAGATTGACGCGCGCGTTCTCCACACCGGGCAGCGCGCCGAGTGCGGCTTCAACTTTGCGGATGCAACCGCCGCAGTGAATCCCCGGAACGGAGAGGTCGGTCTGGCGGATGCCGTCGCCGACGGTGCGGCTCGCGAGCAGCACTTCCTCGCTCGCGGTCTGTGGATCAGCCATCGCGAGCGCAAGTTCGGCACCGGGCGCACAACAACTCATCGGGCTTCCGTCCTTCACGCGCCGGCAATCAACCGACGCGTACTTTTAGACTGCAGCTTCGTCCGCCACCGCGCGATAGGCGTGCCACGTGCCGTGTCCGAGCACGGGAAACACGATGATCAGGCCGAGCAATCCGGTGGCGAGAGAAAGCAAAAACAGCGCGAGCACAATGACGGCCCAGGTCAGCATCACCGGCAGGTTGTTCCAGACCAGCGCCGTGCTCGAACCCATGGCGGTGAGGGCATCGACGCGCCTGTCGAGCATCATGGGAACGGAAAACGCGCTGATGGCAAACGAGAACGCCGCGAACAGTCCGCCGATGGCACTGCCGACAATCAGCATGGCCCAACCTGTCGGCGTGGTGAACAGCATCGGCGCAATGTGCTCGAGGCCGGGGAATGGCACCAGGCCAAAGAACAACGCGTAGACGATCACCGCCGCACGCATCCACGTGATCATCAAGAGGCACAGCATCACGCCTGCGAACAGGATCTGTCCGCCCGACTGCGGTCTCACGAAAATCATATTGACGAGGCTGACGGGGAGGCCTGCTGCGAGGCGGCGGCTCTTCTCATACAGGCCGACAGCGAGGATCGGCCCGACCACCATGAAGCCTGCGAACGCCGGAAACAGGATATAATCCCAACCCAGGCGAAACATCCCGCCGACGATGGCGACGGACGCGAGGAAGATCAGCAGGCCATAGCTCAGGCTCGTCATCGGCTGCACGGTGAGGTCGTGCCAGCCTTTGGAAAGCCAGGCGAAGGCGTCGGCTGGCGCGAGCGAGCGGCGCCAGCGGTTTTTCGTCGGCAATGGAGGCATGACGTCCGGGAGAATGGTCATGTCGGTGACTCCACCTGCGCTTTGGGTGTGATGGATGGTTTCGACGAACACGATGACGTCGCTGCACTGAAGCTGGCCGTGCTGCGGCCTTCACCGCGTTTGACATGCGCGACACAATCCGGCTGCGATGACACGGCCACGTAAACCAGATGCGCGTTGGCGGCGACGAACACGATCAATCCGACGCCGACCGATAGCCAGACGATGGACTTTGTCTTCCATCTGCCATGGGATGCCGCCACGCCGCTCATGGGTTGGGTGTCCTCTGATCGACCAGATAGAGCGCCAGGATCTTGCGATCGAGCGGCGTCAGCCGGCCATCCCATGAGGGCATGTGGCCCTGCCGTCCGTTCCACACCGTGTTGGTGACGGTCTGCGTGTCGCCGCCATAGATCCAGAATGTGTCGGTGAGGTTCGGCGCACCCATGTCGCTCTTGCCCTTGGCGTCCTCGCCATGACATGCGGCACAGTTGGCGGCGAACACGTCCTTCCCGGCGTCGATATCGCCGGGTTTTACTGTCTTCGCGGAGGCCGGATCGGACAGCGACCGCACGAAGGCCACCACCTTGTCGACTTCGGCCGGCTTGATGATCCCGTCATGGCCGAAGGCAGGCATCTGCGAGGTGCGGCTGTCGGGATGCGGCGAGTTGATGCCGACGCGGATGGTCTCGGCAATGGCTTCCGGATCGCCGCCCCATAGCCATGAGGCCGTGGTCAGATTGGGGAAGCCGGAGCCGCCCTTGGCGTTGAGGCCATGGCACACGGCGCAATTGTCGCCGAACAGGGTGCGGCCGGTTGTGCGCACGGTCTTCATCAGCGCGGCGTCGGCTTGAATGTCCTGATAGCTCTTGGTCTCGATCTGTTTGGTCCACGCGCTGCGGCCGAGCGCTGCCTGCTTCAGCGAATCCTGCACGACGTTGCGCTGATCGAAGCCGAGCAGGCCCTTGGTGTAGCTGACGCCGATGGGCCATGCGGGCATCAGCACCCAGTAGCCGACCGAGTAGAGAAAAGCGATCAGCAGGAAAAAATACACCGCGCGCGGAACGGGCGTGTTCAATTCCTTGATGCCGTTCCACTCGTGCCCGGTGGTGAGATAACCGGTGTACTTGTCGCGTTCTTCTACCGCCATGGCCCATCCTCATTGCGCAGGATCGACTTCGCGGCGCGATCGAACGTCTTCTGGTTCGACGGCCAGTAGGCATAGACGACAACGATGATCGCGAGGGCGATCAGATAGAACAACCCGAACGATTTCGAGAACCACACCAGCATGTCGTGTTCGAGATCCATGATCACCTCGCTGCATCCGCGATGGATTTATGCGCCGCGTCGGTCAAGCGACCGAGTATCTGGAGATAAGCAACCAGCGCGTCCATCTCGGTCAGGTCGGCGGGCTTGCCGTCAAAGGCGCGAACCGTGGTGGCCTTGCCGTAGCGCTGGGTCACGCCATCGGCGAAGGGCGAGTCCGGAGCGGCCTGACCGTAGGCGTCCTTGCTCGCATTCGCGATCATATCGTCGGTGTAAGGTACGCCGACGGCGCGCTGGGCTTTCAGGTGCGCGCTGAGATCGTCGGTGCGCAGCGCTGTTTTCAGCAGCCACGAATAGGCGGGCATGACGGAGACGGGAAGCACATCGCGCGGATTGTTGAGGTGGGCGACATGCCATTCATCGGAATATTTGCCACCGACGCGTGCGAGGTCCGGCCCCGTGCGCTTCGAGCCCCACAACATCGGGTGATCGTATTTCGATTCAACGGCGAGGGAGTAGGGCCCGTAGCGTTCGACCTCGTCCCGTAGCGTGCGGATCATCTGCGAGTGACAGGCGTAGCAACCCTCACGGATGTAGATGTTGCGGCCTGCGAGTTCGAGCGGCGTATAGACGCGCATGTCGGGCGCATCCTCCACCGTCTGATGGATGGTGAAGAGCGGGGCGATTTCCACAAGGCCGCCGATGCTCGCCACGAAGATGATGCCGAGCGTGAGGCCGATGGCTTTGCGTTCCAGCCGATAGTGCAATCCGAACACGGCTTACTCTCCCGGTTGAAGGACGGGCCTGCCGCCGAGGACCGGCGATGGCATGTCGGCCGCGGATTCATGAACTTCACGGGCTCCGGATTTGATCGTCATCCAGATGTTGTAGGAGCCGACAATCGCGCCGATCAGGAACAGCAGGCCGCCAACGGCGCGTGCGATGTAATAGGGGTGCATCGCAATCAGCGAGTCCACGAAGGAATAGGCGAGCGTGCCGCTTTCATTGTAGGTCCGCCACATCAATCCCTGGATGATGCCGGAATTCCACATGGCGAAGACGTAGACGACGGTGCCGGCCAGGGCGAGCCAGAAGTGGACCTCGACAAGCCGCGGCGAATACATCCGCTCGCGTTTCCAGAGCCACGGCACGATGGCATAGATCGACCCGAACGTGATCATCGCCACCCATCCGAGCGCCCCGGCGTGCACATGGCCGACGGTCCAGTCGGTGTAGTGCGAGAGCGAATTGACCGGGCGGATGGCGAGGAATGATCCTTCGAAGGTGGTGATGCCGTAGAACACCGCAGCCACCATCATGAAGCGCAGCGTGGCGTCGTCACGCACCTTGTCCCACGCGCCGTTGAGCGTCAGCAGCGCGTTGGTGGCGGAGGCCCATGAGGGGATCAGCAGCATCAGCGAGAAGGTCATGCCGAGCGTCTGCACCCATTGCGGCAGCGCGGTGTAGTGCAGGTGGTGTGATCCCGCCCACATGTAGAAGAAGGTGATGCCCCAGAAGCTGATGATCGACAGCCGGTAGGAATAGATCGGGCGTCCGGCGCGTACCGGCAGGAAGTAATACATCATGCCGAGGAAGCCGGAGGTCAGGAAGAAGGCGACGGCGTTGTGGCCGTACCACCACTCGGTCATGGCATCCTGCACGCCGGAGAATAGCGAGTAGCTCTTGGAGCTGCCGAATGAGACGGGGACCGCAAGGTTGTTGACGATGTGCAGGATCGCCACCACCAGAATGAAGGCCATGTAGTACCAGTTGGCCACATAGATGTGCGGCTCCTTGCGACGCGCGAGCGTACGCAAGTAGAGGACAAAATAGGTGACCCAAACGACCACCAGCCAGAGGTCGACGTACCACTCCGGCTCCGCGTATTCCTTGGACTGGGTGATGCCCATCAGGTAACCGGTGACGGCCAGCACGCAGAACAGGTTGTAGCCGAGCAGCACGAACAACGGGCTGAGTTGATCGGGCAAGCGCGCGCGCGCGGTCCGCTGCAGCACATAATAGGACGTGGCAATCAGCGCGTTACCGCCGAAGCCGAAGATCACGCTGGTGGTGTGAACGGGGCGCAGCCGTCCGAAGCTTGCCCAGCCTGCGTCGAAGGTGAGATCGGGCTTCACCAAAAGCCACGCCACCCAGTCGCCGATGAAGAGGCCGAACACAGCCCAGACCATCGCCAGAATGACGCCGAGCCGTGTCGGATCATCGTAATAGCTGTTGAGACGTTCTTCGTCCGGCTCGGGATCGTAATAGACCGAAATGACCTTGAAGATTCCGGCAAGCGCCACCACCCCGACAAGTGCGCCGTGAATGCCCAGCGGATCGTCTTTGCCCGCCACGCCCAGTATCAGTCCGATCAGCGCCATCACCAGCAGGATCAACAGCGCGTACTGACGTTCGGATTTGGTCAGTTGTCCGATCATTGTCTTGCCGCCCCCAAAACCGGAATCATGATCCGGTCAGCATTGAAGAATGAAAGGTCAGGTCAAATCGATTGGACGAGATGTCCTAGCCTAGAGTTGTTGCCTGAAAGCTGAAAGTCTTCTTCATCGCGGTGCTCAAAATTCTTGCGACAATGCAAGTCCGTCAGTCTCCTGTGTGCGCGCAATGAGATAGATCAATACCCGTGGGAGGCCGCTTTGCTGCCCAATAACCCGCGCGGATTTTCAGAAACTCTTTGCCACCGATTCCTTGCTAAAAGAAGTATTCCATATATATCTTTTATACCGCTTTTTCCCCGCTGCGGATATCATCCGAAAGGATAGGGCATGCGACTGACCAACTTCTCCGACTATGCCTTGCGCGTGCTGTTGTACGCCGCAGCCCGTCGTGACGAGCTGATCACCATCGAGGAAACGGCGAAAGTCTACGGAATTTCAAAGGCTCACCTGATGAAGGTGGCCAATCAGCTGACCCGAGCGGGATACCTCAAGGCGGTGCGCGGGCGCTCCGGCGGGCTTTCGCTCGCCATGCGTCCGAACAAAATTCGCTTAGGGGATGTGGTGCGCGCGACCGAGCCGGACTTCGCGTTGGTCGAGTGCTTCACCGCTGACAATCAGTGCCGGATCACCCCGCGCTGCCGGCTGCGCGGGGTTTTGAAGGAGGCGCTCGGCGCCTTCATTGCAACGCTGGATCGCTACACCCTGGCGGACCTTGTGCTCCGCCCGGAGGAGTTTGGAATTCGTCCCGCGGCATGAGCCGCATGTGCATTGAGGATCGACCAATGACCGTTGCCGTAGAAGGTGGACCCGAGCGCCGCGCGCGCATCACCGCGGAACTGATGGACAAGACCGGCATCGACGAGCCGATGATCGAGCGTCTGGTCCGGAAGTTTTACGAGCGCATTCAGGCGGAGCCGGTGCTGGGCCCGATCTTCGCGTCCAAGGTCACCGACTGGGAGTATCACATCCAGAAGCTTTGTGCCTTCTGGTCTTCAGTCGCGCTGATGACGGGACGTTACCACGGCCAGCCGATGCGGATGCATATCGGTTTGCCGGTAGATCGTTCCCATTTCGACCGCTGGCTCGCGCTGTTCGAAAAGACAGCGGCGGAGATTTGCCCGCCGGTCGCAGCCGCGCATTTCGTCGAACGCGCGCGGCGGATCGCGGACAGCCTCGAGATGGGAATAGCCACCACGCAGGGCAGGATCGTCGCGCCGCGTCATTCCTGACCGGGGGGCGCGGGACGAGTGGCGCGGCCCAAAGCGCACAAGAGCGCATGGCACCACGCCCGTGCCGGTTCATCGGTGGGCGTGGCGCCGCTTGGTTATCCTACGATGGGCTATCTGCTGCGTGCCTTGGCCATCTCCGCGGAGCGCACCAGGCTGACGAACTCAGCCCGATAGCCATAGGGGTCGGGCCCCTTGGCTGCATTGGCGAGGTCGATGATCCCTTCCAGCGTCATATCGCCCATCTGCGCAGAATTGCGCAGATATTCGCCAAAGCTTGCCACGGCCACCGCGAAGCGGGCGCTTTCCGGAGCCTGACTGATGTCGGCCACTTCGTTTTTGGGCGTGATCGGCTGGGCCATCAGCGTGCTCGTCTTCGCCTGCGGCAGCTTGTAGCGAATTTTGAGATAGGCATATTCGCTGGCTTGCGATGCCGCCTCGACCGGAGGCCGCGTCGCCTCAGGCTGATAGCGGCTGTCGTCCATCAGGCGCGGCGCTCCTTTTGGTACGATGTCGTAGATCGCCGTCACGCTGGCTCCGGCGCCGACATCGCCCGCATCGACTTTGTCGTTGTTGAAATCATCGCGATTGAGAAGGCGTGTTTCATAGCCGATGAGGCGATATTCAGACACCGTAGCCGGATTGAACTCGATCTGGATCTTCACATCCTTGGCGATCGGAAACAGCGTGGCTGAGGCCTGATCCACCATCACTTTGCGCGCTTCCGCCAAAGTGTCGATATAAGCGGCGACCCCGTTGCCGTTCTGCGCCAAAGCCTGCATCAGGTTGTCGTTGAGATTGCCCATCCCGAAACCAAGCACTGAGAGAAAGATGCCTTTGTCGCGCTTGCTCTCGACAAAACCTTTCAGTTCTTCCCGGTTGGTGATGCCGACATTGAAGTCGCCGTCGGTGGCCAGCATGATGCGGTTCACCGCCTTTGGATCGAAGTTACGTTCGGCGAGCCTGTAGGCCAGTTGCAGGCCTTCTCCACCGGCTGTCGAACCCCCGGCCTTCAGATTGTCGAGCGCTGTCAGGATCTGGTTCTTGTTGCTGACCGTTGTGGGTTCAAGAACGGTTCCCGCCGAACCTGCATAAGCGACGATGGCGACGCGGTCCTCGGGCCGCAAGGTATCGACCAGCATTTCCAGCGATTGTCTTACCAACGGCAGCCGGTTGGGCCCCTCCATCGAGCCTGACGTATCGATCAGAAACACGAGATTGGCCGGCGGCCGTTCTTCGGTCTTGATCTGATAACCCTGAATGCCGATGCGGATCAGCTTGCGCCCCTTGGCCCAAGGATTGGGCATGACGCTGACGTCGGTAGCGAAGGGCTCGTTGGCTGAAGCCGGACGGTGATAATCGTAGGGGAAATAGTTGATCAGTTCCTCGGTGCGCACCGCCTGGGGCGAAGGCAGCTGATAGCGCGTCAATTGCGATCGCACGACAGAATAAGAGGCCGTATCGACATCGATTGAGAAGGTCGACACAGCATCCTGCCTCACGTCCTTGAAGCCATTGACCGGTGCATTGGCAAATTGGTCGCGGTTTTCGACGGAGCGTTGATGAGACGGCGCGTAGCGTTCATTGCCGCCGACGCTGTCCTCCGGGGCTGTCAGGGGCCGCCTGTCGGCACCTGCCCCCGCATCGCGGGCGTATATTTCAGCCTTGCGTCTTTGGATCCATGCGCCCGGATCGCCAACCATCGCGGGAGCGGGACGGCTAAGAAGCTGCGGTGCGTTGCGCGCACTCGGCTCCTGTGCACGTGATCGCATGGCATAATTTTGTTGCGGAGCAGGAACAGGCTGTGGTGCGATCCCCGCTGGAGGCGTTGTAGCCGGGCTGGATCGATAGGCGAGCTCTGGCGCGCTCCGCTTAGCTGCTTGTGACGGAGCGGGATCGCCTTCGACGGTGTTCGAGCGACGTGTATCGAGCGTCAACGCGGCGCGTGAGCGCGGTTGAAAATTAGGTTGCGGCGCGTCGGGAGCAACCGGCGCGGGTGGAGATGCTGCGGCGGCGTTGGATTGCTCAACGAAATCTGGCGCTCCGTGCGCAACTCCTGGTGACGGCGCGGCTTTGTCATCGACGGTGCTCGGCTTATTCGCGATCGCATCAGATTGCTGGGACAACGGAAACCGCGTCAGTGAATAGAGCCAAGGAGATGCGACGACCAAGGCCAGTACGCTGACCGTCGCGAACTGCATCGCTGGCCGTCTGAACAAACCCGCCAATGAAAATCCGTGGCGCTGCGCGGTGGGCATCGCAGTTTGCCGGCCATGGACTTTTTGGTAGGCCGCGACTGCGTTGAAAACAGCTTGTTCGCGGGCACGGTTGGACGGAACGATGTCGGGAAGGGTTTCGAAGTTCTGATCAACGCTCATAGCGGACCACCTCGTCGGAAGGAGTGCTCAGGCGTTTGCGCACTTCATGCATGCGCCACGCCACGGTGTTTTCGGAAACGCCGAGTTGCTCAGCCGCTTCGCGGTGGCTCAAGCCTTCGCCGGCGACCAGCACGATGGTGGCGCGCAGCTTCGGATCGAGCTGGCTGAGAATGCTCGACAGCCAGCGGGATCGCATCGGATCAGGGGCTTCGCTCGCGGCCTCGCCGCTGCCGAGCCAATTGGCCAGGGCATGACGCGCCTGTCCAAAACGGGACTGGCCTCGGCGATGATCATGGCTGGCATTGATGGTGATGCCGATCAGCCAACTGGTGAACTTCGCCTCGCCACGCCATGTGGCCAACCGCTCAACGAGCTGCATCACGACTGTTTGGGCGATGTCCTCGGCATCGGCGCGATGGCCGGTCTGACGCCAGGCCACCCGGTGGATGAGATCATAGTGGCGGCGCACCAATCGTTCAAAAGAGGCGGCATCGCCTCCATTTGCTCTCTCCACGAGATCGCTATCGCTCTCGTCGGAAGGCGGCACGCGAGCCAGGAGTTCGCCCTCGGCAAGGCAGTAGAAGCGGGGCGCCGGCGCAGGCAGGATTGTCATTGCGAGAAAAAGTCCGTCCGGCCGTCCGCAATTCAATATGTTAGCGCTTGTTGCGACGGCCATCGCCTGCCTCTCTGTCCGAGGCGCGGCGCACCGGCCACTCCCGATTGACGTTGATTGTGCTCATCTTAGCTCCGTTGCCCGGTTGTGTTCGAGCATAAGACGCCGCCCGGACGGAAAACCTTGGCGCCGGATCAGGAATTTTTAAAAAAAATTGCTCAACGCCGGACCGATCCCTGAACGGAGCAGGTGACCAGCGCATCTCTCGTGATCGATGCGTTCTGATGTCGTTGGAATTGCGCGCTAAAAATCGCAAGGTTCGGCGCAGATGCGCCTCGCCGGGAATGATCAGGCTTTCCGTCCGGGTTATCGGCTAAAGCCCCGCCGCGCGTGCGATGTGGTACGTAATGAAGCTCGCGACATACGCCAGCGCGAACATGTAGAGGAACGTCACCACCATCCATTTGGTGCTGCCGGTCTCGCGCCGGATGACCGCAAGCGTCGAGGCGCACTGCGGCGCGAAGATGAACCAGGCGAGCAGCGACAGCGCTGTGGCCAATTCCCACTTCTGCGCGAGCACCTGTCCGATCTGGTCGGCGGCTTCCTTGCCGCCTTCGATCGAGTAGACCGTGCCGAGCGCCGCGACCGCGACTTCACGGGCCGCCATGCCGGGAATGAGCGCAACCGCGATCTGCCAGTTGAAGCCGATCGGCGCCAGCAGGGGCTCCAGCGCATGACCGATCATTGCGGCGAAGCTGTAATTGATCGCAGGGCCTTCCGCGCCGGTGGGCGCCTGCGGGAAGGAGGCGAGCAGCCAGATCAGCACCATCATCGCCAGAATGGTGGTGCCCGCGCGCTGCAGAAACATCTTGGCGCGGGTATAGACGCCAAGCGCGATGCTGTTGAGCCGCGGCAGCTTGTAATCCGGCAGTTCGAGCATGAAGGGGGCGGGCTGATAGTCACGCCACATGAAGAACTTCACCACGGAGGACACGGCGAGCGCGCTGGTGATGCCCGCAGCGTAAAGCCCGAACATCACGAGGCCCTGGAGATTGACCCAACCCCAGATGGTCTTCGCCGGAATGAAGGCGGAGATGATGAGCGTATAGACGGGAATGCGCGCCGAGCACGTCATCAGCGGCGCGATCAGGATCGTGGTCAGCCGGTCGCGGCGATTATCGATGACGCGCGTGGCCATGATGCCGGGAATGGCGCAGGCGAAGCTCGACAGCAGCGGAATGAAGGCGCGGCCGTGCAGGCCTGCGCCGCCCATGATGCGATCCATCAGGAACGCCGCGCGCGCCATGTAGCCGAAATCTTCCAGCAACAAAATAAAGAGGAAGATGATGATGATCTGCGGCAGGAAGACCACCACGCTGCCGACCCCGCTGATCAGGCCGTTCTGCACGAAGCTTTGCAGCAGGCCGTCCGGCAAATACGCGTGGACGAGTTCGCCAAGCGCTGCGAATGACGACGACAGCAATTCCATCAGCGGCTGCGCCCAACTGAACACGGCCTGAAACATCACGAACAGGATCAGCGCCAGGATCGCGAGGCCCGCGACGGGATGCAGCACCACGGCGTCGACGCGTGTGGTCATCGAATCCGGCTTGGTCGGCATCGTCACCGTCGCGCGGATGATGCGGTCAGCCTCGCGCTGCGCGGCTTTCAGGTCGGCGATGGTCGGCGGCGTCCATGGGCCAACGGCAGCCGGAGCGGGCGAGGTGTCGAGAAAAGCATCGGTGCGCTTCAGCAGGTCTTCGATACCGTGCTTGCGCACCGCAATCGAGGTCACGACGGGCAGGCCGAGCTCGTGGGAGAGCTTGTCGAGGTCGATGGTGACGCCACGCCGCTGCGCGATGTCGATCATGTTGAGCACCAGCATCATCGGTCGGCCGGTGCGCTTCAATTCAAGAACAAGGCGGAAGGTGAGACGCAGGTTGGTGGCATCCGCAACGCACAGCACGAGATCCGGAACGGCTTCATCGTGATAGCGGCCAAGCACCACGTCGCGGGTGATCTCTTCATCCGGGCTGCGGCCGCGCAGGGAATAGGTGCCGGGCAGGTCGAGCAGGGTGACGTTGCGGCCGACCGGCGTGACGAACGCACCGGATTTGCGCTCGACGGTCACACCGGGATAGTTGGCCACCTTCTGCCGGCTGCCGGTCAGGGCGTTGAAAAGCGCCGTTTTGCCGCTGTTCGGCGCGCCAACGAGCGCAAGGCGCAGGGATTCTGTTGTCATTCTACAAAGACAGCCGATTCTACAAAGACAGCCATGGCTTCGCTCCGGCGCAGTGCGATCGTGATGTTGTCGACGCGCACCGCAATCGGATCGCGTTTGATCGTCCCCTCGTGCAGGATTTCCACCCGGGCGCCTTCCAAAAACCCCATCTCGACCAACTGCCGCTCGAGCTCATGGGACGGCAGGGACGAGGCAGTCGTTGAGGCATCCACCCTCAGGATCGTCCCGACAAAACCTCGGTCCGCGTGCCCAAGCTGCAATTCCTTTGAAGAAACCAAATCATCGGTCATGCCGTCTTGTTGTGCAGCCGCCCGAGCCGGTCAAGCGATAGTCTTTCCAGTAACTTAGAACGATTAAAAAGTTGTTGGAGATGCGTGCTGCTGCCTGCCGGTGCAGATGCGCTGGATACCGGCGCGGTTTGCCTGCGCCATGATTTGCACCCCACAAGTGCCGGCTGGCTGAACAGTCAGGAGGGCAACGAACCGAAGACGCGGGGCGCAAGCCAAAACAATGGCGGTAAATAAGCTCGATCCACATACGCGCCGAAGGGAGCCGCTTCTTGTGATGAACTTTTTGAGGTCTCCGCTTCGCCGCGAAGTGGACATTATAATGAGTGAGCAAGATTGAGCTATGTGATCAGGAAAGTCGGCCCGACCAGCCCGTCAGGGTTGAAGGACCCGTACCGGTCGGGCCTAGCCAATGGACTGTCCCGCTCCGTTGGCCCTGAAATAATAGCAAAAATGCCACCAAGTTCCAGAGCGGGACCATCACGGCTCCGGGAAGTGGCTCCGGCGGTGCCTCACGAACTAGTGTGGTACCGCCAAAGTTCCTCACTCAGAAGGCGGTTCCCGCCAACTCCCGGTTGTTTCAATCCGCCGACCGCAGCCGTTTCATGGTGAATTCGATTTGGTCGCCCGGCAATTCGCGCCAGCGTTCGACTTCGCTCATATAAGCCGCTTTCGGATAGCGCGCGAAGAAGCCTTCCGCTCTTTTGCGTGCCTCTGGCCGGGGGAGCGTGAATGTCTCGCGAACGAATCCATCATCCACCTTGCGGCGATCCTGACGATCGCGCATGTGGTGGGCGAGGTCGCGAGGCGTTTTCATCGAATGATCCTCGGCAGTGCGCCAAAGCCGAACGTGAGCACCCGGCATATATAAGCCTGCTCCGTCGTTGTCGCTATCGCGCGTTTGCGAAAGTGTGTCGCAACGTCTGTGTGAGCATTGCTCAGCAGGATATGTCAGAGGTCGCGGGGCCAGCGGATGGACTTTGAGGCTACTGCTGCTGCTCGGCCAGTGCCTTGAGGCAGGACTTGCTGAGTTTGGCGCGGTTCTCCCGCAGGCAGCTTGCAATGGCCGCGTCGTTCTCCTTCATCACGGCGCGGCAATGGCGTGAGACGTCTTTCGAACAGGCCTGCTGTTGCTGGGCGCTGCCGCTGCGCTGAGCATCCTGGGCAAAAGCCCCCGAGATGCCAGCCGTCAATATTGCGGCGACTACAATCGTCACGCGGGGCATTGGCAATTCTCCGTTCGTTCAAATAAATAAATCACGACGTGTTGGACTCTCGCCATTTCTCCAAATCGATCTCGGGCGGATCCGGCTCTGATGGATTTTGCGATTGCTGGCCGGGACGCTTCCACGGCTGGTCCGTTCCCCTCCGCGGCGGCGTCTTCTCGTCAATGTTCTGTCGATGCGGCTTGTTCTGTGGTTCATTCCGGTTCGCCATCAGCTTCTCCTCGGGAATTGTCTCGAGCTGATTGCCGGCGGCTACGTCTTCGCCTCACCAGCCGGGGTTTTCGGAGGCAGGTCCGGCACCTCCGCGGTAGTGGGCGATGAGCCCTGACCTTGAGGGATCGGTTTGCGGGCGCTTGTCGTGATGGTCGTCACGACAATGCTCGCTGTGGTCGTCGCATGCTTGTGCCTGATGAGGCTGTCCTGGTTGCGGCAATCGAACCAGTGTCCGCACGTCGCACACAGCGTGAAGTAGTCGAACTCGTTATGCGCGATCCACCCTCGCGACTTCTGCGTATCCAGACCCGCCAGCAAGCTTCTCAATCCTTTGGTGGTGTCCCTCATGGTTCGCTCTTCGAAATCCGTTGGGGCGTCGTCTGGCTTTGTATCAATGCGACCATGCTGGCCTGTGCGTGAGGAACGTGACCAGTCCGCATGGCGGCGATCAACAATGTCTCGATGACGGCTTGCACAAATTCGGTCCGCCGTTCGTTATCGGGAAGCTTGAGAAGAAATTTTCTCGCGTCTGCCAGGGTCTGCAGAGGTTTTCCGTTCGGAACTTCGACAGGCGGTTGAAACCGCGCGGACCAGCACACGACGCCCCACTCCAAAACGAACGCTTTCAATTTCATCCAAGCAGGAAGGAATCCTTTTGTTCCGTATGTGCCGAGTTCTCACGAGGAGTTCATCCGAAGTTGATCAAACGCTTGCTGCGGGTGCGGCAGGCGAACGCCTGTTTCCTTGCCAGACCGGGGAACGTGATGATCTGCGCTGACTTAATCTAGCGGCAGGAATGCAAGGAGTGGAAATGATGAAGAAGTTACTGTTTGTCGGTGCTTGTGCTTTGGCTCTGTCCGCAACCGGTGCGATGGCGCAAACCCCCGAAGCCCAGAGCAGCAGCGCGCCGAGTATGCGCGGCGGGATGAAGCCCGGTGCTGACACGATGCATAAGGGGACGGGCAAGACGTCCGGCCAGACGACGGGTATGTCGCGTCAGGACCGCGCGACTGTTCCTGGTTCGAAGAATGCGGGTGGAACATCGCCGGCGGCGCCGAACACCGCGCAGCCGAATTCAAGTAAGACGGGTGGCAGCCAGTAGGCTTTGCCCGACGGTGGATCCGGTCGTGACGGCGGCCGGGTTTTCACCGTGACTCCCCGAAAGTCCTCTGGGCTCTTTGGAGCGGTGGACATTCCAATGAAGAAGCCCAGCAAAACAGCCGGAGAACTTGAGGCGTCGATCAAGGTCGAGATGGAGGACATCTGCGAATGGCCGACCGATATGGCGGTTGCGGTTCATCCTGACGGCGACAGTTGGCGCGTTGAGGTGATGCACGCCGGCCCCGGCGACCCCCGTCAGCGGGAGATGATCTTCCTGATTGCCGAGCGGCTTCGTTGTGAATTCGATCTGAAGCGCTGAGAAGACGCGGAGAGGGACAATGACCGACAATCCGAATATCGCTGAACGGGCTTCCGATACTCTGACGGACGTCAGGCAATCGGTGGACGCGGCTAGTGACAAGGCAGTGGATGCAGGGCGCAAGTTCGCGGCCGCGGTGCGCAGCGCAAACACCAGACCTATTCTTGACTCTGTCGAGGACTTCACCCGCAAGGCGCCACTTGCCATGCTGGGGATTGCCTTTATCGCCGGTGCGATGTTCGCTGCCGGCCGGCGGCGTTAGGCCCCGACGTAGCGATATCGCCAGCCTCACGCAGTTCTTGATCGCGAGACCCGGCCGAAGACGATATCGTCAGCGGGTTTTACCATCGCGGAGAAATCGCGCTGCCCGCTTGGGGCTATACTGGACTTTGATCGAATTCACGCATCTTGTAACTCGCTGAGAACCCGCCGCGTGCCCATGATGAACTGACGCACGGCATCGCTCACCACCACGGCACGCTCCTCGTCTGGCGGGATCGGCATGCGGTAAATGAACTTGCGAATTGCCATATAAAAAATCCGCCCGTGCAGGCCCCAGAACAATTCCTGCTCGCGCCAACCGATCGGTGCATCCGGGGAGGCGAATCCGAATTCTTCGCGCGCCTCCATCAGTGCCGGCGTGCCGACCGTCTTCATCACCATGACGAGGTAGCGTTCGCTGATGTCGAACGATTTCAGGCCGGCGAAAATGAAGATGCGGACCCAGTCGAACCGGAAAATATGGTCGATGTACTCGGAATAGAATTGAATGAGCCGGGCTTCCAGCGGTTGGCTTCTGTCCTGGATCAGGTCGCCCCAATGCTTCTGCCAACTTCCCAGATACACGTGTTCATAGACGCGCTCGACCAGCGCTTCCTTGCTCGGGAAGTGGCGGTAGATCGCTGAATGGGTGATGCCGATCCGCTTGGCGAGTTCGCGCTGCTGGCCCTCGAAGCCGTGTTCCGCGAAGAAGCGGATGGCGGATTCAAGGATGACCTTTTCGCGCTCGGCCGCAGGCATGTTCTTGCGTGTCCGCACGCTCTTTTTCGCCGTGGCCGACTTCTTCGGTCGGGCGGATTTGGTCGGCTTTCTTCCATTGTTTGGCATGTTCGGCACCCGGATCGTCACATGGTAGACGATCCTATCAATTTAAGTTGTTCCGATGGTTAAATACGAACAGACCAGTTGGTAATTTATATTGACACCAGGACCATCCGGTCCCAGTAGTGATTTGAGACCATCTGGTCACAAATGAAGAATTTCGGAGAATGGCATGAAAGCGCGTGCTTTCAAGTATGTTCGTGCGGAAACCCTCGAAAACGCTTTCGACGCCTACGCCGAGGCCGATGGCGATTGCGTCTATCTGGCAGGCGGACAGAGCCTGGTGCCGTCACTGTCGCTCCGGCTGCAGGCGCCTGCCGTTCTGATCGATATTTCCCGCATCGAGGCTCTGAAGGGCATTTCGAAATCCGCCGATGTGCTGCGTGTCGGCGCGCTGACGCGGCACGCCGAGATGCTGACGTCGCCCGATATCGCCCGATACGTTCCGCTGTTGCGCCGGGCGGCGCCTTACGTGGCTCATCCTGCCATCAGGAACAAGGGGACGTTCGGCGGGACGATCGCGCTGGCGGACCCGGCCGCCGAGTTTCCGGCGATGACGCTTACTCTCGATGCGGAATTCGAGATCGCCGGTCCTGACGGTATCCGAACCATGAAGGCCGACGGCTTCTTCAAGGATCTGTTCGATACGGGTCTTGAGCCGGGCGAAATTCTAGTCGCGATCCACATCCCGGTGTTCGGCGCCAATGACCGTTGCGTGTTCCATGAGCTGGCGCGGCGTCGCGGCGACTACGCGATAGTTGGATGCGGCATTCAGGGGACGTTCGACGGCGATCGGCTGCTGTCCGCACGCATCGCATTTTGCTCCGTGGCATCCACGCCGGTGCGCGCACGCCATGCGGAAGCGGCGATCGCCAATCAGATGTTGTTGCCGGAGGTCATTGCCGCGGCGCAGGC
The DNA here is from genome assembly GCF_049747295.1 of Bradyrhizobium sp. SYSU BS000235. Lineage (NCBI taxonomy): Bacteria > Pseudomonadati > Pseudomonadota > Alphaproteobacteria > Hyphomicrobiales > Nitrobacteraceae > Bradyrhizobium > Bradyrhizobium sp. SYSU BS000235. The sequence continues at coordinate 4,658,226 of NZ_JBMHJM010000001.1, forward strand.
GGCGCTCGGCGACGATCTCGACCCGGAAGACAACGAAGAAACCAGCGCGGCGATGCGCATGCATCTCGCCCGCGTGCTGCTCGGGCGATTGCTCGGGCAGCTCAGCCGCGCCGACTGCATGCTTGAAGGAGTTCACGCATGAGCGAACATGTTCCCATTGCCCTTGAAGTGAACGGCGAAACCGTCGCCCGCTATATCGAACCGCGCATGTCGCTGGCAGACTTTCTGCGCGAAGAGCTGGAATTGACCGGCACGCATCTTGGCTGCGAGATGGGTGTTTGCGGTGCCTGCCTCGTGTTGCTGAACGGCAAAGCCGTGCACGCATGCCTGATGTATGCGGTGCAGGCCCACGGTGAACGCGTGGAGACCATCGAGGGACTGACACAGCGCAAGGCCATCGCCGACATCCAGGAAACCTTTCACAACAACAATGCCCTGCAGTGCGGGTTTTGCACCGCAGGCATGCTGGTCACCGCCCATGAATTGCTGAGCCGGGGCGAGATCCTGAGCCGCGAGGAAATCCGTGACGGCTTGTCCGGAAACTATTGCCGCTGCACCGGCTATCAGGCCATCGTCAATTCGATCGAGTCGGTTGCTCATGCGCGCGTTGCTGCCGGCGCTGAACCATCGAAGCCGGAATAGGTCGCATGGCCACTGAAAAGACGCTCAGCAAGCTCGACCGCCCCAACAGTTATATCGGCCGCTCTGTGACGCGTCCGAACGCCAAGCGGCTGCTGGCCGGTAAGGGACGCTACGTCACCGACATGAAGCTGCCGCGCATGCTGTATGCGGCGTTCGTGCGCAGCCCATATGCCCATGCGAAAATCCTCTCCGTCGATCCCAGCGCAGCGCTGGACATTGAAGGCGTTCATCTCGTCGCGACCGGTGAGGATCTGGCGAAGCTGTGCAAGCCGTGGGTCGGTACCCTCGATCACTTCCACAACATGAAGTCGACGCCGCAATTGCCGCTGGCGACTGACAAGGTGGTGTGGGCCGGGCAGGCGGTGGCTGCCGTCGTCGCGCGCACCCGTGCAATTGCGGAAGACGCAGCCGAACTCGTCAATGTGGACTACGAAGAGCTCCCGGTGGTCGCGGACATCGATGCCGCGCGGGAAGAGGGTGCGGACATCATCAATCCGGAGCTCGGGACCAATGTGTCATTCGTGCTGAAGCTGGATAGCGGCGATGTGGAGGCCGCGTATCAGGACAGTGCCGTCGTCGTGGATGAGACCTACCACTTCGGCCGGCATACCGCCGTGACACTGGAACCGCGCGCGATCATCGCCGACTACAACGCCGCCGAAGAGCAGCTCACGGTCTATCACGCAACCCAGACGCCATACCAATTTCAGGATCTCTACAGCCGTCACTACGGCATTGCCGAGTCGCGCGTGCGGGTGGTTGCGCCGGATATCGGCGGATCGTTCGGCATGAAGCTGCATGTCTATCACGAGGACATGGCGGTGGTCGGCCTCAGCATGATGGCGGGCCGGCCGGTGAAGTATTCCGCCGACCGCATGGAATCCTTTCTGTCGGACATTCACGCGCGCGATCATCGGGTTCACGCCAGTCTTGCGTCGGATGAATCCGGCAATATCGTCGGCATGAAGGTCGATGATGTGACGGCGATCGGCGCGTTCTCCAGCTTTCCGCGCACCAGCGTTGTTGAGGGCAATCAGGTGGTGCGTCTGATGGGTGCGCCTTATCGCTTCAGGAATTATCACGGCGAACTGAATGTCGTGTTTCAGAACAAGGTGCAGACCAGCCAGTATCGCGCGGTGGGGCATCCGATCGCATGCGCGGTGACCGAGGCACTGGTCGACGACGTCGCGCGTCGCGTCGGTCTCGATCCGTTCGAGATCCGGCGGCGCAACATCATCACGCAGGACATGTATCCCTATACGTCTCCCACGGGATACAAATTCGAGCGCCTGTCTCATGAAGAGTGTCTCAGCAAGCTTCATGAGATGATGGACTACCCGCAGCTCGTGAAAGAGCAGCAGGAGCTGCGCGAGAAGGGCATCTATCGCGGCATCGGCATTGCGATGTTCGTGGAGATCACCAATCCGTCGCCGGCATTCTATGGCGTCGGCGGCGCGCGCATCTCTTCGCAGGACGGCGCTATCGTAAAGATCACGCCGTCGGGCGAGGTGCAGTGCCTGATCAGCGTGGGTGAGCACGGGCAGGGCACCGAGACCATCGTCGGCCAGATCGTCGCGGAAAATCTCGGCGTCGACCGCGAGACGGTGCGTGTGATCACCGGCGATACCGACGTGACGCCACAGGGCGGCGCCAACTGGGCCTGCCGTGGCGCCGGCATCGGCGGCGAGACTGCATTCCAGGCCGCAAAGAAGCTGAAAGAGAATGTGCTTCACGTTGCGGGTGCCATCCTGCAGGCGAAGCCCGGCGATCTCGATATCCAAAACGCACAGATCGTCGATGCGGGGACCGGAAACATCCGGATGTCGCTCGCCGACGTCGCGCGCATTTCCTACTATCGCTCCGATACGTTGCCGTCCGACGTGTCTCCTCAGCTTACCGTCGCGCATCACTATTCGCCGCGCGGGTACCCGTTCGCCTTCACGAACGGCGTGCAGGGATGCTACGTGGAGGTCGATGTCGAGACCGGCTTCACCAAGATCCTCGGGGTCTGGGTGGCGGAAGATTGCGGCCGCGTCATCAACCCGATGCTGGTAGACGAGCAGGTCCGCGGCGGTGCGATCCAGGGGCTCGGGGCCGCATTCTTCGAGGAGTGCCGTTACAGCGAAACGGGGCAGCTCGAGAACGGCTCGCTGGCCGACTATCTCGTGCCGATGGCGTTCGAGATGCCGGATATCAAAATCGTCCATGTCGAGACGCCGACACGCGACACCGAGTTGGGCGCCAAGGGCTGCGGTGAGGCAGGCACCGCAGCGGCATCGGCCGCCGCCATCAATGCCGTGAACGACGCCATTGCTCCGCTGGGGGCGCACGTCTCGCAAATTCCGATGACGCCGCAGCGGCTGCTGCGGGCGCTTGGCCACGGCTGACAGTCGCCAGACCGGTTCGGCGGATATCGACACACGATAAGTTGAGCGGTGGGACGTTGCGCTGTTTCCGACAGGATACAGCGTCGCGCGACTTGCGTTTGACGATTGGCGAACTAGGCTGTCGGCCGCACCTTCGGCGCAACGCCGAACCTATCCGCCTTCGTTAGTCTTGGAGCCTATCAATGGAATACGTGAAATTCGGATCTACCGGCATGGGTGTGTCACGCATCTGTCTTGGATGCATGACTTTCGGCGAGCCCGACCGCGGTTCGCATAGCTGGACCCTGAAGGAAGACGCCAGCCGGCCGCTGATCAAGCAGGCGCTCGACCTCGGCATCAACTTCTTCGACACCGCGAATTCGTATTCCGACGGCACGTCCGAGGAAATCGTCGGCCGTGCACTGAAGGACTTTGCCAAGCGCGACGACATCGTGCTGGCGACCAAGGTCTTTAACCGCATGCGTCCTGGCCCGAACGGGGTAGGGCTGTCGCGCAAAGCGATCATGTCCGAGATCGACAACAGCCTGAAGCGGCTCGGCACTGATTATGTCGATCTCTATCAGATCCATCGCTGGGACTACGGAACGCCGATCGAGGAGACCATGGAGGCGCTCCACGATGTCGTGAAGGCGGGCAAGGCGCGTTACATCGGCGGATCGTCCATGCACGCCTGGCAGTTCGCCAAGGCGCTGTACGTCTCGCGGCTGAACGGCTGGACCGAGTTCGTCAGCATGCAGGACCATCTCAGCCTGCTGTACCGCGAAGAGGAGCGCGACATGCTTCCGCTCTGCATCGATCAGGGCGTGGCGGTCATTCCATGGAGCCCGCTGGCGCGCGGCCGTCTGACGCGCGATTGGAACGAGACCAGTGAGCGTCAGGAGACCGACCAGTTCGGCAAGACGTTCTATGGCCGTTCGTTGGAATCCGACAAGGTCATCATCGAGAAAGTTGCGGAGATCGCGAAGGCGCGGGGCGTGTCGCGGGCGCAGGTCGCGATGGCGTGGGTGCTGCAGCACGATGGCGTCACCGCGCCGATCGTCGGTGCATCGAAGGCCAACCACCTGACCGATGCGGTCGCGGCAGTGTCGCTGAAGCTGACAGATGATGAAATCGCCTCGCTCGAAGCGCCGTACGAGCCGCATCACGTCGCGGGCTTCGAATAAGGTCTGGCGCGATAGAAAATGCGGCTTCGAACGGATACCCGTTCGAAGCCGCATGTGTTTGCGATCAACATTCGCGGACTCAAGTTGTCACGCTAATGCGTCACCTCGGCGCCAAGCTTGGCAAGGATGGCATCGAGCTGTGAAATCATCTGGGCAATTTCGTACTGCGTGACGTTCAGCGCCGGCATGAAGCGCAGCGTCTCCGGGCGCGGTGCGTTCAGCAGGAGGCCATCTCGCAAGGCTTCCGCGACAATGGATGGTCCGATAGGGCGTTCGAGATCGAGGGCCAGCAATAGACCTCGACCGCGCACCTCGCCAAGTCCATGCCGCGCGGAAAGCCGTTCCAGTTCGTCCACGAAAAAGGCTCCGTTATCGACGACCTGTTGCAGAAAATCCGGCTGATCGATTTGTTGCAAAACGGCGAGGCCTGCCGCGCACATCAGCGGGTTGCCGTTAAAGGTGCCGCCCTGATCGCCGTATTCAAAACAGGAGGCGGATGTCGTCGCCAGCAGAACGCCGAGCGGGACGCCGCCACCGATGCCTTTTCCAAGCGTCATCACGTCGGGCGCGATGTCCGCGTGTTGGTAGTGGAACAGTTTCCCAGTACGGCCGATGCCGGTTTGAATTTCATCGACAATCAGCAGCAGTCCATATTGTCGCGTCAACTCGCGCAGCGCTTGCAGGAATTTATCAGTCGCAGGCCAGACGCCGGCTTCGCCCTGAACAGGTTCCAGCATCACCGCGACGGTCTTCCGGTTGATCAGCGCTTTGACCGAGTCCAGATCGTTGAGCTTGGCTTTCGGAAAGCCCGGCACTTTCGGCTCGAACAGCGGTTCGAATGCCTTCTTGCCGGAGGCCGACATCGCAGCCAAGGTGCGGCCATGAAAGGCGCCGTCGAATGTGATGATCTCGTAGGCGCCGTCGCGATGCAGCGCGCCGTATTTGCGCGCGAGCTTGATTGCGCCCTCGATGGCTTCGGCGCCTGAGTTGGTGAAGAACGCGTGGTCAAAGCAACTGCTGTTGACGAGCGCCTGAGCCAATTCGAGGCTTGGCGCGTTGTAGAAGGCTGGGCTCGGCGTCAAAAGCGTTCTTGACTGACGTGCCAAGGCCTCGGCGATTGCAGGCGGCGAATGTCCGAGGCAGTTCACCGCCCAGCCTTGCACGAAGTCCAGATAACGCTTGCCGGAACCGTCCCACAGCCAGTTGCCTTCGCCGCGAACGAATACGATCGGCGGGCGGGGCGTGATATCCATTAACGCGTCGTACGAATGTGCTGCAGTCATGCTGGGCTCCTGTGCTGGAAAGAAGCAGGCGGCCCAAACGCAAGGAGGCCGCACTGCGGGTGCGGCCTCCTTGAAGACATACTGATCTTTAAGCGTTCAGCATCGTCGTCGGACATGGCGCGACCCGGCATCGTCACAAGAGCGACGACGGAGTCCAGCGCGGAAGGTTGTCCGGTTGTTGTTCATGGCTGCATCCATACTGAGCAGCCGCGGTTCATGTCAATCGGCATTTCGAGCCGCATGCGCGGAATAAAAAAGCGGCCTCGAACGGACATCCGTTCGAGGCCGCTTTTGGCTTCTTATGATCAGGCGGCGTTGAAGCCGGCGATGGCCTTGACCTCGAGGTATTCCTCGAGCCCGAACTTACCCCATTCGCGGCCGTTGCCAGACTGCTTGTAGCCGCCGAACGGTGCGGTCCGTTCGTTCGGCACGCCGTTCAGATTGACGTTGCCGGCGCGCAGCTTGCGGCCGACCTTGCGCGCACTTTCGACGCTGCCGGCCGAGACATAACCGGCGAGGCCGTACGGCGTGTCGTTGGCGATCTTCACCGCATCGTCCTCATCCTTCGCGCCCAGGATCGAAATCACCGGCCCGAAGATTTCTTCGCGGGCGATGGTCATGTCGTTGGTGACGTCGGCGAAGACGGTGGGGCGGACGTAGTAGCCCTTGTTGACGCCCTCGGGCAGGCCGGGGCCACCGGCGACGAGGGTTGCGCCTTCGTCGATGCCCTTCTGGATCAGGGCCTGGATCTTGTCCCACTGGATGCGCGAGACCACAGGTCCGATGGTGGTGCCTTCGGCGCGGGGATCACCGGCCTTGGTCTTGTCGGCAACCGCTTTGGCAATGGCGGCGACTTCCTTCATCTTCGACTGCGGCACGATCATCCGGGTCGGCGCGTTGCACGACTGGCCGGAGTTGTTGAAGACGTGGGCCACGCCGCCGGCGACGGCTTTATTGAGATCTGCATCCTCCAGGATGATGTTCGGCGACTTGCCGCCGAGCTCCTGGCTGACGCGCTTCACGGTCGGTGCCGCGCGCTTGGCCACGTCGATGCCGGCGCGAGTCGAGCCGGTGAACGAGATCATGTCGATGTCGGGATGTTCGCTCATGGCGGCGCCGACCTCCGGGCCGAGACCGTTGACCAGGTTGAACACGCCCTTCGGCACACCTGCCTCGTGCAGGATATCGGCGAAAATCAACGCGGACGACGGCGTGAATTCCGATGGCTTCAGGATCATGGTGCAGCCAGCGGCAAGCGCGGGGGCCACCTTGCAGGCGATCTGGTTCAGCGGCCAATTCCATGGCGTAATCATCCCGATGACGCCAACCGGCTCACGCACGACCATGGCCGATCCGACCGGCTCTTCGAATTCATATCTCTTCAGCACCTCGAGCGTCGAGCTGAGGTGGCCGAGGCCGGCGCCGGCCTGCAGCTTCTCCGCCATTGGCAGGGGAGCGCCCATTTCGTCGGAGATGGCCGCACCGATATCCTTGATGCGGCTCTTGTAGACCTCGATGACGCGGGTCAGCAGCGCCACGCGCTCCTCGCGGCTGGTCTGGGAGAAGGTCTCGAATGCACGGCGCGCAGCTGCGACCGCCTTGTCCACGTCGGCCTTTGACCCGAGCGCGATGTCGTACATCGCTTCTTCGGTCGCCGGATTGACGACGGGGATCGATTTCTTCTCGACGGGATCGACCCACGCGCCGTCGATGTAGAACTGCATACGATTGACCATGACGTTTCCTCTTGTTTTACCGGATAGGATCCGGAGGGCGTATTGCTGCAGAAATAGGCGATGGAAATCAACCGGAATTGCGTGCGGAGGACTTCTGCGTGGCATGTCGGATGGTTGCTTTGCAGCGGATACAGACTATTGTTAGCTTGGCCGGTCCGAAGCCGTAACACATGGCATTGGGAACGCCGGTCGCGCGAGAGCCAGCGTGCAATGAAGAAACCATCCCAGACGCCTTCATTGAGTTTACGGATCGATCTCGATTCCGACGCCAGGATAGGTCCAGGCAAAATCCAGCTATTGGAAGCCATCCAGAGTTGCGGCTCGATCTCGGCCGCGGGCAGGGCGCTGAACATGTCGTACAAGCGCGCTTGGGATCTGGTGGATGAAATCAACACCATCTGTGGTCGTCCTGCGGTCGAACGGCAAACCGGGGGCAAGCATGGGGGCGGTGCGGCGCTCACGCCATTCGGCATCTCGCTGGTCGAGCGCTATCGGCGGATCGAGAAGGCGGCAGAGGCCGCGGCTCGCAAGGATCTCATGGCGCTTAAGTCCGATATCGGACGATCACGCCGCGCAGCCGGCTGATCGCCTGCGGTCATCAATTCATGAACTTTGCTTTGTCCGGCGCCGGGTAGGTCACCAGCGCTTCACCAAGCTCATGCTGCTGGCGCTGCCGCAACGAGAAGCTAACGCTGAAACCGTCGGTGGTGCTGAGCGTTACGATTCCTTGCGCATGATCCTGCGCGTGTTCGAATTTCCATGAGCCGAGCGGGTAAGTGTAGCGGAGTGTTTCGTCGCCGAATGAAACCTTCAGCGCTCGCTCAATCAGCGCGGGGAGGGTCATGGCAAGGGAACCTGCCTGTTCGATCGGAAAATGAATCGCCCGGGTCTGGCCACCGCTGTCGACAAATCCCAACGAGATGTTGCGGCCGTCGGCCGTGATGTCGCACGTCGTCAGGGTCTGACTTTCGATTTTCATGTCATCGAAACTCCACGATATATATACATAAATATAACGAAATCACGCAGGCCGTCCAGCCCGGTCCGGCAGGGAATGGTCGCGTTTCGGTTTTCGCGCGTTCTGTCTCACGGCATAAAAAATGGTCCAGCCTTGCGGCTGGACCATGAGGTGTCAAGAGAACACGCTGCGGGACGCCCCTCTTGCCGTGGAGATACCGCGCAAGTGCGCATGAAAAAGTGAAACGCACCTGCTTTGACCGATATACATAAAAAGATATAACGGTTCGGCCAGGTTTGTCAGCAGAGGAATGATGCCGTGGTGACTTATGCGCATGATGTGCCGGCGGAACCGTTCTCCCGTTCGCCGCAGTCGGGATGCGGGGTTTTCGATGCCCAATGCGATCTCGGTGCCCTGGTATACCAGCAGCATGAGACACCCGACGCATTACTCCGCGGTTTCGCGGATGATCTGATCGCACAAGGTCATCGCGTCGTCGGTCTCGTCCAGCTCGGGCATCACTGCACGGACGATGTCGAACTCTCTGTGATGATGCTGCACAATGGTGAGCAGCTTCAGTTGTTTCAGGACCTCGGCACTTGCGCGAGGGGGTGCCGTCTGGATGTTGACCGGCTGATGCGGGCCGGGGGCCAGATCGCGGATCAACTCGACGGCGCCGATCTGCTGATCATCAACCGGTTCGGAAAACATGAGCAGGAAGGCAAGGGGCTTCTGTTCCTGGTCGAACAGGCTCTCAGCCTCGACATTCCGGTGCTGATCGCAGTTCCAGACCTTCGCTTCCATCACTGGATCAAATTCTCCGGCGGCATGAGCGTGAAGTTGCCATGCCGGAGCGCCTCGTTGCATGCGTGGTGGAAGGCCGTGTCCAAGCACGCAGATATCTCTGCGAGCGATCAGCACCAGACGATATGTGAAGCGTTCAAATAGGCTGATGCTTTTTCCCGGGAACGACGACCGATCGTCCCGATGAGGTTTGCTCGATGGTGATCGGCAGGCCGTAAAGCCGCGACAACTCGTCTGAGGTCATCGTCGTTGTGGGGGCTCCCGTGACGAAACGATCGCGACCGAGAATCGCGACTTGATCCGCCACGAGGAAGGCGTGCTCGGGCTCGTGGGTGGAGAGTACGATGGTCAATCCGCTGGCGGACAGGTTGCTGATGGTGTCGAGCACAAGGCTGCGATTGCCGAGATCGAGGCTCGCGGTCGGTTCGTCCATCATGATGACGTTGGCTTGCTGGGCGAGGGCTCTTGCAATCAAGGCGAGCTGCCGTTGTCCGCCGGAGATGCGCGTTGAATCCCGTTCGGCAAGGGCGCCGATGCCGAGCAAATGGAGAGCGCGTGCGGCTTCGTCGTAGTCCGCTTTGCGCGGGGTGCCGAAGGCGCCGAGATAGGCGGTGCGTCCCATCATGACCAGATCGAGGACCGTGTAGGCAAATTCCGAAGGCGACGCCTGCGGGACATAGGCAATCTGGCGCGCGATCCGCTCCCGGCTCATCTGCGTGATGTCTTCACCGCCTGCGAGCACTGATCCTTTGATCGGCGGGATCAAGCCCAGCAATGTCTTGAACAGGGTGGTCTTGCCGACGCCATTCGGGCCGAGCAGGCATGTCACTGTGCCCGGAGCGAGAGCGAGATTCAGGTTGCTCGCGATTGTCGTCGATCCGTACCCGATGGCGAGGTTGCGCGCTTCGAGCGTCGTCATGGCACGAGCCTTTTGCGGCTACGCGCCAGCAGCCACACGAACAACGGACCGCCGATGGCAGCGGTCAGCACTCCGAGCGGGATCTCGATGCGCGCACCCGCCCGGGCGAGCGTATCGACGGCAATCATGAATGCGGCGCCAAGCGGGATCGATGCAAGCAGCAGGCGATCGAACCGTGGTCCGGTGAGAATGCGCGCCATATGCGGGATCATCAGCCCGACCCACCCGATGACGCCTGAGATCGCGACGACGCTTGCGGTCACCAGCGTTGCCGCGGCGATCACGATAACGCGGATGCGCTCGACGTTGACGCCGAGCGCGCGGGCTTCATCGTCACCGAGGGAGAGGACGCCGATCCGCCAGCGCAGCAGGATCAATGGTGCAAGGCCGATCAGAACAACCGGTACGGTGGCCGCCACATCATTGGCTTTCACGCCGGCGAGGCTGCCAAGCAGCCAGAAGGTGATGGCGGGTAACTGGTCGTAGGGGTCGGCGAGCACTTTCACGAGAGAGATCGCAGCGCCCGCGAGTGCGCCGACCACAATGCCGGCCAGCACAAGCACCAGCACATCACCGCTGCCGCGCAGCGTACGTGCCAGCGCCACCACGATCATCACGGTGACCATGCCGCCGGCAAATCCGAACAGCTGGATGATCAACACCGGCAATCCGAGCAGGATGCCGATCACCGCACCCAGTCCGGCGCCGGTGGAGACGCCAAGAATGTCAGGCGAGACCAGTGGATTGCGGAACAGGCTTTGATAGGCGGCACCCGCAGCGGCGAGCGCGGCGCCGACGAAACCCGCGGCAATCACGCGCGGCAGGCGGATGTTGAACAGAATAGTCGAGAGCGTCGCGTCAGCGCTGGTGCCGAACAGGCGATGGGTCAGCACATCGAGAACGGTCAGCGGTGCGATCGGGTAGGGGCCGATACCCGATGCGATCAACGCAATGGCGATGAGAAGAACGAAGAGGAGAACGATCGTGGTTGCGGTGCGCAAGGCTGCGTTTCAACCTCCTGAACCGTCAAGCAAGGTGTTGAGCGCCGCATCCGTCAGCTCAACCTGATAAAACAGTTTGTAGAAAGCCCGCGTGTCGTCGCGCAGATTACCTTGCGTCTTGTCGGGGTAGAGCTTGTAGAGCAGCCACGTCAGGCCGGCGAGACGGTTGATCGACGGCGGCGAGTCGATAAAGCCGTAGGGCAGGTTGGGCGCCACGAAGATGCGGTTTGAGGCAACAGCCGGGACCGGCTTCCACTCACTCTTCGCATGTACGGCCTTCTGGAAACGATGATCCAGCGTGATGATGGTATCCGGCGCCCAGGCGATCACTTGCTCGGGCGAGACGTTGACGATGCCGCCTTTCTCGCGCAATCCCTCGACAACATTGATGCCGCCGACGCGTTCGATGATCTCGGTGTTGATCGAGCCGCGCGATCCGCTCTCAAGCCCTTCGGGGCCGCGCGCGAGATAGACCCGCGGACGTTTATCAGCGGGGATTTCGGCGATGATCTTGTCGACACGCGCAAAGGTTTGTTCGGCGGCGTAGGCCAGTGCTTCACCACGTTCCCTCACGCCCAGTACACCCGAAAGCAGGCGCAATGCTGCGGGGGTGTTCTGGAAGCGGCCATCGATGAGCAGATAGGGAATGCCGGTCTGCGACTGGACGCGATCCGCGAGCGATCGATACGTGTCGTTGATGGTGCCGAAATCGATGATGATGTCCGGCTTCGCCGCCAGCAGCCGCTCGAGATTGAGCGTGTCGCCGCGGCCGGTCAGGCGCCCCAGTTCGGGAAGGTCCCGGACCGAGGGAAGCAGGAACGGCTTTTCGGCGTCGCGCGGGGGGCGGACCCAGCCGATCATTTTCTCCGGCGCCAGCACATAAAGAAGCGTCGAGGCCGGCGGCCCGGCTGCAAACACCCGGGAGATGGTGTCGGGGACATCGACCTGCCGCCCGGCGGAGTCGGTCACGGTACGCGCGAGCGCAGGCGCGACAGACAGGACAGACGCGATGCAGAGACTGACGAATAGGGCGAGCGAAATGCGTTTGATGGCCTGGACCATGGTTGGATCTTCTGCCTCGGGTAACTTGTGGACCCAATTCATACCGGGCAAGGCGCTATCCGGCAAATCGCGCAGGCGGCATTGCGATATAACCCGGCCAATATGACGCGGGTTTCAGCGATTTCACCGTTCCGTGAAACCCGCGTGGGATCAACCGGTTCGAGGAGGTGGCTTACGCAGTCACCGAGCGGATGGCAGGCGAGACCTTCTCGCCGAGCAGGGTAATGGCGGTAGCCATGGCCTCGTGATCGGCGGACGCCGTGCTCATCTGGAACGTGACCCGCGACAGGCCGCCGAGAATGGCGTTCGCGCGCATCAGGTTGGCGGCCACTTCATCCGGATCTCCGATCAGGAACGTGCCCTTGTCGCTGCGCATGACCTCGAAGTCGCGGCGGCTCGGTGCCGACCAGCCGCGCTCGCGGCCGATCACGGACATGATCTGCGCCCAGCCGGGATAGAAGATGTCTGCGGCTTCCGTCGATGTCGGGGCGACGAAGCCGACCGTATGCAATCCCACGCGCAGTGTTTCCGGCGGATGGCCCGCGCGCTGACCGGCTTCGCGATAAAGATCAACCAGTGGGCGAAACTGCTCGTAACGTCCGCCGATCACCGCCAGCATCAGCGGCAGGCCGAGCATGCCGGCGCGCACGAATGATTGCGGCGTTCCGCCGACGCCAAGCCAGATGGGCAGCTTGTCTTGCAGCGGACGCGGGTAGATGCCCTGTCCGTGCAGCGCGGGCCTGAACCGTCCGGACCACTCGATGCCGGTGGCGCCTCGCACCTTCAGCAGCAGGTCGAGCTTCTCGGCGAACAGATCGTCGTAGTCATTCAAGCTGTAACCGAACAGCGGGAACGCCTCGATGGAAGAGCCACGGCCGACAACGATTTCAGAGCGGCCCTTCGAGATCAGGTCGAGGGTTGCGAATTGCTGGAAGACGCGCACAGGGTCTGCCGCACCGAGCACCGTCACGGCGCTGGTGAGACGGATCGATTTTGTCCGTGCCGCCGCAGCCGCAAGGATGAGCGTTGGTGCGGAATCCAGAAACTCCGATCTGTGATGTTCGCCCAGACCGAAGATATCGAGGCCGACCCGGTCAGCGGTCTCGATCTCCGCAAGCAACTGCTCCATGCGCTCGGCCGCGGCAAGTCGCTGGTCACCCGGTTGCGGGCCCTGCGGGAGCATGGCGAAGCTGTCAATTCCAATTTCCATCGCGGGCATGTCGGGATCTCTTGTTGAGAAAAGTGAATCGCGGCGCGGGGACCGCATCGCGAACGTTCGATCTGTCGGTGAGGTGGAAGCTTAGATGTCGAAAAAGCGAAATCGTGCAAGAACGCACACGTGTGTCACTCGCGCACACGGGTGTTACTGTCTTGCACGGAGCGCATGTCTGCTCTCAGTATTCCTCTGCGGATTGTCATGGATAGGTCACGCGTCATTGAACAAGTGTGAGGCCGACGCATCATTCGCTTAAGTCTGCTTTAAGCTCGCATTGGTCCGGTCTTTGCGCCTGATCCCGTGATCCGGATCAGGCCCATCAATCCCGTCAAGACTGGACTCTCATATGCGCTCGCTTGTCACCCGCTACTACGCTCTCACAGCTTCACTTCAATCCGCCTGGTATCCAATTCCACTCAGGATGATCGTCGGCTTCGGTTTCATGCAGCACGGTTATGCGAAGTTGGCGCGAGGATCTGACTCCTTCGCGGGCATACTTCATGCGCTGCATGTTCCCATGCCCTGGATGATGTCGTGGCTGACGATTTTGATCGAGCTTGTGGGCGGCTTCGCCGTTTTCGTGGGCGCGTTGCTTCCGCTTGTCAGCGTTCCGATGGCGGTGGTCCTGCTGGTGGCGATTTTCACCGTGCATCTGCCGAATGGCTTCAGCTCGATCAAGCTGCAGTCCGTGACCGAGAGCGGCGCGCATTTCGGCCAGCCGGGATATGAGACCGATCTGCTTTATCTCGCGGGACTTGTTGCTCTCATCATGGGCGGAGCCGGGCCGCTGTCAATTGATCGGTTTCTCACCTCGCGTCGCAAGGCTGATCGATCGGTGCTATGACGCAGCCTTGAGGCGAAGCGTCGCGCTGTCATGGATATATTCGCCGGATGAATCGCTTTGCCCAACGGCGCGACTGATGGGCCAGATGATTTGAGCCCGCAAACCTGATCTGTCGCTTCGGTTTTGCAGGCTCAACCGTGCGCCGCTGGTTCTCACGGCGAGATCGACGATGGAGAGGCCAAGGCCGCTGCCGACGGTGCTTTTGTGGCGGCCGCGGAAGAACCGGTTGGTGGCGAGAGCGAGTTCATCGGACGGAATGCCCGGGCCTTCGTCTTCGGCAAAGATAGCCAGTTCGTCGCTGGTCGTTGCCGCTGACCAACGGATCACGCCGGTCTCCGGCATATGATGAAGTGCGTTCTCATGCAGGTTGCGGATGGCAAGCGTCAGGAGTTCGCGGTTGGTGTTGATCACTGTGCGCCGAAGCGATGGATCAACGACCACTTGAATGCCGGCACTCGTGGCGGGGAGAGCACTCACGATTTCATCCACCACGGCGCCTGCATTGATGTCCGCGTTCGGCTCTGCCTGTTGTACGGCGTCGAGCTTGGCGACGGTGAGAAGCTGGCGGACCAGCCGGGTGGTTCGATCGACCGCGATCACGATCTGCCGCAACGCTGCATCGCGCGTCGGCTTGTCAGACGCGGCCATCGAGATCTGCGCCTGCATCTTCAGGCCGGCTAATGGCGTGCGCAGTTCATGCGCGGCGAAGGCCGTGATTTCGCGCTCGTGCTGTCGTGCCGCCTGGACCTTGGCAAACAGGCTATTCATGGACGTCACGACCGGATGAATTTCCTTCGGGAGCGGTCCGACATCGACCGGGCTCATGTCGTCGGCGTCGCGTGCCTGCAGCCCGTCCGCCATGAGACGCAAGGGTCTTAGTCCGCGATCAAGGCTGACCCAGATCAGAAAGCCGAGCAGCGGAATCATCAACAGTGTCGGGGCCAGCAGGCCCTTGATCAGTTCTGCCACAAGATGGTCCCGCAAGCTCAATCGGTCGCCGACGAGAACGCGGATGCCTTTGGCGTGATCTTCGATGGTGTAGACGCGCCAGGTTTCGCCGTCGATCTTACGCTCGGAGAAGCCCGCGCGGGTGTCACTGAATTTCGTCGCGGGGGCGCCGCTGGACTTCGCGACAAGTTGTCCGTCCAGCGACCAGATCTGACACGACAATTGCCGCTCGTAGCTTGGAATGTCGACCACGTGGTTCGAGGTCGGGCCTTGTCCGGCGGACGGCATGCCGTTCGGCACCAGCGACGACACCATGCGCGCTGCCTCCTGCAGTCGCGCATCGAGAACCGTCTCGACCTCCTGCTTTGCGCCGACGTAGATCCAGCCGGCAGCGAAGAACCAGATCAGGCCGGTGGCGGCGACGAGAATGACAAACAGCCGGCTACGCAGCGAATTCATGCGGCGTCCAGTTTCATGCGGTAGCCGAGGCCGCGCACGGTCTCGATCCTGTGCTTGCCGATTTTTGCGCGCAGCTTGTGAACGTGCACTTCCACGGTGTTGCTTTCGATCTCTTCCTGCCAGCCGTAAAGGCGCGCTTCGAGATCGTCCTTTGAGATGACTGCGCCGGGGCGCCGCATGAGAGCAGCGAGGATTGCAAACTCGCGGCGCGACAGCCGGATCTGCTCGCCACTCACACTCGCCGCCATCTGCGCGGGATCGAGCACGATGCCGTCATGGGAGAGAAAAGGGGAAGCACGACCCGTTTGTCGGCGACCGATGGCGCGCACCCGCGCGGCCAGTTCGTCGAGGTCGAAAGGTTTGCCGAGGTAATCGTCGGCGCCGGCATCGAGGCCCTTCACGCGATCGGCGGTCTCGTCCTGCGCGCTCAACAGCAGCACCGGTGTCCGGTCGCCATCCGCGCGCATCTCCATCAAGAGATCGAGCCCCGACCCATCGGGGAGCATCAGGTCGAGAACCAGCGCATCGAACTCGCTCGATGCCACCGCTGCGCGGCCGTCGGCGCAATTCGACACGACATCAAGGGTCGCTCCGAATAGCCCAAGGCCGGCACGCAACCCGTCGGACAGCACTGGATCATCTTCGACAACGAGAATTCGCATGAACGGTTAATCCCCAACCGGGGGCTCAGATGATGTTCCAGGCTTAAGGCTGGCTTAAGGTGGACAATTCACATGGCGCCCGTCATTCACAGAAGGTACGCCATGCCATACGTGCGCACGCTGCGGTTTGTTACGTTCATTGCCTTGATATTTGCGCTTGTTTCCCGTGCTGCATTCGCCGCCGGCCCCCGCCCGGCGGACGAGGTTTTCAAGCTCAGCGTTCAACTCGACGAGGAAACCGGGATCGAGCTCAACTGGTCGATCGCACCGGGCCATTATTTGTACCGGGAGAGGATCGGTGCGACACGCGACGGTAAGCCGTTAAAAATGACCTTGTCCCGTGGGGATATGAAGGATGATCCGACGTTTGGGCTGACCGAGGTCTATCACGGCATGGCAACGGCGACCGTTGCCATGGAGGATTTGCCCAAGAGTGGAACAATCCAGGTCACCTATCAGGGATGCGCAGAGAATATCCTCTGCTATCCGCCTATTACAAAAGCGATCGATCTCGAAACGCTGGCGGTGACCGATCCCTCCGAAGCCGAACACAATGGCGTGAGCACGCGCCCCGTCGAGTATGAATCCGCAGGAGCGGTGCCTATGGCAGCACAACCTGAAACGGGAGGCGAATCTGGCACCGCAAGCATCAGCCTCGACGGCGGATATATTCCCATGATCGCGGCGTTCTTCGGGTTCGGCCTGCTGCTATCGTTCACCCCATGCGTGTTTCCGATGGTGCCGATCCTGTCGGGTATGCTGGCCCGCACGGGCGGTGGTTTATCGATGGGGCGGAGCCTGGTTCTGTCGGGCACCTATGTGCTGGCGATGGCTGCGGCCTACGGCATGCTCGGCGCCTTCGCCGCGTGGTCCGGGGAGAACCTGCAGGCGGTCCTGCAGACGCCATGGGCCATTCTGCTGATGAGCCTGATCTTCGTGGTGCTGGCGCTCTCCATGTTCGGGCTGTTCGAGTTGCAGCTTCCCCAAAGCTGGACGACGAGGCTCGCCGGGGCGGCAGGCAATCGCGGGTCGGTTAGCGGAGCAGGGCTGCTGGGATTTGGATCGGCACTCATCGTCGGTCCGTGCGTCACGCCACCGCTTGCGGCTGCGTTGATCTATGTCGCGCAGACCGGAAATGTTCTCCGTGGCTCGTCGGCGCTGTTTGCCCTCGGTGTGGGAATGGGAATTCCGTTGCTCGCGTTCGGCATTCTCGGCGCGAAGGTGCTGCCGCGATCCGGGCCGTGGCTCGCGCATGTCAAATCCGCATTTGGCTTTATCTTTATCGGTCTTGCCATCTGGATGGCGTCGCGCGTGCTGCCGATCGCGGCGGTGGCCGCGGCGTGGGGCGCGTTGTTCATTGCAATCGGCTTTGCGCTTGGCGCGTTGAACATTTTCAAGTCGAGATGGACCACGCCGCGCATGGCGTTCCGAACGGCCGGTGTCATCGCCATGCTCTACGGCTGTGTGTTGCTCGTTGGTGCTGCGAGCGCGCGGTATCAGACGCTGCGTCCGCTGGATGCGGTGGGTCTTGTTACGCGGCCCCAGGTCGCCGGCGCGGACAACAGCCATTTCCAGACGGTTTCCAGCGAAGCCGAGCTTGATCGTGCAATCGCAGTGGCCAGCAAGCAGGGCCGCATGATCATGGTCGATTTCTCGGCGGAATGGTGCGTCGAGTGCAAGGTCATGGAGCGTAACGTGCTCTCGGTGCCGGCGGTGCTGCAGGAGCTGCACAATGTTGTCCTGATCCGCGCGGATGTGACCCGTGTCGATCAATCCAGCAAAAAGCTGATGCAGCGGTTCGATGTAGTGGGTCCGCCGACCATTGTTTTCCTCGATCCGGAAGGATCGGAAATTTCAAATGCGCGTGTGATCGGCGCCGTCGGAGTCAATGCTTTCCTTGCCCAGGTCGCCAAGGCGCTGCGCGCTTGAACCATCATCTTTCGTTAATTGGAGACTTCAAATGGAAAACCTGATTTCACGCGCGTCCTTCCTGCGCCTCGCCGCAACGTCGTTGCTGATCCTGCCGTCGGTTGCTTTTGCAGATGACAACGAAATTTCGAAAGACGACATCCTGCATGACCCGGAAGCGCCAACGGCAGGCAATCCGAATGGCGATCTGACGATCGTCGACTTCTTCGACTACAATTGCCCGTTCTGCAAAAAGGCGGCGCAAAATCTCGAACGCCTTGTGAAAACCGATGGAAAGATCCGGCTGGTCTACAAGGACTGGCCAATCCTCGGGCCGACGTCGATCATCGGCGCGCGGATTGCGTTGGCGGCGAAGTATCAGGGGAAGTATCTCGACGTTCATCATGCGCTGATGAGCATCCCGGGCGAGGGCATTTCGCAGGAGCGCATGATCGAGGAGGTGCGCAAAACCGGTATCGACATGGATCGGCTCGACGCGGACATCAACGGGCATGCTGAGGAGATCGGCAAGCTCCTCAAGCGCAACATCGCCATGGGCGCAGCCATCGGCTTTCTGGGAACACCCGGCTTTCTGATCGGGCCCTATAGGGTCAACCAGGCTCTCACTTACGACGGCTTCGTACACGCCGTTGCCGATGCGCGGGCCAAGCAGAAAAAGCAACCAGGCTAAAAGCTGCTGTCTGTAGACTCATTTCTGCGTCAGGAACATAAGGAGGAAACCGGACATAGCGGGATGACTGGCGTTCCCGTGATGTGATCAAACCCGCCGTCGCCACTGGATCGTGCTCGGGTATTATAATACACACGGACTCGGCCCGCTCTTTTTGAAATGCAATGATAATGGCGCCGACGGAAACGCCTCGCGATCACGCCCTTTTTGAAACGGGCGCCCCCTTTGAGTTGCGCGTATTGGGCAACTTCGAACTGGTTAGTCGGCAATCGGGTGCGTCACTCCCGGTGTCGAGCGCGAAGATGCGCGCCTTGCTGGTGTATCTCGCCGCTGCGCCACGCTTCTCGGAATCCCGCCGCCGCCTTGCTTCGCTGTTGTGGGGCAGCAGTGCCGAAGAGCAGGCCCGCCAAAGCCTGAGGCAGTTGCTCAGCAATTTTCGCCGCTTGCCCGAACAGGCCGGTAAGATCATCGTCTTCGACGACGAACAGGTCAGACTCGATCCTGAAGTTGTTGCCGTCGATCGAGATCGGCTGATCAACGTACCGGCGGATGCCGATGTCTCCGAGGTCGCGCAACTGGCGGCGCTCTATCGCGACGATCTGGGAACGGGGCTCGATATCGGTGAATCTGATTTCGATGCGTGGTTGCATCAGGAGCGGGCGCGCTCGCGCGACACCGCGATTTCGGTTTTCGATCGCTTGATTCGCGGTCTCGCTCAGCTCAACAGACATCAGGAGGCTCTCACTTTCGCAAATCGTCTCGCCGCGATTGATCCGCTGCGTGAGGAAACGCATCGGCTGGTGATCGAGGAGGAAGCGATCGTGTCCGGCCGCGCATCCGCGATGATGCGGTATGAGCGTTTTCGTGTCCTGTTGCGGGAGGAACTCGGCGTTCATCCTGAACCGGCGACGTTGCGTCTGATCGATCAGCTTCGTCAGGCATCAAAACCATCCATACAAGAGCCGGACACTGCGCAACCTGCTGCATCAGTCGTGCCGGAGGAGACACGTGTTGAGCCGTCGCAAGTTTCGCGTAAATCCAAGACGCGATGGCGACCGGCGCTCGCGGCGGCAATCATGGTCGGCCTCATCGTGGGAGGCGGCTGGATCATCGCGCAGTCATGGAATACCGCCTACGGGCCGGTCTCATATGTTGGCGAGGGCAATGGGCGCGCGTCGGTCGTGGTGCTGCCGTTCGAAAGTTCGACGGGGCAGGGCGATCTGAATGATCAAGCCCGTGCTTTCGAATCGGAAGGACGGCTGGCCGTTGCGCGTAGCAATCGCCTGTCCATCGTTGATTTTCCTGAAAACATGACATTGCGAAATCCGGCTGCGGTCGGCAGGGCATTGCGTGTGAGGTACGTAGTAAAGACACGCCTCGCGCAAACAGCGGACGGCCTTCATGCCGATGTCAGCCTGTTTGACTCTGAAACCAGTGTCAGCGTCTGGTCTGCGCCGATGATGTTGAGCGGTCAATCGACCATCAAGTTCGCCCGCGAGTTTTTCCGCTCGATCTATGCGGAAATCGCCATTCATCGCGCCAAGGCGCTCACATCCACGCAGCCGGATTCCATCCCGGCGCTGCTATGGCGGGCCGAAGCGTCGCGGATACGGACACGCGTCGGCGAGAGTGATCCCGCCGAGATCACATTGTTCGAGGCGGTCCTCGCGCGCGATCCCGACCAGCTCTATGCGTTGCTGGGCTTGTCGGACTGTTTGATCTTGCGGGTTGCGCGCGTCCAGAGTCCCGACCGGAAGGCCGACATCCAGCGGGCCGAGACGCTGCTCACACGGGCGCGGGAGCAGGCGCCCAATCTCGCCGAGGTCGCCTTCAGCCGAGCCATGCTCAACAAGCTGCAGGGACGGTTCGAGCAGGCCGCGCCTGACTTCGAACGCGCGTTCTATCTGGACCGCACGCACTGGAATGCGGCCGCGCAGTCCGCCCACGTCAAGATCTTCCTCGGCAGGTTTGACGAGGCTTATGAGCAGATGGAGGCCGCGGTCACCAACCTGCTCCCAGACATTGGCGCCGCGGAGACCGCCTACATCGCGGGTGAAACCGCATTGGTGGCCGGGCATGCCGATCGGGCTGTGGCCTATCTCGATATGGCGATTGCCGGGAACGGAACGATCTCCCGAATTCACGCCCTATATGCCGCCGCGCTCGAAATGGCTGGACGGCATCAGGAGGCGCACGCGGCTGCAGTGCTTTCCCAGCAGTTGAAGCCGGTCTTCACCGTGGAGATGATGGCGCGGCGAGGGGGCCCGTCCACCAGCCCGCTCTACAAGGCAGCGCGCGACAAGTATGTCGCCGCCTTCCGAACCGCTCTGGTACCATCTTCAGCGTATTGAAAATACAGCGAAAAATCCGTGTGTGACGAATTTCACGGAGGCTTGACGACGCGTTGACGGTCCCGATGGTCAGGTGGCGGACAACATCGATTTCCAGGATAGCCGCGTGACGGTTGTCCGGCGCCAGGCCGAATGCGACTTCATTCCTCTGACCTCGAAGCCCTCAGCCGCAGCCTCATGGAGGCGGCGCTCGATCCCTCGTTATGGGGGAAGGCGATGGACGATATGGCGCGCCTCAGTCATTCGACCGGGGCGGCGCTGATCCCTGTTCTTGGCCGGATGCCAAACCTCCCGCATTCGAGTTCGCTCGCCGAAGGGTTCGGTGAATATTTCCGGGACGGCTGGCATCTCCGCGATCAGCGGGAGGGAGGGCTGCCCACCATGCGGGCCAAGGGCTATTTCGTCGATCAGGATTTTGCGTCATCCGGCGAGTTGCGGTCCTCCGACTATTATCGCGGATTTCTCGCGCGCTACGACTGCAACTGGTCGATGGGGATCGGTGTGAACACCGGCGAGGACGAGTGGTGCCTCATTCTCCAACGCGGAGACCGTCCGGGGTTGTTTGATGAGTCAGAACAGAAGCAGCTTATTCAACTGGCGGCTCCAATGAACCAAGCCGCGTTGCTGTCACGTCATCTTTCCTTCGGCCGGGCGGCTGGCATGAATGAAGCATTCGCGCTTCTTGGCTGCGCCAGCATTCTTCTCGACCGGTCGAGTAAGGTCTTCCAGTTCAACAAGGAGGCCGAGGCCTATATCGGCGACCGCCTTCTGCTCAGCCGGGGCGATCTGTCGTGCTTTAAGCCTGAAGAGACTAAGGAACTGCGCAAGCTGATTCATGAGTTGTGTTTCGCCACCGATGAATCGTTCCTCAAGCATCCGCGAAGCGTCATCATCAGTGGACGGTCGAGCACGCCTCTGGTGATCCAGGGCGTCAGGTTGCGCAGCGCGGTGACCGAGGTGTTCAATTGCGCAAGCGCCTTGCTGTTCATTGTCGACCCATTCCGCGACAGACCGCCTGCGCCGGCCGATGAAGTGCGTCAGGTGCTCGGACTAACCAAGGCCGAAGCAAGCCTTCTTGCACTTTTGGAAGCTGATACGCCTTTGCCGCAGGCGGCAGATCGCCTTGGGGTGTCGTACGAGACGGCGCGATCGCAGCTCAAGCAGATCTTCCGCCGGACCGGCACCAAGCGTCAGTCCGAGGTTTTGAATCTCGTGCGGCGAATGATTCTGCGGCTCAAGTCGGGCGGCTGACGCGCGCGGATTTTCTGCCACAAATAAATTCGCCAACGATCACCCAATCGGGGGATGGCCCGAATCCCGGACTGCCACACGGTCCGCCACAAGGAAATCGTTGAGGGGACGTGGGCGTGGTGGGGAATGGGTGGCAACGGGCTGGTTCCGTTGCGGGGGTGGCGAGGTCGCTGATCGTTGCGCTGTGCGCCGTATTTATTGTGTCGTCTGCAAAAGCCCAGACCTTCGACCAGTTCATCGGCATTGGTCCGAGCAACATCGACAGCGGGTACTTCAAATACAACAATCAGGGCGACTTCCACTTCGCCGCCGCGCGGGCGAATGGCGGGGCCATGACGCCGTCGACCGGCTTGATGAACTCCGATTTCCTGGCGGCCTATTTCGGTCTGACGGCGCGTCCGTTCAATGCACCGGGCGGCGGCACCAACTATGCGGTCTCGGGAGCTCGCGTCAGCGGTGCAAATACTCTCGCACCGGCAAGCCCATCCATTCTCCAGCAGTTCAGTCTGTATTTGGCCTCGACCGGCGGCGTCGCCAACCCAAACGCGCTTTATCTCGTCAGCGCGGGAAGCAACGATATCAGCTTCGCGACCAATACGTTCGGCTTTCAGACGCCGGCGTACTTTTCATATTTGAAGACGCAGGCTGATGCGTTCACTGCGGCCGTGATCAATCTGCACGACAAGGGGGCGCGGTACATCATCATCCCGAATATCTCGGGTGATTTCATGAACAAGGAAATCTACGGTCAGCTCGCGGCCGCAGGGGTTCAGTTCATCCCGGCTGACTTCGTCGCTATGCGTGCGGCGGTCATGGCCAATCCGCAGCGTTTTGGGTTTATGTCCGCGCTGCCGGGCACTCTGACGTCTCCGTCTCCATCCGCGTGCCAGCCGCCTCCGGGAGCTTATTCGGGATACGGTCTCTATTGCATCTCAAGCACGACGCCGACACCATCCGTGGCCAACCTGGCATCCGCGAATGCGCAGCAAACCAGCTTCTTCTCGGACGACCTGCACCTGAGCATCGCGGGACAGAAGATTCAGGCTGACTACTATTACAGCCTTCTGGTCGCCCCAAGTCAGATCTCGTTTCTCGCGGAGAATGCGATCCAATTCCGGCGCAGTGTCGACGGCGGCATCCAGCAACAGATCGATCTGTCGATGCAGCGCGCCACGCCCGGCTTCAATATCTGGTTCAACGGCGATATGTCGTCGCTGAAGATCGATAACCGCTCCGGATTTCCCGGCGATCCGAGCACGCCGATCTCGGGCACGTTGGGCGCCACCTATACATGGGCGAGCAATGCTCTGGTTGGTGCCGCGCTTACCCTCGGCGATCAGTCGCCGACGTTCTCATCCGGCGGTGGCTTTAAGGAGAGGGAGGTTGCACTCAGCGTCTATGGCGCAGTGCGCGGCGGGCCGGTCTGGGCCACTGCCGTGCTCAGCTATGGCTTCCTGAACTACGACGTGCATCGTGTCGTGCCGCTCGGCATTGCGTTCGACAATAATCTTGCGAAGGCAAGCGGTGGGAACTTCTCCGTCGCCGGCATGACCGGCTATGACTTCACGATCGGTGCGATCACGCACGGCCCCGTCGCGGGTATCGAATTCCAGACGGTTCGGATCAACGACTTTGTCGAGAGCGGCGGCAGCTTCACCGGTCTTGCCTTCAGCAACATCGGACGCGAATCGGCCGTGACGTCGCTCGGCTATCGCGCGGCGTTCGACTACGGCATCTGGCGGCCGTTTGCGCAGGTGACATGGAATCATGAGTTGATCGACACGTCCGCGAAGACAGTGACCGCCGCGCTGACGACGGGCGTCTTTCCGGGCTATGCGATGCCGATCGTCCAGCTTGGGCGGGACTGGGCTACTGCGACGGTTGGGACGACAGTTCATCTCGATGCGCGCCTGACGGGCCTCGCGGCAATCACCGCGCAGGCGGGCCAGGACAATGTCGTGGTTTATGGTGGGCGTGTCGGTTTGAACTATGCGTTCGGTGGCTGAGGTGTCTCAGTCAGTGGACGCGTCGTTGGGTGGGTTGCGCGTATATAGTAATGTCGGGCTGAGGGGCGGGGGGCGGTTCAAGGACTATATTCCGCCCTGCGGCGGTCCGATACCTTGACCTTCTACCGGTCCCGCAGTAGATAACCGACACCTGCTGCTGGCCCGTTTCGGATTTCCAGCGCGGCATTACATCCCCGGACAATCGAGCCCGCTTGACGGCTCATCCTTCAAAAGAGGGTTGGGCGCACGAGAGGGCTGTCCGGATTCCTGACATTGGCTGACGCCTGGAACACGATTTCGGGCACTACGGACGCGGATCAAAGACGATGGCTACCAGCCCGTTCAAATTTCTGCAGGAAGTGCGCTCGGAGACCTCGAAGGTCGTCTGGCCGACCCGCCGCGAGACCATGATCACCACGGTGATGGTCTTCATCATGGTGGCGGCGTCGTCGATCTTCTTCTTCGTGTCGGACCAGCTTATCCGCCTCCTTATCACCTACATTCTTAGCATTCACGGCTAATGCGCGCAGGACCTGACCAATGAGCATGCGCTGGTACATCGTTCACGCCTATTCGAACTTCGAAAAGAAGGTCGCTGAATCCATTCGCGAGCAGGCCAAGCAGCGCGGGCTGGAAGAATTGTTCGAGCTGGTGCTCGTTCCGACCGAAAAAATCACGGAAGTGCGCCGCGGCCGCAAGGTCGACGCCGAGCGCAAGTTTTTCCCGGGCTACGTGCTGGTCAAGATGAACCTCACCGACGAGGCGTTTCATCTGATCAAGAACACTCCGAAGGTGACGGGCTTCCTCGGCGCGGAAAACAAGCCGATGCCGATTTCCGAATCTGAGGCCATGCGCATCCTGCATCAGGTGCAGGAAGGCGTAGAGCGCCCGAAGACCTCGGTCACATTCGAGGTGGGCGAGAACGTGCGCGTGGCCGATGGCCCGTTCGCGTCGTTCTCGGGCGTCGTGGAAGAAGTCGACGAGACGCGTTCGCGCGTGAAGGTTGCGGTGTCGATCTTCGGCCGCGCGACCCCTGTGGAACTGGAATTCGGTCAGGTCGAAAAGGTCGTCTGATCGCGTGTGCCGATTTTGTGATGGCCGGATCCTGTCCGGCCATGCAAAAAGGGCGGCTGGCAAGCTTGCCCCAAGACCCGTGGAAGGAGGCCGATGATCGCCAGTCATCTGCCGAACCGCACCACGGTCCCTGAAAGGTCCGGAATGGTCCGGGCCGCTTAGAGGAGTTAAGTATGGCAAAGAAAGTGACCGGATACCTGAAGCTTCAGGTGCCGGCCGGTGCGGCCAACCCGTCGCCACCGATCGGTCCAGCGCTTGGTCAGCGCGGTCTCAACATCATGGAATTCTGCAAGGCGTTCAACGCCCAGACGCAGAAGGAAGAAAAGAACACCCCGATTCCGGTGGTGATTACGATTTATGCGGATCGTTCCTTCACCTTCGAGATGAAGACGCCGCCGATGTCCTACTTCCTGAAGCAGGCGGCGAAGATCCAGTCCGGCTCCAAGGCTCCTGGCCGCGACAAGGCGGGCAAGGTGACTTCGGCGCAGGTGCGCGAAATCGCCGAGAAGAAGATGAAGGATCTCAACTGTGACACCGTCGAGTCGGCCATGCGCATGGTCGAGGGCTCTGCCCGTTCGATGGGTCTGGAAGTGGTGGGGTAAGCGGTCATGGCTGTTGGCAAGAAACTGGTCAAGGCCCGCGAGGGTATCGATCGCGAGAAGCTCTATCCGATCGCCGACGCGGTGAAGATGGTGAAGGAACGCGCCAAGGCGAAGTTCGACGAAACCATCGAAATCTCGATGAACCTCGGCGTCGATCCGCGTCACGCCGACCAGATGGTTCGTGGCGTCGTCACGCTGCCGAACGGCACCGGCCGCACCCTGCGCGTCGGCGTGTTCGCACGCGGTGCGAAGGCTGAAGAGGCGAAGGCTGCCGGTGCTGACGTTGTCGGCGCTGAAGACCTCGTTGAAAAGGTGCAGGGCGGCAACATCGATTTCGATCGTTGTATCGCAACCCCCGACATGATGCCGCTGGTCGGCCGTCTCGGTAAGGTGCTCGGCCCGCGCGGCATGATGCCGAACCCGAAGATCGGCACAGTGACCATGGACGTCACCTCGGCCGTGAAGGGTGCCAAGGGCGGTTCCGTCGAGTTCCGCGTCGAGAAGGCCGGCATCGTGCAGGCTGGTATCGGCAAGGCGTCGTTCTCGGAAGAGAAGCTCGTTGAGAACATCAAGGCACTGGCTGACGCGGTGGTGAAGGCCAAGCCGGCCGGCTCCAAGGGCACCTACGTCCAGCGCGTGGCGGTTTCGTCCACCATGGGCCCGGGCGTCAAGGTCGAGCCGAACAGCGTGATGTCCTGATCACCAGGCAGCGCTAGGTAAATGAATGCAAAGGCGGAGCAGGCAAAACCTGGTCCGCCTTTTTCTTTTAAAGTTCTGCTGGAAGTTGAGAAATGCCTGAGCAAGTCCTGATCTATTCGCGGTTTCCCAAGGCTCAACTGGTGCGCATCGGCGAGCACTACGACCTGCTGGACGGCATGGGAAAGCCGCCCATCGAGACGTTTTCTGCAGCCGAGCTTGCAAGCGTTCGCGCCTTGATTACCGCCGGTGGCCAGGGCCTTTCGCCCGCGGTGCTGGACTCGCTACCGTCGCTCGGCGCGATCATCTGCTACGGCACCGGCTATGACGGGGTAAATTTCGACGAGACGAAGAAGCGTGGCATCGTCGTCGGCAACAGCCCTGCGGCGAATGCGGCGTCGGTCGCTGACCTCGCCATGACGCTGATGCTGGCGACAACCCGCCGCCTGCTGCCGGCGGATGCCTATGTCCGCGACGGGCGATGGTTCAACAAGCAGCCGTCACCGCTGATGAGGCCACAGCCCGGCATGACCGGCCGCAAGATCGGCGTCTATGGCATGGGCGAGATCGGCCGCAAGATCGCTGTGCGCTGCGCGGCATTCGAAACGGAAGTGGCTTATTACAGCCGCAGTAAGCACGACGTGCCGTACGCGTACCATTCGAGTCTCGCCTCGCTGGCCGAATGGGCCGACATCCTGATGGTCGCCGTGCGTGCCGGTGCCGACACCAAACACGTTATCAATGCGGACATCCTCAAGCTGCTCGGTCCGCAGGGGACCATCGTGAACATCTCGCGCGGATCCGTGATCGATGAGAAAGCGCTGGTCGCAGCGCTTGAAAACAATGTCATCGCGGGTGCCGGTCTGGACGTTTACGAGACCGAACCCCACGCGCCGGATGCGCTGACGAAATTCCCGACAGTCGTGCTGACGCCGCATGTCGGCGGCCACACCATCGAATCCCACGTCGCGATGCAGAGCTGCGTGCTGGCCAATCTCGATGCGTTCTTTGCCGGCAAGGCGCTGCGCTACCCGGTGAACGTCTGATTGAATCAGATGGCGCGATGAATCGGTGGTTCGGCGATCACGCCGTCCACCAGGGCGGTTGAAAGGATTGAAAGTGCGGCTTTTGAGCATACTGACCTCTCCGAGGTCGGATTCCGTGTCGACAACGATCGTCGAGACGTTTCTCTCTGCATACCGTCAACGGCGGGCCGATCTGGTCGTCGATACGTTGAACGTTTGGAATGAGCAGCTTCCGGAGTTCGACGCCGAAGCCATCGGCGCCAAATACAAGGGCGTGTCCGGCACTCCGCTGTCGGATACTGAACAGGAGACGTGGGACAGCATCCAGCGCCTCGCGTCACGCTTCAAGAACGCGGACCGAATTGTCCTCGGCGTCCCGATGTGGAATTTCTCATACCCTTATAAATTCAAGCAGCTTGTCGATCTTTCCTGCCAAAGGAACATGCTGTTCACCTTCGATGGGAAGAACTACGGACCATCGTTGGCGATCGATAAGGCCCTCGTTGTGTATGTCCGCGGGCAAAGTGATGACGCGGGAATTAGCCATCTCGATCAACCCGGATTCGCGCACGTGAGCGACTACGTCAGCTTCTGGCTGAGGTTCATTGGCGTTCGGGACGTCGTCACGCTCAGCGTGGAGCACACGTGGGATGGTCGCGCCGTCGATACGGTTGCGGCCGCCAAGATCAGAGCCGCCGAGCTGGCGGATGCGTTCTGACTTCTAATGCTCTGGCGTTGCCGGGACATGCTGCAGCTTGTCAGGGTTCCGCACGAGATAAATGGCGGCGATCCGCTCGCCGTCCACCGCAAGCGTGAGCGTGTGATCGAGTTCGCCGTCGAGATAGACGAGGGCACCGACCGTGCCGTTGATGATCCGGGGGTCGACGCGCAGATCGTGACCGCCAATCTTCGACGCGAGCCCGATGAAGAAGCGTGCAACCTTTTCGGCGCCCATCACCGGGTTGAGGGCCGCGGTCTTGCGTCCGCCGCCGTCGGTGATGGCAATCGCGTCTTCACGCAGGAGCGCAGCAAGGCGGCTGACGTCGCCGCTGCGCACTGCCTCACCAAAGGCCTCAAGCAGTCGCGCATGAGTGTCAGGCGTGGCGACCGGAGCGGGGCGCTCGTCCCGCACCGCGCGCCGGGCACGTGCCGCGAGCTGACGGCAGGTTGCCTCGTTACGCTCGAGGACGCGCGCAATGTCGACGAATGGCGTGTCGAACACGTCGTGTAGCAGGAAGGCCGCGCGTTCCAGCGGCGACAGCCGATCGAGCGCCAGCAGCAGAGCGAACGACAGGTCGTCTGCAAGTTCTGTCGCTGCATCGGGCGCCAGGCCCTCGGTGTCGAACACAGGTTCGGGCAGCCATGGTCCGACATAGATCTCGCGCCGGGCGCGCGCGCTCTTCAAGCGGTCGAGGCAAAGGCGGGTAACGATCGTAACCAGAAACGCCTCGGGGTTCAGGACGCCCTGCGCGGTCGCAAACCGGAGATAGGCGTCCTGCACGACATCTTCGGCATCGCTGTGGCTGCCGAGCATACGGTAGGCGAGGCCGAGCAGGCGCCCGCGATAGGGCGCCATCGGATCGGCGTCACGCTGCCTGTTTGATGACGTCGACATTGTGCCCTTCCACCCTGATGCGCCGGCAGAGCGCTGCATATCCGAGCCCGGCCTTCAGCATTGGGAAAACCCGCGAAATGGTCAGCGCAAGGGTCAATTCGACGACGCCCTTATCGCTCCATTCGGCACGCACGACGTCGCGATATCCGTCTGCGTCGAGGGAGCGCTGCACTGTGGCACCGGCGAAGTGGAATGCGATAGCTGTCGGCCCGGTCATGGCTGAAACATCACCGCGCAATACCGCTTCTACCTGGTTGTTCGGCATGCCTGCTTCCAGCGCCATGTCGACCACGAGCTGCACGCAGGGACCGCAATCCTCTTTCAATGCGCCGACGAGCTTGGCCGCAAAGTAGGCTTCAACGGGAACGATCTCGCGATGCCGCGAGACAGCTGCGATCTTTGCAAACTTGAAGAACGCGGAGGGCGCCTCGTCCAGCATCAGCTCCAGATAACCGGCATCGTAATTGTAACGCTTGCTGAAGGCGCGCAGCACACGGCGCATAATGAATCTACGCAAGATGAACTCCTTTGTCGGGAATGGCGCAATAGAGAGCGAGGGCGGACGGAATGACAATCGCCAGAAGATCGAAGGTGGTGTGATGGCTATGGCCCGAGGCGATCGCCACGAGATGGATCAGGCCGTGCAGGGCGATGAAGGCCGCGCCCGTCACCGCAGCCGGCCAGTAGGCCGGGCGCCAGGTGCCGACCCCGAGGGCTATTCCGGCGACGAGAAACGCCGCGCCGATATCCAGGACAAAGTGCGGGTTATAGGGGCCGGTGTCGGTGACCCCCGGAAGGCTCGCGTACCAAAGCGGACCATTGACGAGCATGACCACTCCGTTCAGGGTGGTGGTGATCGCGAGGATTATTGCTATCAGTCGCTTCATGAGGACCTCCTGCGCCCAAGACGAGCCACGGGCGGGGAATGTGACGTCGGAAGCGAAAAAATCCGGCTGGGACGCCAAAAAACCTCCCGGGTGGCCCGAAACCTGCTTTCGGAACCCAGAATCCTCTTGGCAACGCCGTTCAGACTCGTTAAACAAGCCTTTCCGGGCGTGCTGGCTATCGCTGGCGCGTCCGTGCTCGTTTTCCGAAAATCAGGCCAATAGGAGACCATTCCTCGTCGATCATTCCGCATGGACTGCTCACAGGAACGGAAAACTTTGGCTTGGGATGACGAAAGCGAGTGGGGAGTCCCTCGGTTTTAAAAGGCCGGGACGGCTCCAATCCTGTCCAAGACTGCAGGTGCCGTCCTTCATCCTTCGGGATCAGAGGTCGGCTTAATTCCCTGCACAGACGGGTGAAAACCGGATTTCGTGATCCCGCCTCATGTTTTGTGGTGGGCTGCGGATTTGGTTCGAACCTCGACACCTCGTCGGAACGTGCCGCAAGGCCGGTCAGGCGAGAGGGCAGGCTTCCGAAATGTCGTCGTGCCCGACGTGTTGAGAGATGAATGTCTCGAGGCCAGGCGGGTGGGACGATCGGTGCAACCCGGCGGTCCTACCTCAAGGTAGATCGCCAACCGGAAAGAGCTTGCTGTGGAACGAGCGGCAAAAAAAGAGGCGGTCGAGTCGCTGAACGGGGTCTTCAAGACCACCAGCGTCGCGGTCGTTGCTCATTATTCCGGCCTGACCGTTGCCCAGATGCAGACCCTGCGCAAGCAGATGAAGCAGGCTGGCGCCTCGGTGAAGGTCTCGAAGAACCGTCTCGCCAAAATTGCTCTTGAAGGCACGGACGTCGTGTCCATCGGCTCCCTGTTGAAGGGGCCGACCGTGATCGCAACTTCAGACGATCCGGTCTCGGCGCCGAAGGTTGCCGTCGAATTCGCCAAAGCGAACGACAAGTTCGTCATCCTTGGCGGTGCGATGGGAACCACTGTCCTGAATCCCGACGCGGTGAAGGCTCTCGCCTCGCTGCCGTCGCTTGATGAACTGCGCGCGAAGCTCATCGGCCTCCTTGTGGCGCCGGCGACCAAGATCGCTCAGCTCTCCACCGCGCCTGCTGCGAAGCTGGCCCGCGTGGTTCAGGCATATGCCTCAAAGGGTGAAGCGGCGTAACGCTATTCACTATCTCAACTGGTTCGAACTAATACGCTGAAGGAAAGTTAAAATGGCTGATTTGCAGAAGATCGTAGACGACCTCTCGAGCCTCACGGTTCTCGAGGCTGCTGAACTCGCAAAGCTTCTCGAAGAGAAGTGGGGCGTTTCGGCTGCTGCCGCTGTTGCGGTGGCTGCTGCTCCGGGTGCCGGCGGCGGTGCTGCTGCTGCTGAAGAAAAGACCGACTTCACCGTCGTTCTCGCTTCGGCTGGCGACAAGAAGATCGAGGTCATCAAGGAAGTCCGTGCGATCACCGGTCTTGGCCTCAAGGAAGCCAAGGACCTCGTCGAAGGCGCGCCGAAGCCCCTCAAGGAAGGCGTTGCCAAGGACGAAGCCGAGAAGATCAAGGCTCAGCTCGAGAAGGCTGGCGCCAAGGTCGAGCTCAAGTAAGACGACGATATTTGTTCCGGCCGGTCATTCTCGATCGGCCGGACACATTAATGTGTGACGGTTCGATGATTGACCCCCTCGAATTGTTACGAAAACCGCCCATATAGGCGGAGGCACGAAAGGACGAATCGCCCTTTGATACCGGGACCGAGATCAAGGCGCGACGTTGGGAGACGAGCAATTTCGGGCTTTTGCAGTCCGTACAGTTTGTTTTGACGGGCAGGGCGCTACAGCGCCCCGCGCGTCATTTTGCGTCTTGGAATTCGGATCGGAACATTATTCCGCCGGGAACCGCAGGCGCCTGAAGTTTGGACGATTTGACAATTCAACCCGGGGGGCGGTGCCCATCGCACTCCGGAAGATGCCGCCACCCAGAGGCGGCGAAATGAGAGGCCACGATGGCGCAGCAGACGTTCACCGGTCGCAAACGCGTTCGCAAGTTCTTCGGACACATCAAGGAAGTCGCCGAGATGCCGAACCTCATCGAGGTTCAGAAGGCGTCCTACGACCAGTTCCTGATGGTTCAGGAACCCCAGGGCGGACGACTGGACGAAGGCTTGCAGGCAGTTTTCCGTTCGGTGTTCCCGATCAACGATTTCTCCGGCACCTCGCAGCTCGAGTTCGTCCGCTACGAATTCGAGCAGCCGAAGTATGACGTCGACGAGTGCCGCCAGCGCGGCATGACCTTTGCTGCGCCGCTGAAGGTGACGCTGCGTCTCATCGTGTTCGATATCGACGAGGAAACCGGCGCCAAGTCGGTGAAGGACATCAAGGAGCAGGACGTCTACATGGGCGACATTCCGCTCATGACGATGAACGGCACCTTCGTGGTCAACGGCACCGAGCGCGTCATCGTTTCCCAGATGCACCGTTCGCCCGGCGTGTTCTTCGATCACGACAAGGGCAAGACCCATTCGTCGGGCAAGCTGCTGTTTGCTGCGCGCGTGATTCCATACCGTGGTTCGTGGCTCGACATCGAGTTCGACGCCAAGGACATCGTGTTCGCGCGTATCGACCGCCGCCGCAAGATTCCAGTGACGTCGCTGATGTTCGCCCTCGGCCTCGACGGCGAAGAGATCCTGTCCACGTTCTACAAGAAGATCCAGTACAAGCGCACCAAGGAAGGTTGGCGCGTGCCGTTCGACGCGAACCGTTTCCGCGGCTACAGCACGATCAACGACCTGATCGATGCCGACAGCGGCAAGGTTGTGCTCGAAGCCGGCAAGAAGCTCACCGTTCGTGCCGCTCGCCAACTCCAGGAAAAGGGCCTCAAGGCGCTGCGTATGGTCGACGATGAACTCGTCGGCATGTACCTGGCCGAGGACCTCGTCAATCCGAAGACCGGTGAAATCCACGCCGAAGCCGGTGAGGAAATCACCGAGAAGCTGCTCAAGGCGCTGAACGAGGAAGGCTACAAGGAACTTCCGCTGCTCGACATCGACCACGTCAATGTCGGCCCGTACATCCGCAACACGCTCAACGCCGACAAGAACATGACGCGTGAAGACGCGCTGTTCGACATCTATCGCGTGATGCGTCCGGGTGAGCCGCCGACGCTCGATTCCGCGCAGAACATGTTCCAGTCGCTGTTCTTCGACGCAGAGCGTTACGACCTCTCGGCCGTCGGCCGCGTGAAGATGAACATGCGTCTCGAACTCGATGCGCCGGACACCATGCGTACGCTCCGCAAGGAAGACATCCTTTCGGTGATCAAGACGCTGGTCGATCTGCGCGACGGCAAGGGCGAAATCGACGACATCGACCACCTCGGCAACCGCCGTGTGCGTTCGGTCGGTGAGTTGATGGAGAACCAGTACCGCGTCGGTCTGCTGCGCATGGAGCGCGCGATCAAGGAGCGCATGTCGAGCGTCGATATCGACACCGTCATGCCGCAGGACCTGATCAACGCGAAGCCTGCTGCTGCCGCGGTGCGCGAGTTCTTCGGCTCGTCGCAGCTCTCGCAGTTCATGGACCAGACCAATCCGCTGTCGGAAATCACCCACAAGCGCCGCCTTTCGGCACTTGGACCTGGCGGTCTGACCCGCGAGCGCGCCGGCTTCGAAGTCCGCGACGTGCATCCGACGCATTATGGCCGTATCTGCCCGATCGAGACGCCGGAAGGCCCGAACATCGGTCTGATCAACTCGCTCGCGACCTTCGCGCGCGTGAACAAGTACGGCTTCGTCGAGACGCCTTACCGCAAGGTCAAGGACGGCCGCGTCACCGATGACGTGGTCTATCTGTCGGCGATGGAAGAGGGACGGCACTACGTCGCGCAGGCGAACGTGCCGCTCGACAACCGTGGCCGCTTCACCGACGACCTCGTGATCTGCCGTCACGCCGGCGAAGTTCTGCAGGTCACGCCGGATCGCGTCGACTACATGGACGTGTCGCCGAAGCAGCTTGTGTCGGTCGCCGCGGCGCTGATCCCGTTCCTCGAGAACGACGACGCCAACCGCGCGCTGATGGGCTCGAACATGCAGCGTCAGGCCGTGCCTCTGGTGCGCGCCGAAGCGCCGTTCGTCGGCACCGGCATGGAAGGCGTCGTGGCCCGTGACTCGGGCGCTGCGATCGCCGCACGCCGCACCGGCGTCATCGACCAGATCGACGCAACCCGCGTCGTTATCCGTGCGACGGAAGATCTCGATCCGACCAAGTCGGGCGTCGATATCTACCGCCTCATGAAGTACCAGCGCTCGAACCAGTCGACCTGCATCAACCAGCGTCCGCTGGTGAAGGTGGGCGATCACGTCAAGAAGGG
Source organism: Bradyrhizobium sp. SYSU BS000235 (assembly GCF_049747295.1). Lineage (NCBI taxonomy): Bacteria > Pseudomonadati > Pseudomonadota > Alphaproteobacteria > Hyphomicrobiales > Nitrobacteraceae > Bradyrhizobium > Bradyrhizobium sp. SYSU BS000235. Next base: position 4,692,777 of record NZ_JBMHJM010000001.1, read on the forward strand.
CGACATCATCGCTGACGGTCCGTCGACCGATCTCGGCGAGCTCGCGCTCGGCCGTAACGTGCTCGTCGCGTTCATGCCGTGGAACGGCTACAACTTCGAAGACTCGATCCTGCTCTCCGAGCGGATCGTGAAGGAAGACGTCTTCACCTCGATCCACATCGAGGAATTCGAAGTCATGGCCCGCGATACCAAGCTGGGTCCGGAGGAAATCACGCGCGACATTCCGAACGTGTCGGAAGAAGCGCTGAAGAACCTCGACGAAGCCGGCATCGTGTACATCGGTGCGGAAGTCCGCGCCGGCGACATCCTTTGCGGCAAGATCACCCCGAAGGGCGAAAGCCCGATGACGCCGGAAGAAAAGCTTCTGCGCGCCATCTTCGGTGAAAAGGCCTCCGACGTTCGCGATACGTCGCTGCGCGTGCCTCCGGGCGTGCAGGGCACGATCGTGGAAGTGCGTGTGTTCAACCGTCACGGCGTCGACAAGGACGAGCGTGCGCTGGCGATCGAGCGCGAGGAAATCGAGCGTCTTGCCAAGGACCGCGACGACGAACAGGCGATCCTCGACCGCAACGTCTTCGGCCGTCTGGCCGAGTTGCTCGAAGGCCGTCAGGGTATTGCCGGTCCGAAGGGCTTCAAGAAGGACACCAAGATCACCCGTGCGGTGCTGGATGAATATCCACGGTCGCAGTGGTGGCAGTTCGCTTCGCCGAACGACAAGTTGATGTCCGAAATCGAAGCGATGCGGAAGCAGTACGACGAGTCGAAGAAGGGGCTTGAACAGCGCTTCCTCGACAAGGTCGAAAAGCTCCAGCGCGGTGACGAACTCCCGCCCGGCGTGATGAAGATGGTCAAGGTCTTCGTCGCGGTGAAGCGCAAGATTCAGCCCGGCGACAAGATGGCCGGCCGTCACGGCAACAAGGGCGTGGTGTCGAAGATCGTTCCGATCGAAGACATGCCGTTCCTTGAGGACGGTACGCATGCTGACATCGTGCTGAATCCGCTCGGCGTGCCATCGCGCATGAACGTCGGGCAGATTCTCGAGACGCATCTCGGCTGGGCCTGCGCAGGCCTCGGCAAGCGGATCGGGCAGGCGGTCGATGCCTATTACCATGGCAGGACCGAGGGCAAGGCCGACATCAAGCCGCTCAAGGAGACCTTGAAGAAGGTCTACGGCGAGGACGAGACCATCAAGACGCTCAACGATCAGGAGCTGGTGGAGCTCGGCCGCAACCTGCGCGCCGGTGTGCCGATCGCGACGCCGGTGTTCGACGGTGCGAAGGAAGCCGATATCGAGCAGATGCTCGAGTTGGCCGGCCAGAACAAGTCGGGTCAGTCGACCGTCTATGACGGACGCACGGGCGACCAGTTCGACCGCAACGTGACGGTGGGCTACATCTACATGCTGAAGCTGCACCATCTCGTGGACGACAAGATCCACGCACGTTCGATCGGCCCGTACTCGCTCGTCACCCAGCAGCCGTTGGGCGGCAAGGCGCAGTTCGGCGGACAGCGTTTCGGCGAAATGGAAGTGTGGGCGCTCGAAGCTTACGGCGCGGCTTACACGCTCCAGGAAATGCTGACCGTGAAGTCGGACGACGTGGCCGGCCGTACCAAGGTGTACGAGGCCATCGTGCGCGGCGACGACACGTTCGAAGCGGGTATTCCGGAATCCTTCAACGTTTTGGTCAAGGAAATGCGTTCGCTCGGCCTCAACGTCGACCTGCACAATTCCAAGCTGGGTCCGGCGCCGACGTCCGAGGCTGCTGAGTAATCAAGATTCCATGCCCGGCTTTTCAGCCGGGCATTCCACCCTGCGGGAACGTCACGCGAGGTGGGACGACAGGCGAATTTCGAATTTGCTGCCGATGACGATCGGCACGCGAGGAGAAGACGATGAACCAAGAAATTATGAATCTCTTCAATCCGACGACTCCGGCTCAGGTCTTCGACCAGATCCGCATCTCGATCGCGAGCCCTGAGAAGATTCTGTCGTGGTCGTACGGCGAAATCAAAAAGCCGGAAACCATCAATTACCGCACGTTCAAGCCCGAGCGTGACGGTCTGTTCTGCGCGCGCATCTTTGGACCGATCAAGGACTACGAGTGTCTTTGCGGCAAGTACAAGCGCATGAAGTACAAGGGCATCATCTGCGAAAAGTGCTCGGTCGAAGTGACGTTGTCACGCGTCCGACGCGAGCGCATGGGCCACATCGAACTGGCGGCGCCGGTTGCGCACATCTGGTTCCTGAAGTCGCTGCCCTCGCGCATCGGCCTTCTGCTCGACATGACGCTGAAGGATCTCGAGCGCATTCTGTATTTCGAATACTACGTCGTTCTCGAGCCGGGTCTGACCGCGCTCAAGGACCGTCAGCTGCTGTCGGAAGAAGAGTATCTCCGTGCGCAGGACGAATACGGCCAGGACAGCTTCACCGCCATGATCGGCGCGGAAGCTATCCGCGAGCTGTTGAAGGGTCTCGAGCTTGAGAAGCTCGAAGGCCAGCTTCGTGCCGAGATGGCGGAGACCGATTCCGACATCAAGCACAAGAAGCTCGCCAAGCGCCTGAAGATCGTCGAGGCATTCCGCTTTTCCGGTAACAAGCCGGAGTGGATGATCATGACCGTGGTGCCGGTGATTCCGCCGGACCTGCGTCCGCTGGTGCCGCTCGACGGCGGCCGCTTCGCGACCTCCGACCTCAACGACCTGTACCGCCGCGTCATCAACCGCAACAACCGCTTGAAGCGGCTGATGGAGCTGCGCGCGCCGGACATCATCATCCGCAACGAAAAGCGCATGCTGCAGGAAGCTGTGGACGCGCTGTTCGACAACGGCCGCCGCGGCCGCGTCATCACCGGCGCCAACAAGCGTCCGCTGAAGTCGCTCGCCGACATGCTGAAGGGCAAGCAGGGCCGCTTCCGTCAGAACCTGCTCGGCAAGCGCGTCGACTACTCGGGCCGTTCGGTCATCGTGGTCGGGCCGGAGCTGCGTCTGCATCAGTGCGGTCTGCCGAAGAAGATGGCGCTCGAGCTGTTCAAGCCGTTCATCTACTCGCGGCTTGACGCCAAGGGTCTGTCCACCACTGTGAAGCAGGCGAAGAAGCTGGTCGAGAAGGAGCGTCCCGAGGTTTGGGATATTCTCGACGAAGTCATTCGCGAGCATCCGGTGCTGCTGAACCGCGCGCCGACGCTGCATCGCCTCGGCATTCAGGCGTTCGAGCCCGTGCTGATCGAAGGCAAGGCGATCCAGCTTCACCCGCTGGTCTGCTCGGCGTTCAACGCTGACTTCGACGGCGACCAGATGGCCGTGCACGTTCCGCTGTCGCTCGAAGCGCAGTTGGAAGCGCGCGTCCTGATGATGTCGACCAACAACATCCTGCATCCCGCGAACGGTCAGCCGATCATCGTGCCGTCGCAGGACATCGTGCTTGGTCTGTATTACCTGTCGATCATGCGCAACGGCCTGAACGGCGAGGGCAAGGTCTACCGCGAGATGGCGGAGATCGAGCACGCGCTGTACTCGAAGGTCATCCACCTGCACACCAAGATCAAGTATAGCTGGACCGGTCTCGACGAGGACGGCAAGACCGTCACTCGTTTGTACGACACCACGGCCGGCCGCGTGATGCTCGGCCAGGTGTTGCCGAAGCACGAGAAGGTGCCGTTCGACGCCGTCAACAAGCTGATGACCAAGCGCGAAATCTCGGGCGTGATCGATCAGGTGTACCGTCATTGCGGTCAGAAGGAGACGGTGATCTTCTGCGACCGCATCATGGCGCTCGGCTTCCACAACGCCTTCAAGGCGGGCATTTCGTTCGGCAAGGACGACATGGTCGTGCCGCACAGCAAGTGGAAGATCGTCGACGACACCCGTTCGATGGCGAAGGAGTTCGAGCAGCAGTACAACGACGGCCTGATCACTCAGGGCGAGAAGTACAACAAGGTGGTCGATGCCTGGTCCAAGGCCAGCGAGAAGATCGCCGAAGAGATGATGAAGGAAATTTCCTCCGTCAAGAAGAACGACCAGGGTGCCGACTCGCAGATCAACTCGATCTACATGATGTCTCACTCCGGTGCGCGTGGTTCGCCGGCGCAGATGCGTCAGCTTGCCGGTATGCGCGGCCTGATGGCGAAGCCGGACGGTTCGATCATCGAAACGCCGATCGTGTCGAACTTCAAGGAAGGCCTGACGGTGATGGAGTACTTCAACTCCACCCACGGTGCCCGTAAGGGCCTCGCGGATACGGCGTTGAAGACTGCGAACTCCGGTTACCTCACGCGTCGTCTGGTGGACGTGGCGCAGGACTGCATCATCAATGCGGATGACTGCGGTACCAACCTCGGCATCAAGATGCGTGCGATCATCGACGCCGGTACGGTCGTTGCCTCGCTCGGCTCGCGTATTCTCGGCCGCACCGCGGGCGAGGATCTGCGTGACCCGACAACCAACAAGGTTGTCGTCAAGCGCGGCACGCTGATGGAGGAGACGCATGTCGACGCCATCCATCAGGCCGGTATCCAGGAAGTGAAGATCCGTTCGGCTCTGACCTGCGAACTGGTCAACGGCATCTGCGCTCAGTGCTACGGCCGCGATCTTGCTCGCGGTACGCCGGTCAACCACGGTGAAGCTGTCGGCGTTATCGCCGCGCAGTCGATCGGTGAACCCGGCACGCAGCTCACGATGCGTACGTTCCATATCGGCGGCGCCGCTCAGATTAACGAGCAGTCGTTCGTCGACTCGAACTTCGACGGTAAGATCGTCATCAAGAACCGTGCGATCGCCACCAACAGCGAAGGCGCCACTGTTGCGATGGTTCGCAACATGGTCGTCGCGGTTGTGGATCCGGACGGCACCGAGCGTGCAACGCACCGCATTCAGTACGGCGCGCGCATGCGGGTCGACGATGGCGATATGATCAAGCGCGGCCAGCGCATCACGGAGTGGGATCCGTATACACGCCCCATCCTGACGGAAGTCGAAGGCACGATCGGTTTCGAGGATCTGGTCGAAGGCCAGTCGATCTCGGAAACGCTCGACGAATCGACCGGTATCGCCAAGCGCGTGGTTATCGACTGGCGTACGACGGGCCGCGGTGCGGACCTGCGTCCGGCTATCGTGATCAAGGGCAAGGACGGCAAGGTGCTGAAGCTGGCACGTGGCGGCGACGCCCGTTACATGCTGTCGGTCGACGCCATTCTGTCGGTCGACGTCGGTGCAACGGTGAAGCCGGGCGACATTCTTGCGCGTATCTCGACCGAGAGCGCCAAGACCCGCGACATCACCGGCGGTCTGCCGCGCGTTGCCGAGTTGTTCGAGGCCCGCAAGCCGAAGGATGCCGCGATCATCGCGGAAATCGCCGGCACGATCCGCTTCGGCCGTGACTACAAGAACAAGCGCCGCATCTCGATCGAGCCGCTCGACAAGACTGAGGAGACCCGCGAGTACCTCATTCCAAAGGGCAAGCACATCCATCTGCAGGACGGCGACATCGTCGAAAAGGGCGATTTCATCGTCGAAGGCAATCCGGCGCCGCACGACATTCTGGCGATCAAGGGCATCGAGGAACTCGCTGCCTACCTGGTCAACGAAATCCAGGAAGTCTACCGGTTGCAGGGCGTGCTCATTAACGACAAGCACATCGAAGTGATTGTCCGTCAGATGCTGCAGAAGGTGGAGGTCTCCGACCAGGGCGAGACCGACATGATCTCGGGTGAGCAGGTCGATAAGATCGAGTTCGATGCGCTCAACCTGAAGGCGAAGGACGAAGGCAAGAAGCCTGCGACCGGAACGCCTGTGCTGCTCGGCATCACCAAGGCCAGCTTGCAGACGCGGTCGTTCTTCTCGGCAGCGTCGTTCCAGGAGACCACGCGCGTGCTCACCGAAGCTGCCGTCAACGGCAAGGTGGACCCGCTCGAAGGCCTCAAGGAGAACGTCATCGTTGGCCGTCTGATCCCGGCGGGCACCGGTGCATCGATGGCGAAGATCCGCGAAGTCGCAAGCAAGCGCGACCGCCTGATCCTCGACGAGCGCGAGAAGCAGGCCGCGATTGTGCCGAACGCTCCGGAGCCGGAGCCGTTGGCACTGCCGCCCGCGGAATAGTTCCGCCGCGCAAGGCGCGCATCACTCATGCTGAAAAGGCCGTCCTTCGGGGCGGCCTTTTTTGTGGGATGGTGAAACCGTCGGGGACATTTCCTGCGCGGTTCCCCGTAATTGCCCGAGGTCACGGCGACGGGAGACCATGTTAGTTCACAGCCTCGGTCTGTTTTTTTGCACGCAGTTGGGGATCACTTGGAACACCACGACACGGTTATCGCAGCGATTGAATCGATCTACATCGCGGCCGCCGAGCCAACCCATTGGCCCGTGACGTTGCAGGCGATTGCGGATTGCTTTGACGATGTCGGTGCGATCCTCATTTACGGAAGGGACGATGGCAGCTTCGGCGTCATTGAATCGCCATCGCTTGAACCGGTGAACGCCGAGTACGCGCTGCACTGGAGCACGCGCGACATCCGCGCACTTCGCTCACGTGAGCGGGGCTATTTTCTCAAGCGCGATGTCATCACCGACCGCGACATTCTCACTGCCGATGAGATAGAGACGGACCCGTTTTACAGTGATCTGCTGCGGCGGCATGGGCTGAAGTATTTTGCGGCGGCGATTGTGTCGCCTGATCCGCGCATCGAGGTTGCTTTAAGCGTCCAACGGGCGCTCGGCAGGGCGGAGTATTCCGAAGATGAGCTGAAAATCCTTGAGCGGCTGGCGCCGCATGTCGAGCGATCGTTGCGGCTCAGCATCCGCCTGATGGACGCGCAGTCCGTTCAAACGGGCCTCGCTGCCGCGCTGGCCCGCATCGGCATTGGTGTCTTCGCGCTGGACTCGCTCGGACGTATCGTCTTTTCCAACGCGGCATCTGAGGTGCTGCTGGGCGATGGACTTAACATTGTGCAGGATCGTCTGGTGCTCGCGAATCCGTCGACGAGTTCGGACGCTGTTGCGGCGATCCGCCGGGCGCTGGATGGGGCGCCCAATACGCTGTCGTGGGACACGACGCCGGTTCTCGTTCATCGCCAGCCGCCAAAGCGGCCACTTGTGCTTCACGTCCTGCCGTTGCCGCCGTCCAAGCAGCCATCTAACGAGTTTCTTGCCAGCGCGCGGGCCATCGTTCTGGTCAGCGATCCGGTGGCGACGGGCGTCGCCGATCCGGCGCTGATCCGCGATGTCCTGGGTGTCACGCTTGGCGAGGCGCGGATCGCGTCTCTGATCGGTTCAGGGATTTCGCCCAAGGAAGCTGCGGAAAGACTCGGGATCGCCGAGGAGACCGCCCGGTCAGTTTTGAAGCGCGTGTTCTCGAAAGCCGGCGTCTCGCGTCAGAGTGAACTGGCCGCCCTGATCTCGCGGCTTGCCTCGAAATAGCGGTAGGACAAGTTGCCGCAGAGGTCATATTGCACTGCAGGATCACCCATTTGGGGGATGTGACTTTTTGACAGCGTTTATATGCTGCACCTATTCTTTGACCGAGCCGATATTGTGGACGCATTGGGGCAGGCTATTGAAACTCATCTGATATTGGACCGCCATTGAACACGATCGTCTCGCGGCGATTATTTTGGTGTTCGTGGCTTCGCATAGCGGGAGAGACCTCCGGCAGGTCAGCGCAAGCTGGCCTGTTTTTTTACGGCGGGTTTGTCCGTCCGTCTGATTCAATGACGATCAACTTGCAAACGTTACTGTCGTTTTTTGCAACCCTGGCTATTCTGGCTCTTGAGGACAGCGACGATGCTCCAGGGTGGTGCGCGTGACGAACCTGTTCGATGAAACGCTGGCGGATCGCATCTACGAAGCGGCGGTGGTGCCGGAAAAGTGGCCGGCCGTTCTCGACGAAATGTCGGTCGCCGCTGATGGCGCCGGCGGGGTTTTGTTGACCGCCAACGTCAACCACATCATCGGCATCACGTCGCCCAATCTCAGATCCCTCTTCGAGGAGTTCGTGCGCGACGGCTGGGCGGAGAAGAACACACGTCCCGTCCGGTTGGCTGCCGCGAATTATCCAGGTTTCGTGAGCGAGTACGATCTCTTCACGGACGAGGAGCTGGATAACGACCCGGTCTACCGCGACTTCTACCGAAAGCATGGCCTCGGATGGGGGACAGGCACGATGGTCGAAACGCCGTCCGGCGACTCAATCATCTTTTCATTCGAGCGGGCCTATCACAAAGGACCGGTCCCCGCCGCGACGGTGAAGCAATTTGACGACCTGCGCCCGCATCTCGTGCGCGCGGCCTTGCTATCATCGCGTCTCGGACTTGAACGCGCGGTCGCCACCGCCAATGCGCTGCAATCGATCGGATTGCCGGGCGCGGTGCTGTTTCGCGGGGGCAGGCTTCTGGCCGCCAACCATCTGTTCGAACAATTGATGCCGACGCTGTTTCAGGATCGGCGCGACCGGCTGGTTCTCGCTGATACCGCGGCGGATGCGTTGCTCGCAGCCGCTCTTCGCGAGGGCCTGCTGACGGCCGGGCGAACCGCAGTGAGCTCAATTCCCGTTGCAGCAACCGAGAGGCATTCGCCGCTGATTCTCCATCTGCTGCCCGTGTGCGGCGCGGCGCACGATGTCTTCACGCGCGCCACCTCGCTGCTGGTGGTGACGCCGGTGGATCGGGCGATCGTGCCCAAGGCGCAGGTGCTGCAGGGGTTGTTCGACCTGACGCCGGCCGAGGCGCGGGTCGCACGAGGTATCGGCGAGGCGCAATCGATCGACGCGATTGCAGCGTCGCTTGGCGTGTCGAGCGAGACCGTACGCACCCAGCTCAAGGCGGTGCTGTCGAAAACCGGTCTGTCGCGGCAGCAGGAATTGATCAGCCTGCTGGCCGGAAAGGCGCTTCCCGTGTCCGAACCGCCAACGGGCTCCTAATCGGCGCAAAAGGCGGGTAAATGCCGTCTTTCTCGCTATTTTTGACATTTTTCACTGTCAAATCCCGCTTTGTTCATCTTTCCTTCAGATGGAAAAAGCTTTTGTTTAATTTGAGTTAGACCGTGTCTTCACCCGAACGGGGGACCGGCGGGCGAAGGACATCATGCTCGATCTTGCGATTGTTGGCGGCGGCCCTGGCGGCCTCATGAGTGCGTGGTATCTCAAGAAGAAACTTGGGACCCTCTGCCGCATAACCATTTATGAAGCGTCGGATCGCTTGGGCGGGAAGATCCTGACCAAGACGTTCGACACCGCGCCTGCGATGTATGAAGCGGGTGTGGCCGAGATCTACGATTACTCGATGACCGGCCCGGATCCTCTGCGTGAGTTGATCCAGCATTTCGGGCTGCAGACCATTCCGATGGATGCCGAGCAGGTGCAGCTTGACGGCGAGCTGCTCGATGACGTGCCCGGGATGCGCCGCAAGTACGGCCCGCAGACCGCGAAGGCGATCGAGGACTTCCGCAAGCAATGCGCCAAGATGGTGTCGCCGATCGAATACTACGAAGGCATCGGCGCGCACGACAACGAACACCCTTGGGCCTTTATGAGCGCTGAGGAACTGCTCGACCAAGAGGTCAAGGATCCGGTCGCCAAGCGTTTTCTCAAGGTGATGGCGCGCTCCGACATTGCGACCGAACCGCACAATACCAACGGCCTCAACGCGCTGAAGAACTTTGTGATGGATGTGGACGGCTACATCGGCCTCTATTCGATCCAGAACGGCAATGAGCAGCTTATCCACGGCCTGCGCAGCGAGATCGACGCCGACATCCAGTTGAACCACCGCGTGCTCAAGGTCGGCAAGGCCGACTCCGGTCGCTACGCCATCAACATGATGAATGGCAAGGGACCGATCACCAAGGAACACGATCTGGTGGTGATGTGCCTGCCGCACTCGTGGCTGGCCACGATGCGCTGGGACGGTGAATTGCTGCGCCACTCGATGGTCAAGCACGTCGCGTACTTCGATCGCCCCGCGCATTACCTCCGGGTCTCGATCCTGTTCGACGAGCCGTTCTGGGGCGACAAGGTTCCGGGCGCATGGTGGATGTCCGAGGCGTTCGGCGGTTGCTGCGTCTATGTCGAAGGCGCGCGCCACGATGTCGGACGGCATGGCGTGTTGAACTGGTTGATCCCTGGCTCGGATGCGCTCGCATTCGCCAATCTGAGCGACAAGGAACTGATCGACGCGGCGCTGAAGTCGCTGCCGGCGTCTTTCGGCAATGCCCGCGAGCACTTCCTGGAAGGCAAGATCCACCGCTGGCTGTCGTCGGTCAACGCAATCCCCGGCGGACTGCCGGCGCGTGACGTGATGACCAACCATCACCCCGAGCCGTATGAGCATCCGGGCTTCGTGGTGGTCGGCGACTATCTGTTCGACTCCACGTTGAACGGACTGCTGGATTCGTCGGACGCCGCGACCGACATCATCGTCACGCAGATGATGAAGCTGCGCTATGAGCGCGGCGATACCGGCAATGTGCCGTCGGACAAGATCGACCGCGCGTATTTCGAGAATTACCGCAACGTCGGTCCGTATGACGAGGTCTGGAGCCAGTTCACCGATCCCGACTATCTGATGAACCTGATCAAGATCGTCTGGGGTCGCGCGAAGGGCTACAAGTTGCTGGTCGCAGGTTCCGCGAGCGGCGAACTCGTCGGTGCGCTACGCGAACGCGGCATCGATGCCTGGGGCGTGGAAAACAACCGCTATATCCATGGCAAGACGCCGAAGGCGCTCAAGAAATACAACAAGCTCGGATCGGTGACGAAGCTGCCCTTCAAGAACGGCGAATTCGATTTCGTGTTCGAGACGAGCTTGTGCCATGTTACCCCCAAGCAGGTGTTGCGCGGGGTGCGTGAACTCAATCGCGTAGTGAAGAGCGGGGTCGTGTTCGGCTCGGTGACCAGCGACATGGTGCCGGCGGTGATCGACCGCTACGATCTGCTGCGCGGGGTGAAGAAGCTCGGGACCTGGTGGGAATGGTCCGAACTGTTCTTCGGCAACGGCTTCGATCTCTCGATGCACCGTCGCGACACCACCGACGCCGTCTGGGAAGCGACGCTGGCGGCCAAGAAGGGGCCGGGCGACTGGTACGCGGACGCCGACAGCCTGCGTTATTCGTTCTTTGACAAGGTCAACGACGACGAAGACGACGACTGATCGCGCGCCACATCGCTGACGGTTTGGCGAATGCGGCGGGCGTCGCTATAGTGGCTGCGCGGTGAGCGAGTGGTGGATTCGCTTGTGCTGGCCGCGTTCGGGGGCGGCGGCATATCCAGCCATCGCAATCAATTCTGATACGAACGTCAGATCCAGCGCGACGGTTACTTCATGCCGACCAATCCTTTCTCCAAAAAGAATGACAAGCCTGTGAAGGGCAAGCCGCTCGATGAGGAGGAGGCGCGCCTGGCGGCTGTGGAGGAAGAGCTGCCTGAGCCGCCGGCCATCGACGATCTCGACGACGATGACGACGACGAGGAACTCGTCGCCTATACCGCGAAGGAAGCCGCGGGCGCGTTCGCGACCGTCTGGCGCTTCACCAAGCCACATCTGCAGCACTACCGGATGTGGTGCGCCTTCGTGGCGATCGGTCTTTTCATCGAGACGCTGTTCAACGTCATCATGCCGTTGAGCTTGAAATACCTGATCGACGACGCGCTCGGTGAGGAAGATTTTCATGCGCTCTACGTGATCCTGTCGGTGCTCGCGGCCGCAGGCATCATCACATCCATTGTCGCCGTCTGGTACGAGCGCTGGGACGCGCGGCTGACCGCCTCGATGATCGCGGACGTGCGCACGCGATTGTTCGATCACGTGCAGAACTTGCCGGCTTCCTATTTTGGACGCACCAAACGCGGCGAAATCCTGTCGCGCTTTTCAGTGGACATGGCGGGCTACGAATCCTCGGTGAAGCATTTCGCGAACAGCGCCGCGTTGCCGTTCCTCGAGCTGATCGCCGGCATCGGGCTGATGATCTGGCTCAACTGGCAGCTTGCGGTGGTGGCGTTGCTGGTGTTCCCGATCACATTGATCGGTCCGCGCATTTTGACGCCGAAAGCCGTCAAGGCCAATTACGAGCAGAAGGTCAACGAGGCGGCCATTCTCGGCGTGGTGCAGGAAAACGTCGCCGCTCAGATGGTCGTGAAAGCTTTCGGCCTGCAGCGCAAGGCGTTCGGCTGGTTCGCCTTCCGCAACCGGGGGGCACGCCACTCCATGGCGGAGGCGACGTTTCTCTCGACCATGGTGGAGCGCACGGTCACGGTGTCCGTGCTGCTGCTGCATCTCGTCGTGCTGGCGATCGGTGCGTATCTCGCAACCATCGGCAAGATCACGGTCGGGACGTTCGTCACCTTTGAGAGCGCGTTCTGGGAAATTTCCTACAACATCGCGCATCTCATGCACTTCATTCCGGTGGCCATCCAGGCGTCGGCCTCAGTGCAGCACATGGAAGAGCTATTGGATGAGCCGACCCGAGGCGCCGATCGTCCGGGCGCGCCGGACCTGCCGCGCATCACCAACGACATCACCTTCGACCGTGTCGTCTTCAAGTACGATGGCAGCGACACCGCGGTGATCGATGGGCTCTCGCTCAAGCTTGCGGTGGGGAAGAAGATTGCAATCGTCGGGCCCAGCGGTTCGGGCAAGAGCACGCTGCTCAACCTGATCCTGCGTCTCTATCCGCCGAACGAGGGCAGGGTCACGATCGATGGCGTCGACATCCGCAAGGTGACGCGCGACTCCCTGCGCAAGGGCATGGCCGTCGTGTTCCAGGAGAACATGCTGTTCAACATGTCGATCCGCGAAAATATTCGGCTCGGCAAGGAAGGCGCGACCGATGCCGAGGTGGTGGAAGCCGCCAAGAAGGCCGAGATCCACAACTACATCATGACGCTGCCGCAGAAGTACAACACGGTGGTCGGCGAGCGCGGCGATACCCTGTCGGGCGGACAACGCCAGCGCATCGCCATTGCGCGCGCCATCGTGCGCAATCCGTCGATCCTGCTGCTGGACGAGGCGACGTCCGCACTCGATCAGACCACGGAAGCAGCTATCAACCGCACACTGTTCAAGGTTGCGGAAGGCCGAACCATGCTGTTCTCCACCCATCGGCTGACCTCGGTGGTCGAGATGGACGAAATCATCGTGATCAGCGGCGGCAAGGCCATCGAGCGCGGCTCACATGCCGAACTGCTCGCGGCCAATGGCACCTATCGCAAGCTGTGGGACGATCAGCTTCATAAGTCGCACGAACCTGTCGGTGACGACGATGATGAAGACGATGACGATGAGGATGATGACGACGACGAGGATTGAATCCTCGTTACTGTTACGGCTGGGCAGTCCGTCTGACCGCCGTCGTCTCGCGCAGGCTGCGCAGCAGGCCCATGCCAAGGCGCACGGCGAAGCGTATCCAGCGGCGGACGTGCCACGACAATCCGGTATCGATCGACATGGAGCGCAGATTGTAGGCCTCCCGCGTGGATTCCTCGTCGCAGGCCCGCTTTTCCGGATCGTCGTAGAATTGTGAGATTTTCAGCAGGCCCATACCCGGCGTCTTGAGCCATGCGGGAATGTAGACGTTGCAGAGCCGTTCCACGTCCGTGAACACCTTGCCCGTACCGGTGCCGGCTGCAGGGCAGGAGGTCGCAAAGGCATCACCGACCAGCACGATGCCGGCCTGCAGATGTCCCTTGGTGACATAGAGATCCGCCGGGCGGATCTTGATGTCGCCCTCGACTTTGAAATCACCGGTCAGCGCGCGCAGATGCGGCATGATCTCGTGCAGGGCGTCTTCCGGTGTCCGGCGCATGCGGCGCAGCCACGGATCTTCCATGGTCCGATAGACCATCAGGTTCGCGCGCATCACAGAGCCAATCGGAAACAGCGTCAGGTATGACATCTGCGCGGCGGAGTTTTCCGTAAAATAGGTCAGAGCCGGGAATTCGAACTTGTCGCGGCCAACCGGCGTAAGATTGAAGCCGACGGTGATCGAATGGCACGGGCTGGTGATTTCGCGCTCGATCCCAAGCGAATGACGCAGGCCGATGTTCAATCCGTTGGCGAGCACGACCAGCCGCGTGATGATCTCTTCGCCGTTGGACAGCGTCAGTGTCTGCCGCTCCGTGCTGGTCTTGATCCCCGTCACCTTGGCTTCGATGAATTCGATGCCGGCAGGAATCTCGTTGCGCACGGTGTTGACGAGCGTGTCGTAGAAAATTCCGTTCTGGTCGCTGGGGCGGCGCTTGTCGAGCAGGCGGCCAAGCCGGGCAACCCAGACGTTGTTGTCGAGCGTTGCTGCACGCAGCACGGGTTCAGCGAGACCGGTCTTGCGTAAAATGCCGACCTGATGGCTGTCGAGTTTTTCGCAGCGGAAGTCGGGCGGATAAACGTTGTGCGGATCGATCAGGATCGCGGAAATGCCTGCGCGGCCAAGCATGGCCGCTGCCGTCGACCCGGCCAGTCCGCCGCCAACGATTGCAATATCCGCCTGTCGCATGAAACGCCTCTTTCCCGATAGCGTACCATTGCGACTGCAACTTCGACTAAAGCTTGAATGAAACAGGGTGAATCGCCGGCGAGGTTAATGCTGAGAAAACGCGTTTATTAACGCTTTAATTGTTTGCTTCTTGCCTGCGTTAGGCTGCCGCAGCATTAATGCTTACGTAGCGCGTATTAGCGCGTCGCATTGCCTTCACGGTACCGCAATCCGACGGCGATAGTTGTTTCAAGGCGTCGCGGGTCCTTTTTATGATTTCGGTTACGATCGCATCGCCGGATAAGGATTTTAAGGCGCAGTGGGATGATCTCATTGCGCGTGCGCCCGGCAACGTCTTCATGAATCCTGTGGCGCTGAAGGCGGCCCTCGACACCATGTTCGCAGTGGTTCACGTGCTGCTGGCGTGGGAAGAGGGCGTCGAGCCTGCGCGGCTCGTTGGCCTATGGGCCCTGCAACAGCGCAGCGTCATGTTCATGTGGCCGGCTTTGCTTGAAGCACGCCCGTACAACTACGCATTCCTCTCGACCCCGGTGATCGATCCTGCGTTTGCCGGCGAGGTGATCCCGGCGTTCTTCGCCGCGATCCGCAACAATCGGGCGCTGCCCAATGTGGTCAGTCTTCGGGAAATGGATGCGGAGTCGCAGGCGTACGCGGCCATTCAAAAGACCATCGCCGATGAACATCACGCGCATGTGATGCTCACCGAAAGCGCCCGCCCGTTCGTATCCCGTGAGCGCGGCGTGAAGGGTTCGGGTTCGACGCGCAAGAAGCTGCGTCAGGACTGGAACAGGCTGTCCGCGCTCGGCAAACTCGAGGTCGTCAATGAACGGTCCGGCGATGCTGCGCGCGCCGCGTTCGAGCAGTTTCTCGATCTGGAGCGGCGAAGCTGGAAAGGCGCGGAGGGGACCGCCATCCTCTGCGACGATCACGACGCACAGTTCACGCGCAAACTGATCGGCGATCTCGCGGACGACGGAAACGCGTCGGTGGCGCTGTTGCGTCTCGACGACCGGCCGATTGCAGCGCAGGTGGTGATGTATTGCGGGACCACGGCTTACACGTGGAAGATCGCATTCGATTCCGAATTCGCGAAATACTCGCCAGGGTCTCTGCTGGTCGACAAGCTGCCCGAACAGCTTTTCAGCTCCAGCAATGTGCAGGTGATCGATTCCTGCTCGGCGGAAACCAGCTTCATGGCGCAGCTGTGGACCGGCCGAAAGACGATGGTCGACATGGTTGTCGATGTCGGCTCGCGGCGCTCGCTGGTGTTCTCGATGGAGGCCGCGCGGCAGTTCGGCTACGAGAAGCTGCGGACGCTGCGTGACCGGCTGCGCGCCATGTCACTGTTGCCGGCGAAGCGCCGGCTTGCCCCGTCGCAATAAGCTCGCGCTTTGGACTCTCATAAGATCAAGCGTGTGCGCCTCGCTTTGAACGTTTCCCGTCAGCTCGCGACCAAGCCGTAAGGGCGGGCGACGGATGTCGGCCTTTCTGCTGTTCTGAAAGGCGAGGTTGCGTGAGATTCTGGTACATCCCATTCGCGATTCTGATCCACTGTTTGGCCAGCCTCGTCATCGCGCCCTCGATCGTGTTCCTGGTATCGGACACGTTGGTCGGCCAATGGACGACCAATCTCGCCATGCTGAGGCGCGGCCTGCTTGATGATGCGCTGCGGCCTTACATGCTGTCGGCGTGCTTTGCCTTCGCGCTGGCGCCAGGGCTTGTCGGCGTGTGGTCGGGCAGGGAGCTGATTCTGGGCCGGGCACTGGGAGCCAAAAGCGCCGCGATTCTCGCGGCCATCTCGGGGGCGCTCTCGGTTCTCCTTTACCTCGTGCTGCTCCACGTCTTGCGGGCATCTGGCCATCGCGTCTGGCCGTCCTGGCCTCGTTCGGGATTCGGCACACGGTCCCCTTGGTCATCGCGCTCTGGGCGCTGCTCCAGCCGGATTGTCCGCGCAATGGGGCGAAGAGACGCACTCCGCTAGACGCCTCCACTAGAATTAGGGTGCGGTCGATCTTCTAAGATATTGATTTTAAAACAAAATATCCCATATGGGGAGAGCGGCGTGTCCTGGTGGGATGTTTCCCGTGCATGGCTTGGCGCAACTGAGAGGCATCGGTTTCGGCGTTGTGGGCGGCTCAGGAATCGCTTCGAAGCCGCGAGTGGACGATTCGACCGTGCAGCGCAAAAAGCGTTGCCACTGTCACACTCAGAGTGCGAGAAGTGGCTCTGCCGCTTGCGTTTTTGCGATGTCGTTTGTTCTTGACTTAGATCGGCATGGCTTATACAAACCGGCCACTTCACGACAGGCGGTGAGCTTCTTCACGTCGGAACGGACCACCATTTCAGCCTTTGCCTCGCCAAATTGGCCTCGCCAGGATGAAACGGCACCAACCTCGACGAATGTCGCTCAGACGCTGTCGGCACTAGCCAGGCAATGCCAGGACATTATTGGTCTCAAGAGCGACTGCTCAAGGGGTCAGTCTCGGATGCATGACCCCGGTCTGTCTCAGGTGAAAGCCTGACGAGCCGTGGTCCTCTGTGGCGTCCAAGCGCTTTCCATTCAGTGATGAATGGGTGGCGCGATTTCGTTTTGCGTGGATGAACGCGCGGGATGAGGTCGATGGGCCGACGTGAAGCGAGTGGGGCGGTTGCTCCTAACGAATTTGCGAAGCCGATGAGGTTTCGCGCGAACAAGGGTGAAGGCGAACGATGCCGACGATCAACCAGCTGATCGCAAATCCACGCGAAGCGCAAAAGTCGCGCAAGAAGGTTCCTGCTCTGCAGCAGTCGCCGCAGAAGCGTGGTGTTTGCACTCGCGTCTATACGACCACTCCGAAGAAGCCGAACTCGGCGCTTCGTAAGGTTGCAAAGGTGCGCTTGACCAACGGCTTCGAGGTCATCGGCTACATTCCGGGTGAAGGCCACAATCTTCAGGAGCACTCGGTGGTCATGATCCGCGGCGGCCGCGTCAAGGACTTGCCGGGCGTTCGCTACCACATCCTCCGCGGCGTTCTCGATACGCAGGGCGTCAAGAACCGCAAGCAGCGTCGTTCGAAGTACGGCGCGAAGCGTCCGAAGTAATCGGGGATTTATCGATGTCTCGTCGCCATTCTGCTGAAAAGCGTGAAGTGAACCCGGATCCGAAGTTCGGGAGCATCGTCATCACGAAGTTCATGAATTCGATCATGTACGACGGCAAGAAGTCTGCCGCCGAAAATATCGTGTACGGCGCGCTTACCACGATTGAAGCCAAGACCAAGCAGAGCCCGATCACGGTGTTCGAGCAGGCTTTGGAAAACGTCATGCCGACCATCGAAGTGCGTTCTCGCCGTGTTGGCGGTGCGACGTACCAGGTGCCGGTCGAAGTTCGTTCGACCCGCCGTCAGGCGCTCGGCATTCGCTGGCTGATTACGGCTGCACGCGGCCGCAACGAAAAGACAATGACTGAGCGGCTCTCCGCGGAGTTGCTCGATGCGTCAAACAACCGGGGGAACGCGGTCAAGAAGCGTGAAGACGTGCACAAGATGGCGGAAGCCAACCGTGCATTCTCGCATTATCGCTGGTAACGGCGTCTCGAACCGGAATTAAGGACAGACCCATGCCCCGCCAACATGCCATTGAGGACTACCGTAACTTCGGTATCATGGCGCATATCGACGCTGGTAAGACCACGACGACTGAGCGCATCCTCTATTACACCGGCAAGAGCCACAAAATCGGCGAAGTGCACGAAGGTGCTGCGACGATGGACTGGATGGAGCAGGAGCAGGAGCGCGGCATCACCATTACGTCGGCCGCGACCACCGCGTTCTGGAACGGCAAGCGTCTGAACATCATCGACACCCCCGGCCACGTCGACTTCACCATCGAAGTCGAGCGTTCGCTGCGCGTGCTCGACGGCGCCGTTTGCGTTCTCGACTCCAACCAGGGTGTCGAGCCGCAGACCGAGACCGTTTGGCGTCAGGGCGACAAGTATAAAGTTCCACGTATCGTCTTCGCTAACAAAATGGATAAGACGGGCGCGGACTTCTACAAGTGCCTTCAGGACATCATTGATCGCCTCGGTGCGAAGCCGGTTGCGATTCAGTTGCCGATCGGCGCAGAGAACAATTTCAAGGGCCTCATCGATCTCGTTCGCATGAAGGCGGTCGTCTGGAAGGACGAGGCGCTCGGTGCGAAGTACGAGGACGAAGAGATTCCGGCTGACATGGCCGACAAGGCCAAGGAATACCGCGAGAAGATGATCGAGGCCGCCGTCGAGCTCGACGACGATGCGCTCACCGCATTCCTGGATGGCGTCGAGCCGGACGAAGCAACGCTGAAGAAGCTCCTCCGCAAGGCGGTGCTGACCGGTGCATTCTATCCTGTGCTTTGCGGTTCGGCGTTCAAGAACAAGGGCGTACAGCCGTTGCTTGACGCGGTGGTTGATTACCTGCCGTCGCCGATCGACGTGCCTGCCATCAAGGGCACCGATGAAGACGGTAACGAAGTCGTTCGCAAGGCGGACGACAAGGAGCCGCTGTCGCTGCTCGCGTTCAAGATCATGGACGACCCGTTCGTCGGCACCATCACGTTCTGCCGTATCTACTCGGGCGTGCTGATGAGCGGCACCGGTGTCATCAACTCGACCCGCGAGAAGAAAGAACGTATCGGCCGCATGCTGTTGATGCATGCGAACAACCGTGAAGACATCAAGGAAGCCTATGCCGGCGATATCGTCGCGTTGGCTGGCCTCAAGGAAGCTCGCACCGGCGACACGCTGTGCGATCCGGACAAGCCGGTCATCCTTGAAAAGATGGAATTCCCGGAGCCGGTGATCGAAATCGCGATCGAGCCGAAGTCGAAGGCCGACCAGGAAAAGCTCGGCGTCGCGCTGGCGAAGCTTGCTGCGGAAGATCCGTCTTTCCGTGTGTCGACCGATCACGAGTCCGGTCAGACCATCCTGAAGGGCATGGGCGAACTCCATCTCGACATCAAGGTCGACATTCTCCGTCGCACCTACAAGGTCGATGCCAACATCGGCGCGCCGCAGGTTGCGTTCCGCGAGAAGATCACCAAGCCGGCAGAGGTCAAGTATACCCACAAGAAGCAGACCGGCGGTACGGGCCAGTTCGCTGAAGTGTCGATCGTGGTCGAGCCGACGGAGCCGGGTGCCGGCTTCCAGTTCGAGTCCAAGATCGTCGGCGGTGCTGTTCCGAAGGAATACATCCCGGGCGTTGAAAAGGGCCTGAACAGCGTCATGACCTCGGGCGTGGTCGCCGGCTTCCCGGTGGTCGACGTCAAGGTTTCGCTGGTGGACGGCAAGTATCACGACGTCGACTCATCGGCGCTCGCCTTCGAAATCGCTTCGCGCGCTGCTTTCCGCGAAGCGCTGCAGAAGGGCAAGTCGGTCCTCCTCGAGCCGATCATGAAGGTCGAGGTGGTGACGCCCGAAGATTACACCGGTTCTGTGATTGGCGACTTGAACTCACGTCGCGGTCAGATCCAGGGCCAAGACATGCGCGGCAACGCCAACGTCATCAATGCGATGGTGCCGCTCATGAACATGTTCGGTTACGTGAACAACCTGCGCTCGATGAGCCAGGGTCGCGCGACCTTCACGATGCAGTTCGATCACTACGCTGAAGCTCCAGCGAACGTGTCGGCGGAAGTCCAGAAGAAGTTTGCTTGATTTCTTTGGCGTAAGTCAAAGTTGAACGGAGAACGTCATGGCTAAAGAGAAATTTGAACGTAAGAAACCCCACTGCAACATCGGCACCATCGGTCACGTCGACCATGGCAAGACGTCGCTGACGGCGGCTATCACGAAGGTTCTGGCCGAAGCTGGTGGTGCTACGTTCACGGCTTATGATCAGATCGACAAGGCGCCGGAAGAGAAGGCCCGCGGCATCACCATCTCGACCGCACACGTCGAGTACGAGACCGCGAACCGCCACTATGCGCACGTCGACTGCCCCGGCCACGCCGACTACGTGAAGAACATGATCACCGGCGCTGCCCAGATGGACGGTGCGATCCTTGTCGTGTCCGCTGCTGACGGCCCGATGCCGCAGACCCGTGAGCACATCCTGCTCGCTCGTCAGGTCGGCGTTCCTGCGCTCGTCGTGTTCATGAACAAGTGCGACATGGTCGACGATCCGGAGCTCCTGGAGCTCGTGGAAATGGAAGTCCGTGAATTGCTCTCGAAGTACAACTTCCCGGGCGACGACATTCCGATCATCAAGGGTTCGGCGCTTGCCGCTCTCGAAAACTCGAACCCGAAGCTCGGCCACGACGCCGTTCTCGAGTTGATGGCTGCTGTTGACTCCTACATTCCGCAGCCGGAGCGTCCGATCGACCAGCCGTTCCTGATGCCGGTTGAAGACGTGTTCTCGATCTCGGGCCGCGGTACCGTTGTGACCGGTCGTGTCGAGCGCGGCATCGTGAAGGTTGGCGAAGAAATCGAAATCGTCGGTCTGAAGGCCACCCAGAAGACCACGGTGACCGGCGTCGAAATGTTCCGCAAGCTGCTCGATCAGGGCCAGGCTGGCGACAACATCGGTGCTCTTCTCCGCGGCACCAAGCGCGAGGAAGTCGAGCGCGGCCAGGTTCTCTGCAAGCCGGGTTCGGTCAAGCCGCACACCAAGTTCAAGGCTGAGGCGTACATCCTCACCAAGGAAGAGGGAGGTCGTCACACCCCGTTCTTCACCAACTACCGTCCGCAGTTCTACTTCCGCACGACCGACGTGACGGGCGTAGTTCACCTGCCGGAAGGCACCGAGATGGTGATGCCGGGCGACAACATCGCGATGGAAGTGCACCTGATCGTGCCGATCGCGATGGAAGAGAAGCTCCGCTTCGCTATCCGTGAAGGCGGCCGCACCGTCGGTGCAGGCGTCGTCGCAAGCATCATCGAGTAATAAACGATCCGTCGACGTGCCCGGCTGTAACAAGCCGGGCACTCACGACCCCTCTGAGTAAACGTGGATGGCCGGGCTGACCGGTCGCGACGGACAAGAAAGACAACGGCAATGAACGGCCAGAATATTCGCATTCGTCTCAAGGCGTTCGACCATCGAATCCTCGATACGTCGACCCGCGAGATCGTGAACACGGCGAAGCGTACCGGTGCTCAGGTTCGCGGACCTATTCCGCTGCCGACCCGCATTGAGAAGTTTACCGTCAACCGTTCGCCGCACGTCGACAAGAAGAGCCGCGAGCAGTTCGAGATGCGCACTCACAAGCGCCTTCTCGATATCGTCGACCCGACCCCGCAGACAGTCGATGCTTTGATGAAGCTCGACTTGGCCGCAGGTGTCGACGTCGAAATCAAGCTCTAAGAATTTTGTAAGTCCGCGGTGGCGGACAGAAAGAACAGGAAGCACGCCGATGCGCTCCGGAGTGATCGCACAAAAGGTCGGGATGACACGGGTCTTTACGGAGACCGGTGAACATATCCCTGTGACCGTGCTCAAGTTGGGCAATTGCCAGGTTGTTGGCCATCGCACGACCGAGAAGAATGGTTATGTCGCTCTGCAGCTCGGTTCGGGCTCGCGCAAGAGCGTTTACATGCCGAAGGCTGAACGCGGTCAGTTCGCGGTCGCCAAGGTGGAGCCGAAGCGCAAGCTTGCGGAATTCCGTGTCACTGAAGACGCGTTGATTCCGGTCGGCGCCGAGATCCAGGCAGACCATTTCGTCGTCGGTCAGTTCGTCGACGTGACCGGTACCTCGGTCGGTAAGGGCTTTGCCGGCGGTATGAAGCGCTGGAACTTCGGCGGTCTGCGCGCCACGCACGGCGTGTCGGTCTCGCACCGTTCGATCGGTTCGACCGGCGGCCGTCAGGACCCGGGCAAGACCTTCAAGAACAAGAAGATGCCCGGTCACATGGGCGTCGATCGCATCACCACGCTGAACCTGCGCGTTGTCCAGACGGACGTCGAGCGCGGCCTCGTGCTCGTCGAAGGCGCCGTTCCTGGCTCCAAGGGCGGCTGGATCACCGTGCGCGATGCCGTCAAGAAGCCGCTGCCGAAGGAAGCAGTGAAGCCGGGCAAGTTCAAGCTCGCTGGCGCCAACGACCAGGCAGCTCCGGAAGCTGCTGCTGAGAAAGAGGGTGCGTGATGGAATTGCAAGTCACAACCCTTGAAGGCAAAGCTGCTGGTTCGGTTCAGCTCTCGGACGAGATCTTTGGTCTCGAGCCGCGCACGGACCTCATCCAGCGCTGCGTCAACTGGCAACTCGCCAAGCGCCAGGCCGGCACGCACAAGGCCAAGGGCCGTGCGGAAGTTTGGCGTACCGGCAAGAAGATGTACAAGCAGAAGGGCACCGGCGGTGCTCGTCACGGTTCGGCACGCGTGCCGCAGTTCCGTGGCGGTGGCCGCGCGTTCGGTCCGGTCGTGCGCAGCCATGCCCATGACCTGCCGAAGAAGGTCCGTGCGCTCGCTCTGCGTCATGCTTTGTCTTCGAAGGCCAAGGACGGCGGTCTCGTCGTGCTTGAGAACGCCGAGATGAAGGATGCCAAGACCAAGGCGCTGATCGGTCACTTCTCGGGCCTCGGTCTCACCAGCGCGCTCATCATCGACGGTGCCGAGCTCAACGCCGGTTTCGCGATGGCCGCGCGCAACATTCCGCACATCGACGTGCTGCCGATCCAGGGCATCAACGTCTATGACATTCTGCGCCGTCAGAAGCTCGTTCTGACCAAGGCCGCTCTCGATGCGTTGGAGGCGCGCTTCAAATGACCACTCAGGATGCGCGTCACTACGACATCATTGTTGCACCGGTGATCACCGAAAAGGCGACCGTCGCTTCTGAGCACAACAAGGTTGTGTTCAAGGTTTCGGCCAAGGCGACGAAGCCGCAGATCAAGGACGCGGTTGAGAAGCTGTTCGACGTGAAGGTGAAGAGCGTCAACACGCTGGTCCGCAAGGGCAAGACGAAAGTCTTCCGCGGCCAGTTCGGTTCTCAGTCGGATACCAAGCGCGCTGTCGTGACCCTCGTTGAGGGCCACCGCATCGACGTGACCACCGGCCTGTAAGGTTCAACGACCATGGCATTGAAAACATTCAACCCCACGACGCCAGGCCAGCGCCAGCTGGTGATGGTCGATCGTTCGGCCCTCTACAAGGGCAAGCCGGTCAAGGCATTGACCGAGGGCAAGAACTCGTCGGGCGGCCGTGGCAACACCGGTCGCATCACGGTTCGCTTCCGCGGCGGCGGCCATAAGCAGTCGTACCGCATTGTCGACTTCAAGCGCACCAAGCTTGACGTGCCGGCGAAGGTCGAGCGCCTCGAGTACGATCCGAACCGCACCGCGTTCATTGCGCTGATCAAGTACGAAGACGGCGAGCAGGCCTACATTCTGGCTCCGCAGCGTCTGGCTGTTGGCGACACCGTCGTTGCCGGCAACTACGTCGACGTGAAGCCGGGCAACGTCATGCCGCTGGGCAACATGCCGGTCGGCACGATCGTGCACAACATCGAGCTCAAGATCGGGAAGGGCGGTCAGATTGCCCGTTCGGCCGGTACCTACGCTCAGATCGTTGGCCGCGACCATGACTTCGTGATCGTTCGTCTGAATTCCGGCGAGCAGCGTTTGGTTCACGGCCGCTGCGTCGGCACCATCGGTGCGGTGTCGAACCCGGATCACATGAACATTTCGATCGGTAAGGCCGGTCGTAAGCGTTGGATGGGCCGTCGTCCGCATAACCGCGGCGTCGTCATGAACCCCGTCGATCACCCGCACGGCGGCGGTGAAGGCCGCACCTCGGGTGGCCGTCATCCGGTTACTCCTTGGGGCAAGCCAACCAAGGGCAAGAAGACACGGTCGAACAAGTCGACCAACAAGTTCATTCTCATCAGCCGCCACAAGCGGAAGAAGTAAGGATCGCCGGACATGGTTCGTTCAGTCTGGAAAGGCCCGTTCGTTGAAGGCTCTCTGCTCAAGAAAGCAGATGCCGCGCGCGCGTCCGGCCGTCACGACGTTATCAAGATCTGGAGCCGCCGCTCGACGATCCTCCCGCAGTTCGTGGGGCTCACCTTCGGCGTCTACAACGGTCAAAAGCACGTTCCGGTTGCCGTGAACGAGGAAATGGTTGGCCACAAGTTCGGTGAGTTTTCGCCGACGCGGACCTTCCATGGCCACGCAGGCGACAAGAAAGCCAAGAAGTAAAGGCTTGAAGGACTAAGTCATGAGCAAACCAAAGCGCGAACGGGTTCTCCCGGATAACGAGGCCAAGGCCGTCGCCCGCATGCTTCGGGTCAGCCCTCAGAAGCTGAACCTGGTCGCACAGCTGATCCGTGGCCGGAAGGCTTCGGCGGCGCTCGCCGATCTGCAGTTTTCGCGCAAGCGGATCGCGGTCGACGTCAAGAAGTGTCTGGAGTCCGCGATCGCGAACGCCGAAAACAACCATGATCTCGACGTCGACGCGCTGGTCGTCTCCGAGGCTCATGTTGGCAACGGCATTGTGATGAAGCGTTTCGCACCGCGCGGCCGTGGCCGTTCGGGTCGTGTTTTTAAGCCGTTCTCGCAGCTGACGATCGTCGTTCGTCAGGTCGAGGCCGAGGCTGGCGCCTAAGGGCGGGAGAGAACGATGGGTCAGAAAATCAATCCAATCGGGCTGCGTCTGGGCATCAACCGGACCTGGGATTCCCGTTGGTTCGCCGGCAAGACCGAGTATGCGAAGCTCCTCCACGAGGACATCCGCATCCGCGAAATGCTGATGAAGGAACTGAAGCAGGCGGCTGTCGCGCGCATCGTCATCGAGCGCCCGCACAAGAAGTGCCGCGTGTCGATCCACTCGGCGCGTCCGGGCGTCGTGATCGGCAAGAAGGGCGCGGACATCGACAAGCTGCGCAAGAAGGTTGCCGAGATCACCGAGTCCGACGTGGTGATCAACATCATCGAAATCCGTAAGCCGGAGCTCGATGCGACCCTGGTGGCTGAATCGATCGCGCAGCAGCTTGAGCGCCGCGTTGCATTCCGCCGCGCCATGAAGCGCGCCGTTCAGTCGGCGATGCGTCTGGGTGCCGAAGGCATTCGTATCAACTGCTCGGGCCGTCTGGGCGGCGCGGAAATCGCGCGCATGGAATGGTACCGCGAAGGCCGCGTGCCTCTGCACACGCTGCGCGCCGACATCGACTACGGCGTGGGTACGGCTTTCACCACGTTCGGTACCTGCGGCGTCAAGGTCTGGATCTTCAAGGGCGAAATCCTCGAGCACGATCCGATGGCGCAGGACAAGCGCATGGCTGAAGGCGAGAGCGGCGGCGGCAGCGGGCGTCCGCGTCGCGATGCAGCCTGATCAATTTTTAGGAAAAGGTTTGAGGGCGTAAGCCATGATGCAACCAAAGAAGACAAAGTTCCGCAAGGCGCATAAGGGCCGTATCCACGGCGTTGCCTCGTCGGGCGCGACGTTGTCTTTCGGCCAGTTCGGCCTGAAGGCGATGGCGCCAGAGCGCATCACGGCGCGTCAGATCGAAGCCGCTCGTCGCGCGCTGACCCGTCACATGAAGCGCGCCGGCCGCGTCTGGATTCGGGTATTCCCGGACCTGCCGGTGTCGAAGAAGCCTGCCGAAGTGCGAATGGGCTCCGGCAAGGGGGCGCCTGAATTGTGGGTGGCACGGGTCAAGCCCGGCCGCATTCTGTTCGAGATCGATGGTGTTACCGATCAGACGGCGCGTGAAGCGCTGACCCTGGCGGCCGCCAAGCTTCCGATCAAGACGCGCTTTGTTGCGCGCATCGCGGAGTAAGAGAAATGGCTGATATGAAGGTCGAAGATATCCGCGCAATGAGCGCCGATCAGATGGAGGACGCGATCCTCAATCTGAAGAAGGAGCGTTTCAACCTGCGCTTCCAGCGCGCCACCGGGCAGCTCGAGAACACCTCGCGCCTGCGTGAAGCTCGCCGCGACATCGCACGCATCAAGACCATTGCTGCGCAGAAGCGCGCGCAGAACAAGAAGTAAGGGGCAAAGATGCCGAAGCGTACTCTCCAGGGCGTCGTCGTCAGCGACAAGCAGGACAAGACCGTTGTCGTGCGTGTTGACCGCCGCTTTACCCATCCGATCTACAAGAAGACGATTCGTCGGTCCAAGAACTACCACGCGCACGATGAGAACAATCAGTTCAAGGCGGGCGATACGGTTTGGATCGAAGAAAGCAAACCACTCTCGAAGTTGAAGCGCTGGACGGTTGTTCAGAGCGACGCAAAGAAAACAGCTTAAGCGCAAATAGCGCATCAGAAAGAGGACGAGGTGCATCAATGATTCAGATGCAGACCAACCTCGACGTGGCCGATAATTCCGGCGCGCGCCGTGTCATGTGCATCAAGGTTCTTGGAGGCTCCAAGCGCCGGTATGCAACCGTTGGCGACATCATTGTCGTGTCCATCAAGGAAGCCATCCCACGCGGGAAGGTGAAGAAGGGCGACGTGATGAAAGCCGTCGTCGTTCGCGTGAGCAAGGATATCCGCCGCGCCGATGGTTCCGTTATCCGTTTCGACCGCAACGCGGCTGTGTTGATCAACAACCAGTCCGAGCCTATCGGAACGCGTATCTTTGGACCGGTGCCACGTGAGCTCCGCGCCAAGAACCACATGAAGATCATTTCGCTTGCGCCGGAGGTGCTGTAATGGCTGCCAAGATTCGCAAGGGCGATAAGGTCGTCGTGTTGTCGGGCCGCGACAAGGGCCGCACCGGCGAGGTGTTCGAGGTACGTCCGTCCGAGAACCGCGCGCTGGTGCGTGGCGTCAATATGATCAAGCGCCACCAGAAGCAGACGCAGAACCAGGAAGGCGGCATCATCAACAAGGAGTCGCCGATCCACCTGTCCAACATTGCCGTTGTCGGTAAGGACGGCAAGCCGACCCGTGTCGGTTTCAAGATTCAGGCAGACGGCACCAAGGTGCGTGTCGCCAAGCGTTCGGGAGCTGAGATCGATGGCTGAGACCGCATACGTTCCGCACCTGCGCACGAAGTTCGACAAGGAAATTCGTGGCAAGCTGGTCGAGCAATTCGACCTGACCAACCCGATGCAGGTTCCTGCACTCGAGAAGGTCGTGCTCAACATGGGCATCGGCGAAGCCGTCAACGACCGCAAGAAGGTCGAGCTTGCTGCAGGCGATCTCGCTCTGATCGCCGGTCAGAAGCCGATCGTCACGCATTCGCGCAAGGCGATCGCGACCTTCAAGCTGCGCGAAGGCCAGGCCATCGGCGCGAAAGTGACGCTGCGCAAGTCGAAGATGTACGATTTCATCGATCGTCTTGTGAACATCGCTCTGCCGCGCGTTCGCGACTTCCGCGGCCTCAATCCGAAGAGCTTCGACGGCCGTGGCAACTATTCGCTCGGCCTCAAGGAGCACATCGTGTTCCCGGAAATCGACTACGACAAGTCGGGCGAGTCCTGGGGCATGGACATCACAATCTGCACCACCGCGGCTGACGATGAGCAGGCGCGTGCGTTGCTGAATGCTTTCAATTTCCCGTTCCGGCAGTGAGACACTGAGTTACAGCGTCTCAAACGCGGAAAGGTATGGAGACTACTCGTATGGCTAAGAAGAGTTCAGTCGAGAAGAACAACCGTCGTCAGAGGATGACGAAGAACGCTGCGGAAAAGCGCGCGAAGCTGAAGGCGATCATCGCCGACAAGAACAAGCCGATGGAAGAGCGCTTTGCTGCGACCATCAAGCTGGCCGAGATGCCGCGTAATTCGTCGGCGACTCGCATTCGCAACCGTTGCGAAGTCAGCGGCCGGTCGCGCGCGGTTTACCGCAAGAACAAGATGAGCCGCATCGCGCTTCGCGAGTTCGGTTCGAAGGGGCTTATTCCCGGCCTCGTCAAGTCGAGCTGGTAAGGAGGGGCGGATATGTCAACGCACGATCCGATCAGCGATCTCATCACCCGCATCCGCAACGCACAGATGCGCAACAAGTCCAAGGTTTCGACCCCGGGCTCCAAGATGCGTGCCAACGTGCTCGAGGTGCTGAAAACCGAAGGTTACATCCGCGGTTATGCCGCAGTTGAGCATGCCGGCGGTCACAACGAGCTCGAAATCGAATTGAAGTATTTCGACGGCGAACCGGTGATCCGCGAGATCGAGCGGGTGTCGAAGCCGGGACGTCGCGTCTACGCTTCGGTCAAGAACCTGCCGCGCGTGCGCAACGGTCTTGGCATCTCGGTGCTGTCGACGCCGAAGGGAATTATGGCTGACCACGACGCGCGTGACGCGAATGTGGGCGGCGAAGTTCTCTTCACGGTGTTCTGAGGAAGGAACAGAATATGTCACGCGTAGGCAAAAGGCCCGTCGCGATCGCCTCAGGCGTTACCGCGAATGTCGAAGGGCAGACCGTCAAGATGAAGGGGCCGAAGGGCGCTCTTCAGTTCATCGTCCATGACGACGTTTCGGTCGAAATGAAGGACGGCAAGATCTCGGTTGCGCCGCGCTTCGAGACCAAGCGCGCGCGTTCGCTGTACGGCACGGCTCGTGCCCAGATCGCGAACCTGGTTGAAGGCGTCACCAAGGGCTTCGAGAAGAAGCTGGAAATCACCGGCGTTGGTTATCGCGCCGCGTTGCAGGGCAAGAACCTGCAGCTCGCGCTGGGCTACAGCCACGACGTGATCTATGCGATCCCGGAAGGGATCACGATCACCGTGCCGAAGCCGACGGAAATCACCATTGCCGGTAACGACGCCCAGCGCGTCGGCCAGGTGGCTGCCGAGATCCGCGGCTATCGTCCGCCGGAGCCCTATAAGGGCAAGGGCGTGAAGTACGAAGGCGAATTCATCTTCCGCAAGGAAGGCAAGAAGAAGTAACGGAGCCGGTCATGTCGAAACTCAAGGTCACGAATGCCCGGCGCAAGCAGCGTGTGCGTCTTTCGCTGCGCCGGACCGCCAACGGACGTCCGCGTTTGTCGGTGTTCCGTTCGTCGAAGCACATCTATGCGCAGGTCATCGACGACGTGAAGGGCGAGACGCTCGCTTCTGCATCGTCGCTCGAGAAGTCCATGCGCGACACCGGCAAGACCGGTGCGGACATCAGCGCGGCAAAGGCTGTCGGCAAGTTGCTTGCCGAGCGCGCCGTGAAGAAGGGCGTCAAGGACGTAGTGTTCGATCGTGGTGGTTATCTCTACCACGGCCGCGTCAAGGCGCTCGGCGATGCCGCGCGCGAGAGCGGACTGAATTTCTGATTTAACCGGATACAAGAGCAGGGGTCTTTGCCCCTCAAGGATTGGAAAAGACAATGGCAGCTGAACGCGAACGCGGTGGACGCGAACGGGGCGGTCGGGATCGGGAAGAGCGCGATAGCGAGTTCGTTGACAAGCTCGTCCACATCAACCGTGTGGCGAAGGTGGTCAAGGGCGGTAAGCGCTTTGGTTTCGCAGCCCTGGTCGTCATCGGCGATCAGAAGGGCCGGGTCGGTTTCGGCCACGGCAAGGCGCGCGAAGTGCCGGAAGCCATCCGCAAGGCGACCGACTCTGCGAAGCGCAACCTGACGCGCGTCGCTCTGCGCGAAGGTCGCACGCTGCATCACGATATCGCCGGACGTCATGGTGCGGGCCGCGTTTATCTGCGTGCCGCGCCTGCTGGTACCGGTATCATCGCGGGTGGCCCGATGCGCGCCGTGTTCGAAACGCTCGGCATCCAGGACGTGGTGGCGAAGTCGGTCGGTTCGTCGAACCCCTACAACATGGTTCGCGCAACGTTCGACGCGCTGAAGCACCAGGATTCGCCGCGCTCGGTCGCCAACCGTCGCAACATCAAGGTCTCCACGCTGCAGTCTCGCCGTATCGGCGGCGACGCGGAAGCGGCGGCGGACTAATTCACGCGCCTTTTTGGAGTTAAGACAATGGCCAAGGCCGCAAAAACCATCAAGGTCGAGCAGACCGGCAGCGCGATCCGCCGCCATGAATCGCAGCGCGCGACGCTGATCGGCCTGCGTCTCAACAAGATCGGTCGCGTCTCTGAACTTCAGGATACCCCTGAAGTTCGCGGCATGATCAACAAGGTCAAGCATCTCGTTCGCGTCGTCGACGAGAAGTAAGGAAGAGAACGATGAAGCTCACCGATCTCGCCGACAACCCCGGCTCGCGCAAGAAGCGCATGCGGGTTGGCCGTGGCATTGGCTCCGGCAAGGGTAAGCAGGCAGGCCGCGGCGGCAAGGGCCAGACCGCGCGCTCGGGCGTGCGCATCAAGGGTTTCGAAGGCGGCCAGATGCCGCTGCATCGTCGCCTGCCGAAGCGCGGCTTTAACAACATTTTCCGTCTCGATCTGACGGAAGTGAACCTTGATCGCCTGCAGGAAGCCATCGATTCCGGCAAGATCGACGCCAAGGCGACGATCAACGCCGAAGCGCTGGTGAAGTCGGGCATCCTCCGTCGCGCCAAGGACGGCGTGCGGTTGCTGGGTCGTGGCGAGCTCAAGGCCAAGGTCACCATCGAAGTGTACGGCGCGACCAAGACCGCTATCGAGGCGGTTGAGAAGGCTGGCGGCTCGGTGAAGATCCTGGCGCCGAAGAAGGACGAAGGCGAGGCCGCCTGATTCAGTTCCCGGGCTTGTGAAGGGCACCCACGACGTTACTTCCTATATTGGCGTTTCGGACGTGGGTGACCGGGTAACCGGTACTAAGTGCTAAAGGATCGGAGCCTCGAATGGCCTCTGCAGCGGAACAATTAGCGGCAAATCTCAACTTCTCGGCGTTCGCAAAGGCTGACGAACTCAAAAAGCGCATCTGGTTCACCCTGGGTGCGCTGCTTGTTTATCGGCTGGGCACCTACATCCCGCTGCCGGGCATCGACCCGAATATCTGGGATCAGGTCTTCAAGTCGCAGGCCGGCGGCATTCTCGGCATGTTCAACATGTTCGCCGGCGGTGGCATTCACCGCATGGCGATTTTTGCGTTGAACATCATGCCGTACATCTCGGCATCGATCATCATCCAGCTTCTGACCAGCGTGTCGCCACAGCTCGAAGCCCTCAAGAAAGAGGGGGAGGCGGGCCGCAAGACCCTGAACCAGTACACCCGTTATCTGACCGTCGTTCTCGCGGCGTTCCAGGCTTACGGTATTGCCGTTGGCCTCGAAGGGGCCGGCAACGTCGTGGCCGATCCGGGCATGTTCTTCCGTCTCTCGACGCTGATCACGCTGACCGGCGGCACCATGTTCCTGATGTGGCTTGGTGAGCAGATCACCTCGCGCGGCATCGGCAACGGCATCTCGCTGATCATTCTCGCCGGCATCGTCGCCGAACTTCCGTCAGCCGTCGCCGGAACCCTCGAACTCGGCCGTCAGGGCGCATTGTCGACGGTCGTGATCCTTGCGATCATCATCATGGCCGTTGCGGTTATCATGCTGATCGTGTTCGTGGAACGCGCACAGCGCCGCCTGCTGATCCAGTATCCGAAGCGTCAGGTCGGCAACAAGATGTTCGAGGGCCAGTCCTCGCATCTGCCGCTCAAGCTCAATACCTCTGGCGTCATCCCGCCGATCTTCGCGTCGTCGCTGTTGCTGCTGCCGACCACCATCGCAAGCTTCAATGCCGGCAAGGGACCGGAGTGGTTCCAGTGGATGACCACCCAGCTGGCACACGGCCGGCCGTTGTTCCTGGTGCTGTATCTGGCGCTGATCGTGTTCTTCGCGTTCTTCTACACGGCGATCGTGTTCAATCCGGTCGAGACCGCGGACAACCTCAAAAAGCACGGCGGCTTCATTCCCGGCATTCGGCCAGGTGAGCGAACTGCAGAATATATCGATTATGTGCTGTCGCGTATTACCGTGATTGGTGCAATCTATCTGGCGGTCGTCTGTCTGATTCCAGAGATCCTGATTTCCTACGCTTCGGTGCCGTTCTATCTCGGAGGCACGTCACTGCTCATCGTCGTCAGCGTGACGATGGATACGGTGGCGCAGGTGCAGGGCTATCTGCTGGCGCATCAGTATGAAGGACTGATCCGGAAATCGAAATTGAGGGGCCGCCGTAAATGAGATTGATACTTCTCGGGCCGCCGGGGGCGGGCAAGGGAACACAGGCACAACGGCTAGTTCAAAAACACGGTATCGTTCAGCTCTCCACGGGAGACATGCTGCGTGCCGCTGTTGCAGCCGGAACGCCGATCGGTCTCAAGGCAAAGGACATCATGGCGAACGGCGGGCTTGTGCCCGACGAGGTCGTTGTGGGAATCATTGCTGATCGCATCGATGAGCCGGACGCTAGGAAGGGCTTCATTCTCGATGGCTTTCCGCGCACCGTGCCGCAGGCCGAGGCGCTGGATGAGCTTCTGAAGAAGAAGCACGTCAAGCTCGATGCGGTCGTTGAACTGCGCGTCAATGAAAGCGCCCTGATCGCACGCGTCGAGACGCGGGTCGCTCAGATGCGCGAGCGCGGCGAGGACGTCCGTGTCGACGATACGCCGGAGGTGCTGACCAAGCGCCTCGCGAGCTATCGCGCCCAGACCGAGCCGCTGGTGCATTACTATTCCGAGAAGCGGAAGCTGATGACCATCGATGGCATGATGACCATCGAGCAGGTGACCGGCGCCATCAACCGCCTGTTGGATGCCATCGGGGCCACCGAATCGGTTCCGGCAGCCAAGTCCGTCAAGAAGGCGGTCAAGAAGACCAGCCGTAAGGGAACCGCCAAGAAGGCGGCGGCGACGGCCAAAAAGGCGACCAAGAAATCGGCAAAGACGGCTAAGAAATCGGCCAAGAGTGCCAAGGGCGTCAAGGGTGCTGGCAAGGCAGCTGCCAAGAAGGCAGCCAAAAAGCCGGCAAAGACCGCCAAGAAGGCCGTCAAAACGGCCCGAAAGGGTGGTTCCAGGGCCTCTACAGCCGCCCCAAAGCGGCCTGCAGCGGCGAGAGGCCGGGGCGGCGTGGCAAGAGCCGCGCAGACCCGGAAGGTGGCCAAAAAGGTCACTAAAAAGCGAGCTAAGACCGTCAAACGGTTGACGAAACGCCGCTGAATACATTAATAAGCCCGCATCCAGTCGGATTGTTCAGACGATGCCGGGCCCCGAAAGCGAAGTGGGGAGGGCGTCGTGTTCGCGTATGTGAACACCCGCCCGACAAACAGAAATAACCAGCCGATCCCGAATGGACGGCGACAGGAGCGAAGACCGTGGCCCGTATTGCAGGCGTGAACATTCCGACCAACAAGCGCGTGCTGATTGCGCTTCAGTATATCCATGGCATCGGCCAGAAGAATGCCGCTGACATCATCGAGAAGGTCAAGATCCCGGCAGACCGCCGTGTCTCGCAGTTGACCGACCAGGAAGTCTTGCAGATCCGCGAAATGATCGACCGCGACTATCTCGTCGAGGGCGACCTGCGCCGTGAAGTCGGCATGAACATCAAGCGCCTGATGGACCTCGGCTGCTACCGCGGCCTGCGTCATCGTCGTGGCCTTCCGGTGCGTGGTCAGCGGACCCACACCAACGCCCGCACCCGCAAGGGTCCGGCGAAGGCCATCGCCGGCAAGAAGAAGTAAGCAACGAATTGAGCGGGGAGTGGCGAGCTATCATGTTCGCCGCTCCTCGTTTTGGTGTAGCCGCTGGCACTACGGCGGCGTTGAGATCTTAAAAAGGAACTATAATGGGTAAAGAGGCCACTCGCGTCCGCCGCCGTGAACGCAAGAACATCGCATCCGGCATCGCTCACGTGAATTCGTCGTTCAACAACACGACCATCACCATCACCGACGCGCAGGGCAACACCATCGCCTGGTCGTCGGCTGGCACAATGGGCTTCAAGGGATCGCGCAAGTCGACACCGTATGCGGCGCAGGTTGCTGCCGAAGACGTGTCGAAGAAGGCGCAGGAGCACGGCATGCGCACCCTCGAAGTCGAGGTCGCAGGTCCGGGTTCGGGCCGAGAATCGGCTCTGCGCGCACTGCAGGCTGCGGGCTTCACCGTGACATCGATCCGTGACGTCACCACGATCCCGCACAACGGTTGCCGTCCGCGCAAGCGTCGGCGCGTCTGATTTTTTACTGCCGCGGGTGACTTAGCTTCACCCGCGTTTTTGCTTATTAAAATGCGATGACGCGGTTGATCCGCGCCGCCATTCCTCCAACGCCAAGAATTCGAGTGGCATGGGTGAACAAGTGACGATCCAAAAGAATTGGCAAGAGCTCATTCGTCCGAACAAGCTGAACGTTCAGCCTGGCTCGGATCCGACCCGTTTCGCGACCGTTGTTGCTGAGCCGCTCGAGCGCGGTTTTGGCCAGACGCTCGGCAACGCGCTTCGCCGCGTGTTGCTGTCGTCGCTGCAAGGCGCTGCCGTGCAGTCGGTCCACATCGACGGCGTGCTGCACGAGTTCTCCTCGATCGCCGGTGTGCGCGAGGACGTAACCGACATCGTGCTGAACGTGAAGGACATCTCGATCAAGATGCAGGGCGAAGGCCCGAAGCGGATGGTCGTGAAGAAGCAGGGACCGGGCGTGGTCACCGCCGGCGACATCCAGACCGTCGGCGACGTCGTCGTTCTGAACCCCGATCTGCAGATCTGCACCCTCGACGAGGGCGCTGAAATCCGCATGGAGTTCACCGTGAACTCCGGCAAGGGCTACGTTGCCGCTGAGCGCAACCGTCCTGAGGATGCGCCGATCGGCCTGATCCCGGTGGACAGCCTGTTCTCGCCGGTTCGCAAGGTCTCGTACAAGGTCGAGAACACCCGCGAAGGTCAGATCCTCGACTACGACAAGCTCACGCTGACCATTGAGACCAACGGTGCGATTTCGCCGGAAGACGCGCTCGCTTACTCGGCGCGCATCCTGCAGGATCAGCTCAAC
Source organism: Bradyrhizobium sp. SYSU BS000235 (assembly GCF_049747295.1). NCBI lineage: Bacteria > Pseudomonadati > Pseudomonadota > Alphaproteobacteria > Hyphomicrobiales > Nitrobacteraceae > Bradyrhizobium > Bradyrhizobium sp. SYSU BS000235. The sequence goes on from NZ_JBMHJM010000001.1 coordinate 4,728,002, forward strand.
GTGTTCGTCAACTTTGAAGAGCCGCGCAAGGAAGTTGCGCAGGAGATCATTCCGGATCTCGCCTTCAATCCTGCCTTCCTCAAGAAGGTCGACGAGCTCGAACTGTCGGTTCGTTCGGCAAACTGCCTGAAGAACGACAACATCGTCTACATCGGCGATCTGGTGCAGAAGTCGGAAGCCGAAATGCTCCGCACTCCGAACTTCGGCCGCAAGTCGCTGAACGAAATCAAGGAAGTGCTGGCCCAGATGGGTCTGCACCTCGGCATGGAAGTGCCGGGCTGGCCGCCGGAGAACATCGACGAGCTCGCCAAGCGCTTCGAGGATCACTACTGAGTTTTTCGATGGCGGGTTGAACCCCGCCATCGTCTTTCGGGCGAACGCAGGCAGCCCACCTGAGCAAAGCGACGAACCGTCGCGACAATTGAAACTGAGGACTTAAGTTATGCGTCACGGCAAGGTTCATCGTAAACTCAACCGCACCGCAGAGCATCGTCGTGCGATGTTCGCCAACATGTGCGCGTCGTTGATCAAGCACGAGCAGATCGTCACCACTTTGCCGAAGGCAAAGGAATTGCGTCCGATCGTCGAAAAGCTCGTCACCCTCGGCAAGAAGGGCACGCTCGCCCATCGCCGTCAGGCGATCAGCGAGATGCGCGATGTCGATCAGACCAAGAAGCTCTTCGACGTGCTTGCTGCGCGCTACAAGGACCGCCAGGGCGGCTACACCCGCATCATCAAGGCTGGCTTCCGTTACGGCGACAACGCGCCGCTCGCAGTGATCGAATTCGTCGATCGCGACGAAGACGCCAAGGGCCAGGATTCGGGTCCGGTGCAGGCAAAGGAAGCAGACGCAGCGTAAGCGTCTCTCCATCGAGATTTCGAAAAGCGGCGCCTCGTGCGCCGCTTTTTTTGTTTGCACGGCGTCATGAATATTTCGTCATAGTGTCGGTGGCATTCGCGGTGTGAGCCGCCATATGGAGCGCCATAACAAAGGAGCTTTCTATGAAAATCGATTTGTCGGGTAAAACGGCAGTTGTGACGGGGTCTGGCAGCGGCATTGGTCTTGCCATCGCGAGGGGACTTGCCGGTAGCGGTGCGAGCGTTGTTGTGAACAGCCGCACGCAAGCCAAGGCGGACGAGGCGGCCGCGTCGATCGTGAAGGCGGTCCCGGGCGCAAAGGTGCGCGGTGTCGCTGCGGATGTATCGAGCGCGGCAGGCTGCGCCAAGCTGGTCGATGCGGTGCCAAGCGCCGACATTCTCATCAACAACACCGGTATTTACGAGTCGAAGGACTTTTTCGATATCACCGATGAAGACTGGACGCGTTACTTCGAGACGAATGTGATGTCGGGCGTGCGCCTGTCGCGCGCTTACATGAAGGGAATGCTTCAGCGCAATTGGGGCCGCATCGTTTTCATTTCGTCGGAGTCGGCGATCAACATCCCGACCGAAATGATCCAGTACGGCACGACCAAGACCGCCCAGCTCGCCATCTCGCGTGGTCTTGCGGAGCTGACCAAGGGCACGGCCGTCACCGTCAATTCCGTACTGCCGGGACCGACCATGTCCGAAGGCGTCGAGGTCTTCGTGAAAAATCTCGCAAAACAGAATGGTCAGCCTGAGGATGAAGCTGCGGCGCAGTTCATCAAGCAGCATCGTTCGACATCGTTGATCCAGCGCTTTGCCAGCGTCGATGAGATCGCCAACATGGTGGTCTACGTCAGTTCGCGCGAAGCTTCTGCAACCAACGGCGCAGCGCTGCGTGTCGAAGGCGGCATTCTTCAGACCATCTTCTGAGTGTGCTTTGCGCCAGATCTCGTTGCGAGTTTCAAAGCACTAAATCTCTCAGCGCCCCCGTCGGCGCGAAAGGAAAGGGGTCGTCGAGCTGACGACCCCTTTTGTTTTCTGTGCTTCAGCGCGCGAAGCGTGTCTTTCGAGATTACCAGCCTTCCAGGACGAGCTTACCGGTGGAGCGTCCGCTCTCGAGCTCGGCGTGGGCCTGCTTGAGGTTGGCGGCGTTGATCTTGCCGAGCACCTTGCCCAGCGTGGTGCGCAGCACACCGTTGTCGATCAGGTTCGCGACATCTTCGAGCATGTTGTGCTGGGCGATCATGTCGTCGGTCTGGAACGTCGAGCGGGTGAACATCAGCTCCCAGTGTAGCGACACGGACTTGCCCTTGAGCAGGTTGACATTGAGCGAGGCGGGATCGTCGATCAGTCCGATCTTGCCCTGCGGCGCGATGATCTCGGCGAAGGAGGCGAAGTGCTGTTCGGTGTTGGTAAGGCCGGTGATCAGCGCGACCGGCGGCACCTTGAGCGCGTCGATCTGCGCCTTCATCGGCTTGGAATGATCGATGACATGATGTGCACCGAGATCAAGGCACCATTTGCTGGACTCAGGGCGCGACGCGGTCGCGACAATGGTCAATCCGGTCAGGCGACGGGCGAGCTGAATCAAAATAGAACCGACGCCGCCGGCACCGCCGACGATCAGCAGCGTGCGCGGATCGACGCTCTTGCCGGGAACGACACCGAGGCGGTCGAACAGCAATTCCCATGCGGTCACGGATGTCAGGGGCAGGGCAGCAGCCTGCGCAAACGACAATGTCTTCGGCTTGTGACCGGCGATGCGTTCGTCGACCAGATGGAATTCCGAATTTGTGCCCGGCCGCAGGATCGTGCCGGCGTACCAGACTTCGTCACCTGGTTTGAACAGCGACACGTCGGGCCCCACTGCGTCGACAACGCCGGCCGCATCGAAGCCGAGAATCTTGATTTCGCCCTCGGGCGGCTCGGCGCGTTTGCGCACTTTGTAGTCGACGGGATTGGCGGAGATCGCCTTCACCGCGACACGAATATCGCGTCCCTTCGGTTCCGGTTTGGGGGCTTCGAAATCGATCAAGGATTCGGAGGCATCGATCGGCAGCGATTTCTTGTAACCCACGGCTTTCATATGAGGCTCCATTTACAGCATCTCGCCGCTTACCTGTCTCGCTCCGTCGTGAATTGCAAGTACTGTCGTTTCGGGGATATAGTCACCGTTCGGATACTATTGGAAATGACCGATGAAACGTAAGGATTTCGGTTGCGGTCCCGGTTGCCCGGTCGAGGTGACGCTGGACCTGATCGACGGCAAATGGAAAGGCGTGATCCTCTATCATCTGCAGGAGGGCCGCCTGCGCTTTGGCGAACTGCGCAAGCGCCTGCCCGGGATCACCCAGCGGATGCTTACCAAGCAGCTGCGTGCTCTGGAGGAGGATGACCTGATCACCCGCAAGGTGTATGCCGAGGTCCCGCCACGGGTGGATTATGAACTCTCCGAGACCGGCTTGCGGCTCCGGCCGGTGATCGATGCGCTGAAAGCGTGGGGCGAGGACCATCGCGCCCGGCTTGAAGGAAAGAAGGCAAAATCGCAATCCGGAAACACCACGCGTCAGGCGCGGCAGCCGCAACCGGCGTAACCCTCACAAATTTCAATTTGGCCTAAGCTCAGGATGTTTTCATGACCGCACTCCGCGCGCTCGTTGCGCTTCTCGTCTCAACCGTCGTCGTGGCTCCGGCAGTCGCACAGGATCGCTTCGTTCCCACGCAGGGGCAGTTGCGCGCGTCCTACGCGCCGATCGTGCAGCACGTGCAGCCGGCCGTGGTCAATGTCTACGCCGCCAAGATCGTGCAGAATCGCAATCCCTTCCTCGACGATCCGATCTTCCGCCGCTTCTTCGGCGCGCCGGGCCAGCAGCCGGAACAGATGCAGCGTTCGCTTGGCTCGGGTGTGATGGTCGATCCGTCGGGTCTTGTCGTCACCAACAACCACGTGATCGAAGGCGCGGATCAGGTGAAGGTCTCGCTCTCCGACAAGCGCGAGTTCGAAGCTGAAATCGTGCTGAAGGACAGCCGCACCGATCTCGCCGTGCTGCGGCTGAAGGACACCAAAGAGAAATTCCCGGTGCTCGACTTCTCAAATTCGGACGACGCGCAGGTGGGCGATGTCGTGCTCGCCATCGGCAATCCGTTCGGCGTCGGCCAGACCGTGACCCACGGCATCATTTCGGCGCTGGCGCGCACGCAGGTCGGCATCACCGACTATCAGTTCTTCATCCAGACCGACGCGGCGATCAATCCGGGCAACTCCGGCGGTGCGCTGGTGGATATCACCGGAAAGCTCGTCGGCATCAACACTGCGATCTTCTCGCGCTCCGGCGGTTCGCAGGGCATCGGTTTCGCGATTCCGGCGAACATGGTGCGCGTGGTCGTGGCGTCGGCAAAGGGTGGCAGCACCGCGGTGAAGCGGCCATGGCTTGGTGCGCGTTTGCAGGCGGTGACGCCCGAGATCGCCGAAACACTTGGCTTGAAGCGTCCGACCGGTGCGTTGGTCGCCAGCGTTGCCAACAATAGCCCGGCAGCAAAGGCAGGGCTGAAAATTTCCGATCTGATCGTCTCGATCGAAGGTCAGCCGATCGACGATCCCAATGCGTTCGATTACCGCTTCGCCACACGTCCGCTCGGCGGTACCGCGCAGGTCGAAGTGCAGCGCGGGAACAAGATCATCAAGCTGGCTGTGCCGCTGGAGACCGCGCCGGATACCGGCCGCGACGAGATCACGATCAAGTCGCGCTCTCCGTTCCAGGGCGCAAAGGTCGCCAACATTTCGCCGGCGCTGGCTGACGAGATGAAGCTCGATAGCAGTGCGGAGGGCGTGATCATCGTCGGCATTTCGGACGATGGGCTTGCAAGCAACGTCGGATTCCAGAAGGGCGATGTCATCACCGCTGTGAACGGCAAGCAGATCAAACGCACCAGCGATCTCGAAAAGGTGTCGAGCGAATCCGCGCGGCTCTGGCGCATCACCGTCGTTCGCGGCGGCCAGCAGATCAACGTCACGTTGGGCGGATGAACGCGAAACGCCCACAACAATCGCCGAACCTGTTCGCTGCCGCGGGGCTGGAGCAGGGCGCACCGCGTCCGCTGCCGGAGAAGCTGCGGCCGCGGACGCTCGCCGATGTTGTCGGTCAAGACCACGTCCTCGGTCCCGATGGTGCGCTGACCCGCATGCTGGAAACGCGCACCCTCGGTTCGCTGGTGTTCTGGGGACCGCCGGGCACCGGCAAGACCACGGTGGCGCGGCTTCTGGCAGACGCCACCGAACTCGAGTTCGAGCAGATCTCGGCGGTGTTCTCCGGTGTTGCCGACCTGAAGAAGGTATTCGATGCCGCGCGGGCCCGCCGCGAGATGGGCAAGGGCACGCTGCTGTTCGTGGACGAGGTGCATCGCTTCAATCGCGCGCAGCAGGATTCCTTCCTGCCGGTGATGGAGGACGGCACCGTGGTGCTGGTCGGCGCCACCACGGAGAATCCGTCGTTCGAACTCAACGCCGCTCTTTTGTCGCGGGCGCGCGTGCTGGTGTTTCAGTCGCTCGATACGGAAGCGGTCGAAAAACTCTACGCGCGCGCCGAAGATGTCGAAGGCAATAAGCTTCCGCTCGATGCCGAAGCGCGCGCCGTGCTGGTGCGGATGGCTGATGGCGATGGCCGTGCCGCGCTGACGCTGGCCGAGGAAGTCTGGCGCGCGGCGCGGACGGATGAAGTTTTTAACGCTGCGCAGTTGCAGGAGATCCTGCAGCGCCGCGCGCCGATCTATGACAAGTCCGCGGACGGCCATTACAACCTGATCTCGGCACTCCATAAGTCCGTGCGTGGCTCTGATCCGGATGCCGCGCTGTATTATTTCGCGCGCATGCTGGACGCGGGCGAGGATCCGTTGTTTCTGGCGCGTCGCATCGTGCGGATGGCGGTGGAGGACATTGGTCTTGCGGACCCGCAGGCTCTCGTCATCGCCAACGCGGCCAAGGACGCCTATGATTTTTTGGGAAGCCCGGAAGGTGAACTGGCCATCGCGCAGGCGGTGATCTACGTCGCAACCGCGCCGAAATCCAACGCCGCCTACAAGGCGTTTGGCACGGCCAAGCGGGTGGCGAAGGAGGGCGGCTCGCTGCTGCCGCCGAAGCACATCCTCAATTCGCCGACCAAGCTGATGCAGTCGGAAGGCTACGGGGCGGGCTATCAATACGATCATGACACGCCGGACGCGTTCTCGGGACAAGACTATTTCCCGGAGGCGCTTGGCCGCCAGTCGTTCTACAATCCACCGGACCGCGGCTTTGAACGCGAGATTCGCAAGCGGCTCGATTACTGGGCCAAGTTGAGAAAAGAAAAATCATCATGAGCCGCCGGTTCAGAAAACCTCTCGCGAAGAAGTCCGAACGCGGCGACAAGCGCGGGCCTGGAAAGCGTGGTCCCGCCGAAAAACGTGCCGTCGGCAAACGCGCCCCGGCACAACGGGCCGATCAGCGCGGCGCGGAGAAGCGCGCAGTCGAGAAACACTTGTCCGAGAAGCGGCGACCCGCAGGCGAGTTTGCGCGTCCGGTGAAGCCTGTGCGCGAGCCGCGGCCTGAACCGGTCAGGGAAGAGGTCAAGGTCGCGGCGCCGCTGCCGACCAAGGTGCAGACCGTCGTCGTCACCGCGGACGAAGACAACATGCGCGTGGACCGCTTCCTCGAGCATCGGTTTCCGGGGCTGTCGTTCTCCCATATCCAGCGCATCGTCCGTAAAGGCGAGTTGCGCATCAATGGCAAACGCGCCGACAGCAAGGACCGGCTGGAAGAAGGCCAGAGTGTCCGCATTCCGCCACTGAAGCTCGATGCGCCGAAGGTTGTCGGGCAATTGTCGGACGCCGAGACGAAAGCCCGCGATGATTTGCAGTCCATGATCCTGTTTGAGGATGCGGACGTGATGGTGCTGAACAAGCCGGCGGGCCTGGCGGTGCAGGGCGGCTCGGGATTGTCGCGGCACGTGGACGGCATGCTGGAGACGATGCGCGACGCCAAGGGCCAGCGGCCGCGGCTGGTGCATCGCCTCGACCGCGAGACGTCCGGTTGTCTCCTGATCGCCAAGACCCGCTTTGCCGCCTCGACGCTGACCGGCTCGTTCCGGCATCGTTCGGCGCGCAAAATCTACTGGGCGCTGGTGGCCGGGGTGCCGAAGCCGAAGCAGGGGCGCATTTCGACCTACCTCGCCAAGGAAGAGAACGAGGAAGACTCGATCATGCGCATCGCCGCCCATGGCGACGAAGGCGCAAGCCACGCGGTGACGTACTACGCCGTGGTCGAGGCCTCGGCGCAGAAGCTCGCCTGGGTGTCGCTGAAGCCGGTCACGGGGCGGACCCATCAGCTCCGCGCCCACATGGCTCATATCGAGCACCCGATCGTCGGCGATCCAAAGTATTTCAATAAGGAAAACTGGGAGTTGCCGGGCGGTATTCAGAAGCGGCTGCATCTGTTGGCGCGGCGAATTGTCATCCCGCATCCGCGCGGGGGCGTGATCGATGTCACAGCGCCGCTGCCGCCGCACATGCTGCAATCGTGGAACCTTTTGGGGCTCGAGCACGAACGGTTCGACCCGATCGAGAATGCACCGGAAGAGTGATCTTGCCGTCACAAAGCGGGATCACGATATGGGAGTGATGCGCACGATTCTCGCAGCATTCCTGATTGGACTGACCGTTCCGCTGGCAGGCGCCGCGTACGCGCAGGTGGGTTATCAGCCGCCGGGTATGCAGCCCGTCATTCCGTATCCGACCGCGCCGGCGCCGATCCCGCCGCCACGCATCGAGGTCCCGGCCGTGCCCCAGATGAGCAACCCGCCACCGTTCGCGTTGCAAAACACCACGCCCGGCGTGGTGACGCAGGACAAACCGCCGAAGCAGGTGCTCAAATCGTCCCGCCGGCGCAATTCGTACGGTGATCGCGTCGCGCGCTGTCTCGACGAGGCGGCGGCATTGGGATATGGCCCCAACGGGCGCGCGGCGTATTCGCGCTCATGCGCAAATCAATGATTTTTGGAAAAGCTGATGCGTGAATTGTTCGACGAGGTTGCGGGAAAATCTCCGCTCGACCCACGGGAAGCGTCGCGATTGTCGTCGCGCACGCCGCTGCGCAAACGCTTCTACACCGCGGCGGAAGTCGCTGAAGGGCCGGATGGTTTTGCGATCACGCTGGACGGCAAGACGGTCCGCACGCCTGGCAAGCACGTGTTGGCCGCGCCTGTCCGTGAGATCGCCGAGGCCATCGCAGCCGAGTGGAACGCGCAGAAAGAGCTGATCGATCCGATGTCGATGCCGCTGACCCGGCTCGCCAACAGCGTCATCGATGGTGTGGCGTGGAACACACGCGCTGTGATCGACGATGCCGCGAAGTATTTCGAGACAGACCTGCTGCTCTATCGCGCAGGTTTCCCGGACGCGCTGGTGGCGAAACAAGCCGAGCACTGGGACCCGGTGCTGGGCTGGGCCGCCGATGAGCTTGGTGCGCATTTTATTCTGGCTGAAGGCGTGATGCATGTCCGTCAGCCTGACAAAGCTATCGCCGCGGCGCTGGCAAAGATGCCGGTGGACCCGTGGTCGGTGGGCGCATTCCATCTGGTGACGACGCTGACCGGCTCCGCGCTGCTGGCGCTGGCGTTGAAGCTTGGCGCGCTCGACAAGGTGCAGGCCTGGACCGCCGCGCACGTGGACGAGGACTGGAATCGCGAGAAATGGGGCTCGGACGATGAAGTCGAAGCCCGCCGCGCGTCGCGCCTGCTCGATTTCGAGGCGGCGGCCATGGTGCTTAACGCAATCCGCTAAAGCTTTATCTCAAAGCAACTCGTGCTCCTTCATCGCCTTCTCTTCATCGGGGGCGATGCAGGCGAAGAGTTTGGGCGATCCTTCGGCGAAGTTCAGGAAGTACAGGTTCTGAAACCGGATCGTGCCCGTGCCGCCATCCTTCGGGCGCTCATAGGCAAAGTCCCAATGCACGCGCGCCATCACGTTGACGTCGTCGAGTTCGACGATCTCAACCTGCGATATTTCAAACCGTTTGCCGCCGATCTTGCGGTAGCGCCTGAAGCCTCGGGGAATGGCGCGGCGGAAGAAGTCGTCGTTGGCGCTTCCGACCACGCCCTTTGGGCCGGCTTCAACGAAAAAGCGGGCGAAGGCGTCGCCAAGATCGTCGCCAACATCCTTGGTCGGCGATTGGAGCGCCTGGTTGCTGCGTTCGCTGTAGGTTTTGAAGAATTCGAGCGCCTGATCTTTCAATCCCGTCATGCGCGCCTCCCGTGATGCGGGCATCGACTGCAACGGCTGATTCAGCCGGATGGTTCCCGGAAAATATTGATCGGATATTCGCGGCGTATTCCCCCGTCTGGTGAGCATTCGGTTAAGGAGGAGTTTACGACGTTTGGCTAACTTGCCGCTTCAGGGAGCGTTGAGTTTGAGTCATGTCGTTCGCGATTAATCCCGTCTTTCCGGTCATTTCCGCTTCGGGCGCGACGGCAACCACGCTGTTGCAGCCGGGGACGACGATCCGCGCGCAAGTGCTGCAGCAGCTCGACGCCAATCGCGTCCGTATCGCTATTCCCAACCTCACGATTGAGGTGTTGTCGGAAGTTCCGCTGCAGCCCGGGCAGATCCTGCAGCTCGCCGTGTCGCAGACGCCGCAAGGCGTGCGGCTGCAAATCGTGCCGCAAACCGATGGGCAACCTGCAACTGCCAATGCCCCTGCGGCTGCATCCGCGAGCGCCGAGGCGACAATTCTCGATATCCTCAGCACGGCGAAACCCGCGCCACCGCCGGCTTCGACCAACGCTTTGGTATCCACCGCCACCGACGCGACACTGCTGGATATTTTGGAGACGGCGCCCAAGACTGGCACTACGGCTGGCGCATCGACAACGACAGGCGGAGCCGCTGCCGCCGACGCCGGCCTCGATGTGACCGGCAACGTCCGCGTCGAGACACCGACGGCTGCTGCTGCGGCAGGCCGTCCGCTGACAAATCTCGAAGCGTTGGCGGTCTCCGCCGCGGTCCAGACTGCCGCGGCCAAGCAGGGCAGTCTTGCGCCATTGTTTGCGAATTTGAGCGCGGCGCTGGCATCAGGGAAATTGCCCCAGACCTTGCAGGAGGCGGCTGCGCAACTGCTGTCGCTGCGGCCGAAGCTCAACGAGAAGCTCAGCGGTGAGGATCTCAAAACGGCTTTCCGCAATTCGGGCCTGTTTCTTGAACAGTCGATGCCGAATGCGGGCGGCGCATCGCAGTCCATGGCCGGCTCCCCGGATATGAAGGCGGCTTTGGTGGTCTTCCGCCAGATGCTTGGGTCGTGGCTCGAGACCGACGCTGCACAGGAGGCTGCGAAGCCACAAGGGCAGGGCTCGACGCAGGGGGCGACCTCGCAGACCGCTGCCTCCCAAAATTCAGCGGCGCAAGGTTCAGCGTCGGCAGGCAAGGCATCGCAAGGTGCCGCGGCTCAAGGCGCGACTGCCCAAGGTGCCGCGGCCCAGCTCGGCGCACAATCGGCGTCACAGACGGCGGCCTTGCCCGGCAAGGCAACGCTGTTGCTGCCGGGGGGAAGCCCGTCGCTGGCGCCGGAGATCGATGCCGACGAGATTTTTATGCCGCGGTCGCCGATCCGGCCCGGTGCTGAAACCATCGAAGCCGAACCGAAGATGCGCATCTTCGCGCCGAACGAACCGCTGCAGGCCGCAACGGTGCGGCTGTCCGCAAGTGCTGCCGGGCTCGCCTCGCTTCAGGAGGTGCTGGACGTGTTTCCGAAGGGCGTCCGCGATGCCGTGAAGGCGCTGCTCGACGCGGACGCGTTCTATTCCCATACCGTCGCGCCGAAAGGCGATGCTCCGGCCCAGACTCCGCCGCCGCCGTTTCGTGGCGCCGCGCCGTCGGCGCAGGCGATGGCCCGGGCGACGCTCGGGGCGGATGATGCGCCGGATGCCGTCGCGCGGCATCTGATGAAGGATACCGATGCCGCCATCGCGCGGCAGACCTTGCTGCAGGCTGCGTCGCTGCCGGATCGTGTCGACCTGCCGGGCCTGCGCACCGACGCCGGACAGCCACGCTGGAATTTCGAAATTCCGTTCGCCACACCGCAAGGCACGGCGATCGCGCAGTTCGAGATTTCACGCGACGGCAATGGCGTCGAAGTCAGCCGCGCAAGCAAGACGTGGCGCGCGCGCTTCTCGTTGAACGTCGAGCCGACCGGCCCGGTGCATGCCATCGTCACGCTCAGTGGTGAGCGAACATCGGTGCGCATGTGGGCAGAGCGTCCCGCGACCGCCGCGCAACTGCGCGCCAATGCCGACCAGCTCACCCATGCCTTGCGTGAAGCCGCTCTCGAGCCGGGCGACATCGTGATCCGGGACGGCACGCCGCCGCCGCCTGCGCCGCCGCCTGCCGGCCAATTCCTGGATCGTGCATCATGATCACGCGCGCTGAAGGCCTGCTCGCCGTCGCGCTGCATTACGACAAGAAGGGTGCGCCGCGCGTTGTCGCCAAGGGCAAGGGCACCATCGGCGAGAAGATCGTTGAGATCGCGAAAGAGCACGACGTTCCCATCGAGGAAAACGAAGTGCTCGCGGGCGCGCTGTCGCATGTCGAACTCGGCGACGAGATTCCGGCAGAGCTTTACAAGGCCGTGGCGGAAGTTCTGATTTTCGTCATGAAACTATCCGGCCGCTTGCGTTGACGCCGTCATCTTCGCGGTGAGCATGCCTGTTCGGCATCCGGACCGTGCGACGACTGGCGGGTTTCGCAATGGCACGGACATGCTAGGCTCTCTCTCACTCAAGTACAGGGAGCCCAGGATGTCATCAGCAGTCCCGTCATGGAAAGACCTCGCCACGCGCTACAACGCAGCGTGGAACGCGCACGATGTGCCGGCCATCATGGCCTTTCATGTGGATGACACCAGCTACCAGCGTCACGGGATCCCAAAAGTCTATCGCGGCAAGGAAGCGGTGGCCGAGCAGTTCGCCAAGGATATCTCCGGTCTGCCTGGCATCCATTTCGAGCCGGTTGCGCTGTACGGCAGCGACGATCATTTCGTATCAGAATCCATCATCACCGCCACCACGGCCAACGGCGAGCCGGTGCGCATGGAGCTGGTGGACGTGATCACGTTGCGCGACGGCAAGGTGGTCAGCAAGTCCAGCTACTTCGTCACGAGCCGTCCACCGCGCGATAAGGCGGCAGCCTGATCAGCCGTTATGATTATTTGCCGTGGTGCGTCGGCGATGGCGGCCATAGGCAGGCCGTGCGCGACGCGTCTATCCTTGTTGCTTAAACAAACAAAAGCAATGGAGGAAACAGATGGCATCACGATCGCTCTGGCTGTGTTCGCTGGCGGTAGCAGTAGGCGTGGGCTGGTTCGCGGCCACCGCATTTTCACCCGCCGCCACAAGCAAGGAGCCGCGCTTTCCGCTGCTGACCATGGATCAGCTCACCGACAAGCAGAAGCCGCTCGGCGAGCAGATCATGAAGGTGTCGAGCGTCGGCATCGGTGGGCCGTACAATCCGATGATGCGCAGTCCCGTGCTCGGACAGCGGCTGTTCGATCTGTATCACTATCTGCGCTGGGAAACGTCGGTCCCGACCAAGCTCAATGAATTCGCCATCCTGATTATCGGGCGGCAGTGGCGCTCGCAGGTGGAGTGGTACGCGCATGCGCCGCTCGCGGCGAAGGCGGGCCTCTCGCCGCAGATCATCGCGGACCTGAAGGCCAACAGGCGTCCGGCCAACATGTCGGAAGAGGAGGCGGTGGTGTACGATTTCGTCACCGACCTTTCCACCAAGCATGCGGTGTCGGACGAACTGTTCGCCAAGGCCCGCAAGCATTTCAACGATCAGCAGCTCGTCGACCTGACCTCGGTGGCGGGCGCCTATGTCTCCGTCGCCATGCTGTTGGCCATGGCCGAAGAAACTACGCCGCCCGATAAGGAAGCACCGTTCAAGCCGGGCGAGCCGTAGGCGGGGCCGCTTGGCTTACGTGCCTTGCTTCGCGGCCACCTGGGCTGCGAGCATTTGTTTGGTGGCTTCGAGGTCGACCAGCGGATAGGTGTCGAAATGGGCGGGGATCATGTCCGCCCATTCGTTCAGGATCCGGTGCAGCACCTCGTTGCTTTCCACATCGAAGATCGCGACTGCACCGCGGCCGACGCGGGGATAGATGTGTTTGCAGATGCCCTTTGCCTGGTAACCGGCCATCCACGGCCAGAAGTTCTGGCGGGTGGCAGCCATGTCGGAGGGCCGCTCGGGCCGGGGCGTTGAGATGACACAAAACAGCACTGTCTGATCCCTCGTGTTGCGCGCGTTTAAGTCTTCGCATCCCGGCCGATGCGTCCGAGGTGGGTGTAGCCGAATCCGGCCCGGTATTTCAGCCCGTAGCCCAGCGCACGGTCGAGCCCGATATGCGCCAGCCAGATCAGCGCGATGGCCAGCACATAAGTGTGGGCGGCGAAGACGTAGCCGAGGATGACCAGCAACAAGGGGCCTAAGGTGTCGTGGGCGAGGTTGTAGACCACGGCACCGACACGCGGGCCGGCGAGATAGCCGAGGAAGCTTAAGTCGGGGGCGAAGAACATGATGGCGAAGGCTGTCCAGGACAGGCCCGAATTGCCGTACAGCAGCAGGCACAGCGCAAACAACCCCAGTCCTTCCAACCGCAGTAGGATGCGGACACCCCCGGTGACAGCGCCGGCGGTGTCAGTCGTCATGTTGTCAGTCATTTAGCGGATTCCCTTGAAGTCCTATCGTGCAGTGCAATGCAGCCCCGACTGGCCGTTTTCATGTCCGCCGGGGCGTTTTCTCCCGGCCAAATCGCGTGCTAGAAAGTCCGCCAGAACGAACAAGGCGGCGCCAGCTGCCGAAACAACCAATAGGCGGTAACAGTGGGGTGGATCTGACCACTAGCCGCCAACCCGGGATGATTTTCCATGAAGCATATCCTCGAAGCACTCGATGAGCGGCGCGCGGGCGCGAAAAAGGGCGGCGGCGACAAGCGTATCGAGGCGCAGCACGCCCGCGGCAAGCTGACCGCCCGCGAGCGCATTGAGCTGCTGCTCGATAAGGGCTCGTTCGAGGAATTCGACATGTTCGTCGAGCACCGCTCGGTCGAGTTCGGCATGGAGAAGAACAAGATTCCGGGCGATGGCGTCGTCACCGGCTGGGGTACGGTCAACGGCCGCAAGACGTTCGTATTCGCCAAGGACTTCACGGTGTTCGGCGGCTCGCTGTCGGAAACCCACGCGCTGAAGATCACCAAATTGCAAGACATGGCGATGAAGGCGCGGGCGCCCATCATCGGCCTCTACGACGCGGGCGGGGCGCGCATCCAGGAAGGCGTCGCGGCGCTGGCCGGTTATTCCTATGTCTTCCGCCGCAACGTGCAGGCCTCGGGCGTCATCCCGCAGATCAGCGTCATCATGGGCCCGTGCGCGGGCGGCGACGTCTATTCGCCGGCCATGACCGACTTCATCTTCATGGTGAAGAACACCAGCTACATGTTTGTCACCGGCCCCGATGTGGTGAAGACCGTCACCAACGAAGTGGTTACCGCCGAAGAACTCGGTGGCGCGTCGGTGCACGCGACGAAATCTTCCATCGCCGACGGCGCGTTCGAAAACGACGTCGAAACGCTGCTGCAGATGCGCCGGCTGATCGACTTCCTGCCGTCCAACAACACCGCAGGCGTGCCGGAATGGCCGAGCTTCGACGACATCGAGCGCACCGATGACTCGCTCGACACGCTGATCCCGCAGAATCCGAACCAGCCCTACGACATCAAGGAATTGATCCTGAAGGTGGTGGACGAGGGGGATTTCTTCGAACTCGCCGACACTTTCGCGCGCAACATCGTCACCGGTTTCGGCCGCATCGCGGGCAAGACGGTGGGCTTCGTCGCCAACCAGCCGATGGTGCTGGCGGGCGTGCTCGATAGCGACGCCTCGCGCAAGGCCGCGCGCTTTGTCCGCTTCTGCGATGCGTTCAACATTCCGATCGTCACCTTCGTGGACGTGCCGGGCTTCCTGCCGGGCACCGCGCAGGAATACGGCGGGCTGATCAAGCACGGCGCGAAGCTGTTGTTCGCCTACAGCCAGTGCACGGTGCCGCTGGTGACAGTGATCACCCGCAAGGCCTATGGCGGCGCGTTCGACGTGATGGCCTCGAAGGAAATCGGCGCGGATATGAACTACGCCTGGCCCACGGCGCAGATCGCGGTGATGGGCGCGAAGGGCGCGGTGGAGATCATCTTCCGGCAGGACATTGGGGACGCGGAGAAGATCGCAGCGCGCACCAAGGAATACGAAGACCGCTTCCTGTCGCCGTTCATCGCGGCCGAGCGCGGTTACATCGACGACGTCATCATGCCGCATTCGACCCGCAAGCGCATCGCGCGCGCGCTGGCCATGCTGAAGGACAAGCATGTGGAAGCGCCGATGAAGAAGCATGATAATATACCACTATAAGTGGTAATTTAACTCTACTATAGGTAGAAATAGACGCGGGATCAGTATTCGATTCGCGCAATTGCTCTGGTGGTGCCGTGAACTCTCGGGGGACGAGTGTCGAGTCCGATTGCTGAAGAGAGACCGGCGCCGTTTCTGTCGCAGAGATGGCAGATCCTGCTCGTGCTGTATCTGGCCCGCAGCTCGATGGCCTTCCAGTTTCAGTCCGTCGGCTCGGTCGGGCCGTTTCTGATCGACGGCTTCGGGATTGACTTCACCTGGCTCGGCACGCTGATCGGCCTCTATATGCTGCCGGGCGCGGTGGTGGCGCTGCCGAGCGGCCTGATCGGCCAACGCTTCGGCGCGCGGCGGGCGGTGATCTTCGGCCTGTTCCTGATGTTTGCCGGCGGGCTGATGACGGCATCGAGTTCATTCAACATCGTCCTGGCCGGCCGCCTGATCAGCGGCGTCGGTGGTGTCATTCTCAACGTCATGATGACCAAGATGGTCACGGACTGGTTCTCGGGCCGCGAAATCGTATTCGCCATGTCGGTGTTCGTGTCGAGCTGGCCGCTCGGCATTGCGCTGGGATTGATGACGCTGCCGCTAGTGGCCGGCGCCTGGCATTGGCCGGCGGCCATGGTCTTGTCGGCGGTTCTCTCGCTGGCCGGGCTTGTCCTGATGGTGATGTTCTATCGCGACCCGCCGCGCGATCTCGACGAGCCTGTCGCGAAATTCAGCATGGCGATGGACAGCCGTGAGTGGCTGCTGGTGTCGATCGCCGGTTTGATCTGGGGTGTCTGGAACGTCGGCTATATCGTGCTGGTGAGTTTCCTGCCTGAACTCTTCACCTCGCGCGGCTACAGCCACGAGGATGCATCGCGGATTGTGAGCCTGCTCGGTTGGGCGCTGATCATCGCCGTGCCGGTGGCGGGCTACATCGCCCAGCGCGTCAATCGTCCCAACCTTCTCATGACGTTCGGCTTCGGCTTCGTGGGGCTTGCCGCGCTTGCGCTGCCCTTCATCAGCGCGTTCATGACGACGTTTCTCTTGATCGCACTTTTCGCCGGTCTGCCCGCAGGGCTGATCATGTCGCTGGCATCGCAGGCGTTGTCGCCGCAGCATCGCGCCATCGGCATGGGCGTGTTCTATGCGTTCTATTACGCGAGCATGGCGATCTTGCCCGCGCTCGCGGGACACGTGCGCGATCTTTCGGGAAGTCCCGCATCGCCGTCGCTGTTCGCATCAGGAATGATGTGGCTGTCGCTGCTGGGGCTGATTGCGTTTCGCGTGGCGCAGAGGTGGAAGGCGGGGTGATTGGTTTGGATCGTTGTAAGTAAGACAAAGAACGTTTGAACAGGTGAGGAAAATATGCCCCGTCACATCTTCATCGTCCGTGCCACTGTCCCTGAAGCCGCCGAGCGCGAGGCATTCGACAAATGGTATTCGCGCGAGCACTTGCCGGATGCGGTGAAGTCGTTCGGCTGCAACAAGGCATGGCGGTTCTGGAGCGCGGTGGATCCGTCGCAGCATTCGGCGATGTATGAATTCAATGATCGCGAGACGCTGGACCGCGCCGCCACGGGCGAGGAGATGAAGCGGCTGATCCGCGACTTCGATCGCGACTGGCCAGCCATCAAGCGCACGCGCGACATTCTCGTGCAGTCCGAAGAATTCGGCGCTTAACCGTCAGTCTTTCGCTGTCAATCTTGAGCTATCAGTCTTTCCACGGCCGCAGCTCGCGGGTGGTGCCGGGGCGCAGCCCCGTGTGGCGCTTGATACTGTCATAGGCGCGGTCGGTGGTCTTGTAGGTCTGGGTGCTGTCGTAGGGCTTGCCGTCCGCCGTCCGTGTCAATTGCAGGATGATGGTGCCATCGCTTTCCATGCGCGCGGTACCGAAATACGGCATCGAGGGGCGCGCGTCATTCGAAGGCTGCACGTCGTCGGCCAGTGCGCTGCCCGCCATGCACAGCATCAGGATGGTCAGGATTGTCTTGATCATTCGGTGTCTCCAGACGACCAGTCTGCGGCGGCATTCCGGCGCAAATATGTGGGGCGTTATTGCAGCTCAAACGAACCGTGTTGAGCGCGGGAGCGCGGAATGATGACCAGAGCGTTTTCGAGCGAAGTGGTCTTCCGGTTCGCGTGAAGAAAACGCGTCAAAAAAACGCTACTAACAGAGATGCCGTCGCGCGCTGATGCCGGCGACGATCTGCATGATGCCGCCCACCAGCCAGCAGATGCCGAGGATGATGGTCGAGCGCGTCGAGGGGTTGGCATCGAACACGATGATGTAGACCGACAGGAACGCGGCGAGGGTTGCGAGAAACGTGCCGATGGCGCTGAACAGTTCGACCGGGTCGGTCGCCTCTGAATGGTTCACGTCGTTCCCTGCGGAGCTATGGGGTGGGATGTCGATGCCGAGATAGAAGCCGACCGCGCCGAGGATCATTAGCCCGAAGACGAGTGCGACCGAGCCGAAGGCCTCGACGCGCGAACTGGCCATATGGGCGGCCACGAACAATCCGCAGGAGCCGCCGGCCATGGCAAGGCCGATCCGCTCAATGATGTGGGCGGCTTTGCTGGTCCGGGAGCGGGTCGCAGGTCGCGGAATGCTGGTTTCGGCCATCCTCTACCAAGCGCGGAACTGGAAAAGGTTTCATGGCTGTTGGAATAAATTTTTTTGGCTGAAGTGGAATAAAATCTCGTTTCGAAAAAGAAAAACCCCGCCGAAGCGGGGTTTTGGGTAGCGATATCAGGAAGCTCAGTACCAGGTGCGGCAAACAGCGCGGCCAGGGCCCCAGACGCGGCAGCGGCGGACAGCCGGACGCACGACAACGACGCGGTTTGCGCGGCAGCCGCCACGTGGGCCGCGGTGGAAGCCAGGGCCGCAACCGCCGGCGACATGAATCACTTCGGACGAATGGCTAGCGGGGGCGAGCGGCATCGCGCCGGCTGAACCGAAGCCGACAACGGTGGCGGCGAAGAGGGCAGCTGCAAACAATGTCTTCATGGGATTTCCTTCCAATTCCGAATGTGACGCGAATCAAAACGCGCGCCATGAGTCCTTTTCAATCATGGCAGCAAGGAGTCTGTATGAACGCCTTGCATGCTGTGACAGGCTATCAAGAGCCTATTAGTCATGAATGTTGAATGAACGAATTTGAAATGCTGCGGCGTGAAGTTTTTTTGCATCGCCACACGACCAATTCGCGGAAACGCTAAATTAATTTTTGGAGGCGCGTGATTCGAATCGATTGGCATATTGATTGCTTTCTTCGCGATCAGCCCGGCCTTTGCCGATGTGCCGGCCGTCTGCAAGCCAGTGTGGTGCTTCAGACGTTCGCTCTATTTTTCCCGCGAGTCCTCCTCGCGAACTTCTGAACCTCAACCGCACTAGATGAAGACGATGACGCGGATTCAACGCGTACAGAAGCAAGCTCAGGAGCTTCTCAACCAGATGAAGAAGAAATGACGTTCATCGATGCGATGTGATGTTTGTTGGGCGTGCAAGCAATCATCATGCCGCGAATGACCGATGAGCAAGCGCTGGCAAAGGAGCGGGCATGCATCATGTCGCAGGGTGGAACCAAAGCGATTCACATTGCGTTCATCGATGGTGCGAAAGAGTTGCGGTGTTGCAACCTCGCTCACGAAGAGGAAATTGGAATATGGAACGTCGTAACTTTCTGAAGTTCGCCTTCGGCCTTGCCGCTGGCGCTGGTGTTCTCGCCGCGGCAAGCGCCAACGCAGCACCGATGCTCGCTCCCCAATCGCAGATGACCGGTCCGCTTCCCCAACCCGAATTGCCTGCACAGCCTGCTGTGGTCGATCAGGATGAAGTCGCGCATCTTAAGCCCGAGCAGGTCCACTGGCGCCGCCGCCATTGGCATCGTCATCGCCGCTGGCATGGTCATCGTCACGGTCATTGGCATCGCCGCCGCTGGTAAGCGCGCGCTGCCGCTCAAAAATGAACCCCGGTTCGAGAGTATCGAACCGGGGTTTGTTTTTTTCGTCATATCTCGCTGACGGGTGTCACTCGCGGCGGCATTTGCCGAGCCAGTTGCGGCGATAGCCGAGCGGGCATTTGCGCGCGAATATCCGCATCAGGGCAGGGCCCTTCGGCTGCGGCCGGCATGCGCCGCCGGGCACGCGCTCGAAGCCGACGCCGCATCCGTCCTTCACCACGATGACACCATCAATCGAGAAGGAGCCAGTCGAGATGGAAAGAGGCGCAAGCGGCGCCGCGCGAACGGCGTCGACCTGAAACAGCAACGCGGCGAAGAGGATTGCTGCACAAAGCGTCTTCATCGAATGATCCTGTTTTCAATGCTGGCGCCGCTTACTTTGCACTATTTTGCGAGGAAGCCGAGCATCAATTCGTTGAATTTCGGCGCTGCCTCGAGAAATACGAGGTGGCCGACATTCGGGAGCACTTCGGCTTTCGCATCCGGCATCTTGGCGGCGAGTTCCTTTGCGAGATCGCCGTTGTGGCCCATCTTCGGCCGCAGCGCTTCTGGGGCGTTCGGTTTGCCCGGCGCATTGTGGTCGTCCTCACCCATGATGAACAGGGTCGGCCGCGTGATCAGCGGGATCTCATGCGCCACCGGCTCGCGGTAGATCATCTGCGCCGAGCTGACGTACGCCTTTAGCCAACGGGGATAGTCAGCCGCGCCCTTGATACCGAACCGCGCATCGACGAACGGCGTGATCTGGTCCGGCGGCAGCTTCAGCGCGTAGTTGGTGATGAGCTGCTTGCGATAGCCGTCCGCGGTGAGCTTGTCTTCATGTTCGAGGATTTTCTCGGTCGGCGTCGGCGGCACATAGAGACGGTAGTCCTCAAGGCCGATCGGCGCTGCGAGTAGCAGGTGGGAAACGCGATCCGGATACGCGCGGGTGATCCGCACCCCCAGCATGCCGCCGAGCGAGTGCGCGACGATATCGACCTGCTTGAGCTGTAGATGATCGAGCAGGGCGACGGTGTTGCGCGCGAGAATATCGAAGTGCAGATCGAAGGTCGGCTTGGACGATTTGCCGAAGCCGATCTGATCCGGCACTACCACACGATAGCCGGCCTCGGTCAGCGTCTTGATGACGGGTGCCCAGTAGCTCGACGGGAAGTTGCGCCCATGCAGCAGCACGACAGTGCGGCCGTTCGGCGTCGCCGGTGCGACGTCCATATACGCCATGCGCACCTGTTCGCCCTCGTTGGTCAGCGGCAGCATGTGCACGGGATAGGGGTATGGAAATCCCTCCAGCCCGATACCGTAGGGCTCCTTCGTGACCGGTGCAGGGGAAGGTTGTGCGTGTGCTGCTGACACCAATGCCAGCGAAGCGAGTGCCGACAGGGCAATGGAAAAGCGGTTCATGAAGGTCTCCTGAATCTCATGCGGCTCTGCGTATAGAGCGTCAGGAGTCACGCGGCCATGACAATGCCGTGACCTCAAAAAGACGTGTAGCGAGTCGCCTAAGACTTGCGCTCAGAGCTTCGGCGCGTTGCTTGGCGTGGTGCTGTGGACCGCGGCATCTTTCTCGGCGGCGAACGCTTCAGCATCGATCTTCGCTGAACTCACGATCTGCTTGAAATCGATCAGCGTGAACTCTGCCTTGCCGACGCGATCCTGCGCGACGCCGGAAGAAAGTTCGACGGTGAGGAGGCCATCGCAATTGGCGGCCTTGGCGTCATCGAGAAGTTTGCCGAGCGATTTATCTGAAGCCTGCGCGTGCTTGAACATCGCGACACAGCTACCGCGGCCATTGGCATCGTTCAGCGCAATCGCTGCCTTGGGATTGATCGGCGCGTTGAGGGCTTCGAGCGCGGAGGCGGGATTGTACTTCTGTTTCACGGAGGCGATCTTGCCGCCCTTGTAAAAGTAATAGAGGCGGCCGTCGCCGATCGCGGTGGGCTTGTCGCCATACTTCGCCATCACCTGCTGGATCATGTCCGACTTGGTGAGCTGTTTGTCGTTGGCAAAGCCGAGCGTGCGAGAGACGTAATAAGCGCGGTTCGCGCTGGCGGGCGAGGAGAAGGCGACGAGCATCGACTCGCCCGCGCGATTGCCGCTGGCGGGCGATGTGAATTTCATCGATGTGACATAGGTCACATTGGTGCGACCGAACTTCTGTAGCGTGGGCTCCGGCTTCACCCCGGGCAGATCCTTCAGATACGCCTCGAACACGGACGCCGCCTTGCTGCCTTCGGTCGCTGTCGAGAGGCCAACGATGTCCGGCTGCAGCTTGCCGGAGAATGCCGTCTCAGGTGACTTCGGCTTGATCTCGTAGGCTGAAGCCGCAGCAGGAAGAACCACTGCCAGAAACGCCACCAAACCTGTGCGGAACATCGATCACCTGTGCAATATAAAACGGTAAATGACGGAAAACGCGGCGGATTACGCCAATCTTGCCGCGCCGATGTCAACAGCGGAGTTCAGCGTTGGATTCGGTCACGGGGTTCAGTCATTTGGCGTGCCGAACAGCGCCTTGAACTGCAACTCGCCCTTGGGCGTAAACGCGACGACGCGGCTTTCGGTTCGGCGCTTGGCCCATTTCAGTTCATAAAGCCGGTCGAGAATGGCGGCGCCGAGCGCGCCGGCAAGATGGCTGCGCCGCACGCTCCAGTCGAGGCAGTCCTTGCACAGTGGGCGCCGCGATCCGGTCAGTGCAGCGAGATCGATGCCGAATTCGGTCATGAAGCGTTCGCCGTCCGGGGTGAGGGTCACGGTTCCCTTGTGGCGGCGGATGAAGCGTTTCTCGGTCATGGTGTCGAGCATGCGCACGCCGAAGTCTCCGGCGAGGTGGTCGTAACAGACCCTGGCCCGGCGCAGTTCCGGGTCCGATGGACCGGTGCGTGTACGCAGGTGCCCGGCGCGCGCAGCGAGCCCCATCAGACCCTCCAGCACAGCCGCGACGTCGGGGCCACTGAGACGGTAGTAGCGATGGCGGCCTTGTTTCTCCGGCAGGATGAGGCCGCCGGCCTCTAACTTCGCGAGGTGCGAACTCGCTGTCTGCGGCGTGATGCCGGCTTCCTGCGCAAGCTCGGTTGCGGTGAGGGCGCGACCGCTCATCAGCGCGGTGAGCATGTTGGAACGCGCGGGATCGCCGACAAGCGCGGCAACCATGGCCATATCCGGTCCTGCTTTCATACTTCGATACTAATCGAAGCATTGTCGTAAGACAATGCGATAGTATTTGCGCAGTTCAAAATCGGAGGAGGCACGAATGATCACGGTCTTCATTCGCTACCAGATCGATCCGTTCAAGAGTGCTCAATTCGAGGAGTATGCCAAGCGCTGGCTCGACATTATCCCGGCATGCGGCGGTGACGTGCTCGGCTATTGGATGCCGCATGAGGGGACGAACAACATCGCGTTCGGGCTGATTTCGTTTCGCAGCCTTGCGGATTATGAGACCTATCGCGCGCGGCTGAAGGCGGACGACGCAGGGAAGGCCAATTTCAATTTTGCGCAGGAGCATAAGTTCATCCTGGCGGAGGAGAGGACCTTTCTGCGGCAAGTGAAGCTCTGATGGGTCCTTGTTGATTTTGCATCGTTCCCGCTGCATCGTTTGCAACGCACGCAGGTCGTATGAAATGGAGAAGGTAGATGTCAGTCTCGGTCGCTCAGAAGCGGGCGGAATTCCGCAAGTTGCATGAAAGCGGATGTTTCGTGCTGCCCAATCCGTGGGATATCGGTAGTGCGCAGTTGCTTGCGGGCATGGGTTACAAGGCGCTGGCGTCGACGAGTTCGGGCTTTGCGTGGTCGATCGGGCATCGCGACAACGATGTGACATGCGATGATGTGATTGCGCACCTCACGACACTCTGCGCCGCGACCGATCTGCCGGTGAATGCCGACTTCGAGGGCGGCTTCGCACACGATCCCGCCGGTGTCGCCGCCAACGTCACGCGCGGCGTCGCGACCGGCGTTGCGGGATTGTCGATCGAGGATTCCACCGGGGATGCATCAAAGCCGCTCTATGAGATGTCGCTCGCGGTCGAGCGCATCCGCGCGGCGCGCAAGGCCATCGACGACAGCGGCGCCGATGTGATGCTGGTTGGCCGTTGCGAGAGCTTCCTGGTCGGGCAACCTGATCTCAACGCGACGATCACGCGGCTCGTTGCATACGCGGACGCCGGTGCCGAATGTCTTTATGCACCAGGGATCAAAACGAAAGAGCAGATCGTTGCGGTGGTGAAGGCCGTTGCACCCAAGCCGGTCAATCTGTTGGTGGGGGCGCCGGGACTGACGGTGCGCGAAGTGGCGGACATGGGTGTCCGGCGCATCAGCGTCGGCGGCGCCCTGGCACGTGTGGCGTGGGGAGCCTTTCTCCGTACGGCCCGCGATCTCGCCGAAAACGGATCATTCGCCGAATTCGCGCACGCGGTGCCGCATGCGGAGATCAATGGCGTGTTCGCGAAGAAGGCGTGAACAATCGAAATCTGTTTAAAACATAAATGAGGACGAGCGCTGGTCGGTGCTCGTCCTCATTTTAAGCAATCTCAAACAAGAGAAGTACTGCAAGCCTACTGCTTCGCAGGCGCGCCGGTTGACGGTGCTCCGTTATTCGCCGGAGGCGCTGCGGGAGCCGTATATTGCGGCGGATTGTTTGCGGACTGACCAGCGGGTTGCTGCGGTGTTGCCGCTGAACCCGTCGTCTGTCCTGCGGGCGCCTTCGCACCCGTAGTGGCCGGCGTCGACTGCTCAGCCGTCTTGGTCGTATCGTTCGGATTCATCGAGCCGTTATTCAAACCGTAGAACACCACGCCGAGGATCGCGACGACCGCAATCGCAAACAGCGCAATTCGGCCGCCGCTGGCCGGACCTTCTGCGAGTTCAGGGTCTGCCTGAAGCTCGTTGTCGCGAAGCTCATTTTCCAGCCGCTCGGCGCGTTGCCGGATCAGTTCTTCGTTGGTCGGAGTGGTCCGATATGGTTCGTTAGGGTTGTGCTCAACTGCCATAAGCCGTTCCTCCAGTTGTATATGAAGACAATCTCGGAGCGGCGGGGTTGTTCCTTGGCTTCCCGCTGAGGCTTAGCTGGCCGGCGTTGATATGGGTGGCGGGTTTTGGATCTCGTGGGGGACCGGATTCATGCGCGCAAGGATCAGCGCGAATGCAACGAGCAAAGCCACACCGATCATGGCTTTCAACGGCTTGTTGCGCTGCGTGAAGTGGAAGTCCTCGTAGATATCAGGCGCGTCCGCGTATCCGCGTTTTTCCTTATCGGACGCCCACCTGTTTCCCGAAATCAGGGCCATTTAGAAATCCTCCGACTATCTTGGATTTTCCGGTTCTACATGACCGGTTCGACGTCTGTTTGACGTTCACTCGGTTTCTTACAAAGTCTAATGGCCAGAGGGAGGCGCCGTTCCGAAAAAGCCCTGCGCCTGGCTCGGGGCAGCATTGCGGAACATTCGACCGATTGAACGGTCGCTGGATGGTGTCCGCCCGAACTGGACGTTTCAGCCATTTGTTTCGAGGCAGGGCATCGCTGCGACATAACGCGTCAACGGGGTAGTGATCGGAGACGTAAAATTGCCGTTAGATAACAACGCGCTGGCGCACAGAATTATGATGCACTGGAAAGGAAAAGCGACATAGACTGGTTCTAAGTGGACTTGTCCAAACGCGACAACGCCCGTCAAAGAGGCAAAGTGAAAATGGGAATCAACCAAGGGCCTATCAGTCTCGACCAGAAGTACACCCAGGCGTCGGGACATGTTTTTCTGACCGGCATTCAGGCCCTGGTGCGCCTGCCGATGGCGCAGGTCCGGCGAGATCGCGCCGCAGGTCTCAACACAGCAGCGTTTGTCACAGGCTATCGGGGTTCGCCGCTGGGCGGCTACGACCAGCAGCTCTTCGCAGCGCGCAAGCACCTCGACCAATACGGCGTCAAATTTCAGCCGGGCGTCAACGAGGACCTTGCCGCCACCGCGATCTGGGGTTCGCAGCAGCTCAATCTCTCGCCCGGTGCCAAGCATGATGGCGTGGTGGGCATCTGGTATGGCAAGGGCCCCGGTGTGGACCGCTGCGGCGACGTCTTCCGCCACGGCAATGCCGCGGGTTCGGCGAGAAACGGCGGCGTGCTGTGCCTCGCCGGTGACGATCACGGTGCGAAGTCCTCGACTGTGCCGCATCAGTCCGACCATGCCTTCATCTCCGCGCTGATGCCGTATCTCTACCCCTCGAGCATCCACGAGATGATCGAGATGGGGCTGCTCGGCATCGCGATGTCGCGCTATTCCGGCTGCTGGGTCGGCATGAAGGTCATCACCGAAACCGTGGAGACCACGGCCGAGATCGATCTCGCTGACGAAATGAAGCCCTTCATCATTCCGACCGATTTCGAGATGCCGCCGGGCGGCCTCAATCTGCGCTGGCCCGATGACCGTTTCGCGCAGGATCGCCGCCTGCAGGACTACAAAGGTTTCGCTGCGATCGCGTTCGCGCGCGCGAACAATGTCAACCGCATCACTATGGATTCGCCCAAGGCCCGCTACGGCATCATGGCGTCGGGTAAGAGCTACGAGGACATTCGGCAGGCACTGCGCGAACTCGGAATTACCGAGGAGGTCGCGGCGAAGATCGGCCTGCGGCTCTACAAGATCGGCATGCCATGGCCGCTTGAGCCGGAAGGCGTTCGCAAGTTCGCCGTCGGCCTTGAAGAAATCCTGATCGTCGAAGAGCGCCGCGAGATCATCGAGAATCAGGTCAAGCAGGAACTGTTCAACTGGCGCGACGACGTGCGTCCGCGCATCGTCGGTAAGATGGATTCCCATGACAAGCGCTTCCTGCCGTTCGCCGAAGAGCTGAGCGTTGCATCGCTGGCGACGTCGCTGACGGAGCGCCTGCTGCAGCTCGATCTCAATCCTGAAATTGTCGCGATGCTGCGCGCCAAGGCCGACTGGTTCAATGGCCGGCAAGCGTCGCAGGTGCAGGCTGTGGCGCCAGTGACCCGCACGCCGTATTTCTGTTCGGGCTGTCCGCACAACACATCGACCAAGGTACCGGATGGCAGCCGCGCGCTCGCCGGGATCGGCTGTCACTTCATGTCGCTGTGGATGGATCGCAACACCGAGACCTTCACCCACATGGGCGGCGAGGGCGTGCCATGGACCGGCATCGCGCCGTTCACCAACGAAAAGCACATCTTCGCCAACATCGGTGACGGCACTTACTTCCACTCGGGAAGTCTCGCGATCCGCCAGGCCGTCGCTTCGAAAGCGAACATCACCTACAAGATCCTCTATAACGATGCCGTCGCCATGACCGGCGGCCAGAAGCATGATGGCGATCTCTCGCCGCAGCAGATCACCTTCCAGTTGCACAGCGAAGGTATCCGCGAGATTTATCTCGTGTCGGAAAATCCCGATGCGTATCCCGCGAACACCATCGCGCCCGGAACGAAGCTCGCCCATCGCGATGAACTCGACCAGGTGATGCGCACGGTACGCGAGGTGCCGGGATGCTCGGCCATCGTGTTCGTGCAGACCTGCGCAGCAGAAAAGCGCCGCCGCCGCAAGAAGGGCATTCTGGAAGATCCGTCACGGCGCGTGATGATCAATCCCGCGGTCTGCGAAGGTTGCGGCGATTGCTCGGTGCAGTCCAACTGTATTTCGGTGGAGCCGCTGGAGACCGAGCTTGGCCGCAAGCGCGTCATCAATCAGTCGAGCTGCAACAAGGACTATTCTTGTGTGAAGGGCTTCTGCCCGTCGTTTGTCACCATCGACGGGGGCGCATTGCGTAAGCGTGCGCCGGTCGATCTCGGCGATCTCGGTGCGCTGCCTGAGCCGGCGTCAAAGCCAGCGCTGGATCAGCCCTACAACATAGCGGTCGGCGGTGTCGGCGGCACGGGCGTGCTGACCATCGGCGCGCTGCTCGGCATGGCCGCGCACATCGAAGGCAAGGCCAGCATGATCCTCGACATGTCTGGCCTTGCCCAGAAGGGCGGCGCGGTGCTGAGCCACGTGCGGCTGTCGCAGCACACGGCCGATGTGACATGCTCGCGCATCGTCACCGGCACAGCGGACCTGCTGATCGCGGCGGACGAAGTGGTGGCCATTGCCAAGGAGACGATTTCGCTGTGTGAATCGTCCCGCACCCACGGCATCATCAATACGCACCTGATCCCGATCGCAGACTTCATCATGAACCGCGATTTCGACTTCCAGCGCGGCAAGGTCAATCTCGTGCTGGAGAACGCGCTACGCAAGGATTCTGCGTTCCTCGACTTCACCAAGCCCGCTGAAGCGCTGCTGGGCGACTCCATCGCCACCAACATGATGATGATGGGCTACGCCTATCAGAAGGGATTGCTGCCGGTCGGCGCGGAAGCGATCGAGCAGGCCATCGAGTTGAACGGCGTCGCGATCAAGATGAACACCCAGGCGTTCCGGCTCGGCCGTCTGGCTGCGATCGATCCTGCGCGACTCGCGAAGATGATGAGCGGCGACGAACCCGAGGCGCCGAAGACCCTCGACCAGATGTCGCTCGATGAGATCATTGCCCATCGTACCAAGCTTCTGACCGACTATCAGAACGAAGCCTATGCGGCGCGTTATGTTCACCTGGTCGAGCAGGTGCGCAGGGTCGCTTTCGACAACGGTTACGGCGAGGCGGTGCCGCGTGCGGTAGCGATCAACTACGCCAAGCTGCTCGCCTATAAGGACGAGTACGAGGTGGCGCGCCTGTTCACGGACAGCAAGTTCATGGACAGCGTCAACAAGCAGTTCGACGGCAATTTCAAGATGAGCTTCAATCTTGCGCCACCGATTCTGCCGGGCAAGGACGTCTCAGGTCGTCCGCGCAAGCGTTCGTTCGGTCCGTGGATGATGCCGGTCTTCGGACTGCTCGCCAAGATGCGCTTCCTGCGCGGAACGATCTTCGATCCGTTCGGCCACACCGAAGAACGCAAGCTCGAGCGCGATCTGATCAAGGGCTACGAACAGGATGTGGTCACGGCGGTCAGATTGCTGTCGCCGCGAACCCATGACATCGCGGTCGAGCTGCTGTCGCTGCCGGATCAGATCCGCGGCTATGGTCTGGTGAAGGACGCGTCGGTCAAGAAAGTGAAGGCGCGATACGAGCAGCTTGCGAAGGACCTTGTCAATCCACCGGAGCTCACGCCTCAGCCCATCGCCGCAGAATAGAACGCGCGAAAGCGCGTTCGTTCGCCCTGCGAAATTGAAGGTGCTTGCCAATCGCGTGTTGGCGCGCGAAAAATTCTGCTGGGAAGAAAAAAGAACTGCCAGCGGAGACTCGTTTGACCATCAAGGGAAAAGCCTACATCGCCGGGATCTACGAACACCCAACCCGGCACGCACCTGACAAATCCACCGCACAACTGCACGCTGAATGCGCCAAGGGCGCATTGGAGGATGCGGGCCTGACAAAGGCCGATGTTGACGGCTATTTCTGCGCTGGTGACGCGCCCGGCGGCGTGATGCCGATGGCCGATTACCTCGGCCTCAAGGTGCGCCATCTCGATTCCACCGAAACCGGCGGTTGTTCTTACATCATCGCACTGGGCCATGCGGCGGAAGCGATTGCCGCGGGCAAATGTTCCGTCGCGCTGATTACGCTCGCCGGCAAGCCGCGCACGGGGCCGATGCCGCCGCGCGCAACAGGACCAGAACTCGATTTTGAAGCGGCTTATGGTGCAACAACCCACAACGCATATGGCATGGTCGCCATGCGACACATGCATGACTTTGGCACCACCAGCGAGCAGCTGGCCTGGGTCAAGGTCGCAGCGTCCCATCACGCCCAATACAATCCGCACGCGATGCTGCGCGACGTGGTCACGGTTGAGGACGTGCTCAACTCGCCGATGATCTCGGACCCGCTGCACCGTCTCGATTGCTGCGTCGTCTCCGACGGCGGCGGTGCGCTGGTGGTGACGACGCCGGAGATTGCCAAGTCGCTGAAGCGTCCGCTGGTGCGCCTGACCGGACACGGCGAGTCATTGAAGGGGCCGAACGGTGGCCGCAATCTCGATCTCACTTACTCCGCAGGCGTGTGGAGCGGTCCGCCCGCGTTCGCCGAAGCGGGCGTTACGCCGAAGGACATCAAATATGCCTCGATCTACGACAGCTTCACCATCACCGTGGTGGTTCAGCTCGAAGACCTCGGCTTCTGCAAGAAGGGCGAGGGCGGCAAGTTCGTCGCCGACGGCAATCTGATTTCGGGCGTCGGCAAGCTGCCGTGGAATACCGACGGCGGCGGGCTCTGCAACAACCATCCGATCAATCGCGGCGGCATCACCAAGATCATCGAAGCGGTGCGTCAGCTCCGCGGCGAGGCGCACCCGAAGGTGCAGGTGCCGAACTGCGATCTCGCCCTTGTCCATGGCACCGGCGGTTTGCTCGGTGTGCGTCATGCGGCTTCGACCGCTGTTCTGGAGCGCGTGTGATGACCGATAAACCAAAGTATCCAGCCCCTGTCGGCAATCCGGAAACCGCGGAATTCTGGGAAGCCGCAAAGCAGGGCAAGTTCCTCATCAAGCACTGCACGACCTGCGGCGAGCGTCATTACTTCCCACGCTCGATCTGCCCGGTGTGCTTCTCTGACAAGACCGAATGGCAGGAGAGCAAGGGCGAGGGCGTGATCTACAGCTACAGCCTGATGCGCAAATCGCCGACCGGCCCTTACGCCATCGGTTACGTCACCCTTGATGAAGGCCCGTCATTGCTGACGAACTTCGTCGACTGCGATCTCTCAGCCTTGAAGATCGGACAGCGCGTGAAGGTGGTGTTCAAGCCGACAGACGGCGCGCCTTTGCCGTTCTTCACGCCGGTTGGCTAATAGCAAAAAGAAAAGAGCAGCGAGGACACATGCCGATCAAGTACGATGAGGTGATGGCACTCAAGAATGTCGGCCAGGCATATTCCTGGACCGACCGCGAGGTGATGCTCTACGCGGTCGGGATCGGCATGGGCGCTGATCCGATGGACCAGAAGGAGCTTTCGTTCGTCAACGAAGGCTACTTCACACCCCGTGAACTGAAAGTGGTGCCGACCTATGCGTCAGTGGCCGCGTGGGGCGCGAGCGCCGGGCACATCGACGTCAACCGCGTGATGGTGGTGGACGGCGAGCGCGACATCACCTTCCACAAGCCGCTGCCGGTGAAGGCGAACATTACGGCGGACTCCAGCATTCTCGGCGTGTTCGACAAGGGCAAGGACAAGGGCGCGGTGATCCTGCGCAAGACCGTGCTCAAGGACGAGAAGGGCGAGGCGCTTGCGACGTTGATCGCCTCGCAATTCGCACGCGGCGACGGCGGCTTTGGCGGTCCGTCCGGCGGCCAGCCGGAGCCGCACAAAATTCCCGAGCGTGCGCCGGACTTGACGGTGGATATTTCCACACGACCGGATCAGGCGCTGGTCTATCGCCTCTGTGGTGATCGCAACCCGCTGCACAGCGATCCGGAATTTGCCAAGCGTGCAGGCTTCGACCGGCCGATCCTGCACGGCATGTGCACGTATGGTTTGAGCTGCCGCGCCGTGCTGCAGACCTACGCCGATTACGAT
This sequence comes from Bradyrhizobium sp. SYSU BS000235, assembly GCF_049747295.1. Classification (NCBI taxonomy): domain Bacteria; kingdom Pseudomonadati; phylum Pseudomonadota; class Alphaproteobacteria; order Hyphomicrobiales; family Nitrobacteraceae; genus Bradyrhizobium; species Bradyrhizobium sp. SYSU BS000235. The sequence continues at coordinate 4,758,848 of NZ_JBMHJM010000001.1, forward strand.
CCGCTGGCGTTCAAACAGCACGTTACGCGGTTTTCGTCGCCGGTGTTTCCGGGCGAGACCGTGTCGTTCGATCTGTGGAAGGACGGCAACGTCATTTCCATCGAAGGGCGCGTCAAGAGCCGCGGCGTCACGGTGATCAGGAACGGCAAGACCGTTCTCGCCTAAAACAACACAAGATGACTCGGAGGGACCAATGGGTTTGCTCGACGGCAAGGTTGCGATCATCACGGGTGCGGGCGGTGGCCTTGGCGAGGCCTATGCCAAACTGTTTGCGCGCGAAGGCGCGGCGGTTGTCGTCAACGACCTCGGCGGGCCGCGCGATGGCAGCGGCTCCGACAAGGGCATGGCGCAAAAGGTTGTGGAGGCGATCAAAGCCGAGGGCGGGCGCGCTTACGCCAACACGTCTGATATTTCCACCATGGCCGGTGGACAGTCGGTGTTCGATGACGCCATCAAGCAATTCGGCCGCGCCGACATCCTCGTCAACAATGCCGGCATCCTGCTCGACGTCACCTTCGCGAAGATGACCGAAGGGCAGTGGGACAAGGTGATGAAGGTGCACCTCAAAGGCACCTTCTGCGTCACCATGCCGGTGTTCAAATGGATGCGGGACAACGGCGGCGGCGTCATCGTCAATACGTCGTCGACCTCCGGCCTGATCGGCAATTTCGGCCAAAGCAACTACGGCTCCGCCAAGGGCGGCATCTGGGGCCTGAGCAATGTGCTGGCCATCGAAGGCCGCAAGTACAACATCCGGCTGTGGACGCTCGCCCCCGGCGCGCTGACCCGCATGACCGCCGACCTGCCGCGCTACAAGGAGAACCCGGGTGCGGCCATGGGGCCAGACGAGATCGCGCCGGCGGTGCTCTATATGGTCAGTTCCCTGTCAGGAGAGCAGACCGGCAAGACGCTGGGCGTCTCCGGGCCGCGCGGCGTCCGCGAGATGAAAATGCTCGAAATGGAGGGGTGGAAGCCCGGAGGACCCTGGAAAGCGCAGGATATCGTCACCCACGCGAAGGAGATTTTCTTCGACGAGGGCGATAAGATGGCGGCCCGCAGATTCTAAAAAAGCGAAAGATTTGATCGACATGAAGCTGACCCATGAGGCGAGCGGCACCATTGCTATCGCGCCGACCCCGTTTTTCGACGATGGCCGCATTGACTACGACTCGATCGATCGGCTGACCGACTTCTACGCGGAGGTGGGCTGCATCGGCGTCACCGTGCTCGGCATTCTCGGCGAAGCGCCGAAGATGGAGAGCCATGAGTCGCTCGAAGTCGCGACGCGCTTCATCAAGCGCGCCAAGGACAAGCAGATCATCGTCGGCGTCTCGGCGCCTGGCTTCGCTCAGATGCGCTCGTTGGCGCGCGCGTCCATGGACGCCGGTGCCGCCGCGGTCATGATCGCGCCGCCGCCGCATCTGCGCACTGACGAACAGATCTTCGCGTATTTCCGGCAGGCAACCGAAGCCATCGGCGATGACGTGCCGTGGGTGCTGCAGGATTATCCGCTCACGCTCACCGTGGTGATGACGCCGTCGGTGATCCGCAAGATCATCATGGACAGCCCGTCCTGCGTGATGCTCAAGCATGAAGATTGGCCGGGATTGGAGAAAATCTCGGCGCTGCGCGGCTTCCAGAAAGATGGCTCGCTGCGGCCGCTGTCGATCCTGACCGGCAACGGCGGCACTTTCCTCGACTTCGAAATGGAGCGCGGTGCGGACGGCGCCATGACCGGCTACGCCTTCCCCGACATGCTGGTGGATGTCGTCAATCTGTCCAAGGCCGGCAAGCGCGATGCCGCCCACGATCTGTTCGACGCGCATCTCCCGCTGATCCGCTACGAGCAGCAGCCGGGTGTGGGTCTTGCAGTCCGCAAATACGTGCTGAAGAAGCGCGGCAAGCTGACATCGGATGCCCAGCGCAAGCCGGGATCGGCGATGAGCACGACGGCCCGCAACGAGGTGGAGTATCTACTCTCGCGAGTCGCGAAGTTCGACAAGCGCGCCAACCTCGGATGAGCGCTCAAGGATCAGACAACAAGAAGGCGCTGCGAACCGCCGCCACCGTGCTGCTGCTGCGGGACCGCAGTGGCGGCATGGAGATCTTCATGGTGCAGCGGCACCACGAGATCGAGTTCGCCTCCGGCGCGCTGGTCTTTCCGGGCGGCAGTCTCGACCCGGACGATCATGTGATCGCGGCAGACGCTGCGCTCGTTCCGGATCGTTTCGGACTCGACGTTGAGACCGTGGCGATCCGCGTCGCCGGGGTCCGTGAAACGTTCGAGGAAAGCGGCATCCTGCTGGCGCGCGGGAAGGGATCGTCCGCGATCATTCCGGCCGCGCAGCTCGCCGATATCGAGCCGCTACGCGTCGCACTGGACGAAGGCAAAATCAGCTTCGCGGATATTCTGCGCCAGCATGCGCTCACGCCGGCGATCGATCTGCTGGTGCCGTTCGCGCACTGGATCACGCCGGTCAATATGCCGAAGCGTTTCGATACGCACTTCCTCCTGACGCTCGCACCTGACGATCACGTCGGCAAGCACGATGGCAGGGAGTCCGTGGATTCGCTCTGGCTCTCGCCAAGAGAGGCGCTGGACGGTGCAGAGTCCGGCCGCTTCACGCTGCCGTTTCCAACCGTTCGCAATCTGACCAAGCTCGACAAGCTCGGCACGGCAAAAGCCGCGCTCGAATTTGCCAGGGCGACGCCGGTGGTGACCGTGTTGCCTGAGGTGACGAAGCTGGAAGACGGCGGCCGTCAGCTTCGTATCCCGCGCGAGGCGGGGTATGATGGTGAGGTATTCGAGTTTCGAGGTCGTTGATCCGGTCAATGATCAGCGACATCGTCGCCATAATTGTTGCGCGGTTTCACGATAGTCAGCAGACGCGCGTTCAACGAGACTTCCATCGATGAGATCGTGGAAAATGCTCCTGCTGATCTTTCTTACGCTTCTGCTCGTTCCCATCGGCATTTCCGCAGCCTCCTATTTTCTCAGTGACCGCGCCTCGGCGAACTGGCAGGCCGCGGACCGCTCAAGCGCGGGCGTCCTGCCGGAAGCGTCAGAACATTCCGATGCTGTCGTGAGAATCTATGCCGCGCGCACCGTGCGCTGGCGTGGCATTGTCGCCGTTCACAGCTGGATCGTGTTCAAGGAGCAGGGCGCCTCCCGCTACAGCCGTTACGATTACACGGCGTGGGGCGAACCGATCCGCGTCAATGGCTTCGTCGCGGATGGACGATGGTTCGGTCAATTGCCGGAAGAAGTGTTTCGCGCGGACGGTGAGCGCGCGGCGCAGCTCATTCCGAAAATCGGCGCCGCCATCGAAAGCTATAAATATCGCAATCTCGGCGACTACCGCGCCTGGCCCGGGCCGAACTCGAACACCTTCGTCGCCGCGATCATCGATGCCGTCCCAGAAATGGGAGCGGTGTTGCCGCCTACCGCCATCGGCAAGGATTTTCCCTTTGATGGCGCGTGGTTCGGCCGCACACCATCCGGCACCGGCGTGCGCATGACGCTCGGCGGCTATCTGGGTCTGACCGTCGGCTGGCTCGAGGGCATCGAGCTGAATGTTCTCGGTGCCGTTCTCGGCCTCGATATCCGGCGGCCCGCGATCAAGATTCCCGCCATCGGACGGATTGGCATGAGCGCCGCATCGGCGTAGTCACGTGTCCGTAGACGCACGGTCGCGTCGCCCGGAAGCTCTCAAAATGCGTGCATTTCCTCCCAGCCGAATTGTCTGCCTCACGGAAGAGACCGTCGAGACGCTTTATATGCTCGGCGAACAGGATCGCATCGTCGGCGTGTCGGGCTACGCGGTGCGGCCGCCGCAGGTGCGTCGTGAGAAGCCGCGCGTATCAGCGTTCATTTCAGCAGACATTCCGAAGATCATGGCGCTGCAGCCCGATCTCGTTCTGGCGTTCTCCGATCTGCAGGCGGACATTGTGGCCGATCTGGTGCGGGCAGGGGTGGCGGTGCACGTATTTAACCAGCGCGATGTCGCCGGCATCCTTGCGATGATCCGCACCGTCGGCGGCCTGATCGGCGAAGCCGCGAAGGCCGACCGTCTTGCGGCGCAGTTTGAGGAGCGTATCGCCACCGTGGCGGCGAATGCGAACGGCGGCGCGCGGCCGAAAGTCTATTTCGAGGAGTGGGACGATCCCTTGATCAGCGGTATCGGCTGGGTGTCCGAACTGATCAACATCGCGGGCGGTGAGGATGTCTTTCCGCAACTCGCAAAGGAAAAATCCGCCAAGGACCGCATCATCGCGCCCGAAACGGTCATCGCTGCGAAGCCCGATGTCATCCTCGCATCGTGGTGCGGCAAGAAGGTCGTGCCGGAGAAAATCCGCCAGCGGCCAGGGTGGGGGGAGATTCCCGCCGTCCGCAACGGCCGCATCATCGAGATCAAATCACCGCTCATCCTGCAGCCGGGCCCGGCCGCCCTGACCGACGGGCTCGATGCCGTCGTGGCGGCGTTGCGGCTGTAAGTTATTGTTCCGTAGATCTAAAAAAATCCAATTCCACACGCGTTTTGGGGCTGGCTTTCGGAGGCTGCTTGGCTATTGTGCGCCCTCACGCGCTCCTAGCTCAGCTGGATAGAGCATCGGATTTCGATTCCGAGGGTCGGGAGTTCGAATCTCTCGGAGCGCGCCACTGCACACAAAACTGCGAAGATCAGTCGCAGAGCCGCTTTTTCCTGCAATGTTGCGATCATGTTGAACGTGGCCTGCCCCGGTCGGCGCCTGATCAGAATTGCGCGCGGAGCCTGACGTTGCCCTTAAGGATATAGCTGTTACCGAAACCACGGAACGGCGTGTTGCCGGAGAATTCGGTATAAAGAGTGAGGTTCTTGCGCCAAGTCACGCTGGCACCGAGGCCGAGTTCGCCCCACAGCCGCTCGTCGGCATTGATGAGGGGCGTGCCGGAAACCATCGTACGCATGCCATCCATCCATTCGTAGCTGACATTGGCGATGCCGTAGATGCGGCTGCGGCCACCTTCCCAGGCGCTCTGATGATCGAATGCAACGCCCCAGCGCGTCTTGAAGCTGTCGTTCCTGTCGGCCGCCACGTCAGCGCCCGACGGATCAGTGAAGCGATCAAACCGAACGTTGGAATAGACGACTTGAAACTGCGGCGTGATGCCGAGCTTGTCACTGAGCGCGATCCGCTTGCCGGCCTCGATGCTGAGCGCTTCGCCGCGGCCAATATTGTCGGGGGTGAGCGAGCCGCGAAGTTCGGAATTGAGATTGCTGCTGTAACGGCTGACCTGCGCCTGACCGTCGACATAGAAGCCGGTGAGGCCATACCAGGTCAACGTCGCGCCAAGGCCGTAACCGTCAGTCTTCACCGCGCCGTTGCCGAACACTGAGTTGATCCGGCTGTTGGCATTGCCATAGGAGACGTTGAGGCCCGCTACCAGACGCCCGCTCGCGTTGTCGACAAACACCCGATCGGCGCCCGCCTGCATCTTCCAGGTATCGATGCTTTGATCCAAACCGGTGGTCGAGACTGCAGGATTGAAGCGACCGTGGGTATTTTCCGCGCGGCCCCAAATGCCGTTGCCGTCGCCATTGGAGCCAGCGCCCCAGATGCGGTTGCCGACGCGCTGCTGCAACGTCGGCAGCGTGTTGAGGGTCTGCAGATTGGCGCCATAGGATTCGTAGACCGGCACGCCGGGCTGATAGAGCGGTGTCGAGGCGGGACCGCCCGGTCCACTCGGCGGATTGAGCAAATCAGAACGCAGATACCAGTCGCCGTCCGCGGGCGTGGAGACGCCGCCTTGATAGAGACGATAGGCATAGGCGCCGGCGATCACCGCCGGCGCGCCCTGGAAAACATAGGTGCCGTTGAGCACGAAAGTGCCGCTGGATGCGCCCACGACATCGACGATCTTGATGCCGTTCACCGTTTGCGCGCCAAGGCCGCCTTGGTTGATGATGTTGACCTGCGTACTGCCTGAGGTGTTGCCGTTGACCACGAGGCGGCTGGTCTGCGAACTGTCGTCACCGAGAACAGTCGCGATCTCGAGACGGCCGCCATTGCCGGCATAGTTGCCCTGGACGGTGAGGGTGCCCATGGCCCCGCCATAGCCCGGCGCGACGACGCCTTTATTGACGACGTTATGATTGATGACGTCGTTACCCACGATGCCCGTGCCCGCGAGCCGTCCAAGCGTGTCGACCAGCATGTTGCCGCCCAGCACGCCGTTCACGGCGAGCGTGCCGGCTGACACGGTCGACATCCCGGCAAAGCCGGAGCTGTCCCCGGTCAGCGTCAGTTGGCCGAGGCCCAGCTTGTTGAAGGAGGTTGTCGACGAACCGGAAAATTTGGTGTCAATGCCGATGTCGAAGCCGTTGGTATCGAACGAGGCGGTAGTCACGGTCAGCGCCGTGAAGCCGTTCAGGAAGTTGGCTTCATTTCGGTTCGCACGCAGAATACCGCCGTTGAGGTCGAGGGCAGTGGTGGTGCCGAATCCCTTGATCACCGAGCCGGTCTCGAGCACGCCGCTTCCGGCCACGGTACCATCGCCGTTGAGATGGAGCGTTCCACTGCTCCCCGTGTTGTCGCGGCCGATGTAAACATCGTCGCGGACGCTCACGAAGCCGCCGTTTCCAACGGTCATCGTTCCGGTGCCATCGTGACCGACCTCAATGCTGCCACCCACAGTCAGGCTTGAGACGTTGCCGGTGGTGCTCGAGATAGTGACCGTGCCCGTGCTGCCGACGTCGTAGCCGATATAGACAGAGGCAGAGCCGCCCCCAACTGCACTGACCACCGCGCCGCCGTCCTCGATGTTGAGCGTACCGTCGCCCGAGTTACCCACGTAGATATTGCCGCTGTTCCAGGTCGAGGCATTGCCGTTGGCATCGCGGCCCGAAACGGTGACAGTGCCCTTGCTGCTGCCGCTGAAGGTGACGTCGCCGATGGTGGCTGCTCCACTGTTCACCACCCCGCCGTTCAGGATGTCGAGCTTGTTGTCGTTGGCGTCGCCGCCAATGGTGAGATTGCCGGTCACGTTGAAGGTCGAAGCGTGGCCGTTGATGTCGCGGCCCGTGACCAGGACCGAGCCAACGCCATTGTGCGAACCATCGCTGTCGAGGCCGATAACGGCGTTCGCCTGAGTGTTCACCACCCCGCCATCCTGGATGATGAGATTGCCTTTGCCATTGTCGCCGATGTTGAGCTGACTGGTGCTGGTCCAGGTCGAGGCATTGCCGCTGGCGTCGTGGCCCGAGACGATGACATCGCTGTGGTCGTTGACGCCGATCCCGGTGAACTCGGCGCCGATATAGCCGGTCGCATTGGTGACCTGGCCGCCACCGAGGATATTGAGCGTGCCGTTGCCGTCCTGGCCGACAACGAGGTCGCCGTTATTGGTCCAGGTCGAGGCATGGGTGCCGTCGGTGCCTGAGACGGTGACCGTCGCTTGGCTGCCGCCATCGTAGCCGATAAAGCCGGTGGCGTTGTCCACTGCGCCGCCGTTCAGGATGTTCAGCGTGCCGCCGACGCCAGGACTGTCATTATTAATTTTGAGATCGCCTCCCACAGACCACGGGTTTGCCGGACCAGTGAACGGATAAGTTAAACCAGTACCTGTGACCGATTGCGCGGACGCCGGCTGCATGCCGGCCATCGCAGTGACGAGTGTGACAATCGCCGTCGTCAGGAAAAGGGATCGACGGTAGCTGACGGCATTTGCGCCGCCTGTTGCTCTTGCCATTTGCGGCAGTCCTCACCAGCCAGGCACGCGCCGATTGGGGAAGGGCAGTCACCCGCCTAAGCTCCGCCATCAAGACGCGACGCGCATCCGGCCAAGCCCCGAGTCAATGACAACTCGAAACGTTGCCTTTGCTTGATTCATAATTGATCAAGGTTAATCCTTGGTTGCCGGCGTGATTGTTTTCGACCGGAGCGAGTGGCCAGGTCATGTCTTCGCTGTGGATTGTATCGATCAGCGCGCCAAGCTCGGCAATGCAGCGCGCGGCACGATCCATCAATGCCAGCAAATCCTCGTCCTCGCGTGCAACTGCGATCCCGAAGCTGGCCGTTGGACTGATGTTGGGAACCAGGCGCCACGTCCTTGAATGCGGAGCGGGGTTCTTCGGCCAACGCGTGCGCAGCGATAGCCTGCCCCGGTGGAAGCAGCACTGCGAATTCCTCGCCGCCGAGGCGGGCGATGATCGCATCCCGAGGAGCTTTCTCCTTGAGAACGTCGGCGAATCTTCGGATGATTTTATCGCCGCTGATGTGTCCGAAGCGGTCGTTGATCGACTTGAAGTGATCGAGGTCGCCCAGGATCATCGCAACCGGTGCGCTGGTGGTTTGCCGCGCCAGCGCGTCGAGCGCCCGGAGTTCAAAACCCCGGCGATTGAACAAGCCCGACAACATGTCGACTTGCATCGGATCAACGGACGTATTTTTCGTGAGAGCGAAGTCCAGGCATTGCCGCCTCGTTAGTGAAGCGCGACTCGATTGATGGCAGTTGAACCTGGATCAATTGGCCGACATCGTTGTGATGATGTCACAATCGGGCGGCAAGTTCGACGGGCGGCAAGTTCGAAACTCCCGGAGCGCGCCGAAACGCCACCATTCAGAACATAACCGCGATCATTGCCGATACTTTTTGTGACGTCGTCGGCGCTCTCGATCGAAGCGGACGTCGGACGCGAGCAGATTGGATGAAGAGTGATCTCGACAGATCGCAGCCATCTGCGTCGCATTCGCGAGCTCGAAGAGATCGCCCTACAAACTTCAGAAAGTCTTTTCGGGAGTTCGACCGAAATTCTTGTTTAAAATTGTTTTCATCGAATTTGTATCGTCTGTCGCCACACAAGCGCCCTGACTTGCTCCTTGTATAGGTGTCGAGGCCGCATCGTGCGACGTCGCGCGCGCTGCGTTGGGCGAGACTTCGAAATCTTCGGAAATCGGGATGCAGGTATCACGCCCGCCCGGGTCGTGTCTGGATTCTCGAGCCGGACAGTGGTGGCTTAGGACTAAGAGTAAGTGATGCTGTGGACAGCTCCGTACTGGTCGATACGTCTGCTTTTTGTGCTCGCGGCGGCCGTCTCCTCATTCCCTGCCACTGCTCAGGTGAGCAAAACCAATCCTTCTGCCTCGTCAACCAAAGTCACGTTAGGTGCCATTCGTTGGGATAATTGGAGTCTCGACAGCCCTTATGGGCAGGTCCTGGCCGATCCAGGATTACGCGAGCGCGTTCCGTATTACACAGAACGTCTGCCGAATGGACATCTGGGTTTTCCCGGAAACACCGAAAGAGCCCTCAATGCCGATGTGCACTACGCGAAGGCCGCAGGCTTGGACTATTTCATATTTGGCTATTACCTGGAGAGTGCGTCTTGGGGACGTAATCCCAATAGTGCCGTAGCGCTCAATCGGGCGCTCACGAATTTTGTCAGCCTCCCGGACAAGCTCGGCATCAAGTACGCTCTGAATTTTAATCTGTCATTCCCGTCGCGTGATGTGCCGATGGTGAGTGCTGCAATCAGCAAGGCGCTCCTTGGGCCCGATTACATGCGGACGAGCGACGGCTCGGCCCCGGTGTTTTTCCTGGTTGGGACAATGGAGCCATGGCTCAAAGGTCTGGGCGGCGAGGAGGGCGCAAAAGCAGCCCTGAACGATATGCGGAATCGCGTAAAGAACGCCACCGGTCAAAATCTCTATCTGGTTGCTTTGCTCTTCAACCTGCCTGAGACGGGCCCCGTTGCTCACAGGCTGGGATTCGATGCGACGAGTACATATGCGACCGCGCTTGGGGCGAGTGGAAAATCTCTATCGTACGCCAGTTGCGCCGCCCTCGCACAGAACGCATGGCAAGCTGAAGCCAAAGACGGCGCGGGAGGTTTCCTGCCAACCGTTACGCTCGGGTGGGATTATCGTCCGGCGTTGCGCGATCCTCACGAAAAGAAAAGTCGCAAACCGAATCCTGATTGGTGTCAACCTGCCACCGATGGGGAATGGATACAGCAAATCCGTGATGCAATAGAAGAGGCGGCGAACAATCCGCGCAACGATCGCTTCCAGAGTGTGGTGTTATATGCCTGGAACGAAAGTTCCGAAGGTGGCTGGATTCAGCCAACGCTATCTGAGGGCGTGCGACGGCTCAAAGTGATAGCAAACGCGGTAGATCGACACCCGACAATTCCGCCTTTCAAGCTCACGTGGCCGACCCAAATTGATCCAAAGACGTGTGCCGTTGGCTCGTCATCGATATCAACTGCAACGGCAGATGCCGGATGCAAATCGCCCAGTGATGCGATGACGATTGCGTGGCCATGTCCGCCAGGTACGCAGATTGCCAGCGATGAATTGCGCCAAGGACCGTCAGAGGAAGGGGAAAAAATACAGCCTATCTGGCAGGAGAGGCTTTGCGTTCCACAGGAAAGATGACAGCGACGATTCCATAGTGATTGGGGGTTCCAATGAATGAAGTCTGGAGTGACGAGAATAACTTCGCGATCAACGGCATGAAGTTTTGTCTGATTAGGCAGAACTTCAATGACGCCAGGACGACAAAGGATACCATCGCGATCATCAAGAACCGCGGGATGATTGATCGATACAAGAGCCTCATTCGCGAGAACGCGGTGACCAATATCCTGGAGTTTGGCATTTTCGAAGGTGGCTCAGCTTTGCTTCTTGCCGCAATCGAGGAACGCGTCAAATTCGTTGGTATTGATATTAGACCTCCCAGCCCAGCTGTTCTCGGCCTGATACGGGACCATGGTCTCACGGACCGCGTAAAATTATATTACAACACATCACAGGGCGACACCGCGCGTGTTCAGACAATCATCAAGACGGAGTTTCCCGGACAACGAATAGATATGATTATCGACGACGCCTCTCATCAATACGAACTCTCCCGAGCAAGCTTTGAGGCGTCCTTCCACTATCTCAAGAATGAAGGTCTCTATCTCATCGAAGATTGGGCCTGGGCTCATTGGGAGGAGCCTTATCAGACGCAGCTATGGGCTGATATGCCGGCACTTACCAACCTCATCTTCGAGCTCGTCATGCTCTGTGGGAGCAGGCCGGACATCATATCGGAAATGAGTGTGCAAAAGGCGATCGCCATTTTCCGCAAGGGCGGACAAGAGGTCGGAAATTTCAGCCTGTCAAAGCTCTACCGCCATCGTAACAGATGGACCCCCGCACTGTAGGACGCCATCTCTCGTCGTGGATCGAAGGCCGACGTCAGTGCGCCATTTCCCGGAAAATTAGCGAACATCGAGCGTGCGGTTTCGCCGCTCTCTTTCGCTGAATTGCATCCCGGAATTAACGACGTCCGACGCGATTGACGGGGCCGCCGCGGTTCATCGGCGTTCCGGGCCGGACCGCCTCGCGGGCCGCTGCGCGTGCGACTGGGCGTGGCCTCAGGACGACGCCTGGTCGTGCGACGCAGCTCGGGGGATAGCCAATGTATTGGCAGTAGACGACGGCGCCCGCTGGCTCGCTATTCACGATCATTCCCGTCGAACCAAACAGGGCACTCAGTGCCAGTCCGGTGAATGTCACTGACAATCGAAGTCGACGCATGACTTCCTCCCATGGGTTGTTCTGCATTCAGCGGCATCAAAGAGGCTTCGGCCGACTCTCACCTCGGCGTCACTCGTCATATTCCCTCGAAATATCCCTCCCGGTGTAGTCAGGCATCAGCGATGCCGCCGCAAGGCTCACGACCGCGCAAGCCGCGATGTAGATCGCGATCGCGTAGCCGGAATGATACGCGGCGAACAGCGCTGTCGCGATGAGGGGAGCTGGGCCGCCGGCAATGATTGACGCGAGTTGGTAACCGAGCGATGCGCCGCTGTAGCGCAACCGCGGCGTAAAGGCCTCGGCGATGAGCGCCGCCTGCGGTCCATATTGCATGTTGTGCGGGATCAGCGACAGCACGATCGCGATGAACACCAGCGATGGAATCGCGGTATCCACCAGTCCGAAGTAAATGAAGCCGAACACGCCGACTGTGGCCGCACCGATCAAGTACATTTTCCTGCGCCCGATGCGGTCGGAGATATGACCCGACAGCGGAATGGTGATGAACGAGACGCACGAGGCCACCAGCACTGCGCTCAGGATCAGATCGCGCGAGAGGTGCAGCGTGTTGACGGCATAAGCGAAGATAAACGCGGTGAAGATATAGAACGGCGCTTGCTCGGACATTCGCAGCAACGCCGACAGGAGGATCTCCTTCGGATGCTTCCTGAAGACCTCGACAATGGGGGCTTTCTCAACTTTGTTTTTATTCAATACTTCTTGGAAGACCGGCGTCTCAAGGATGCCGAGGCGAATCCAGAGTCCAACGCCGACGAGGACGATCGACAGTGCAAAGGGAATGCGCCATCCCCAGGTCATGAACTGGTCACCCGACCATTGACTGACTGCGAGAACCACGAGGTTCGAGAGGAACAGGCCGCACGGCACGCCGAACTGCGGCCAGGATGCCACAAAACCGCGGTGACCATAGGTGCGTGACCACTCCATGGCGAGCAACACCGATCCGCCCCATTCACCGCCGACGCCGATTCCCTGAAACATCCGCAACACCGTCAGGATGACGGCGCCCCAGATTCCGATCGAGGCATAGGTCGGCACGAACGCGACGAGGAATGTCGCAATACCCATGCATAGGAGCGTGGCAATAAGTGTTGCTTTGCGGCCGATGCGATCACCGAAATGGCCGAAGATGGCAGCACCGATCGGGCGCCCGACAAAGCCGATGAAGTAGGTGCCGAACGCAGCCAGCGTTCCGGTTAACGGATCTTCATTGGGAAAATAGAGCTTGCCAAAGACGAGCCCGGCAGCAGTGCCGTAGAGGAAGAAGTCGTACCATTCGATCGCGGTGCCGATGGTTGCTGCGACCACCGCCTTGCGTAACTGTGCACTATGGTCCGACGGGGACAGGTTTGCATGCGTAACGAGAGTAGCCATGGCACTTCCCCTGATTGGTTGTTGCCCCCCAGGGTCAGGACCGGCTTTGAGCCGTCCATTATCAGTAACATCTTACTCCTGGCGCGGCGTGACTGAAAGCTGTGCCTCGCTCAGGTTGAATTATCTTCGCGGGAAAATATGCGGTCTGAGGCGGAACAACGCGACGACATGTCCGTTCGCAACCAAAGGTGCCAGACTGAAGAGCCCCAATGAAGCATCACGCAAAGTCGCGGGCTTCCGTCGCCGCTACCTTCGCCACTCTTAGCCGCATCGCTTCAGTCTCCACCTCATCCTCTCTTCACGCCGCCAGCTGCGGTCTGAACACCACATCCGAATAGTAGTTGGACGCACCGAAGGTGCTGGTCGGGAAGAGACCGGTGGTGCCGTTGCCGCCATATCCATAGACGCCGTTGCCGCCGGCCACGCCGGTGGTGGATGGCGCTGTTAGTGGGCCGCTGGTGAGCGGGCTGGTGAAGAAGTTGTTGGTCGCCGCATAGGCGCCGTTGGTGTGGTAGGACGTGACGTACGTGGTGTTGGCGTTGATGTTCACCGGCGTCGCTAGCGTCACGGTCTGCCAACCGCTGGCAGATGTGTTGCTGAAGGTCGCACTCGCAAGCTTCGTTCCCGTCGAGGTCCACAGGCTGAGCAGGTCGGAGCCGGTATCGCTCGGGCTGCGGTAGAATTTCAGTGCAGTGATCTGGCCGGCGGTGGACGAGGTGAACTTCATCCCGAGCTCGATTGGCGTGCCGTCGGTGAGGCTGGTCTGGGTCGGTGTGGTCGTGGCGCTGAAGAAGCTTACCGGGCTCGGCGGTGGCTGGGTTGATGTGGTCACGTTGAGGCTGACGTTCGCTGTCGCGGTGCCGCCGCGTCCGTCCGAGATCGTGTAGCTGAAGCCCGCCGCGCCGGTGTAGCCGGTGTCCGGAGTGAAGGTGATGGTGTTGTTCTGCGTGTTGAGTGCGGCGGTGCCGTGGCTCGTTGTGGTTGTGTTCGCAGCGGTAATCGTCAGCGGGTCATTGTTCGGATCGCTGTCGTTGGCGAGCAACGATGCCGCAGAGATCACGACGGGCGTGTTGAGCGTCACCGCAGGCCCGGCATCGTTGGCCGCCACCGGCGGCTGGTTGGTGTTGCCGGTCGAGCCGTTGAACACCACGTCGACCCAGTAGTTGGCTGCGCCGAAGGTGCTGGTGGGGAATACGCTGGTGGTGTTGTTGCCGCCGTAGGAATAGACGCCGTTGCCGCCCGATGTCGATGTGGATGGCGCCGTCAGCGGGCTGCTGGTGATAGCGGAGGTAAAGAAGTTATTGGTCGCCACATAGGTGCCGGCGGTGTGATAGGACGCGACATAGGTGGTGTTGGCATTGATGTTGACCGGCGTTGACAGTGTCACCGTCTGCCAGCCGCTGGCAGATGTGTTGCTGAAGGTCGCGGTCGCAAGCTTCGCCCCTGCGGACGTCCACAGGCTGAGCAGATCCGGGCCGGTGTCGCCAGGGCTGCGATAAAACTTCAAGGCCGTGATCTGACCTGCACTCGACGAGGTGAACTTCATTCCAAGTTCCAGTGGCGTGCCGTCGGTGACGCTGGTCTGTGCCGGCGTGTTCGACGCGCTGAAGAAACTGACCGCGCCGGGTGGCGGAGGCGTTGACGTGGTCGTCACGCCGATGCTGAAGGTCTCGCTGGTGGTGAGGCTGCCGAGATCGGTGGCCGTCACTCTGACGTTGAGCGTGCCGACGTTTGCAGCCGCCGGCGTGCCGCTGAATGTGCGTGTGGTGGCGTTGAACGCCAGCCACGCGGGAAGGGCTGCGCCACTGGCGAGCGTCGCCGAATAGGTCAGCGTGTCGCCGTTATCGGGGTCGACGAAGGTATTCGCAGGCAGCACCAGCGAGAACGCCGAGCCGACCACCGCGTTCTGGTTGGCGGTTTGCGTCGCCAGCGCCGGCGCGTCATTTGCACCGTGGATGGTGACGGTGAGCGTCGTGGTGGAGGTGGCGCCGGCGGTGTCGCGCACGGTGTAGCTGAACACATCGGTCAGCGTATTAGTCGAGAGCCGCAGCGCCTGCACGGCGGTCAATGTCTCGTTGACCGTGTAGGTGAAGACCCCCGAAGCGCTGAGCACGAGGCTTCCGAATGTGCCGTTGAGCGCAGAGCCAAGCGTGCCTGCGGTCGAACCGAAGCTGACGGCGCTCACCGTCTTGGTGTCGCCTGTATCCGGGTCGGTATCGTTGGTGAGCACATTGCCCGTGGCGGATGAGCCGCCAGAGCCGTTGGCCGTGCCGCCGCGTTCGGTGGCATCAGCCGTGTCGGCAACGGCGGTCGGTGTCGTGTTGGTGCCGCCGCCGGTCGAGCCGTTGAACACCACATCGATCCAGTAGTTGGCCGCGCCGAAGGTGCTGGTTGGGAAGACGCTGGTGGTGTTGTTGCCGCCATAACTATAGACGCCGTTGCCGCCGGCTGCGCTGGAAGAGGGCGCTGTCAGCGGGCCGCTTGTGACCGCGGAGGCAAAGTAGTTGTTGGTCGCCGCGTAAGCGTTGCTGGTGTGATAGGAGGCGACGTAAGTGGTGTTGGCATTGATATTCACCGGCGTCGGCAGGATCACGGTCTGCCAGCCAGTTGCCGCGGTGTTGCTGAAGGTG
Source organism: Bradyrhizobium sp. SYSU BS000235 (assembly GCF_049747295.1). NCBI lineage: Bacteria > Pseudomonadati > Pseudomonadota > Alphaproteobacteria > Hyphomicrobiales > Nitrobacteraceae > Bradyrhizobium > Bradyrhizobium sp. SYSU BS000235. The sequence goes on from NZ_JBMHJM010000001.1 coordinate 4,774,438, forward strand.
GCGCTTCCCAGCTTCGTGCCGGTTGAGGTCCACAGGCTGAGCAGATCCGGGCCGGTGTCGCTCGAGCTGCGATAAAACTTCAAGGCGGTGATCTGACCGGCGGTGGAGGAGGTGAACTTCATCCCGAGTTCCAGCGGCGTGCCGTCGCTGAGATCGGTTTGTGCCGGCGTATTCGCCGCGGTGAAGAAACTCACGCCGGTAGGGACTGGCGTAACGTTGAGGCTGACATTGGCCGACGCCGTGCCGCCGCGTCCGTCGGAGATGGTGTAGCTGAAGCCGGCCGCGCCGGTGTAGCCGCTCTGCGGTGTGAATGTGATGGTGTTGTTCTGGGTATTGAGTGCGACGGTGCCGTGGCTGTTCGCGTTTGTGTTCACTGCGGTAATCGTGAGCGGATCACCGTTCGGATCGCTGTCATTGGCAATCAGGGATGCCGCCGCGATGGTGAGAGGCGTGTTCAGCAGCACTGAAATCCCGGTATCATTGGCGGCAACGGGCGGAACGTTGCTGGTTCCGATCGACGGGTTGAACATGACGTCGACCCAGAAGTTCGTCGACTGGAAGGTGTTCGTCGGGAATTGACTGTTGCCATAAGCGTAGACGCCGTTGCCGCTGGCGGGCGCGGTGAGCGGGCCGCTGGTGACATTCGTCGTGAAGTAATCCTGCGTGTTGGAGTAGTGGCCGACATTGCTGTGATAGGACGCGGTATAGGTCGCGCCCGGTGTGATTGTAATCGGAGTGGCGAACCTTGCCGTCTGCCAGCCGGTTGTCGTTTCATTGCTGAATGTCAGCGTGCCCAGGGCCGCGCCGGTGCTCGACCATAGTGTGCCGGTGTGAACGCCGGTATCCTGGTTGCTTTTGTAGTAGCGAATGCCGGTGATGGTCCCTGCAACAGACGCCGTGAACTTTACCCCGAGTTCAACCGCGCCGTTATCGACCGTATTCAAAACCTCGGGCGTTGCCGAGCCGGGGAATAGGGTCAAGAAGTTTGCCGGGGCGACGCTGAGCGTGCGCCCAGCGGAAGGTGATTCCAGATTGATGCTGTCGTCGACCGCGCGGGAACGGATTGTGTAGTTGCCGGCGACTTGCGGCGAGAATGTATATGTCCATGTCTCGTCGCCGGTCGCTGGATGCCAGCTCGCTCCGTTGTCGGTCGAGACCTCGACGCCGGCAATCACACCGCCACCGGCGTCGGTGGCGGTGCCGGAAATCGTCACGCGATCTGTCGCGGCCACGGAACTGGGCGGCGTATTGATGGTGGAGGTCGGAGCGGTATGGTCCGTCGAAGCCTGGCCGGTGATGAGCCCTGATTGCAGCGTTGCCGGCTGGATGCCCATGTCGGCAAAAAGGTTGACCATCGCCTGCTGGACACGCGGATCGGAGGGCGTTCCAGTATCCCCGTGGATATTGTCGCCGTCGTGGCTGTCGCTCAGACCCCATGACCAGTAGACCGTGCCTGCGCCGAAGACCAGCGCGCCGCTTGGTGCACGATAGAGGGTGAGGTTGTGCGTTGCCGTGCCCGGGCCGACGGTGTTGCCGTAATCGAGCAGATAGAAACCCTCCGAGTCGAGGGTCGTCGACGAGAGGCGAACCAGGCCTGCGGGATCGAATCCGTTGTCGGGCGCTTCGTCCCACTCATAGCCGAGATAGTTCTTGGTGAGCGCCGCCGTCTGGCCCGGCTGCAGATTGGCGACACTGGTGTTGCGCCAGAAGCGTAAGTTAGCGTCATCGAACGGGATCCGGATCGACTCGAGAGTGCCGCCGCCGTCAACCTGGAAGATCGTGCCGGTCAGCGCGTTCTCCGGACTTCCACCGCCGATCGCCGGCGGACTGAAGCGCGGGTCCCGGAACGTCCCGGTCCATTGGTTCGTTGGATCGATGCTCGAATTGGCCCAGGTCTCCTTGTAGGAAATCAATGTGCGATACGGCGTGCCGTCGCTGCTGATCGCGTTGCCCCAGCGGGTGCGCCAGTAGACCTCGTTGCCGCTCCAGAACTGCAGATTGACGCCGGCGTCGCGCGCCGCCTCGACATTGGCGCGCTGCTGGCCCGACCAATATTCGTCGTGGCCGACGTCGAGATACATCTTGTGGTTCAAGAGCAGGCTGCCGAAACGGTCGACATCGACGCCTGCCATGTATGAGACGTCGTAGCCGTTCTGCTCCAGCCACTGGATCGCCGGGTACTCGGCCGCAAAGAGATAGTCCTGCGGGCCGGAGGCAAAGCCGATGCCGCCCCGGGTCACGATCGGCCGGTTATAGCTCACGGCAAAGGCGCGTCCTGCGCCCTGACCTGTCGCGGGGCCGTTGCCGCCGTAGAAATTCGCTCCGCCCCATCCGTTGTAGGCTTGCCATGTCTGGTCCGCGGTCTGGAAGATGATGTCGCTCTGGCTGCTGTCGTCGCGCACGATGAACGGGATGTGGCTCTCGCCTGAGACGCCATCCTGACGCGTCAGCTTGGCGAAGTAGACACCGGAGACAGCATCTGCCGGCACGGCCCAACTGGCCGAGACAGCCCAGTTGCCGGCGTCCACCAAGCCGGTGGTTGCGTCGCGCAGCGGCGCCGGCTGGTTCTGCACACCGGTGTGCTGGATCGTCGTAACCTTACGCGCGCCCATGCCGCCGTAGTAGCCGACCCGGTAGATATCGATGCGGTAATTGTTCGAATTGGTGTTGATCTTGAAGTTGATCGTGGTGCCGTGATTGACGCTGATGTTTGTCGCGAAACCCTCGATGTTCGAGTCGCCCGAGCCATCAATGCCCCATTCGCTTTCGGGATTTCCGGGTTTCTGGTTCTCAAGCACGATGGGATTCGTCACCGCCGCTGCCGCGAGCAGGTTAGGTGCAGCTAGTGTTCTGGCTTGGGCTTGGGCTAGCGCTTGAGCCTGGACTTGAGGAGACGTGACGGAACCGCCCAGGATACCGAACCCCTTCGAGTTCGGTCCTGTCCCGGTCTCACCGCCGCCGGGCAGTTGCCCGTTCGAGGCGATCACGGGCGCGATGTTCCAGTCCGTTATGGGCGTGACGTTTCTCGACAGCATCGGGTCGCTCATCGAGGCGCCGAGCGTACCGCTCCGGCTCATCACCGCATCAGCTTCGCCAGGCGATCCACTCCCGAGCACTTGGCCGGTCAACTTCGTCGTAGCCGCTTGAGCCATCGCCTGCAGTGGACAATTGATGTAGCCGCACGATCCGCAACACGGGCTGACGTTAAGCCCTGTGGGCTGTGATGGTGCAGGTGTGGAAGAGCCGGTAACCGTCGTGCTCAAAGTCATCGAGGCAGGGGCGAGAGCATCCGCCCCCGACGTGCTCTGGGCCATCGCCACCGCCCTCGACACGTCGTCAGCCGCCAGTGGCGCGGCGCTGTCATCTTTGATGGAGGGAATTGCGCCGATGCGGAAATCGCCGGTTGTGGTCGTTGCCGACTGCTCTGCAGTCGAGTCCGCAGCGTCATCCGTAGGCTCCGACGGCAGTGGATGCGCGACGGCGTCTGAGGCTGCGATGAACGCACTCTGCAGAAGACCCTGCGATGAGAGATCACTGAACGCATTGCTGTTGGCTGCGATGCCGTCATCCGCTCGGTCGCTCGCGCTGCGTTTCCTCCCGGCGGGATCGCCGGTCCGGGATGAGAGGGGAGCGTTAGGACGCACGGTCGCGAATGTTTCGGAGAGCCATTGCGCGATGCGCGAGTGGACGGTGGAACCGCTGCTTTCTGAAAAACTCATAACGCCGCTCCCGCACGACGAGGCTTGACGGCAGAGGTCGAATTAAATGTACGGGGTACGAATATTTAATTTAATTTAAATCCATTTAATTGGTAAGTCAGTACACAAATCAATCCGTCTGGATCATCCACTTGGCTGATGGCGCGGTGCCAGCCTGCGGGTTCCAGTTGTTGATCCAACTCAGCGACTGCGAAGCCAAGAGTTCAACCACCCACCAATGGCGGTGAAAAGAAGCTGTTCAGAACTCCAAGCCAGTATGGGTGGATGTTGAGCATGAGCCACACGACCCCGATGATCGTAAGCCAGATGCCGGTGATCCATACACTCATGCGGAATTGTCTCTCGAGATCTTGCTCGCTCATGGCTCATTCCTTTCGTGCCCAAGGCGGTCCGTTTGCTGCCACACTGGCCTACGCTGCTTCGCGTGTGTGGGGTTGCCGTTCAGGATGCAATGAGGACATCGATTCCTCTTCCGCATCTTGAGGAGCGCCCCAGAACTGCGCCACTGTGGGGCCGGTTTTCAGTCGACGATCACGAAGGAAATTGATGATCTCGTATGGCCAGACCCTGCGACCCATTTTGGTGTACCAACGCATCGCGTGACGCAGGCCGGCATCGGGATGAAAGAGAATGCGCCAGATCGCTTTCGGCCGGGTCTGAAGGACCATTTCTGTAAACTTGAACCAAAGCAGCACGCGCCACGGCGCCATGTGACGCGTCGCGAGGACCTGATGCTTGTAGTCCCAGCGGCGCCGGTCGGTTTGGATGACCTGCCGCTCGGCGGCAAATTTAAAGTACGGCGTCCAGCGGTGGGGCGTGACGTAGAGCATCTGAATCTGGTCCGGGTCGTACGACAACAATTGACGCAACCCACGCCAGTGATCGCGATCGGTGTCTTCTTCGAAACCCACGACCCATGTCGCCATGGACAGAATACCGTGCTGCCGCATCAAGCGAATGGCTTCACGGTCCGTGGTGGTTGTTGTTCCTTTCCGGATGAGATCGAGCGTTTTTTCGTCAGTGGTTTCCATGCCGAGCAGGAAGCGAGCCCAACCGGCTTTCTTGTAGAGATGCAGAATATCCGCATCCCGCACGATGTCGTCGGCGCGTGTCGATCCAACAAGTATGAGATCGACGCTCTCCGCGATCAGGGCTTCCAGAAAGACACGCCAGACCTTTTTTGAAACCGTCGGGTTCTCATCGGCGAAGTTGATGACCTTGACACCGTGTTCGCGATGGAGGCGCGCCAATTCCTTTGCGAACAGGACCGGGTCGCGATGACGCCAGCGCGTCCAGAATCCGCGTTGTCCGCAATAATTGCACAGATGAGGACAGCCTCGGGAGAACTGCACGACAACCGCCCGGAGTCCGCCCCAATAACTGTAACGCGCGTGGTCGATGAGCTCCCAGCCGATCCGGTAGGCATCGAGATCGCGGATCACGGCGGCAGGCCGGGTTGCCTTGGGACCATCAACCCCACGGTAAGCAATGCCCGGAATGTCGCTGAGAGGCAGGCCATGCTGCAGAGCGCTCATCAGGCGCCGCGCAGTTTCTTCGCCTTCGCCGCGGACAATCGCGGTGACGTATGGTTCGTCCGCGAGAATCTCCCGCCAGTGATAGGTCGGAAAGACGCCGCCATAGACGATGTGAGCATCGGGGATTGCCGTCGCGATAGCACACGCGGTTTCCGCGATGACCGGGTGTCCGGATGTCGAGCCGGAATGGCCGAACAGCACCGCATCAGGACAGAAGCGAACCGCGTCGGCGACGATGGCTTCCATCGTCATGGGACCGAACTCACCATCGATGAGATAGACGTCGTGTCCGTCGTCGAGCAACGGTCCACCCACCGCGAGGAGGCCGAGCGGCGGGAGATGGTCGTCAGGAATCCGGCTTCCGATGGCAGGATGCGGCACGTTGATCAGGAGAATGCGCATGGCGAAAACCGGCGGCTTACGAGGTCAGAGCCAGTTCGGACGGCGCCGCTTGCAATCCGCCAAAGCGGCGCTCGCGCAGGTGATAAGACCTCAGGGCCTCAGCAAGATCTTCCGCGTCAAACTCGGGCCACATCCGTTCAGTGAAATGCAGTTCGGCATACGCGCTTTCCCACAACAGGAAGTCAGATAGCCGTTTCTCGCCGCTGGTTCGGATCACCAGGTCGACGTCGCGGAATTCCGCTTCACCGGTGATGAGTTCCGCGAAACGCTCTCGCGTCAGGTCAGTCAGTTGGGAGGCCTGTGTTGCTGCTCTCAAGATGGCATCGCGGGCCGAATAATCGATCGCAACGCGCAGATGCAGGCGATGTCCGCTCTTCGTCGCGATCTCCGCGTCTTCGATAGCGGCGGCGAGGCCATCGGGAAGACGATCGCGCCGGCCGATGACCGTGAGGCGTACACCGTTACGACGCAGGCTTTCAATTTCGTTTGCCAGATATGATCGCAGCAAAGCCATCAGCGCGGAGACCTCCGCCTTGGGCCGTCTCCAGTTGTCGCTCGAGAATGCATAGAGCGTCAGCGTTCCGACGCCTTGCTGCGGTGCTGCCTCGACCACACGACGGATGGCTTCAACGCCCGCTTCGTGTCCTCGCAGTCTCGAGAGCTTGCGGCGCGAGGCCCAACGACCGTTGCCGTCCATGATGATCCCGATGTGTAGTTTAGAAGAGAGAGTGCTTTGCATTGCAAAGTTTCCTTTCAAAAAAAATAGGCCAGTTCAGGTGGGGGAGAGCCCCAGGCGAGGTGTGACTGGGTCCTCTTTGCCGGCGGCTTTGGCTGCGTCATGAACGAGCCGTTCAAGGACCGAGAGGTAGTCAAGGAAGCGGCGGCGGCCAGTTTTGGTCAGGCGACAACTGGTGTGCGGGCGATTGTTTTCATAACCCTTCGTGACTTCAACCAAGCCCGCTTCCTGCAGCACCTGGAGATGCCGGCTGAGATTGCCATCGGTCAGGCCGCACAGATGTTTAAGATCGGCGAAAGCCAATCCTTTCGGATGCGCCATCAGCGACGTCATCAAGCCGAGACGAGCCTTCTCGTGAATGACACGATCGAGGCCATCATAAGAGAACGGCGCGTTCTGTGCGTCAGTCTTCGGCATCGATTTCTTCTCCGGACGCAAAATGCAAGAGGGTTGCCATGAGCAACTGACCAATGACGAACGGTACGCCCATCACGAAGGGCGACAGCGCATGACTTCCACTCGTCAACACGAGGCTGGTAAAGCCCGCCACAAAATACCAGGCGCCTGCAAGTGCAACGACGCGGGGCAGCGAGCGGGCAGACGAGAATATGCCGAGACTCACGAGTATCTGCCAAAGCCCGGGCAGCATCCACATCGCTTCCGGAGCAAATTTCCAAAACACCAGTGCGAGAAAAATACCTGCCGCACCAGCCGGGAGGAACTGCTCGACGGCTTGATAAATCATTGCATCAGCGAGGCCCGAGTGATGCCGGCGTGACCTTGCCCGCATCTCACTCCCGATCATTCCCGCAGCAACCACTGCCGTGGCAGTCCAACCGGCGAAGAAGGTCAGGGGAATGCCGGTCGGATCCTCAAGCCAGATGAACTGGAGCAAGGTGGTCAACAAAGCGAGGCCGCCGGTCGCGGCGATCGCGACCGGGCCATAGCCGCGAAAGGCTGTACCCGCGGCAAGCTGACTCCGGATTGCGATAATATCGGCTAATGCTTTGTCGAGGTCGCGCATCAGTCACCTTTACTTTACATCGCAAAGTATACGCGTGCGTAAAGTAAATGCAAGCCCGTTCTCGTCACGCCGTGGTGATCGGCTTCCGTGTCGCGTTAAATCGTGTTTTCGATCGTGCCATCACTTCTGACTGGGCGCTGCTTTGCGGGTTGAGGAGCTGAGCGATGTTCGCATCGCTCAGGAGCGGGTTATAGGGGCCGTTCCCGCACCTTCGACGTCGCACACGAGCGAAGCGTCGACAGGTGCGAGTACGTGTGTGGTGGTTCAAAAGTTCGCTCAATCTTTCCTGAGAGTCCTTCCAGCGAACTTTTGAACCTAAACCACACTCGAATCATAAATTTACTAGTGTCCTCTCGAATCCAAAGTTCGCTACGGAGCGCGATGAGGCGAACTTTGGATTCGGAACACTAGCCTTCCACTATGTCAGAACATCAACGGACGCGGCGACCTCCGCCGCGATAGACCCTTCCGCCACCACCACGATATCCTCCGCGATAGCCATATCTGCCACCGCGATAGACACCGCCACGATAGGCATATCCGCCGCGGTAAACGCCGCCGCGATATACGCCGCCGCCGTAGTACCCCGGCGCGCCGTAAACACCGTAGTTCAAGACGCAGCGGCCGAGCGCGGGGCTGAAGTGCCGGCCGCCACCGCATCCGTCGCGGACTTGAATCAGATCATCCTGGATTGTTTGTGATGGTGCGGGCGCTGCCGGCATTGCTTGAGCGCCTGTTCCCAAGAGCAGTGCGCTGGCGAGAACAGTAGCCCCAATGACATGCTTCATCATGGAATCACCTTTCCCTAATGGGGTGGTTCAGAAGTTCGCTCGATTTTTCGGCGGGTCCTTCCAGCGAACTTCTGAACCTGAACCCCACTAGAATTATAGATTGGCCAGTGTCCTCTCGAATCCAAAGTCCGCTACTGACCGAGCCTCACACAATGAGGCGGACTTTGGATTCGGGACACTGGCGGGCGGGAAAACGGCCCAATCGCCCAACAGGACCGCTCTCGATTTGTTCCCGTATCGTGCTGCCGAGTCGCTTGGGTGCTCAAAATTACACAAATATTTCATTGGCTTGCTCGGCGGTGCGTCAAATCGCTTCCCCCGCACCGAAAAATGCTTAACGATTTTCCAACACAGTAACGCCAGAGTCTTGGTGCTGATGGGAGGCACCAAGATCGTCGCCATCAACTCCTGACCTGCGGATTGCTGACCCGCCTATGCGAATCCTTGTACTGCTTGCATGCCTTCTGCCGATGCTGGCTTCCGCGCCGGCGCGGGCGGATTTGCGCATCACGCGGGACCACGGCGGCTATGTCGAGGAGTACAAGGCGAAGTACGAGCGTATCCGAAAGAGCGGCGAGCGTGTCATCATCGACGGCATCTGCAATTCGGCCTGCACGCTGGTGTTCGGCATCGTGCCGTTGAACAAGATTTGCGTGACGCCACGCGCCAGCGTCGGGTTCCACCAAGCCTATTACGACAAGTCCTACACATTCGGCATCAAGGTCACGAGTGCAGAGGGCACGTCGGATTTGATGTCGTATTACACGCCGCCGATAAAAGCGTGGATCGCGCGCAATGGCGGGCTCACGCCTCAAATGAAGAAGCTCAAGAACGGCGTGGATTTGTGGAAGGTCGTCGATCCTTGCCCGGAAGAATTCTTCTGACGTGTGACCGCACGCTGCGGAGGTCGACATTTCGTTTGTAAGTTTCATCGGGCGCACGCTTCACCGGATCAGAGCGGGTGAAGCAAAGTTGGCGTGGAACCATCCTGCGGCTGCCTCCGCGCCTGCGATCATCCGTCTGACAAGTTCGGCGTTCACCGATGGAGGTCCCATTCCACTGCGCTATGCAGGCGCGGGGGTGGGCGAGAACGTGTCGCCGTCACTCGCATGGACCGGGCTGCCGCCGCGAACCGTTGAACTCGCGCTGGTGATGGAAGATCCCGACGCGCCGCTGCCGCGCCCGTTCGTGCATCTTGTGGTGACGGGCATTCCGCCAATGCTGGAAGGAATTGCGGAAGGCGTGCTCTCGGAGGGAGCGCATCAATTCGTGATGGGGCGCAACATGCTGCGTCAGACGACCTATGCCGGTCCGCGTGCGCTGCCGGGACATGGACTGCATCACTACGTGTTCGAGCTGTTTGCCCTCAACCGCAAGCTCAGCTTTCAGAAGCCGCCATCGCTGACCGACCTCACGTCAGCCATGGCACGCGCTGTGGTCGCGCGCGGGCGGTTTGAAGGCACATTTCAGCGAACGTAATTCGCGCATCCAGTTCGATCCCGCCGTCTGAGGAATTGCACCAGGCGGCAGGACGATTGTCGTATTTGTGAGCGCAAGGCTCACGGCGATTGCCGCGCTTAGAACGTCACCACGCCCCGGATCGACTCGCCGCGCTTCATCAGGTCGAACGCCTTGTTGATGTCGTTGAGCGGCATCACGTGGGTGATCATCGGATCGATCTGGATCTTGCCGTCCATGTACCAGTCGACGATCTTCGGCACGTCGGTGCGGCCGCGGGCGCCGCCGAATGCGGTGCCTTTCCAGACACGTCCGGTGACCAACTGGAATGGACGGGTCGCGATCTCAGCGCCGGACGGTGCGACGCCGATCACGATCGATTGGCCCCAGCCGCGATGGCACGCTTCCAGCGCCTGCCGCATCACCGTGACGTTGCCGGTGCAATCGAACGTATAATCTGCGCCGCCAATCTGGTCTTCCTTGGTCTTGGTCATGTTGACGAGGTGAGGGACGAGATCCTTGCCGACTTCAGTCGGATTGACGAAGTGCGTCATGCCGAAGCGTTCGCCCCAGGCCTTGCGCTCATTGTTGATGTCGACGCCGATGATCATGTCGGCGCCCGCCAGGCGCAGGCCCTGCAGCACGTTGAGGCCGATGCCGCCGAGGCCGAACACGATGGCCTTGGCGCCTTGCTCGACCTTCGCGGTGTTGATCACCGCGCCGATGCCGGTGGTGACACCGCAGCCGATGTAGCAGACCTTGTCGAACGGCGCGTCCTCGCGGATTTTCGCCACCGCGATCTCCGGCAGCACGGTGTAGTTCGCGAATGTCGAGGTGCCCATGTAGTGGTGGATCGGTTTGCCGCCCATCGAGAAGCGCGAGGTGCCGTCGGGCATCAGGCCCTGACCCTGAGTGGAGCGAATCGCGGTGCAGAGGTTGGTTTTGCGTGACAGGCAGGAGGGGCACTGGCGGCATTCCGGCGTGTAGAGCGGGATCACGTGGTCGCCCTTTTTGACGCTGGTGACGCCCTTGCCGACGTCGACGACGATGCCCGCGCCCTCATGACCCAGAATGGCGGGGAAAAGACCTTCCGGATCGGCTCCCGACAGGGTGAATTCGTCGGTGTGACACACGCCTGTCGCCTTGACCTCGACCATCACTTCGCCTTCGCGAGGGCCTTCCAGTTGCACCGTGGTGATTTCGAGCGGTTTTCCGGCAGCGATGGCAACGGCGGCGCGAACATCCATGAGGGCTTCCTTTCAGGTGTATTTTTGATCTGCGTTTTTGGGTGCGCGGCTCGGCGCATTTGACGATTGCTCGATAGCATATGATCGGGCAATCAGTCGCGCAAATGAGCACGCCTTCCAATTCTTCGTCATCAGAATCCATCGCTGCACGCGCGGCGCCGGCGCTGTTCGTGCTGCTGTGGAGCACCGGCTTCATCGGCACGAAATACGTGCTGGGCGGGGCCGAGCCGCTGACCTATCTCACCACGCGGATGATCTTTGTCGTTCTGCTGATGGCGATCATCGCCGTCATCGCGCGACCGAAATGGCCGGACCGGGCCGGGGTCATCCATAGCGCCGTCGCCGGGCTATTGGTGCATGGCTTTTATCTCGGCGGGACATCGGTGGCGATTTTCCATTCGGTGCCGGCAGGGCTCTCTGCGCTCATTCCGGGACTGCAGCCGATCCTCACGTCCACATTGGCCAATCGCTGGCTGGGGGAGCGCGTCACGCCACTGCAGTGGACCGGCCTGCTGCTCGGCCTCGCCGGAACGCTGCTTGTTTTGCACAACCGCTCGACGGCGGGCGCCGAAGGATGGGGATGGTTCGCATCGGGCGTCTCATTGCTCGGCATCACGTTCGGCACGCTGTACCAGAAGCGGTTTTGCGGCGGCATCGACTGGCGCGCGGGCAATCTGATTCAATTCGCGTCAGCAGGCGTGTTGTTCGCAATCTGCGCATGGCTGTTCGAGACGCGCACGATCGTGTGGAGCGAGCAGTTCGTCCTGGCACTGATGTGGCTCGTCGTGGTGCTGTCGGTGGGATCGGTCGGATTGCTGTACTGGCTCATCCGCCGCTCGGCAGCGACCAGCGTGGCGAGCCTGTTCTATCTGGTGCCGGGGGTGACGGCATTGATGGCGTATCTCTTGTTCGACGAACGGCTGGATACTATCGCCATCGCCGGAATGGTGATCTGCGCCGCAGCTGTTCTGCTTGTGAACAAGGGCAGGGCTCCTGCCAAGAGCTAATCGCTGCGTGTCTTCTTGTAAGCTGCGAGCGCCCGTTCACGCGCGGCTTTGTGATCGACGATCGGCTCCGGATAGGTTTTGCCGAGAACGACGCCGGCGGCTGTGAGTTCAATGGGAGTCGCGTCCCACGGGTGGTGGATCAGCTTCGCAGGCAGCTGCGCCAGTTCGGGCACCCACTTGGACACATACGCGCCTTCGGGATCGAACTTCTCGCCTTGAAGCACGGGATTGAAGATACGGAAGTAGGGCGCAGCATCGGCGCCCGAGCCCGCGACCCATTGCCAGCTTGCGGGATTGTTGCCGGGATCGGCATCCACCAGCGTGTCCCAGAACCATTGTTCGCCATCACGCCAGTCGATCAGCAGATGCTTGACCAGAAACGAGGCGACGATCATGCGAACGCGGTTGTGCATGATGCCGGTGTGCCAGAGTTCGCGCATCCCGGCATCGACGATCGGATATCCGGTCTCGCCGCGCTGCCAGGCCCGCAGCGCTTTGGCGTTCCGCTTCCACGGAAATTCATCGAAGGACGACTGGAGATTTTTCTTCGCCAGTTGAGGAAAATCGAACAGCAGGTGACGCGAAAACTCTCGCCAACCAAGCTCGCTAAGAAACTTTCCGACGTCGCTGGCGACAGCAGGCCGTTGCGCAGCGGCGAAGTTCGCCGCGTACCAGACCTGCCGCGGGCTGATTTCGCCGAAGCGCAGATGGGGCGAGAGCCGTGACGTGCCGTCGCGGTCAATGCGATCGCGCAACGTTGTGTAGCCCTTGATGTTGTGCTCGAGAAAGTCCTTGAGGCGTGTCTGCGCGGAGGCTTCGCCCGGTGTCCATGTCTCGCGCAAGCCGCAAGCCCAATCCGGTTTCGTCGGCTCAAGATTCCATGTGGCGAGGTCGTCGCAGGCGATGGGTGGCCCCGCTTTCAATGTTCTGGGGGCGGGCAGAGGCTTAGGCGGATCGCCAAGGTTCAAGATGCGCTTCCAGAACGGCGTGAAGACGCGCAGGCCGCGCCCTTCCTTGTTGCGCACGCTGGAGGGCTTGGCGAGCAGGTCACTCGGAAAGGCGCAGCCCTCCACGCTGATCGCTTCGAGCGCCTTCGTCACCTCGCGTTCGACCGATGCATCGCCTGCGATGTCGCTTGCGATCCAGTTCACCCGCGCTGCCTTTGTTTCCCGCGCCACAGCGGCGATGACGTCGGCGGCCCGGCCTCGGCGAAGCACCAGGCTCTGTCCCAGGCGCTGCAGGCTTTCGTCCAGCGCGCGCAGCGATTGCACGAGCCACCATCGGGACGCCGCACCAAGAGGGCGTCCATGGGGAGGGCGGGCGCCCGGGCTGTCCTCGTCCAGCACGTAGAGGCAGACCACCGGCGCGCCGCTCTGTCCGGCATCGGACAGAGCTGGATGGTCCGACAGCCGCAGATCTATACGGAACCAGACGATGGTTGGCGCGGAAGGAGGTGTCATTGCGATACGGCCCATGCTGAAGAGAAGCGAAGATGCCAGCAAAATCTCCGGGCCGGCAGGCGGGATGAAGCTTTAATGAGACGTTAAATATAACCCGTCATGTTTCAGCATTTCATATCGCAAACTTATTTTCGGGACCTCTCACCATGGCATTCGGTTGGAATAAGGGTTCGCCTTCATTTTTCCGATTTAAGCTCGGCCCCAAGGCTGTGATTTCCGCCGCGTTTTTAATCGCAACCACCACCGCCATGGTGATTGGCGCAGCGTATTGGTCGCTGAGCAGTGAATTCGATGCCCGCGCCAGAGCTGACCTTGAAGTCGATCTGCGTACCCTCGCGCTGACATTTGCGGAAGTGTATGGCGATGCGAAGGTCACCATCAAGGATGGCAATGTCGATCGGGTCGAAATTCCCGCGATGCCCGATTTCAAGGACCACAAGACGGTGGATCGCGCGACAAGCTATGTCGGCGGAACCGCCACGATCTTCGTCTATGATGACGCCACGAACCAGTTCGTCCGGCGCACCACGAATGTGAAAAAGGAAAACGGTGATCGCGCCGTCGGCACCCACCTTGCAACGGATCATCCAGGACAATCGGTGGTGCGCTCAGGCGTAGCGTACAAAGGGCCGGCGGTTTTGTTCGGCAGTCGCTTCATCACCGCATATCAGCCGGTGTTCAACACCACCGGAAAGGTCATCGGCATTCTTTATGTCGGGTTTGCAACGGCGCCGCTGGACTCGATGCTGACCCATGCCATGGAGATGATGACGATCGCAGCGGTGCTGGGCGCGTTGTTGGTGCTGCTGCTGACGATGGTGCTGGTCAAACTCGTGACGCGCCCGTTGCGCTCGGTGACCAATTCGTTGACCTCGCTGGCGGAGGGCAATCCGCACATCGAGATCGGCCATACGGAGCGCTACGATGAGATCGGCGAAATCGCGCGGACGCTCGGCGTGTTCAAGAACAACTCCCTGGAGCGCCGCCGGCTGGAAGCGGAGCGCAAGGCCGCCGAACAGCAGGCCGTCGAACAACGCAAGGCGGAACTGCGGACATTCGTCGATGACTTCCAGGCCAATGTGGGCGGGATCATCGATAATGTCCTGAATTCATCCGGGCAATTTGAAACCGCCGCGAAGCACTTGACGGAAACCGCGCGGACGACGGCGCATCTGTCCAAAGACTCTGCCGTCTCGTCTGAAAAGGCCTCGGAGCACGTGCGTAACGCGGCAGCAGCCTCGGAGGAGCTGTCGAGCTCCATCAACGAGATCAGCCGGCAGGTGCAGGAATCCAACGGTATTGCCGCGAACGCCGTGCAGCAGGCGGCACAGACCGATCAGCGTATGGCTGCGCTGTCGGAGGCTGGAGAGCGCATCGGCGACGTCGTGAAGCTGATTACGACCATCGCAGAGCAGACCAACCTCCTTGCCCTCAACGCCACCATCGAAGCCGCGCGGGCGGGCGACGCAGGACGGGGATTTGCCGTGGTGGCGCAAGAGGTCAAGAATCTTGCCGGGCAGACGGCGAAGGCGACGGATGAAATCAGCAGCCACATCGTCAACATGCAGTCGGCGACGCAAGAGTCCGTTTCGGCCATCCGGGCCATCGGACAGACCATCGGGCGCATCAGCAGCATCGCCACATCCATTGCGGCTGCGGTGGAGAAGCAGGGCGCGGCCACCCAGGAGATCGCGCGCAGCGTGCAGGCGGCGGCCAAGGTGACGACGGACGTTGCGGCCAATGTCGGCAACGTGGCGCGCGGCGCAAACGACACCGGGCAGACGTCGGATGAGATCTTCAAGTCGGCGAAGGTGCTGAGCGACGACAGCCTGCACCTCAAGGCCGAGGTCGGCCGCTTCCTCGATGGTGTGAGGGCGGCCTAAGGCTGCTGGAAATAAAAAAGGGACGCGATGCGCGTCCCTTTTTGTTGTGGTGAAGCCGCTTACTTCGGCTGCGGAACGATCCGGATGTAAGGCTTCGGCGACTTCCAGCCGCCGGGATAGATCGTTTTGGCTTCGTCGTCGGAAACGGAGCCCGCGATGATGACGTCTTCGCCTTGCTTCCAGTCCGCCGGTGTGGACACACGATGCTTGGACGTCAGTTGCAGCGAGTCGATGACGCGCAGGATTTCATCGAAGTTGCGTCCCGTGGTCATTGGGTAGACCAGTACCAGCTTGATCTTCTTGTCGGGGCCGATGATGAAGACGTTGCGCACGGTGGCATTGTCGTTGGGTGTGCGGGAGTTCGCATCGCCCGAAGCGTCGGCGGGCAGCATGTTGTAGAGCTTGGCGACCTTGAGATCGGTGTCGCCGATCATCGGATAGTTCGGTGCGAAGCCCTGGGTCTCCTTGATGTCCTCGGACCACTTCGAGTGCTTGTCGACGGGGTCTACGCTCAATCCCATCAGCTTGACGCCGCGCTTGTCGAATTCGGGTTTCAGGCGGGCAAGCACACCGAGCTCTGTGGTGCAGACGGGGGTGAAATCCTTCGGATGCGAGAACAGCAGCGCCCAGCTGTCGCCGATCCAGTCATGAAAGCGGATGCGTCCCTCGGTGGTGTCTGCTTCGAAGTCGGGGGCGACCGCGCCGATTTGGAGTGTCATAGTCCTGCCTCACTGGTTTACGGGGACGGAATAATTTTTGCCAAAAAGATATAGCGAGCGGATGCCTCGAGCGGAACAGGGGGGCGAAAAGGACAAGATTTTTTTCTGCCCGGAAGGTCCTGCGAAATCCTGTTCTGCGTCTGGCTCCTTCTCGAAAAGTTGTGTCTGCAGCCTTTTCCTTCACGTTTCCGGGATGCCCCGAATTTGACGTGGAGGCGCCTAACCGCCGCCGAGTCCCGCTGCCAATTCCATCGAACCTCGCAGACGTCGGCGGCGACTAATCTGCAACGGTTAACGATGAATGTGACTCAAACTGACGTCGTTAAGGCTTCGTTCACGTCCGCATGGAAATGGTGCGGTACACAGCAAGAGAAAAGTAACATGTCTGCCCCTTCAAGTTCCAGAACCAATCTCTCCGATCTGATTCGTGACATCGAAACGTCCGCCAGCGCGGACCGCGATCTTGCGGCCCGAGCGCTTGGTATTGTCCGTGATGGCGTCATCACGGGAGAGGGACCTACCACTGAAGGCCGCGTTCACTTCTCGCGTGCCATTGATGCCGTCGACGTCGCATGGTGCATGCGCATCCTGAACGCAATGGCCGTCGCCGACCTGCCGGTCAGCCGGGCGGAGGCTGAGACCCTGTTCCAGATCAATGAAGCGGCCTCCGAGCGCAACGACGACGGCCGTTTCGACGACTTGTTCGCGAAGGCGATCGTGCATCATGCCGCTTCGGCGTCCGGTTTGCCCGTGCCGCCGCGTTCGGTCGCCCTGTCACCCGATACCGCCATTGAGAGCTGGGCGCCCACGCAGGCGATCGGCGTCAATATCGAAGTGCTGGAATGGATCGCGGCGCAGATGCGCGGCAAGCGCCGCAGCAACCGCAAGCTGATGGCGCTGGTCGCAACCCTGATCGGTGCCGCAACGCTGCCGTTGATTGCGCTGCCAAACGTCTTCGACCTCGGAATGTAATTCCTAAAATCAAAAAGCCTCGGTTCTGAGACATCAGAACCGAGGCTTTTATTTTCACGCGTTTTCTCCGCTCGAAAACGCTCTCAACCGGCAGGCGTTACTTCGCGCCTGCCGTTTTCTTGTTCGCTTCGAGGCCGACCGTCCGTCCCGGGAAGCCCGCCACATCGAAGTAGCGCTGCTCCAGGACGCGCTGGAACTGCAGCACCGTGCGCAGGCCATTGGCATCCGGCTTCGAGGTGAGGGTGCCGGTATAGGCCTTCGGCGTCGCACCGTTCGGCATCGCTTCGCTCATCACACGGCCGATCAGTTTGCCGTTGGCCTTGCGGCTGATGCCGATCAGCTTGGCGGCCGTCATGCCGACGTCGGCGTTGCTCACCGGCAAAGTATCGACGTAACCGGCTTTGAAGTCCGGTCCCATCGCCGCCATGAAGTTCATGGTGTCGCCGCGGCTGAAGCTGCCATGCATACCCTGACCCTGACGAAGCACCGTGTCGGCGATTTCAACCGAGCACAACACCGGCTCGTCGCAGCCGACCGCGTAGGAGCGGAAGTTGACGACGATGGACGGGTGCGGCGTGACCGAGCGGCCGTTCAGGTTGAGGGCCGACATCGGCAGCGCACCGGGGAAGCGGCCCAGGTTATCGTCAACGAAGATGCCGCTGACGTAATCCTGCTCGAGCAGCGCCTTGACGGTACGGCCCGCCAGCTTGCGGTCGTTGCTTGGAATATAGATCAGGTCGGAGCCGCCGTTGGTGGCGACCACCAGCTCCGGCTTCGTCGGATCCTTTCCGAGAACGCCGTTGCCGGCCTTCGGATAGGCGTTGTCGCCGACGCGTGCGTTCTTGTCGTTCGGGTCGAACAGCGGCAGATCGAGCGCCTTCGCGAGGTCGAGCGCAAGGAAGCCGAGCGGCAGGAAGCCTTCCGGCGTGTCGGGATAGGTTCCCTTCACGGTCGGGCTAGTCTTGCTCTCCTTCGAGATCGTCGAGAAACCGTGGTCGGCGGAGACGATGATGTTGGTCGAAGCCGAGAGCCCGAGATCGTCGAGCGTCTTGCGCAACTGCGCGAGGTTGTTGTCGGCGTTCTTGATGGCGGCCAGCGAAGCCGGTCCGTTGATGCCGGGTGTCAGCTTGTTCAGGCTGTCGCCCTGGTTGTGCTGGGTGCCGTCGGGATCGCGTGACCAGAACACCAGCACGAACGGCTTGTTGCGCGCCTTGAACATCGGCAGCACGACATTGCTGGCGACGTCGGCGAAGTAGGCCTGTTGGTCGATATTGGCGACCACCGTGCCCGGTGTCTTCATGTTGCCGGACTTGCCGTTGTCGCCGCGCCCGGGGGCCTTGAGGGGCAGGTTGGCCGCGTTCAGCGCCGCCTTCATCTCGTCGGACAGCGGGATACCGATCAGATTGCCATCTTTCCCCACCGCGCCGGTCTGATCGTCGACGGTGATGGTCTTGGTGCCGGTGCGCTCGGTATGGTCGAACAGCAACGTCGGGCCGAGCTTGCCCACGGCAGCGGTGCTGTAACCAGCCTGGCGCGCGGCCTTCAGTAGGGTCTCTTCGTCGAGATAGTCGCCGCCGAACTGTTCGTCGACATCGCGGAGAACCTGGTCATGCTCGAGGAAGGGCACCACGCTGCCGTTCTGGGCGGCGGCCGGATGGCCGGTATAGATCGAGTTGCTGAAGGTGCCGGTGTCGCCGAGATAGTGACCGGTCGACATGCCGGAGGCGTTGGCCATCGTGAACGTCGGAAACAGGGAGTGTGAATTCTTGAAGTTTACGCCCTTATCTCGGATTTCGGCCATGGACGGCGCGGTTTCCGGCGTGACTTTGAGGGCGCGCAGACCGTCTGGAACGAACAGAATCAGGTTGCGAGGCTGGTTGTTTTGGGCGAAAGCCATTGAAGACGATAACGCCAGAAAAGCTAGGGAAACGACCGGGATGGTGCGGCGCATAAGGGACTCGCTTTTGAAAGATGGGCTAACAAGCAGTGCAGCTATGCCGAACGGTATGTTGGTGTAGTTTTTGTCTGCGACAGAATTGTTACAACCCGCCGTGCATGGCAAATTGCTCCTGCCAGCTCTGACAAGCCCGGCGCCCGCCCTCGACATAAACAGATCAAGAAATAACGCATGTTCAAAAAGATCCTGATCGCAAACCGCGGCGAAATTGCCTGCCGTGTCATCAAGACCGCGCGTCGCATGGGCATCAAGACGGTCGCCGTGTACTCGGAAGCGGACCGCGATGCGCTTCATGTCGAGATGGCGGACGAAGCGGTGTTCATCGGGCCGCCGCAGGCTGCCGAAAGCTATCTGGTGATCGAGAAGATCGTCGAGGCCTGCCGCCAGACCGGCGCGGAAGCGGTTCATCCGGGCTACGGATTTCTCTCGGAGCGTGAGGCTTTCCCGCGGGCGCTGGCCGCGGCTGGCATCGTCTTCATCGGCCCGAACCCCGGTGCCATCGCGGCGATGGGCGACAAGATCGAGTCCAAGAAGGCGGCTGCCAAGGCGAACGTTTCCACAGTGCCCGGCCACCTCGGCGTGATCGAGGACGATGGCCATGCCGTGAAGATTGCCGATGAGATCGGCTATCCGGTGATGATCAAGGCGTCCGCAGGCGGCGGCGGCAAGGGCATGCGTATCGCGCATTCGAAGGCTGAGGTCGCGGAAGGCTTCAACCTCGCCAAGGCCGAGGCCAAGTCGTCGTTCGGCGACGATCGCGTCTTCATCGAGAAGTTCATCGTCGATCCGCGCCATATCGAAATTCAGGTGCTTGGCGACAAGCACGGCAACGTCATCTATCTCGGCGAACGCGAATGCTCGATCCAGCGCCGCAACCAAAAGGTGATCGAAGAGGCGCCGTCGCCGCTGCTCGACGAGGCCACCCGCCGCAAGATGGGTGAGCAGGCGGTCGCGCTGGCGAAGGCTGTGAACTACGATTCCGCCGGCACGGTCGAATTCGTCGCCGGCCAGGACAAGAGTTTCTACTTCCTCGAGATGAATACGCGTCTGCAGGTCGAACATCCGGTGACCGAGCTCATCACCGGCATCGACCTTGTTGAGCAAATGATCCGCGTCGCGGCCGGCGAAAAACTGACCATCGCGCAGAAGGATGTGACGCTGACTGGCTGGGCGGTAGAATCCCGCGTGTATGCCGAAGACCCGTTCCGCAACTTCCTGCCGTCGATCGGGCGTCTTGTGAAATACCGGCCGCCGGCCGAGACCAAGACCAACGACATTACGCTGCGTAATGACACAGGCGTCCAAGAAGGCGGTGAGATCTCGATCTATTACGATCCGATGATCGCCAAGCTGGTGACGCATGGTCCGTCGCGCGCAGCAGCCATCGAGGCGCAGTCGCACGCGCTCGACGCGTTCTATGTCGACGGCATCCGCCACAACATTCCGTTCCTCTCGGCGCTGATGAACCATCCGCGCTGGCGCGCGGGCAATCTCTCCACGGGCTTCATCGCCGAAGAATTCCCGAAGGGTTTTGGTCCGCGTACGCCGGAAGGCGATGTGGCGCTTCGCATCGCTGCGGTGGGCGCCGCGGTCGATCACATTTTGGGCGAGCGCAAGCGGCAGATCTCCGGCCAGATGCAAGGCCGCGCCGTATCACGTGAACGCCGCCGCGCGGTCTGGCTCGATCGCAGCGAGCTCACGCTCGAAGTCGGGCGCGAGGGCGAGGGCATTGCCGTCCGCTTCCTGGGCACGGATGGAGAACTGGGCCAGCCCGTCGAGCTGATCTCAAACTGGACGCCGGGCGACGTGGTCTGGCAGGGCACGGTCGGTGGTCATCCAATAGCCGTGCAGGTGCGGCCGATGCCGAACGGCTTCCGCCTCGCATACCAGGGTTATGAAGTGCCGGTGCAGGTCTACACCGAAACCGAAGCGATGGCCGCGCGCCTGATGCCGGTGGGATCGCAGGCGGATAGCGGCAAGAAGGTGCTGTGCCCGATGCCGGGTCTCGTGGTGTCGATTGCCGTCACCGAAGGGCAGGAGGTGAAGGCGGGTGAAACGCTCGCCGTTATCGAGGCGATGAAAATGCAGAACGTGTTGCGGGCTGAGCGCGACGGCACCGTGAAGAAGATCCACGCGGCGGCCGGCGCGACGCTGGCGGTCGATGCACTGATCCTCGAATTCGCGTGAGGCCCTAATGATGGTGCCGAAGCAAAAGCGTGACGCGTTTCGGGCCATCCTCAAAGGCGAGAACGTCATTCGCCCGGGTTCGGTCTATGATCCGATCTCGGCGCGGATTGCCGAAGACCTCGGCTTCGAACTCGGGCTTCTCGGCGGATCGGCGGCGTCGCTGACGATCCTGGGCGATCCCGATCTGCTGCTCATCACACTCTCTGAACTCGCCGAGCAGGCGCGGCGGATTTGCCGCGCGGGCAACATCCCCGTGCTGGTCGATGCGGACCATGGCTATGGCAATGCGCTGAATGTTCGCCGCACCGTGCAGGAACTCGAGGCGGCCGGCGTCGCTGGATTGACCATCGAGGACACGCTGCTGCCGCAGGCCTACGGACAGGCGAAACCGCAGTTGATTTCCCTAGAAGAGGGCGTCGGCAAGATGAAGGCAGCGCTCGGCGGCCGTCTTGATTCATCTCTCGTGATTGTCGGCCGCACGGGAGCGGCCTCGATCACCAACATCGATGATGCCGTCGCACGCGCCAAAGCTTACGAGGCCGCCGGCGTCGATGCGTTATTCTTCACCGGGGTGAAGACCCGCGCCGAGCTGAACGCAATCGCGTCAGCTACGACGCTGCCCATTATTCTTGGCACCTTCGATGGCGAATTGTCGGACACCGTGTTTCTCGGCATTCATCGTGTCCGCGTCGCCAACCAGGGACACGCGCCGATCGCCGCCGCGACGCAAGCGGTGTACGAGACCTTGAAGGCACTGCGCGAAGGCGTGTCGCCCAAGGAACTGAAAGGGCTGCCGTCCACTGAGCTGACCCATCGCGTGATGCGTGAGGCCGATGTCAAAGCGCGCAGCGCGGAGGTTCTGGGACTTAAGCGTTAATCGAGAAACCGACCATGAGCGACATCGTCCGTCATATCTTCGTTCGCGGCCGGGTCCAGGGCGTCGGGTACCGGGCATGGATTGAAGGCGAGGCGAGTGCACGCAACCTCGAAGGCTGGGTGCGCAACCGCAAGGATGGATCGGTAGAGGCCGTCTTCGCCGGTCCGCTCGACACGGTGGAAGCCATGATCGCGAAATGCCACTATGGGCCTAGCACGGCCCGCGTGGATGCCATCGACGACAAGATCGATGGCCGTGATGCTCTGCATGCGCGGCATCCGGGCGAACGGTTCTCGGTGTTGTCGACGATTTGACGGCAAATCGTATGTCTCAAGTCACAGCTTCGCGCAGGTCTGCATCCGCCGAGCCGAAGATCTCATCGAACGCTTGCCGAAGCGCGACGTCGACATCCTCCATCGTCACGGGCAGACCGAGATCGACCAGGCTGGTCACGCCATAGCGCGGGTCCTCGACGCCGCACGGCACGATGCCCGTGAAGTGGGTGAGGTTGGGGTCGACATTGATCGCAAGGCCGTGCAGGGAGACCCAGCGCTTGAGGCGCACGCCGATCGCCCCGATCTTGTCCTCGTGGGCCGGTCCCTTTTCCGGCCGCGCCACCCAGACGCCGACCCGGTCCTCGCGCCGTTCGCCCCTGACATTGAAGGCGGCAAGGGTCCGGATCATGAGTTGCTCGAGGCTCGCCACGTAGGCCCGTACGTCCGGCTGCCGGCGCTTCAAATCGAGCATCAGGTAGACCACCCGCTGGCCGGGGCCGTGATAGGTGAACTGGCCGCCGCGCCCTGTGGAAAACACCGGGAATCGGGCGTCCAGCAGATCGCCGGCCTTGGCGCTGGTGCCAGAGGTATAAAGGGGAGGATGCTCCAGCAGCCAGACCAGCTCGGGCTCATTCCCGGCGGCGATGGCGGCGGCGCGCGATTCCATGGTCTCGAGCGCCTCCGGGTAAGGAACCGGCGAATTTGAGATCCGCCATTCGACGGGAGGGCCGGAACGGGCGGAAAAGGGTGTCAAAACAAGGCTTTCACGCCGGTAGGACGTATTAACCATTGGGTAACCATAAGTATGATGATCTGCCGTCATCATTCATGTGCGGATTCAGGATCAAAGTGGCAACCCTCGATAACGTCTCGGTCGATTTGATGGTGGTTCTCGGAACCACGACCATGCCCGTTCACCAGGTTATGCGGCTCAGCCGCGGCGCGATCATCGAACTCGACGCCACGGAGCAGGACGAGGTCAAGGTCCACGCCAACAACCTGCCGGTCGCCAGCGGCGTGGTTGTGGTCAATCGCAACCGTATCGCGGTGGAAGTCAAGCAGATGCTCCCGCGGACGCCTGATCAAAGATAGTTCGTAAGGCCTGTGACAAGGTCTCTCGGAGGCCTTGTCCCCCCATCTTCGATTTGTTACATGGGCGCACCAAGACGTGGCCCGGTACGAATCCGGAGCCGGTTTTCCAGCGCTCGTGGCGGAATTGGTAGACGCGCTGCCTTGAGGTGGCAGTGAGTAAAATCGTGGGGGTTCGAGTCCCTCCGAGCGCACCAAACTAAATTTCCTCAGAAAAATTGATCGGTTGAACCCGGCCCCTCACGCATCGGCGGAGCGGGGCAGGCCGGCGCGGGGGCTCCCTCGTACACTCAGGGTTTGCATTGGCCTGTCTTGCGTTACTTAGACTAGTCGTTCGCAGGTATGGAGTGGTGCTCGTGCGCGATGCGCCAGTCGCCGTCGACCTTGCGCAGGCCCACGGTCAGACGAAATTGAAAACCCTCTTTGTCCGCTGGATTGCTGGACGAGTCGGGACCGCAGCGCATGATCGCAACGGCGAACGCGACGTCCTGGCCTGCGGTCACGGAGAGCTCTTGGATGTCGAAGGCTGTTCCGGGCTGATGATAGCGGAAAAGCAGGTTCCAGGTCCGTTCGTACGCTTCGATCCCCCTGCATTGCAGAGGTGGCGGCAAGTCGAACATGACCATGTCCGGCTCATGATGAGCGAGAATGGCGGGAACATCGTGCCGGCGGACCGCGTCCGCCCAGGTTTCGAGAAGGGCCTTGATCCGGGTCTCTTCAATGTTGGCGTGTTCAGACATGGTCTAGGCTCCTTGTGCTCTTAGAGAGGCCCGAATCCGACGTGGGAGTGGTCGTGCGACTTGGGACGTGGGAGCGAAGACGGCGGCGCGGCGGACGCGAATATTGAAACTGTAGGTGGCGGAAACGTCCAGCATTCTCGCGATTTCAACCTCCTGCGCGCGACGCTTGAGCTAAATCAAGCCTCTCGATCCTCCAACCGCCAGATTAGCGTGGAGGCGAGGATCACAGCAGATGTCCGATCGATCGGAAGTCTCCCGCGAAAAGAATCCAGGAATCTTCGCGTCCGCCATCGAATACCTCGTGGACTGCGGACAGCGCAGCGTCCTGTTTCTCGACGTGATGCGCAAGCGTGGCGTGCAGTATCGAGAGCATCTCGCGGAAACGGCGCCTCACGTTCTTGATTACTCCATTGAACTGGTTGCGGATGGAAGGAAGTTTCCGCGGCCAGTGAATTATGCGCTTGTTCGCATAGCGCCGCCGGCCAATGTGGAATTAGACCCGAAGCGCCGACCCTTTGTCGTTGTGGATCCTCGCGCCGGCCATGGTCCAGGCATCGGAGGATTCAAGGCTGACAGTGAAATCGGCGTGGCGATGAAAGCAGGCCATCCTTGCTACTTCATCGGCTTCTTGCCGGAGCCTATACCCGGGCAAACCATCGAAGATATTGCCCGAGCCGAGGGGGAATTTCTCAAGCAAGTGATCGCGCTGCATCCGGATGCCGAGGGAAAGCCTTGTGTCATCGGCAACTGCCAGGCCGGCTGGGCAGTGATGATGCTTGCGTCAATCCAACCAGATCTGTTCGGACCGATTATTGTCGCCGGCTCGCCGCTGTCCTACTGGGCAGGCGTGCGCGGCCAGAACCCGATGCGCTACCTCGGTGGGCTGTTAGGAGGAAGCTGGCTCACGGCGCTTTACAGCGATCTTGGTGGCGGAAAATTCGACGGCGCATGGCTGGTGCAGAACTTCGAAAGTATGAACCCATCGAACACGCTATGGACGAAACAGTACAATGTTTACGCGAACGTCGACACCGAAGCAGAGCGGTATCTCGAGTTCGAGCGCTGGTGGGGTGGCCATGTCAACCTCAATGCAGCGGAAATTCAATTTATCGTCGATGAGCTTTTCGTCGGCAATAAACTCGCTGCCGGTCGTATCAAGACGTCCGACGGTAAGGTTGTGGATCTGCGGAATATCCGGTCGCCGATCGTGGTGTTCTGCTCCAAGGGTGACAACATCACTCCGCCTCAACAGGCATTGGGTTGGATCCTCGATCTTTATGAAGACGTCGATGAAATAAGGTCGTACGGACAGACCATCGTCTACACGGTACATGAGACAGTAGGGCACCTCGGTATCTTCGTGTCGGGAGGTGTCGCTCGGAAAGAACACAGCGAGTTCTCGAGCAACATCGACCTGATCGATGTGCTTCCTCCCGGCCTCTACGAAGCGACCTTCGAGGCGAAATCCGATCAAACAGCGAATGCCGATTTCGCGTCCGGGCAATGGGTCATGCGCTGCGAGCGGCGGACCCTCGATGACATCCGCGCCATGGGAGAGAACTCGCCGGAGGACACGCGTCGCTTCGTAACGGCAGCCCGTGTATCCGAAATAAACCTGGCGGCCTATCGAAGTTTCGTTCAGCCCTGGGTGAAGGCGATGATGGCCCCCCAATACGCCGAATTCCTGCGCAATCTGCATCCCTTGCGCCTGCAGTACGATCTGTTTGGTGACGATAATCCGGCAACGAGAACCGTCGCCGAAGCTGCGGACAATATTCGGGACCATCGCAAGCCGGCAGCAAGGAACAATCCCTTCCTCGCTCTGCAAGAAAGCTATTCAAAAAGCGTTGTCAGCGCGCTGGACGCCTGGCGCGATCTGCGGGATGCCACCAGCGAGTCGCTCTTTCTCGCGATCTACGGATCGCCCGCGCTTCAGGCGGCGGTCGGCGTAGATCCTAATTCGGCACCTGCTTCCCGTCCCAAGATGACGGAAGAGCATCGCAGGGCGCTCGATACGCGCATCAAAGAGCTGAAATCGAAGATCGAGCACGGCGGGCTACGCGACTGCATGATCCGCGGATTGCTCTATGTCGGTATGGCGCGAGGCATGGTTGATGAGCGCAGCCTGGAAGCCTTGCGCCGGGTCCGGCTGAACGATCGCAGCTCAAGACTCTCTTTACCGCAATTCAAGACGTTGGTGCGGGAGCAATTCTTCATGCTTCTGCTTGAGCCGGACGCCAGCTTGAATGCTATCCCGAAGTTATTGCCGAAGAGCGTCGAGGATCGGCGTCACGGTTTCGCAGTCATTCGCGACGTGCTGTCGGCAAGTGCCGAAATATCCGGTGAATCGGCCAGGCGCCTTCGCAAGATCGCGCAATTGTTTGGTGTCGACGAGAAGGGCGAGGGAGGCGTGCCCGCCGGCAGGAAGGCCAAAGCGTCCTAGTGTTTTCGGGTTCGGAAGTTCGCAGCAAGGATTCGCAGGAAGGATCGGGCGAACTTTCGAACCACCACACTGGCCTGATCATTTCGATTGGAGGCGAATAATGAGCGTAGTGTCAGGTGAGAGCCGGCCCCATACCAAGTACGATCGCTTGATTGCCGCGGCGAAAGCCATTCCGGCTACAACAACTGTTGTTGTGCACCCCTGCGACGAAAGTTCGCTGAGAGGCGTCGCCGACGCTGCCGCCGCCGGAATCATCACGCCGAT
The DNA here is from genome assembly GCF_049747295.1 of Bradyrhizobium sp. SYSU BS000235. Classification (NCBI taxonomy): domain Bacteria; kingdom Pseudomonadati; phylum Pseudomonadota; class Alphaproteobacteria; order Hyphomicrobiales; family Nitrobacteraceae; genus Bradyrhizobium; species Bradyrhizobium sp. SYSU BS000235. Next base: position 4,801,223 of record NZ_JBMHJM010000001.1, read on the forward strand.
CCTGGTGGGACCTGTCGCGAAGATCTCCAGCACTGCCGCCGCGCACAATATCGATATCAGCGGCTATGAGCTGGTCGATGCGCCGCACAGCGAGGCTGCTGCCGCAAAAGCGGTCGAATTGATCCACGCCGCGAAGGGCGAAATGTTGATGAAGGGAAGCCTTCACACCGATGAACTGATGCGCAGCGTGACCGCGAAGACGGGGCTGCGTACGGATCGGCGAATTAGCCACGTATTCGTGATGGACGTGCCGGCCTACACAGAAACTGTGTTCGTCACGGACGCCGCCATCAACATCGCTCCAGATCTCGATTGCAAACGCGATATCATTCAGAATGCGATCGATCTCTACAACCAGGCTGGGTTCGGTACATCGCCGCGGGTCGCCATTCTTTCGGCCGTCGAGACGGTGACGTCGAAAATTCCGTCGACCATCGAAGCTGCCGCACTTTGCAAGATGGCGGATCGCGGACAGATCACCGGTGGGCTCCTCGATGGGCCGCTCGCCTTTGACAACGCGGTCGATAAGGAGGCCGCAAGGATCAAGGGGATCAAGTCCGAAGTTGCGGGCCGCGCGCAAATCCTGGTGGTGCCTGATCTCGAAGCCGGCAACATGCTGGCAAAGAATCTTTCCTACTTTGCGCACGCGGATGGAGCGGGAATTGTCCTCGGTGCGCGGGTTCCCATTGTGCTGACGTCACGCGCGGACACGGCGAGGTCGAGAATGGCGTCTTGCGCCGTTGCGACCCTTTATGCCGATGGTCGCCGGCGTCGGGCAGCAACTGTCGCCGCGTGACTCCCATGGATACGATTTTGGTGGTCAACGCAGGTTCGTCGAGCGTGAAGTTTCAAATCTTCGCGGTGGATTCCGATGGCAATCCGCGCCGGCAGATCAAAGGACAGATGGATGGAATTGGGAGCCGTCCCCGCCTGCGCGCGACCAATGCGAAGGGTGAGGTTGTCGCCGAGCGGGTCTATCCCACCGAGAATGTTCGGGACGTGTCGGCTGCGTTGGCAATCGCTGGCGATTGGGTGCGTGACGAGCTACGCGTTGCCCCCATTGCGGTTGGCCACCGTGTGGTTCATGGCGGGCCAGCCTACGATAGGCCGACTTTGGTTGATCCCGGGGTTGTCAATCGGTTGGAGGAGCTGATCTCGCTCGCGCCGTTGCACCAGCCGTACAATTTGGCACCTATCCGTTCATTGCTTGCAAAGTTTCCGGACCTGCCTCAAGTCGCGTGCTTTGATACGGCATTTCATCGCAATCATCCAAAGGTCGCAGACTATTTTGCGATTCCTCAGCAATTGTCCGACGAGGGCGTGCGCCGCTATGGATTTCACGGCCTCTCTTATGAATATATCGCCAGCGTCCTTCCCGAGCGTGCGCCTGAGATTGCGATGGGGCGCGTGGTTGTTGCTCACCTCGGCAGCGGCGCTTCCATGTGCGCTCTTTCGGGAGGACGCAGTGTCGAATCCACGATGGGATTCACGGCCCTCGACGGGTTGCCGATGGGAACGCGTCCGGGCCAGCTGGATCCCGGCGTCGTTTTGTATCTTCTGACAACGAAGGGAATGTCGCCGTCGGAGGTGCAGAATTTTCTCTATAAAGACTGCGGATTGAAGGGCCTTTCCGGCGTCAGCAACGATATGCGCGAACTGCTCAACAGCAGCGAGCCTGGCGCCAAGTTCGCGATCGATTACTTTGTTTATCGCGCAGCGCTCAGTGCCGGGCTTCTGACGGCCGCCATGGAAGGCATCGACGCCTTCGTATTTACGGCCGGTATCGGTGAGAATTCGTCCGCCATCCGGATGCGGATTGCCGAGAAATTGGGTTGGCTCGGCATCGATCTCGATTCGGCGGAAAACGCTAAACACGCCGTCAAGATTTCAGGCTCGGGGAGGACGCCCGTTTACGTCATACCAACGGACGAGGAGTTGATGATCGCCAAGCACACGCTGTCGATATTGCAGAACACCAGCCAACCCGTTGTTGTGCAGACGAGGGCGTCGTGAACGCGTTCGCGCGCGCCCGCCAACGGACGGTTCCGTGCCACTCGGATTTTGCGAGCTAGCTAAAGGTCGAGTTCTGCGAGTTGCCCTCTGTTGAGCAATACAATCTGTCGTTGGTTTTGACCGATGAATCCGAGGACCTTCTTGTCATTAAGGTAGGAAAGCACGCGGGAGACGGTTTCCAAAGTCAGTCCAAGGTAGTCCGCGATATCGCGGCGGCACATGGGAAGCGCCATGATCCCCGCCGCGGTGAGGCGACGGTCCATTTCAAGGAGGAACGCGGCGACGCGCTCAAGGGACGTCTTCCGCCCCAGCAGCAACATATGGTCCTCGGCGTGCTGGAGGTTCGTCGTCGTCATATTGAGAAGACTGTGCGCGACGATGAGATCTTCTTGTGCGACATGTTCAAGGCTGACTCGCTTGACGAGTCTAACCGTGGTGTCGACGATGGCTTCCGCCGTGAAGCGATGAACATCGTCGTTCTCAAGGCCAAATATATCGCCCGCAAGATGAAAGGCACCGATTTGGCGCCGTCCGTCGGAAAGCAGCTTGTAACTCCGGACGGCCCCATCGATGACTTGGTAGACATAATCTGCAGGCTCTGCTTCGCCGTAAATCTCAGTGCCTTTGCTGTACTTAAACTCGCTTGGCGTAATTTTTGTTTCGGAGGGGCTAAAGCCGAGAATAGGCTGGCTCTTGGTGGTGGTGGTGTGGAGGTCGGCAAACATGGATCGACTCCCTGTTTGAACGCATGACTCTCATCTGCCGGTCGGGAGATGATGACCCACTTTTCCCGATATTCATCTATAATGGAGGCTGATCTTGCGGCTATTGGCCCAAGAGCCATTGTCCAAATGGCCATTATCCAAAAGGATTAGCCTGTTGCTTGTCTGGCGCTTGACGGTGCGAGCGAGAAGCTTGCTCAGCTCATGAGATTGCTCAAGCCATCTCTTTTAAGAATGAGATCATTCGTCGATCGCCTGTTCGAAGATCTTTGTCGGCGCATTGCGCCGGGTGGTCGCGAAATCTTTCAGTGAAATCTCCGTGGTGACCGAAATTATGCTTGTATCGACGATGCGCAGCAGGAGGGTTTGTCCTGTTTCCATTTCCTTCACAAGCGAGGCGTCAGCCACGTCCGCCGCGATGCACCCATTGGTCAAGCACCAGACAAATGGAAGCTGATAGGCGGGGCCTTTGTCGACAGTCAGACTCGCCGGCGACTTTAGATATATGCCAACGGGTAGAAAGAGCTGAAGGCGAGCGGTGTTTTCACCATCGCGCTCAACAAGATCGACGCGGACCGCTGTTTGGCCTGTTTCGAATGTACCGCTGATGGTTGTCCGGCATACCGCGTTCGTTCCGGCGGGCTTAAAGCAGAATTTTTGCCAGGTACCATATTTGATATCCCGGGCGATGCGCTGCCCGCGAGGTGCGAACTCCCCGGAACCGGGCGCTCGAACATCGGGGGCAGGCGATGATTGGCTGCTCGCGGAATGCGGCTGCACGACAACTGATGCGACAGCGAACGAGAACGATAGGGCGAGAGACACCTCCTTTCGCCAGAGAGATAGGGCCATCGTTGTCATCCTTTCCGGCTATCGATGACGATCGAGGAACTGACTTACAAGCGGCTCCCAAAGCGGAATAGCGTCGCGTGACCCGATCAAAAAGTGGCCTTCATCACCAAATGGAGGAAGCATTTGGTATTCGGCCAATCCTCCGGCGCCGGTGTAAGCATCGTGCATGCGTTTTGTGAGCGCCGGACCAAAGAATGTATCGTTCTCGGAGTAGATCCACAGGGACGGAATTCGTGCGGTCCGGCCGAATTCGCCGGTGGCTTCGACCAGCTTATCGGGCGCGCAGTTGTTGTTCGGCTTGCCATCGACCCGCCCGCCGCGCCCCGCAGCGAAGGTGATGATTGCCCGGATCTCTGGTGGATTTCTGCTCGAAAGAGCAATGGCCGCCCATCCGCCGGCAGATTGGCCTACGACGATGACATTCCTGGGCTCCGTCATCTTTTGAGCGGTCATGTAATCGATGATCCAGGTGTCGACCAAAGCGACGGCAAGTCCGGCATCGCGGAAGTTGGGATTTTGGCAGTTTCCTATCCTTGAAAAGAAGGGGCTGTATACGCCGCGCTCGGGAATATCGTGTGCGGTAGCGCCGTAAGCTGAACCCACAGGTGCGACGACCAGATGACCGCGGCGGGCGAACCACATCGCCGCGTCCCTGAACTCCACCAGCGGAAAGAAGGCGCGCTCCCTGGCTTGAAGGGCGACGCCGTGATTCATGATGACCAGCGGAAAGGGACCCTCTCCGACGGGCCGAACCACATAAGCGAACATCGGTAAGGGAAGGGGCAGTGCCCAGATTTCCTCCTGAATTTGCGTCGGAGTGGCCCGGTCGTCATCGGGATAGGCCGGCAGCGTCATGACTGATGTCACGAACAGCAAGGTGATCCCGATGGCGGTGGTAAAGCGTATGCGCATTTTGCGCCTCCGCTGACGGTCGCGTCAGAGTCGAAGGTAGCGACGTCCTTGATTGGAGTCGCACAGCGCGCAAATTCACTCTGACGTTGTGTTTGCTGCCTTGAGTTAAATCAAGGGTCGAACCACCCACAGTCCAATAATGAGGCGGCAGAGTTGCCTGCTGCGAGGCTGCCGTAGCGCGCGTCGGTCATTGGTCATCTGTCGCTGGGAGAACGGTCATGAGGGCAAGCACGGCTTTGAGGAAGGAAGCGGAAACCGGCGATTGCTGGAGCGGCTTCCGACCAGGGGACTGGCAAAATTCAATCAATGTGCGTGACTTCATCATCCGAAACGTAACTCCCTATAGCGGGAATGAAGATTTTCTGGTCGGGCCATCGCAGCGCACCAAGGCTGTTTGGGACAAGCTGCAGCCGTATTTCGCGGAGGAAAGAAAGAAGGGCGTCCTCGCGGTTGATGCTCAATCGCCCTCTACAATGCTGGCGCATAAGCCCGGCTATATCGATCGTGAGAACGAGATCATTGTCGGTCTTCAGACCGATCAGCCCTTCAAGCGCGCGATTTTCCCGTTTGGCGGACTGCGCATGGTCGAGGCCGGATTGAAGGCCGCGGGCTTCGAGCCGGATCCGGCTGTGCATGAAACCTTTACGAAGTATCGCAAGTGCCACAACGATGGTGTCTTCGATGCCTATACGCCCGAAATCATGAGTTGCCGGCGGTCCGGTATCATCACGGGGCTTCCCGACGCCTATGGTCGCGGCCGTATCATCGGCGATTACCGTCGCGTGGCGCTCTATGGTGTCGATCGGTTGCTTGAGGAGAAGCGGGCGGAGAGGGCGCAGATCGACGATATGTGGCCGACCGACGACATCATCCGGCAGCGCGAAGAATTGTCGGAACAGATGCGGGCGCTCGAAGATCTTGCCGCGATGGCGCAACTTTACGGTCTCGACATCTCGAAGCCGGCTGAGAACGCGCAGCAAGCCTTTCAATGGACCTACCTGGCGTATCTGGGTGCCATCAAGGAGGCAAACGGCGCGGCCATGTCCATCGGCCGCATCTCGAGTTTCCTGGATATCTATATCGAGCGCGACATGAAGGCCGGAATCCTCGATGAGGCCGGCGCACAGGAGCTGTGGGATCAGCTCGTGCAGAAGCTTCGAATTGTCAGGTTCCTCCGCACGCCGGAGTACGACGCGCTGTTCAGCGGCGATCCGTACTGGGCCACCGAATGCGTCGGCGGCATGGATCTCGACGGTCGCGCTCTGGTGACGAAGAGCAGCTATCGCATGCTGCATACGCTCTACAATCTCGGTCCTGCGCCGGAGCCGAACATCACCGTGCTCTGGTCCACTCATATGCCGGAGCCGTTCAAACGGTATTGCGTGAAGGTCAGCAAGGATACGTCATCGTTGCAGTACGAAAATGACGATCTGATGCGGCCGTTCTGGGGTGACGATTACGGAATTGCCTGCTGTGTCTCCGCGATGCGGCTCGGAAAGCAGATGCAGTTCTTCGGCGCGCGCGTCAATCTCGCCAAGGCGCTTCTGTATGCCATCAATGGCGGGCGTGACGAAGTGAGCGGTGATCAGGTCGCTCCGCGCACATCGCCGGTCACGGGTGATTTTCTCGACTACGATGACGTGATGTCGAAGTTCGACACCACGATGGAGTGGCTGGCGCGAACCTACGTGCATGCGATGAACTGCATCCATTACATGCATGACAAGTATTTCTATGAACGCCTGGAGATGGCGCTTCACGATCGCGACATCCTGCGGACGATGGCATTCGGAATTGCGGGATTGTCCGTGGTCGCCGACAGTCTGGCCGCCATGAAATACGGGAAAATTCGCGTCACGCGTGATGCGACGGGATTGATCGTCGACTATCAGAACGAAGGCAACAAGGCGACGCCGCAGTTCGGCAACAATGACGACCGTGTTGATCGGATCGCGTCGGATATCGTCACGAGCTTCATGGAGAAGATTCGGAAACATCCGACTTATCGCAACGCGACCCACACCCAGAGTGTGCTCACGATTACGTCGAACGTTGTCTACGGCAAGGCGACGGGAAATACGCCCGATGGTCGACGGAAGGGCGAGCCGTTCGGGCCGGGAGCGAACCCGATGCACGGCCGCGACAGTCATGGCTGGCTCGCGTCCTGCCTGTCCGTTGCGAAGCTTCCTTACAAGGATGCCCAGGACGGCATCAGCTACACCGTCTCGGTGGCCCCGCAGAAAGCACACATGTCTGAAGGGCAACTTCTTGATGAGGCGGTCAAGGCATTCGACGTCTATTTCGATCGCGGCGGATTCCACATGAACCTGAACGTGATCGACAAGGAGACACTCGAGGATGCGATGAAGAATCCCGACAAATATCCGCAACTCACCATCCGGGTTTCGGGGTATGCCGTGAACTTCGTTCGCCTCACGCCGGAACAACAAAGGGATGTGATCAGCCGCACTTTCCACGGCCAAATTTAGCCTGGTGCTGCAATGTCGACTGTGCAGGCGCTTGAGCCCGGAAGTCGTTACGACCTCCGGGCAGGCATTTCGCCCGACGCCCCCGACGAGGGGGACGTGAGGGATGAAGAGGGGGCATTCGGCTATTGCCATTCCTATGAGACGTCGTCTCGCTACGATGGGCCGGGGCTGCGCGTGGTCTTGTTCGTGTCGGGATGTCTCTTGCGCTGCACGTATTGCCACAACCCGGATACCTGGCACCTCAAAGACGGCACCTATGTCTCTGCCAGCCACGTGCTCCGTCGTCTTGGTGACTTCGCCCCGGCGCTTCACGGTCTTGGTGGAGGGCTGACGATATCGGGCGGCGAGCCGATGGTGCAGCTCGCCTTCACGCGGCGGATCTTCGCGGGCGCCAAGGACATGGGGCTGCACACGGCGATTGAGACGTCGGGATTCCTCGGTGACCGGGCGGACGAGTCGTACCTGTCCGTGATCGATCTGGTTCTGCTCGATATCAAAAGCTCGGATCCCGCAACTTACCGCAGAGTCACCGGCCGGGATTTGGCGCCTACACTGCGCTTCGCGGAGCGGCTGGCCTCGCTTTCCAAACCAGTCTGGGTCCGATTCACGCTCGTTCCGGGAGAAACCGACGATCCGGCGAATGTCGAAGGCATCGCTCGGTTCGTGGCCCCGATGAAGAATGTCGAGTGGGTGGAAGTGCAACCGTTCCACCAGATGGGGGCCTTCAAGTGGAAGTCCTTGGGGCTCGACTACAAGCTGCTTAACAGGCCGTCTGCCGGCAAGGATTTGGTGGAGCGTGTCATTGGACAGTTTCAGGCTGCGGGGTGTCGCGTGCGCTGAAGGAGAGATCAGACGTCGGGGAGGAAGACATGTTGGACCTTGCTCGCGAGATTATCGGCAGCCAGCCGATACTGACGGCATTTCTGGCAATCGGACTTGGATATCTCGTTGGTCAGATCAGTATCGGCGGCTTCTCTCTCGGTGTTGGCGCTGTTCTCTTCGTCGGGCTGGCACTCGGGGCTTTCGCGCCGAAAGCTCAAATTACGGGCCCGATCGGTTTGACTGGGCTGGTCATGTTTCTCTACGGGATCGGCATCCTCTATGGCCGTCAGTTCTTCGAGGGCATGGTGGGGGCAGGGCAGAAATATAATCTCCTCGCGCTGGTGGCGTGTGTGGCAGGCCTGTTCGTCGCGCTTGGTTTGGGCCACGTCTTCGGCATCAAAATCGGCCATACGCTCGGCATCTATGCCGGATCGATGACGAGCACAGCCACGCTGCAAGCGGGACTGGACGTCATGAAGAACAAGGATCCATCGATCGGTTACTCGGTCGCGTATCCCTTCGGCGTCATCGGCCCGATCCTCTGCATCTATTTCATGACACGCATGGTGAAACCGAAATTCCCGCCCAAGGCGCAGCGCTTTCACATGGGAGAAATTTTGATCGGGGAAAGCTTCGCGGGCCACCGGCTCGGCGACCTGACGAAGGACGAACTGCAGGGTTTGCAGGTGACCATGATCCGAAAGGACAACCACAATTACGTGCCGACGCCGGATACCATCCTTTCTCCCGGCGATGCGGTGCTGGTGGTGGGTGACCGCCAGGATGCGATTGCAGCCGCGGCCGCGCGGCTCGGAAAACTGGAGCCCGGCCGCTTGGCCAGCGACAGAACCGATCTCGATTATATCCGCGTCTTCGTCGGCAAAGCTGGTGCCGTCGGCATCCCGCTGTCGCGCCTCCAAATGCCCGCGGGCTATCCCACACATATCCTGCACGTCCGCCGTTATGATGCCGACCTGATCCCGACCGATGATCTTATGCTGGAATTCGGTGACCGGGTCGGCGTGCTAACGCCTCCCGATAAAAAGGAGGAAATCCGCAAGCACTTTGGTGACAGTGTCAAAGCGACAGCGGAATTCAGCTACGTTTCGTTGGGACTAGGGATGGTGCTTGGCATTCTACTCGGCCTCATTCCAATCCCGATCCCTGGTGTCGGCACCGTGGCGCTTGGAATCGGCGGCGGCCCGCTGATCGTGGCTCTCATCCTTGGCAAGTTACGGCGCACCGGACCGTTGCTGTGGACCATGCCGTTGCCGGCCAACATCGTGTTGCGAAACTTCGGGCTTGCGATGTTCCTGGCGACCGTCGGTGTCAACGCCGGGCAGCCGTTCGTCCGGACCGTCACGGAAACCGGACTGACCATGCTGTTCATCGGTGTCGCCGTGTTGCTGACGACGGTTCTCATCGTCTTGCTCGTCGGTCACTACGTGATGAAAATTCCCTACGATGACCTTGTGGGTGTCGCGTCCGGGGCGACAGGAAACCCTGCCATTCTGGTCTACTCCACCAAGATGGCGCCGACCGAACGTCCCGACATCGGCTACGCCATGATCTTCCCGTCGATGACCATTGTGAAGGTTGTGGCGGTGCAGATTATCGGTCTCTTGGCGATCGGTGGGAATGCGGGGCAATGACGTGAGAGACGCCCCCTTACATCGTATTGAACCTTTGCCGCCGCCGCAGGTTGTCACCTTTGAGGCGGTGATGCCTGCGGCGATGGCTCTGCGCGCTGAAGAGAGCGGAATCAAACGCGCCGAACTCGATCCGCTGGTTGCCTTCGTCCTGAGCGTTCTGGCTGGTGCATTCGTTGCGTTCGGAGCCATTTTTGCCACCACCGTATTGGCAGGCACAATAACGACCTTCGCTCCCAGTGGCGCTTTAGAATCGACGGGGCTCTTGCCTTACGGAGTCACGCGGTTGCTCAGCGGTCTGGCGTTCTGCGTTGGCATCCTTGCTGTGATCATCGCCGGTGCAGAGCTCTTCACCGGCAACAATCTCCTCGTCATGGCCTGGGCGAGCCACAAGGTGTCGACACGGGCGCTCCTCTACAACTGGATTCTCGTTTTTGTTGGAAACTTTGCCGGCGCGTTCTTCATGGCGTGTCTGATGTTTCTGACCACGCAGTACACGTTCGGCGGCGGCGCGGTTGGGTTGGCCGCGTTGAACACGGCGAATGCGAAGTCGGCGCTGTCTTTCGTCCCGGCATTCACGCTCGGGATTCTCTGTAATGCCCTCGTGTGTCTTGCGGTCTGGATGTGCTTCAGCGCTCGGACCAATATCGATCGGGTGGTGACGGCGCTGCCACCGGTGACGGCATTCGCCGCCGCCGGATTCGAGCACTCCATTGCGAACATTTATTTCCTTCCGATGGGCTTGTTCATCAAAGCCGGCGCTCCGGAATCTTTTTGGAAATCCATCAACAGGACGCCGGCGGATTTTCCAGACCTGACCTGGGCTAACTTCGTCGGCAATCTTATTCCCGTGACACTCGGAAACATCGTCGGCGGCTCGGTCATGGTCGCAGCGGCTTACTGGTTTGTCTACCTGCGTCACCGTTCAACCGGGGAGTAACGGTGGCGCCGGCGCTGATCGAGGGATGGCCAAAGCAATGGAGTGATCGTCATGCCGTCAAACTCGGCAACTTGGGAAACAAACAAGGACTTGCCCGTCGGCAAGGGAGCCACTGTGCAGCAATTCTTTGCCGATGTCGGAAAGGATCGTCTCGAGATCAACGTTGCTCCTTGGGGCGAGGGACAGTTGACAGTGAACGGCCGGGAAATCGCGCGGACCGCTGAGGCGAAGGATCGTCGCGAGGCGTTCTCGAGTTTGAAGCAGGCTGCCGAGCAATATTTACGAGGCGAGCCGATCGGTCTGTCACTGAATGGAAAGCGCCGGCTGATCCCGGCGGTGAAGGCGAAACTCCTCGAAGGCAAGAAGGGACTGGTCGTCGGTATCGCCAACGACCAGTCGATCGCATGGGGATGTGCCGCCGCATTTCGTGCTTTAGGAGCAGACCTGGCCGTCACCTATCTCAACGACAAAGCAAAGAAGCACGTCGAACCACTGGCGCGTGAGCTCGACGCCAAAATCGTGATGCCGCTCGATGCGCAGGTGCCGGGGCAGATGGAGGCCGTGTTCGAGCGCATCGCGAAGGATTGGGGAAGGCTGGATTTTGTCGTCCATTCGATTGCCTTCGCACCCAAGGAGGCTTTGCATGGCCGCGTGGTTGACGTGTCTTTGGAGGGATTTCTGACCACCATGCAGGTGTCGTGCTGGACATTCCTGCAGATGGCGAAGCTGGCGGAGCCTTTGATGAAAAAGGGCGGCACGCTCTTCACCATGACGTATTACGGAAGTCAGACGGTGGTGAAGAACTACAACATTATGGGGGTGGCAAAGGCCGCTCTTGAGAGCGCCGTGCGGTATGTCTCGGCCGAGCTTGGACCAAAAGGAATCCGTGTCCATGCGATATCCCCGGGGCCGCTCGCGACGCGGGCCGCGTCCGGCATTCCGGAGTTTGATAAGCTACTTGAAAAAGCCAAGGCCAAAGCGCCTGCACGAAGTCTCGTGAAGATCGAGGACGTCGGAGCCGCCACCGCCTTCCTGGCGCATGACGCGGCGCGGCTTATTACGGGCGATACGATCTACATCGACGGCGGCTATCACGTCGTAGACTAATTTGGAGAATGAATCGCACTCCTTCAAGTCATCTTTGTAAGCCGGCATGCCGCGACCGACGGGCCGGGAACGGCGCCTACAACATAGTCGTGTTCGATCTCACCCCGGAACTCTCTAGGTCGGACGTTCGCGACGCATTTCGATAGGCCTTGGGTGAATTGCCGGTCACACGCTTGAAGGCGGTGCTGAAGGCGCTTTCCGATAAATAACCAAGCGATTGGGCGATCTTCGCCACGGTGGTGGATTCGTCCCGTAAGGCACGTTCGGCAAGGCGCATGCGCCATTCCGCCAAATAGGTCAGGGGCGCGACGCCCGCGACCGCTTTGAAGTGGGACGCCAACGTTGATCGGGACATGGCGCAGGCCTTGGCGAGTTCATCGAGATGCCAGGAGCGGCTGGGATCGCCATGCATCAAGCGGAGCGCGGGAGCGATGCGCGGGTCGGCAAGAGCCCGCAGCCATCCAGCGGGCATGACATCCGCTGTTTTGAGATGTGCACGCAAAATCTGAATGAACAGGAGTTGGGCGAGCTGCGCGGACGCAAGCTGCGCGCCGGGCTGCTCGGCAGATCGTTCCTCAACGAGTTGCTCAAGAAGCCATCGGAAAGCCACCGCCTGCGGTGAGCCCGCCGGGACGTGTATCCACGGCGGTAGAACATTCGCCAGCAGCCGTCCGCTCGCCGGATCAAGCAGGACGTGGCCGCCGATATGGGCAAAGTCTTCGCCATTACCGATCTGTGTCGTCGATCCGCCGGTGCCGGAAAAGAGCGCCATCGCGTCGACGGGGGGGACACTCGGGTCACTTGCCAAAATGAAAGACCGCTTGGCCGTCAGCAAGCCGACATCGCCGGCTTTGAAATGCAGCGGCTCGGCCTCGCCATCGATGCAGACCCAGCAGTTGCCCTTCACGACGGCAAAGAACTTGATCTTGTCGGGGGCCGGAAAGCGGATTGCCCAGAGGCCTCCTGCCGTGAAACCGCCGGTGACGAGCGATTCAGCATTCGTGAATTTGAGAATATCGGAGAAGGGGTCCACGCTCATTCCTGGACTATCGCGCAAGGAATATGGACTTTCAAGCATTCACAGTCCGAGCATCCAAGCCTACGTCAGGGCAGTTCGCTAAACACCCTCCGCGCCGACGCTCTCCGTCGGTATTTCGCGGAGATGCCGAAGCGCGACAGGCCTTAGGCGCCGGCCTCGATCTGACGATCGTCCGCCGAGCGGCCAATCTGGAGATCGACATGAGCAACGAATTGGTACTCGTCACCGGCGGAACCGGCTTTATTGCCCAGCACTGCATGATCGCGCTGTTGAATGCTGGATATCGCGTGCGCACCACGGTCCGCTCACCATCACGGGAAGCAGAAGTCCGGGGAAATCTCAAAGTTGGCGGAGCGGAGCCGGGCGATCGCCTGTCGTTCGTCACAGCCGATCTCAGCGCTGACCGAGGATGGGCCGAGGCGGCTTCCGGTTGTCATTTCGTCATGCACGGCGCTTCACCGACGCCATCGGGCGATCAGGTTCGCGAGGAGGATTGGATCAAGCCTGCTGTCGAGGGAAACCTGCGGGTGCTTCGCGCCGCCCGCGATGCCGGCGTGAAGCGCGTGGTCCTCACGTCTGCCTTCGGCGCCGTTGGCGTTGGACATAAGCCAAGTTATCCGCGGCCGTTCAAAGAAACCGATTGGAGCGATCTGACGGGTAATGTCGCGCCCTATCAGAAATCGAAGACGCTTTCCGAGCGGGCCGCCTGGGATTTCATCGCGCGAGAAGGGGGCGGACTTGAACTGTCTGCCGTCAATCCGACGGCTGTCCTCGGCCCCGTTCTCGGTCCGGACTATTCGCACTCAATCCGGACGATCAAGACCATGATGGACGGACAGCCGGGCTGTCCGAAGATCAACTCCGGTTTCGTCGATGTTCGCGATGTCGCTGACTTGCATCTTCGCGCGATGACCAATGCTGCCGCCACTGGTGAACGATTTCTCGCGATCTCCGGCGAAAGCATGTGGATGGTGGATGTCGCCAAGGTTCTGCGGCTTCGCCTGGGTGTCGTCGCAAGCAAAGTGTCTACGCGGGTGCTGCCCAACTGGTTGATGCGGCTTACGGCCCTGAGAAATCCAGCGCTCAAAGGGGTCTTGCCGCTGCTCGACTACAACATGAACGCGACGAGCGAAAAAGCACGACGGGTGCTCGGCTGGGCGCCGCGTTCGCGGGAGGATGCGATCGTTGCGACCGCCGAGAGCCTGATCCAGCTTGGTTTGCTGGAAGGTTTGAAAGCGGCGGCGTAGCATCGTCGCGTGGAAGCGGGAAGAGTGGCTGCACTCTACGCGCGATGATCGGACGATGAGGGGTCTTCGACATCGAAGCCCGTCCCGAGCCCTGAACCCATACCGCCACCCATTCCCATTCCACCGCCGCCACCTTTTCCGCCGCCGCCTTGTCGGGAGTCTTTCTCTCCACGCTCGCCCTTGCCGCGGCCGCCGGAGTTTGAGGGACGTGCAGGGCCCTGCATTGGAATCGCAAGGTCAGCCGGGATCGGATCGAGATCGAGGGCGTCGCGAATGAAAGCACGGAGTGCGACGACGAGGTCATGCACATGCACGGGGCGCCCGGCAACCAATTCGCGCGCGGCGCGTTCAGCGAGGCGGACGTGTTCTTCGGTCCCCAGCAGGATGATGTCCGACAAAGCCGCCTCGACCGCGTCGCGGATGCGTCGCCGGCGGTCTGATCCCTCAGCACTGCCATTGGACAGGTCCACGGGTTCAATGACCTCGGTCTCCGCAGTGGGCTCGCCTGTACGGCGCAGATCACGCAGGTGTGTCGGATCGACGGCGAGATTGCCGGTGAACGAGCCGCCTAACGTTTTGTAGGCCGCGATCAGTGTCCGCAGCCGCTCGTTGATCTGGCGATTCATGCGTTCGCGGCGTTGCTGAATCGTGAACATCGCCAGCAGACGGATGCTGACGCCGATGAGCGTGAACAACGCCAGGCCGATCAACGTCGCCAGCAGGCTCTGCCACGAACTAAAATCAATATTGCGCAGGGGAGCCTCCCTTGTCGGTAGCCGCCGAGTGGCCTTTCACGTGATCGATGAAAGCGCGTAGCTTCGGCAGAACCTGGCGCTTGCCGGGATGGTAGAGGAAGACACCCGGCGCCATCGACGCGAATGGCTCCAGCACGTGTACCAGTCTTCCGGCAGCCACATGTTCGGCGGCGATCGGCTCAGGGACTTGCGCAAGGCCGACGCCTTCGAGCGCCGCGCCAAGCACGGTGGGAAAGTCGTTGGCAATGAGCGGGCCTGAGACGGCAATCTCGATGGCGCGTCCGTTGTCGTTGAGCGGCCATAGTGCGAGCGCGCCGCTGGAACGCCGCCATCGCACGCAGGAGTGCCGGCGCAGATCGTCCGGCCGCTCAGGCCGGCCGTTCCGGGCGAGATAGGCGGGACTGCCGACAATGATGAAGCGGAACGGCGGCGTCAGCCGCACCGTGACCATGTCGGCGGCGATGAACTGGCCCATCCGCACACCGGCATCAAATCCTTCGGCCGCGAGGTCGATCAGTTCCTCGCTCGCTGCGATCTCCACTTCCACTTCGGGATAGGCCTGGCAGAAGGAGGCGATCAGCGGCTCCAGCAGGATCGGCACCACGGCGCGCGGCACCGAAAGGCGCAACAGTCCAGCAGGCCGCTGTCCGAGGTCACGGGCCGTTTCGCTGGCTGCGATGAGTTCTTCGAAGGCGGGCTTGGCGCGCGACAGGAAACGCTCACCGGCCTCGGTCAGGCCGACGCTGCGCGTGGTGCGAATGAACAGCGCCGCACCAACGCGCGACTCCAGCGCGCGTACCGCCTGGCTGATGGCTGACGGAGTGACGTTGAGTTCGACGGCGGCCTTGCGAAAACTGCGGTGCTCGGCAACCCGCAGGAACGCCTCCACGCCGTCGAGTGCACCCTGCCTGACTGTGAAGTTCTGCTTCATGGCTCGTCCACATTATCGCGGATAGTCGCCTGCTGGAAGCAGCCGTAAATCTTGTGATGCAAAGTCGGTCGACGGTTGAGGAGAGGCTTCATCCCGCCGGGTTCGCTGCCGCGTCAATCAACGCCTGATGGGAGATCACATGTCGCCGGGAATCATCTTCCAGATCCATCTCGTCCTGGGTTACGTCGCGTGGTCGCTTTGCTTAGGCGCGTACATCTGGCCAAGGCTGAAAGCGATGGACCACACCGAAGCGCACCGCGCCATTGCCACGTTGCACAGCTTCCGCTTCTTCGGGCTCGTGTTCATGCTCCCGGGCGTGGTCGGCGCCAATTTGCCCGCGCATTTTGCCCATTTCGCCGCGACCTATGATTTCGCGACCGGTGTGCTGGCCATGCTGGCGCTGATCACGGTCAGGATACGGCCGCTGTTTTGGCTGTTTGTCATAGCCTTCAATCTCGTAGGGTTGGCCGACCTCGTCCTCGACTATACTCACGCTGTCCAGGTTGATCTGCCCGCGCATGCAGGGGAGTTAGGTGCTGCCTACGCGATCCCGATCCTCTTCGTGCCGACGCTGATGATCACGCACCTCATCGCGTTCTATTTGTTGGCACGTCGTCAGTTTGGCGCGAGGCAGGAGCTTGCGGATGCGGCTGCATCCTAGATCCGCAACATCGTCTCGCCGCTGAACGACAGGATCCGAGGAAGAACTTCGAATTCGTGACATCGCCTGCAGACAACTGCACGGGCCCACAGCCAGAAAAATCAGGTCGACATCGCTCGCTCAATCAACGAGCCGAGCAGCCGCTTGAGCTCATTCGTTGATTTGTCGCCGTAGTCCTGCATGATGCGGGCTTCGTGACTTTGGACGAGGGGCTTTATCCGTTTGGCGAGTGCTTTCCCTCGATCGGACAAATACAGCAGGACCTTCCGGCGATCCTTTGGATCCTGCGCACGGTAAACCAGCGCATCGGAAACCATTCGATCAACCATTTTCGTGAGAGTGGGATGGTGGAGGAGAACGGCCTCGGCAAGCTCCCCCATCGACAGACCTTTATCGCCCGAGAGGATGGTCAGGATTCGCGATTGCTCGACAGGAACACCTTCCTGCCGCAAGCGCTCATCGAGCTGCCGCGAAATCTCGCGGTTTGCCTGGGCCAGAAGGTAGGCAAGATGCTCGGTGATGGGCAGGTCACTTGAGGCTGATTTGGCCACGGCGGAGCCTCTAAATTCAACGCGGATCGCCGTGCTTTATGCACGGGGAAAGTTGAAAATTCAACATTTTGTCCTAAAATATCTCGTGCTGGATGGCCTTGGGGGCAACACAGCGTCGGAATTGATGAGGAAAAGTGTTGTCGGCAATAGCTGAATGCAGGCCTGCCGCTTTTGCGCCAAAGCCTTGGCAGTCTCTCAATGGTTTCGCGTCTCGGGCTTCGACGTCCGGACTTGGCACCGAGCCGGGCCATCTTCCAAGGCGTCGTGGTCGTCACGACAAGCTTCGCATTGCCAACTTCGTCGCGCTGTCCGGCTCGCCTGGCATATGGGCTCCTTCTGCGATGAACAGCACCATGCTGGCGGCATCCGAGATCAATGCCCGGGGTGGCATTCTCGGGCGGGAGATCGAGCCGATTTTTCTCGATGCAAGCGGGACTGTCGAGCAGATTACGCGCCGTGCGAAGGATGTCATTACCTCTGAGGAGGTTGATGTCATTGTCGGCTCGCACACGAGTTCGGTGCGCGTCGCGCTACGTCGACACATCGCCGGGCGGATCCCCTACATCTACACCACGGTTTACGAAGGCGGTGAGCGGACACCAGGAGTGATCGCGATTGGCGAGACCCCCCGCAATCAATGCCGTCCGGCGATCCATTGGCTAGCCAACACCAAGAAAGCGTCGCGCTGGTATCTGATCGGATCCAACTACGTGTGGCCCTGGCTCTCCCATCAGGCGATGAAAAACTATATCGCCGAAAGCGGCGGGCAGGTTGTCGGCGAAGAGTTCGTTCCTGTCGGCGAGGATGATTATGCACCGCATGTTGCACGCATCCGTGCGGCAAATCCCGATGTCGTGCTCGTTTCCCTGATCGGAGCCGACAGCATCACGTTCAATCGCTCATTTGGAGAGCACGGACTCGCGCCGAGGATCCTGCGGCTTGCGAGTGCTTTCGATGAGACTGTTTTGCTGGGGATAGGGGCGGACAACTCCGACAATTTGTTTTGTGCGTCCGGCTATTTCAACTGTGTGCACTCTCAAGATACAGAGTCTTTCGTTTCGCGTTACGAGGCGGCGTTCGGCGCCCACTCGGCACCTGCAGGCTCAGTAGGCCAATCCAACTACGAAGGGCTGAAATTGCTCGAGGCGGCGGCGCTGCACGCCGGATCGGTTGCGCCGAAACCCTTATTGGCGGCAGCCAGCAATATGATTTACCGCGGCGCTCGGGGACCCATTGTCCTTCGCCAAGGCCACGCTGCGATGCCGATCTATCTGGCCCAGGCCGATGGAATAGAATTTCGCGTCATCGAGACGTTCTAGTGTCTCGTTCAGAAGGCTGCCTCTCATCCTGAGGGTCCTTCGAGCGAACTTCGAGACCTCAACCGCACGACGGTCGCGGATTTGAACTCCTTCCCAGTTAAGTCGCCAGCCTGAGCGATCTTCAGCGTCGCGGCACTCGCTCATTGCGAAATAATGCTTGAAAATGAAAATATTTCATTTTCTAATGTCATCAAAGGATCGCTCTCGCGCGTGCTCCCTGGCGCGCGGAGATTGATTGCTTTCATGACCAAGGGCGCGCAGACGCCTTTTTCAATTCTTGTCGTGAGGAAATATCATTGTCCAAGGTGTCTCTTCCGCTCGATCTCATCGAGCTGACCATCGAGCAAATTCAAGAGGCCTTTGCGAAAGGCAGCGTGACGTCCGAGGCATTGACGCAGGCGTTTCTCGACCGGATCGCGAAGGTCGATCCGCAGTACAACGCGATCGTCTTTCTCAATCCTGATGCTTTGGCTGATGCGCGCGCGAGCGATCAGCGCCGCGCGTCCGGCAATGTGATCGGACCTCTCGACGGCGTACCCGTCGTGGTCAAGGAAACCTGCGATATGGTTGGTTTTCCGACGACCATGGGATGGACGCTTCTTTACTCGAAAACGGGCGGTGTCGACTTGATGCCGGGCACCGATTCACCGGTCGTGGCCCGGATGAAAGCGTCTGGCTCGGTCATTCTGGGGAAGACCAATGTGCCCAGCCTCAGCCATTCCGGCAGTCACGCCAATGACAGTTGGGCGGGGCCAACGTTCAATTCTGCGGGGCGCCAATTTCTGCCGGGAGGCAGCAGCGCCGGCACCGCGACCGCGGTCGGCGCCAGCCTTGCGGTGCTGGGTCTGGCCGAGGAAACCGGCGGGTCAATTCAGAACCCGGCATCGGCTCAAGGCCTTCCCAGCGCCAAGCCGACTTTCGCGCTTGTGCCGAACGCCGGCGTTGCGCCGCTGTCGGGCAACCGTGACGTTGTCGGCCCGATCGCTCATTGCGTGCGCGACGTTGCACTGACGCTCGATGTGCTGGCCGGCTATACAGCCGAAGACCCAAAGACGATCGCCGGAGTAGGGCATCGCCCGAAGGGCGGGTATGCATCCCGGCTCAACAAGGACGCGCTCAAAGGCAAGCGGATTGGGCTCTACGGCTTCGGCTGGCGGAACCTGCCGCTGTCCGACGAGGCCACGCGGCTCTACCAGCGTGCCCAAGGTGAATTGAAGCAACTCGGTGCCGAACTCGTACAGGATCCCTTCAGAGGCTCCGGTTTCGCTGAGTTGCGTCAGCCGACGCCTCCGATGAAGGAGTTCGACGCGCGTGGGATGGAGTCGGTGCCTTACGACCTCGACCAGTATTTGCGCCGCCTGGGGCCCAATGCAGCAATCAAGAGCTATGCCGAATTTGCCGAGGCGATCAAAACCCAGGACCCTTTCGCGAAGGGAGGCGTTCTCCAATACATGCCGAACCTGCCGGACTTCAACGCGTGTCTCGCCGATCCGAGCAAGCCGCCGCGGTTGACCGATTTCGTTGCGGCGAGGGAAGCCTATCTTGAGACCTTCAACGACGTGATGGACCGCGAAAAGCTCGACGCGCTGATCTTCCCGCAGATGCGCGGCGAGCTTCCTCCGATCAAGGGCCCCGAGACGATCCTTGAGACCACCGTTTGTGAAATCAATATCGCCGGTCTCCCAGGTGTAACGGTGCCTGCGGGATATTATGCATCCGGATCACCATTCTGCCTGATCGTGGTGGGACGCTTATGGAGCGAGGCCGATATCCTGGCTTACGCTTATGCCTACGAGCAGGCGACCCATCATCGGCGGGCACCGAAGCTCGATTGAAAATTCAAGCGGTAGCGACGCTGATCGAGCCGATCAACGTCAGCAGCACAACAATGGCGATATAAGCCAAGTGAGGAAACATGAATCATTCTGACAAGAAATTTGGTGGCTACGCTCCTTCACGTCGTTCTTTCCTCAAGGCGACAGGGGCGGGCGTCGTCACACTCGCATCGCCGGCCTTGATGAGTTCTGCTTCCGCTGCGGGTCCGATACGAGTAGGCGTCATTTCGCCACTCACCGGAGCGTGGACCGTTTACGGTAAGGCGCACATTTCCGGCTTTCAACTGGCGGTGGATGAGATCAACGCCGCAGGCGGCGTTCTCGGTCGCCAGATCGAAATCGTGATTGGCGATTCCAAGACTGAGCCGCGCATTGTTGTCGAGCAGGCGAACAGACTCATTCGCCAGGAACGCGTCGACTTCCTGGCCGGAACGTTTTCCAGCGCAGAGCGAAACGCCGCCGGTCCCGTGGTGAAGTCCGCGGACAAAATTCTTCTCTATCCGACTTTCTACGAGGGGCAGGAAAAGAAGTACGCTCCTGGCGTCTGCAACTCCAACATCTTCATGTTTGGTCCTGAACCGACCCAGCAGGTCTGGCCGCATCTCGAATACATGACCAAGAAGTACGGCAAGAAGTTCTTCATGATCGGCTCCGACTATGCGTGGCCCCGGGTGACCAACGAAGTGACCAAGCAGAAGCTGAAGGAACTCGGCGGCGAAGTGGTCGGTGAGGTGTACATCCCGTTCAACACGCCGCAATACGAGTCTGTGTTGCGCGATATTCGCAGTTCCGGCGCCAACGTTATTTTCCACTCGTTGACGGGAAGCGACACTGTCAATTTCCGGCAGCAGTTCGCAGCGGCTGGCATGCAAAAGGATTTCGTGATCTGGACGGTGGACGACGAGGAGGTTGTCACCTCCGGTCTCGGACCTAAGGTCTCGGCCAATACTTACGTCAGCTTCGATTACTTCATGTCGATCGATGCTCCCAACAACAAGGTGTTCCTCGACAAGTTCAAAGCGAAGTTCGGCCAGAATGCGCTCGTGAACACCGTGGGGGTCGGCATGTATAACGCCGCGCACATGGCGGCGCTGGCGATCACCAAGGCCGGCGAGGTGAGCACCAAGGCATTGCGAACAAATCTGAAGGGACTGACCTTCGACAAAGCGCCGCAGGGCACCGTGACGATGCGTGAGCGGGACAATCAGGCGATCGTTCCCTCATACCTGATGAAAGTGCGTGACAACTGGACCGGTGTGAACGATATGTTCGAGAAGGTTCAATCACTGGATCGCGCGGTGCCGCTTGATGCGCGGTGTGATCTTCCCCTGTAACGATTGCGGCCCGGTTCAAGGCGCAGGGCTGTCTTTCCATTCGATGTGAGCGCAACCGATGCAGACTGCCATAAGCGTAGGTATTGACGCCGCGCTTATCACTTTTTCGCTTGCGCTCGCAGCGTTCGGATTGGCGATCATCTATGGCCTCGTTGGTGTCATCAACCTTGGCCATGGAGCGATGCTGACGCTGGGCGCGTATCTGGCCTGGTACGCGGTTGAGAGCGGGGCACCATTCTTCGTCGCCGTGTTGTTTGCGGCTGTCGGCGTGGGGCTGATCGGTCTCGTCTTCGAGCATCTTGTCATCCGCCATTTTTATCACCGGCCGTTCGACACGTTGCTTCTGACGTGGGGTTTCTTTCTGATCTCCACTGAGCTGATCAAGATCATGTTCGGGACATCGTTCCGCAGCATCCCGAGCCCGTTTCCATCCGCTATTCACACCCCGTTCTATGATCTGCCCGCCTATAAGACGTTCGTCGCGGGACTAACGGTCGTGCTGCTGCTCGCAACCGCTCTGGTTCTTTTGAAAACCTCGATCGGCATCAAAATTCGAGCCCTCATCCAGAACCGTGAGATGGCGAGCCTGCTCGGTCTCAACATTGCGGCGACCTATAAGCTGGTCTTTGGTTTCGGATGTTTCATGGCCGGGCTTGCGGGAGCGCTTCTCGCGCCGATGCTGAGTATCGATCCCTATATCGGCAACGTCTTTCTCATTCGCTCGTTCTTTGTGGTCATCGTGGGAGGCATTGGACAGCTTCTCGGCGGTACGCTGCTCGGAAGTTTCTTCATTGGCGGAAGCGAGACAATTCTCGCACTCGTTTCGTCCCAGGTCGTTGCGCAGGTGGCGGTGTTCTTTATTGCGATCGTGATCTTGCGGTTCCGTCCGCAGGGCCTTTTCGGCGAGAAGTGAGGCTGTTGTGAAAGGTCAACTCGCCAATGTGTTTCGCGGCGAAGGCGCGGTTGCGCTCGCCGTATTTGTCTTGCTCGCTTTCTTACCGGGAGTGATCGACGGCTACCCGATTTATATTTTGCCGCAGTATCTTCTGTTCGGCGTGCTCGCCATGTCGCTGGGGTTGCTGTGGGGCTGGGTTGGCATTGTCAGCTTTGGCCAGGCGGCCTTTTTCGCGATCGGCGCCTACGGCATGGGACTGGCCATGCAAGCCGGGCTGGGCGGCTGGGGTGGCTATCTCGGCATCCTGTGCGGAGCGCTGGCCAGCGCATTGCTCGCGGCCATCGCCGGATACTTTCTCTTCAGTGCAGGTGTGAAGTCCACTTACTTCGTGCTGATCACTTTGGCCTTGTCTATCATTGTCGAACAGCTTGCCGTCAGCCAGTCCGAGATCACGGGCGGCTACAATGGGATGTTCGTCGACCGGATGGCATTGGCGCTGGGTCCGTTCGGCGAGATCCCCTTAAACGGCGATGTGGCCAGTTACTACGCGGTTCTCGCCGTCGTGCCGATCCTGTATTTCGGGTTGAAGGCACTGACGCAATCATCGTTTGGCAAAATTCTCGTCGGCATCCGCGAAAACGAGGAGCGGATGACGGCGCTCGGTTACAAGATCTCGCTGTACAAATCGGCTGCTTTCATGCTGTCGGGTGCTTTGGCAGGGTTTGCCGGCGCGCTATACGGAACCCATGCCGGTTTTGTCTCCCCGTCGCTCGCGGGCGTTACGTTCTCCACCGAGGTGGTTGTCTGGGTTGCGATCGGCGGACGGTTGTCGCTTTTCGGAGCGCTGATCGGTGGGTTGATCGTATCAGCGCTGTCAAACTATCTGAGTTCGATATCGCCACAGTATTGGCAGCTGGCGCTGGGCTTCATCTTCATTCTTGTGATCATGTTCTCTCGAGACGGCATTGCTGGAACGTTCGCAGCCATTGCGAACGGCGTCTCCCGAAGGCGGCGAAAGGAACAACAACTTTCGGGATCTCACGGGAAGGCATCCCATGGCTGAACTGTTGACGACCCAAGGTCTGACCAAGCGGTTTCGCGGATTGGTCGCCAACGAGAACATCGATTTCCATATCGATGTCGGCGAGGTGCGTTGCGTAATCGGGCCGAACGGGGCCGGCAAGACCACGTTTCTCAGCATGTTGTCCGGACACCAGTCGCCGTCGGCCGGCTGCATCACTTATAATGGTCAAGACATCACCGCTCTCTCGGTGGTTGAGCGGGCGCGGATTGGGATCGGCCGCAAATTTCAGACGCCGACAGTTTTCGATAATCTCACCGTCTACGAAAACATTGAGTTGTCTGTTCTGCGTGTTGAAGCGGACAGCAGCGCGCGCACACGGAAGATCGATATGGTCCTTGATGCGGTGCGTCTGGTCGATCTGCGCTCAACGCCTGCGCGGGAGCTTTCGCATGGCCAGCGTCAATGGCTCGAAGTCGGCTTGCTGCTCGGAAACGAGTCGCGTCTTTTGTTACTTGACGAGCCGACAGCAGGTATGACCAACGACGAAACGGCCGCGACCGGTCGGCTGATCCGTAATCTTGCGGACGAACGCGGCCTGACGATCATCATCATCGAGCATGATATTCACTTCATTCGCGATCTGCGGTCGCCAGTGACGGTTCTGCATCTCGGAAAGATCCTGATGGAAGGATCGTTCGAAGAGGTGGCATCGGATCCCACCGTCCGGTCGGTCTATCTCGGGGCGGACCTATGAGCATCGAGGTCGATGCAATTGATGCCGGTTACGACGGGATCGAAGTGCTGCGGAATGTATCCCTGTCGGTGTCGAGCGGAGAAATTCTCGGCGTGCTCGGTCGCAACGGCATGGGGAAGAGTACATTAATCCGCGCGATCTCCGGCCTCATTCCGCTCACGCGCGGTTCAATCAGGATCGAGGGCAAAGATGTCTCGAACTGGCCTGTGCACGCCAGGGCGCGAGCCGGCTTGACCACGATCGTGCAGGGGCGCGGTATGTTTCCCCAAATGACGGTGCGGGACAGCCTCAAAATGGGGCGCATCGCATCCGGACGCAGCACGCGAGATCGTCTCGACGAAGTGCTGTCCTATTTTCCGCGTCTCGGAGAACGGCTGGACCAGCCAAGCGGCTCGATGAGCGGCGGTGAGCAGCAGATGCTTGCGATCGGCCGCGGCCTGATGACTGACCCGAAGGTGATGCTCCTGGATGAGCCGTCGGACGGTATCATGCCTCTGCTGGTTCAGCAGATTGCTGCCACTCTCGCGGAGATTAACCGGCAGGAGGGGATGACCATTGTCATTGTCGAGCAGAATGTGCCGATGGTGATGAGTATGGCCAAGCGCTGCATCATCCTCGAGAAGGGCAGCATCGTTGCGAGCGGTCTGCCTGACGAGATCTCACGCGACGGCACCATGCAAAAGTACCTCGCGATATAGGGCGTGGCCGGATGGATCACTGAATTCGAGGGAGAACTTCGAATTCATGAAATCGCGGCGGCGACGACAGCGTCCATTCGAGCGTCGTCGCGCCAGGGCCCCATGGGTTGTCTGCAGCTCTTGTTTTGCGGACGAACGCTTGAACGAGACCGAAAAAGAAAACGACCAGGCCGGCGGCGGAAATATATGAGCCGATCGAGGAAACCAGATTGAACCCCGCGAACGCGTCCGGATAATCGGCGATCCGGCGCGGCATTCCTGACAGACCGAGGAAATGCATCGGAAAGAATGCAAGGTTGACGCCGATAAAGGTCAGCCAGAAGTGCAGCTTGGCCAGCGGCTTGGAATACATGTAACCCGTGAATTTCGGGAACCAGTAATACCAGCCGGCAAAGATCGAGAAGACAGCGCCGAGCGACAGCACATAGTGGAAATGCGCGACGACGTAATAAGTGTCCTGCAACACGCGGTCGACCGCCGCATTGGCCAGCACGACGCCGGTGACACCGCCGACCGTGAAGACGAAGATGAATCCGATCGCCCACAGCATCGGCGGCTCGAACGTCAGCGAACCACCCCACATGGTGGCGATCCAGGAAAAGATCTTCACACCCGTCGGGATCGCAATCACCATGCTGGCTGCAACAAAGTAGGCTTGGGCCTCGGAGGTCATGCCGACCGTGAACATGTGGTGCGCCCAGACAATGAAGCCGATGAATCCGATCGCGACGATCGCATAGGCCATGCCGAGATAGCCGAACACCGGCTTGCGGGAGAAGGTCGACACGATCTGGCTGATCATGCCGAAGCCGGGCAATATCATGATGTAGACTTCAGGGTGACCGAAGAACCAGAAGAGGTGCTGATACAGCACCGGATCGCCGCCGCCTTCCGGAGCGAAGAATGTGGTTGCGAAGTTCCGGTCAGTGAGAAGCATCGTAATGCCGCCCGCAAGCACGGGCAGCGACAATAACAACAGAAACGCTGTCACCAGCACCGACCACACGAACAGGGGCATCTTGTGCATCGTCATGCCGGGGGCGCGCATGTTGAAAATGGTGGTGATGAAATTGATTGCGCCAAGTATCGATGACGCGCCGGCCAGGTGAAGCGACAGGATGACGAAGTCGACCGATGGGCCGGGGTGTCCCGATGTCGATAGCGGTGCATAGAGCGTCCAGCCGGTCCCGGCCCCTAACGAGCCCGGCTCTCCCTCGACGAATGCCGAGATAACGAGCAACGTAAACGAGGCCGGCAGCAGCCAGAACGAGACGTTGTTCATGCGCGGGAAGGCCATGTCCGGTGCGCCGATCATCAGCGGCACCATCCAGTTGCCGAAGCCGCCCATCATGGCCGGCATCAGCGTGAAGAAGATCATGATCAGCCCGTGGCTGCTCACGAACACGTTGTAGGTATGGGTGCTCGAAAAGATCTGCAGACCGGGCTCTTGCAGCTCGGCCCGGATCGCAATGGAGAGGATTCCGCCAATCAGTCCCGCGCACATCGAAAACACGAAATACATCGTGCCGATGTCCTTGTGATTGGTCGATAAAACATAGCGACGCCAGCCAGTCGGATGGTCGTGTGCGTGGGGATGGGATGGGATCTCCTGGGCAACTGGCATTTTCGTCTCCTTGAGCTCAAGACCGTGAGTCAGGACGAATTCAGCGTCTCCCTGTTTCAACCTAGCAAACGCATCCCAGTGGCTCCATAAGGCAAAAGGATTGCTCAAGGGATCTGTTTGCGCTGCCGCAGCGAACGAATTGCTCCGTCACCATGTCGTTGGTCGGCGCGGTGTGCTGCCGGCCTCAGCAAAACGCCGACGTGTGGCAGCGAGCTTGGCCGGACATCCGCCGAAACATCCGGGGTGTGCCAGCGCCGTTACTGATCGGGCATGGAACCTTTGGGGCGAGACTGTGTTCTGGTCAGGCAAGGCTTGTTTGGAGGCTGCGATGGCTGACCACTGGCTTCACACGCGTGACCCGATCTCCGACGACGAGGGTGCCTATGGCACAGGATGGGCGATCGGCTTGGCGATCGTCTCAGCCGCTGTTTTGTTGCTCTGGCATTTCAACGTCTGATTATCCGGGCCCAATGGATTCTGGCGCCTCCTGGTAAAGCCGGGAGGACGGCCTTGTTCGCTATTTAGGCTTCGGATTGCTGGGAGGCTTGGGATCGCTGGGAGGCGTCCTGTCGCTGGGAGGCTTCGTGTCGCTGTCTTCGACATTGCCGCCGCTCTCGATGCATTTCTTATAGTATTCCCGCTGCACAGGCCCGGTGCCTTGGGCGCTGCCGGCTGCCGGATTGCCGGCCACGCGCGGCGGAAATTTCTTCGCGAGAAGCGCGTTGCATTTCTTCGCGACCTCAGCCGTCACTGCGTAGGCGTTCGTCGTGCCGAGCAAGAGCACGACGCATATCGCCGTTCGCAGCGGCTTCATCGGGACTACCAGCCGCGGCCGAAGTACGGCAGCAGATTTAAGTCCCTGTCGCAGTACTGATAGCAGGGGGGCGGCGGCGGATAGGGACGGTAGCCATCATAAGGCAGTGTCGCGCGATAGTAGGCGTATCGCCGGTGGTGATAACGCCGATGCCGCGCGCTGACATCGGTCGCGGCGCCTGCATCCTGGCGTTCGATCCGTGCTGTCGCCTGGTCCGCTGAAACTTGGTCCGCTGAAGCCTGTTCCGTCTGGACGAGTGTGCCGACACAAAGTGTCGTCACAACCATCGCGGCGATCAATAACCTCATTTCACTGCCCCTCATTCAGACTGAAAAGAGATAATTTTGGGCAGTCTAGGGGGGTGTAACGGATTCTACCAAGCGAATTCGGACGCTGCCGGACGGATGTCGCTTCCCCCGTTGCCGTTATCGCACACTTGGGGTTGCGGGTTGGTCCGTACGGCTTCCCGTCTTGACCGGACCGGTAAGGGGACGGAACGTCATGTCCCCAGCCGTGACCGGCCAGCTGCCGGGCAATGGCCGGTGCGCCGCGGTTTTCGGGGTTGGACCTGGCCGGCGCATCGCGCCGATGTCCCGATTGATCTGGAAACGGCCCTTCGCAGGCATCAGCACCGCGATGGTGGACGCGCGTGCACGCGGCGCGCGTTGGGCCAGCCACACCGAACGCACCGAGCGTGGTCCGCGTGCCGGGTTCTCGACTGCGCCGAAGGTAAATCCGGGGGCGGGGCCTTTGGCCCTCGCGACGGCACCATGCATCCAGTGCGGTATCCATTGTGCGGGATCGGTCACGGTCTTCGGCTGTGCAGGCGTTGCCGCGACCACGTGCACGATGCGGTAGCCGCGCGCCTTCAGTTCGCGCAAGATCACGGGAAGCGCGGCCTGCGTTCTCGCCTGAATATCGTGCAGCAGCAGGATGCCTTTGCCTTTGGCTTCCAGTCGCGACAATGCGTAGTGAACCACCTGTGCAGACGTGATGTGCCGCCAGTCGTCGGCGGGAAAATCTGCGCTCCACGTCATGATGCCGCGACTGCCGAGATAGGTCTCGACCGCGTTGGCGCGCCGCAGTCCGGGAATGCGAAAGAAAGGCGAGACCTTCGTCGGATCGCCGAGGGCGTTGCCGACATTGGTGATCGCGTCCTCGATCTCCGCGGTCATGCGCTCCGGCGGCAGGTCGCCGAAGCGAAAGGGATGGTTCTGACTGTGGGTGCCGATGCTGTGCCCGGCATCGTACACCCGGCGGACATCCTGCGGATAAACCTGGGCCATACGACCCACCATGAAGAACGTCGCCTTGACGCACTGAGCGGCCAGGATGTCGAGGATCGGATTGGTGTGGGCGGGCAGCGGGCCGTCGTCAAAGGTCAGGACGACCTCGTGGTCGTTCAGCGGCAGCGTCTCGTTGTATTGCATGGTCCCGATACGGGGATGCTCGGTGGGGTCGACCACGATGGTGCGGGAGGTGCCGAGCGCATCCGGGTTGCCGGGGCAATCTGCGGCGCTGGCCTGTGCGGAGCGGAGACCGGCGGATGCAAGCAAACAACCCAGCAGCAGCAGGGAGGGGCGTCTCATGGTCGGTCTGCGGTGCATCGGGAAACCATCATGGCGAGAAGAGCCATCGTTTTTATCGCCATGCCTGTGAATAGCGACTTAATTGCGTAGGAGTTACTGGTCGGGCGCCGGGCTTTTCGCCGGCTGTGCGGCCAAAATGTGGACGACCTTGTAGTTGTTGCGTCGGAGGTACTGCAGGAAAGCGGGCAACATTTTGGCGGTCTGAACCTTGGTATCGTGCATCAGGATGATGCCCTTGCCGGCATAATCGAGGCGCTCGGTGAGGAGCTGAAGCTGCTGTTCGGGCGTCATCGGATTCCAGTCGCTGGCCCACAGATCGGCCCCAAACACCGCGACGCCGCGCGATTGAAGGTTCGCCAGCAGCGCGGGCGTCGATGCAAAGCCGGGAAAGCGGAAGAAGGGCGTCGAGGGGACGCGGCTGGCCTTGCCGTGAAGGGCCATCTCGTCGGCTGCGAAGCCGCGGTCGATTTCCTGGATGGCCTCGGGCTGGCTGATCCGGTCGAGAATGCGGTGCGACCATGTGTGGCTGCCGATGCTATGGCCCTCGGCGGCGATCCTCCGGACCATGACCGGATTGGCTTCGGCGCTCTTGCCGATCAGGAAAAACGTGGCTTGGACGCATTCAGCGGCCAGGGCTGCGAGAACCCGCGATGTGGTCGGCGGGAACGGGCCGTCGTCAAATGTGAGCACGACTTCCTTGTCGGCGAGCGGCAACGTTTGCGGAAAGCTCTTGAGACCCACGCGGGGCGTGGCCTGCGGATCGACCATCAGCACGCGAGAGGTGCCAAGCGTGTCTTTTCGTGGGCAGTCGGCCGCATGAGCTGCCGTTGTGCAGACGACGAGCGCCAGCAGCGCAGACTTCAGTGGGAGCATCGTGAGTTTTCCGGGCGCTGTTTTAGCGCATCGCACATTTAGCATTGCGTTCTGCACAGTCGATTAGGTAATGCCTGAGAAGCACACAGAAATCAGCAAATCTCCCTTAACCCTGCGAGGCTCCGGCATGGCCGACGATCAAGACCTCGCCGAGGCGGAAAACACGGTTCACGATTCCGTGCTCGACCGTTATCCGATGCGGGATGAGGACGGGGAGATCCGCCCCCGGTTTGTGGGGATGATTGCGGATGCGGTTCAACGGGGTGACTCCGATTTCCTCTGCAAGATCGTCGCCGAGCTCCATGAGGCCGACCTCGGCAACCTGATCGAGGCGCTGGAGCCGGACCTGCGGCCGCGGCTGGTGGAGCTGACCAGCACGGACTTCGACTTCTCGGCGCTGAACGAAGTCGACAATGCCGTCCGCGAAGAAATCCTCGAAGAGCTCGAGCCGGCGACGGTCGCGGAGGGCGTCCGTGAACTGGAGTCCGACGATGCCGTCGAACTGCTTCAGGATCTCGACGAAGAGGACCAGGAGGAGATCCTCGAAAAGCTGCCGCTGTCCGAGCGCGTCACGCTGGAGCGCAGCCTCAAATACCCGGACAATTCCGCCGGCCGCCGGATGCAGACGGAGTTCATCTCCGTTTCCCCGGACTGGACCGCGCTGCAAGCGATCGAATACCTGCGCGATACGTCGGACCTGCCGGATCGCTTCTACGAAATCTACGTAGTGGACTACGCGCAGCATCTGCTCGGCGCGGTGCCGCTCGACGCGCTGTTGCGGGCGCACCGGCCGACGTCGGTCACCAAGCTGATCGACGAAGACCGCAGGCGCGTGTCCGTCCTGGAGGATCAGGCCGAAGTGGCGCGCATGTTCGGCAAGTACAACCTTGTCGCAGCGCCGGTGGTGGACACCCATGACCGTCTCGTCGGGGTGATCACGATCGACGACGTCGTCGACGTCATCGAGGAGGAGGCCGAAGAAGACATCAAGGCGCTGGGCGGTGTCGCCCGCGACGAAGAACTCTCGGACTCCGTGTGGACCATCGCCAAGGGCCGCTTCAACTGGCTGCTGGTGAATCTTGCGACCGCGTTCCTGGCGTCGGCTGTCTTGGGCTTGTTCGAAGGGCAACTTGAAAAGATGGTCGCACTCGCTGTGCTTGCACCGATTGTGGCGAGCCAGGGTGGCAACGCCGCAACTCAGACCATGACGGTCGCGGTTCGCGCACTTGCGACGCGTGAACTCGGCGCGAGTAACGCGTGGCGTGTGATCATGCGGGAAGGCCTGGTCGGTTTGGTCAACGGACTGGCCTTTGCAGTCATCACCGGCGTTGCCGCATCAGCCTGGTTTCAGATACCGGGTCTCGGTTTCGTCATCGGGCTTGCGATGATGTGCAATCTGATCGCCGGTGCGCTCGGCGGCATTCTTATTCCGATGGGGCTCGAGCGATTGAAGGCCGATCCCGCAGTGGCCTCCGGCACGTTTGTCACCACGGTCACGGACGTCGTTGGCTTCTTCGCGTTCCTCGGCATTGCGACAGCGTGGTTCGGGCTGAAATAGCCTGTTCGGTTGCACTCAAGCGTCAGTACACCCGTCGCCTCGCTCTAAAATTGTCACCTGATTGCCACATTGTGGCCCGTTCCGTGATGTGGAACTTGGGCTTCACCGGTTCGTCGATGCGCTCTTTTTTCCGACGATCCAGATTCAGTGTTCGCGATGCATGCACGTTTTGCCGTGCTGAGACATCCCGCTGATTATCTTCACTTGGAGTACAACAATTGGGACGAATATTTTGCGCCGTCATGGCGACGTGTGTGCTTTGTGCTGTCGCTGAAGCCCGCACGCGCGCACCAGCTATTTCTCCGGAATGCAATATTACAATGCCCTGCATCGGCGTCGGTCTCGGAACCGATGCTCCTCAACCCAAAGAACGACACGCATCACTCACGCCGAGCTATGAGGCTCAAACTCCGGCCACGGAAACTCCGGACGTGCGACCGACACGGCGTGCCCGCGCATCCGACACCTCCGATACCGGTGTCTCCGTCGCGGGGCTGGTTTCTCCGTTGGCTGCGAAGCTCGCCTCGATTGAGGCCGCGTGTCCTGGAACTCGTGCGATCTCGGGTGTCCGTCACACCCGCATCGCGGGGACGCGGCGCATGTCGCTTCACGCGCAAGGCAAAGCCGTCGATGTGCGCGGCCCGTACGGTTGCATCTATGGGCAGCTGAAGGGCTGGTCTGGCGGCTACTCGACCGATGCCGGACGGGTACAGCACATCCACATCTCCTATGACGATGCCGGGGGACGAGAGATGGGCCTGCGTTTCGCTCACGGGGGCGGCCGGCGTCATCATCACGCTTTCCGCAGCGCCTACGCGCGCATGCGATGAGCTAGATCTGAGCTGTCCGGAGGATTTTGAATTCTCCGGACAATTTGCCGCGTATTCTTAAGTCTTCATTTACCACGTGTCGCCGACTCTTGCGGACCGGGGAGATGACCATGCAGCGATTGCGTTTGAAGGCGGACGGCCGGATTGTTCAACTGATCGAAGGACGGGAGGCACCATTGGTGCCAGAGAGTGATATCGCTCTGCCGGATGAGATGTCGGCCACTCCGCCTGTGCGCGATCTGCGGCTCCGGGCAAAGCTGACGCAAGCCGAGTTCGCAGCGCGTCTCAGCGTCCCGCTCGAAACCATCCGAAACTGGGAACAGGGCAAGCGTTCGCCGCGCGGACCGGCGCGGGCATTGCTCGCGGTGATTGCCCACGCGCCGGACACGGTTTTCGCGGCCCTTGCGCGCCGCAGCTAAACATTCGTTACCGACTTCGAATAAGGAGGGCTGCTTGGCAATGTCCTTCACGCAGATCACAATGCCGAGGTGACTTTCCCGGTTTGCTCCCGCCACAGGACCCATCATGGAATTCGTTGAAGCAAATGGCGCGCGCATTCCAGCGATCGGACTTGGAACATGGGAGTTGAGCGGACGGACCTGCGCCCGCGTGGTCGAGCAGGCGCTTCGCCTGGGCTATCGCCATATCGATACCGCGCAGGTTTACGACAACGAGCGTGAAGTGGGCGAGGGCGTCCGTGCCGCCGGCGTAAGCCGTTCCGACGTTTTCGTGACGACCAAGGTTTGGACCACGCATTTCGCGCCCAACGATCTTTTGCGCTCAACCAAGGAGAGCCTTGCACGGCTGCGGATGACCGAAGTCGATCTGCTGCTGCTGCATTGGCCCAATCCTCAGGTGCCTTTGGAAGAAACGCTCAGTGGGCTCGCCGAGGCCAAGCGGCTTGGTCTTGCACGGCATATCGGCGTCTCGAACTTTACCGTGGCGCTGATCGAGCAGGCCGTCGCGATTTCGCCGGAGCCGCTGGTGTGCGATCAGGTCGAGTATCATCCATATCTCGACCAGTCGAAGGTGCTCGAGGCCTGCGCATCGAACAGACTGGCGCTGGTCGCTTATAGTCCAGTCGCAAAGGGGCGGGTAAAAAACTCCGAAGTGCTCATTCGCATCGGCCGCTTCTATCGAAAGACTCCCGCGCAGGTCGCTTTGCGCTGGCTGATCCAGCAAAACGTGGTTGCGATCCCGCGCACGTCGCGCATCGAGCGGTTGTCCGAAAACATCAATATCTTCGATTTCGAACTGACCGACGAGGAGATGGAAGAAATCTCCGCCATGGGGACACGAGAAGGCCGTATTACTGATTACGGCTTCGCGCCGAAATGGGATTGATCTGTCGGCGCTGATCGCCCATGCAGGCCTATCATCGGGTGCGGCGCTTATGATCTTTGTTCTCTCCAAGGTTGTGAATTTCTTCGCGTTACCATCGAACGCACTCATCATGATGTGCGTGCTTGGTCTCGTGCTGTTGGTCCTGACGCCATTGCGGCGAACAGCGACGTGGCTTCTCGGTGTCGGTCTCGGCTTGTATCTGGTGTTCGGACTGTCGCCGGCATCGAACTTCCTGGTGCTGCCGTTGACGGAAAGGTTTCCGGCCTGGAAGCCGGATGGCCGTGCGCCCGATGGCATCATCGTGCTCGGCGGCGCCATCAATGCCGAAGCGACCGTCTATCGCGGTTCACTTGAATTGGATCAATCCGGCGAGCGCATCATCGAAATGCTCAAACTGGCACGGCAATATCCGTCAGCGCGCATTGTCTTCACCGGCGGAAGCGGAAATTTGATCGCGCGTCTTGTGCCTGAAGCGCCCATCGTCGGGCAACTGCTTGAAGATTTTGGGGTCGCGAAGGACCGCATCATTCTGGAGAGCAAATCCCGCACGACGGCCGAGAATGCGGAATTCACCAAGCAACTGGTGTCGCCAAAGCCAGGCGAGCGCTGGCTGCTCATCACATCTGCGTTTCATATGCCTCGGTCGATCGGATCGTTCCGCAAAGTCGGCTTCGACGTCGAAGCCTATCCCGTCGACTGGCGCTCCCAGGGATGGGAAGACGCGTTCGATCCGTTCGATAAAATGAGCGCTGGTCTTTCCCGTGCCGACACCGCGATTCACGAGTGGACCGGGCTGATCGGCTATTGGCTGGCGGGGCTCACAAGCGAACTGTTTCCCGGCCCGCGTCAGCCGAGCGCGTGCAAGGGTGCGAAAACGGCTGAAGCTTGTAAGCGCGATTGACGAAGATCAATCGTGCCGTGGAAGTCCGAGACGATACACGCCGCGAAAATCCGTCGGGTCCACTGGCTTTCCTTTGCGATAGATCACAAGGCGTCCCGCCTGGGCGAGAGCGACGGCTGTACTGCGGATCGGGACCAGCAGGTCGTGCCAGTCGCCATCGGTCGCGATGGCATTGGCTATTTCCGGTGCGCTGAGAGTCTTGACGTCGGGGCGTGCCAGCACTTCCAGAATGGCGTCATCGAGTGACTTGGTCGCGGGGGATCTGGTGGATGAATTCGAATCGGAGCTGTTCATCGCAATGCCATGGCGCATTCACGACGGCGCGGCAAGGAAACTTCGGTTATCTACCCCGCCATCGCCCGATAAGAATCGGAATCGAACTGTCTGCGCCAGATCACAGTGACCACCGCCAGCGTCGTTGCGAACAGCACCCACGGGCTGATGAACCAGCCGAGATAACCGAGCGCAAAGAAAAAGGCGCGCTGACCACGATTGAAGTGACGGCCTGCCGACTGGAACAGCCGCGTCGTGCGCAGCACATGCGCCTGCGCTTCCGGGGTGTCTTTTCGCTCCGAGGGCGGTGTCGCGCCAAGCAGGATCGCGACGTAGTTGAACAGGCGATACGCCCAGGCGAACTTGAAAAAAGCGTAGACGAAAATCACGATCAGCCCGACCGATTTCACCTCCCATAACTCCGGGGAATTGCGGATGCCGAGCGGCAGGGTCGACAGGACCGACATTGCGGCATCGGTAGATCTCAGCAGGGTCAAGCCGCCGCCGATCGCAAGCAAACTCGTGGAGGCAAAGAACGCGGTGCCGTTCTGCAGCGAACCCATGATCTGCGTGTCGATGATCCGGACTTCGCGGTCTAGCATCCGCCGCATCCAGACCTCGCGATAGATATTCATGCGCGCGTTGAGGCTGTTGCGGCCGTGGGGCAGGCGTTCGAGGGTGATTGCGTAAAACGCCCAGGCAAGGACGAAGAAACCGATTGCGAAGATGTCGGGCAGGGTGAACAGAGTCACGAGAGAAGTCCTTGCGACGTGCTTTGCCGTTGATGCTGCCACGGCGTGATCGGCGCGGCAACGCCGGTTGCACGAGCGCGGCGTGCCATGTCAACATGTTCCTGCAAACGGAGTTTTGATCGATGGCGTTGACGCTGGTAATCGGCAACAAGAATTATTCATCATGGTCGATGCGGCCATGGATGGCGTTGAAAGCTTTCGGGATTCCGTTCAACGAAATCGTGATCCCGCTTTATACCGGCGACGCCGACAAGCGGCGTATCCTGGGCTTTACGCAGTCCGGCAAGGTGCCCGCGCTGATCGACGGCGAGATTACTGTCTGGGACTCGCTTGCGATCATTGAATACCTCGCCGAACGGTTTCCCGATGCGCATATCTGGCCGCAGGATCGCGCCAGCCGTGCGCATGCGCGGTCGATCTCGGCGGAAATGCACTCCGGCTTCATGGCGCTGCGCAATGAATGCGGCATGAACCTTCATCGGCCGGTCGGCGCGAAGCGGCTTTCGGACGAGGCCAAAGCCAATATCACGCGTATCCAGCAGATCTGGACGGACTGCCGTCAACGTCATGCGGGCGAGGGGCCATATCTTTTCGGTGCTTTCAGCGGCGCCGACGCGATGTATGCGCCGGTGGTCCATCGCTTCCAGATCTACGCGATCGAGGTGACGCCTCCGGTCCGCGAATACATGGACACCATGCAGGCCAACACGGCTTTCAAGGAGTGGACAGAGGCGGGCCTCGCCGAAACGCTTCTCATTGAACGGTTCGAGGTCGAATAATCTCGCGGAAATTTGCTTGGCCGTTCGCTTGACCGGCGAACGTGAAGCGGCAATGGCTCCAACGATATCGAATTTGGATCTGGGGACTGCACATGGGAATTTTCGATACGTTGACCAGCGTGATGGCTTCGAAGGCGGCCGGCGCGATCGAGGCCGCTGTCATTCCGGTTGTTCTGAGCGAAGTGCTCGGCAATGGCGGGGGGCAGGGCGGATTGTCCGCGATCGTCGCCAAGCTCGAGCAGGCCGGCCTCGGCGAGCAGGTCAAATCGTGGATCGGCACGGGGCAGAACCTTCCGATCAGCGCGCAGCAATTGCAGCAGGTCCTCGGCAGCGACGTGGTCAAGCAACTGGCGGGCCGCTTCGGCATTCCAGCGGACCAGCTCTCGACAGTCCTCGCTCAGGTTCTGCCGAACGCGGTGGACCACGCGAGCCCGTCCGGTACGCTTCCGCATACCGCCTAGTGGGTGGTTCAGAAGCTAACGTCGTTTTCGCCGCGCATCCTTCAAGCGAACTTCTGAACCGAGAACCACGGAGCTGCGGTGCTCATTCGAATCCGAAGTTCGCTTCGAGGTGCATTGCAGCACGAGGCAAATTTCGGATTTGGGACACGACGGCGGTCGCTTCCCAAGTCTCTGACTTTGCTTGCAGAACGCCGGGAACCCGGATTATGCGGGTTGCGCGCGGCTGGACCCTGCTTTGCCCCTCATGCAGGTCGCAAAATCGGACTTATCATGTTGTAAAATAAGAATATTTTCAGTTGGTGTGCGGTGCGATTTGTCTGGCCAAAAGCCGATCTTGCGTGCTATACGCCTGCCGGGCGTTCAAACGGGCCACTGCCGGGTCAACGGCAGGCCACCAAATGCGCGTATCGCGTGATGGAGCACGGTGTTGAAGCACAAATTCGGCGTTGGAGAGACTGTTTATTTCACGGCAAGCAATGTGGCGCGGCCAGCTGCAAGCGGTATGTATGAGGTCATTCGCCTCCTGCCCACGGATGGCGATGATTGCCAGTACCGGATCAAAAGCTCGACTGAAGCTTTCGAGCGCGTTGCCAAAGAAAGTCAGCTCGCTCAGACGTAAGGCCTCTGGTGTCCCGAATCCAAAGTCCGCCTGACCGTGTAGCGCGCTCTGTAGCGGGCTTTGGATTCGAGAGGACACCAGTAGATCTATGATTCTGGTGTGGTTTAGGTTCAGAAGTTCGCTGGAAGGACTCGCTGGAAAAACCAGGCGAACTTCTGAACCACCACACTAGCACGTGTAGCGCAGAGCGTGGTCTGGTTCGTCTCGAGGGATACCGCACATGAACCAGGCATTGCCTTCATCAATTGACCAGTTGTGGCATTCGCCGACCCTGCCGATGTGGCTGACGGTCGCGGCGGCCGGCTTCTTTGCGATTGTCCTTCTGGTGACGCTGTTCCGTGCTGAGCGATCAGTCGCGAACGGAGCGCTGACCGTCATCACATTGCTGGCGATCGGTATTGCCGTTGCGACCATGATGCGCGCCTCAGGCGATGGGGCCGCGCGACAGGCCGCAGGAATTGGGTCAGCGCTTCACTCGGCCGCGGCGCTGCCCGCGTTGTCGTGCCTTGATGGTCTGGCCGGGGAGAGCGTCGAGAACGCCTGCGAGAGGGCGTTGTTTGCGTCTGCCGATGCCGCCGCCGCCGCGGTGTCCTATACAGCCGCCCAAGTGACGAGGCTTGCAAGCTTTGGAAATGTCGCGGCCGCCGACAAGGTCATGACCCCTGAATTGAACGCGCTTCGGCGCACGATCGAACGCGACCGTTACGGCCTTGTCGCCCATGTGCTCACCACACGCGACGGCTGCAGCCTCTCGGCGCCGTGTCCCTTCTTTCAATCGCTGACCAATTCGGCCCAGATCTCCTCGAATATGACCGAGGACCTGTACGACGGGACCGTTGATCGGCACGCCGCCGCATGGGCTGCCGCGCCGGTTGTCGCCGGGACTGCTAACGCGCAAGGCGCGCCTCTGGCTGCGCTGGGAACCGTACCGCCGCCGGGACGGCCTGTCTCGGGAGACTTCCCGAGTGCCGCATCCATTCCGCCGGTCAGCATCATGAGCCCCGAGCCTTCCGGGCAGGGCTCGCAATCTGCGCCGCGTTCAGCGGAGAAATCGGAAAAATCAGCGGAGAAAGAAAAGGTCGAGACCATTGTCTCAACGCCCGCGCGGCCTTCACCCGGTGCAACCTTGATCCCGCCACCAGCGCCTGCTGCCGCGAAGCCACCGCCGGCTGCCAAGAAGCCCGCACCGCCGAAATCGCGTGCACAAGCACCAGCACAGACCCCGGTGCAGCTTGCGCCGCCGGCCGCGCAGAGCGAAGATAACTAACCCTCCATTTCTCTGAGATGCGTGATGCGTCTCTGTGATCGTCAGATATGTCACTTCACCTCATCAAGCTCAGCGTCGGTGCGACGTCCGTCAAGGATTTGAAGGACTGGATCGCCGAGCGCGTTCGTCAGGCCAAGGCAAAGGGACAGCCGGGGCGCCATATCCACGTCACGCGGATGACGCCGAAGCGCGAAGAGGAACTGCTCGACGGCGGATCGATCTACTGGGTGATCAAAGGTGAAATCGCCGCGCGCGAGAAACTCGTCGGCATCGAGCCTTTCCGTGACAGTGAGGGCATCGGACGGTGCCGCCTGATCATGGAGCCGAAGTTGATCGCGGTGTCGCCGCGGCCGATGCGCCCGTTCCAGGGCTGGCGCTATCTGAACGCGAAAGATGCACCGCCGGACCTTGGCAAAGCTGCCGAAGGCGTGGCGGCCATGCCGGAGCCGATGCGACGTGAACTGCGCGAGCTCGGTCTTCTTTAGGTTGCTCAGCCTTTGACGTTGTCGATCAGGCGGGTGGTGCCGAGTTTGGCCGCCACCAGCAAGCGGACGGGACCGTCATCCATCGTTGAAATCGGCGCCAGCGTTTCCGCGTGCCGCGCTTCAAGATAGTCGACCTCGGCGAAGCCGGCCTCCTTGATCGCGGTCACACCGTCCGCCAAAGCGATCTTGAAGTCGTCGCCCGCCTGCAGTCGCTTCGACGTCATCTTGAGCGTGCGGAAGAGCACCGGCGCGATGCGGCGCTCCTCCGGCGACAGGTAGACGTTACGCGAGGCCATCGCGAGGCCATCGCGTTCTCGGATGATCGCGCCGCCCACGATCCTGACGCCGAGGTCGAGATCGCGCGCCATGCGCGTGACCACTTTGAGCTGCTGAAAGTCCTTCTCGCCGAAGAACGCCATATCCGGCCGCACCTGTGTGAACAGCTTCGCCACGACGGTTGCGACCCCGCCGAAGAAATGGGGGCGGAAGCGGTCTTCCAGTCCAGCAAGGGCCGGACCTTCGGGAGCAACCCTGGTGGCGAAGCCCTCCGGGTACATCGTCTTCGCGTCGGGATTCCAGACGAGATCGACACCTTCCGCGGCGAGCTTGGCGATGTCCTCTTTCCACGTCCGCGGGTAGGAGCCGAGGTCCTCATGCGCCGCAAACTGCGTCGGGTTCACGAAAATCGAAACCACGACCTTCTTGGCGCGTCGCTTAGCCAGGCGCACCAGCGACACATGGCCGTCATGGAGAGCTCCCATGGTTGGGACAAGGCCGACCGTGGCGTTGCGCTTGCCGAGTTCAGTTCGGGCGCGGTGAAGGGATGAGAGCGTACGGGCAATGATGGGGGCGTGGGGCATTCGTGTCGCGCGATGTCCGGGCAATTGATCGTTAAGTGAGCGCCGACCTTAACAAAGGTCGCAGCAAGAGGCCATCTGCATCGCGTTCGCAAACACGCCATACGCGTCGGCCAGTTCACGATGAGCCAAATCGATCGAAGCATTTTGCTTGATTCTTTTTGAGTCTGACTGGAAGTATTGCGCGGGGGACGTTGATGCTGCTGCAGGCAACTCAGGGACGATCAGGTTCGGCGCATGTCGTTGTTCTTGGCAACGAGAAGGGCGGCTCGGGCAAATCCACCACCGCGCTTCACATCGCCGTGGCTCTCCTGAAGGCTGGACAGCGCGTCGCGACGATCGATCTCGATTCCCGGCAGAAAAGCTTCACCCGCTACATCGACAACCGGCGCGCCTGGGCCAAACGGACCGGCATCGACCTTGAACTGCCGCATCACTGTTGCGTCGCTTTGGGCGACAGCATGAAGATCGACGACAACGAGGTGTCCGAATTCGGACAATTCTCGGCGGCCATCAGCGCGGTCGAGAAAACCTGCGACTTCATCGTCATCGATACCCCGGGGACCGACAATTATCTCATGCGGTTGGCTCATTCGATGGCCGACACGCTAGTGACCCCGCTGAACGATAGCTTCCTCGATTTCGACGTACTGGGAACAGTGGACCCGACGACGTATTCGGTGATCGGCGAAAGCCACTACGCCACGAT
The DNA here is from genome assembly GCF_049747295.1 of Bradyrhizobium sp. SYSU BS000235. NCBI lineage: Bacteria > Pseudomonadati > Pseudomonadota > Alphaproteobacteria > Hyphomicrobiales > Nitrobacteraceae > Bradyrhizobium > Bradyrhizobium sp. SYSU BS000235. Next base: position 4,841,507 of record NZ_JBMHJM010000001.1, read on the forward strand.
GGTGAGAGCGGCCCGCAAGCAGCGCCGCGACCTCGACGGCGTTACCACCGACTGGATCGTGGTGCGAAATCGGCTGTCGATGCTGGGCTCGCGCAACAAGCAACTGATCGCGGAGGGGCTCGATCAGTTGTCGTTTCGTCTCGGCTTCCGTCCCATCGACGGATTTGCCGAGCGGGTGGTTTACCGTGAGTTCTTTCCACGGGGACTGACAGCCCTCGACGACCTCAACGCGGCGACCCTGGGAGCCCGTCCCAATATGTCGCATGTCACTGCCCGTGAGGAGGTGACGGCCTTGTTGCGCCACCTGAAGTTGCCCATCGATGAGCGGGGGCGCCGACGGGCGGCGAACCGGGCCGAATGGTTCGCCCAGACCGACCAGCCGCTCGAGATGCACGATCTGATCGCATAAAGCGTTTTCGAGCGAAAACGCGTCAAAACAGGAATTCCACGCTTCGGCTCTAAGCCGAAGCTATGGGCATCAAAAAGCCTACCTAAAAGGCACACGCGAAAAAGTTCCGACTGGAACCGGCGATTTTTCATCAAAAACCGCGGACCTTTCGCCATTTGGCAAGGTTGTTCGTAAGTCTAAAATTGGCACGGTTGCTGCATTGCACCTAATACAATGGTGTTAGGGCAACATTGCCTCGATTTTAGGTGCTTTTGTCACGGGGATGTTACGAACTATATGGACAAGAGCGACGGATTCTAAAACACTCTCTGGGGCGCGGTCGGGTTCCTTCCAGCCGAGCCCTAAACCCCGGTGGGGACGATATGAAGCGTGGATTGATCATTCTGCTCGGCTTGTTTGCGGTGGCGACTGTCGCCTATTTCACCGCGAGCAAATGGGCTATTCGCCACGAAACCATCAGCTTCTTTGATGAGACCCGTCAACGTCCGGTCGACGTCGCGATTGCTGTTCGCCGCGACAAGGAAATGAAAGCCGACGCCGGAATGGGCGTGTTGCCGGTCGCCATCATCAATCACGGTAATACCGTCAAGTTTACTGAATACTCGTTCCTCGCCAACGTGCTTGCGGCGCGTGGTTACCTCGCGATCAGCATCCAGCACGATCTCGCGTCCGATGCACCGCTGGTGACGAAGGTGGGCGAACTCTATGTCGGCCGTCTGCCGGTGTATGAGCGTGGCGTGCAGAACATCGAGTTCACCATCGCGAAGATGAAGAAGATCCAGCCGAACGCGGATTACGATCATCTGACGATGGTCGGCCATTCCAATGGCGGCGACATCGCTATGTACTTCGCCAAGCTGCATCCGGAGAACGTGAAGAAGGTTGTCACGCTCGACAATCTGCGCGTGCCGTTCCTCACCGAAGGCAAGTTCAAGATCCTGTCGTTTCGATCGAAGGACCCTGTGTTCAAGGCCGACCCGGGCGTGGTCCCGAATGACGATATCTGCGAGCAGACCGGTATCACCGTGGTCAACACCGGCTTCCAGCACGTGGACATGAGCGATCGTGGTCCTGAAAACGTGAAGGAATCGATCCAGCAGACGCTCGACAAATTCCTCGCGGATGACAGTAAGCTTTCGCCGGTCGATACCCGCAAGATCAGCGTGCCGAAGCCGGGCCCTGTTGCGCAGGTCGCTCCCCCAGTCAATTAGTACCGCGGTCAATCAATTAAGAACCTCGTAGCATCTGCAGCGGCCCGTCTTTCCGAGACGGGCCCTTTTTCAAGCAGCTCTCTTAACGTTTCTGACGAGCACGTGAATTCGCGGAATTTGTCCTGTTACGTGCTTGATCCCGCCACATTCCATTGCTGCCATATCTCCCGCGACTACGGACATCGTATTTGTGAGGTGAGTGATGACCAGCTTCTCTTCTCCGTCTCCCAATCTCGTCCCTTCGATGGAAGATCAAGCGAGGCTCGCGATCAGCGACGATGAATGCATGGTGCGATTGGCGCGCGCGGTGGAACAGCACGACGATCGCAGGCTTCAGGAAGTTGCGCAGCTGATCGGCAGGCTGGCCATTACGATTGAATAGCGCGGATCCGGCTAAGCTGCACGTCGCGGCGACTTGATCCTGCTTGCCAACAACTTATCGATCCGGCGGCCGTCGAGGTCGACGACCTCGATGCGCCAGCCGTTATAGTCGAAGCTGTCGCCCACGTTGGGGATCGATCCGAAGTGCTGGAGCGTGAAGCCGGCAAGCGTGTGGTAGCCCCGCGAGGCGGGAATTGGAATTGACAGCAGGTCGCCGAATTCGTCGACCGGCATCCATCCTGACAACAGATACGATCCATCCTGCCGCCGCACCGCCGCCTGTTCCGCGGGGCCTTCCTCGGTGTGGAAGCTTCCTACGATGGATTCCATGATATCCGCCGTCGTCACAACGCCTTCAAAGCTTCCATACTCGTCATGGACCAGGCCCATGTGCACAGGTGAGCCTTTCAGAATTGTCAGCACGTCGCGCGCGTCCGCGGACATCGGAATGACCGGCGCCTCGCGAAGCAGGCTTTTGATGTCGGGGTCGCCGCCGGCCAGATAAGCGTCGAGCAGGTCCTTGGCCTGGATGATGCCGAGCGGGCGGTCGAGATCTTCTTCATAAACCGGAAGCCGCGAATGCGGGTTCTTCCGGAATGTCTCGCGTATGACCTCCGGCGGATCGGTGAGATCGATCATGTTGACTTCATGCCGTGGCGTCATCACCGCGCCGACAGGTCGATCGCCGAGGCGCAACACGCCGGCAATCATTTCCTTTTCGCCGGGCTCCAGAACGCCTGCGTTTTCTGCTTCGGCAATCAGGCTGCGGATTTCGTCCTCGGAGACCTTGTCGTTGGTGTCGCCATGTTGGCCAAGCAGGGCTAGCAACGCCTTGCCGGAGAGATCAAGCAACCAGACGACCGGCGACGAGATCTTCGCCATCAGGGTCATGGCCGGTGCAACGCGCACCGCAATCGCTTCCGGATCCCGTAGGGCAATTTGTTTCGGCACCAACTCGCCGATGATCAACGATCCATAGGTGATGGCGGTCACCACCAGACCGACGCCAATGGCATCGGCAAAGCCCGGCGAGACGCCAAGATCGAGCAGCCACTGAGTGAGGCGCTGGCCGAGCGTTGCTCCCGAGACCGCGCCCGACAAAACGCCGATCAGCGTAATGCCGACCTGAACGGTGGAGAGAAACTTGCCGGGATCGGAGGCCAATGCCAGCGCACGGCGGGAGCCAGTGACTTTTTTCTCGACCAGGACTGCCAGCCGCGCGGGGCGGGAGGAGACAATTGCCAATTCGGACATTGCCAAGAGGCCATTGATGACGATCAGGACAATGACCGTCGCAAGTTCGAAGGCTAACATGGCGTTGTCGTTCAACTCCGGGAACCGTTGTAAGACTAAATATATAGGCAGAAAGCACGAGATGGCATGGGCAAAGGGCTGAAATTGGCGAATTTGCCCTGATATCGCCCAGCTTCCCTTGCTGTCCCATCCGGCAATTCCCCACATGTATTGTGGTTCTAAGAGAGTTTCGATGACGCGCGACCCGACCATTCCGAAATCCGACGTCGGCCCGGCAGCCGCGACGCCGACCCAGGTCACGTCTTCCGCGTCCGACATCGCGGCGTTCGTCGCAAAGGCGCGGTCGGTGGCGCACACGCAGGCTCAGACCGGTAGGCTGATTTTCGCCCTCGATGCCACCATGAGCCGGCAGCCGACGTGGGATATGGCCTGCCAGCTGCAGGCGGACATGTTTCGCGAAGCCGGCCGGGTCGGTGGGCTTCATGTGCGGTTGGTCTATTTTCGCGGACTGAGTGAATGCCGCGCCAGCCCCTGGATATCCGACACCGCCCAGCTTGCCAGGATGATGGGCAAGATCCAATGCCAGGGAGGGCATACCCAACTGGGCCGCGTGCTGTCCGATGCAAGGCGCGAAGCGGTAGCCTCCGGCGTGCGGGCCGTCGTATTCGTGGGCGACGCGATGGAAGAACAGCTCGACGCTTTATGCGCCACGGCGGGGGAGCTTGGTCTGCTCAAGGTGCCATGTTTCATGTTTCAGGAGGGCCACGATCCGGCAGCGGAGACGGCTTTCCGTGAGATCGCGCGGCTGACTGGCGGCGCGTGGTGCCGTTTCGATATGGGCTCCGCGGCGCAGCTGCGGGAACTGCTGAGAGCCGCGGCCGCTTATGCCTCCGGCGGCCGGGATGCCCTGATGAGGCTCGCCAAAAATACATCCGGGGCGGCCATGCTGCTTGGGCAGATGAAGGCCTAGTGTCTCGAATCAAAAGTTCACCTGATCGGGCAGCGCGAGCCGGACGCGGCAAAAATTCGCAGATACCGACGCTTATCAAACCGCGCTAATGTGGTTGTTCAGAAGTTTGCCATCGGAAACGATGGTTCAATTTGAGAATGACCTGACCCCATGCCGACCCTGATCGCAGGTATTGTCGCTGTCGTACTGCTCTATACGGCCCTCAACGTCATCAAGGGTGCCGATCCCAAATGGCTGGCCAAGATCGTGAGGAGCGGTGGAGGCGTGCTTGCGCTTGCGGCTGCCGCATTCGTGGGAGCGAAGGGCGAACTCGCTGTCGCGATCCCGCTCGCCATTTTCGGCGCAGGTTTGCTGGGCTGGTCGCCGTTTGGTGCGCAGCTCGGTTCTGCCTGGGGCAATTACGGCCCGGCGGCGTGGAAGTCACAAGGGCAGAAATCCCAGGTACGATCCCAGTTTATAGAGATGACGCTCGACCACGACACCGGAGCGCTTCACGGGCGCATTATTGCCGGACCCGAAGCGGGGCGTGTACTGGACGAGTTCACGCTCGAAGAACTGATCACGCTGGCGAGGAGCTTCGACGGGGAGAGTTGGTCCCTTTTGGAAGGTTATCTGGACCGCCGGTTTCCCGCTTGGCGTGAGAACACGCAGGGCGCAGGGGCAGGCGGGCGTGGAAGCGAGGATCGCCGCGCGGCGCCGGGCGGCAAAATGACGGCGGACGAGGCTTATCAGATCCTTGGCCTGAAGCCCGGAGCGGGGCGCGAGGAGATCAGCCGCGCGCACCGAGGGCTGATGAAGAAACTTCATCCCGACCAAGGGGGCTCGACGTATCTCGCCGCCCGCGTGAACGAGGCCAAGGACACTCTTCTTCGCAATCATCGCTGACTCCAGCACGCAACACCATCACGCCACTCACTGCGAGCAGCCGATCCGCCTCTGTGCTGAAGTCCCCCTGTGGACGCCCGCCGTTGTCCGGCGTGATCAGTTCCACGATTAAGTTTTTAGAGACCAAATCTTGAAAAATGGTTTTCATGGCGATGCCGAAACGGCGTCCTTGGCGGCGAATGGGCCGCACGAGGCTCAATATCCGTCAGCCGTGCTGTCGTTATCGTGGTAGGCGGGTAGCGCTGCCTGTTCTGCGTGTCCTCGCTTGCACCTCAACTCCCTCACCATCGCGAGGTGGCTTCGGCTCTTGACCTCGATTCGATGCGGGAGCGGCCGCCGCGATAGAGCCGTTCAGCGCGCTTGGAGGCGGGGCCTTGGTCCAGTCGTGGTCACGGTCATCACCTGAGTCACCAAGCGCGTGATGCAGAGGCGACGATCGATACATTTTATATCGTGAAGCGATTGAATTGGACTCTTGTGCTGCGTTGTCTGGTGAAGAGGCGGGCATGGAAGTGGTTAGACGTAAAACAGACACAGGGCCGTCATTGACGCTGCTTATCTGTCCCGGCGCGCACTACGCACTCCTTTTTGCTCTGGGACAAAATGAAAAATCTGAAGTTCAAATCCACTTTGCTCTCTACCGCTGCATTCCTTGCTGTTGCGGCGACTGTCACGACCATCGGTCCAGTCTCCGCTCAAAACACCAACAACGTCACCGCCGCCGTCGACGCATTGCCGACGAAAACCCCGATCAAGCACCTCGTCGTGATCTTCAACGAGAACGTGTCGTTCGATCACTACTTCGGCACGTATCCGCGTGCCTCGAACGTGGAAGGCGAGCCAGCTTTCGTGGCCGCCAAACCGACCCCGGTCAGCATCAATAATTATTTGAGCCGCCCGACACTGCTCACCAACAATCCCAATCTGAATCCGCTGAACGGCGCGGGCGCGTCCAACCCATTCCGTCTCGACCGCTCGCAAGCCATGACCGCCGATCAGGCGCACGGCTTGGGCGCCGAGCAGAAAGCCTATGACGCCGGCAAGGCCGACCTGTTTCCGCTGAACACCGGCAAGGGGACCGCCGGCGGCGCCGGCACGTTCGGCACCACCGGCCAGGTGATGGGCTATTACGACGGCAACACCGTCACCGCTTACTGGAATTATGCTCAGAACTACGCCATGAGCGATAACGCCTATAGCGACCAGTTCGGCCCATCGACCCCCGGCGCGATCAACCTGTTCGCTGGCAGCACCAATGGTTTCGTCAAAGTCATCGGCAGCAGCGGCCTGCTCGCCGACGGGCAGGGTGGTTTCACGCTGACCGGCGATACCGATCCCGCCGGCGACGTCTGCTCGAGCACGACCGCGACGGTGAAGTCGACGGCGAATAACATCGGCGATCTCTTGAACGCCGCGAAAGTGCCGTGGGGCTCGTTCGTCGGAGGCTTCAACCTGCAGACCGTCAATGCCAACGGCACCACCGGTTGCAAGCGCAGCACCCGTAGTCCGGTGGTCGGCACCCAGGGCGACTACATTCCGCACCACATCTGGTTCCAGTATTTCGATTCCACGGCCAATCCGAGCCACGCTCGTCCGGCCTCGGTGCAGTCGATCGGGCTTACCAACAGCGCCGGCAGCAACACGAAGGATCCAGCCAACCATGCCTATGACCTCGACGATTTCTTCGCGGCGGTTGGGCAGGGCAATTATCCGGCGGTCTCCTTCGTCAAGCTGCTTGCCGTGCAGGATGGTCACCCGAGCAACTCCAGCCCGCTCGACGAGCAGACCGGCGTTGTCCAGCTGATCAATTTCCTGCAGGCACAGGGCGAGTGGGAGTCCACCGCCGTGATCATTGCCTATGACGACTCCGACGGCTGGTACGACCATCAGATGGCGCCGATCACGCACGGTTCGTTCTCGCCGTCCGATGCATTGAACGGCGCCGGCAATTGCGGCACTCCGGGCCTCACCCCGGTACCGACCGGCCTCAAGGGCTTGCCGGTCAAGGGGCGCTGCGGTCCCGGCACACGCCAGCCGTTCCTGGTGATCTCGCCCTACGCGAAAAAGAACTACGTCAGCCATGTGCTGATTTCGCAGGCCTCGATCCCGAAATTCATCGAAGACAATTGGCTGAACGGCCGGCGTCTCGGCGGCGGCTCCTTCGATGCCACGACCGGTTCGATCGTGGACATGTTCGACTTCCGTAGCGCGAGCAATTCGCAGAAGCTGATCCTCGATCCGACCCTCGGCACCGTGGTCAACAACTGAGAGTGAGTTTGATCAATCGCACCATCGTGCGGTTCCTCGGCGTCGGCCTTAGGGCCGGCGCCGTATTCGGGTGCAATCTGGACGGCGTGGTTTTCGCGGCACCCGCGTAGTCGGAGTCCAGAGTTCGCTGCACGGAACACGCAAGCAAAATCGGCCCAACTCACCAACTCGTCTTCGCTATCACGGCAGCAGACCGTTGATGTCAACCGAAGCAGGTGATCGCCATCAGTTCCTGATGGCGATGCAGGAAATTTCCGAGCGCTTCAGCGAGCGGCATGCGGCTTCAGCCGAATTCTGGCTGAGGCCCGCGAAGCGTGCGCGATAGAACGTTTTGCTGCCCTTCGAGACAGCCTCGGTGAACGGATCAGCGTCGGTCAGCAGCTTGCTGGCGCCGCGTGCGGTATCCAGGCGCTGACGAGCTTCGCTTTCGCTGTCGAGCGCGCCGACCTGGATGATCCAGCCGCTACGCACAACAGGTTTGGCAGGCGCGGGGCTTGGCTGTGCGACACGTGCCGGCTGCTGGGCGGGCTGCAGAGAGGTCTGCTGCTGAAGCGGCTGTTGTTGTTGGGGTTGGATCGTGCCGGTCTGGAGGGCCGCAGCCTGAGCCGCGAGAGTCGTTGGGGGGGCGCCGCGTGCAGGATCGGCAGGGGCCGCGGAGTGAGAGGGATGAACCGGCGCGCCGATGACGACTTGGCCAATTCCATTGTTGGTGGTTGGCGGAGCGGGAAGCGGTGCGGGGAATTCGGTTCGTGACTGGGCGGAGGCGACGGCCCATGGCTCAGAGCGACCTGGCTCGGAGCGGACTTCGGTCTTGCTCTCGGCCTTTGCGTCCATTCTGGCGTCGGTCTTGGCCGCAGCGGCGCGAAGCAGGGCAGCCCGTGCGGCCTCGGCCATGTCAGGCTTAGCAATGTCAGGCTTGGCTGGCATCGGAGCAGGATTGGTTGCGACTGGCGCCGGCACCGGAGCGTTCGGCGCGGCCGATGCGACCTTGGTTTGTCCCATGCGCACCTGAACCGTCTTCACGCGGACGGGCGTCATCGGCTCGGCAGAACCTGGAATGGCGCCGAACGACTGGGGTGAAATGACGCCGCTGGTGAGCGGAGCGGGAGCGGGCTTCTCGTTCTGAGCTTCGACCTGCGGAGCCGCTACAGGTTGGGCGGACGGTATGGGCGCGCGCGGTGTCGGCAGCGGAACGGGATCCGAGGTGGCTGCGGCCAGTTGCATGCCGCCTTGGGCTTGAGCAATCGGAGCAGGACGCGCTTGCGTGCGGGTGTTCACATCATCGTCGTCGTTTTCGGCGTCGTTGCTGCGCGCATCTGCGATTCTGGTTTCGCTGCTGCCACGTTCGGTGATGGCGGCAACGGTGCGGCGGGTCGCCCCTTCGTCGACATGTTCGGCGAGCAGGTTGCGCATGATGGCGTCGCGCGAACCGGCGCTGCGTCCGCCCATCACCACGCCGACCAGGAAGCGATTACCGCGCTTCATGGACGTCACGAGGTTGAAGCCGGACGAACGTGTGTAACCGGTCTTGATTCCGTCGACGCCTTCAACACGTCCGAGAAGGTGGTTATGGTTTCGGATCACCTTGCCGCGGTAAGTGAAAGCGGCCGTCGAGAAGTAGCGATAGTACTTCGGGAAGCGATCCTGGATCGCGCGGCCCAGCGTCGACTGATCGCGCGCAGTGGTAATCTGGGCGTCGTCGGGCAGACCGGATGCGTTCACGTACACGGTCTTGCTCATGCCGAGGGCGCGCGCTTTGCGCGTCATCATCTTGGCGAACTCATCTTCGCTTCCGCCGAGGGCTTCCGCGATTACGACCGCCGCGTCGTTGGCGGAGCGGGTGACGAGACCCTTGATGGCGTCCTCGACGCGAATGGTCTGGCCGGGGCGAAGCCCGAGTTTTGTCGGGGCTTGCTCGGAGGCGTGTTCCGAAACGTCCATCGGCGTGTCGAGCCTGATCTTGCCGCTCTCAAGGCGCTCGAACAGCATGTAGAGCGTCATGATCTTGGTGAGCGACGCAGGATGGCGCAAACCGTCGGCGCTGCTGGCCTGCAGTGTGGCACCGGAATTGGCGTCGACGATGATCGAAGAGAAGGCTGGGCTATAGCTCGATACGGCGGCGCGATGATGCCGGTGACGACGACGCGCATCGGCGGTATTGGTGGTGGCCATCACCGCCACCGAGATCGTGGCAACGCCGAGCAGGCACAGACGAAGCGTGCGTGATGACGCTGACGATTTGACCCCAAGCATAGATTTCCCCGTCCGATTCCCTGTTTATTCGCCCCGTTCTGAGGCCAAATTTGGTCCGGTTTGGCCCGAATTTCGGGGCAAAGACGGCCCATGCGAGATTGTGGCTCGGTGCTTTATCGCAGCGTTCTTTGCGATGCGGCTAAGGCTTTGGAGCTACGGTGCTTTTCGCGCCCCTTCTGAGAGCGCGATACAGCACAAGGAATCAAAGTAGGTCGGCCGGGTTTCCAAAAAGTTAAGTAACCGTTTCGGGAACCTGGGAGATTTGTCTCAGATTTAAGTCAGTTGTGCGACGCACAAGATTCTTGACGTTTATTGTGCGTTGCACTATATATGGAGTGTGGTTAGGGAGCCGGGATCCCCGGCAGGTCATTCCATCAAGTCTGGGAAAGGAAATACTGTGGTTAAAGTTGAAGAGCTTCAGCAGTACGGCAAAGAACAGTTCGATGCCGCCGTGGCGTCTGCCAATACCTTCTCGAGCGGGTTTCAGGCGATCGCGACCGCTTACAGCGACTACACCAAGAAGTCGTTTGAAGACACCAAGTCCTTTGTCGAGAAGCTTTCGGGCGTGAAGTCGTTCGACAAGGCTCTCGAAGCGCAGTCGGAATATGCCAAGACCTCTTACGAGACCTTCGTTGCGGAATCGCAGAAGATCGGCGAGCTCTACAGCGACCTGGCCAAGCAGGCTTACAAGCCTTTCGAAGGCCTCGTTGCCAAGATGACTCCGGCAGCTACTCACTAACGTACTAAAATTCGTTCGACGGCTCTCTGCCAGAAGAACAAAGCCCGGCCTTTCGGCCGGGCTTTTTTGTTTTTGTGTTCAGCGTCCGTCAGGCATCGGAGAATTGCTGGACGCTTTCGCTGTCGCGATTACTTCGCGATGCGCAGCTTGTTCAGAGAGGCGCCAATCTCGTTGAATGCCGCGGCCATATCCGACGTGGAGGTCGACAGAAAGTATTTGCCGCCATTGACGGCGCAGTCCTGCAAAACTTGAGACGTCTTGTCGTGGCCGGTGTTGACCTGAATGGTGTAGACCATCGTCGAACCGCCATTCCAAGCTTTAATATTCTGGCAGAGCAGTTCCTGGCGATCGTCAATTCTCGACTGCGTGCTGTACCATCGGTCCTGCGTATTCATGCCGTCCGAGAGCAGGATAATCACATCGGTATATTTATAGTTTGAATCCTTCGCCGGCGCGGGAAACGGGACTGTTGCGTCCAATTGAAGACTCATCCACGCGTGGTGCAAGCCGATGGCCTGGTTGGTGTTTCCGTTCGCTTTCAGGTTGTTGATCTTGCCCTTGATGGTGGTGTCGTCTGTGGAATCGTCGGCCTCCTTCGTGGTGTAGAGCGAGATCATCGGCAGGAGCGACGACGAGCAATCGGTGTAGTTTTGAGCCATGTACAAAGTGCCGGGTGTTTTAATGTTCGGCGACGTGTTCAGGGCGTCGTAGTTTACGTTCGGATCCTTGTCCCGGTCCCATACGCACCCTTTCCACTGGCTGACATTGTTAGCGACCCAGGTTTTTTTCGCATTCACACATGCGCTCTTCGTCTTGTACGACGGTGCGTTTTGGCAGCTGCCGTACGTGGTGTCCCAGTCGAGCCAGCTGGCGTTCTGATACGTTTTTCCGACGTTAACCATCACGTTGAAGGGAATAATGGACAGATAAACGTCGTCTTTGCTTTTGGCGGTCGACTTCAGCGTATCGACCAATTGCTTGGCCGCCGTCTTCATCGCGTCAAGCTTGCCGTCATCGTTCATCGAGCCCGTGATATCCAGCCCCATGGCGACCCGCAGCCTGGTGTTGCCCCAAACCACCGTGGACGAACTTGAGAAGTCCATCTTGTTCATGTTGGCAAGCTTCATGAACTCGGTCGGTATCGAGCCTGTGCCGTCCACTACGAGTTTATAGCCATCGGTCGCGTTGTAGGTATAGGTCGTCTTGATGTCGATGTTCTGCGCTCCAGGGAAAGTGTAAAGCGCGTTGAAGTATTTTTTGGCGAGGGCTGATACGTCGGATGAGCTCTGACCGGTTATGGTTTTGGAAAGCATAAGGGCTGTGGAATCCAGCGCTTCCTGCATGGCAGTCCGCGCCGCATTGGCACGGGTGTAATCGATCGCGCCGCCGGCAAACAGCAGGAGCGGCACCATCGAAAAAGCAAATATCACCGCGACGTTGCCGCCTTTGGCGCTGCGGAAATTTGCAGCGCGTCGCAGGATCCGATTCAAAAGCAATGCGTCACTCATAGTTTCACCGGAGGATGTGGTTCTGCCTCATGGCTAATGGGGAGGCATGAAGAGGTCGTAAAATGCGGTGATGAAACACGGGGGTGACGCTCGGCTCGGGCGCTGCAGGGCATGCAATGCGGTTTCATCGTAAAGAAGACGTTGAGGGACTATTGTTAATTGTCCCAAATTCCGGGCGGCATGCGGGAGGCGTGTTGCGGGGAGCACAAGCGCGGCAAACTTGCCGAGAGCGCGGCATTTGGAAAGGTTTTGCGTCGGAACGGTGCGCGGCGGCTCGCGGCAAATTTCGCCAATTTTGCCGCCAATCTGGATAAATTGCCCGGCATACGGCTCAATCCGGCCGCGGTCTGCCGAACGCGCTTAATGCAATCTGAACCAGATGAGGACGACTTCCGATCAATTGAACCGGCTCCGCTAACCAATAGGAGTAAGATGACCGCTCCTCAACACGCCGTTTTGGCACTTCGGTCATGCTTGCAGGCTGGGCGATAGCGACCCATATTGTGGAGGGTGACTTGGGGAGATTTGCCGCCCCGGTCATGCTTTTCCTGGGGAATTTTGACTTTCCAAGCCATGCTGAACGCGCATTTACAACTGGAACCGGTGGTGGCACCCCAAATGCCAGCCAGAAAACACGTGGAGTTCGCTCCGCGGATGAGCAAGGACGATGATCGGTCCGATGGACCGCCCGGTCCCGGCACGTCGGTCATCACGAAAGTCAAGCCGAAGACGAAACGTCCGAACCTGTATCGCGTTTTGATTCTGAACGACGACTACACGCCGATGGAGTTCGTCGTTCATGTTTTAGAAAAGTTCTTCAATAAGGACATTGAAGCTGCGACCAAGATTATGTTGCATGTTCATCATCACGGGATCGGCGAGTGCGGGGTATTTACCTACGAGATCGCCGAGACCAAAGTTACGCAGGTCATGGATTTTGCGCGCAAGCACCAACATCCTTTGCAATGCGTGATGGAAAAGAAGTAACCTCGTACGGGTGGGGAACCCGAACAGTCGTGTCAGGTGACAGTTGAAACGAGCGACGGATTGACTGGCCAGCAAAGCGACCCATCTAAGTTCTAGAGTTGAGTTCTAAAGTGAATTGGCGGGGGCCATTAAGGGACGCGAATGCCGACTTTTTCTCAGAGCCTTGAACAATCCCTGCACCGCGCACTTGCAATCGCAAATGAGCGTCATCATCAGTACGCGACACTGGAGCATCTCCTGCTGTCGCTGATTGATGACTCGGACGCAGCTGCGGTCATGCGTGCGTGCAGCGTTGATCTCGACAAGCTGCGCGGCAGTCTGGTCAACTACCTCGAAACAGAATTTGAAAATCTCGTTGCGGACGGCTCGGATGATGCCAAGCCGACGGCTGGTTTCCAGCGCGTGGTGCAGCGTGCAGTGATCCATGTGCAGTCCTCGGGCCGCGAGGAAGTCACAGGTGCAAACGTGTTGATCGCGATCTTCGCGGAGCGCGAGAGCCATGCGGCTTACTTCCTGCAGGAGCAGGATATGACCCGCTACGATGCGGTCAACTACATCAGCCATGGCATTGCCAAGCGTCCGGGTGTCTCCGAGGCGCGTCCGGTGCGTGGTGTCGATGAAGAAGCCGATACCAAGGGCGGCGACGACTCCAAGAAGAAGGGGGAGGCGCTCGAGACCTATTGCGTCAACCTCAACAAGAAGGCGCGTGACGGCAAGATCGATCCGGTCATCGGCCGCAACGCGGAAATCAACCGTGCCATCCAGGTGCTGTGCCGCCGTCAGAAGAACAATCCGTTGTTCGTCGGTGAAGCCGGCGTCGGCAAGACCGCAATCGCTGAGGGACTTGCCAAGCGCATCGTGGATAGCGATGTGCCGGAGGTGCTCTCTGCCGCGACGGTGTTCTCGCTCGACATGGGCACGCTGCTCGCGGGAACCCGCTATCGGGGCGATTTCGAAGAGCGCTTGAAGCAGGTCATCAAGGAACTGGAAGCGCATCCGAATGCGATCCTGTTTATCGATGAAATTCACACGGTGATCGGCGCGGGAGCGACCTCCGGCGGCGCGATGGATGCATCGAATTTGCTGAAGCCGGCTCTGGCTTCGGGCGGCATTCGCTGCATGGGCTCGACCACCTACAAGGAATACCGCCAGCACTTTGAGAAGGATCGCGCGCTGGTGCGCCGGTTCCAGAAGATCGACGTCAACGAGCCGTCGGTGGAAGATGCGATCGGTATCCTGAAGGGCCTCAAGCCGTACTTCGAGGACTATCACAAGCTGAAATACACCAACGACGCCATCGAGGCGGCGGTGAATTTGTCGGCGCGCTACATCCATGACCGCAAACTGCCGGACAAGGCGATCGACGTGATCGACGAATCCGGTGCGGCGCAGATGCTGGTGCCCGAGAACAAGCGCAAGAAGACCATCGGCATCAAGGAAATCGAGACCACCATTGCGACGATGGCGCGCATTCCGCCGAAGTCGGTGTCGAAGGACGATGCCGAGGTGCTGAAGCATCTCGAGACGACGCTGAAGCGCACGGTGTTCGGGCAGGACAAGGCCATCGAGGCGTTATCGGCTTCGATCAAGCTTGCCCGCGCGGGCCTGCGTGAACCTGAGAAGCCGATCGGCTGCTACCTGTTCTCCGGTCCGACCGGCGTCGGCAAGACCGAGGTTGCCAAGCAGCTGGCCGCGTCGCTCGGTGTCGAACTCATCCGCTTCGACATGTCGGAGTACATGGAGCGTCACACGGTCTCGCGCCTGATCGGCGCACCTCCGGGCTATGTCGGCTTCGATCAGGGCGGCTTGCTCACGGACGGCGTGGACCAGCATCCGCACTCGGTCGTGCTGCTCGACGAAATCGAGAAGGCACACCCGGATCTTTACAATGTGCTGCTGCAGATCATGGATCACGGCAAGCTGACCGACCACAACGGCAAGTCGGTCAACTTCCGTAACGTCATCCTGATCATGACCACCAACGCGGGTGCGGCTGATCTGGCTCGCCAGGCGTTCGGCTTCACGCGCTCGAAGCGGGAAGGCGACGATCACGAGGCGATCAATCGTCAGTTCGCGCCTGAGTTCCGCAACCGTCTCGATGCGATTGTATCGTTCGGTCATCTCAACACCGATGTCATCGGCATGGTGGTCGAGAAGTTCGTGCTGCAGCTCGAGGCCCAGCTTGCGGATCGCGACGTGACGATCGAACTGTCGGAGCCTGCGAAGTCGTGGCTGATCAAGGAAGGCTACGACGAGCAGATGGGGGCGCGGCCGATGGCCCGTGTCATCCAGGAGCACATCAAGAAGCCGCTGGCCGACGAAGTGCTGTTCGGCAAGCTCAAGGGCGGCGGTCATGTTCGCGTCATCCTCGTCAAGGACGAGGCGGTTGCGGACAAGGAGAAGATCGGCTTCGAGTTCGTCGAGGGCCCGGTCACGCCGAAACCCGAGAAGCTGCCGGGCGCGCGCAAGCGTGCAGCCCCGCGCAAGCCGAAAGGGGACGATGGACCGAAAGGGCCGGCCAAGCCGCTCGCGAAGGTCTAAGCGTCTCGTCTGGAAATCAAAAACCCGGCAATCGCAAGATTGCCGGGTTTTTTGTTGGGGGATGCCAACAGAGATCAAAGACGTTTGAGGGCCGTGACGATTGCGGCGAACTTCTCATTGATGAGATGAGAAGCGTGATGAGCCACGGTCACGGCGGCACCGGCAGCCAGTGCGGCAACGATCACGTATTGCGCCGTGAGGAGTGCGATCAACGGTTTGATCACGCCGCGCGTGACGGGCCGGAAGCGGGCGGGCGCTTCTCGTTGCGCTTGAGGAGCAAGATCCCGCGTGATCTCGTTGATATCAGGCGCGGATACGTTGTCGGTTTCCACGTCTGCAGTTTCAGCCGGAGAGCGGCGATTCATATCCTCGTCGAAGAGAGCGTCGTGCTCCGCGTCGAGGACGATATTTGTCGGCAGGTACATCAGTCCGCTGGATACGATCACGAGACACAATCCGATGATTTACTAATCGCTAACCCTAGTGCGTTGGGTGGAACCGCGCCATGCGGCGTGATGGAAAGACATTTTTAAGGTAAACGCAGCCGGTGCGGCGGATGGACCGCCAAGGCGCTCGACCATTTGATCAGGACAGTCAACCACGCCTCACTGCCATCGGTACTTTAAGCCCGCCTGCGCGCTGCGGCCTTGTGCCTACACATTTGTCGCCAACTTCTGGGCTATAGAGGAGTGCAACACGGTGGTGTTCCATGACCTGGCATGTGCGGCTTGCGGTTGTTGTGGCAATCGCGATGAGCGTTTCCATCGCGTGGGCTGACGACGACAAGCCCGCGACGGCACCAGTTGCGCCGCCGGCCGCGACATCGGATTCTTCCAAGCCTGCTGAAGTACCAAAGCCAGCGGATGAATCTCAGCCCGCAGAGGTATCCAAACCAGCAGCGTCCAAGCCCGCGTCGGATGGTCAATCAGCGCCTCAGTCCAAAACGCCCGCGGAAAGTGCGCCGGCGCCACCGCCCGCAAAAGATGCGAAGAACGTCGATACCCGCGAAGCCATGTGCCTGATGATCGAGTCGGCGGCTTCCGCGCACGGATTGCCGTTGGAGTTCTTTGCGCGCGTCATCTGGCAGGAGAGCCGATTTCAGCCCGATGCCGTCGGACCGATGACGCGCAACGGCCAGCGCGCGCAGGGCGTGGCGCAATTCATGCCCGGTACCGCGAGCGAACGGCGTTTGCTCGATCCATTCGACCCGGTGCAGGCGCTGCCGAAGTCAGCGGAGTTTCTCGCTGAGTTGAAGGAGCAGTTCGGCAATCTCGGGCTCGCTGCCGCGGCCTATAATGCCGGTCCCCGTCGTGTGCAGGAATGGATCGCGGGGACGGGATACATGCCCTCTGAGACGCGCAACTACGTCTATGCCATTACCGGATCGACGGTGGAAGAATGGTCGGCGGCCGGCCGAAACGGGATTGCAAAAGAGCGTAAGCCCCCCGCGGGCTGTCGCGAGTTGATGGCCATGCTCAAGACCGCGCCAAACCCGTTCATTGCCGAGCTTGAACATCGTGTGGTGCTGGGCGCCGCCATGCCATGGGGCGTTCAGCTTGCGGCAGGCTTCTCGCGCGACAACGCGCTGGCGATGTACGCGCGATCGATGAAACATCTCAGCTCGATCATCGGCGATCGCGATCCGAGCCTCATCAGCTCGATCTTCCGCAGCCGCGGCACGCGGCCGTTCTACCAGGTGCGGATCGGAACAGATACGCGACCTGCCGCCAACGATCTCTGCAACCAGATCAGGCGGGCAGGGCAGGCCTGCATTGTCCTCAAAAACGGACGCGGCTGAGCAGTCTGCTTTGAATTGCGCACGTTTCTCGCGCGAGGGTTAACGCGGGAGGTTTCATGCGGCATTTGAGAAAACCAATAAAATCAGGCATTTCTTGCAGTCGGAAGCGGACTGTTATCGTCAATGAAGTCCTAATTCGATTGTGCCAATTCACCGCCGGATTTTCATTAAGTTTTACGTAACACTTTTCCAATCACCTGATCCGGCGACTGAATGGTTGAGATCATTCACGGTTGGAGCAGGGACATGACGTTCGTTTTTATCGGTTGCGGGCTGCTCGTGTTGTGCCTTTGCGCGACGATGTGCCCGTCGGCGCGTGAGCCATCCATTTGAATGTTTGGCGATTGCAGCTCTGCATTGGTCGGAGCCCTGCATCACGCAAATAGCGGCTCGCGTCCCTTGACGGCGAGGTAAAATCGGCCGCGTGATGGAATTCATTCGACTCACCGGTTTCTCTTTCCTTGGCGCTTCCACCCCTCGATTCATCAGATTGGCATAGCGGGTCCAGAGCATTCCTGCTCGGCGCACGCTCGGCGATGTCGTCGATTCTGGCGCTGGTCCTGTTCGGAACCTTCATCGGGATCGGTGCCTTTGCGCATGATTCCGGGTTCACACTGGGCTGGGTCGTCGCCAGTACGGTCCTGGTGTGGGCGGGACCGGCACAGGTCATCTTGATTTCCACCTCCCACGCGGGAGCCACGCTATTTGAGTCCGCGCTCGCGGTGACCTTGAGTGCGATCCGGCTGCTGCCGATGGTGGTATCGGTCCTGCCGATGCTGCGCTCGCCAAAGACGAAAATGCGCAATTTGATCCTGCCTGCGCATCTCGTGGCGGTCACCGTCTGGGTGGAAAGTTTTCGCCTTTTGCCGCATGTGCCGCGGGAACGCCGCATCCTGTTCACCAATGGGCTTGGGTGCACGCTCGTTGCGCTGAGCGTGATCGCGACCGTGCTCGGCTATGGTCTGGCGGCGAACCTGCCGCCGATCCTGGCTGCCGCGGTGCTGGCACTGACGCCGCTGACGTTCCTGCTTTCGACCGCGCGCAACGCTCGCCAAACGGTGGACAAGCTCGCGCTCGCGCTCGGTCTTGCTCTCTATCCGCTGGTCTCGATGATGCAGACCGGTGTCGACATCCTGATTTCGGGGTTGGCTGCCGGCAGCATCGCCTTCGGCGTTCATCTGGTCCGGAAGCGCATCGCATGAGTGAGCTGTTTGGAAGCCCTCAGGCGATCGTGCTGCTGCTGGTGGCAGGCTTCCTGTCGAATGACATCTGGCGATTTTTGGGCTTGCTGATCGGCGGCGGGATCGATGAGAAGTCCGAACTTCTCGTCTGGGTGAGGGCGGTCGCCGCCGCCATTCTGGCGGGAGTCATTGCGCAGATCATGATCACTCCGCCCGGCGCACTGGCGAGCGTGCCGGGCAGTGTCCGTTTTGGCGCGATGGTCGTCGGCTTTGCGGCTTATCTGGTGGCGCGCAAATCGGTTTTCGCAGGCGTGGTCGCCGGCGAGATCGTCGTGCTTGCAGGAAAATGGTGGCTTGGTTAGCCTCTCTCCAACAAAATAAAAGTTCGGGAGAGACGCGTGCAAATATCATGGTGCCGGGCGGTTGCCCGGTGGTTCGTGCTGACTGCCCTGGCCGTTGTTGTCACGATCGACTATCCGTTGGCAGCTGATTATCCGACACGTCCGGTCAAACTTGTGGTGCCCTATGCCGCGGGTGGCCCGACCGACATTCTCGGGCGGGCGGTGGCGGAGTTTCTGTCCAAGGACCTGAAGCAATCCGTCGTCGTCGAGAATAAGCCCGGCGCGCAGGGTTCGATCGGGGCCGAGATGGTCGCCCATGCCGATGCGGATGGCTACACGCTGTTCGTGGCGTCCGGTTCGATCGTCATGATCAATCCGATCCTCTACAAGAAACTGCCTTACGACCCGATCAAGGACTTCCGGATGCTGTCATTGATCACGCAGGTGCCCGTGGTCATGGAAGTCAATCCCAAGATCCCGGTCAAGACCGTCGCCGAGTTCGTCGACTACGCAAAGAAGAACCCCGGCAAGATCAACTACGGATCGTCGGGCATCGGCAGCACGCTGCATCTGGCAGCCGAGATGTTTAAGCACGAGGCGGGCGTCGACATGACGCATGTGCCTTACAAGGGCGTCGCGCCCGCACTGACCGATCTGCTATCGGGCCAGCTCGACGTGATGTTTGATACCATCAGCACGTCGCTGCCTCATATCAAGGCCGGCGCGCTCCGCCCGCTGGGCGTCACCACCCCGGAGCGGTTCGCCGATCTGCCCGACGTGCCGACAATCGCCGAAAGCGGTTATCCCGGTTACCGCGTCATTGTCTGGTATGGAATTTCGGCGCCTGCGAAGCTGCCGGACGATATCGCCCAGACGCTGACTGCCAGCCTGAACCGCGCGCTGAATGATCAGGCATTCCGTGCCTCGCTGGAGAAGATCGGATATGTGGTCTACCGGCCTCAAGGTCCGGAAGCGATCACGAAATTCATCGACGATGATCGTGACCGCTGGGTGCGCATCATCAAGGCACAGAAGATCACGATCGACTGATAGGGAGATCGCTGGCGTCTACGTTGCCAGTGCCGCGATCAGCCGTGTGGCATGGTCTTCGAGCACCTTGACGTCTTCTTTGCGGGTCGCCGGCGGCAACAGCGCAACGCCGTCGACACGCGGCATGACGTGCATATGAAGATGGAAGACGACCTGGCCGCCGGCCGTTTCGCTGAACTGCTGCAGCGTGATGCCATCAGCTTGAAATGCCTTCTTACCGGCGATGGCGATCTTCTGCGCCACGCGCACCACATGCGCCAGATCGTCCGGCTTGATGTCGAGAATGTTGCGGGCCGGAGCTTTCGGGATCACCAGCGTATGGCCTGGCGACCGCGGCATGATGTCGAGGAAGGAAAGGGTGTGCTCGTCCTCATGGACCTTATGACAGGGCAATTCGCCACGCAGGATCTTCGCGAAAATGTTGTTGTTGTCATAGGTTGTCATCAGTCATCCTCATCTCCGAATGTCGCGACAATCGCCGCCCGTGGGATGCGGGTCAAGCCGTGGTGCGCGCATGACAGGGAGTGTCACAAAGGCGCTGCCTGTTCGGGCTTTCCGTCCGCAATCTCATTGATGCGGTCGGCGAGGTCGCCAAGGTCGCGGTGCAGGCGTTCCAGTGTGAAGGCCAGGCCGAACACGCGGCCGGCTGCATCGAAGTCGAGCGTCCGCGTGACGCCCGCCTGTCGCAATTTGTCGAACGCTTCGGTGAAAGCGATATAAATTGCCGAGACGTTCTCGCGCGACACGGCCGTGCTATCGTTCAGTCCCGTTGCACAATGGCCGATGAATGCGGCTTCGGCGCGAAGCAGGTTCGCTGCCGCAGGCGCGAGGTTTGAGAGGATCGCCTCGGGAAGCGGCTTGTTCAGCACACTGCCGACATGGACGAGGTCGTTCCGTATTCTCCACAGCGTACGTGGAATGGACGGTGGAATGGTGTGACTGGCAAGGCGCGACGCGCGCTCGCGTTCCGCATCTTTCATCGCCTGTTCTACCGACGTCAGTGCCTGTCGGAGGGCCGGATGTTCGTTCGAGGGCGGAAGCGCTTCGCCGCGCTCGATGGCATCGGCCTCGGATTGGAGCAGGTGCTGAATGCGCCTGAGCACTTCGACGGAGCGGGCGATCACCACGCCGTGCGAGCGGGCAGGGAAGATCAGGACCGTGGCCAGCACACCGATGACGCCGCCCAGTGCGATCTCAATGATCCGGTCGACGACAAAGGTGTGGACCGGAACTCCTGGCGGAGCGCTGAGCAGCATGATGGCGGCGGTCACAGGCGCGATCCGCAGTTGCGGGCGTACCGCTGCGCCCCAGACACCGACGCCTGTCACAATCACGAGCGCGATGCCGAGGTTGACCGCGTTACCGTCGCGCACGGCTGCCGCGATCCCGCCAAGGATCGCGCCGGCGAGTGTCCCGATCATGCGCTCGGTCGCAGCACCCAATGTCCCGCCGATCGAGCCCTGCATCACGATCAACACCGTGAAGATGGCCCAATAGCCCTGCTGCAGGTTGAGGAGCTTGTAAGCAACAAATGCGGCACCTGTCGCGACGATGACGCGAAAGGTCTGACGCAGCTCAGGCGCCCGTCGTGTCCAGAAGGTGTTCGGTTGCTCTGACATCGATCCGATGGTGTTGGTCTTTCGGCGGCCCGAAACAAAGAGGACGAGACGCGAGCTTAAGCGCGGGATGGCTCGCCGACAACGCGGTCTCTCTCAGCGCCTGACCAGGATGGAGGCGGCCTGCGTCACTCGTCTGTTTCGGTTTTCCGGAAGGGGCCGGCATCGGTGAGATCTTCGACCGCCTCCTGCACATAGGCCCGTTCGTGCTTGAGGTAGTCGCGGACGGCGCGGCGCAGGGCCGGGTCGGCGATGTAGTGGGCCGAGTAGGTGGTCTGCGGCAGGTAGCCGCGTGCGATCTTGTGTTCGCCCTGCGCGCCGGCCTCCACACGCGTCAGGCCGCGCTGGATGGCGAAGTCGATGGCCTGATAGTAGCAGACCTCGAAATGCAGGAACGGATGATGCTCGATGGCGCCCCAGTGGCGGCCGAACAGCGCGTCCGATCCGATGAAGTTGATCGCGCCCGCGATCCACCTGCCGTCGCGTTTCGCCATCACCAACAGCACATCGTCGGCCATGGTCTCGCCGATCTGCTGATAGAACGCACGCGTCAAATAGGGGCGGCCCCATTTGCGTGAGCCGGTCTCCATGTAAAATTCGAAGAAGGCGTCCCATGCGTCCGGCGTGATGTCACGCCCGATCAGGTGATGAATGGTGATGCCGTTCGCCACGGCATCGCGCCGTTCGCGGCGGATGGCCTTGCGGTGACGCGAGGCCATCGTGCCGAGAAAGTCGTCGAACGTCGCGTAGCCTTCATTGCGCCAGTGAAACTGTCGGTCGGTCCGCTGCAGGAAGCCGTGCTCACCGAGAAATTCCCACTCATCCTCAGGCGCGAATGTCATGTGAACCGATGACGCATTCACAGCATCGCAAAGGCCGACAAGTCCGCCGGCCAAAGCCTTGCGGACGCGCGCTTGATCGACTCCGTCGCGCACCAGCAGGCGTCGCCCCGTGGCGGGGGTGAAGGGAACACTGGCCTGCAGTTTCGGATAGTAGCTGCCGCCGGCGCGTTCATAGGCGTCCGCCCAGCCATGGTCGAAGACGTATTCGCCCTGGGAATGGTTCTTCAGGTAGCACGGAACAACGCCGACGGCCTTGCCGTCCATGCGTGCCACCAGATGGCGCGCGCCCCAGCCGGTACGGGCGACCGCTGAGCCTGACTTTTCGAGGGCGGAGAAAAAGGCGTGCGATATGAAAGGGTTATAGGCGTGATCTTGGGAGCATTGTTCAGCGTCGGGAACGGCCGAAACTTCGCGGGAAGGGTTGGCGCACGCGTCCCATTCGTCCGCTGTGATCTGGCCGATCGAGGAAACTGCTTCGAGGGTGATGTCGGAGGAATCCGTCAAGGGGCAGGGGTACCGTGGCCGTGAGAAACGCGATGACGATCAGCACTATAGATCGTCGCTTGCACGGCTGACTTCAAGTGCAAAGCAGTTTTAAGTGACCGCATTGCGCCGTGGCTTAGTCCGGTACGAATCCTTCAAAGATCATCTGATCGGCGTGTTGGGTCGCGCGGGTGCGTTGCTCCGGGGTTCGCACGGTCCATGTCAACAGCGCGCAGCCAAAGACGTTGCGTGCGATCCAGGGCGCGGGCGCAGGCAGATCGTTGACCCAGTACGCCACAAAATGCGGCCGGGTGCTGAGCGCGTGACGCAGGCCCATCATCCCGCGGATCTTCTCGGGAGGAAGCTGCTTCCACTCGCCATCTTCATAGTGGCGTTCGGCGACGATGCCGCGGGGGATAAAGGGCAGCAATTCGCGGATGGCCACAACCTGATCGGGATCGAAAGACATCGCGACGACCGGATTGCGGTAGGACTCCAGAACCTGCGCCATGCGGCCGACCAGCTTGCGGTCCCCGTTGAAGCGGCTCTTGACCTCCAGCACCAAAGGGACGCGTCCACCGACGCGTTCGCAGAGGTCGCTGAGCGTCATCATGCGTTCCGGTGTATGCTTGAACGCAACCTGCTTGAGTTCGTCCGCCGTGAGTGAGAGCAGTTCACCGCTGCCTTGCGTGAGGCGGCCGAGCTCATAGTCATGGTGCACCATCGCTTCGCCGTCTGCAGAAAGCTGCAGATCGACTTCGATGGCGAAATTGCCGGCGATCGCGGCATCGATCGCCGACGGCATATTCTCGATGATGCCTTGCGCGCGATCGTGCAGGCCGCGGTGGGCAACTGGCCTTGCGGTCAACCAGTCGGGCGCTCGTGAGGCCATCGGAATCAAGACACCTCGAAGATTGCTTCAACTTCCACTGCAGCGTCGGAAGGAAGGGCGGCAACGCCAACCGTGGTGCGGGCATGGCGGCCCTTGTCGCCGAAGACTTCGACCATCAGGTCAGATGCGCCGTTGAGCACCTTCGGTCCATCGAGGAAGTCGGGAGTGGCGTTGACGAAACCGCCGAGGCGCACCACGCGCACGACCTTATCGAGGTCGCCGAGAGCCATCTTGACCTGCGCCAGCAGGTTGATCGCACAGCCGCGAGCGGCGGCGACGCCTTGTTCCATCGTCACGCCGGCGCCCAGCTTGCCCTTGGCGATGAGCTTGCCTTCAGGACTGTTGCAAACCTGCCCGGAGACGAAGAGCAGATTCCCGGTGCGTACAAATCCGACATAGTTCGCTACCGGAGCGTTGGGCTGATGCAGTGTGATGCCCATCGTGCTCAGTTTCTGCTCGATCGTTCCCGCCATATTGACCTCAATGCTCTGAAATGTTGACCCGATCGAACTGTGTCGGTTTCGCGCCGATTGTGGATCGGGGGAACCATATTTCGCCCATCGTGCCGGCACATGCAAGCTAGTGTGGTGGTTCAGAAGTTCGCTCGATTTTCCCAGCGGGTCCTTCCAGCGAACTTCTGAACCTAAATCACACTAGAATCATAAAGTTGCTAGTGTCCTTTCGAATCCAAAGTTCGCTACGGAGCGTGCCGCACGATAGGGCGAACTTTGGATTCGGGACACTAGCTAGCCATTGAGGTTTTCAGGGCTGACAGGATTCTGGAGCCAGGTCCGCCCCGGTTGCGGCGCAATGTTGCGACTATTATTGTTTCGAATCTTATCTTTAAGGAGATGTCATGCGTCGCGCGCGCGGAATTTCAGCAATTGGTTTGCCGGTCATGGTGTCTGTCATAATGCTCGCGCCGGGGGCGGGGCGGAGCGTGGCACACGCGGCGCCCAACGTGTCCTTTCTGGCGCATCAGGCCGTGTACGACCTGAGCCTGAAAAGGACCCGCGGCAACGCCAACGTCAACAGTGCGCGCGGGCGGATCCTGTACAACTTCTCCGGTAGCGCGTGTGAAGGGTACACCACGGAATTCCGGCAGGTGTCGCAGCTCGATACAGGCGAAAACAAGACGACGCTGAGCGATTTGCATTCGATCAGCTGGGAGGACGGCGCGGGTAAGAAATATACCTTCAAGGTCGACACCCGCATGAATGAAGGCGATACCACTTCGGTGGATGGCGTCGCGGAGCGCAAAGGCAATACGGTCACGGTCAAGCTGAAGCAGCCGAAGGCGAAGACCTTCACCATTGAGGGAGCTGTATTCCCGACCGAGCAGGTGAAGCGGATCATCGAAGCCGCGCGTGAAGGCAAGTCGCTTCTCGAACTCGTCGTTTATGACGGGTCGGACGACGGCGAGAAGGTCTACAACACGCTCGCGGTGATCGGTCAGCCAATCCCCGGCGACAAGGCGCCCGCGGTGCCGGACGCCACGACCAACAACGACACCTTCAAGTCGCAGACGCGTTGGCCGGTCACGGTCAGCTATTACGACCGGGCGACGAAGCCCGCGTCTGGTGAGCAGACACCGGTCTATGCCATGTCATTCGAGCTTTATGAGGACGGCGTCTCCCGCGCGCTGACGCTGGACTACAACGACTTCGTCATTGCCGGTGCGATGGACAAGATCGACATCAGACAAACCAAGCCCTGCAAATAGGGCCAAGCCCTACACGAATGCTTGGGGATCACTCCGCCTTTGCGGGACCTTCGTAAGCAATGCCGCGGATAACAGCGGCATTGCCAAATTTCTTCCGTACACTGTCCATGGCGCGTTCGGCGTGCGCCGAGCGGCGATCGAGCAGATTCTGATCATCTGCTTCCGCTCCCGGCCGCAAGGCGCTGACGCCGGCGCCGATCAGGCGGAAGGCCGTGCCGTCGATCTCGCGGCTCAACATTTCGCGGGCCATGCCGAAGATACGATTGGCAAGCTGTGTCGGCACCTGAATCGATTGCGAACGGGTGCGCTGGCGGAAGTCGGCGGTCTTGAGCTTCAGCGTGATGGTCGTACCGGAGAGATCGCCGCCCTTGAGGCGGTCTGAGACTTTTTCGCAGAGCCGCCACAAGATTTTTTCCAGTGTCGCGAAATCCCGCACGTCGGTTTCCAGCGTGGTCTCGTTGGAGATCGTTTTTGCGCCACGGTCGGGCACGACCTTGCGTTCATCCATGCCGCGCGCAAGTCGCCATAGCCGCCGTCCCTCGGGACCGAACTGCTTCATCAGGTCGGTCTCTTCCGCACGTTGCAGATCCTTGATCAGGCGGAACCCGCGTTGCGACAATTTTTCCTGTGAGGCGGGGCCGACGCCATAGATGAAGCCGACAGGCTTGTCAGCCATCATTGCGGTCGCTTCCTCCGGATCGATGGCTGCGAAGCCGCGCGGCTTGTCGAGATCGGAGGCCATCTTGGCCAAGAACTTGTTCACTGACAGTCCGACCGAGATGGTGATGCCAATATCGCGTTCAATCTGGGTTGCGAAGCGTGCCAGCACCTTGGCCGGGATCATGCCGTGTAGAAGCTCGGTCCCGCTCAAGTCGAGGAACGCTTCGTCGATGGACAGCGGTTCGACCAGCGGCGTGAGCGCCAGCATCGCATGGCGGACTTCACGGCCGACGCGAACATACTTGGCCATATCGGGCCGCACGACGACGGCGTCGGGACAGAGGTCGAGCGCCTTGAACATCGGCATCGCCGAGCGCACCCCATAGGTGCGCGCGATGTAGCAGGCCGCGGAGACCACGCCGCGCTTGCCGCCGCCGATGATGACCGGCTTGTCGGCGATGTCCGGATTGTCGCGCTTCTCGACGGTGGCGTAGAAGGCGTCACAATCGATATGGGCGAGGCTCAGCGCGCGCAGTGTGCGGTGTCGGACAAGACGGGGTGAGCCGCAGGCATGGCAACGCATGGATCGTGCCGTGGCGTCGGTAAGACAGTCACGGCAGAACGCTTGCGGAGCGTCTGCGGGCCGGTCGGTCAAGCGCGTTACTCCCAGCGCGGGTCCAGCACCTCGCGTGCGTTTGCGATGGCCTCAGGGGTTAGCTGGGAGACCCCCGCAAACGCCTGCACCGTGGCGTCGTCACGCATGATGAAATCGAGAATGCCTGCCAGGAACTTCGGGTCAGAGGCCGAGGCCCGCAGGGTCTGTGGGCCGATCCCGGTCTCGGTCAGGAACATTCCCAGTCGCTCAGGATCCGACGCGAGGAAGGAGAGGGCCTGAATCGCAACGATTTCAGCCACTTCCTGCGGGTTTGGTGAGCCCTTTTTCATCGAGAGTGTTTGCCTTTCCGTAACTTCTGGTCTCTATTTTAAGCCATCATGCCCGAGTCATCACGGCGTGGCGAATTCTATTGGATTTTTACTCGTACGGGCATTTTGGGGACGGGAGGGCAGGATGGCGAAAACCGTCCTGATCGTGGAGGACAACGAGCTCAATATGAAGCTCTTTCGCGATCTGTTGGAGGCCCATGGATATGCGACGGTCGGCACACGCAACGGAGTTGAAGCGGTGGGCCTTGCGCGCGCGCATCGTCCTGATCTGATCCTGATGGATATCCAGCTTCCCGAAATTTCTGGCCTCGACGTCACACGCTCGATCAAGGCAGATGCTGAACTGCGCGCCATTCCAGTGGTCGCGGTGACGGCGTTTGCGATGAAGGGCGACGAAGAACGTATCCGCGAAGGCGGGTGCGAGGCCTATCTGTCCAAGCCGATTTCGGTCGGCAAGTTCATCGAGACCGTTCGGCGGTTCATCGGTTGAGGGAAGTGCTATGTCTGCGCGTGTTCTGGTCGTCGACGACGTTCTTGCCAACGTCAAGTTGTTAGAGGCTCGTCTGTCGGCCGAGTATTTCGATGTGGTGACTGCAAACTGCGGGACGCAGGCGCTCGAGATTTGCGAACGTGCGGAATGCGACATCGTGCTGCTCGACGTCATGATGCCGGATATCGACGGCTTCGAGGTCTGCCGGCGGCTGAAGTCGAACCCGAAGACGCATTTCATTCCGGTGGTGATGGTCACCGCGCTCGACAGCCCGTCGGATCGCGTCCGCGGGCTGGATGCAGGGGCGGACGATTTCCTGACCAAGCCGGTGTCCGATGTGGTCATGATCGCCCGGGTGCGCTCGCTGACGCGCCTGAAGATGATGACCGACGAACTGCGGATGCGCGCGATCACGTCGCACGAAATCGGCGTTCAGGCGCCCGAACGGGAAGCAATTTCCGATACCGGCACCGGCGGTCGCATTCTTCTGGTCGATGACCGGCCGTCGTCCTACGAGCGGTTGGCGCCGGTTTTGGCGACCGAGCACAGCGTCGATGTCGAGCCCAACCCTGCGGAAGCGCTGTTTCACGCGGCTGAAGGCAACTACGATCTCCTGATCGTGTCGCTAGGCCTTGAGAACTTCGACGGCCTGCGGCTCTGCAGCCAGGCGCGTTCGCTGGAGCGGACCCGCAGCGTGCCCATTCTGGCGATTGCCGATGCCGACAATAATTCGCGACTGCTGCGCGGTCTTGAAATCGGCGTGAACGACTACTTGCTGCGCCCGGTGGACAAGAACGAGTTGCTTGCCCGCGCCCGCACGCAGATCCGCAGACGCCGCTATACCGATCATCTGCGCGACAATGTGCAGAATTCCATCGAGATGGCGATCACCGATGGTCTCACGGGGCTGCACAACCGCCGTTACATGGAAACCCATCTTGCCACGCTCGCGGACCAGGCGGCCACGCGCGCGAAGCCGCTGGCGCTGATGATGCTGGACATCGACTACTTCAAGTCGATCAACGACCGGCATGGCCACGATGCCGGCGACGACGTGTTGCGGGAATTCGCGGTTCGCATTCGCAAGTCGATCCGGGGCATTGATCTCGCCTGCCGTTATGGTGGCGAAGAATTCGTCATTGTCATGCCCGAGACAGATTTGCACGTGGCCGGCATGGTGGCCGAACGGCTGCGCCGTTCCATCGCCGGCGAACCGTTTTCCATTGAGAAGGGCACGAAGCGCCTTGATGTGACGATCTCCATCGGCATTGCCACGCTCGAGGTCAAGGGCGAGGCGATCAGCGATGTGCTGAAGCGCGCCGACCAGGCGCTCTATCGGGCCAAGAACGATGGCCGTAACCGCGTGGTTGCGGCTGCGGCGTAAGTCAGCTTTGATTTGACGATTGGTTGGTCGCGTATCTGGATACGGATATGCGGCAAGCTGGAATACTGTAGTTTTTCGATACCAAGACCATTTCGGCCACGGGCGTTTTAAGACGTCAAAGGCACTGACCAATGATCCGTCAGTCGATCAAAAGGCAAATCGTCGGCATCGCGGTGGGATTGATCATCCTGATGGCGATCACATCAGTCTTGTCGATGGTGATGTCGGCGAGGGTGGCGCATTACCTTGACGAGCTGACCTCACAATACGTTCAGGCCTACGGGAATCTCGCACGGATGAACGTCCGTTCGCTGGAGCAGGCGCTGGCGCTGCGTCAGATGATCATCGCCAAGATGCAGTCGCCGCCCGATGAGGCTACGTTTGCCGATCGCAAGAAGGTCTACGACGCCAAGAGCATTGAAGTCGGGCGCGAGGCGAGCGAAGCGCGGTCGCGGATCAACGCGATCATTGCCGATCAGTCCACGACCTCGGACAACGCCACGCTGGCACGGCTGGACGCCCGCATCGAGTCCGCGAGCACGGATCTCCGTCGCTATCTCGAACAGGAGTATGACCGCTTCTTCCAACTTCTCGATCGCCGCGATCCTGAAGAACTGAAGCGGTCGCTTGCTCGGATCGATGGACTTCGCGACGATTTTACTGCGAAGGTCGAAGCGATCCGCGCCGACATGCTGACGCAGGTTCGCGAGGACTCCGTCATCACCATGGGCCATCAGCGGCAGGCGATCATCATCTCCGCGATCATGACCGCGCTGGCGGCCATTTTGGGCTTGGTGGTGTCCATTCTCGTCAGCACCGGTATCACACGGCCGGTACGGCGGTTGCTCGACGGCACGCGGGCGGTGGAGGCGGGGCAGCTCGAGGGAACAATCGATGTCACGACGCGGGACGAAATCGGCGAATTGACCGGCGCATTCAACCGCATGGTCGAGCAGTTGCGTCACAATGAACGCATTCGCGAGACCTTCGGCAAGTACATCGATCCGCAGGTGGTCAAGGGCCTGATCGATCGTCCGGCGCTGACGGCTTCCGAGGGGCAGCGGCGGGTGATGACCGTGCTGTTCTGCGACATGAAAGGCTTCACGAGCCTGAGCGAGGGCATGACACCGCAGGGGCTCGTCAAGGTGATGAACCATTACCTTTCGACGGTCACCGCGCCGATCCGGAGCCATCGCGGCATCATCGACAAATACATCGGCGACGCCGTCATGGCCTATTGGGGGCCTCCGTTCACCGAGGAAAACGAACAGGCGCAGCTCGCGTGCCTCGCCGCGCTCGACATGATCGATCAGATCGGCGTCTTGCGGAAGGAAATCCCCGAACTGCTCGGCGTTCGTCAGGTGTCCAATCAATGCGATCTGCGCATCGGCGTCGCAACCGGCGAGGTGGTTGTCGGAAGCATCGGTTCCGAATTCATGATGAGCTACACCGTGATGGGCGACACGGTGAACTTGGCCTCCCGTCTCGAAGCCGCCAACAAGATTTACGGCAGTCGTTCGCTGGTGTCGAAGGCAACTGTCTCGGCGGCCGGTGATACGATCGAGATGCGTGAGATCGATTTGCTGGTGCTGGTGGGCCAGACCATTCCGCAACTGGTGTTCGAAATCATGGGGCGCAAAGGCGCACTCACGCCGGAACAGCTTCAACTCCGAACGCACTACGCACAAGGGCTCACCGCCTATCGCGCCCGGCAATGGGACGAAGCGGCTCAGGCCTTCAATGCCGCGCTGGAAGCTGTTCCGGGCGACGGACCATCGATGGCGCTCGCGGCGCGCGTTGCCAGCTTCCAGGCCAACCCGCCGGCCCACGACTGGAACGGCGCCTGGCAGCTCGATCATAAATAGTCATCAACCAGGCTTCTTCGGCTCCATGGCACCGCGGCCCTGCGTGATGAGCCGCGCGCTACGCTGATCGCGCGTGTAGATCCACAGCCAGCTGATGGCGACGCTGAGCCGGTTGCGCACACCAATCAGGAAGTAGATGTGCGCGATGCCCCATATCCACCAGGCGATCGAACCGCGCAGCTTGATCCAGCCGAAATCGATCACCGCGCGCCGCTTGCCGATCTGGGCGAGGCTGCCATCGTGTTTGTACTGGAAGGGGCCGGGCGCCTTGTCTCCGCTCAGACGTGCCTTGATGACCTGCGCCACGTAGCGGCCCTGCTGCTTGGCGGCCGGCGCGATGCCGGGCACCGGTTTGCCCTCTGGGTCATTGACGCTCACCGTATCGCCGATGGCGAAGATCTCCGGATGTCCGGGCACCGTGAGATCGGGTGTGACGATCACACGTCCGGCGCGGTCGAGCGGCACGCCGAGCCATTCCGCGGCAGGTGACGCTCTCACGCCGGCCGCCCAGATGATGGTTCGGGAGGCGAGCTGTTTGCCCCCGCAGATCACGCCGTCGGCCGAGCAATCGGAGACAGCCTGGTTCAGCACGACTTCGACGCCGAGCTCTTCGAGCGAGCGCTGCGCATAGGCCGACAGGTCTTCGGCAAAGCCAGCCAGCACGCGCGGTCCTGCTTCGATCAGAACAACGCGCGCTGTTCGTGTATCGATGTTGCGGAAGTCGGGCGGCAGCGTCACATGCGCCATCTCCGCGATCGTGCCCGCAAGTTCGACACCGGTGGGACCGGCACCGACGATGACGAATGTCAGGTACGCCGCGCGGCGCTGCGGATCGCTTTCACGCTCCGCACGCTCGAACGCATAAAGGATACGGCGGCGGATGGTTGTCGCGTCTTCAAGGGTCTTGAGGCCCGGCGCGAACGGCTCCCATTCGTCGTGGCCGAAATAGGCATGCCGCACGCCGGTGGCGAGCACCAGCGTGTCGTATGGCAGGGTACTGCCATCCTCGAGCGCCACATGACGCGCCTCGGTATTCACGCCTGTCACGGTCGCCAGCAGCGTCGTGACCTCCTTCCGGCTGCTCAGCAGGTGCCGGATCGGCCATGCGATCTCCGACGTCGCGAGCGAGGCTGTCGCGACCTGATAGAGCAGGGGCTGAAAGAGGTGATGATTGCGCCGGTCGATCAAAGTGATGTCGGCGGACGCGCCGGCGAGGCGGTAGACCGTCTCCAGGCCGCCAAAGCCAGCACCGACGACCACGATCCGGTGACGTGGCGTGGTGACTTTTCCGGAATTCGAAACCATTCAGAACTCCTCTTGTAAGCGGTCCCAGCGTCGCCGTCGGAACAGCTATCGCGGGACCGCATGATCAGCATCGATCCATCATTTGTCGATGGTCGTCAGTTCCTTATCGTTTGTGTCCACCACAAAAATAGCCAGCAGTTTTGCCGGTTCGGTGGCGCTGGCGTTCTCGCTGACGGTGTGGCGTGCGCCGGGTTTCTCGGACCAGCTTTCGCCCGCGTGGAACACCTGGACCGGGCCATCGTCCACTTGGCTGCGGATCGCGCCGGAGAGGACGTAAGCTGTCACACGCCGAGCGCGCATGGTGATGCGAGGGTGTCTTGCCGCCGGGCGCATAGTCGACCGTCACGGCAATCAGGCTTTTGCCGGGGATGTTGCTGATCTGTTGGTTGAATGCCGGCTTGACGCTGTCCGCGGCCAGCGCCGCGCTTCCGCTTAGGGCCGCAACAACCAGTGCTGCCGCCGTAGTTTGAGTAAAGCTTCGCATCTTCATAGCTTGTCTCCTAGCTTCTGGGTTGAACAATAGTTTGCAGCGGATCCGCGGCCGCAAGCGCCTCGGCGCGATTGGCGCGGGGTGGGTAAATTCGCTCCGTATTGATCCAGCGTTTCCGCTGCTTGGCTTCAGCGCCTGTGAGCTTGACCGCGCGATCCCACCCTTCGGTGTAGACCGCGCCCCATGGACCGAGATCGAGACAGGTCACGTATCGTGTCTGGGTGTAGGGGATGGCGCCGAGGCCGAGCAGGTCCGAGGCGACGTTGTTGCCGGCATAGCGGCCGAGGTTCATCGCATGCTGGCACGACATCAACGCGTGGTTGCCGTCATCGTCGGTGGCGGCATACGCGACATCGCCGGTGGCGAAGACGTTATCAAGGCCAATCACGCGCAGACTGCGATCGACGTGCAGCCGGCCCAAGCGGTCACGCTTGGCCGGAATCTGCTCGGTGAGGGCGCTGGCGCGCGCACCGGCTGTCCAGATCACCGTCTTGCTGTCGATCCGTTCGCCATTGGATATCTGGACGCCGTCGGCATCGATGGCCGTCACGGCTGTTTCGACGCGCCATGATACGCCCAAGTCTTGCAGTGCTTGCGTGATAACGGGTCGCGGGCCCGACCCCAGATCGGGACCGATATGCGCGGCCTGCTCGATGATAGTGACATTGATGTCGGCGCGATGACCGAGTGCCGCACGCAGGCGCGCGGGCATCTCTGCTGCCGTCTCGATGCCGGTGAAACCGCCGCCCCCGATCACGACGGTGTTGCGTCCCGGCGTATCGGGGAGGCTCGCAAGATTGTTGAGATGCGCTTCGAGCCTTACGGCCTCAGTCAGCTGATCGACATTGAAGCTGTGCTCGCGCAAGCCGGGAATGTCCGGCGTGAACAAGCGGCTTCCCGCGGCCAGCACGAGGCGGTCGTAGTGCATGGTCGAAGTGTGCCCATCATGGTCAAGCACATCGACTTCATTGTCTGCGGTGCGGATACGCGTGACGCGGCCATGAACGAAGCGAACGCCGGCTTCATCGAACATCTCGCCGAGCGGAGCCTTCATGCCGGCCGGGCCACTCTCATAGAACCGGGGGCGAAGATGCAGGACGGGCTCCGGGGCAATCAACGCGATCTCGATCAGACCATCTGCTTTGTTTTCATTGTCGAGCACGCGGGCCGCCGCGAGTGCGCTCCACATTCCAGCGAAGCCGGCTCCTATGATGAGTATGCGCTGTTTCATGGTCGTTTCTCTTTTTCTTTCGCACGCAGTCCTTCGTTCCGCGCATGCAGGCATGACGGGGCGTTCCGGCATTAAAGCCGGCATGAGGTGTTCAAGGTTCTTGACGGCCGCTTAGGGCGTTTCGCGTTTCCGCGTTTCTCGCGGTGGGCCGGTCGAATGCCCGCGTGCATCGGCGCGCGCGCTCATCCGCCCGGAAAACCAGTTCTGTACGGTCGCCGGAAAGTCCGGCGGCATCTTGCTTTCAACAGTTGCGGCAAGGAAAGCGAGGGTGGTGCGCGCAAGCTCGTCGCGCATGCTCTGTTCGGCGCGCAGCATGACCGCATGAATGGCGCAGATGCCGCCTGTCGTGGCAGCCGGTCGCTTGCCGCCATACAGCGTGCACAGGCCGCGGACTTCCTTGCAGTCGAACAGGGGCTTCTTCCCCTCGATGGCGTCCACCACGTCCAGCACCGTGATGTCGCTCGCCGGGCGCCCCAAGCGGTAGCCGCCACGAACGCCTTCCGACGCCGCGACGATGCCAGCCTTCTCCAGCCGGGGGAAAATCTTTGCAATGAAGGACGGGGAGACGCCCTGCAGCTCCGCGAGGTCGCGGCTGCTGGCCGGCCCGGCCATGGGGTCTACGAGCCAGAGCAGGCAGTGGAGACCGTATTCGACGCTGCTTCCCAGATGTGCCATCGCGAGCCTCGTTCCTAACTCAGACTATATTGGTCCGAGTTCTGGAATGCAATCCCGCCGGGAAGCGGAACCTCAAGCACATACGCGTGAGCTCTGCTGGCTCGCTTGGAAATTGCAGGGCCGTAGGGGCAGTCCTAAAACAAAACGGAGCCCAAAGGGCCCCGTTGCGACGTCATTCAACGTATTGAATTCGTTACTTGATCTTCGCTTCGCGGAACTCGACGTGCTTCTTCGCGACCGGATCGTACTTCTTCTTGACGAGCTTGTCGGTCATCGTGCGCGAGTTCTTCTTGGCGACGTAGTAGAAGCCAGTGTCAGCGCTGGAAACGAGCTTGACCTTGATGGTGACCGCTTTGGCCATGTTCAGAACCTCAAATGTCTGGAATCACGAGCAGGCCCAACAGGTCGAGCCGCATTTGGCGCGCAACCTACCGCCGAACGCCCCAAAGTCAAGGTTTCGGGGGTAATTATTCGGCTGCGTCAGTGCTTTCCTGTTCCTCAAAGAAACGGTTCACGGGGCGGGGCAAGCCAAGATTTTCGCGCAGGGTTCGGCCTTCATATTCCGTGCGGAAGATGCCGCGCCGCTGAAGCTCGGGAATGACGCGGTCGACGAAGTCATCCAGTCCCTGCGGCAGGAAGGGGAACATGATGTTGAAGCCGTCACAGCCGTCGGTCATCAGCCATTCCTCCATCTGATCAGCGATGGTGGAGGGCGTGCCCACGAATGACAGGCCGCCATAGCCGCCCACCCGCTGAGCAAGCTGGCGGACCGTCAGGTTGTTTTTCGCGGCGGCTTCGACCATCCGCTGCCGGCCGCTCTGGCTGGCATTGGTCTCCGGAATTTCGGGCAGCGGGCCGTCGGGATCAAATTTGGAGGCATCCGTGCCAAGAATCACGGAGAGCGATGCGACGCTGCTGTCGTAATGAACAAGGCTGTCGAGGTGCGCGCGCTTGGCCTTCGCCTCATCCATGGTGTCTCCGACCACAACAAAGGCGCCGGGCAGGATTTTCAGGTGATCGCGGTTGCGGCCAAGTTTGTCCATGCGGCCCTTGATGTCGGCATAGAGCTTCTGTCCATCGGCCAGGCTGCCGCCGCTGGTAAACACAGCTTCCGCGGTTTCGGCGGCGAGCTGCTTGCCGGCCTCCGATGCACCGGCCTGCACGATCACCGGCCAGCCCTGAACAGGCCGGGCGATGTTGAGCGGCCCGCGCACCGACAGGTATTTTCCCTTGTGATTGAGGATGTGCATCTTCGCGGGATCGAAGTAGAGGCCGCTCCCCACGTCGCGAACGAAGGCATCGTCCGCAAACGAATCCCACAGGCCCGTCACCACGTCGAAGAATTCCCTCGCACGAAGGTAGCGCTCGTCATGCTCCATGTGGTCGTCGAGACCGAAATTCAGTGCCGCGTCGGGATTGGATGTGGTGACGATGTTCCAGCCTGCGCGGCCGCCGCTGATATGATCGAGCGACGCAAAACGGCGTGCCACGTGATAGGGCTCGTCAAACGTGGTCGAACCCGTGGCGATCAGGCCGATATGTTCGGTTGCGCCCGCCAGAGCAGACAACAGCGTGAACGGCTCAAACGAAGTGACGGTGTGGCTGCGCTTGAGCGCGTTGATCGGCATGTTCAGCACGGCAAGATGATCTGCCATGAAGAAGGCGTCGAACTTGCCGTACTCGAGTTTCTGAATAAAGCGCTTGAGATGCGCGAAGTTGAAGTTTGCGTCGGGATATGAACCGGGATAGCGCCACGCGCCTGTGTGAATGCTGACCGGGCGCATGAATGCGCCGAGGCGCAACTGCCGTGAGCTCATCGCGATAGTCCTTGAGATGACTTCGAAGTGGTATGCACCAGTAATTTAGGTGCAGCATCGCATGCAACGCTACGGAAGAATTTTGTCTTTTGTTTCGCTGACGGGGAGAATTCTTCCAGCCAAAACGCGGCATCAGCCGCCGAAATCCCGCGGTGTGTAGGTGAGGTCGACGCTGCGCCATTCGTTGTACTTGTCTGCCGGCAGCATCGTATAGGGCTGACAGGACTGCAGGCCGCTGATCGCGCCCTGCAGCAGGGCCAGAACCTTCGGGCTCGGTCTGGGGCCCTTGATCAGCATTGGATCATTCGCGAGACGTCCGTCGGGCGTGAAGGTCACGCGCAACACGATCTGGATGTCATCAGTCCGAGAAACATCCTTCGGCAGCGGCGTGCACGTCTTCAGGTGCGCCCGGAGCGCCGCAATCATGTTGGTGGAGACATCGGCGGCCTGGGTCGCCTGAGCGTCGAAATCGCCTGTGCCGGCGCCCGGCATGGTGAACATCATGCCGAACTTTTCGGTGATGTCAGGCTCGGCGCGCGGCACGGCTTGCGGTGATGGCGGCACGGCCTGTGGCGGCGGCGGGGTGGCCGCAGCCTGCGGAGGCGGAGGTGTTGCCGGCGTAGCCTGAGGGGCAGGCGCGGGCGGTGGAGACGCCGGTGGCGGGGCTGACGCTTCCTGCTTTGGCGGGTCCGCAGGCTTGGCCTTTTCCTTTGGAGGCTTTTCTTCGGAACGCTTTTGTTCTGGGGCCTTTTCCTCAGGAGGCTTGGCCTCCGGCGGCTTTTCCTCAGGAGACTTGGCTTTATCGGAGATTTCGGGAAGCGTTAGCGGCTCCGGAGGCTTCGGTGCCTCCTGCGCGGGCTCCTGCTTCTTCGGCTGAGGAATCTCGTCCGGTGTCACGATATCGACGGCGATCGCCTCTACAGGGTGCGGTTCGAACGGATGCGCGCCCGCAAAGAAGATCACCCAGACGAGAAGCAGCACATGACCGGTCACCGAGACCGCGATGCCTGCGCGTGTGAGCAATTCTGACGACAACATTTCCGGTCAACGCTTCTCGTACCGCCTTTGCCTGCTAGTGTCCCGAATCCGAAGTTCGCCTCGCCATGCAGCGCGCTCTATCGCGAACTTCGGATTCGAAAGGACACTAGCAAGTCTAAAATTCTAGTGTGGTGGTTCAGAAGTTCGCCGGAAGGACTCGCAGGGGAAATCGGGCGAACTTCTGAACCACCACACTAGCAACATAACCTGCTGGCAGGGCGATGTGGTTGACCTTTTTCACAACCCCCGGGGATTTGGCTGGGAAAGGGGTCAGATCGTGTCCCGTTGCATCTTGCCGCCGTAGAAGTGGAAAAACGGCACTTCGACATTATGCGACAAGGGGCCGGTGGCGAGGCGCTGCTCCAGCTCACGCAGCACCATTTTCGTCATCATGTGCGCATCAGCGAGCGGCTGAGAGCCCAGTTCGACCCAAACCAGTTCGACGAGCTCAGCGTCCGCGTGAACCACACCTTCAACCTGATGGGCAATAGACGATGCATCCGCCGTGAAGAAGCGGGTGTCGAACCTGCGCACGCGGCCGGGCGGCGTGATCGCGCGCGCGATCAGGAAGAGACCGGACGGATCGGGCAGCAATCCGGCTTCCGCGAACGGCTTCCATTCGCCCGTCAGCTTTGCAGCCGCGCCATTCATGCGCGCGACCTTCTTGCCCAGACAAAGACCGGTTTCTTCGCAAGCCTCACGGATGGCCGCAATCGTCAGCGCGCGGGCGCGGGCCGGCGCGATCTTCGGGCTTCCGCTGATCAGCTTCTTTTCCAGCGCCTTTGGAATTTCCGCGGCGACAGGAATCTTGTTGTCGGTCGCATCGACGCGGCCGCCTGGAAACACGAACTTGCCCGGCATGAAGACAACCTTGTCATGCCGTTTGCCGACGAGCACTTTGGGTACGCTGCCGCTGCGATCGACCAGGATCAGTGTGGCGGCATCCTTGGGGCGGCGATAAGGATGACTGTCGTCTTCCTTTTCTTCTTTTTCTGGGGTGGTGTTCATTTCAGCGAGTTCACATTCAACTTGGCCAGGGTGCCTTCTTCTTCGTCTTCAGGACGCGTTTCATCGAAGCCGTGCATGCGGAATGCCCACTGCAGCGCGACGACAGCACCTTTCACGGGTTGCAGCAACAGCAGCGACGAGATCAGTGTCACAGGCAGGTAGAATGCCAGTTGCAAAGCGACAGGTGGCGAATAATTGGTCTCAATCCACAGCGCGATCGGCACCACGATGTGGCCGACAATGACGATCACGAGATAGGCGGGGAGATCGTCGGCACGATGGCCGCTGAAATCCTGGCCGCAGACGGAGCAATTGTCGGCGACCTTTAGGAATGCACGGAAGATCTTACCTTCACCGCAGTTCGGACAACGGCAGCGAAGTCCGCGCGCCATCGCCTGCCAGACGTCGCGTTTCGGCGGCGTGGCAGCGTCTCGCGTCCATGTGGCTGCGGGCAGTGTCGTCCGGCTTTCCATCATCGCTCCTTTGAAGGTCAGCCCTTCTTCTTTCCCTTGCGCGCCTTTCGCGACAGCTTCGGCGGCTTCTTTTTCTTGCTTTTCTTGTCGCGTTTGAGGTGCGCCTTGACGCCCCCCTTTGGTTTCGGGCCGCGGCTCTCGTGCTTGCGACCGCCGCGCGGGGCGACGTTGCCGTCCGAGAGCAGTTCGAACCGTAACGCTCCCGCCACCGGGGCTGCTTCTACCAGACGAACCTCCACCACGTCACCTAACCGATGCATGGTTCCGCTGCGCGAACCGATCAGCGCGTGGCGGGTCTCGTCATAGTTGTAGTATTCGCTGCCCAGCGTGCGAACCGGGATAAGGCCGTCGGCGCCGGTTTCGGTCAGCTTGACGAACAGGCCAGCGCGCGTAACGCCGGAAATCCGGCCGGTGAATGTTGCGCCCACGCGGTCGGCGAGATGATGCGCGATCAGGCGATCTACGGTTTCGCGCTCGGCCTTCATCGCCCGGCGCTCAGTCAACGAAATCGCCGCGGCAACTTCGCTGAGCGTTTCGAACGATTCATGTTCCGGCAGCGCGCCTTCGCCGAGTCCGAGGGCGCGGATCAAAGCGCGATGCACGATCAGGTCGGCATAGCGCCTGATCGGCGAGGTGAAGTGGGCGTAGCGGCGAAGATTGAGGCCGAAGTGTCCGTAGTTGTCTGCGGAATATTCCGCCTGCGCTTGCGAGCGCAGCACCACTTCGTTCACAAGCGGTTCTGAATCGTGGCCATGGACTTGCGCGAGCACGCGGTTGAACACGGCAGGGCGCAATGCGCCGGCCTTGGCGAACGGAATGTCGAGGGTCTTCAGGAACTCCTGAAGGTTGTGAACCTTCTCGACAGTCGGCTCATCATGCACGCGATAGATCAGCGGCAGCGCCTTCTTCTCAAGCGTTTCCGCCGCCGCCACGTTGGCGAGGATCATGAACTCTTCGATCAGGCGGTGGGCGTCGAGCCGCTCCGGGATGATCACGCGATCGACAGTGCCGTCAGGTTTCAGCACAATCTTACGCTCGGGCAGATCGAGATCGAGTGGATCGCGCTCGTCGCGCGCGCGTTTCACCAGCGCATAGGCGGCATAGAGCGGCTTCAGGATCGGATCGAGCAGAGGGCCTGTGACATCGTCGGGACGGCCATCGATCGCCGCTTGTGCCTGCGCGTAATTCAATTTGGCTGCCGAGCGCATCAGGACACGGTGGAACGTGTGCGAGCGCTTCCGCCCATCCGGTGCGATGACCATGCGCACCGCCAGCGCGCCGCGGGGCTCTCCGGGCTTCAGCGAGCAGAGGTCGTTCGAAATGCGCTCCGGCAGCATCGGCACGACACGGTCGGGGAAGTAGACCGAGTTGCCGCGGTTCAGCGCTTCGCGGTCAAGGGGCGAGTTCGGCCGGACATAAAACGCAACGTCGGCGATGGCGACGTTGACGATGTAGCCGCCCTTGTTGTTCGGGTCGGTGTCCGGTTCGGCGTGGACGGCGTCGTCGTGATCTTTCGCGTCTGGCGGATCGATGGTGACCAGCGGGACATCGCGCCAGTCTTCACGTCCGGCGAGCGTTGCCGGCTGCGCCGCCTCCGACTCGCGGATGACGTCGTCCGGAAATTCCTGCGGGATGTCGTGGGCGTGAATGGCGATCAGGCTGACGGCCTTCTCGGTCTTCAGCGAACCAAGCCGTTCTTTCACGCGCCCTTGAGGCAAGCCAAACCCACGCGCGCGCATCAGTTCGACGCTGATCAGATCACCGTCCTGGGCACCAGAGCTATGGGCTGCGGGGATCGCAAGCTCACGCCCGGCCTGCTTCTTGTCGATCGGGATCAGGCGGCCGTCGCCATTGGGCAGCGCACGGAAGATGCCGAGCACGCGATGCCGCGTCTTGTCGAGCAGCTTGATGACGCGCCCGCGATACGCGCCGCGCTCGCCTTTGACTTCGGATTTCTCGACACGGAGCAGGGCGCGGTCGCCGACGCCAGCCACGGTGCCGGGCTTGGGCCTGCGCGGCACGTCGATGCGAATGACGGGAGCAGGGCCATCGACATCTTCGAGCCACTCCGCGGGCGTTGCGAGCAGTTCGCCGTCCTCGTCGCGGCCGGTAACGTCGGCGACGAGTGTCGGCGGCAACGATTTCGCTTCGTGAAGCCGTCTGCCGTCTTTGGCAATGATGCCTTCATCGGTGAGGTCGCGCAGCACGCGTCGCAGTTCAGCACGCGCTTCGTTCTTCAGGCCGAAATGGCGGGCGAGTTCACGCGTGCCCACGTCGCCCGGTTGCGAGCGAACGAACGCGACAATGCTATCCCGATCAGGAAGTGCTGTTGTCGCGTCGTGTTTCTTCGTCATTATCCGCGTGCTTTACCAGCGCTCTTCGTGGCCGCGACCTTGGTGGTTTTCTTGGCGGCAACCTTCTTCGGTGCAGCCGCTTTCTTCGCAGCGCGTGGTTTCGCAGCCGTGATCGGCGTCACCTCGGCACCGGCGTCGTCATCCGCCTTGGCAGCAGTCTTCGAGGATTTCTTCGCCGCGGCTTTCTTCGCAGGCTTCTTGCTGGTTGCAGCTTTCTTCGCCGCGCGCTTGGGCTTGCCGCCGCCCTTCTTCGCGCGGTCCTCGATCAGCGCAATCGCTTCTTCGAGGGTCAGCTTTTCCGGCTCCTTGTCGTCCGGAATGGTGGCGTTGATGCCGTCGATGGTCACGTAAGCGCCGTAGCGGCCCTTCTTGAGCATGATGGTGCCGCCGCGTGCAGGATATTCGCCGACGGCCTTGCCGGGATCGGCGCCGAAGCGCCGGCTCGGGCCCTTGGCGATCTTCTCTGCAATGAGCGTGACCGCGCGGTTGAGACCAACGTTGTAGACGTCGTCGCCCGCCTCGAGGCTCGCATAAGTCTTGCCGTGACGTACGAAGGGACCGAACCGGCCAATGCCGGCAGTGATGATTTCGCCATCCTCGGGATGCGGGCCGACGTCACGCGGCAGCGCGAGCAGCTTGATCGCAAGTTCAAGTTCGACATCCGCGGGCGACATGTTCTTCGGAATGCCGGCGCGCTTGGGCTT
The DNA here is from genome assembly GCF_049747295.1 of Bradyrhizobium sp. SYSU BS000235. Classification (NCBI taxonomy): domain Bacteria; kingdom Pseudomonadati; phylum Pseudomonadota; class Alphaproteobacteria; order Hyphomicrobiales; family Nitrobacteraceae; genus Bradyrhizobium; species Bradyrhizobium sp. SYSU BS000235. Next base: position 4,883,278 of record NZ_JBMHJM010000001.1, read on the forward strand.
CTGGTCCTCGCCGTAGTCCTTCGGTTCGCCAAGCTGAATGTAGGGACCGAAACGTCCGGCTTTCACCGCAACGTCGAGATTCGTTGCCGGATCCTTGCCGAGCACGCGGTCGCTCTGGCCGCTGGAGGCGGCGAGAGGGCGGGTGTAGCGGCATTCAGGATAGTTCGAGCAGCCGACGAAGGCGCCGAACTTGCCGGCCTTGAGATTGAGTTTGCCAGTGCCGCAGCTCGGACATTGACGGGGATCCCCGCCATCGGCACGCGGCTCGTAGATGTGTTCGCCGAGCATCGCATCGAGCACGTCGAGCACTTCGGACACGCGCACGTCCTTGATGCCGTCGACCGCGCCGATGAAGTCGGTCCAGAAATCCTTCAGGACCTGCTGCCAGGCGACTTCATTGTTCGAAATCTTGTCGAGCTTCTCCTCGAGATCGGCGGTGAAGTCGAACTCGACGTAACGCGCGAAGAAGTTCTCCAGGAACGCGACGACGACGCGGCCCTTGTCCTCGGCGGACAGGCGCTTCTTTTCGAGCTTCACATAGCCGCGGTCTTTCAGCACCTGGAGGATCGACGCATAGGTCGAAGGCCGGCCGATGCCGAGTTCTTCCATGCGCTTGACCAGCGAGGCTTCCGAGAAGCGCGGTGGCGGCTCGGTGAAATGTTGCGTGACGTTGAGGCTCTCGCGCTTCAGCGCTTCGCCTTCGCTCATGGCGGGCAGGCGGCGGCTCTCTTCATCATCGGGATCGTCGTCACGGCCTTCCTGATAGACGGCCAGGAAGCCGTCGAACTTGACGACCTGACCGGTGGCACGCAATTCGAGGGTGCGAGCGCCTGCCTTCGCCGTGATGTCGACAGTGGTGCGCTCGAGCTCGGCCGATTCCATCTGGCTTGCGATGGTCCGCATCCAGATCAGTTCGTACAGCCGCGCCTGATCGTTATCGAGGCGGCTGCGCAAGCTGGCAGGACGGCGGGAGAGGTCGGTCGGACGGATCGCTTCGTGCGCTTCCTGCGCATTCTTCGCCTTCGACGAATACTGGCGCGGCGCATCGGGGACGTAGGTCTTGCCGTATTCCTCGCCGATCACCTTGCGGGTCTGCGTCACGGCTTCAGGGGCAATCGAAACGCCGTCGGTACGCATATAAGTAATGAGACCGGTGGTCTCACCGCCGATATCGATGCCTTCGTAGAGGCGTTGTGCGATGCGCATGGTGTGCGCAGGGGCAAAGCCAAGCTTGCGGCTGGCTTCCTGCTGCAGCGTCGAGGTGGTGAAGGGCGCCTGCGGATTGCGTCGCGCGGGCTTGGCCTCGACCGTGGTGACGGTGTAGTTGGCCGCTTCCAGCGCCTTCTTGAAATCTTCGGCTTCCGCGCCGCTGCCGATGTCGAGGCGCTGGATCTTCTTGCCGTCCGCGCCGACGAGGCGGGCCTCAAACGTGTCGCCGCGCGGCGTCGCGAGATTGGCCAGCAGCGACCAGTATTCGCGCGGCACGAACTTTTCGATTTCGAGCTCGCGGTCGCACACCAGCCGCAGCGCCACCGACTGCACGCGGCCGGCAGAACGGGCGCCGGGGAGTTTGCGCCAGAGCACGGGGGAGAGGGTGAAGCCGACGAGATAGTCCAGCGCACGCCGCGCCATGTAGGCGTCCACCAGCGCGCCATCGATCTGGCGCGGGTGCTTCATGGCTTCGGTGACGGCCTGCTTGGTAATGGCGTTGAAGACGACGCGCTCGATCTTCTGGTCCTTGAGGGCGCGCTTCTGCTTCAGCACCTCGAGCACGTGCCAGGAGATCGCTTCGCCTTCGCGATCAGGGTCGGTTGCGAGGATCAGCTTGTCGGCGTCCTTGACGACGCGGGCGATGTCATTGAGGCGACCGGCGGCTTTCGGGTCGACTTCCCAAATCATCTGAAAATTTGCGTCAGGATCCACCGATCCATTCTTGGCGGGAAGGTCCCGGACATGCCCATAGGAGGCGAAAACCTCGTAGGAGTCGCCCAAATACTTGTTGATCGTCTTGGCCTTTGCAGGCGACTCGACAATGACGATATTCATATTATTCCAATGGCTTACGGGGAAAACACACGCCGGAATCGGAGGATTCACCCTGGGTGGCTCGTCCGATACATGGGTAAAAGGACCCCCGCTGTCAAATCGCCTGCTGGTGATCGGCCTTGGGATAGCGTGAAAATTCACGCGATGGTTGTGTATTTTTCAATTCCAGATTGTGATTTGAGGCCGCTGCTTAACCTTGGCGAGGGCCATGGTGGGGGCTGCCCCGGTATCCAGTTGCAGCCAAAAAGGGCAGCGCGCGGCGGTGAACAGTGACGCATTTCCGAGAGAACTTCGCCGACGGCATCGAGCTGAGAGAGCGCTCACTTTATAATGGGTCACACCGCGATATCGTGTCGGACTGAAGCGCTTTCGTCTTATGAGCAGGGCGAACTAAGTCCCTTTTATTTCTGGGGATCGTCAGGCGCCGAGTTGCTTGGCCGCGGGCCGTCACGAGATGTGCACTGGCCTCAAGCTTGAGCGCCCGCGAGGCGGACCGTGGTCTCGGTCTGATTCAAAACGCGGCCATCCTCGGCGCGAATCTCCAGCTTCCGAAGGGGCTTCCCGTGTCTCTTGTCGAGGAGCTTGGAGAAGTCTTCGTTAGGCTTAAACGAAAATTCCTCGCCCCACTGCCGCAGCGCGACCAAAACCGGGAACAGTGCCCGGCCTTTGGGGGTGAGCACGTAATCTTGATAGGCGCTGCCGTCGGCGGCGGGCTGCACCTCCAAAATCCCCTCCGCGACGAGGGTGCGCAGGCGCACGGTCAGGATGTTCTTGGCTACGCCGAGATCTTTCTGAAAGGCGCTGAAACGCCGCGTGCCGAGCATGGCGTTGCGGACGATCAACAACGACCACCAGTCGCCGATGACGTCCAGCGCCCGTGCGATGGGGCACATATCCCCCTGAAGACTCTTGCGTTTCATCAAGCTGCCCTTCGATCACGCGATTGTGGTTGCAATATAGGACTGGATCGACTAAATCGCAAGCATGGTTTCATTATGAAACCAGATTGGACAGGAGAGTTCCATGCGATTGAAGGGGAAGACCGCGCTGATCACAGGCGGCAACAGCGGCATTGGCCTGGCAACGGCAAAGCTGTTCGTGGCGGAGGGAGCGCGCGTCGCCATCACAGGACGCAACAAGGCGACGCTCGACGCCGCCGCAAAGGAGCTTGGCGCCAACGCCATTGCGATCGCAGCCGACGCCAACGACGTCGCTGCGACAGAGCGCGCATTCGCGCAGGCAGCTGAGACATTCGGCAAGTTCGATATCGTGTTCGCCAACGCCGGCATTCCGGGCAACACGCCTGTAGGGCAGACCACGCTCGAGATGTTCGAGAGCGTCATTAAAACCAATCTCACGTCGGTCTTTTTCACCGTGCAGGCAGCGTTGCCGCACCTCAATGACAACGCCTCCATTATTCTCAATGGATCGGTGATCAGCGTGCTCGGTAACCCGGGTTATTCCGCCTACGCAGCCACCAAGGCCGGCGTGCGTGCCATGGCGCGCGTGATGGCGAGCGAACTGTCGCCGCGCGGTATCCGCGTCAACGTCGTGGCACCGGGCGCCGCGCGTACCCCGATCTGGAATGGCGCTGCTCCCACGGCGGAAGCATTTGCCGTACTTGAAAAGCGCATCGCGGGTATCACTCCGCTCGGACGTATCGCAGAGCCAGACCATATCGCGAAAACGGTTCTTTTCCTGGCATCGGACGATGCCGCGCATGTGCAGGGGCAGGAAATCTTTGTCGATGGCGGCGCCACCGCATCGCCCGCCGGTGCTCCGGTGTTTCGCGGATAACAATGGGCTACGACTGGCTCAGAACAGAAACTGAGCCAGTCGATGTCGCGTTTTAAATCAGCGAGACCATGCCGCCGCCATGGCGCTCCAGCCGTCCCGCGAGTTCGAGTTCAAGCAGAACAGTGCGCACAACAGCGGGCGTGACGCCGGTCAGGCGGATGAGATCGTCGATGCTGACGGGGGCGGGGCTCAGCAGGTTGATGACCTGCGCCCGGTCGCCACCATGCGGTTCATCGTCAACGAAATCGTCTGCGTCCTCACTGAGCAGCGGCTCGACCGGACGCCCCATGATGGGGCGCACGGCGTCCACGATATCGGCGGCACTCGTGATCAGCGTCGCCCCTTGCTTGATGAGATCATTCGTTCCCGCCGCACGCGGATCGAGAGGTGAGCCCGGCACGGCAAACACTTCCCGGCCTTGCTCGTTGGCGAAGCGCGCGGTGATGAGCGAGCCCGAACGATGGGCCGCTTCGACGATCACGACGCCGAAGGCAACGCCCGAAATCAACCGGTTGCGGCGAGGGAAGTCACGTGCACGCGGACTATGGCCGAGCGGCATTTCCGAGATCGCACCGCTGCCTGCATCGATGATCGATGCGAGCAGCTCGTCATGTTCCGGCGGATAGATTCTGTCGTGACCGCCTGCCAGCACAGCAACGGTGCCGGTCTTGCAGGTCACGCGGTGGGCGGCGGCGTCGACGCCCCGCGCCAGTCCCGACGCGATGACAAAGCCTTGTTCGGCGAGGTCGCTCGCCAGCATCTGCGCGAATTTAAGGCCGGCGCCGGATGCGTTGCGCGAGCCGACGATACCGATCATCGGGCGCATTTCCACATCGTATGAACCGCGGACACCGAGCAATGGCGGCGCATCGTCGATCAGCGCGAGGCGAGGCGGGTAACCGGTCTCGCCGGGCGCCAGCAGCGCGACACCAAGCCTGAAGCCGGCAGCGATCTCCCGCTCGGCGTCATCCACAGTGCAGATGCGTCCCGGCCTGCCGGCGCCGCCGCGCAGTGCAAACTCCGGCAGCCGCTCCAGAGCGTCGCGCGCACTGCCGAAATGGTTGAGGAGGGAGCGGAAGGTACGCGGTCCGACATTCTCGCTGCGGATCAGCCGCAGCCAGTCGATGCGCTGTGCGTCGGTCAGCTTGAGTGTGTCGTCTTGCTGTATGCTCAACGGCGCCGCCCCCAAGGGACACTAGCGGGCAGCATTGCGCAACTTCAGGCGGTCTTCAACCGTCTGATGAAGATGAATACGAGAGCCGAGCGTTGTTTCGGCTAGCTCTTCTTCCCGATCTTGCCTTCGGCGCCTTCACGCAACCGCTTGATGTTGGCGCGGTGCATGATCCACAGCATGGCGGAGAGAACGGCAAACAGCGCGGCGAGGTTCTGGTGCTGCGACCAGAACAGCAGCAGCGGTGTGACAGCGCTTGCAACGAGGGCCGCGAGCGACGAGTAGCGGAAGATGAAAGCGACCGCGAGCCAGATCGCGCAGAACGCCAGCGCGGCCGGCCAGAACAGTCCGAGCAGGACGCCGATGTAAGTGGCGACGCCTTTGCCGCCCTTGAACTTCAGCCAGATCGGGAAGAGGTGGCCGAGAAATGCGCCGAGGCCTGCCGCAATGGCGGCGTTCGGTCCTGCGAACTGGCCCGCGACGATGACTGCCACGGTGCCCTTCAGCATGTCGCCGATCAGGGTTGCCGCAGCGAGGCCCTTGTTGCCGGTGCGCAGCACATTGGTCGCACCGATGTTACCCGAGCCGATCGAACGCAGGTCTTGCGTGCCGGCGAGCTTGGTCAGGACCAATCCGAACGGGATCGAGCCGCAGAGATAACCAAAGACGAGAGCGAGCAGGAGGGTGCCAATCATGCGTCCTCACACATGTTCATAAACGGTGCGGCCGCCGACAATGGTGCGGGCGACGCGGCCTGAGAACCGCGCCTCGTCGAACGGCGTGTTTTTACACTGCGACTTGAGATCGGCGGGATCAACAATCCACGGTGTGTCGAGGTCGATCACAATAACATCCGCAGGTGCGCCCGCACGCAACGTGCCGCCGGGCAGGCCGAGCAGTTCGGCCGGGCGGGTCGACATCGCGCGGATCAGAGCCTTCAGCTCGAGGTCGCCGGAGTGAACAAGGCGCAGACCCGCGGGCAGCATGGTCTCGAGGCCGATGGCGCCGGGGGCTGCTTCCGCAAACGGCAGGCGCTTGACCTCGACGTCCTGCGGATTGTGATCAGACATGACCACGTCGATCAGCCCCGATGCGACGGCGGCCACCAGCGCCCTGCGATCCTCTTCAGTGCGCAGAGGCGGTGACAGTTTCAGGAACGTGCGGTACGGGCCGATATCGTTTTCGTTCAGCGTCAGGTGATTGATCGAGGCCGACGCGCTGACGTTGAGACCCGCGTCACGCGCAAGCTTCAGGATTTCGAGGGACTCGACGCAGGTCAGCGACGCCGCGTGATAGCGTCCGCCGGTCAATGCGACGAGGCGCATGTCGCGTTCGAGCACGATCGCTTCCGATGCCGTCGGAATGCCCATCAGGCCGAGGCGGGAGGCGAATTCGCCCTCGTTCATGACGCCTTCGCCAATGAGATTGGGATCTTCGGTGTGCTGCACGATCAGCGCATCGAAATCGCGGGCATAGGTCAGCGCGCGGCGCATCACCTGCGCGTTCATCAGACTCTTGTCGCCATCGGTGAAGGCGATGGCGCCGGCCGCCTTGAGCAGGCCGATCTCGGTCATCTCGTCGCCCTTCAGGCCCTTGGTGAGTGCGGCCATGGGGTGAATGTTGACGATCGCGGTGTCACGGGAGCGACGCATGACGAAGTCGACCGTCGCCGAATTGTCGATCACCGGATTGGTATCTGGCTGGCAGATGATGGTGGTGATGCCACCGGCGGCGGCGGCGAGACTCGCAGACGCAAAGGTCTCGCGGTGGCCTGCGCCAGGCTCGCCGACGAAGGCGCGCATGTCGACGAGGCCAGGTGCGACGACCTTGCCGGCGCAATTAATAATGTCTGTGCCTTCGGGGACACCGGCAGCGCCGATGCCGCGGCGGGCATCGCGAATGATGCCGTCGGCGATCAAGACGTCACCTGGACCGTCGAGGTCGCGCGACGGGTCAATCAGGCGGGCGTTGGCGAGCAGGATGGGGCGGCGTTCTGTCAGCATGGCGTCACGCGTTCGGCAGGTTGCGGGCCAGTGCTTCGAGCACCGCCATGCGAACCGCCACTCCCATTTCGACCTGTTCACGGATCAGCGACTGCGCGCCGTCCGCCACGATGGAGTCGATTTCGACACCCCGGTTCATCGGGCCCGGGTGCATCACCAGCGCATTCGGCTTGGCGTAGGCAAGCTTGTTCTGGTCGAGGCCAAAGTAGTGGAAATACTCGGACGTTGAAGGCACGAACGAGCCGTTCATCCGCTCGCGCTGCAGCCGCAGCATCATGACGATGTCTGCGCCGTCGAGTCCCTCGCGCATGTCGCGCGCGACTTCCACGCCCATCCGTTCGATGCCCGGAGGAAGCAACGTGGAGGGCGCGACGACGCGGACGCGCGCGCCCATGGCGTTCAGCAGAATGATGTTGGAGCGCGCCACGCGCGAATGCAGCACGTCGCCGCAGATCGCGACCAGCAGGCCGTCGAGATGACCCTTGTTGCGGCGGATGGTCAGCGCATCGAGCAGCGCCTGGGTGGGATGCTCGTGGGCGCCGTCGCCGGCATTGATCACGGAGCCGTCAACCTTGCGCGCCAGCAGTTCCACCGCGCCGGAGGCATGATGGCGCACCACCAGAATATCCGGATGCATGGCGTTCAGGGTCACCGCCGTATCCATCAGCGTCTCGCCCTTCTTGATCGAAGACGAGGAGACGGACATGTTCATGACGTCGGCGCCCAAGCGCTTGCCGGCGAGTTCGAAGGAGGACTGCGTTCGGGTGGAGGCTTCGAAGAACAGGTTGACCTGGGTGCGCCCCCGAAGGTTGGTGCGCTTCTTGTCCACCTGCCGATTCAGTTCGACATATTCTTCGGCGAGATCCAGGAGGCCGGTGATGTCGGCGGCGGAAAGCCCTTCGATGCCCAGCAGATGCCGGTGCCCGAGGACAAAAGACGATTTCGATGCAAGGGTCATTAAAGCAAGAGCTATAGGCAGACTTGCGCGGCCGGGCAAGGCGGATTCGGCGGCTGCGGAGTTTTCCCCTGCCGATGGGGGCCGATATCCGGAACATTTTTCGTATTTTCGCCGCCGTTGCCGGGTTTGTCCCGGAAGTCACAAAAATCGGGGGCGGCCTCATGAAACTCATAACTGCGCTATTGGTTGCCGCTCTCGGCAGCCCCGTCCTCGGCGCGCATGCCGCAGCGCCGCTGCCGGGCGATTTCGTGTTTCTGCGCGACGTCGATCCGACCATCATCCAGGACATCCGCTATGCCACCGCCAACAATTTCGTCGGGCGCCGGCTGCGCGGTTACGACGCGGGGGAATGCATTGTCACACGCAACGTGGCGACCGCTCTGAAGCGTGTGCAGCAGAATCTTAAGCCGCAGGGCCTCTCGCTGAAAATGTATGACTGCTATCGCCCACAGCGAGCGGTCGATGACATGTATGCCTGGGCGCAGGATGGCCATGAAACGCCCTCACAGCATCTCTACAATCCGAAGATGCGCAAGGAGGACTTGTTCCGTCTCGGTTACATCGCGAAGCACTCCGGTCATTCCACCGGGAAAGCCGTGGATTTGACCCTCGTGAAATTGCCGGCCGCACCGTCGGCACCATTCGATCCGCAGGCGGCCTACGCCGATTGCACGGCCCCGGCCAACCTGCGCGCACCGGACAGCAGCGTCGATATGGGAGCGGGCTACGACTGCTCCGATGAGAAGGCCCATACCAACTCGAAAGCGATCTCACCGCAGCAGCGCAAATGGCGCGATACACTCGTTTCCGCCATGGCGAAGCAAGGTTTCGTCAACTATCGGCTGGAATGGTGGCATTTCTCGCTGGCGGGCGGCGGGAACACGGCCTTCGATTTTCCGGTCGTGCGGCCGCGCTGATATGATGGGGCAGGAAACCCTTGGGCGAGAACACGGGAGACACCAATGACGCTCGTCAGACACGACACCCGTGAGGTCTTCAATCAGTCCCCGCCGTTCGAGGACGTGGATCTGTTCGCGTTCGACCAGCCGCTGGTCGACGCGGTGGCTGCAAACGGTGGCGGCGAGGCTGCGGCGGAGCTGTCGGAGTTCGGCAAACATTGGGGCTCGGCTGCGATGGCGGAGCGCGGCCGACTTGCCAACGAGAATACGCCGAAGCTGAAACTGTTCGATGCGCGGGGCTATCGCCGTGACGAGGTCGAGTTTCATCCGGCCTATCATGAGTTGATGGCCTACAGCGCCCATGCGGGCATCCACAATTCGACATGGACTGAAAACGGAGAGGCCGCCGGTGGCGCCGCCGAAGTCGTGCGCGCAGCGCGGTTCTTCATGGCATCACAAGTCGAGACCGGTCATCTCTGTCCGATCACGATGACCCGCGCGGCGGTCGGTGCGCTCGCGACCGAGCCGGCCTTGCGCGCCAAAATCATGCCGGTCCTCGGCACGCGGTCCTACGATCCGGCGTTTGCTCCGTGGTGGCAGAAGCGCGGCATGACCATGGGCATGGGCATGACCGAGAAGCAGGGCGGTACCGATGTGCGGGCCAATCTGACCCGTGCCGAGCGCGACGGCGACGCCTATCGCATCACCGGGCACAAATGGTTCATGTCGGCGCCGATGTGCGACGCGTTCCTGGTGCTGGCACAGGCGGAAGGCGGATTGACCTGCTTCTTCATGCCGCGCTTTGCGCCGGATGGCAGCGTCAACGGCATTCATTTTCAACGGCTGAAGGACAAGCTCGGCAATCGCTCAAACGCGTCATCCGAAGTCGAGTTCGACAATGCGTATGCATTACGGCTCGGTGAAGAGGGGCGCGGTGTCCCGACCATCATCCAGATGGTCTCGCTCACACGCCAGGACTGTTCGCTTGCCTCCGTCGGCCTGATGCGCTCGGGGCTCGCTCACGCGCTCCATCATGCGCGCCATCGCAGCGTGTTTCAGAAGCATCTCGTCGATCAGCCTCTGATGAAAAACGTACTGGCGGACATGGCGCTGCATGTGGAGGCCTCCACCGCGCTGGTGATGCGGCTGTGCCGGTCGTTCGATCTCGCGCCGACTGTACGGGGGGAGGCGGCCTACATGCGTCTGCTGACGCCGGTGGTGAAATACTGGACCTGCAAGAGCGCACCGGGATTCCTCTACGAGGCGATGGAGTGCATGGGCGGCAACGGTTATGTCGAGGAGGGCATCCTCGCCCGGCATTATCGGGAGTCTCCGGTCAACGCCATCTGGGAAGGCTCCGGTAACGTCATGTGCCTCGATGTGCTGCGGGCCTTGTCGCGCGAGGCGGATGCCGCCGCCGATGTCCTGCGCACGCTTGTCGATCAGACCTCAGGCGTGCCGGGTGTGGTCGAGGCCGTGGCCTTCATTGCAAAAGCGTTCCGGCAGCCGGATGCGGAACGGATCGCGCGCCTTGCGGTGGAGAAGCTGGCGCTGGTTGCTGCGACCGCTGCGCTGAACGCAGTTGCGCCAAAGCACGCCGAACTGTTCGCGGCGACGCGGCTGGCTGCCGGTCACGGGAATCTCTATGGCGCGGTTGATCTGCCGGACGACAGCCTCCGCGGTTTGCTCGATCGTGCGTTGCCGGCCTGACCTGTTTGAGAACGACTTAAATTTCTTATCGGAGTTGTCATGAGCATTGCTGAAGGCCCAACAGATCTTGCGCCCGTTTCGCCGTCCGGCAAAAGCCGCGAACCACGGGTGTGGAAATTCTTCGGCACCAGCGTGTGGGGGCTTGTGCTGTTCGCGGCGATGTTCGCGGGGCAGATCGCGGGCGTGGTCTACTTCCTCGTCGTCAACGGCGATCCGTTCAACCTCAATTCCATGATGAATCTGGCTGCGAACGGCCGGGTGATTTCCCTGTCCGTCATCATGGGATTGCCGGCGATATTGCTCGTGCTGTGGGTTGCGACGCGATGGTCTGGGGTGGGGTTCGCCGATTATCTGGCACTGCGCTGGCCGTCGTGGCGGATGCTTGGGGCGGGTGTCGGCGGACTTGTCCTTTTGCTGCTGGCCTGGGAGGTCATCAGTCGTCTCGCGGGCCACGAGAGTTCACCGGGCTTTATGATTGACGTGCTCAAGACGGCCCAGAACGACGGTGCGCTCTGGCTGCTGGTCATTGCTTTTTGCGTCGCTGCACCGCTGACGGAGGAATTGCTTGCGCGCGGGTTTCTCTATCGCGGATGGTCGGAATCGTTTCTGCGGCCGTTCGGCGCTATCCTGCTGTCGTCAGCGGTATGGACCGCGATGCACATGCAGTACAACTGGTTCTTCCTCGCGCAGGTGTTTTCGATCGGCTTGCTGTTTGGCTATTTGCGCTATCGCACCAATTCGCTCTGGCTGACGGTGATCCTACACGGGATCAACAACCTGGCTGCGACGATCCAGACGCTCTGGCTTGCATACTATTCGTGAGGGGCTACCGACCTTGGAGATTCGTCCGGGTCCAAGTTCAATGCCCCTGTCGATCCGGATCTGGTGTTTCCCAACGCTTACACGAACTCCAGTGTAACGCCGGCTCAGCGTAACTGTTGTGTCAATCATCGAGTTGTTCATTCTCCGTCCTCGCCGGGCGTCCGACGATGCTTTTCAGATATGCGATGCACCGCACTGGCGATGCATCCATGAGTGCGCTTACAATTGGCTCGACCCGTCCTGGGGATCGATCAGGGGCTGATCATGGAAATGCACCAGATACGCTACTTCCTCAAAGCGGGGGAGACGCTGAATTTCACGCGCGCCGCCGAGCAGTGTGGCGTGAGTGTGCCCTCGCTCAGCCGCGCGATCCGGCAATTGGAAGAAGAGTTGGGCGGGCAACTCTTCCGGCGCGAGCGACACCTGACGCATCTGACCGATCTCGGCCGCCTGATGCTCGAGCATTTTTCTGTCATGAGCAGTGCCGCCGACGCGGCTAAACGCGAGGCCAGGGATTATACCAGGCTCGCGGGTTCGCGGTTGAAGCTCGGGATATTTGCATCGATCGGCGCAAGCGTGCTGACCGGCTATCTCACCGCTCTGCGGGATCAGGCGCCCGATCTCGAACTCCACATCTGGGAAGCCAATTGCGAAGAGCTGGAAGGTGCGCTGCTCAGCGGAGAAATCGACATCGCTCTGACCAGTTCGCCTGAGTTGGACGAGCGAATCCGTGTGGTGCCGCTGTTTCGGGAGGCATTCTATATCTCGTTTGCTGCCGGCCACCGCTTCAGCGAAATGACAGCGGTGTCGATGCGCGAGCTTGAGGGCGAGGATTACATTAAGCGGCTGCACTGCGAATTTCCCTCGAACCTTGCCCGGCTTGGCGTCGCCAAGCCCTATAATGCCGTGAACGTGCGCTATGTCGGCGAGCGCGAAGACTGGATCCAGTCGCTGGTCCGGGCAGGACTCGGTTGCGCCGTGATGCCTGAAAACCTGCCGCTGTTGCCGGGGCTCGAGATGCGCCCACTGGTCGATCCGGAAGTATTCCGGCAGATCAGCATGGCAACGGTCGCGGGCCGGCCGCACAGCCCCGCAGTCGCGGCGGCTGTTGCAGCTACTCAGCACTACCGTTGGCCGGATTGCCGCGCCGGTTAGAGCTCGACCACCTGAGTGCAATGGTCCGCGTTACGCGCAAGCTCATGACTTGTTAGCCAAACAGCGGCTGTCCGGGGGCGACAGGAAACCTCAATCTCCCTATCAAGCGCCGCCTTCGGTTCGCCGGGCAGCGTAACCGTAAATATCGCTCTGCCTTCGGGACCTTGGCTTTTGCCACGGGTGTCGGCGAGCGTGGACTTGTTGCGCGCGAGCGACTGCGAGAGGGGTGAAATGCGGGGAGAGACAATCCTTCTTCGGGGGGGTATCGGGTTGTCAAAAGGAATGCTCTGGACGACAAGCTCATTTGTCATATTTCCGGGGAGGCTGGCGGCCTTCGCGCTTGCCGTCGCTCTTGCGCTGCCGTCCGGCGCAGCGCGTGCGCAGGATGCGACCTGGATCGGCGGCGTATCCGGCGACGTCAGCGACCCTGCCAACTGGGCGGGCGGAGCCGTTCCGACCGGAATGGCTTATTTCGGCGCGTCGGGTAGTACAAACCTGTCGTCATCCTTGCCCTTTGGCACTCTTACTATGCGGGGCTGGACGTTCGATGCCAGCGCGCCGAACTACTCCTACGACGTGACCCTCCCTGTCTCCCTGCTTCTCTCCGGCGCCGGTATCATCAATAACGGAAGCAACACCGTTACCCTCAGCAATGATTATTTTCTGACCTTTTCGAACGCCGCGACGGCGGGGAATGTCGTCATCAACAACAGCGGCAACGGTGCTGTCTCCTTCGAGTCGCACTCAACCGCCGATAACGCCATAATCAACAATCTGACATCCACGGCTGTTGTCGGCTTCAATGCCAGCCAGCTTGGCCACGCCGCCATCGTCAATGACGGCACCCTCGATATTGGAGGGGGGAGCAACGCTGAAAACGCCAGCATCACCAACAACCATATCGTCAATTTCACCGGCAGCAGCACCGGGGGCGACGCGACGATCCAGAACAACAACGGGGGTGTCATCAATTTCGGCAACACCAGCACGGGCGGCAACGCTGTCATCACGAACAATGCCGGGGCGGTCGTCGACTTCTCGGGGAGCAGCGGCCCGAATAGCGATCACAAGCTCAGCATTGGCGCGATCATCGGCGACGGCAATGTCTATCTGGGCAGCAATGCGCTCTCTATCGGCGGCAACAACCAGGATACGACGCTGAGTGGTGCCGTCAGCGACTGCGGCGCGAGCGGGAACGATTGCCAGAACGCTGGCGCCGTCGGCGGATCGTTGGTCAAGACCGGAACAGGTACGCTGACGATCACGAGCGCCAACACCTATACCGGCGGCACGACGATCAGCGCGGGAACGGTGCAGATCGGTGATGCGATGACGGCTGGCAGCATCGTCGGCAGCGTGAACGTCGGAAGCGGGACGACGTTCAGCGCCGTCAACGGGAACCTGAGCGGGATTCAGCGTATCAATAATTCCGGTGTCACGGAGTTTCACGGCAACACGAATCCCATCAATGCTTTCATCACGAACGATGCGGGCGGCGTGGTCGATTTCGCCGGGAGCACGGGTCCCGCAGGTGACGGTAAGCTCAACGCCGCGAGTCTTGCGGGCGCCGGCAATTTCTATCTGGGCAGTAATACCCTCACGCTCAACGATGGCTTCAACACGACGGTCAGTGGCGTCATCAGCGATTGCGGCGCAGGCGGGACCGCTTGCAACACGCCCGGAGCGACCGGCGGCGCGCTGGTGAAGGCGGGAAGTGGCGCGCTGACGCTCATCGGCGCCAACACCTACACCGGCGGCACGACGGTCAATGGCGGATTGCTGGTGCTGGGGGATGCCACGGCCAAGGGCAGCATCGTCGACAACGTGACGGTCGGCCCAGTCGGCACTCTTCAACTGATCAACACCGATCTGGGCGCGGTGACCAGCATCGACAATGCAGGTCTTGTGTTCTTCAGAAATAGCACCAGCGCCAGCAATGTCGCCCTGAACAACAGCAATTTCATGTCGTTCCTGGACACGAGCACTGCGGGCAACGCAGCGATCACCAACAGCGGTATGCTTTTCTTCAGCAACACCAGCACGGCCGGCAATGCAGCGATCACGAACAATGCAGGTGGTAAGGTCGATTTCTCCGCCAGCAGCGGACCCAACGGTGACCACAAGCTGAGCGCCGGTTCGATTGCGGGTGCCGGAGACTTTTACCTCGGCGGCAACGCGTTGACTGTCGGTGGCAACAACCAAAGCACGGTGGTCAGCGGTATAATCAGCGACTGCGGTGCGGGCGGCAACGCGTGTTCCGCTTCCGGGGCGACTGGCGGCATGCTCGTCAAGGCCGGGACCGGCGACCTGACGCTGTCCGGCGCCAATTCTTATAGCGGCGGCACGTGGGTCGCCGCGGGGACATTGAGTCTGGCGAATAACGACGCGCTTGGGACCGGGGCCGTGATGCTCGATCCCAACACGACGCTGCACCTTGCGGGCGTGCAGATTGCCAACACCGTCAATGTCTGGGGCGATCCGAATATTGCCGTCACCGGCGCGAACTCGCTGAACAGCATTGCCGGCTCCGGCGACATCAACATCCTTGGCACATCCGCCAGTGCGACCACAGACGTGCTCACGCTGAACGGCCCGAACACCTACACCGCGGACACCTTCGTCGGCAATGGAACGGCGAGTGCTGCGGCGACCTTGAAGGGCGGCGGAGCCAATGCATTGAGTGCCAATTCGACGACAACGGTGACGGCGAACAGTGTCCTGGACCTCAATGGCTTCGATCAGGCGATCGGCGCGCTGGCTGGAGCCGGGACGGTCACCAACGGCGGTGGGAGTGCGGCGACGCTGACAGCCAACGGCAACAACAGCTCAACGATCTTCAGTGGTGTTATTGAGAATGGCAGTGCGCCGACGGCGTTGACCAAGGCTGGCACCGGCACGCTGGTGCTCTCGGGCACCAACACTTTCACCGGTGCAACGACGGTCAACGCTGGACGCTTGATGATCGATGGCTCGATCGTGTCGTCAAGTGGAGTCCAAGTGAACGCGGGCGGATCAGTCGGGGGCTCAGGTTTTCTCCCGTCAACGGTAGTTGCCGGCGGTGGCACGCTGGCCCCCGGCAGTACCACCACGGCTCTGACAGTGAATGGCAATCTGATGTTCGACACCGGCGCGACATACGCCGTACAGGTTTCGCCGACAGCAGCCGGGCACACGGACATCACCGGGACGGCAAACCTCGCCGGCACCGCCTATGTCAGTTTTGCTTCCGGAAATTATACGAAGGGCAATTATACTCTTCTTTCTGCGGCTGGTGGATTGGGCGGCACGACATTCGATACGCTGCAGACAAGCATGCCAGGTTTCGTCACCTCGCTCGGTTACACGGCCAACGACGCGGTGCTGATGATCTCGTCGGCGGTTCTCGGCGCAGGGCAGGGGCTTGGGCGTAACCAGCAGAACGTCGCCAATACGATCAATGATTACTTCAACAACGGCGGTATGCTGCCCCCCAGTTTCTCCAATTTCTTCAGTCTCAGCGGGAGCCGTCTTGGCGATGCGCTGTCGCAGGCTTCAGGAGAGGCGGCAACGGGCGCGCAGCAGGGCGCATTCCAGCTCATGAACAGGTTTTTCGGGGTCATGCTCGATCCCACGGTGGGCGGCACGGGACAGGCCGGCGGACCGGCGCTCGGTTTCGCCGCGGAGCGCGACATGTCGCCTGATGTTGCTCGCGCTTATGCTTCCGTGTTCAAGTCAGCGATCAAAGAACCGCAATCCTTCGAGCCACGGTGGAATATATGGGCTTCCGGCTTCGGCGGCTCCAGCAAAACCGGCGGAGATATCGCATCCGGCTCGCATGATAGCACTGCGCGTATCTATGGCTCTGCCGGCGGAGCCGACTATCACTTCTCGCCTGACACCGCCGTGGGCTTTGCTTTTGCCGGAGCTGGTACCAGCTGGGGGCTTGCCGGTGGGCTCGGTGGCGGCAAAAGCGATGCCTTTCAGGCGGGGCTCTACGGTTCGAGGCGATGGGGAAGCGCCTATGCGTCCGCCGCGTTCGCATTTGCCAACCACTGGATGTCGACCGACCGTTATGCATTGGCCGGCGACCATCTCACGGGAAACTTCGGTGCGCAGAGCTACGGCGGGCGGCTGGAAAGCGGCTATCGCTTCACGACGCTGTTTGGTGGTATCACGCCATATGCCGCCGTGCAGGCACAGGCTTTCCACACCCCGGGCTACAACGAGACGGATGTCGCTGGTGGAGCGCTGGCATTGTCATACGGTTCGCGTGACGCAACCGATACGCGGAGCGAACTTGGCATGCGCTACGATCGCACGATGCTCCTCAACTCAAATGCGTTGCTCACGCTCCGCAGTCGCCTCGCATGGGCTCATGACTGGGTCAGTGATCCATCGCTGACGGCGGCCTTCCAGTCGCTTCCCGGCTCGGGCTTTGTTGTCGGTGGGGCAGTGCCGGCGAAGGACACGCTGCTCGCTTCGGCCGGTGCCGAGTTATTCATGACACCTGCCTGGTCCGTGCTCGCCCGGTTTGATACCGAATTGTCCGGAAACTCCCAAACGTATGCCGGAACGGGCACGTTGCGTTACACTTGGTAAGTAGACGGAACCTCTGCCCCCTAGCCGCAAGAGAGTTCGCTAATTGCAAGACGCCACTCGAGTGGGGCGGATTTGACATTCGCTCCCACGCGGTCGCGAGTTCCTCAAGCGAATGTTGGAAGCAAAGGACCGCTACTTCACGAGCGCAATGGCGATCGGCATGGTAATGATGGCGAGCACGGTCTGGAGGGTCAGGGTTTCCGCCACCAACGGCGCATCGCCTCCCATCTGGCGCGCAAGTAAATAGGCGCTCGATGCGGTCGGCACCGAGGCGCAGCATGCGACGATCGCCAGGCTCGCACCTGAAAGTCCGAACGCGATGCCGAGCGAGATGGCGAATGCCGGCATCACGATCAGTTTGAGAAAGCAGCCCAGCAGCGCCGGTCCGTCTGGACGCAGTACGCCCTTGAGCTTCAGACCCGCGCCGACGACAAGCAATCCCAGCGCGAGTGACGAACGTCCCAAGGCGTCGAGAAATTCATTCGCCCATAAGGGGAGCGCGAGACCGGACAGGTTGAACGCCATACCCACCGCACACCCCCAGATCAACGGGTTTTGGGCGATCGCCAAAAGGATGCGGGGCCAGGACAGCCGCGTGGGTGAGGCATAGCGAGCCAGCACCCAGACGGCGGTGATGTTGAGAACCGGAATCATCGCGACGATCGCCACCGAGGCGAGGGTGAGGCCGACAGCGCCGTAAAGGCTGCCCGCGACCGCGAGCCCTACATAGGTCTGCCAGCGGCAGGAACACTGAAAGATCGATGTGAAGGTCGGTCCGCTGACGCCGAGCCGCTTCATCAACAGTGGCCGCAGCGCCAGACACAGCGCCACCATCAGGAACACTGCAATGAGCAAGGCTCCTGCGACGCCCGCGAAGGGGACTTCCGCAAGCTTGGCCCGGGCGAGGCTCTGGAACAGCAGTGCCGGAAACAGCACGTAGTAAACGAGCCGTTCGGTGCCGCTCCACAATATGTCTTCCTTGAGCAGGATACGACGCAGGACGAAACCCATCACGATCAGCAGAAATATGGGCACAATGGCCACGACCACAGGCAGCATCGGTCACTGATCTCCAGCCGAGCGGCCCAGTGCCGTCAGGCGATCGAGCGCACCCTGCAGGATGAAGATCGCTGCGTGCTCGTCGATCACTTTGGCGCGTTTGGCGCGGCTCATATCCATTTCGATCAACTCGCGCTCGACGGCGACGGTCGACAGCCGCTCATCCCACAAGCCGATCGCGAGGGGGGTGAGCTTTGAAAAATTGCGGGCGAAGGCGCGGGTCGACTGAGCCCGAGGTCCTTCGCTGCCATCCATGTTGATGGGAAGTCCAAGGATGAAGCCTGCGACCTTGCGCTCGTTGGCCAGTTCAAGCAGCCGGGCGGCATCCGCGGTAAAGGTCTTGCGGTGAATGGTTTCTATACCCGTTGCCAGTCTGCGGTCCGGATCGGACACGGCGACGCCGATGGTCTTGGTGCCGAGATCGAGCCCGATCAGGGCGCCTCGTGATGGCCAGTGCGCAACGGCTTCGATCAGCGGTAATATCAAGGCGGGCATGTTGTCGCATAGCATGTGCGGTACAAGCGTTGCAAAGCGGTGAGGGGATCGGCAGTGGACGGGTTGACGTTATTCGGGCTGTTTGCCGTGACAGCAATGCTGGTCTGCTATGCCCTGGAAGATCGCAGCCCGTGGTTCATCTTCGGATTCGCCGTGGCTTGCGCGTTGGGATCGGCCTACGGTTTTCTCCAAGGGGCATGGCCCTTCGGTGTGGTCGAAGCCATCTGGGCGCTGGTGGCGTTGCGGCGCTGGTTCGCCAAGCAGCGGACGGCGACATAACGCGGAAAAACGGAATGGCGAGGGTTCCGGTCTACGCGTCTCATCGCTCGCGGCTACGCCTGGCTTGGTCAGTTTCGCAGCAACCCGAGCAGCCAGGCTGTTCCGCGATTTGCCCTGCGCTAAAAATAATCCGCCATGCACAAGTTATGGTTGTGATTTGACGAGAGTCGGCGCATTCATCCAC
Source organism: Bradyrhizobium sp. SYSU BS000235 (assembly GCF_049747295.1). Taxonomy (NCBI): domain Bacteria; kingdom Pseudomonadati; phylum Pseudomonadota; class Alphaproteobacteria; order Hyphomicrobiales; family Nitrobacteraceae; genus Bradyrhizobium; species Bradyrhizobium sp. SYSU BS000235. Next base: position 4,902,434 of record NZ_JBMHJM010000001.1, read on the forward strand.
CGCCTCGCCCGCACTGGATTCTCCCTTTGACCAATCAGGATCAAACCGACTTTTTCGGTCGTGACCGTATTCGCTGTGTTCAGCAAATCGGTATGCTTAAGCTATGGGACCGCTCGAAACGGGGAGAGGTGCTGCCGCTTGCATCCGCCGTTCACGATGAAGATCTCGCCCGGTTACGCGAGAAGCTGTTGTTGCTCGATGTTGAGCGGCAGGACGGTGAGCCCCGCTACTTGATTCGGTATCAAGGCTCCGACATCGATCGCATGAACAATCGCAATTGCGTCGGGCTTTATCTGAATGACGTCATGGAGCCGTCTATTCGCGAAAGAGGGTTGAAAACCTACCGTCGCGTGGTCGATCTGCGGTTACCTGCGTTCAATTCGACCGTTGTCCAAGACGAAAACGGCGCAAGCGTGCAGTATGAACGGCTGCTGCTGCCTTTCACGCGCTCCGGTGATCGGGTTGACCAGATCTACAGCATTGTCACGCTGTACACCGAAGACAACCAGTCGCCATTCGAGACACTGAAAAACGCCGTTTCCCGGAACGAGCAGCCCTGATCCCGGCGAATTCCGGATTCGGGACACCAGGGCTGGGTCGCACAACCTTTTGAAGTTTCTGCCATTATTTCCCGGCGTCCTGATCGCCCGGGATCATTTGACGTTGGCGATCCGCGCCAAAATGCTCTATAGGGCGGGCGGAACAGAGCAGTCGCCCCGGAGTCTCCTGGATATGTCAGTCGATACCGCCACCGTCCGCCGGATCGCGCATCTTGCGCGCATTGCCGTCAAGGATGAGGAAGTGGCCCATCTGCAGGGCGAGTTGAATGCTATTCTGGCGTTCGTCGAACAGCTGTCGGAAGTGAATGTCGACGGGATCGAGCCGATGACCTCTGTCATGCCGATGGAGATGAAAAAGCGCGCGGATGTCGTCAATGACGGCGAAATCCCCGACAAGGTGCTGGCCAACGCGCCGGTGACCGAAGATCATTTCTTTCTGGTGCCGAAGGTTGTCGAATAACTCCTCCACCATACTCGTGAGGCAATGCCATGTGCCTGCTGTGCGATGACGAAAAGTCCTATGCCGCCTACCTGCAATATCTCGATGCAATGGAGCGCGCGGGACAAGTCGCCGATCCCGACAAGGCGATGGATATGCTGATCGAAGAAATCCAGAAGAGCGACGCCGAAAAGCTCAAGAACAAATCCCCCTTTTCCTGCGACCCGGTTGATGAATGACTGATCTGACTTCGCTGACGCTTGCGGATGCCCGTGAGGGCCTCACGCAGAAATCCTTCACCGCTCTGGAACTGACCGATGCGCATCTCGCCGCCATGGAGAAGGCGCGGGCGCTCAACGCGTATGTGCTCGAGACACCGGATCAGGCCCGGGCTCAGGCGCGCGAGCAGGACGCCAAGATCGCAAAGGGCGAAGCCGGTCCGCTTGCGGGTATTCCACTCGGGGTAAAGGACTTGTTCGCCACCAACGGTGTGCGCGTCACGGCATGTTCGAAGATTCTCGGCAACTTCATCCCGCCCTATGAATCCACCGTCACCTCGCAGTTGTGGCGCGACGGCGCGGTGATGCTCGGCAAGCTGAACAACGACGAGTTTGCGATGGGCTCGTCGAACGAGACGTCGGCATTCGGTCCCGTCATCAATCCCTGGCGGCGGGAAGGTTCGGACACGAACCTCGTTCCGGGCGGTTCGTCCGGTGGTTCGGCGGCCGCGGTCGCGGCCAATCTCTGCTTCGGTGCCACGGGGACAGACACCGGCGGTTCGATCCGCCAGCCCGCCGCGTTCACCGGCATTGTCGGAATCAAGCCAACCTATGGCCGCTGCTCACGCTGGGGCATCGTCGCTTTCGCCTCATCGCTCGACCAGGCCGGACCGTTCGCGCGCACGGTGCGCGACACCGCGATCCTGATGCGCTCGATGGCAGGTCATGACCCCAAGGACACCACGTCGGTTGATCGGCCGGTCCCGGACTATGAAGCCGCGATCGGCAAGTCGGTGAAGGGCATGAAGATCGGTATTCCGAAGGAATACCGCCTCGATGGCATGTCCGGCGAAATCGAGAAGCTGTGGGGGCAGGGAGCGGACTGGCTGAAGGCGGCAGGCGCTGAACTTGTGGAGGTGTCACTGCCTCACACGAAATACGCTCTGCCGGCTTATTACGTGGTGGCGCCGGCGGAAGCGTCGTCCAACCTGGCGCGCTACGACGGCGTGCGCTACGGTGCTCGCGTCAATGGCCGCACCATCATCGACATGTACGAGAACACCCGCGCCGAAGGTTTCGGCCCGGAAGTGCGCCGCCGTATCATGATCGGGACGTATGTGCTGTCGGCCGGCTATTACGATGCCTACTACCTGCGGGCTCAGAAGGTCCGCACGCTGATCAAGAAGGATTTCGAGGATGTGTTCGCGCAAGGCGTGAATGCGATCCTGACACCGGCAACACCGTCCGCAGCGTTCGGCATCGGCGAGAAGGGTAAGGCCGATCCGATCGAGATGTATCTCAACGACATCTTCACGGTGACGGTGAACATGGCGGGATTGCCCGGCATCGCCGTGCCTGCCGGCAAAGACGGGCAGGGGCTGCCGCTCGGCTTGCAGTTGATCGGCCGTCCGTTCGACGAGGAGGCATTGTTCTCGCTCGGCGCAGTGATCGAGCAGGCTGCCGGAAGCTTCACCCCAAAGCACTGGTGGGCCTAGCCCGTTAGAAGCCCCCGCGGGCGCCAATCCGGCTTTCCGGAAATCCGCCGCAAGCCTATGAGCTAGTGCGGTGGATCTGATGTTCGTATCGGTATAACCGCTGGTCCATCATACGAACGTCAGATCCAAAACCGCACTAGATTCATATTCTTGCTAGTGTCCCTTAGGTTCTGACATTCGTAAACGAGCTAACCGCAAACTCATACGAATGTCAGAACCGGGCCACTAGAATTGAAAATTCCAGGGGTTTTCTACCCCGCGCGCGCGGGGTAGAAGTGCCTCATGAACGCACCTGTCAAATCTTCAAAGCTCCTCAAGGGCCACACCGGCGATTGGGAAATGGTCATCGGCCTGGAAGTCCACGCCCAGGTGACCTCGAATTCCAAACTGTTCTCCGGCGCCTCGACCGAATTCGGCGGCCAGCCGAACGATCACGTGTCTCTGGTGGACGCGGCGATGCCCGGCATGCTGCCCGTCATCAATGAGGAGTGCGTTGCGCAGGCGGTCCGCACCGGCCTCGGCCTGAAGGCGCAGATCAATCTGAAATCGACCTTCGACCGGAAGAACTATTTCTATCCGGATTTGCCGCAGGGTTATCAGATCAGCCAGTACAAGTCGCCGATCGTCGGCGAGGGCGAGGTGATCGTCGACACAGGTGACGGGGAAAGCATTTCCGTCGGCATCGAGCGGCTGCACCTCGAGCAGGATGCCGGCAAGTCGCTGCATGATCAGAACCCCACCATGTCGTTCGTCGATTTGAACCGATCCGGTGTGGCGTTGATGGAGATCGTCTCCAAGCCGGACATGCGTTCGGCCGAACAGGCGCGGGCCTACGTCACCAAGCTGCGCTCCATCCTCCGCTACCTTGGCACCTGCGACGGCGACATGGAGAAGGGCAACCTCCGTGCGGACGTCAACGTCTCCGTGCGCAAGCCGGGTGAACCATTCGGTACGCGTTGCGAGATCAAGAACGTCAACTCGATCCGTTTCATTGGGCAGGCCATCGAGTACGAGGCTCGAAGGCAGATCGATATTCTCGAAGACGGCGGCGTCATCGAGCAGGAAACCCGGCTGTACGATCCCAACAAGGGAGAGACGCGGTCGATGCGCTCCAAGGAAGAGGCGCACGACTACCGTTACTTCCCCGATCCGGATCTGCTGCCGCTCGAATTCACGAGCGCCTTTGTCGAAGAACTGAAGGCGAAGCTTCCGGAATTGCCGGATGAGAAGCGTGCACGCTTCATCGAGGAATTCGGGCTAACGCCTTATGACGCCAGCGTTCTTGTCGCCGAACGGGAGAGCGCCGACTTCTACGAAGCCGTGCTCGCCAAGCTTACCGACAAGGCGCGCGACGGAAAGCTGGCGGCGAACTGGGTGATCAATGAGTTGTTTGGCCGTCTCAACAAGGAAGGCGGCGATATCGCGACCTCGCCCGTTTCCGCGAGCCAGCTCTCGGCGATCGTCGATCTGATCGGAGAGGGAACCATCTCCGGCAAGATCGCAAAGGACTTGTTCGAGATCGTCTGGACCAAGGGCGGCGATCCGAAGTCGCTGGTCGACAGCCTCGGCATGAAGCAGGTCACCGACCTCGGCGCGATCGAAAAGGTGGTCGACGACATCATCGCGGCCAATCCCGACAAGGTTGAGCAGGCGAAGGCGAAGCCTCAACTGGTCGGCTGGTTCGTCGGTCAGGTGATGAAATCATCCGGCGGCAAGGTCAATCCGCAGGCGGTGAACGACATCCTCAAGACCAAACTTGGTCTCTGAACATCACTGACACCGCGCATCATGCAACGATGCGCGATGTCGTTTGCCGCGTCGACGGGCACTCTCTCGCTCTGATTTTCGTCTCGACGATGACCGTCTTTGGACCTTGGACGCGCCTCAAAGGTCTCCGCCGCAGAGAGCCGGTGTGCGAATCGGCTTCCCCGGACTCGCCCAAAAAGGGCACCCTTGCGAGCAATCATCGCGCGAAAAGCAGTTTTTCACGAAAATATTTTCGTTGCCAAAAAACGCGACTCAGAGTTCGCGCGAGGTACTTTTTGTCTGTTGAAACGTTTTGCATTTGCATTCGATCGCGCTCGCATCGTTTGCATCGCGATGAAAGAAACCGCTGGGGCACAGTCACTTCTTTGATGTTGGATGCGTCGTCGTATTTGCAATTCAAGTGAGATGCTTGTTGTCTTGCATGCGCGTCGAAGAGTTCGCACGACGTGCTTGCGTTGGGAGTTGTGCCTCGGGCGTAAACGTTTCCTTAAGCGGGACGCTGTTTTTTTGATCGCGTTGGTGTAATCCGATTGAAGTGCATTTCGATTCCCGAGTGCACACAGCGATTAAGCCATCTCACTCATTTAGGAGGGCAACATGGCCAAGAAAGCGAAGAAGGCGAAGAAGACCGTAAAGAAGGCAAAGTCGGCAGTGAAGAAGACTGCCAAGAAGACCCGCAAGGTCGCCAAGAAGAAGAAGTAAGGCTTCGCCTTATGGAATAAGTCGGCAGGTTGATGCCGGCGACGTCACAAGAGCCGCCGAGCTTGTTCGTCCATAAGGACGAAACTTAAAGCGGTGGTTCTGGTCGACGAAAGAGGGTGTCGGCGAGACATCCGGCGAGACGGTCTGATCAGGGTACGGAGGGGGCATGACCTTCTCAACGGACGGATCAGGCAGAGGAGCTCAAGCGGCTCTTCGTTTGTTGCGGGTTCTCCGCATTTTCGTTGGCAGGGTGCTTCGGCAACCTGCATGACGAAATCTCGACCCGGGTGTGTTCACCGACGCCCTCGTCTTATGAGTGGCAGCACCTACGAAGTGCAGTTCCTGTGAGGCGCGGTTCCTCAAGAGCTCCTCTGGCCCGTCGGGCCAACCTCTCAACTCATACTTCCCATTAGGCTCATCTCTGCGGACGTCACGCGACGTCGTGGTCTGGCTGCCGGCATGAAGCCTGGCCAGCTTCCGCAATTTGGCGAGCTCCGCCGATGGTTATCGGTTCGCCAACCGTCACGGTGAATCGATGTTTACGGCTTTCAAGAAACCCCTGAAAAACGGGCGTTTCTGCGATTCCTCGGCGCAGGGCCGGTTCCCGCGTTCAGATTCCGTTCATCGCGATACTTAAACTGCTCTTCAAATTTTACGGGCCATATTTGCCTCAACAAGCCGGCAAACGGCGAGGGGCTTTCGCGGCGACGGACAACCGGACAACGCGAAAGAAATGTCAAACGGACTAAGGACAGGGGCCGCGCTCGCTGCGGCTGATCTTAACAGCCGCACGCGGCGGGACACGGAGAGGCAGGATGTTTCAGGGAACGATCAATGTCGGCACAGCGATGCCGGTGGAAGTTGATGCAAATGGCGATGCGCTGTTTGATCTCGGCATGCTCTATTCGAGCGGTCGCGGTGGTGAGGTCGATCTGATCGCCGCCCACAAGTGGTTCAACCTTGCAGCGCTCAAGGGACGCACGGACGCCATCCCGCTGCGCCGTGAGGTCGCCGAGTTGATGTCAGACGCCGACATCGCAATCGCTCAGCGCGAAGCGCGGGCCTGGATGACGGCGCACTGAACGGACGGACGTCGCAGAGCAGTTCGCCCGGTGAGAGGTCGTCGGATCGCGGGGATGCCTCGGGGGCATCTCAGCACGTTGAGACCGCGTGCACCGCTTCGCTCTGCGGAGCACCGATCTCACAGGGCTCATCAGCAGGCGCGAGCCTCAAGCGCATCACAGGCCATCCGGCGGGTTTCTCTGTGGCCCAAGAAGCGACTCCACGATGAACCTCCTGCCGCTTGACGCGATCATCCGTCGTCCATGCCGCCACGAAGAAGCGGCGATCTGATGACGCAACGATCGTCTTCGAACTTGTCGGGGGCGTCATCGCGACGCGTGTCGTTCTCGCTGAAGATCACATTGCGCAACCAGGGCTTGATCTGTCCGACGTGCCGGCAGGCACAAATCGTGCGAACATTCGCGTTCCGCCCGTCATGCTGGTGCCGATACCGGAGCGGGCGATCACCTTAAACAAGTTTGTGTTCGATGGTGACCTTCAGGCTTGCAGCGCCGGGCAGGGTGAGGCATACGGGACGTCGCAGGAGACGTGGCCGAGCGGCTGAAGGCACTCGTTTGCTAAATGAGCATACCTTGAAAAGGGTATCGAGGGTTCGAATCCCTCCGTCTCCGCCACTTTTGCTAAACTTTTGAAAATATTAGATTATTTTCCTGGAGCCATGTTGGCCTCCTCATTCGCGGCAGCTGCATTTGTCGGCTCAGGAGAAATTCAGGCAGGGGCTCACCGCCCACCAACAGGGGCGCCTTCGCGAGGCAGAGGCCCTGTACAAGCAGGTCCTCAAATCCGAGCCGAACCACTTTGATGCTTTGCACCTGGCCGGCGTGATTGCGCTGCAGACCGATCGTGCCGAACGCGGCATCGAACTGATCCAAAAAGCGCTCGCGCTTGATCCGGCCGCGGTCTCTGCGATCGGGAATCTCGGAGCGGGTTTCTATAGTCTGGACCGTTTTGAAGATGCGCTCGCCTGCTTCGACAAGGTGATTGCGTTGAGGCCGCGGGATGCCGGGGCCCACTGCAATCGTGGGAACGCGCTCAACGGCCTCAAACGTTTTGGTGACGCGCTCGACGCCTACGACAAGGCACTCACCATCGAACCCCGATTGACGGAGGCGCATGTCAGCCGCGGCAACGTTTTGTTCGATCTGGAGCGCTTCGCTGATGCGGTGGTTGCTTACGATGCAGCGATCAGGCTTGAGAACAGGGCCGTTGATGCCCTCAGCAATCGTGGCAACGCGCTGGCGCGTCTGGATCGATACGAAGAGGCCCTGGCGAGCTACGACAAGGCAATTGCGGTCGCGCCGGGCTACCCCGACGCCCATTACAACAGGGCGAAAACACTCCGGCACCTCAGCCGTCTTGAAGACGCTCTAGCTAGTTATGACAAGGCCATCGCCGCCAAGCCCGACTTTCGCGCGGCGCACATCAATCGGGGCGGTTTGCTGAACGACCTCGGACGCTTTCGTGAGGCGGTCGCGAGCTATGACACGGTTATTCACCTGAATGCGCGCGATGCTGAGGCGTATCTCGAGCGCGGCAAGACGCTGAGCCGGGCAGGTCTTCAGGACGATGCCGTTACAAGCTTCGATCGCGCTGTTAAACTCGATCCAAGGAATGTGGACGCGCTTGTCAGCCGGGGCAGCGTACTCGTCGGGTTGAAGCGTTTCGACGAGGCGGATGAAAGTTATTCGGCGGCGCTTGCCATCGATCCCGACTACGATTTTCTATTTGGGAACTGGCTGAGCACCAAGCTCTATACGTGTGATTGGACCGATTGGGACGCACGGGTCGCGGAACTCGAAAGCAGGCTGAAGGACGGTCGCAAGGCGTCGGCCCCCTTTAACTTGTTCGCACTGCTCGATGATCCGGATCTGCAAGGACGCGCGGCGGAGGCTTTCACGGCTGCCAGGGTTACGCGGAATTACGCTACGCCTGCCATCTCAAAGCTTCCGCGCCACGACGTGCTCCGCATCGGATACTTTTCCGCCGATTTCCGGATCCATCCGGTAGCGCTGTTGTGCGCGGAGCTGTTCGAGCGGCATACCCGCTCGCGATTTCAGGTCACGGCCTTTTCGTTCGGACCTGACACGCAAGACCCTATGAGAAAGCGGCTTGAAGCTGCCTTCGACAAATTTCTCGACGTTCGTGACAAGAGCGACGTTGCCATCGCCTCGCTTGCACGTGAGCTCGAAATCGACATCGCGATTGATCTGATGGGCATGACCCAAAGCAGCCGGCCCGGCATTTTCGCTGCCCGTGCTGCGCCGATTCAGATCAACTACCTTGGATATCCCGGCACGCTTGGATCGGATGACATCGATTATCTGATCGCGGACCGCGTGACGATTCCTGCGGCGCATCGTGCTTACTATCGGGAGAAGATCGTCGCGTTGCCAGGATCGTTCATGCCGCAGGATACGCAGCGCACGATCGCCGACAAACTGTTTTCGCGCTCGGAATTGGGATTGCCGGAAACGGGCGTCGTTTTCTGCTGCTTTAACGCGAGCTACAAATTCAATCCGCGCGTGTTTGATTGCTGGATGACGATCCTGAAGACTACGCCCGGCAGCGTGCTTTGGCTGGCCGATGGTAACTCGATGGCGACGGCCAATCTCAGGAAAGAAGCCGCCGCACGTGACGTCGATCCGTCGCGCTTGATATTCGCTGGCAGAACGGAAACCCTCGATGAACATTTGGCGCGGTACCGCGCTGCGGACTTGTTCCTCGATACGTGGCCTTATAATGCCCATGCCACCGCGAGTGATGCCTTGTGGGCCGGGCTTCCGGTGCTGACGCGTGCAGGAGAGGCATTTCCATCTTGTGTCGGCGCGAGCCTCGTCAACGCTGTTGGCCTCGACGAACTCATCACGACAACGAATGATGCGTACATCGCCGCTGCAACCGAATTGGCTGCACAACCGGACGAGCTTGCTGCGATGAGGCACAAGCTTTCTGTCAATCGGATATCGGGACAGCTCTTCGATATGTCGTCCTACGTGAAACATATCGAGGCGGCCTATCGCGCGATGTACGATCGATATCTGTCCGGTGCCGGACCGGAACACATCCAGATCGAACCTTTGTAGGCTCGTAGTTTCCGCACGCGTTGACAGCGCCCAATCATTAAGTCGCGATGATCTCAAATTGCACGCCGCTCTTCTTGACTGGGCCGTGAGTCAACGACTCTGACGCGTTTGATTCGCAGCACTTTCCCTCTAAGTGGCTGCTGCTTGCCTCAGTCTTTCCTCGGATACCTCCGCCGGCAGTGTTATGCGTCCTTGGAATACTTGTTTTATTTCAGGTGTTTACGAGAGGGCTGAGTGTGTCATCGCGTGTTCTTTGTGCAACACGTCTCCAAAAACGGCTGGAACGGCTCCGTTTCATGGCGCTCCTTTGTTGCGCGTTTATGAACCTTGAGTAATGGTCGACACAGCGACGTAGGGGGGCATCCCGAGGTCGTCCCGTTAGGTGGTTTCGCTTTAGTCGCTCGCGTTCATGCGGGAGCGTTGAGGGCGTGCGGCCACCAAGCGGCTAGCGGAGATTTGGAAGAACCACGCGGCGGGCGGCATCCGCGGCGTGGGGAAGTGCCAAGTCTCTCAAACAAACTTGGAGGTTTTATGAGCAAGATGAAGACCCTTATCCTGGGGTCTGCAGCGGGTATTGCTGCGATCACCGGGGCACAGGCAGCTGATCTTCCAGTCAAGGCGAAAGCCGTTGAATACGTGAAGATTTGCTCCCTTTATGGCGCCGGCTTCTACTATATCCCCGGCACCGACACCTGTATCAAATTCGGCGGCTACATCCAGGCCGACGCTAACTTCCTCGCCGGCAACTACAACAAGCCGGGCTGGGATCACGGCGGCGCTCCTGGTCAGTCCAATGCGACGGCGTACTCGAACGCCCTCGACACCGGCAGCCGGGACATGGATTACTTCACGACCCGCTCGCGCGCTCAGCTGAACATCGACACCCGCACCGCCACTGAATATGGCGTTGTACGTACTTACTGGTCGAGCAACTTCGAAAACTCGACGGGCTCCACTCCGTCGTCAGGCAACATCACTCTTGATTTTGCGTTCGTCCAGTTTGCAGGCTTCACCTTCGGTAAGGCGATCTCGGGCTTCCAGACGCCATGGGGTGCTTACGGTGGCAACCAGAACACCTCGTACACGATCGGCGGTTACGACAACGCGACGGGCATTACCCAGGCTGCCTACACCTGGCAGTTCGGCAATGGCGTGTCGGCGCAGATCGGTGTTGAAGACAACCGCGTGATCAACCGTGCTCCGTTGTTCAACTCGGGCCTTGCGATCACAGGTCTTGGCACCTTCTTCCAGGGTGCTCAGGGCGGCTCGGCATTGACGAGTCTCGGCGCAACCGGCGGCAACGTCGCTCCGGATATCGTCGGTAACATCCGTGTCGATCAGGCTGCGTTCACCTTCCAGTTCTCGGCTGCGGCACACAATCTTCATGCGTCCTACTATGCCAACCCGAACGGGACGACCGGCATCGAAACCAACGGCCATCCAGGTGACGAATGGGGCTTCGCAGTGTCGGGCGGCCTTCAGTTGAAGAACCTGATAACCGGCCCCGGCGACAAACTGTCGATCGATGCCACCTACACCGACGGTGCGCCTAAGTACGTTATCAGCGGCGTGACCGGCAACGGCTTCGACCACTTCAGCGGCGGCGATAACGGCTTCTACAACAGCCTCGCTTTCGCTGGCTTGTTCGACGGCGTGTTCGGCACTGGTACCAGCATCGAGAAGACCAAGGTGTGGGGCTTCCGCGGTGCGTTCGTGCACAACTGGACTCCGAATTGGGAAACCAGCGTGTTCGGCAGCTACACCAATGTCGACTACAACGGTGCGTCTTCGCTTTTGATCTGCAACCGTCTGGGAATCACTGCAGCTGCTGCCGGCGCGACGCCTACCGCCGGATTCTCCTGCAACCCGGACTTCAACATCTGGCAGGTCGGATCGCGTACAGCCTGGACCCCGGTCCGGAACCTGACGTTCTCCGGCGAAGTGATGTACACGGTGCTCGATCAGTCGAACACCGGTGGCATCAATCTGACCAGCACTCCGGGTATCCCGAACACGTTCAAGCCACCGGGTGCTTACGAGTTCAAGGATCAGGGCATCTGGTCCGGCAACGTCCGCGTTCGCCGCACCTTCTGATCGTGATCGCCTAAGGGCGGTGACAATCTGAATTGCTCACGGCCCTCGGCGGGAAACCGCCGGGGGTTTTCTTTGTCTGATATAGATTGTGCGCCGTTGTTGCTCCGCATGCGGCTGAAGTCATGCGGGGCGCAAAGAAGTACGCTTAAGAGGCGGATATATCCGTACGATCGCAGCGGACGCAGAACGATTTGATTCGATCAATCGTCGGCTTGTCCGCCAGCAGAGGCGCATGCCCTTGATCGGGCACCTCCACCAGATCGATATCGGGACGCAGCGATTGCATGTCCTGCACGCTTTGCCGCGACAGCAGGTCGGAGAGGCCGCCGTGAATGAGCATCAATGGAATACCCGCGAGCTTGTCGAACAACTCCCAGATCGCCGGCAGCGGATTGGCGGGATCGAGGTTTGTGAATCCTTGGGCGAGCCTCAGGTCGTAGGTCCGCTCCAGGCCGCTCCCGTCCGTCTTCTCGCGAAACGCGCGGTGCGCCCAGGCCATCCATTCGGCATCGGTGAGCGAGGGGAAGACACCGCCGAACAGGGTCTTCAATCCGCGCGCGGCTTCTTCCCAGGTTTTGCGCGGCGGCGGATCGGCGATGTAGCCCTTGATCTTCATCAGGCCGTCCATTTCCAGCGCGGGGCCGATGTCGTTCATGATGACGCCTGCCAGCAACTGCGGCTGTGTCGCCGCCAGCGCCATCGAGATCAGGCCGCCGCGGGATGTCCCGAGCACAATGGCGCGTGAGATGTTGAGCGAAGCCGCGATCGCCAGCACGTCGCCCATCTCGATCGGGACGGTGTATTTCGCTGGATCCGGATCGTGGTCGGACAAGCCACGGCCGCGGTAATCGATAGACACGACGCGACGCGGCGCGACCGGATCGAGAGCCAGTGCCCGGCCGATATCGTCAAAATCATCGGCTGTGCGGGTCAGGCCCGGCAGGCACAGCACGGGCAGGGCGGGGCTGGCTTCAGGGCCAATGGTCTTTGCGTGAAGCTTGAGGCCGTCGGCTGACTGGCAGAATACGTCATGGAATGGGTCGGACATCGGTTGTGAGCCTCGAGCAAATAGTGGGCTGGCGAGAAGGAAAGGCTTGTGGTCGGCGTGCAGCCGCAATCACGTCCTCACCATGAGGATTGAGCTTAACACCTGTAAGACGAATGGAAACTCGCGTGATGGGTTCAGAAGTCCGCCCGATTGCGTTTGCGAGCTCTTCCAGCGGCCTTCTGACGATTTCCCGGTGTCCACTCACATCCAAGGTCCGCGATGGAGCGCGCTGCACGATGAGGCGGACTTTGGATTCGGGACACTAGCGCGTTATTCGACCCCGGCGCCGCGGCGCAGATCCGCTTCGATCAGCAGCTTGTTGCCGCCGCCGAACCTGGCGCGATAGACCTGAACGTTTTCCATGATGCGCTGGACGTAATTGCGGGTCTCGGAAAACGGGATTTTCTCAACCCAGTCGACGGCATCCACATTCGGATCGCGCGGATCGCCGTAGCGTTCGATCCATTTGCGCACGCTGCCGCGTCCTGCGTTATACCCGGCAAAGGTCATGATGTAGGAGCCGCGATAATCGTCGATCAGCCCGCCAAGCTCGGCCGCACCGAAGGCCGCATTGTAGGCAGGGTCGTTTTTGAGGCGGTTAAAATCGAATGTCGTGCCGTATTTCTTGGCGACATATTTACCGGCGGCAGGCGTGACCTGCATGAGGCCGTAGGCTTGCGCAGGGGAGACCACGCGCGGGTTGAATGCGCTTTCCTGCCGCGCGATCGCGAACACGATCGGCTTTTCAACTTCCGGTCCGAAATCCTTGTAGGGCGGAATGCCGACCACCGGATAGGCGTAGTAGTCGAATGGCATGCCGCGATTGAGCGCGGCCTTGCCGACCAGCAGCATGGCGCGAGCATCGTTGTGACGCTGGGCCAGTTCGCACAAGCCCAGAAGGCCGTCCATGTCTGCACGCTCGCCCATGTCGGCGAGGATGGGAATTGCGATTTCGCGCTCATCGAGTGCATAGAGCATTTCGACCGCTCGGACGATCTCCAACCGTTCGCCGCCGCGTGACCGGCCCGGAGCACTGTTGATGGCGATTTGCGGCAAGCGCAGCTTCGCGCGTGCGAGTTGGCCGTAATAGCTGGTCGAGTGCGCGGCCGCAGCTTCATAGGCTGCACGGGCTTCTCCGGAGCGTCCTGCGGCTTCCGCCGCGCGGCCTTGCCAGTAGCCTGCACGTGCCAGCGCTGTCGGGTTGACGGTGTTGACGCCAATGCGGGCGAAATGCTGTGCGGCAGTATTGGGATCGTTGAGGAAGCGGAGCGCAATCCAGCCCGCGGTGAATTCCTGCTCGGTCTTGTAGATGTCTCGGTTGGGGAGCGCCGCATCGCGGGCGATGACATAGGCCGAACGCGGCTCGTTGTTGTCGAGCAGCTTGCGTGCGACCAGACGCCGCTCGATCCACCATTCGTCGAGATCGAACAGACGCGCCGGATCGCGCGGTGCGGCCATCATCAGCTGCGCGGCTTCGGCAATTTTGTCCTCGCGCCGCAGATACTGAATGCGGCTGAACATGTAGCCGGGATCGCTGTGCAGTTCGCGAGGCACCGCATCGAGCAGCGCCTTGGAATTTGACGCCTTATGGTTGACGGCGATCCGCGCCTTGGCGAGTGCCACATAGGCAGGGCCGAGCCGCTTGGCAGAACGCAGTGCCGCTTCCGAGCCGTCCTTTTCGTAGAGCAGCATGTCCATGCGGGCTTTGTAGTCACCGGCCGTCAGCAGCGGTCCGAACTGCGCGAGAGCCGCTTCTTCGGTGTCGGATCCGAACTGGTCGCTGCGCCATGCTTCACGTACATAGCGTTCAGCGCTGTGCCGATCTCCGCGGGCGAGCAGCGCGCGCGCCAGCATGAAGCGTCCTTTGGACGTCGTGGGCTGATCACCTCCGAAAAAGGCAAGGACTGTCGCGTCGTCGCGCTTGTCGTCCCACAGCGCTGCCTCCGCGCGGCGGCGAAGAAAGACCTGGCTAGGCCAGGTCGGATTCTCGGTGAGGAAGGCGCGATAGCGCTCCATTGGCGCGCCGTTGTTGTCGCTGCGCAGGATGAGCCATTCAGCGAGCTTGCGCGCGACCGGGTCGGTGAGCGAAGCCTCGAGCTGCGTGGCGTCGGTTTGTTTCTTGTTTCGGACCAGCTCGATGACCTGCTCGAGCGTTTCCATATCCGCCCGAGACGTCGACGACGTCGATGACAGGGCAAGGGATATGGATGGCTTTTTCGGCGGCGGCGCCACAGGCCGCGTTGCCACGGTGCGTTCCGGGCCTTTGGGCGCTGCGGGGGCGGGCTGGGTGTGCGCGGTGTGTTGTAGCGATTGCGGCGGGGCCGTGTGGGGCGTCACGCTGCGGGAAATTGGCCGGGGCTTCGGCAGTGGCACGCCTGCTGATGCGCCCTGTGATGCCAAAACCGCGACGGCCGCACCCAGCACGAACGTGCTGCGCAGCGCTGCCAGGACACCGGAGGACGGGGCAAGAAACGATGTCACTGCAAACCTGGGTGGCGAATCATGCAATGCCGCGCGCCTTCAAGTCTATTGGATTGATTATGTGGACAAAACATCAAATGTGTTAGAACCGGTACCCTGCCGCAACACCACGGCAAAATCGCGGCTGATGCGACCGATCCGGGGGCTTCCCGGGTCAGCCTGAGCCCATGACCCTTTCATCATGGGCTGGGACTCGTTATCAATCGGTAACCTTTTTTCTTTTCAGAATAAGAAGCGACACGCGTTCGGAGACAGACAATGGCAACCAAGACGAAGTTCCAGGGATCCTATGCCGCCTTGGTGACGCCATTCAAAAACGGCGCCGTGGACGAGGCTGCGCTGCGTGCGCTGGTGAACTGGCAGATCGAGCAAGGATCGAGCGGTCTGGTTCCGGTCGGCACCACCGGCGAGAGCCCGACGTTGAGCCACGCAGAGCACAACAGGGTCGTCGAGTTGTGCATCGAGGAGGCCAAGGGCCGCGTGCCGGTGATTGCCGGTGCGGGTTCGAATTCAACACGCGAGGCGGTTGATCTTGCGAAGCACGCGGAGAAGGCAGGCGCTGACGCCGTGCTGGTGGTGACGCCGTACTACAACAAGCCGACCCAGGAAGGGATGTATCAGCATTTCAAGGCGGTGAATGATGCGATCGGGATTCCGATCTTTATCTACAACATCCCGCCGCGCTCGGTCGTCGACATGTCGGTCGAGACGATGGCCCGGCTGTTCGAGCTGAAGAACATTGCGGGCGTGAAGGATGCCACCGCCAATCTCGCGCGCGTCTCACAGCAGCGTCACGCCATGGGACCGGACTTCATCCAGCTCTCCGGTGAAGACATGACAGCGCTCGCCTACATGGCGGCGGGCGGTCACGGCTGCATTTCGGTTGTTGCCAACGTGGCGCCGAAGCTCTGCGCTGATCTGATGTCGGCGGTGCTGAAGGGGGACTACGCGACGGGACTTCACCTCCAAGACCGGCTGGTGCCGTTGCATGATGCCATCTTCAAGGAGCCGGGGCTTGCGGGTGCCAAGCACGGCCTGAAGCTGCTGGGCCGCCTCGAAGAGGAAGTTCGTCTGCCGTTGGTGCCCGTGACGCCGCCGACCGGCAAAGCCATCCGCGATGCAATGGTTCACGCGGGGCTGATCAACTGATCCGCGCCAATGCGGGAAGGGGAGATTGCCGATGCTTGAGGAGTTCAAGAAGTTCGCCCTGAAGGGCAATGTTGTCGATCTGGCTGTCGGCGTCATCATCGGCGCAGCGTTTGGCGCGATCGTCAACTCCTTGGTCGGCGACGTGATCATGCCGATCATCGGTGCGATCACCGGCGGTCTCGACTTCTCCAACTACTTCACGCCGCTGTCGAAGGCGGTCACGGCGACCAACCTCGCCGATGCCAAGAAACAGGGCGCAGTGCTGGCATGGGGAAGCTTCCTCACCCTGACGCTGAATTTCATGATCGTGGCTTTCGTCCTGTTCATCGTCATTCGCCTCATGAACCAGCTGAAGGCCAAGCAAGAGACTGCGCCGCCAGAGCCAGATAAGATGTCAAAAGATCAGGAATTGCTCACCGAGATCCGGGATCTTTTGAAATCGAAGTAAAATGACTATCTAGAAGCCAGATGTCCTGACAGCCCGTCAGTCTCAATCTGAAGGATTGCGTTCTCACGCGAGCCTGTTTTCTTCGCCTGACTACGCACCGAGGCACCGATGGCTGAAAAGAAAGAGCGTCCGATCAAGGTCGTGGCCGAGAACCGCAAGGCGCGGTTCAACTACGCCATCGAAGACACCGTCGAGGCGGGCGTCGTGCTGACGGGGACCGAGGTCAAGTCGGCGCGTAATGGCAAGAGCACGATTGCGGAATCGTACGCAGATTCCAAGGGCGGCGAGATCTGGCTCGTGAACGCCAACATTCCAGAATATCTGCAGGCCAATCGTTTCAATCACGAGCCGAAACGGTCGCGCAAACTTCTGCTGCACAGGAAGCAGATCAACAAGCTGATCGGCGCGATCGAGCGCGAGGGCATGACGCTCATTCCGCTCAAGATGTATTTCAACGAGCACGGCAAATTGAAGCTTCAACTCGCCCTGGCGAAAGGCAAGAAGCTGCACGACAAGCGCGAGACTGAAAAGAAGCGGGACTGGTCGCGCGAAAAGGGCCGCCTGCTGAGGGCAAGAGGATAACACGATGAATCAGCCGAATTTGATGGGCGTCGACTGGAGCACGATTCCGGCGCCGGTCGACGATGGCGCGGCCAAGCATCTCAAGGGCACGGCGATTCCGGCGGTTGCCTTGCGCGCGACCGACGGCAGTTCGGTCACGCTGTCATCGCTGTCAGGGCGGGTGGTGCTGTTTGCCTACCCGCGGACGGGAGAGCCCGGCAAGATCGGCCTGGTGGATGACTGGGATATGATCCCCGGCGCCCGTGGATGTACGCCGCAGACCTGCTCGTTCCGCGATCTGTTCAAGGATTTGAAAGAAGCGGGCGCTCAGCATGTGTTCGGCATCTCGACGCAGGACACCGATTATCAACGCGAGATGGTCGAGCGGCTGCACGTGCCGTTTCAGGTGTTGTCCGACAGCGACCTTGCGTTGACGCGCGCACTCAATCTGCCGACGATGGACGTTGCCGGGCTGACGCTGATCAAGCGTCTGGCGCTGATCATCGACAACGGCAAGATCACCCATGTGTTCTATCCGGTGTTTCCGCCGGATCGGAATGCGGGTGATGTGCTGGAGTGGCTGCAAGCCAACCCGGCTTAGAGCGTTTCGCCAAAATAGAATTGAGAGCTCCAGTTCTGATTCAATCAGGACTGGAGTTCTATTTTGCCAGATCGGCCAGCACCTTTGCGAACACGCTCTTGAACATTTTGGGCGTAAGGACGCCGGTGTTCGTGTTGTAACGCGAGCAATGATAGCTGTCGTAGAGCTTGAAGCGTCCCGCGTCGTGGATGGCGCCGTGGGCAAAGGGCGCACTTACCGCGCGGATGCCGAGCGCTTTCAGCGTGGTGTCATGGGCGATGCGGCCTAACAAGACAACCGCGCGCACGTTCGGCATGTCATCCAGCGTGGCATTGAAAAATGTGCGGCAGGTGTTGATTTCCGCGGGCAGCGGTTTGTTCTGCGGCGGCACGCAGCGCACGGCGTTGGTGATGCGGGCGTTGACCAGCGTCATGCCATCATCCGGGCGTTTGTCGTAAACGCCCTTGGCAAAGCCGAATTCAAGCAATGTTTCGTAGAGCAGGTCGCCGGCATAATCGCCAGTGAAAGGGCGGCCGGTGCGATTGGCGCCTTGCATGCCCGGCGCGAGGCCTACGATCAACAGAGCTGCCTCGCGGCTGCCGAAGGAGTCGACCGGTCCGTTGAACCAGAGCGGTTCGCGAGCCTGATTGGCGTGACGGAAAGCTGCAAGCCGCGGGCAGAGGGGGCAGTCGTGGTCGGGGACGGAGTGATTGGCGGCAGCGGCATTGACCTGCTGCTGCCGCGAACCTTTTGCTTTAGTCGTCGAACTCTTCGTCATCGCCTCGTGGTGCAATCGTACTGGTGCTTCGCTGCAGGAATTGCGGCGTATGCTGACGCGGCTCGCGGGGCTCCCGAGGAGCAGGGCGTTCATTCGGGTCGCGGCCGAGCTTTGCTTGTAGCTGTACCAGATCAGTAAAGACATCCGCCTGACGACGCAATTCGTCGGCGATCATCGGAGGCTGGCTGGCGATGGTGGAAACAACAGTGACGCGCACGCCGCGCCGCTGCACGGCTTCAACGAGCGAACGAAAATCTCCATCGCCGGAGAATAGAACCATCTGGTCGATATGTTCGGCGAGCTCCATGGCATCGACGGCAAGCTCGATATCCATGTTGCCCTTCACCTTGCGGCGACCGCTGGCGTCGATGAATTCCTTGGTGGCCTTGGTGACGACGGTATAGCCGTTGTAGTCGAGCCAATCGATCAACGGCCTGATGGACGAGTACTCCTGATCCTCGATGATCGCGGTATAGTAGAACGCCCGCACCAACGTACCGCGGCTCTGAAATTCAAGCAGAAGCCGCTTGTAGTCGATGTCGAAACCAAGCGTCTTGGCGGTGGCATATAAATTGGCACCGTCAATAAACAGCGCGATCTTGTTAGTGGCAGGCATCAGTTTGTTCTCGCATAGTTGTTGTTGTGTAGCATTTTTGGCGGCGTTGAAAACGCCGCGTGTTGTTCCTTCAGATTTCAGCTGTTCGCCAAGCGGTTGTAAGGAAAAACGGGTCGTAATATCAGATCGACAACCGTCAGGAGCGACCGGGGTAGACTAACACCTTGGGCAGCCAATAAGCCGATTTCTTGTCCATGGACCAGATTGTTCCTTTCATTTGCCAAGAAGTAACCTTGTGAAAACCCCGATTTCCCGGGCATTTCAAAATTGCTACTTGCGAAAAGGCCTTACTCGCTATACCTAACGCGTATAGCGAGACATTTCTGACTACTTGGAGCGACAGCCGATGGCGCGTGTCACCGTTGAGGATTGCATTGATAAGGTCGATAACCGGTTCGACCTCGTGTTGCTTGCCGCGCACCGTGCGCGGATGATTTCGTCGGGATCTCCTCTTACCGTCGATCGAGATAATGACAAGAATCCGGTGGTTTCGCTACGCGAAATCGCCGACACGACCATTTCTCCTGAAGATTTGCGCGAAGAGCTGGTCCATTCGCTTCAGAAGTTTGTTGAAGTGGATGAGCCTGAGCCCGATACCGTTCCATTGATCGGCTCTGCCGGAGCTTCCGTTGACGCAGACGACACCGAAGTCGCTGTCGAGCGCATGACGGAAGAAGAACTTCTGAAGGGCCTCGAAGGCCTCGCACCTCCCGAAGAACAACCTGAAGAAGACGAGTAAAACTCATCTTACTTTGTACATGAAATTTTCGTAATCATTCAGAAGGCCCGGAGAGATCCGGGCCTTTGCGTTTTTCCGGGCCTTTGCGTTTATTGACTTTTTGTGCGTCTTCCTTGCGATCACCAGCGAACGCGGTGATATTGTGATTGGCGTTCCTTTAGGGACTTTCGCCAATCGAGGAAGCGTTGCAATGGCGATCGGGCGCCAAAATCATCATCAAATGCAGGCAGCGGCCGACGTGGGCGTGGCTCAGGCTGACGCGTCAGCGGCTGCGAAAAAGCCGGCTCGCCCCAAGATGATGCGGCAATACGATCTGGTCGATCGGGTTCGCGCCTACAATCCGAATACTGACGAAGACTTGCTCAACAGGGCCTACGTCTATGCGATGATGGCGCATGGCGAGCAGAAGCGCGCCTCCGGCGATCCTTACTTTTCGCATCCGCTCGAAGTGGCAGCCATCCTGACCAGCCTGAAGCTGGACGATGCAACCATCGTCGCGGCTCTGCTGCACGACACCATCGAGGACACCGAATCGACCCGTGCGGAAATCGACCAGATCTTCGGCAAGGAGATCGGCGCCCTGGTCGACGGGCTCACCAAGTTGAAACGACTGGAGCTCGTCTCCCGCGAAGCCAAGCAGGCCGAGAATCTTCGCAAGCTGCTGCTCGCCATTGCCGACGATGTGCGCGTGTTGCTGGTTAAGCTCGCGGATAGGTTGCATAACATGCGCACGATGGAGTTCATGCCTCCAGCGTCGCGACGGCGAATTGCCGAAGAGACCCTCGATATCTATGCGCCGCTCGCCGGCCGCATGGGTATGCAGAAAATGCGCGAGGAGTTGGAGGACCTGTCGTTTCGTGTGCTCGATCCCGACGCGCATCTGGTAGTGGAGCAGCGGCTGGATGCGCTCGAGGAGCGCAATCGCAACTTGATCGGCGAGATTGAGTCGCAGTTGGTCGCCAAGCTCGCCAAGAACGGCATCACTGCGCAG
This sequence comes from Bradyrhizobium sp. SYSU BS000235, assembly GCF_049747295.1. Classification (NCBI taxonomy): domain Bacteria; kingdom Pseudomonadati; phylum Pseudomonadota; class Alphaproteobacteria; order Hyphomicrobiales; family Nitrobacteraceae; genus Bradyrhizobium; species Bradyrhizobium sp. SYSU BS000235. Next base: position 4,923,267 of record NZ_JBMHJM010000001.1, read on the forward strand.
GTGAAAGGCCGGCGCAAGCAACCGTTCTCGATCTGGGTGAAGATGGAGCGGAAGTCGATCGGCTTTGAGCAGCTCTCCGACATCTTCGGATTCCGTGTAGTCGTGAAGAGCCTCGAGGAGGTGTATCGCACGGTCGGTATCGTGCACACCACGTGGCCGGTCGTTCCGGGGCGCTTCAAGGATTACATCTCGACGCCGAAGCAGAACGATTATCGCTCCATCCACACCACGGTGATTGGCCCCGGCAAACAACGCGTCGAATTGCAGATCCGCACCGAGGAGATGGATCGCGTCAACGAATTTGGTATCGCCGCGCATGCCTTCTACAAGGACGGCATCGGTTCTCCGACTGAAATGCTCAACCGCGAGTCCAATGCGTTTGCGTGGCTGCGGCACACGATCGAAGTGCTTTCGGAAAGTTCGAATCCCGAAGAGTTTCTCGAACACACCAAGATGGAGTTGTTCCACGATCAGGTATTCTGCTTTACGCCGAAGGGAAAACTCATCGCGCTGCCGCGGCACGCCAACGTCATCGACTTCGCTTATGCGGTGCATACCGACGTCGGCAACAGCGCGGTCGGCTGCAAGATCAACGGCAAGTTCGCGCCGCTATCATCCGAGCTTGAAAACGGTGATCAGGTCGAAGTGCTGACGTCGCAGGCGCAGTCGGCTCCGCCGAGTGCATGGGAAGCGCTTGCTGTCACCGGCAAGGCGCGTGCCGCGATCCGCCGTGCGACGCGAGCCGCTGTGCGGGATCAGTACGCCGGGCTCGGACGGCGCATCGTCGAGCGCCTGTTCATGCGCGCGAAGATTGTCTATGCCGACGACAAGCTGAAAGGCGCGCTGCCACGGCTGGCGCGGTCTTCCATCGACGACGTGATGGCTGCGGTCGGGCGTGGCGAGATGAAGGCCTCCGATGTCGCCCGCGCGATGTATCCCGACTACAAGGAAGAAGCGCGCATCGCGGCAAAGAAGGTTGTCGGATCGGCTCCCAAGACGAAAACGCCTGCTGACAGCAAGGCATCAACCGCGATTCCAATTCGTGGCATCAATTCGGACCTGCCGGTGAAATTCGCACCCAATGGGGGTGCGGTGCCGGGTGACCGCATCGTCGGCATCGTGACGGCGGGTGAGGGGATCACGATTTATCCGATCCAGTCTCCGGCGCTGAAGGATTTCGAGGAAGAGCCGGAGCGCTGGCTCGATGTCCGCTGGGACATCGAGGAGATGGCGCCGCAGCGTTTTCCGGCGCGATTGCATGTGCAGAACGTCAATGAGCCGGGAAGCCTTGCTCAAGTTGCCGGTGTCATCGCCGAGCACGACGGCAATATCGACAATATCAGCATGAGTCGCCGTTCGCCTGATTTTACTGACCTGACCATCGATCTGGAGGTCTATGACCTCAAGCATTTGAACGCTATCATTTCTCAGTTGCGTGCAAAGGCGGTGGTTGCCAGCGTCGAGCGCGTCAACGGCTAAACTCAATCGTCATCCTTCTGTCATCTGGTTTTGGATTTTCCCATGGCGACAATTCCTCCGCTCCGTCTCGGGGTCAACGTCGATCACGTGGCTACGCTGCGCAACGCGCGCGGTGGCCATGTGCCTGATCCGGTGCGCGCCGCTCATCTTGCGATCGAGGCGGGCGCTGATGGCATCACCGCTCATCTGCGTGAAGACCGTCGCCACATCCGCGATGACGATATGGCGCGGTTGAAAGCGGAGATTTCAAAGCCGCTCAATTTTGAAATGGCTGCGACTGCCGAGATGCTGCAGATCGCGCTGGCGACCAAGCCGCATGCGGCGTGTCTCGTTCCGGAGCGCCGCACGGAAGTCACCACTGAAGGCGGGCTCGACGTGGTCGGTCAGCGCGATGCGCTGGGACCGTTCATTGCCAGGCTTAACGATGCGGGCATCCGCGTCTCGTTGTTCATTGCGGCCGATCCGAACCAGATTGAAATGGCGGCGAAATTGAAAGCGCCGGTCATCGAAATCCACGTCGGCGCATGGTGCGATGCTGTGGTCGAGGGACAGAAGGACAAGGCCGAGCACGAATGGCAACGCATTGTCTCGGGGGCGGAGATGGCACATTCCGCAGGCATCGAGGTGCATGCCGGCCACGGCCTCGACTACAAGACCGCGCAGACGATTTCGACCCTGCCTCAGATCGTCGAACTGAACATCGGTCATTTCATGATGGGCGAGGCAATGTTCATCGGCCTTCCGCAGTGTGTGCGCGACATGCGCGCCGCGATGGACAGGGGGCGCAAGCTGATCCGGGTCCACGCATGATCATCGGGATCGGTTCGGACCTCATCGATATCACGCGCATCGAGAAGGTGATTGGGCGGCACGGGGACAGGTTCCTGGACCGCATCTTCACCGACGCGGAGCGCGCCAAGGCCGAGCGACGGGCCAAGGCGCCGAAAATGGTCTGGGCGACCTATGCCAAGCGGTTTGCCGCCAAGGAAGCCTGTTCCAAGGCTTTGGGCACTGGAATCCGGCAGGGCGTCTGGTGGCGGGACATGGGGGTCATCAACCTGCCAGGCGGGCGTCCCACGATGAAATTGACGGGCGGGGCCCTCGTACGGCTCGAATCTCTCACGCCAGAGGGCTTTGAGGCCCGGATCGACCTGACAATCACCGATGACTGGCCGCTGGCGCAGGCCTTCGTCGTCATCTCAGCGGTCCCGGCCGTCAGAAGCTAGCTCCCGTCGTTCCGGACAGCGAAATACCCCTAGTGTGGCGGTTCTGAAGTCCGCATCATTCGTGCGGCGAGTCCGGAATGCGGACTTCAGAACCAAAGCCACACTAGAACAATAACTTGCTAGAGTCCTTCGATTCCGAAGTTCGCAGACGAGTGGGTGGCGGAATGATGCGAACTTCGGAATCGGGACTCTAGAATCTAAAATTCATTGATTTGTCAGACCATTAGCAAGTTTTCATGCCGCGCTTCATTGCGCCCCCTGCGACAACAGTTTAAAACCCGCGCGGGTGATTTGGCTGGCTTTCCGGTTCGGCGGATCACTTGCCGGCGGGGGCCGCAAGCATCTCAAACCCAGGACCTGAAAGAGCAATGAGCGTGACATCTCCGGCGAAATCCGAAGGCGGCGTTGGTGAAACCATTCGCGTCGTCATTCACGCGCTTATCATTGCGCTTGTGATCCGCACCTTTCTGTTTCAGCCCTTCAACATTCCGTCCGGATCGATGAAGGCCACCTTGCTGGTGGGGGATTACCTTTTTGTCTCGAAGTATTCGTACGGCTACACTCACTATTCGATCCCGCTGTCGCCGCGACTTTTCTCCGGCCGTATTTTCGGTTCTGATCCTAATCGCGGCGACGTCGTTGTATTTCGCCTGCCGAAGGACGACACAACCGATTACATCAAGCGCGTGATCGGATTGCCGGGTGATCACATCCAGATGAAAGAGGGACTCCTCTACATCAACGACAAGCCAGTTGAGCGCAAACGGTTGCCGGATTTCATCGGCGAGGATCCGTGCGGATCGGATGCGACGGCCCGCGTCAAGCAGTGGCAGGAAACGCTTCCGAACGGTGTGACCTACAAGACGCTCGACTGCGTCGATAACGGTTTTTACGACAACACCAATGTTTACACCGTGCCGCCCGGCCATTTCTTTATGATGGGTGACAACCGCGACAACTCGACAGACAGTCGCGTGTTGTCTGCGGTGGGTTATGTGCCGTCGGAGAATCTGATCGGCCGCGCGCAGATGATTTTCTTCTCCATTGCTGAAGGCGAACAAGCCTGGCAATTCTGGCGCTGGCCGACGGCCGTGCGCTGGAATCGCATTTTCTCCTTCGTGCGATGAACGGCGACACCACACTCACGAATCTTTCTCCGACGATGGATGACGCTGCGGGCGGTGGCTCCGGCGATGCACCGCCCGTGAAGAAGAAAGCGGTACGCAAGCCCAGCGCGAAAGCTGCCGCCAAGATCGTCGAGGAGCGCCTCGGCCATACGTTCGCCGATCCGTCGCTGCTCGCGACCGCGTTTACTCACGTGTCCGCGTTGAAGTCGGCGCGTAATCGCACCGACAGCTATCAACGTCTCGAGTTTCTAGGCGATCACGTGCTCGGGCTGATCGTCTCGGATATGCTTTACCAGGCTTTTCCGAAAGCCGATGAAGGCGAGTTGTCCAAGCGCCTTGCCGATCTGGTTCGCCGGGAAGCCTGTTCTGATGTCGCCAAGTCGCTCGGCCTGGACGAGGCGATCAAGCTCGGTTCGGTTGGCGCGGGCGCGAGCGCACGGTTGCGCAATTCGGTGCTCGGCGACATCTGCGAAGCTGTGATCGGTGCGGTGTTTCTCGATGGCGGATATGCGGCTGCGGCGCAGTTTGTCGAACGCAACTGGACCGAGCGCATGCGCAAGCCGGTTCGACCGTTGCGCGATCCTAAAACTGTCCTGCAGGAGTGGGCGCAGGGCAAAGGCTTGCCGACGCCGGTTTATCGCGAAGTGGAGCGGACCGGCCCGCATCATGATCCGCAGTTCCGCGTAGCCGTGGAACTGCCTGGCCTCGCGCCCGCGGAAGGCATTGGCGGTAGCAAGCGTGCCGCGGAAAAAGTCGCTGCCACGGCGTTGTTGAAGCGCGAAGGGGTAACAGGCGGAAGCAACGATGGCTGAACAAGAGACAACGATCGCCCCCGAGACGCGCTGCGGCTTCGTCGCGCTGATCGGAGCGCCCAATGTCGGCAAGTCGACGCTGGTCAACGCACTTGTCGGCTCGAAGGTCACGATCGTGTCGCGCAAGGTGCAGACCACGCGCGCCTTGATCCGCGGCATCGTTGTCGAAGACCACGCTCAGATTATTCTCGTCGATACGCCCGGTATCTTCGCGCCGAAGCGGCGCCTCGATCGCGCGATGGTCTCGACCGCGTGGAGCGGCGCCCACGATGCTGATCTCGTGTGTGTGCTGCTCGACGCCCGCGCCGGTATCGACGATGAGGCGGACACGATCTTCACCAAGCTTGAAAGCGTCAATCATCCGAAGATCCTTGTGCTGAACAAGGTGGATCTGGTGCAGCGGGAGAAGTTGCTGGTTCTCGCCCAGAAGGCGAATGAGCGCCTGAACTTCTCGCAGACATTCATGGTGTCGGCGCTCAGCGGTGACGGTGTCGACGACTTACGCCGGGCGCTGGCTCGCGCTGTCCCGCCCGGTCCGTTCCATTATCCCGAGGACCAGATGTCGGATGCGCCGATGCGGCATCTGGCTGCCGAAATCACCCGCGAGAAGATCTACCGCCATCTGCATCAGGAACTGCCGTATCAGTCGACAGTCGAGACCGATACCTGGACCGAACGCAAAGACAATTCCGTACGCATCGAGCAGACGATCTTTGTCGAGCGCGACAGCCAGCGCAAGATCGTGCTCGGTAAGGGCGGGGCGACGATCAAAGCCATCGGCGCGGATGCCCGCAAGGAACTTGCGGAAATCGTCGGCCAGCCCGTGCATCTGTTCTTGTTTGTGAAGGTGCGTGACGGCTGGGGCGACGATCCGGAGCGCTACCGAGAAATGGGCCTGGAGTTCCCGAAAGAATGACAGCGTCTAACGTCGCAGTTCCAAAGCACATCTTCTATTTCGAGGTGCTGCTTTATCTGTCGCTCTTGCTCGATTCACTCTCGATGGTGTTTCGTCGCGACACGTTCAGTGATGTCGGCGAGATAACGCCTCCGGAAGCAAAGCTGGTTACGGCGGTGCTTCTGTTGTTCTTCGTTTATCTGGTCTGGCTCGCGGCCCACCGGCGGCAGAACTGGGCGCGAATGGTTCTGCTGGTCTCGCTCGTGATGTCGGTGATCTCGGTTGCCGCGATGATCAACGAGACCGGCTGGCAGTTGGAGACCTTCGTCGATTTCATTTCGGCAGCGCTCACGGGGGCCGGGCTGTTCTTTTCCTTCACTGGCGATGCGCAAGGCTGGTTCGCGCCATCGAACGGACGGCGTTAGAAGCCTCTGAATCGATCCGCGGTTTCGTGTAAGCTCTGAAGTCATGGAGTGGACGGACGAAGGCATCATCTTGGGGACACGGCGCCATGGCGAATCGAGCGCCATCGTCGAGTTGATGACGCGTTCCCATGGCCGGCATCTTGGGCTGGTGCGTGGCGGCGCGGGGACGCGGATGCGGCCTCTGCTCCAGCCCGGCAACACCGTGAACGCTGTCTGGCGCGCAAGACTCGACGAGCACCTCGGATACTACGCCCTCGAGGGAACGAAGCTTCGCGCAGCAACGATGTTTGGTTCGCCCCACGCCGTCTATGGCCTGACGCATCTGGCATCGCTGGTGCGGCTGTTGCCGGAGCGTGATCCGCACGAAGACATCTACGAGACGGTCGAGGCCATTCTCGATGATTTCGAGAATGCGGGCGAGGCGGGCGTTCATCTGATTCGATTTGAACTGGCTATGCTCACGGAACTCGGCTTCGGCCTCGATCTGTCCGCCTGTGCAGCCACGGGGACGATGAACGACCTCGTGTATGTCTCGCCGAAGTCGGGCGCAGCGGTGTCGCGACAAGCGGGGGAGCCATGGCGGGATCGCTTGCTGCGCTTGCCGCCATTCCTTCAGGAAGGAAGCGCGGGCACCAACAGTTGGACAGGTCAGGATCTGGAGGACGGCTTCCGGCTGACGGGGCTGTTCCTGCTGCGGAATGTTCTGGAGCCACGGGGGCAGGGACATTCCGATGCCCGCGATGGGTTTATCGCAGCTGTCACGCGGCCTCGCGCCCGCGCGGTTGAGGGCTAAAGCAACGAGCCGGAATCATCCAGCCCGCTTCGCGGGGTACGGAGGGGTGTGCGCTCAGTAATAATAACGCGGCCGATAGTAGCGGCGGCCGTAATAGCCGTGATAGGGGCGCGAGCCGTAATAGCGCGGATAGGTGCGATAGCAGGTGCGAACCCAGGCATAGCCGTTCCAGACCGGGTTGCAGACCAGCGCAACCGTCTCTGCCTGGCCTGCCGCGGCGCCGGACAAGCCTGCCAGTGGCATGGCCTCGGCCCCGGTGCCGGCGAACGAACCGGCGCCGGCCAATGTGACGGCGGCGATCGCTGCCAAAATCAAACGACGCATGTCTTCCTCCTCAAAAGGCCAACGAGATGCCGGAAAAGTCCGCCACATTGCACGCGCCGCAGCGCGGGCGTACGGGCGCCAAGCCACCCCGTCAACGGGCAAAATTATGGCGGAACAATTACGAACAGGCGATGTCCAAATAATTCGCCGGTTGTTCATTTTGCTCGGGAGAGTTAACCCCTAGCCATGGGAAAAAGACTGATTCCGCCAGAACCGATGGACATCCAGGAGGTCGCCCTCCGTGAGGCGCTCGAGGAGCGTTACCTCGCCTATGCGCTGTCCACCATCATGCACCGGGCACTGCCGGACGCCCGTGACGGCCTGAAGCCCGTTCATCGCCGCATTCTTTATGGGATGCGGTTGCTGCGGCTCGACCCCGGCACGCCGTTCAAGAAGTCCGCCAAGATCGTCGGCGACGTGATGGGTAGTTTCCATCCGCATGGCGACCAGTCGATCTACGACGCGCTGGTCCGTCTCGCGCAGGACTTTGCCTCGCGCTACCCGCTGGTCGACGGGCAGGGCAACTTCGGCAATATCGACGGCGACAACCCGGCCGCGTACCGCTACACCGAAGCGCGTATGACGGAAGTCGCGCGGCTGCTGCTGGAAGGCATCGACGAAGATGCCGTCGAGTTCCGCGCCAATTACGACGGCCAGTCGAAAGAGCCAGTGGTTCTGCCCGGCGCGTTTCCGAACCTTCTGGCGAACGGCTCTCAAGGTATTGCGGTCGGCATGGCGACCGCCATCCCACCGCACAACGCGGCTGAACTCTGCGACGCCGCGCTGCATCTGATCGACAAGCCTGCGACCAAGACACGTGGCCTGCTGCGCTATGTGAAGGGTCCGGACTTTCCGACCGGCGGCATCGTGGTGGATTCCCAGGAGGTCATTGCAGAGGCCTACACCACCGGACGTGGCGCCTTTCGTGTGCGCTCGAAGTGGCACAAGGAAGAAGGCGCTCGCGGCGCCTGGAATATCGTCGTCACCGAAATTCCGTGGCTGGTGCAGAAGTCGCGCCTGATCGAGCGCATCGCTGAACTGCTCAACGAGAAGAAGCTGCTGCTGGTTGGCGATATCCGCGACGAGTCCGCCGAAGACGTCCGCATCGTCATCGAGCCGAAGACGCGCAACGCTGATCCTGAAGTGCTGATGGAGACGCTGTTCAAGCAGACCGAGCTTGAAAGCCGCATCTCGCTCAACCTCAACGTCCTGGTGAAAGGCCGCATCCCGAAGGTCCTCGGCTTGGCCGAGTGCCTGCGCGAGTGGCTCGATCATCTGCGCGACGTGCTGCTGCGCCGCTCGAACCATCGCAAGGGCCAGATCGAGCATCGCCTCGAAGTCCTCGGCGGCTATCTCGTCGCGTATCTCAACATCGACAAGGTCATCAAGATCATCCGCACCGAGGATGAGCCCAAGCCGGTCTTGATGAAGACCTTCAAGCTGACTGAAATCCAGGCGGAAGCCATTCTGAACATGCGGCTGCGCAGCTTGCGCAAGCTGGAAGAGATGGAAATCCGCGGCGAAGACCGGGAACTGCGTGCCGAATTGAAAGGCATCAACGCTGTGCTCGCGTCGGAGGATGAGCAGTGGAAGAAGGTTGGCGAAGGGGTCAAGAAGGTTCGTGACCTGTTCGGGCCGAAGACGCCGCTCGGCAAGCGCCGCACCCAATTTGCGGACGCGCCTGAGCACGATCTTGCTGCCATCGAGGAGGCCCTGGTCGAGCGCGAGCCGATCACGGTGGTCATGTCCGAGAAAGGCTGGGTGCGTACGCTGAAAGGCCACGTCACCGATCTTTCGAGCCTTGCGTTCAAGACGGACGACAGTCTGGGCTATGCGTTCTTTGCCGAGACCACATCGAAGCTGACGTTGTTTGCAAGCAATGGCCGCTTCTACACGCTCGATGCCCAGAAACTGCCGGGCGGTCGCGGTCATGGCGATCCGGTCCGCATGATGATCGACATGGAAGGCGATGCCGATATCGTTTCACTGTTCGTGAGCAAGGGCGGCCGCAAGTTTCTGGTCGCGAGCCAGGACGGGCAGGGCTTCGTCGTCAATGAGGATGACGTCGCCGCCAACACCCGCAAGGGCAAGCAGGTTCTCAACGTAACGGCGCCGAACAAGGCTGCGGCGATTGCCACGGTCAATGGCGATACCGTCGCGGTGATCGGCGAGAACCACAAGATGGTGATCTTCCCGTTGGACCAGATCCCGGAAATGGCTCGCGGGCGTGGTGTGCGTCTGCAGCGCTACAAGGACAAGGGATTGTCCGACGTCATGACCTTCATCAACAAGGAAGGCATGACCTGGAAAGACACCGCGGGCCGCGAGCAGAGCCTGACGTCGAAAGAACTGAACGACTGGCGCGGCAATCGGGGCGATGCGGGGCGGCTTGCCAACGGTTTCCCGAAGTCGAACAAGTTCGGCAAAGTGATCGAATAATCCGATCGGTGAGAGTTGTGCTGAAATTGACAATGGGCCCGCCAAAAGCGGGTCCACTAGCTTTTGTAGGACTGCTTCAATCCGAAAGTCAGGATCAGCAATGTGATCCAGAGTCGGAGCATTGCGAAGCTGAAGATAAAGACGAAGAAGACGAGGTTCTTGAGAAACTGACTGTCGGATGAGGTTTGCCAGTACATCCGGATGGTGTCGCGGACCAGTCCTTGCACGAAACTCAAGCCGATATAGACCGCGCCGAGAAACAGGATCGCGGCACAGAGCCAGACCCAGCGTCGTCCAAATTCGGCGATAGCCGCGAAGAAACGAACCTCGCCGTCGTTTGCGTCCGCCCCGACGATCATGAGCAGGACCAGCGTGGCGACAGTGGCGCTCCAGAATTTTGCAGCGGTGTTGAATTGATCGAATGCCATGCCATCCACGCCAACCAATGAAATGATGGCGTAGGATGCTCCGCCGGCAGCCGCTACTGCGGCACACGCCCCAATCATCAAAAGCAGTGTTCGGCCAAATATGGCCCGCGCCAATCGGAACTGCTCCAGAGGCCCCAGCGAACCCAGATTGGTTTGACCGTGAGCGAGTTCAATCGAGCGACGCGCGACCAGGATGAATGCCTGCAGTATCGCGATATCTGCGCACACGATCGCGACGATTGACAGTAGCCCGCCGCGAAAGGCGATGACACGCAGGGCCGCAGCCAAGATCAGCCACGGCAACGCTTCGACAAAGCGCAGCGGGCCAAAGGATGTATCCGGCTTTACAAGTTGCTTTCGGAGCGCGATGGACATTGGTGCATGATCACAGGCAGCGATAAATGCTCCGTGCGCGTTTAGAGTAAAATTGAGTGAAAATTATCAGAATGTGAGCGCCTGTTGCTCTATGATGCTGATGTGCAGTGTCGAAGGAATGCAGAGCATGGTCCGCTACAACGAAATCCGCGAAGGTGAAGTTGCCATCGAACCGCCGGCGCCGACCGATGCCGGTCTGGTGTTTATCGGCCGCATTCGCACGCCATGGACGGACCGCATGATGACGCCGCGACAGGGCAGGCACGATGGTCCGATCTGCCGGATCGAGATTTTTGAGCCTTGGGTGCAGGCGTTGCAGGGGCTTGATCAGTATAGCAAGGTCGAGGTGCTGTACTGGCTGCATCAGTCGCGCCGCGATTTGGTGCTGCAAAGTCCGGCGAGTGACGGCACAACACGCGGGACCTTCTCGCTCCGCTCGCCTGTCCGTCCAAATCCGATCGGCACATCGGTTGCTAAATTCGTCGGGATCGAAGGAGCAACGGTGCTCGTGCGCGGCCTCGATTGTCTCGACGGCACGCCGTTGATCGATCTCAAGCCTGATCGCTGTCAGTTCACCCCGATCGCTCCGCCGCAGGCAGGCGATTTTGAAGTGGAAGCCTGATCAGCTTTCAGCGCCGAGCGAATGACATCGCCATGAAGTCTTCAAGCGAAATAAACTTCGCTCGGATCATATTGGCTGGCACATTCTCTACATGAATTAAATCGTGAACGTTGACCCGCGAACTGGGTATTGACGGGACTCTATGTGTCAATTTAATCAGGCTCTGTATTTAATTTATTATTTTCAGGCGGACGCCTTATTTAATTCTTGGGAAGAATGAGGCGGATGAATTGGATCTTTGTTGGTTCAGGAGCTGGTTGCGCAGCAATTTGCCAAGGAGAAAAACATGGCCAATTCCACAAAGAGCCAAAGCGTTCAACAATTGATCGGGGTTGATGATTTTTTTAGCACTCAAGACTTTGACTGGCTTTCTCTCATCAATCCCATCAACAATTTGATTGTCGGCACGCGGCGCGACGACGTTCTCAGCACAGGGGGCGACGGTGACATCGTCTTCGGGCTTGGCCGCAATGATCAGTTAAGCAGCGCGTTCAATCGCACTGCGCTGCTCGGCGGCACTGGTCACGATACGCTGACGACCGAGGTTCTCGTCCCAACGGCCGGCACTGATCCGATTCATGGCCTTGCTGTTCAATTCGGCGGATCCGGCCACGACAGCCTCGATGCAACGGTGACGTTGCAGGGTGCGAGCGGCGCGCCCGGCGGTAGCCGAGCCGTTATCGCGGAAGTCCTGCAAGATGGCGGAGGCGGCAACGACACCATCAATGCAACAGCGCATATCTCGCCGGCGCTTGTGTTCGGCGATGTCACCACACAAACCCATGTTCTCGGCGGCACTGGAAACGATACGATAAATGCCGTTGCCGACGCGCAGGGCGCGATCGACATCAGCACCGCCATCAACGAGGTCGATGGCGGCTCCGGTAACGACCACATCACGGTTCATGCTGTAACGGAGTTGAATGCGTTCCGCGGCAGTGCCAGCAACACCGTTTACGGGGGTGACGGCAACGATGTTGTGGACGCATCCGCAGTGGGCCAATCCCAGAACACGGGACTGGTATCAAACGAGCTTCATGGCGGACGCGGCGATGACATGTTGACCGCCTCAAACTTGACGGACTCCAATTCGCGCGCGCCGATTGGTGTCAACAACCTCTGGGGCGATGAGGGCAACGATGTTCTGGTCGCAACCCATACCACCGACGGCGAGAATCGGGTTACCGACGTGACCAACCATCTCGACGGCGGGACGGGCAACGACAGCCTGACAGCCAGCTCCACTGCGCTGTCAGCCCTTGGCGCCGTTACTGCTCTCAATCAACTCGACGGAGATGATGGGCGCGATAGCCTCACGGCGACAATCAACGCGGATTCAGGTGTCGGCGAGTACCACGTCTCGAACGTCTTGAACGGCGGCGCCGGCAACGACAGCCTGACAGCTTTCCTGTCCACCGGGCCCGCTGCGAATGCCACGGCTAACTCCACGGCGGAAAATCATCTCGATGGTGGCGGGGGCAATGACGTTCTCACCGCAACGGTCGCGCCGGGCTCGCTTGGGACGAGTTTCCTCAATGGTGGAACAGGCAATGACCAACTCACGGTCATCGGCGGATCGGACAACGAACTCCATGGCGGTGACGGCAGGGATGTCCTGACCGGCGGCATTGCCAACGATCATATGTTTGGAGACAGCGGTGCGGACCGGTTCGTGTTTGCGGCCGACAGCGGCCACGACACCGCCGACTTCACCAAGGGCGACAAGATCGACGTGACGGCGTTGGCCTCGGAGGGCATCCACAATATCGGTGATCTCGATATCGAGATCACCGGCGGCAACACCGTTGTTCACTTCGATGCCAGCAACGACGTGACGATCGCCGGCGTGAAGAGCCTCACAGCCGGTGACTTCTGGTTCGCGTGAGGCGTTTCAGCCTCATGCGGTGAGGGGGAGGTTTCAGCCTGCAGATTCTCGCCGGGCTGGAAGCCTGAAAGATAGCCGTGATTGCGCGTGCGATCGGGGGTCCAAAAACCCCCATCGCCGCGTTTAAATGCGCCCATCCAATTTTCCCGAACTGAATTAAATCGTGAACGCTGGCCCGTGAGGCCGGTATTGACGGGCATTTTCCGGGCGGTGTAATCAAGGGTTGTGTAATCAGGGGTTGTGATTTTGATTTATTATTATTATTCGGCGAGGCCTCTTATTTAATTCCTTAAGGGTGGTTGGCCTCGCGCGAGTTGGAATCCTGTTGGTTCAGACACTGGTCACTTAGCCATTTGCCAAAGGAGGAAAACATGGCCCCCAGGAAAAGCCAGAGCGTTCAATCATTGACTGCCGATGATCTTTTGAGTGCTCAAGATTACGATTGGCTGTCTCTCATCGATCCCATCAATAATTTGATTATCGGAACACCACACGACGATACCCTCAGTGCGGGCGCCGAGGGCGATGTCGTCTTCGGACTTGGTCGCAATGATCAGTTGAGTAGCATCTTCAACCGCACCGCACTGATCGGCGACACCGGTAGCGATACGCTGACAACCAATGTTTTGGTTCCTACTGCCAGAGCGCCCGGGCAGGGCAATGATCCGATTCATGGGCTTGCGGTCCAGTATGGCGGAGCCGGTGACGATAGCCTCGACGCCACTGTAACCTTGCAGCGCGCAATGAGTGGATCGCCGACCGACAGCAGGGTTATCACCGCCGAAGTCCTGCAGGATGGCGGAGCAGGTAACGACACCATCAATGCAGTGGCAAATATCTCGCCGGCTGCCCCGCAATCGGCGGTGTTCGGCAATGTCACGGCCACAACCCACGTTCTCGGCGGTGCGGGCGATGACACCATCAACGCTGTTGCGGATGCGCGTGGCGCGCTCAACATCAGCATTGCTATCAACGTCGTGGATGGCGGCTCAGGCAACGACCATATTACCGCTCATGCTGATACAGACATCGTCGCGTTTCGCGGCAGTGCGAGCAATACTCTGTTCGGCGGCGACGGTAGCGACGTTTTGGACGCATCTGCTGAAGGCCGCTCCCTCACTACGGATCTGGTATCGAATGAGCTCCACGGCGGGCGCGGCGACGACATGCTCACCGCATTCAACTACACGTCCTCGAATTCACGCGCACCGGTTGGTGTGAACAACCTGTGGGGGGATGAAGGCGACGATGTCCTAGTGGCGACCCATGTTGCGCGGCTTGACAACTCGATCTCGAATGCGACCAATTTTCTCGATGGCGGCACGGGTAACGACAGTCTGACGGCGAATTCCACGCTGCAGGGTGGTGTTATTCGCGGCCTCAATCAACTCGAGGGAGGGGATGGGGGAGATAGTCTCACGGCGCATCTCGACGCTTTGGCTCGCGGCGGCCCCGGCGCCTCGGGTGATCTCTACCATGTCTCGAACGTCCTGAACGGTGGGACCGGGAATGACAGCCTGACGGCTTTCCTGTCGACCGCGCCTGCCACGAGCATCACCGACAACTCCACTGCAGAAAATCATCTCGATGGCGGTGGTGGCAGCGATGTGCTCACCGCAACGGTCGCGTCCGGTTCGCTGGGGACGAGTTTTCTTGATGGCGGAGCAGGCAATGACCAACTCACCGTCATGGGCGGATCGAACAACGTGCTTCACGGCGGCGACGGCAGGGACGTCCTGACCGGCGGCGTCGGCAATGACCAACTGTTCGGCGATGCCGGAGCGGATCGGTTCGTGTTTGCGGCCAGCAGCGGTCACGACACCGCCGACTTCACCAACGGCGACACGATCGATCTCACGGCGTTGGCCGGCGAGGGCATTCACAATATCGGCGATCTGGATATCGAGATCAGCAGTGGGAACACCGTTGTTCACTTCGATGCCAGCAACGACGTGACGATTGCCGGGTTGAAGACCCTCACAGCCGGTGATTTCTGGTTCGCGTAGGCGTTGTGAGATCGGCGGAGGTTAGCCGCCCAGCCAGCTTCGGCGGGCTGGACGCTTGAAGATAGCCGAAGACGGCGCGTGCGACGCGGGATTCCAGCGCTTGGGAATCCCGCTCACCGCGTTCACCCGTCGTGCCTGACATCCCTGTGGCGATCGCAATGATCCGAGGTGCCGATCGAGGTGACGGCGAGCTGGAACTCGGACTGGTTACTTCTTTGCTCTTGCAAGTCACTTGCAACTAGATCTTGATCTGTGCATAGTGCCGGCATGGATGCAAAGACCCCCTTGAAGCCCGCGCCCGTGACAAGTGGCGCCAGTGAAATTTCTGTGGCCGGTGGCTGGCGCAACGCGCGAGGCGAACCGTCGCTGAGCGGCATGTTCGCCTCGGTCCGGATTGCGAAATCCGGTTCGTTTTGGCGCAAACTGGCGGCGTTCCTGGGACCGGGGTATCTCGTCGCCACAGGCTATATGGACCCCGGCAACTGGGCGACGTCGCTCGCCGGCGGCTCCAAGTTCGGCTATGCGCTGCTGACGGTGGCACTGATGTCCAACATCATGGCCATCATTCTGCAGGCGCTGTGCGCGCGGTTGGGTGTCGGGGCCGGGCGCGATCTTGCCCAGGCGTGCCGCGATGCTTTCCCCAAGCCGTTGGCCTGGCCGCTTTGGCTGCTCGCTGAAATCGCGATTGCCGCAACAGACCTCGCGGAGATCATCGGCACCGCCATCGGCCTCAATCTCCTGTTCGGCATTCCGCTGGAGATCGGTGTCCTGATCACTGCCCTCGACGTCTTTCTCATTCTCGCGCTGCAGGCAGCGGGCTTCCGCTGGGTCGAGGCGTTCATTGTCGGCATGCTCGGGATTATCTCGGCCTGCTTTGCGATTCAGATCGCCATGGCCGATCCGGACTGGGGCGAGGTGATCCGCGGTTTTGCGCCGACAACGGAGATTATCCGCAATCGGGAGATGCTCTACCTCGCGCTCGGCATTCTCGGCGCGACGGTGATGCCGCACAATCTCTATTTGCACTCCGGACTCGTGCAGACGCGGAATTACGGACACAGCGTTCCCGAGAAGAAAGAAGCCATCAAGCTCGCGACGATCGACTCCACCGTCGCGTTGTGTCTTGCGCTGCTGATCAATGCCTCGATCCTGATCCTTGCGGCCGCGACCTTTCACAAGGCCGGCAAGACCGACGTCGCCGAGCTTGAACAGGTGCACTCATTCCTGTCGCCGCTGCTCGGATCGGCATTGGCGCCAAGCCTGTTTGCGATTGCTCTGCTGTGCTGCGGCTTGAGTTCGACGGTGACGGCGACGCTGTCAGGCCAGATCGTGATGGAAGGCTTCATTAACATCAAGGTGGCGCCGTGGCTGCGACGCTTGATCACGCGCATGGTGGCGATCATTCCGGCGGCGTTGGTGACGATCTGGTACGGCGAGAGGGGGACGGCCCAGCTCCTGATCTTCAGTCAGGTGGTGCTGAGCCTGCAGTTGCCTTTTGCAATCATCCCGCTGGTGATGTTCACGGCAAGCAAGGCCAAAATGGGCGAGTTCGTTGCCCCGCGCTGGCTGACGGTGTTGGCTGCGCTGATTGCCGCGCTCGTCGTGACACTGAATCTGAAGCTGCTGATCGACTTCGTCAGCGGATAAGGCGGTCGCCTTAAAGAAAAGGAGCGGGCGCGTGGCACCCGCTCCGAAGATTGTCGCGTCAGCGGGGTGTTACGCCACGCGCAGCGAGCCGAGGAACGCGCCCACCTGTTCGTGCATGGCGTTGCCGCGCTGGCTCAGCGCATTGGTCGCTTCGTTGACCGCATCAGCCGTGGAGCGGGTACGGCCCGCACCCTGACGCACGGACTCCGCGTGACGCGCGGCGTCCTCGACGCCCGCAGCGGCGCGCTTCACCGCATCCGCGATGCTTTGCGTGGCCTGGCTCTGTTCGCTGGCTGCGTTGGAGACCGCCGCCGTCACACCTTCGAGCCGGGCAATCGTCTCGGTGATGTTGTGGATCGCTCCCACAGCCGTGCCGGTCGCGCCCTGCATGGCGCTGATCTGGCGGACGATCTCTTCAGTCGCCGTTGCCGTCTGATGGGCGAGCGCCTTCACTTCGCCGGCGACCACCGAGAAGCCTTTGCCCATCTCACCGGCACGGGCGGCCTCGATGGTGGCGTTGAGGGCGAGCAGGTTGGTCTGGCTGGCAATGTTGCGGATCAACTGCACCACATCGCCGATGCGCTGGGCCATGTTGGAGAGTTCCTGCACCGAGGTGTCGGTCTCACGCGCTGCCGCAGATGCGCTCTCTGCGATTTGCGCCGCATCGGCGATACGACCATCGACGTCGGCAATGCTGCCCGCCAATTGGGTAATCGCCGTCGCGACCAGACGCACGTTTTCCAGGGCGATCGATGTTGCGGCAGCGACGGCGTCCGCCTGCGAATTGCCGGCGTCGGCGGCGCCGGTGAGGGTCGCGCCGGCGCTTTCAAGTTGCGCGGTGGCATGGGAAACGGCGCTCAGAGCGGCGTTGATTTGCGTCTCGAAATCACGCGCCGAGCTCTCCAGCGTGGCGCCGCGCGAGGCACGCGCCTGTTGCTCCGCCAGTGCATCCTGTCCCGCGGCATCGGCCTGAATGGCGTTGCGGCGCAGCGTCTCAATCGCCTGTGCCATCTGGCCCAGCTCATCGGTGCGGCCTTGCAGCGGCACCTCGACGTCGCGGTTGCCGTTTGCCAGAGCGAGGATCGTTTCGGTGATCTGGCCCGTCGGCGTGACCACGCGGCGATTGAACCACCATGTGCCCACCGCTGCCGCACAAATGGTCAGTGCGACGAGGCCAAGAGCGAGAGCGAACTTGATCCACAGCACGCTGATCATGGCTGCACTCTGGCGCATGGCTTCCGCAAGCGCGGCTTCACGGAGCGGCAGAACGTTATCCAGGATCGGAATGATGAAGGGGAGGAACTTGTTGGGCTCGAGAGCGAGTGGCTTGCCGTGGTTCGGCAGGACATACGTCGCGTAAGCTTCGCCGCCCTTGCCCCAGAACGCGCGGTCCACCTCGGCAAACGTCGCCGAGACCGACGGGCTGTTGATGTCTTCAACCGTCGAGCGGATAGTGGACCAGATCTGGTCGATGCGCCCCTTGAAGCCCGACAGCACCTCCGCCTGTTCACCGTCCATCGGCAACTTCATGGTCATGTAGCGGATCATGGTGCTCGATTGCCGTCCGGCCCAGTCGCGCATGTCCCAGGCAAGCTGTGCAAGACGCGCGGACTGTCCGACATCCGGATTGCCGGCATTGATGCGGCGCTGAACAGCCGCGCCGAACGCGCGCGCCGTTTCCTGGATGGCGAACATCTGCGGCAGGTAGTTGTCGACGACATTCTTCGGACGCTCCGTGAGCGGCACTTCAACGGCGGCGAGAACGCCCTTGCGGACCTTGGCGAGGCCGTCTTCCAATTCGCGAAGTGCGGTGACATCGCTGTCGAGCACGGCCTGACTGCGGGCGTCCGCGAGAATCGCGTCAAACCCGCTCATCTTGGCCTGCACCGGCGCCTTCTGTTGCGCCGTGATCGGCGTCGGCGTCACCAGAGGAGGGTTCACGAAGGCGCGTTCGAGGTTCAATGCCTCCGGCAGGCGTAGCGCACTCGCAAGCAGTCGGACGTCGTGATCGACGTTCCGGGCGGTCGAAAGTGCCGACCATTGCTGGGTCGCGAACAGAACAGTAGCGAAGAGACCCACCGCCGAACCAAGGGCGATGGACAACAGAAAAACTTGCCGGATGCGCATTGCAGTCTTTGCCTTCGAGAGCGCGCCGAAGCGCTGAAATCACGATTGAAGCGGACTGCATTCGTTTATCGGGTGATCACCCAAAAATTTGTTAAGCAACGCGGCAAAGTTGCAGCGCTTTTTTGTCACAAGCCTGACATCGAAGGTGCACGTTCAACATCTGATGGATGTGAGCGTTGATGTTCGCGGTCGAACGCGATCACGCGTCCTTCGAATCGAACTTGTCCCGCGCGGTTTTGATCTCGGGCAGATTTTCAAAGGCCCATGTGCCGAGATTTTTGACAGGGTCACGAAGCGAGCGTCCCAGTTCGGTCAACTCATAATCCACGCGAGGCGGGATCGTCGGGAACACCGTGCGGGTGACGAGCCCGTCACGCTCGAGGCCGCGCAACGTCAACGTCAGCATGCGCTGCGAAATGCCCCCGACCATGCGCTTGATCTCGTTGAAGCGGCGCGGCTGGTCGCCGAGCAGCATGATGATCAGCACGCTCCATTTGTCGCCGATACGAGCGAGGATGGTGCCGACTTCGCGGCAGTCGCTTGGCAGGTGCTGCTGCTCCGGCGGCGCGGTTACATCGGTGTTCGCGGGTGCCATGGGTGTGCTCGAGTTCAAGAAATGTGCCTTCTTGCGCGGTTTATCAAAGGTCACTTATAGCGTCTAGGTATAAATTTGATACCAACGCTAAAGGTGATCCCATGAAACTTCTCCACATCGACGCCAGCATCCTCGGCGGCAACTCGGTTTCCCGGCAGGTTTCCGCCGCGGTGGTCGACCGCCTCAAGGCGACCATTCCACATCTCGACGTCACCTATCGCGACATCACGTCCGCGCCACTCTCACACTTGAGCGGAGCGCATCTGGCTGCGGCTCAGGGGGCGACGCCGGAATCCGCCGAGGTTCAGGCGGATATCGCTGCGAGCTCCGCGGCGCTGGACGAATTCCTCGCGACCGACATCGTGGTGATCGGTGCGCCCATGTACAACTTCACGATCCCAAGCCAACTCAAGGCCTGGATCGATCGCATCCTCGTGGCGGGCAAGACGTTTAGATACACCGAGAAGGGCCTTGAGGGCTTGGCCGCGGGCAAGCGCGTGATCATCGCGATCTCGCGCGGTGGCTTCTACGGCGCAGATATGCCGTCGGCGGCCGGCGAGCATCTGGAAACCTACCTGCGCTGGGTGTTCGGCTACATGGGGATCCCGAACGTGGAAATCATCTCCGCGGACGGAGTCCAGATGGGGCCCGAGCACCGCGAAAAGGCGCTGGCCAGTGCGATGCAATTGGCGACCGGGCTCCAGGCAGCGTGAGATTGCAGACAGCCGGGCATCGTGTATCCGCACGATGTCCGGTTGAAACAGCCGTCGGGAATGAACTTAGTCCTGAGGTTCTATGGCCGGGCTGGCAGCATCGACGCGAACCCAGCCGCTCGGAGCCAGCCGCTGCTGCGGCAGGAAGCGGGCCTTGTAGTCCATCTTCTTCGAGCCATCGATCCAGTAGCCGAGATAGACGTAAGGAAGACCAAGCCTGCGCGCACGGGCGATGTGGTCGAGGATCATGAACGTCCCGAGCGAACGGCTTTCCTCGCTCGGTTCAAAGAACGAATAGACCATCGACAGGCCGTCGCTGAGGATATCGGTCAACGCCACCGCAATCAGGTCGCCGCCTTTGCCGGTGATGCCGCTGTCGATGGTGCGCCGCCGGTATTCGATGATGCGGGTTTCGACGTGGCTGTCTTCGACCATCATGGCGTAGTCGAGCACGGTCATGTCGGCCATGCCGCCGTCGCGATGCCGCGCATCAAGATAGGCGCGGAAGATCGAATATTGTTCGGACGTCGGAACGCCGCTGCGCTGCTCGCTGATGATGTCGGCGTTGCGCGCCTGAATTTTCCGGAAGTTGCGCGAGGGGCGGAATTCGTTCGCGATCACGCGCACCGAGACGCAGGCGCGGCACTGGTCGCAGGCGGGACGATAGGCAATCGATTGGCTGCGGCGGAAGCCGCCATGGGTAAGGAGATCGTTGAGGTCGCCGGCCTTGTCGCCCACCAAATGCGTGAACACTTTGCGCTCCTGCTTGCCCTCCAGATAGGGGCAAGGCGAGGGAGCCGTCAGATAGAACTGCGGCGTGTTGCGCGAGTGTTGGGTCACGAGGTCCTGTTTGTCTCCAGACTGTACGATTCTGCCTCTAGTGCAGCGGAATAATGCAAACTTCGGAATCGGGACACTAGCATCGCGCTGAGCAGTCAGGTGGTCAAGTTTGGCCACCATCCAGCTAATTTGGCGTTAAACGCGGCTGGTTTGTACCACGTTCGGTGCCGGGACGTTGGCGTTGATGATCACCGCGCCGAGCACAATGTCGTGCAGCAATCGGCGGCGATCATTGAGCAGGCCGACCACCAGGACGAGCGGCGTCAGGACCGAAACCGACACCCAGTACAAGACGGCGTGAACCACGCCGAGCAGGAAGTAGGGCCGCTCGCCGCTCCAGGTCCGCATCTGGATATCCATCGTCCGCATGCCGATGGTCGCGCCGTGAGCGCCGCCGAGCGACATGCCGTAGTAGATCAGCGCCCAGATCACGGAGAACGGCGACACCAGCCAGAACAGGAACCAGCCGAGGCCGAGGGTCACGATACCGAACAGCGTGATGAAGATGACGGCCAGAATGATCGGAATCGACAGCACCAGCAGGTCGATCAGAAACGCGAAGAATCGCTTGGTCAGCACGCCGCGGAACAACTCGGGCTGCGCCCACGGATCGTACGCACTGGAGCTGGCTGACGGATTGTTACGCCAAGTCGCTCCACCGGTGTTTCTCGTGTCAGACATCGCTTAACCCCTCCGGAACCGGTCTTAAGGGACCAGCTTGCACGCACATGGCCCCGGTCATGCAACGCTGCAAGACTGGATAGGCTCACATGGAGAAAAAGATATCCGGTCAGGATGCGGCGAGGTCTTAGCGCTGGCCCTTTAGCTTCTCGGCCGCTGCCGGGGCGAAGTAGGTCAGCACGCCATCGGCGCCGGCACGTTTGAAGGCGACGAGGCTCTCCATCATGGCGCGCTCGCCGTCGATCCAGCCATTGTTGGCCGCGCCCGCGATCATCGCGTACTCGCCCGACACCTGATAGGCGAAGGTCGGCATCGCGAACGTGTCCTTCACGCGGCGGACGATATCGAGATAGGGCAGCCCGGGTTTTACCATCACCATGTCCGCGCCTTCGGCGATGTCGAGTTCGACTTCGCGCAAGGCTTCGTCGGAATTCGCCGAGTCCATCTGGTAGGTGCGCTTGTCGCCGGTGAGTGTTTTCGATGAGCCGATGGCATCGCGGAACGGACCGTAGAATGCGGACGCGTATTTCGCCGCATAGGCCATGATCTGCACATCGAGGAATCCGGCATCGTCGAGCGCTTCGCGAATGGCGGCGACGCGGCCGTCCATCATGTCCGACGGCGCGATGATGTCACACCCGGCTTCCGCCTGGACCAGCGCTTGCTGGACGAGGACAGCGACGGTCTCGTCGTTGAGGATCCTGCCATCGTGCAGCAGGCCGTCATGGCCGTGGCTGGTGTAGGGATCGAGCGCGACATCGCACAGGAGGCCGAGCTCAGGGAATTCTTTCTTGATTGCACGGACGGCTTCGCAGACCAGATTGTCGGCGTTGAGCGCTTCCGATCCATTGTCATCGCGCAGCGACGGGTCGGTGTACGGGAACAGGGCAAGGCAGGGGATGTCGAGCTTCATGGCGCGTTCGGCATCGCGCACGCATTGATCTACCGTCAGGCGCTCGACGCCGGGCATCGATGCGATGGGCGTCCGCGTGTTGTTGCCGCCGACCACGAACAGCGGCCAGATCAGATCGTCGGTGGTTAGCACGTTTTCCCGCACCAGACGCCGCGCCCATTCCGATTTCCGGTTGCGGCGCATGCGTGTGCTGAGATCGAGGGAGGGGGCTGCGGCGGTCCGAGGATGATTGCGCGTGGCATCGTCACGCATTTCGATCGGACGTCCGAACTTGATTGCCATTTTGAAGCCACTCCCGTGCGCAGATAGTCTGCTGCCAGTTGTAGCATCGGCAAATCGCCCCGTCACTGCACCTAGTGGAGTTGATTTGACATTCGCTACCTACTAGGCCGCGAGTTCGTCAAGCGAATGTCAAATCCAAAACTCCACTAGAAACTTATATTTGCTAGTGTCCTTTCGTCTCCGAATAACCGTGCGAACGCGCCGCAACTGGGGCGGTTATTCGGAGACGGGACACCAGCTGTGCATTGATTTTGTCGGCCTGAGGGACCAAACAGGGGGCCATGAGCAAGAATCCCCTGCAATCACTCGCGGCAAAGTTGGGCCGGTCCGCAGCGAACGATGACGTCGTTCCACCGGAGCGCGAGCACGGCAATCGTGATCAGGTGAATATGGTCACCGCGATGCCGCCTCCGGATACGGAGACCGGCGACAACACCTGGACGGGCCGGCTTGTTCTCTTCCTCAGAGTCATGGCCGTGCTGTCCATGATCAAGGGGCTCTATCATTGGGCGCAGATCACCGGCTTCATCGGCGGTGAAGACGGCTCGTTCGAATACCAAACAACGCAGTGGCAAACCGCGACTGTCTATTTCGCCGTGATCGAACTTGTTGCTGCCGTCGGGCTCTGGCTCGCCACGCCGTGGGGCGCGGTGGTGTGGTTGACGACCATTGTTTCGACTGCAGTGATCGAATTGATGTTTCCCACAATCTACGGCGGCAATCTCTTCGCCGTTCTCGTCGCGGCAATCCTTCTTTTGGCTTATCTCGCGCTCGCCTGGATGGCTGCACGGGAGCGGCCGCCATAGATCCCATGAGGGCGGTTCGCCACGATGCTTGACGGAATCTTTCAAATTTGAACGGTCGCTGTTCTGGAATGCGACACCGGGCGTGACGAAGCGTGAACATCGCCCGATTTCGGTGAATCAAACCTAACAAAAAGCCCTTATTTCATAGGCATAACGTATGATTTACCGTTTTAAATAAACCCTCTCTTCATGCTGTTATTTAAGCTGATCTTCAAACGCATCCCTTAGTTTGCCCCTATCAGACGAGACAAAAGTTTCGTCGAATAAGTCGTAAAAAACGACAACAGGGGAAAGTGTCATGATTAAAGCCGCTACTTCGGCGATTGAACCCGCGCGCGAGAATGCTGCTCCAGTACAGCCGCTCTATCTCGAAGCTTTGACTCTCGTTGAACGGCTGCATCGCCGTTTGCTCGACGTCATCAAGGACGAATTCGACCGTCGCGGTCGCTCGGATATCAACTCCGTGCAAGCGCTGCTGCTCTACAACATCGGCGACAAGGAATTGACCGCCGGTGAGCTGCGCACACGCGGCTACTATCTCGGCTCGAACGTCTCGTACAATCTGAAGAAGCTTGTCGAGATGGGCTTCCTCGATCATCAGCGTTCGCGCGTTGATCGCCGCTCGGTCCGCATTCGTTTGACCGCGCAGGGCCAGGAAATCCGCCACATCGTTGACGCGCTGTATCAGAAGCACGTCAAGACGGTGGAGCAGGTGGGTGGCATTTCGAACGCCGAGTTCGCAACGCTGAACAAGTCGCTGCATCGTCTCGAGCGCTTCTGGACCGACCAGATCCTGTATCGGCTCTGATTTCAATTTAATCGGGAATTGCGAGGCAGCCGGCGGAAGATCGGCGCCTCATGATCACCCGTCGGGTTTTTCGGCCAGTCCCTCCACTGGCAACGCCGAAGTGCGCGCAAGACGCACGCGGTTCCGACTTCCGTCGCCGAAGCGTCCAGAAGAGACGTGCGGTTAAATTCTAGCGAGAATCCCCCTTGCAGAATGCGGCAAGGCGCCTTCGGGCGCCTTTTCGCGCTGGGGAAAAGGAATCGACTCGTAAACGAGACCTGAATCCGGCCCGGCTTCCCTCGAAAATATACCTCGGGACTCTTCGCCGGAGACTTCCCATCATTCAATCTATGAAGACGATTCTCAAAACCGTTGGCGATCGGGTGCAGGTGGCATTGACCCTTGCACTGCTCGTGGCGTGCTCGCTGAACGTGATGTTCCTCTGCGTGCGGCTTTAAGACCCCAAGCGCCGGACGTTGAAGGGGCGCAGGCCGTCCGCCCGGACCCTGAGGGTGGTCACGGGTGCTGCCCGCAGGCTGGGTCCGGGAGGTCGCTGGTTGCCCTTTACCCCCGCGAGTAGACGGTTTTTCGCTTTTTGGCCGGTTTTGCGGACGTTTTGACCAAGGAAAGACGGTCTCGGTTGCTGCGCCCGGCACCCTGCCTAAATATCGGCCCGAGCAGCCAGAACTTGGCCGTTTGCCCCAGATATGGTATCTCGCCGCTGCCGCCCTTAGTACCACCCAGAGCCGTCCGCACTCGTTTTTGAGGTTGCGGCGGTGGAGACATTTTATCCATGAGCTCATCTGCCAAAACTGCGTCCACGCCCGACACGTTTTTCACGGCCTCGCTTGCCCAGGCCGACCCGGAGATTGCTGCCGCGATCAAGGGTGAACTCGGTCGTCAGCAGCACGAGATTGAGCTGATCGCCTCGGAAAACATCGTCAGCCGCGCCGTGCTCGAGGCGCAGGGCTCGGTGATGACCAACAAGTACGCCGAAGGTTATCCGGGCGCGCGTTATTATGGCGGTTGCGAATTCGTTGACGTCGCCGAGACGCTGGCGATCGAGCGCGCCAAGAAGCTGTTCGGCGCGAGCTTCGCCAACGTGCAGCCGAACTCCGGCAGCCAGATGAACCAGGCTGCGTTCCTGGCATTGCTGCAGCCGGGCGATACGTTCATGGGCCTCGATCTCGCAGCCGGTGGCCATCTCACCCACGGTGCGCCGGTCAACATGTCCGGCAAGTGGTTCAAGCCGGTGCACTACACCGTGCGCCGCGAGGACCAGATCATCGATATGGATGCGGTCGCGAAGCAGGCCGAACAGGTCAAGCCGAAGCTGATCATTGCAGGCGGTTCGGCTTACTCGCGCGCCTGGGACTTCAAGCGTTTCCGCGAGATCGCCGACAGCGTCGGTGCCTTCCTGCTGGTGGACATGGCACATTTCGCGGGCCTCGTTGCCGGCGGCGTGCACGCTTCGCCGGTGCCGTATGCCCACGTGACCACCACGACGACGCACAAGTCGCTGCGCGGTCCACGCGGTGGTCTCATTCTCACCAACGATGAGGCGATTGCGAAGAAGATCAATTCGGCGATCTTCCCTGGACTGCAGGGCGGCCCGCTGATGCACGTGATCGCCGCGAAGGCTGTTGCATTCGCCGAGGCGCTGCATCCGGACTTCAAGGTCTACGCGAAGAACGTGGTCGAAAACGCCAAGGCGCTTGCGGAAACGCTGCGCTCCAACGGCTTCGAGATCGTCTCCGGCGGCACCGACAACCATTTGATGCTGGTCGATCTGCGGCCGAAGGGTCTCAAGGGCAACGTCTCCGAGAAAGCGTTGGTGCGCGCGGGCCTGACCTGCAACAAGAACGGCATTCCGTTCGACCCCGAGAAGCCGTTTGTCACCTCCGGTCTTCGCCTCGGCACCCCCGCGACCACGACGCGCGGTTTCGGCGTCGCGGAGTTCAAGCAGGTCGGTGCGTTGATTTCGGAAGTGCTCAATGCCGTTGCGCAGTCGGGCGAGGGCAGTGCGCCGCTCGTCGAAGCCTCGGTCAAGGAGCGTGTGAAGGAATTGACCAGCCGCTTCCCGATTTATCAATAAAGGGAATACTAGGAAGGCAAACCACGCATGCGCTGCCCAAGCTGCAACAGTCTCGATACGCAGGTGAAGGACTCACGGCCGACGGAAGATTCGTCCGTGATCCGCCGTCGGCGCGTGTGCATGGCCTGCAACTTCCGCTTCACCACCTTCGAGCGGGTGCAGCTGCGCGAACTGACGGTCATCAAGCGCAACAGCCGCCGCGTGCCGTTCGATCGTGACAAGCTCGTCCGCTCGGTGCAGATCAGCCTGCGCAAACGCCCGGTCGATCCGGAGAGGGTCGAGCAGATGGTCTCTGCCATCGTGCGCGAGCTTGAAAGCGGCGGTGAGTCCGAGATCTCGTCGGAGGTCATCGGCGAGACGGTGATGGAGCATCTGCGCCAGCTCGACGACGTCGCCTATGTGCGGTTCGCCTCGGTCTATCGCAATTTCCGCGAGGCCAAGGATTTCGAAGCCGTGCTCGGCGAGTTGAGCAGCGAGGACGAGACGCCGCCCCCCGCAGCGCCGCGCCCGCTTGTCATGCGCAAATGATCTTTGCGCGCCGCGACCTCGAAGATGCAGTCTCAATCAGTGCCGGCTTCTGACCAACGCTTCATGCGCCTGGCGCTGGAGCTCGGCCGGCGCGGGCAAGGGCGGACGTGGCCGAACCCGGCGGTCGGCGCGGTCATCGTCAAGGACGGCGTCATCGTCGGCCGCGGCTGGACCCAGCCCGGTGGCCGCCCGCACGCTGAACCCGAGGCGTTGCGGCGCGCGGGCGAAGCGGCACGGGGGGCGACGCTCTATGTCACCTTGGAGCCTTGTTCGCATTTCGGCCGGTCACCGCCGTGTGCCGATGCGGTGATCGCGGCCGGCATCGCCCGCGTTGTGTCCGCGATCGAAGATCCCAATCCGGATGTTGGCGGGCAGGGGCATGCCCGGCTGCGCGCTGCGGGCATCGAGGTCGATGTCGGGCTGTTTGCCGATGAAGCTGCACGGGATCACGCCGGACACTTCCTACGGGTCAGCGAGAAGCGGCCCTATACCATTCTCAAGCTGGCGTTGTCCGCCGACGACAAGATCGCGGCCGCAGGCTATCGCCCGCTCGCCATCACTGGTGACGTATCGCGGTCGCGCGTGCACCTGTTGCGGGCCCGCAGCGACGCCATCCTGATCGGGATCGGGACAGCGCTCGCGGACGATCCGCTGCTGACCTGCCGCCTGCCGGGCATGGAAGACCTCTCACCCGTGCGGGTAGTGCTGGACCGCGCGCTGCGGTTGCCCGGCGACAGCCGGCTGGTTCATTCCGCACGCCAGCACCCGCTCTGGGTCATGACATCCGATCTGGCGGAAGCGCCTGCGGCTGCCAAGCTCGGCGGCGCTGGCGCCCACATCATGCGCGTCCCGACGATTGCCGGCCAGCCCGGGCTTGATCTCAAGGCCGTGCTGCATGCGCTGTCCGACAAAGGCATCACACGGCTGCTGGTTGAGGGCGGGGCACGGGTGGCGTCGTCGTTTCTCGCTGCGGATCTCGTGGACGAAATCTGGCTGCTGCGCGGACCAGCCGAGATCGGTTCCGGCGGGATCGCCGCCCTCGACGCGCAGCCGGTCTCCGTGATCACACATTCGCCCCGCTGGCAGGCGCGTGCTACTGAGACGTTGGATCAGGATACTCTCACAATTTACGAGCGAGCTTAATGTTTACCGGTATCGTCACCGACGTGGGTGAAATTGTCAGTGCCGCGCCGACGGCGCAGGGGCAGCTGCATCGGCTGCGCATCGCATGCCGTTACGATCAAACCACAATCGTGGATGGCGCATCGATCGCCTGCAACGGCGTGTGCCTCACGGTGGTCGCCTCCGGCGTCGATCAGGGCAAGACGTGGTTCGATGTCGATGCCGCCGCCGAAACATTGCGTCTGACCACAGCGAAGCACTGGGGCAAGGGAGCGCGGCTCAATCTGGAGCGTGCGTTGAAGATCGGCGATGAACTCGGTGGCCACATCGTAGCCGGACACGTGGATGGCATTGCCACCATCGTTGCGCGTGAGGATCTGCCGGATATGGCACGATTTGAACTGCGCGCGCCTCGCGAACTCGCAAAGTTCATCGCGGCAAAGGGCTCCATCACGCTCGATGGCGTCTCGTTAACGGTCAATACCGCCGTTGATGACAATTTTTCCGTTCTCATCATTCCCCACACCCTGCAAGTGACCACGCTGGGCACCTGGCGTGAGGGCTCCGAAATCAACATCGAAGTGGATCTGATGGCGCGCTACGCCGCGCGTCTGACGGAAATGAAATAGCAGCTATACTCCAGGTCTTTAACGGCTTGGCATTGTTATGGGCTGCCGTTACAAACGCTGCGTCCCGAAATGTTGACAGTTCTAGTCAATAGAAATTGTCAACGAAATCAGTCCCTACTTGCTAATTGGAACGAACGATGGCCGAACCGCGCCGCGCAGAACTGAAAGACGAAACCGACATCAGCGGCTCGCATGTCGTGATCATCGAGGCTCGGTTCTATGATGATATTCAGGATGCCTTGTTGACCGGTGCGACCAATGAGCTGGACGCCGCCGGCGTTGGATATGACGTCATCAGCGTTCCTGGTGCGCTGGAAATTCCGGCTGCGATTGCGATCGCGCTTGATGCATCGAAGAAGAACGGCAGGCCCTATGATGGCGCGATTGCGCTCGGCTGTGTGATCCGCGGCGACACGATCCATTTCGAAATCGTGTCCATGGAATCGTCGCGCGCGTTGATGGATCTTTCGGTCGCACGGAGCCTTCCGCTCGGCAACGGCGTTATCACGGTCAATACCACCGAGCAGGCATGGGAGCGTGCACGGGCCGATAAGCTGAACAAGGGCGGCGATGCCGCCCGTGCCGCGCTGACGATGATGCGTATCAAACGCCGTCTGGCAAAACCGCTATGAACGACACGAAGAAAAACGCAGACAGGAATTCCGGCGAGAAGAAAGCCAACCGGCGCGGCGCGGCTCGGCTCGCAGCGGTGCAGGCGCTTTACCAGATGGATATCGCAGGCGCCGGCATCAACGACATCTTCGCGGAGTTTGAGAGCCACTGGCTCGGCAACGAAGTCGAAGGCGATACCTATCTGCCCGCTGAAGCCGCATTCTTCAAGGACGTGGTCGCCGGCGTTGTTCGGGATCAGGCCAAGCTCGATCCGTTGCTGGACGAGGCGTTGACCAGGGGCTGGCCTCTGAAGCGCATCGACGCGATCCTGCGCGCGACCTTGCGCGCCGGGGCTTATGAACTCGAACATCGCAAGGACGTTCCGGCTCGCGTCGTCGTCAAGGAATATGTCGACGTGGCCAATGCGTTCGTCGATCGGGATGAGACCGGTCTGGTCAATGCGGTCCTTGACCAGATCGCCCGGCAATTCCGCGCGGACGAGTTTTCGCGCTCGAGCGGTTAGGTATTTGGCGTCATGACAGCGCGTGGTCACAGTGACTCCGGTGAGGACAATCTGATCGCGCGTTACTTCCGGCCGCTCGCGACCGATGCGGGGGCGCTGGGGCTCATCGACGATGTGGCAATCCTGGCCGCAACCGGTCAAAATCTCGTGGTGACCACGGACGCCATTGTCGAAGGCGTCCATTTTCTTCCCGACGATCCGCCCGACACGATCGCGCGCAAGGCGCTGCGAGTGAATTTGTCGGATCTTGCTGCCAAGGGCGCGGCGCCTGCCGGGTTCGTGCTGACGCTTGCGCTGCGCGACGCTGGCGAAGGGTGGCTCGCACCATTTGCCGAAGCGATTGGCCGTGATGCGGCTGAGTTCGGCTGTCCGCTGTTAGGCGGCGATACGGTGTCGACCCCAGGGCCGTTGATGATCTCGATCACCGCTTTCGGCCATGTTCCCGTCGGGAAGATGGTTCACCGGAGTGGGGCGAAGGCCGGAGACAGGGTCGTCGTGACCGGCACCATTGGCGATGCCGCCCTCGGCTTGCGGATCTTGCGGGGAGATATCCCACGCGAAAGCCTCGATGCGCCATCACGGGAGCAACTGGTCCAGCGCTACCGCATCCCACAGCCCCGGAACGCGGTCGCGCTCGTGGTTCGCGAGCATGCCAGTGCGGCCATGGATGTTTCGGACGGTCTGGCCGGTGACCTCGCCAAGCTGTGCGCGGCATCCGGCGTCTCCGCGGCCATCGACATCCCGGCCATCCCGCTGTCGGAGCCGGCGCGCATCATGCTCGCCGAGGCGCAGGTGAACCTGGAAAACATCGTTGCCGGCGGCGACGACTACGAAGTGCTTTGCACGGTTCCAGAGAACCGGTGGGATGCGTTCTCTGCCGCAGCGCTTGAGGCGAATACGCTGGTCACAAGTATTGGCAGGGTTGTTGCGGGTCAGGTGGCGCCCCGGTTCGTCGACGGTGACGGGAACCCTATCATCCTGAAACGCCTGTCCTACAGCCACTTTTGATCTTTCTGCACCGCAACAGCTACACGGGGACACATTCAAAAACGCCAGCGTGATCAAACCGCTGGCGACGTTGCGTCGCGAATATGATTTTGGCATGCTTCATTCCGAATTGAGGCTGCTCCTCTGTTCTCTCGGGGTTTGCCTCGTTTTACGTCCTGACCGCTTTTTGCGGAGCAATAATAATTTGGGGCGTTGGGGAAACACACACGGGATCTGAGGCAAAAATAGATGACAGCTTTGTGGTTGATAGTGCTCGCAGGGGCGCTTTCCATTGTCTACGCCGTCTGGGCAACGTCTTCGGTGCTCAGTGCCGACGCGGGTAATCCGCGGATGCAGGAAATTGCCGCGGCGGTACGCGAAGGCGCGCAGGCCTATCTCAAGCGCCAATATACGACGATCGGTATCGTCGGCATCGTGATCTTCGCGCTGCTGGCTTACTTCCTCGGAATCCTTGTGGCGGTGGGCTTCCTGATCGGTGCCATACTCTCCGGCGCAGCAGGCTTCATCGGCATGAACGTCTCGGTTCGCGCCAACGTGCGCACTGCGCAAGCGGCGACCAAGTCGCTGGCAGGCGGTCTCGAACTGGCGTTCAAGGCAGGTGCCATCACAGGATTGCTGGTTGCAGGCCTCGCGCTTCTCGGTGTCACGCTTTACTTCGGCTATCTCACCCAAATGCTCGGGTTGGCGCCGAACAATCGCATCGTCATCGACGCGCTGGTGGCGCTCGGCTTTGGCGCCTCGCTGATCTCGATCTTCGCCCGTCTTGGCGGAGGCATCTTCACCAAGGGCGCGGACGTCGGCGGCGATCTCGTCGGTAAGGTGGAAGCGGGCATTCCGGAAGACGATCCGCGTAACCCGGCAACCATCGCAGACAACGTCGGTGACAACGTCGGCGACTGCGCCGGCATGGCCGCAGACCTGTTCGAGACCTACGCCGTGACTGCAGTTGCGACCATGGTGCTTGCCGCGATCTTTTTCGCGGGTGCTCCAGCGCTTCTGCCCAACATGATGATCCTGCCGCTGGCCATCGGCGGCATCTGCATCCTGACCTCGATCATCGGCACCTTCTTCGTGAAACTCGGTGCCAGCCAATCGATCATGGGGGCACTCTATAAGGGACTGATCGCAACGGGTGTGCTGTCGCTGTTCGGCGTGGCGTTCGCCATTCACCAACTGGTCGGCTTCGGCCCGCTGGCGGGCGTGAAGTTCACGGGGCTCGCGCTGTTCGAATGCGGCATCGTTGGTCTTGTGGTGACCGGCCTGATCATCTGGATCACTGAATACTACACCGGCACGGACTTCCGTCCGGTGAAGTCGATCGCGAAATCGTCCGTCACGGGTCACGGCACCAACGTGATCCAGGGTCTGGCGATTTCGATGGAGTCAACGGCAGGTCCTGCCATCGTTATCATCGCGGGCATCCTGGTGACCTACAGCCTTGCCGGCCTGTTCGGTATTGCGATTGCAACCACTACCATGCTGGCGCTGGCCGGCATGATCGTGGCACTCGATGCCTTCGGTCCGGTGACCGACAACGCCGGCGGCATCGCGGAAATGGCGGGCCTTCCGAAGGAAGTCCGCAAGTCGACCGACGCTCTCGACGCGGTCGGCAACACCACCAAGGCCGTGACGAAGGGCTACGCCATCGGCTCCGCGGGTCTCGGCGCCCTGGTGCTGTTCGCGGCGTATAATGAAGATCTCAAGTTCTTCATCGCCAACGGCGCGAAGCATCCGTACTTCAACGGTGTCGTTCCGGACTTCTCGCTGAACAATCCGTACGTCGTGGTCGGCCTGCTGTTCGGCGGCCTGCTGCCGTATCTGTTCGGCGCGATGGGCATGACGGCGGTTGGCCGTGCGGCCGGCGCGATCGTCGAGGAAGTGCGCCGTCAGTTCCGCGAGAAGCCCGGCATCATGCAGGGGACCGACAAGCCGGACTACGGCAAGGCGGTCGACCTTCTGACCAAGGCTGCGATCAAGGAAATGATCATTCCATCGCTGCTGCCGGTGCTGTCACCCATCGTGGTCTATTTCGTGATCTACGCGATTGCAGGCGGCGGTGCGGCGGGTAAGTCGGCTGCGTTCTCGGCGGTCGGTGCGATGCTGCTCGGTGTGATCGTGACGGGTCTGTTCGTTGCGATTTCCATGACGTCGGGCGGCGGCGCATGGGACAACGCCAAGAAGTACATCGAGGACGGCCACTACGGCGGCAAAGGATCCGACGCTCACAAAGCTGCGGTGACCGGCGACACCGTCGGCGACCCCTACAAGGATACGGCCGGTCCCGCCGTCAACCCGATGATCAAAATCACCAACATTGTCGCGTTGCTGCTGCTGGCGATCCTGGCGCACTAATACGGCGAGATGGACAGAAACGAGACCCCGCGGCGCAAGCTGCGGGGTTTTTCTTTGGAGCTTTTTCGAGCGAAGCGACTGTCGGTTCGGTGATTCGTCGCGAATTGATGACAATTGGATGCAGCTGAGCCGGATATATTTTCGCCCGAGTGCGGAAACCCGCCTCAGTTGCCGCGTTATCTGCGTTCGATGAGAAAGCAAGCCTCCAACGAGGGAGCGAAGCTATGGCAGCCGATGATGGAGACCCGTTTGAGCAGGGAAAGCTCGCCCGGTTCAACAACGAGCCGCACGAGAATCCCTATCCGAAGAACACTGAACAGCACGATCGCTGGGAGGCTGGCTACAGGTTCGTGGAGCACGGCCTGACGGCGGTGTGATGGATCGGTCACCGCGAGAACGGCCGTCTGAACGACGGCCGTATTTTTTTTGACGCATCGATGTCGGCAAGCGAATGCGATGTCCGTCAATTAACGTCCATCTTCAGGCCTTCCTTGTCGATGATGCCGGCAAATTTTTTGATCTCATTATTGATGAAGCCGGTGAACTGCTCGGGCGTTCCATAGTCGGGGACGGCGCCCATCTGGCTGATGTTCTTCTTGATGTCATCGCGCGCCAGCATCTTTTTGATTTCGCCATTGAGCGCATCCACCACAGGCCTTGGCGTGCCTTGCGGCAGAAACACGCCGAACCAGGACGACACGTCAAAGTTCGCAAGCTCGGGTGCGCTTTCCCGCATGGTCGGAACGTTGGGCGCCATGAAGCTGCGCTCCGGCGTGGTGACGGCCAGCGGGACCAGCTTGCCGTCCAGCGCCTGAGGCAGCGTGGGGAAGAGATTGTCGAACAGGATCGAGATGTCACCTCCTAACGCCGCCGTCAGGGCAGGGCCTGCGCCGCGGAAAGGAATGTGCGTCATCTTCAAGCCGGTCAGTTGCAGAAACCAGACCGCGGTGAGATGCGGGCTTTGACCCACGCCAGACGAGCCGTAGTTCAGTTTGTCCGGATTGGCTTTGAGGTAGGCGATCAATTCCGGAATCGACTTGATGCCGCTCGATGGATGAGCGGACACGATGTTCGGAATGCGGATCGCGTTGCTGACGGGCTGCAGCTGATCGGGTTTATAGGGTAGGGTGCGGAAGATGCTGTAGGCCACCGCGTTCGGTCCGGGATTGCCGATCAGAATCGTGTGTCCGTCAGGCTTCTGCCGGACGAAATCGGCAGTGCCGATAGTGCCGCCTGCGCCTGACTTGTTGTCGACGACCGCCGACTGCCCCCACGCAGCCTGAAGATGTTGCGCGAGGTAACGGCCAATGACGTCGGTGCTGCCGCCGGGCGCTGCAGGCACAACGATGCGGATGGTTTCGGTCGGGCGCCAGTCGGCCTTCGCGCCTCGCGGCCAGAATGGAATTGTGGAAAAAGCGGCACCACCAGACAGCAGGGTGCGGCGAGACAGCAGACGCGTCATCGATATCCTCCCATGTCTATCTCTTTGCGAGATTTTATCGGGAGAGCGTACCGGTCACATTTCTACGCGGCAAGACGATCACACGCGCGAACGTTGGCGCAACGCAAAAGCCCCGCAGCAATGCTGCGGGGCTTTCATTATTCGATGTGCGACCGATCAGCGCGGGCTGAGAAGTTTGAACAGCGGCGTCAGGTAGCTCATTTCCTGACCGCTGGTCGGGGTGGTGCGGCTGATGAAGTCGAAAATCTTACCGTCCTTGAGTCCGTAATTGGCGATGCGCTGGACGGTGCGGTTCTTGTCGAAATAGATCGCAATCACGCGCTGATCGACCACATGCTGCGGCATGAAGGCGACCTTACGTTCCGAGCGCTGGGAGATGTAGTAGAACACCTCGCCGCTCAGGGTGGCGACGGTCGAGGGCGTGCCCATCACGATCAGGACCTGATCCTGGCTGGCGCCGATCGGGATTTGCTCCAGCGCGCCTTCCGGAAGGATGTAGCCCTTCTGGAATTGTTCGCCCGTGCAGGCGCCGAGGACACCGCAGACGACAGCGACCGCCGCGATTGCGCGCAATTTCCGCCAGCCGGCAACAAAGCCGTGCCGGCCTTTGGTCGCAGGACCAGCTTGACCGGTAACAGTCATACTTGGGATTGACCTTCCTCTTGCATCGACCGAAGCGTTGACGTACCGGGCAGGGCTTCCGATTTCAACACTCCAGAAGCCACGGGTCTCCTAATAAGTCCCTAAAGGCCTCAAGCGCGGAACCAAAAATGCTCTGGCCCTTCAATCGCTTCAAAAATTCCCACGCCCCGTCGCGCGGCACCATTGAAGCCATCTATGGCATGATCGTGGCGCAGGCACGAGAACCGGCCTTTTACGCCAGCTTCAACGTGGCCGATACGGTTAACGGCCGGGTGGATATGCTCATTCTCCATCTGTGGCTGGTGCTGCGCCGCCTGCGATCGGTCGCGGGAGGGGAGCAGCTGGCACAGGCCCTGTTCGATCACTTCTGCAACGATATGGACGACAATCTGCGGGAAATGGGCGTCGGTGATTTGACGGTGCCGAAACGGATGCAGGCCCTCGGCGAGGCTTTCTACGGCCGATCCACCGCCTACGATATGGCGTTTGATGCCGGGGATGAGGAACTGAGCAAGGCGCTCATGCGCAATATCCTCAACGGCGAATTTCCGGACAGCGCCCGCGCTCTTGCGGGCTATGTCCGGCAGGTCAGTGCTGCTCTCGATGCTTCAGAGGTCAAGACCCTGTCTTCGGGGACGTGGACCTTTCCCAAGCCGATGCTTAACTCCTGAAGGGTTGATGGCATGAGCAAAGCGGGCGAAATGGCTGACAAGAAGATTCCCTGGAGCTTCCCATTCGCGGTGGCCCAACTGCCCGAGCAGGGCTCGCAGCAGGTTTTAGAGACCACGGCGGAGCAGCGCGCTGCAATTGCGGCCCTCGGAAATTTGCCTGCAGTGATGGAGGCGAGGGCAGAGCTCGATCTAGCCCACGCTCCGGGCGGCCAGGTCCATGTCACGGGCCGTGTCAAAGCCCGTGTCGAACAGACCTGCGTGGTCAGCCTCGATCCGGTCGAGAACGCTCTCGATGAGCCGGTCGACATCATGTTTGCGCCGCCCTCGCAGATTCCGGTCAGTGCGAAGGTCGTTCAGTCGGAAGAGGGTGACGAGTTCGAGATCCCGGACCCGCCTGAGCCCATCATCAACGGCTTCATCGATCTGGGCGCGGTCGCAACCGAATTCCTGTTTTTGGGACTGGATCCCTATCCGCGAAAGCCCGGGGCGGAGTTCGTCCCGCCGGAAGTGGCTGTGGACCCGGAGGAACATCCGTTTGCCGCCCTGAAGGCCCTGAAGGACGCTCCGGCGGCTCCCAAGGGCAAGAAGCCAGGGAAGAAGTGAAGAAACCGGGTATAGGGCCATTGACCGAACCGGTCCGCCCGGTCAAGGCGTTGTATCAGACAACGAAAACGCTATTGTCGCTGCCCGGCTGGGGGCCTGTACCGCGTTGGTCAGCCTTTGCCTCACGCCCAACCCGCGGTTCTTCAAGGCCGCAAGAATCAGGTTTCCAGGACGCCCATGCCGCAAAAGGTTCGAATCGCGCTTGACGCCATGGGCGGCGATTTCGGTGCGTCGGTGGTTGTCCCTGGGGCCGCCCTGGCGCTGACGCGGCATCAGGATGTGGAATATCTGCTGTTTGGCGACAGCACCCTGATCAATGCCCAGCTGGCCCAGCATCCGGCACTGAAGGCCATCTCCCGGGTGGTCCATGCCGATATCGCCATCAGCATGGACGAGAAGCCGAGCCAGGCGCTTCGGCGCGGCCGCAAATCCTCGTCCATGTGGCTGGCGATCGATGCGGTCAAGAAAGGCGAGGCGGATGTTGCCGTCTCGGCTGGCAATACGGGTGCCCTCATGGCCATGGCCCGATTGAACCTGCGAATGCTGCCGGGGATCGATCGCCCGGCGATCGCTGCAGTCTGGCCGACAGTGCGCGGTGAATCGGTGGTGCTCGATGTCGGCGCCTCCATCGGAGGGGATGCACGTCATCTTGCTTCGCTTGCGGTCATGGGCGGCGCCATGGCCCAGGTGCTGTTCGATCTGGAGCGTCCGACCGTGGGCTTGCTGAATATTGGCGTCGAGGAAGTGAAGGGCGTCGAGGAAGTTCGCGAGGCCGCGGACCTGCTGCGCGCCATGAACCTGCCTCAGCTTGATTTCATCGGTTTCGTCGAGGGCGACGGCATCGGCAAGGGGGCGGCCGACGTCATCGTGACCGAGGGGTTCACCGGCAATATTGCGCTCAAGACCGCTGAGGGGACCGCGCGCCAGATCGCGGAATATCTGCGCAGCGCGATGAGCCGGACCTGGCGTTCCAAGCTCGGCTATATTTTTGCACGCGGCGCCTTCAATGCACTGCGTGACAAGATGGACCCTCGCAAGGTCAATGGCGGCGTATTTCTTGGACTGAACGGGGTGGTCATCAAGAGTCATGGCGGCACTGATGCGGAGGGCTTCGCCTCCGCTGTCGATGTCGGTTACGACATGGTTCGTTACGATCTCCTGCCAAAAATCAATCATACACTTAACCGCGACGGCAACGCGCTTTCCCAGATGCCGAGCGCGCAGGAGGCTGTCTCGTGACTATGCGTTCCGTTGTGCTTGGCTACGGCGCTTATCTGCCGGAGCGCATCCTGACCAATGCCGAACTGGCGACGATGGTCGATACGTCTGACGAATGGATCGTCCAGCGTACTGGCATCAAGCAGCGTCATATGGCGGCGGAAGGAGAGTTCACTTCGCACCTCGGGCTCAAGGCCGCGCAGGCTGCGATCGCCAAAGCGGGGATCGATACCCAGTCGATCGATCTGATCGTGGTTGCGACCTCGACTCCGGACAACACGTTTCCGGCGACCGCAGTTGCGATTCAGAACGGGCTCGGCATCAACCATGGTGCCGCGTTCGACCTTCAGGCGGTCTGCTCGGGATTTATCTTCGCGCTGGCGACGGCTGACAACTTTCTCAGGAGCGGGGCTTTCAAGCGCGCGCTGGTGATCGGCGCCGAAACGTTCTCCCGCATTCTGGACTGGAACGATCGCGGCACCTGTGTGCTGTTCGGCGACGGAGCCGGTGCCGTGGTCCTGGAAGCGCAGCCGCAGGCGGGAACTTCAGCCGATCGGGGCATCCTCACAACTCATTTGCGCTCGGACGGCCGCCACAAGGATAAGTTGTTTGTGGACGGCGGCCCCTCCACAACCCAGACGGTAGGACATCTGCGCATGGAAGGCCGCGAGGTGTTCAAGCACGCGGTGGGTATGATCACCGATGTGATTGTCGACGCATTCGAGGCCACAGGGACCACTGCAGAGGACATTGATTGGCTGGTCCCCCACCAAGCCAACAAGCGGATCATCGATGCCTCGGCGAAGAAGCTGCATATTGCACCGCAGAAGGTCGTGCTGACGGTTGACCGCCATGGCAACACGTCTGCTGCGTCGATACCACTTGCGCTTGCAGCGGCCGCCGACGATGGACGCATCAAGCGGAATGACCTCGTGATGCTCGAGGCCATGGGCGGGGGCTTTACATGGGGCTCGGCGCTGCTGCGCTGGTAGACATTGTGTAAAATGCCGAACGTATTTTACTTATAAACTTCATGCCGTTGCATTGATGAGCAAGGTTGACCCTCGCTCACTAAGCTCATAATTTCAGAATAGATTTTTTTCGCCGTGAGTGGGGCGGGCGATGACCGGAACCGGAAAGACAGTCACACGCGTGGACCTGTGCGAAGCCGTCTACCAGAAGGTAGGGCTATCGCGCACGGAATCCTCTGCGTTCGTCGAATTGGTGTTGAAGGAAATCACTGATTGCCTTGAGAAGGGCGAGACGGTGAAGCTTTCATCGTTCGGTTCGTTTATGGTGCGTAAGAAGGGCCAGCGAATCGGCCGCAATCCAAAGACGGGAACGGAAGTTCCCATTTCTCCGCGTCGCGTGATGGTGTTCAAGCCTTCGGCAATCCTGAAGCAGCGGATCAACGGCAATCACAGCGCCGTAAGCGCCAATGGTTCCGACGACTGACTGAGCGTTAGGACGGCCCTCAGCAAGGAGTGTGCATTTGGACAAGGCGCCGGATGCATTTCGGACGATCAGCGAAGTCGCCGATGACCTCGACGTGCCGCAGCACGTCCTGCGCTTCTGGGAAACCCGTTTCACTCAGATCAAGCCAATGAAGCGGAGCGGCGGTCGCCGCTACTACCGCCCCGACGACGTCAACCTGTTGCGCGGAATTCGCCGGCTGCTCTATGGCGAGGGGTATACGATCCGTGGCGTCCAGCGCATCCTGCGCGAGCACGGGGTCAAATCAGTCCAGAACCTGACCGATGGATCGCAGCGGCCTCCGGCGCTGTTCGATGGGTCGGCTCTTGTCGAGACACTCCATGACGAGGATCCCGCGTCCGAGGAAATGGACGGCGTCGAGGATGATGATGTCGAGGGCGAGGAGGGCGACGTCGAGGACGAGGAGAGCGAGGCCGAGGACGAAGGCGACGAGGACCACGGCGACGATGCGCCCCCGTCCGTGCCGCATCAGGAGCGCGGGACCCCGCTGCGTCGGGCCAATGCGGTCGCCTATGGTCCTGCTTTGCCCGCCCCGGTCATTGCCAAACCGGTCCAGCCCGGTCCGTTCAGTAACGGGCCGTCCGGGCCGACGGCCTACGCGCCGCCCAGCATCCGCAACAGCAGCAGTGCCGGCAACGGCAATGTGCGGCCGACCGACCGGGGTAAGCTGCAGGCTGCGCTCGATGATCTGATCGGGGCACGCGCTCTGATCGATGAGGTTCTCAAAGAAGGGTAGGGCTTGGAAGGCGGGTACCACTACGGTCGCTTGATGGTCCAAGCGATATTCCAGAGCGAGTTTCCTTAGTGAGATCAATGGTCGGAGCGAGAGGATTCGAACCTCCGACCCCTAGTCCCCCAGACTAGTGCGCTAACCGGGCTGCGCTACGCTCCGAACCTTTGCCAACGGCATCGCTGCTGTACCGTCGTTCGACCGTTCGCGCAAGAAGGCTGGTGCGCGCTTTTCGCGACCTGTGCATGGACGCAGAGGGGGCCTAATCCAGGTCCGACCGCTT
This sequence comes from Bradyrhizobium sp. SYSU BS000235, assembly GCF_049747295.1. NCBI lineage: Bacteria > Pseudomonadati > Pseudomonadota > Alphaproteobacteria > Hyphomicrobiales > Nitrobacteraceae > Bradyrhizobium > Bradyrhizobium sp. SYSU BS000235. The sequence goes on from NZ_JBMHJM010000001.1 coordinate 4,963,466, forward strand.
CCGCGACCGAAATTCCGGCGGGACAGCCTCGGGAAACGACATTTCCTCGATCCGCGCGGCATTCGTGATTTTGCTGACCCGGTGACGGAATTCGGGGGCCGGAGTGTCACGACTGAGCTCCACAAGGCCGTGCTTGTTCGCCAAGGAGTTGATGAGGTCGAGTTCCAGATCGAAGACGACGATGTCGGTGTTCTGCAATTTCAAACGACTTTGCTCCCCGAAGCCCACGAGCATTGGCCAGGCAGCAAACCGACAGATACGGATTCACTTCAGCGACCACACCTCGTAATACACCAGGTTGAGGAGGTTCCATCCCACAATTGGGTGATGTATCCCCCTTTTTTTGGGGGCACTGACGCCGTGATGGCAGATAAGGCAGATCTTGGTAAGGCAGATCTTGGTAAGGCGGGTCTTGATTAAGACAGGTCTTGCTTAAGACAGGTCTTGGGATCGGTGAGAGTGCGGGGCTTCGAGATTTATGCCACGGCGGGGATTTCTCGGATCTTAAATCGTGGGCATCCGGTCTAAATCGCGAATTTTATCCGTGCCGACTTTTTTTTGATTTCGGGCTTTAAAAAGCGTGCGGCGATTTGATTGCCGTTCAGCCGCACCATTTGACAGCGGCGATAGGCAAGACCGGTCGAGGAGAGCAACAGGAAAAATTCTCTGATATCCAGCCCGGTAATTGGATCCTTTACGACTAAAAGAACGCCCGAAGCGGACACGTCTTTCATCAGGCACTCGCGACGCCAAGTGCCGTCGATCGCCATGATGTAAACACCAATGCCACTCTCAAAATCGACGCGCGTAGCAACTCGCCGTTCGATGCCCATTCCCAGACCCTCTGCGGTGCCGGCTCAGGCGTTGCGTACAGTCCCGGCCAAACGCCGGGTGCAGCAATTTCAATAACAAACTTCACGAATTAAATTGGCGTCCGCTTATGGATCGACGCCATGAGCCGTACTTAAAAATTAAATCGATTCATTCTACCGAAGGATATTGAAAATCCATTAATAGCGCCTGCGGCGATATATCTTGGCCGTGGATGAAGCTTAGCGGAGTTTTCCCCGCGCCGCGACCGGAAGGGTGCCGATAATCTCGTCACCGCGAACCATCACGACTTCATCAGCCATGTTGACGACGACGCAGACGTGATTGGGCACAATGCGCACCACATCACCGATCGCGGGCCGGCTGTTGGTTTTCGAAAGATCAAGAAAGCCGTGCTCTTCGGCAAAACGCGCGATCCTGGCTTCTGGATGTTCAAGGATCAATCCATAGCCATCAAGGCCACCTGAATCCGCAGTCAGCGTTTTGGAGCCGGCGTCGAGAATCCCTCGCTCCGGCGCGGCACGGCTGACAACCGTGGAATAGACGTGCAAGGCGCAGTCGTCCCATGTGGCAACACCGGCGGCCACCTGCATGCGATCATTGTAGATGTACGTGCCGGGGCGATGTTCAGTCGCACCATCAAGGTTGCCGACGTTCTTTAAGTTCGGTGAGCCGCCGGTCGATACGATGGTTGGGTTAAGTCCCAATTGGCGGACGCCGCCCAAAGCATCGTTATAAAACCGTTGCGCCTCCTGCCATCCCGTCTCGGTCGGATACAGCATGAAGCCTGCGAAAGAGAGACCGGGCGTGCCGGCAATTTGCTTGGCGAGATCAATCGCCTCTGCGGGCGTTTCGACGCCTGCACGCTTGCGGCCGGTATCGCACTCGATAACAACGGGGAGCGGGCGGCCGGCGGAGATCCCGGCATTCGATAGTCCCGCGATCACGACGGCATTGTCCGCCGCCACAGTGACATTCGTCCTTGCCAGCAAGGCACCAAGGCGGGCGACTTTTTCCTCGCCGATCAAGTTGTAGCTGATCAGGATATTGTCGAGGCCGGCGTCGGCCATCACTTCGGCCTCGCCAAGCTTCTGGCAGGTGATGCCCTGAGCTCCGGCTTGTATTTGAAGCTGCGCCAGGAAGGGGCTTTTGTGCGTCTTGATATGCGGCCGATTGGCGACGCCGGCCGTGTCGCAGATGGCCTGGATGCGCGCAATATTCCGCTCGACGCGGTCCATATCGATGACGAGTGCAGGCGTGCCGTACTCTCTGGCAATTTTTGCGGCGAGCGGGGTGGTCACGACCTCTCCTTATCTTTCACGGCATCAGCGGCTTGCGGTCCTCGCCGCCGGACCAAAACGTATCTTCATTCGCGAACCGATTGAAGCCCGCCCCAGCGAAAACTGCCACACTGTCCTAAATTCCACCTTCATTCTGAGCCGATCATGTCAAGGAGTTCGGCACCTCTTTAAAAGTGAAGAGCTGTTCTTAAATTTATCCCGCCTGTGGATGGTGCAGGCCTTGGCAAATATGAGGCACAGATGTTTTCGTTTGGATCGGTCGGAAAGAGTGCGGCAGCGATTGCTGTTCTGGGATTGTCACTGGTTGCCACCGAATCTATGGCGCAATCTTCTCAGCCATTCGCGGGTATGTCGGGCGTCTGGTCGGGAAGAGGCACCATTTCGCTCGAAGGGGGAGCCCGCGAAGCCATTCGTTGCCGCGCGACTTATGCCGTGAGAGGCGATGGCAATGGCCTGCAGCAAACCCTGCGATGCGCGAGCGACAGCTACAAAATCGAGCTGTCGAGCAACGTCATCGCAAATGGCGGCAGACTGTCGGGGACCTGGAGCGAAGCAACGCGCAATGTCAGCGGCGACCTTCGCGGGACGACATCAGGCGGTCGTTTTCAAGTGACCGTCAATGCGGGGACGTTTTCTGCGGATCTGACGATGACAACCCACGGCAATTCGCAAACCGTGGTGATCCGCTCCGATAGCGGCGAGTTCAAGGGCGCCAATATCAAGTTGTCCCGCTCGTAGACGCTCACGACTTGATGAATTGATTGCCATGAGGGACGCTGGCTAGGTCAACTTGCCAGCGTCGTTCTTTGCCGTACGACTGAGGTTCGGCATAAAATATCTATACAATTCAGCGATATACGGCGGTTCGTTGCCTTGACGGTCTCCCGTCGGGGCTGTAACCGGGTGGCAGATGAAGGCAATCGATACCTACACCATTCGGACGACGCTGCTGGCGTTCCTGATGGTCCTCGTCTCGCTGACGGGGATTATTTGGGTGACACAGGCGTTGCGCGGTATCGATTTGATGACCGGGCAGGGGCAATCGGTCCTGGTCTTCCTCGGTGTGACGGGTCTGGCCATTCCGCTTCTTGCCATGATCATTGCGCCGATCGCGCTGCTGATCGCGGTGATGCATTCGCTCAACAGGTTCGCCACAGATTCCGAAATCATCGTGATGAATGCCGCCGGGCTATCCCCGACGCAGTTTCTTCGACCGTTTCTGATCGCGACATGCGCGGTGAGTGTGCTGGTCGCCTCGCTCTCGATCTACATCGCGCCGGAGTGTCTGCGCGCACTCAGGAGGTGGCAAACCGAAATCGGCGCCGATGTCCTCACCAATATCCTTCGTCCCGGCGAGTTTACGAAACTAGGTCCTCTCACGATCCGCGTCGATGGTCGGCAGCCCGGAGGCGTTTTGGTTGGTATCTTTATCGATGACCAGCGGAATCCGGCAGAGCGAATTGACATCCTTGCCGAGCGGGGAACCGTCCAGAAAAATGAAAGAGGATCGTTCCTGGTCTTGCAGGACGGCAATCTTCAACGGTTCGAGGCTGGAAAGCGTGATCCCGCACTGGTCGCGTTCAAGAGTTATGCGTTCGACCTGTCGCAATTCTCAAATGTGGCTCAGAACATTACGTACAGTGCCCGTGAACGGCCGTTCAGTGAACTTCTTTCGCCGCCTAAGGACGATCCAATGTTTCAGCAAAGGCCGGGCGAATTCCACACGGAACTGCATGACCGGATCATCGCGCCGATCTATCCGTTTGTCTTCGTGCTGATGGCCTTTGCAGCTCTCGGTGCGCCGCGCACCAACAGACAGAACCGCAACTTCGCGATCGCGGTTCTCATCGTCGGCATTCTTGTGGTTCGTATCGCAGGTTTTGGCTTTTCGACGGTGTCAGCAAAGCTTCCGACCGCGGTCATAGGTCAATATGCCATGCTCGCGCTTGTTTGCGCGGGAAGCATCTGGCTGATCGTGCGGGGAGTGATCATCGATGCTCCCACCAATCTGATCGCGTATGTGCAACGGCTGATCAGTCGCTTAATACCAGCACGGGCGCGGACATCCTAGATCAGCACGCCTGACTGCCAGACGGCTCCGATTGCGCGGTCTTTATTCGTGATAGTTATAGGCGGTGAAACCGGCGCTCTGGACCAGGTGGTCGCGCTGGGCTGCGGTGAAGTCTTCCTTGACCATTTCGGCAACGAGCTCTTCGAAGCTGATCTTCGGTGACCAGCCGAGCTTTTCATGTGCCTTGGTCGCGTCACCGAGCAGGCTTTCGACTTCCGCCGGCCTGAAGTAACGTGGATCAACGGCGACCACGAGTTTTCCGTTGGCGTCATAGCCTTTTTCGTCGACGCCTTTGCCTTTCCAGGTCAACTCGATGTCGAGCATGCGGGCCGCGACCTCGACGAACTGGCGCACGCTGTACTGCACCCCGGTCGCAATGACGAAATCCTCAGGGTGAGCCTGCTGCAGCATCAGCCACTGCATCTCGATATAGTCTTTCGCGTGCCCCCAATCGCGCAGGGCGTCGATGTTGCCGAGATACAAGGTGTCCTGGAGCCCAAGTTTGATACGCGCCAGCGCCCGCGTGATCTTGCGCGTGACGAACGTCTCGCCGCGCCGCGGCGACTCGTGGTTGAACAGGATGCCGTTGCAGGCATAGAAGCCATAGGCCTCACGGTAATTGACCGTGATCCAGTACGCGTAAAGCTTCGCGACGGCATAAGGACTGCGGGGATAGAACGGCGTTGTTTCCTTCTGCGGGACTTCCTGCACCAGTCCGTACAGTTCGGAGGTCGAAGCCTGATAGAACTTGGCTTTGTCCTTGAGCTTGAGGATACGCATGGCTTCCAACAGCCGCAGCGTCCCCAGCGCGTCGGAATTTGCGGTGTATTCCGGCTCTTCAAACGACACCGCGACGTGGCTTTGGGCCGCAAGGTTATAGATTTCGTCAGGGGCGACGTCTTCCATGATCCGGATCAGCGAGGAGGAGTCGGTCAAATCGCCATGATGAAGCACGAAGTGCCGATGCTTGACCTCGGGGCCTTCGTAGATGTGGTCGATGCGATCGGTATTGAACAGCGACGTCCGGCGCTTGATGCCGTGCACTTCATAGCCTTTGCCCAGCAGGAATTCGGCCAGATACGAGCCGTCCTGTCCGGTCACACCGGTAATGAGTGCTTTCATATGGTTCGGTCCCTAAGCCAGCAACGCCGATGTGCGGCGAAGACTGATGATCGCCGGGAATGGAATTTTGCCACCCGTAACGGCTTGGGGCGGCGAAGGCAAGCTGCGGAATTGACCGGGTTAACGCAAAAAATGGGGCGACTTCGCTGCTTTTTCCGAACAAAATGAGGTTTGCCGCGTTACTGGAACATGAGCACCAATCTCTCTGGTTCATAACGAGCGGGTGTGGATTTGCTGCGACGCAAGAGCTTCTCCATCGGACTAGGGATGTTGGCGGTGGTTGCCGCTGGAAGCCTTGTTGCCGGCCAGACAGTTCAGGCGCCGGCAACCCAGAACAAGCCGGGGGAGTTACAGGATGCCGCGGCGGACGCCACAGCAAGTATTCCGCCGTCCACAGCAGCCGCTAAACCTGCTGATACCGCCAAACCTGTAGAAGCTGCCAAGCCTCAGGCATCGGACGAGCCATCGGATCAGAATTCCTCAGATGTTTCGAAGACGGCAGAGACGTCAGCCCCGCCGCCCCTCTCGCCGGCCGAGCAAAAGGCCGCGGAAGCAAAGGCTGCGCTCGATCGGCTGTTGGCTGAAGCCGGGGCCTTGAAGGCGAGTTACGAAGACTACAAGCGCGGCCGGAGCAAAACCCCGGTGTCGCTGTCCGCTTTCCGCAGCATGGAATTGAGGTTGATGATGGCGGCTGCAGCGGATCCCACAAACACCCAGGCGCGGGACATGGCAGGCGCCATGCGCATGGCGCAGTTTGAAATCCTCCGGCCCTCCATGCAAATCGCCGCCGTGGCCAACCGCCAGCTCTATGCACACGAAATGGGAGAGCGGATGCGCGACGACGGCATGAAGGTCGAAGTGTCTGGCCGCGACAACAGCACCGTGCGTTTCGTATCGCCCCATATGACCAAGCAAATGGCCATGCACTTGGCCGACAGCGCGAAGATTCCCGAGCAGGCCAAGTCGCTGCAGTTTCGCCGCGTGGTGTTCAGTAACGGTCGGCGGGTGTGGACATACAACGTTCGCAGAGGACGACTCCGCTAAAATCTTCTCTCAAGAAAAAAAGCCGGCCCGCAGGCCGGCTTTTTAGTGAGATCACGACGCCGTTTATGCGTCGAGAACCGCGACGATCTCAAGGGTCCGCGGATTTACCACGACGATCTGCTCGTGGACGACGAAGAATTCATAGCCGCGCCAGTCCGGATAAATCGTGACGACTTCCGCAGGAAGCGTGTGGAATTCAACGCCGCTCCGCGGAACGCGGGTGCCAACCGAGATCGAGAAGTTGACGTTCGTAACCGACTTCACATTCTGCTTTGTGATGACGCTGCGAACCTGCGTTCGTTGCTCAGTCGTGAGCTTGGCTCCCGATGCGGCTTGTCCAGTGGTCGATCCGCTCTTCGCGTTGTTGTCGGTGGCGTTCTTCTCGTTCTTCATGCTGTCCTTGGAACGATCCATCGACGTATCGGAGCGACCTTTCTGATCATTCCGCATGTTGTCCTGAGCGCTCTTACCGGTTTCCCGTTCGTTGTCGCGCGCACTCTTGCCGGATGCCTTGTCGTTGTCCTGAGCGTTCTTGCCGGGTGACTTCTCGCCGGACTTCATGTGGTCGGTCTGAGAGTCCCGCATGCCGCCTTCAGACTTCATGCCAGTCTCCGAACCGCTGCGGCCGGTGGCCTGACCAGTGGTCTCTCCCCGATTCATCTGACCGGCGCCTGAGTGCCCAGCGCCAGAAGGCGTGGCAGATGGTGCTGATTGCGACGCGCCTCCTGCGCTCGGTGCGTTACCTGGAGATTGAGCGGAAGCGAAACCTGTCGCGCTGATCAACGCGGCGGCCGCAACCGAGATAAGAAGATGCTTCCTCATTCTGTCCTCCTCAATGTCTGCCCGAAGTTCAACGGGAATTGACAGGTGCCGTTCCGCAAATGTCAGCTTTATTCGCTGAATGATCATTCATCGTGGAACAGAGGACGTCGGAGTGTGCGAACTAGATCATTCGCGCGTGTTGTTGCTTGTATTGATAGGCGTGGACCGCTGCGAACATCGCCCACATTGCACCCAACATCATCCAGAAGTGGCGCCAGTGATCGACGTCGATGATAAAGGCTTCAGCAACAGTTCCAAGGAACGCGGAGAAAAGTGCAAGATATGTTCGCTGCCATGGAACGCGCACGAAGATCAGCTTGAATCCGCGGATCACGGTCATGAAGACGAGGGCAGGGAAACAAATTCCTGCAATCCATCCACCCGACATGAAGGCGTTCAGAAACGAATTGTGGGTATCCTCAGGGAAGTATTTCGTGAATTGAAGCGGTCCGATTCCAAGCGGCATTTCAAGAGCCATCTGGAAGCCGAGCACATGTCGCCCGAATCGGCCGAAGCGGCCGCTGTCGTAGGTTTGATGGAAGCTTGCGCGCTCTTTGAAGAGATCGCCGATCGAGCTGAACGACAGAAGGACCACCATCAGGACGATCGCTAGAACGACAGCGATAATCGCCATGGTTACGATGCGCTGGCGTTCCTTGGTTGATGGGCTGGTCAGATACATCAGGATCAGCATGAATGCCGAGCAAAGGATGAGCTGGCCCCATGATGCGCGAGAGAAGGCTAGCAGCACGCCGAGGCTGATCGTGCCTAATGCAAGTACACTGCTGAACGATTTCCGCAGCGGCTCAGTAACGACAATCTGCAGCGAAAACAGCGCGGGCAGGATCAAAAACGCCGCGAGCACGTTGGGGTCCTTGAAGGTTCCGCGCGCACGGCTGTAGAGCGTCAGCAGGTCATAGCCACCCGGCACCAGATGAAAGTAACCGGCGACGCCGGACGCTGATGCAATCACGGCTCCGATGATCAGGCCGCGGCGAAGATAGTCGAGCCTGTTGGCTGTGTCCTCGGCCAAGACCATCGCGAAGAACAGCACCGTAATCGCCATGTACCAGGATGTGAGAATCCAGTTCATGATCGCCTGATTTTCCAACAGATACGCGGCGCAAATGGTGTAGCCGAGGTTCGTCAGAAACAGCAGGATCAGAAGCGGAATGAAAACGGGCCGCATCCGCAACCCGGTCGCAAAGAAAAAGATCAGTGCGACCAGCGTTGCGAACTCATAGGGACTCGGCTCGATGAAGACGATGGCGCCGCCGGCGCCAACAGCCCACATCAGACCGCGTTGAATCGACGCGATACGCGGCGGCGTCGCCGAACTCGGGAGAGCGTAATCTGCCGCCGCCGATGCCATCTGAACCGCTACACTAATAGGCGTTCTCACCCTTGATCAGGGCAAACGGAGTCTTGAAAAGGATGTAAAGGTCGAAGAACACCGACCAGTTCTCGATGTAATAGAGGTCGAACTCGACGCGTTTCTGAATCTTCTCTTCGCTGTCGACTTCGCCACGCCAGCCGTTGATCTGGGCCCAGCCGGTAATACCGGGCTTGACGCGGTGGCGCGCGAAGTAGCCGTCGACCGCTTCGTCGAACAGACGGCTTTGCAGCTTGCCTTGCACGGCGTGCGGCCGGGGGCCCACAAGCGAAAGATTGCCCTTGAACACCACATTGAACAGCTGCGGCAGTTCATCGAGGCTGGACTTGCGAATGAAGCGCCCGACACGGGTGACACGCTTGTCGCCTTTGGTGACGACCTTGGACGCCAGCGGATCGGCCTGATCGTGATAGAGCGAGCGAAACTTGAAGACGTCGATCCGCTCGTTGTTGAAGCCATAACGCTTCTGCAGGAACAGCACCGGGCCGGGACTGTCGAGTTTAATGGCGAGTGCGATCAGCGCCATGATCGGCGAGACCAGAATGAGGATGATTGCGCCGACCACGCGGTCGAACACCGATTTCATCACCATGTCCCAGTCGGTGATCGGCTGTTCGAACACGTCCAGTGTCGGCACTTCACCGAGATAGGAATAGGAGCGGGGCCGAAAGCGCAGCTTGTTGGTGTGCGCGGAGAGCCGGATATCGACCGGGAGCACCCAGAGTTTCTTGAGCATTTCAAGAATGCGGGTTTCCGCTGAAATCGGCAGGGCGAAGAGCACCAGGTCAATGCGGGTTCGGCGAGCGAATTCGGGGATGTCGTCGATCTTGCCGAGCTTCGGCGCGCCGGCGCAGGTATCCATCGCTCGCGAGTCGTTGCGATCGTCGAACACGCCGAGAATCTGGATGTCGGAATCGCTCTGTGCGTTGAGGGCACGGATCAGATTCTCGCCATTCTGATCCGAGCCGACGATGATCGTCCGCCGGTCAAGGCGCCCGTCGCGGGCCCAGCGCCGCACGAGCGAGCGCAACGCCAAGCGCTCTGCGATAAGAGCGGCAAGGCCTACGAAGAAGAACGCCGCGAGCCAGACGCGAGAGACCGCGTCACCCACCTTTGCGAAGAACGATGCGCCGATGAACAGAAGAAAAACGAAGGCCCACGACGATGTGATCCCCGTCATCTGGCGGAGCTGACCGCGAAATACCTGCAGGTCGTAAATGTCGGCGGCCTGGAAACTGATCACGGCGACCAGCGCAATCAGAAGGATGGCTTCGATGTACTCCCAGGAGAAGGAGAAACCATCCAGCGGCATCACGTATGTCAGATACAATATGATGCCGATGGTGCTCAGCAGGAGAAAGTCGACGGCGCGAACTGCGCCGGTAATGACGATGGCTGAATATGCGCTCGGAACTTTCCGGTCGGCGACCGCCAGCGCGGCGGGAGAGAGTCTTTTGCGACGTTCCACGCGCGGAGCGCCGCCGGCTGTGTTCGCGGTGGCTGCTGCCGCCGCGGCTGCATTCATCATCGAGCGAGCGTCGATCGGTTCCACGAATGAACTTCCGTTGTTGCACGTCAGGTAGCCACGGAATGGGGAGCGTGAAGCCCCATTGCGCCTGCCTTAGCGAACAAATCGGAAGATTTGGTTATCGTTGGTAAAGACCGGTTAACGCGAATTAAACGCGTCGCGATACCCGTTCATGACGCCATCGACCATGGCGTTTTGTGAAAAGTGCATGAAGATCCGTTCCCGAAGTTCTTTGGCGCGGGCATGGGTGGCGCTCATATCGGCGAGGGCCGTTTCGATTGCGTCAGCCATTGCGCCGGCATCGTTCCGTGCAAACAGCCCCGACGTGTGTGGTCCAAATATCTCCGGGATGCCGCCGACATTGGCGGCAAGCATCGGAACGCCCGCGGCCGCGGCTTCGATCACCACATAGGGCATGGAATCCCCACGGGATGGAACAATCAGAAGCTGCCCCTTGGAGAATCCGAATCTGGCCTTGACGTGCCCGATGAAACGGATCACGTCCTCCAGCTTCAATTTCTTGATCAGTGCCTTCAGTTTTTCGGTCTCTTCACCATCGCCGGCGAGGGTGAGGGTCACAGACCGGCCGCGAGACCGCAGCCGCCCGACGGCTTCGATCAGCAGATCGGTGCCCTTGATTGCGCGGAATTCCCCGACATACACCAGATCCGTCGCGTCTTCTGCCGGCTTGACCGCATCGAATTCAGACGCGGTCACACCGTTGAAGACACAGCGAACAAGACCCTTGGTCGGCTTTCCGATCACACGCTCGTAAGTGTCGCAGGCAAAGCGGCTCTCAAACAGAAACAGCTCCGTCCGGTCCATCAGCGCTCGCTCCATTTTTGCATAGAGCGCGCCCTTCAGGGTATTTGGCGGATAATGCAGGGAGCCGCCATGGGGCGTGTAGACGCGAATCGCGTTCTTGGATTTGCCCTTAAGGCGCACATAGACTCCGGCCTTTGCACCGTGTCCGTGCAGCACATCCAGATTGAGCGACTGAGCGATCTTCAAAAACTGCATCGCAGCTGTGGTATCCGCGGGATGGGGCTCTCGCCGAATCGCAAGCCGATGAACGCCGAGTTTTAATCTTGGCGCTATCTCCTTGAGGGCTGCCTCGGCGCGGTCGCCGCCGGTGAGGCTGTCGGCCAGAATTCCGACGGCATGACCACGTTCCGCCTGTCCAACGGCGAGGTCGAGGATATGGCGAAAGATGCCGCCCACAGGTGCGCGGACCGCATGGAGAATGCGCAGCGGAGAGTTCGCCATTTCAGGCATCAGAACCACCGCTCGGTCACAACCACTGTATCGCCGGGTTTGAGGACCGTGCCGGGCGGCACGGTGGCGCGCTGTGTGCCGGCTTCGCCCGTGCGTGTGAGTTGGACGTCGTTGCGATGGGCGCGGGGCGTGTAGCCACCGGCGATGGCGACGGCGCTTTCAACCGTCATGTTCGGAACGTAGGGATACTGCCCGGGGGCGGTCACTTCACCGAGAATAAAGAAGGGCCGGTAACTTTCGACTTCGGCTGCGACATATGGCTCGCGCAGATACCCTTTCTTCAGCTGTGCTGTCACGGCGGCCGCCAGTTCCGCAGGCGTCAAGCCGCGCGCGCGGACTGCACCTATCAGCGGCATGGTGATCGAGCCGCTGGCGCCAACCGTATAGGTGTTGGTCAGCCCCTCCTGACCATAGACAACGATGCGCAGCCGATCGCCGGCATCCAGGCGATATGGCTCGTCTTGTGGTGCATAGGCATACGAGGCAGGGACCGTGACGTTGCGCGGCCGGTAGGTGCCGTCATAGGCAAGGGAATCCAGGCTGGGATTGGGGACGGCTGCCGCTGGGCCAGGGGTCCGCATACAACCCGACACCGCGAGCGCGAGGAGGAAACAGGCGAATAACGCTCGGCAGCGCTGCATGGGAATAATCCAGGAAAAGTATCGATTCCGATTAACTCCTTTCATGGTTAACAAAGTGTGACGTTGGGTGACTGCGTGCCGAAATCTGGCCTCAATTAACCGGGCAGCAACCTTAATCAACTGTAATCGCCTCCATCGATCGGGTTTTGAGTCCGCAGTAAGTGGTCGGTGGAGAGAGTTACATGCGTTTCGCGTTTCCGCGTGGATGGGTGAGCAAGACCTGGTCGAAGACCGTTGCGACAGTCGCGCCGCCTGTTGAACCTGCGCCAGCCCCGCGATCAGCCTCTTCATCGGAATTAGGCGACATCGACCTGCGCGCCATTTGGCGGGAACTGGTGCGCAAGCGGGCCTGGGTGATTATCCCGACCGGGGCTGCGCTGCTGCTTTCGCTGATTGCCGTGAACATGATCACGCCGCGCTACAAATCAGAGGCGCGAATTCTGATCGACGGCCGTGAGAACGTCTTCCTGCGCCCCAATGGCGAACGCAATGAAGAGCGCGGCACCATCGACGCAGAAGCGGTCACCAGCCAGGTTCAGCTCATGCTATCGCGTGATCTTGCACGAGAGGTCATCAAGAAGAACAAGCTGGCTGACCTCGCCGAGTTCGATCCGGTGCTGCATGGCATTTCGCCGCTGAAGACACTGCTGTCGCTGTTCGGCATTGGCAGAGATCCGTTCAAGATGACCCCCGAGGAGCGGGTGCTTCAGGCTTATTCCGAGCGATTGACCGTGTATCCGGTCGAAAAATCGCGCGTCATCGTCATCGAATTCCAGTCGCGCGATCCCGACCTTGCAGCGCGCGTGGCGAATTCCGTCGCTGACGAATACCTCATCTTTCAGCAGGCTGCCCGGCAGGATCAGGCGAAGTCTGCATCACAGTGGTTGCAGGTCGAGATCGAGGGGTTGCGCAAGAAGGTCGCGGAAGCAGAAGCGCGGGTCGAGGAATTCCGCTCGAAGTCCAACCTTTTCATCGGCACCAACAGCACAACGCTGTCCAACCAGCAACTTGGTGAGTTGAATACCCAGGTCAACAACGCGCGCGCGTTGAAGTCCGATGCGGAGTCAAAGGCTCGCTCGATCCGGGAGATGCTGCAGAGCGGCCGCCCCATTGAGGCGTCCGAAGTTCTCAATTCCGAACTGGTTCGCCGCCTGTCGGAGCAGCGCGTGACATTGCGCGCCCAGCTTGCCGAGCAATCCTCGACGCTGCTGAGCGGCCATCCGCGCATCAAGGAACTGAGGGCGCAAATCGCGGACATCGACCGCCAGATCAGGGAAGAGGCGAGCAAGATTTCCCGCTCGCTCGAAAACGATGCAAAGATCGCCAGTGCCCGGGTCGACGGCCTGAACGGAAGTCTCGACCAGTTGAAGCGTCAGGCGACATCGACCAACGGCCAGGATGTGCAACTCCGCGCGCTTGAACGTGAAGCCAAGGCGCAGCGTGATCTGCTGGAATCCTATCTCGCCAAATATCGCGAGGCGACCACACGCGAGAATATCGACGCGGCGCCGGCGGATGGCCGCATCATTTCCCGCGCCATCGTATCGAACACGCCGGCTTTCCCGAAGAAGTTGCCGATCGTGCTGATCGCCACGCTGGCGACGTTCATGCTGAGCGCCGGCTACATCGCGACGGGTGAGTTGCTGCGGATGACAGCGCCGCGTGTGCTGGGCGATCGCGCGCCGCCTGTGTCTTTGCGGGAGACGATGTTCCACGAAACGAAGTCGCAAGCGCCCGAAGTCCCGGGTGAGATGGAGTGGGTTGCCAATTCACTTCGAGCCGGTGGGGATACCTCGCGAAAGATCACGGTCATCGGGGCTCACCAGAATGAAAGCGTGACGTTGACGGCCTTGACCCTGGCGCGGTTGCTTGCCCGCACGTCCAAGGTTGCTTTGGTCGATCTGTCGATCGCCTCGTCGACGCTGACTGCGATCTCGTCCGATCCCGCCGCACCGGGGCTGACGGACCTCATGCAAGGTGCAGCATCGTTCGGCCAGATCATCACCAAGGATCGGCAATCGGGTCTTCATCTGGTCGGTGCGGGCCGGGATGTGGCGCAGCGGTCTCTTCTGCAGTTGCCCCGCGTGAATCTCGCGATCGACGCATTGTTGCGCGCCTACGATCATGTGGTGCTTGATGCCGGCACCGCGTCGGATCTGCCGGCCGCGCTGATCGCGTCGCAGGCTCACGCCGTTATCATTCCGGATCCCGGCATCACTGCGCAGGGCCGGGATACGATGCGCAAGCAGCTGCTGGCATCGGGCTTCGTGAATGTGACGATTCTGAAATCCGCCGTGCAGTCGGCTGACGTCGCAGCTTCCGGCGAGCGGATCGCTGCGGCCTGAGATACTTTCCTGGATTAGCGGTGGATGGCGTTGCGCAACAGTTGCGCCATCTGCATGAGTGCCGGGTTCTGCTTCACGAGGCGCTTGGCGTGCGTCAATGACGACATGCCCAAGGCAGCCAGTCTGCCGCGCGCAGTGAGCGGAATGAAGCTGTCGAAGATCGGCTCGTCTTCCTTGCAATACGTCATTTTGTAGTCGTCTGAGCCTACGCCGAAATCGAGCGAGCTGTAGCCGAGCCCGCCGTAATGATCGATCATGTCGCGCAGCAGGATCAGACCCGGGCTGTAGCGGGCATTCTCGGAGATCGTGTAGGTGTTGAACATGGTCGAGAATCGCTGGCCATCGGCCACGCACGCGAAGATCGCAATGATCTCGCCGTCGCATTCCAGGGCATGCATGACGATGGCGCGTTCGCCATTCGGCAGCTTCCTCAAGCAGGCTTCGCGAATAAAGGCCTGCGTGGCGGCATCGGCAAAGACGTTTGGAAGTTTCGAAAGCGCCATGCGTTGCGGCTTGATGATGAAGAAGCCATCGAGCAGGCGATTGATTTCCTCGTCGGTCGTTGCCACAAAATAGCGATAGCCGGGCAGCGCCTGGAGCTTGCGCTCCTTGTTCCGCAAGCGGCGGCGCGTCGAATTGCTCACCCGCTCTTCGGGCTTGCAGCCCGGCACCATCGTCATCAGCGGGCATCGATTGGTTGATGGTTGTCCGCCGAAGTGCCCGAACGGATTGATCACCCCCTGCCATTGTTTGGGCTGCTGGGTGAAGGCAAGCACATCAGCGCGATTGCCGATCCCTGCAATGAGGGTATCGAGATCGGCCTTGGTTGCGGATACCGCGAAGTCCCGCTGCCACAGGCCCATGTTGAATGTGGGGTGCTTGCCGCCGATGAAGCGGGCCACCAGTGCGCCGTTTTCGCGGCCAACCGTGAGCGGCAACAGCAGCAGCGGCTCGTCCTTTTCGCCATAGGCGACGACGATGAATGGATCGGTACCTTCATCCTGTCCGACCGTTTTCTGCCAGGCGTCGAGCAGTTCGAACCGCTGGTAGGGGGTGGACAGGACGTCTGGGTCTTCGAACTGACGCCAGATGGCTTCGGCATCCGCCATGTCGCGGATGACATCGACACGGGCGATGCGAGGGGCGCCGGAGTGCGACTGGCCATGTTCTGTTTGGCTTTGAAGCGCGGCAGCCATGGTCATACGGACCTTAACTCGTGGATAAAAACCTGCGTCGGCGAACGCGACGTAAATTGGTCGGTTATTCGGAGACGGGACACTGGCGCGACCTTATTCAAACAAATGTCAACAAAGAGTAATGACAATGCCGCTCCACAGGTGGTGGCGGGCAAGGATTGATCTGTGTTGTCCTGGAAGCGGGCGCTGGCGAATGCCGGGCTGGAAGTCGCATATGCCAGTGGTCTGGCGCGTCTGGCGGAGAGGAACGCACACGGCTGTGGTGTGATCCTTAAATTCGAACATGTCCGGCCATCCCACCGCGATCCGTTTCAGCCATTGCGATCCCATGAGATCACCCCAGAATTCCTCGACCGCGCCATCGAGGCGTTAAAGCGCTGGAAGTTCGACGTCCTGTCCATCGACGAGATTGCAGAACGCGCACAACAGCCGATCGGGACGGAGCGCTACATCGCTCTGACGTTCGACGGTGCGTATTGCGATTTCATGACATTCGCGTATCCGGTGTTGTCGCGTCATCGCGTTCCGTTCGCGATCTATGTCCCGACCGGCTTTGTCGACGGCATCGGTCAGGCATGGCAGCTTGCATTGCGCGATGTCGTGGCGAAGACCACGCGTATCGCGCTGGTCATGGATGGCGATGAGAAGCGCTTCAACGTGTCCGACCGCGCCAGCAAGTACGAACTCTATGATGTGTTGCATGCCTGGTTGTTGTCATTGCCGCCGGATGATCTTGGCGTGGCGATCGGCGACCTATGCCGGCGTTACGGCGTTGATCTTTCCTCGGTCTCTAAGAACATCACCATGACATGGCAGGACCTCGCGGTGCTTGCGCGAGATCCGCTGGCAACGATCGGCTGTGCAACGGTGAACTATCCGAATTTACGCCAGACCAAGGGGACCGCGGTGCTGCGGGAAATGGCCATGGGGCGCAAGGTTCTGGAAACGGCGCTCGGGATGTCATGCCGGCACTTTGCCTATCCCTATGGGGATCGCGATAGCTTTACGCCGCGGGATGTGATGCTGGCGCGGGAATCGGGCTTTGCGACAGCCGTGTCTTCCGAGGCCGGCTTCATTGGCCGCGATGGTCAGCCGGACCTCATGCGGTTGCCTCGTATTGCCTGGGACGGACGCAGAACGTCGCTGCGTGCTTTCCGCGCGGTTCTTTCCGGTATTACCGTACGTCGTGAGGAGAGGCGGGAGGTGGAACCCGCGATCAATTACGGCTGAGGATCGGGCCGCGACATCCAGGAAATGAGCGGCATAGCGGGGAGAACCCAACCGAGTCCCGCAACCACATAAAAAATCGCCTGCGCGAGCCTCGATGAGGCGAGCAAGGGGGTCTGCGCAATCGCCATTCCGGTCAGCGACCAAATGACCACCAGCACGAGAAGTCCAATAGTTCCAAGTAGTTTGCGGGTGCGGATGGTCATAACAGGTTTGTGCGGATCGTAGCCGGAGCGCAGCTTGCGCGATAAAGTGCCGGGACTATAAGGTCCGCGCGAATTCATTCAAGGCTGTGTTTTTAAATGCTCTCTGCTGTATCCGATCGACCAGAAAAGCCCGTGGCAAGCCTGCGCGGCGTGCGCATCTGGCTGGTTTGCGTGGCCGCGCTTATCGTCTGCACGCTGCTGGTCGGCGGTGCGACGCGGCTGACGGAATCAGGCTTGTCGATTGTCGAGTGGAAACCTGTCACGGGGACCATTCCCCCACTGACGGCCGCGCAGTGGAACCAGGAATTCGAAGCCTACAAGACCATTCCGCAGTATCGCGAGATGAATGCGGGCATGTCGCTGTCCGACTTCAAGACGATCTTCTTCTGGGAGTGGGGACATCGGCTGCTGGGACGCCTGATCGGCGCGGCTTTCCTGTTTCCGTTCCTCTGGTTTCTCTGGAAAGGCGCCTTTAACAACTCCGAGGGACTGAAGCGCAGGCTCTGGATCATCTTCGCTATGGGCGGGCTTCAAGGGGCCGTTGGATGGTGGATGGTGAAGTCTGGCCTGACTGATCGCGTCTCGGTCTCGCAGTACCGGCTCGCGGCGCACTTCATGCTGGCGCTGTTGATCTTCTCCGCCATCGTCTGGACGCTGCGGCGGCTCGGGAAACCTGAGCCGATTGTCGCGGCGGCGCGGGTGAAATTCACCAGCCGGCTGTTGCTGGTGCTGGTTTTCCTGCAGCTCTACTTCGGAGCGCTGGTGGCGGGCTTGCGCGCCGGCAAGGTGTTCAACACATGGCCGCTGATCGACGGCGGCTTTATCCCCTCAGCCGAACGGTTGTTCTTCGAACAGCCGTGGTGGCGCAACTTCTTCGACAGCACGCTGACGGTTCAGTTCACCCACCGCATGATCGCCTACACGCTGCTCGTGGTGGCTGTTTTGCATGCCATCGATGCCGTCCGGTCGCGCGCAAGCTCGGCCGTCGTAAGCGGAGCCATATGGTTGGCCGCCGCGATGCTCGTCCAGGCATCGCTCGGCATCATCACACTGCTTAACCAAGTGCCGATCGACCTCGGTCTGTCGCATCAGGCGATGGCGATCGTGGTTCTGACCATGGCCCTGTTTCATGCGGAGCGGCTCGGCGCACGACTGCCTGCAACCACGTCCGCCAAACTCAGTCTCGTGGTCAGCAATCCGAGCTAGGCCGGAGAGCGATTAAGTTGAGCTATTCTAAAGTATCAATGCCTGAAAGAAATGCCCGATTTCCGGGCGTTTCTATCATCACCTGAGCCCTTCACAACTTAGTGCGTGGCATCCCCGCTTTCACTGCAGGAAGGCGAGGAATAGAACAACGTCATCAAACTGTGATGTCATCGAGTCCCGTTATGTCGAACGCATTTGTCCAGGCCGCCGTCATTCTGCTGCGCGAAGGGCTGGAAGCCATGCTCGTGATTGCCGCGCTGGCAGGCTATCTGCGCAAGGTCGGCGGCGGACATCGCATCGCTGCGCTTTACGGAGGTGCGCTTGCGGCGATTGGCTTCAGCCTTATAGCCGCATGGCTGTTTGCGATCTGGAATTCCGGCGAGCACAGCGATGTGCTGGAAGGATTCATCATTCTCATCGCGGCAGGCCTGATGCTCTACGTTAGCGGCTGGCTCATGGTGAAGCAGGATCCTCGCGGCTGGCAGGATTACCTGGCCGCGAAGGCCAGTAACGCACTGGCGCAGGATACGTCGTGGGCAGTAGCGATGCTTGCGTTTTTCGCGGTCTTCCGCGAAGGGGCGGAGACAGTGCTGTTCATCAATGCGCTCGCCACCACGTCCGGCGGCTGGAGTGTTGGACTTTTCGCGGGGCTCGGCGCGGCGACGCTCGGCCTTGTCGTGCTGTTCTATTTCATCAACCTGATCGCAAAGCGCATTCCGCTGCGGCCGCTGTTCGTCGTCACCTCTGCATTTCTGTTCGCGATGGGCATCAAGTTCATCGGCGAGGCGGTTCAGGAATTCCAGGAGCAAAGCATCTTGCCGTTCACCGAACTCAAGAGCTTCGGATGGCTTGGATCACTCGGTCTCAATCCCACCGTCGAGGCGTTGTCGGCGCAATTGCTGGTGGTCTTGTTTGCGCTCGCGACCTATTCGATTTTCCAGCGCAATGCGCGCCTGAGCCGTGCGGACAAGGCGTCCACGTCACTGCGGACCTCAAAACCTTAAGTTTTCATAAAAGTCCATTTGCTCTGTAAACTAAAAACGCGGCGCCAATCCCCGGCGCCGCGTTTGCTTTTGATCGATTGACAGTCGTCAGGCCTTCAGCGCCTGATCGAGGTCGGCGATCAGATCTTCCTTATCTTCCAGACCGATCGACAGACGCACCACATCAACGCCTGCGCCGGCCTGAGCCTTTTGCGCGTCGCTGAGCTGGCTGTGGGTGGTCGATGCCGGATGAATGATCAGCGACCGGGTGTCGCCGACGTTGGCCAGGTGCGAGAACAGCGTGACGTTCGAGACGAGATTGATGCCCGCGTCGTAGCCACCCTTGAGACCGAAGGTAAACACCGCTCCTGCACCCTTCGGCGCGTATTTGCGGGCGAGGTTGTGATAGCGGTCGCCGGGCAGGCCCGCATAATTGACCCACGCCACTGCGGGGTGGGTCGACAGGAATTCCGCGACAGCTTTGGCGTTATCGCAATGTCGCTGCACGCGCAGCGAGAGAGTTTCGATGCCGGTCAGGATCAGGAACGAATTGAAGGGCGAGATTGCCGAACCAATGTCGCGCAGCGCAAGCACGCGGGCTGCGATGGCGAAGGCAAAGTTGCCGAAGGTCTCCTGCAACTTGATGCCGTGATATTCCGGGCGCGGTTCGCTCAGGGCCGGGTAGCGGCCATCGCGGGACCAGTCGAAGGTGCCGGCGTCAACGAGGATGCCGCCCAGCGAGTTGCCGTGGCCGCCGAGAAACTTGGTGAGCGAGTGCACGACAATATCGGCGCCATGTTCGATCGGGCGGATGAGATAAGGGGAAGCGAGCGTGTTGTCGACGATCAGCGGGACGCCAGCGTTGCGGGCAATCGTCGCGATGGCCTCGATGTCGGTCACCGTGCCGCCCGGGTTGGCGATCGACTCGATGAAGATCGCCTTGGTCTTGGGCGTCACCGCGCGCTGGAAGCTCTCCACGTCGTCGGTATCGGCCCACACGACGTTCCAGCCGAAATTCTTGAAGGCGTGGTTGAACTGATTGATCGAGCCGCCGTAGAGCCGCCGTGCCGCGATGAATTCATCGCCTGGTTGTAGCAGCGTGTGGAACACCAGCATCTGGGCGGCGTGCCCGGACGCACATGCCACGGCAGCGGTACCGCCTTCCAAAGCCGCCACACGCTCCTCGAGCACAGCCGTCGTGGGGTTGGTGATGCGGGTGTAGATGTTGCCGAAGGATTGCAGGCCGAACAGGGAGGCTGCGTGATCCGCGTCGTTAAAGACGTAAGAAGCGGTTTGGTAGATCGGCGTTGTCCGCGCGCCGGTGGTGGGATCCGGCTGCGCACCGGCATGAATGGAGAGCGTGGAAAATCCCGGCAAGCGGTCAGTCATGTGAAATCCTTCATTGCGTGCCGTGAACCGGCACTCCACTAGATTGGAATCCTGCGGGCGGACGCAAAATCAGTCAAGCGGCCCGCTGCGATCGGCGTTAACACGAAAAGGAGATTGGTTCGTTTCGCCGCAGCGAAGACAAATATGCTCCAAAATCACGACGTCATGAAACGTCGTTCTTGTCCTTGGCGACACGATCCGCCGCAGTGGTTGCACCACCACTGACGCTCGCACGATTGAGTGACAAGCGCATGCTGCTGGTGGGAGTCGGCGCGCGTTTGGAGCTCAGGGTGCGCGAATTCACACCCATCCACTGGATCTCTGACGTCAGGCGGCCATATTCGATTTTCGGGCAGCGGTTCATCACGACTTTGATGCCGGCGGCTTCCGCCTTGGCCGCTGCGGCGTCGTTACGCACGCCAAGCTGCATCCAGATCACTTTCGGCAACGTCGGAAGCTCCAGGATTTCGTCGACAACCTTGCCCGCGTGATCGGAGTTGCGGAAGATGTCGACCATGTCGACCGGGCGCCCGATCTCTTTCAGGGAGCCGACGAAGGGTTTGCCAACGAGGCTTTTGCCGACCTGTCCCGGGTTGATCGGAATCATGTCGTAGCCGCGCTCGGCCAGATATTTGAATGCGAAATAGCTCGGACGAACGTTGACCGGGGAGGCGCCGACCATGGCGATGGTTTTGACCCCGGTGAGAATGCCGCGGATGTAAGCGTCTTCGTATGCGTCGTGATTCATCTTGAATTTTCCGCCGGCGTTACCGGTCTTCCCACTTGGGCGCGCGCTTCTCGATGAAGGCGCCGATGCCTTCCTGCGCGTCGCGCGCCAACATGTTCTCGGTCATCACCTGTGCCGTATAACGATAAGCATCCGCAAGGCTCATTTCGGCTTGCCGGTAAAACGCTTCTTTGCCGACCTTGAGCGTGTAGGCCGATTTCAGTGCGATTTTCTTCGCAAGTCCGATCGCGGCCTGCCGCTCCTCGCCGGCGGCGACGACCTCGTTGACGAGTCCAAGTTCCTGAGCGCGCTGTGCCGAGACCGGCTCGCCGGTCAGCAGCATATGCATTGCGTGTTTGCGTGGAATGTTACGCGTCAGTGCGACCATCGGCGTGGAACAGAACAGTCCGATGTCGATGCCCGGCGTGGCAAATGTTGCTTTGTTGGAGGCGACCGCAAGGTCGCATGTCGCAACAAGCTGGCAGCCCGCGGCCGTCGCGAGCCCCTGCACGGCGGCAACGACGGGCTTGGGGAGGTTCACGATGGTTTGCATCATGGTGCTGCAGGCCGTCATGATCTGCGCAAAGTAGGCGCGTCCATTGTCCGCATCGGCGCGGCGCGCGGTCAATTCCTTGAGATCATGGCCGGAAGAAAACGCGGGGCCATTCGCGGCAATGACAACGGCACGGACCGCGTTGTCCTCGCGGATCGCGTCGAGTTGCGCCTGCAGCGAAGCGAGCATCGCTTCCGACAGCGCGTTCCGGGATTTCGGTAAGTCCAGCGTCAGCACGGCAATGCCGTTGATCGTCTCGCGCAACAGAGGCGATGGTAAGTGAGCCGATGGGGCCGTTGCAGCCTGGATCGTCATGACGATGTCCGTTGTCGTGCCTGGAAGGCATCACGTGTGCGCCGTTTGTAGGCGAGGGCGAGGCCTATGTGAAATCTGTTTCCACTTTTGCTGATCGTTCCGTGTGTTACAAGGCCGTCATATAAGCGATGAGGCAGGGCAGACCACCCATGAATAAAGCTAAAATGACCGTGGCGGAGCTCCAGGCGTTTCTCCACAAGGAGTTTCCACAGGCTTTTGCCAGCGGTGAGATCCTGATCGAGAGCGCGGACGGTGCCACCAGCCTGCTGCGCCAGCCCTACAACGCGCGGATGCTGCGGCCGGGTGGAACGGTTTCAGGGCCGACGCTGATGGCGCTGGCTGATTTCGCCATGTACGTCGTGCTGTTGTCGGCCATCGGTCCCGTCGGGCTCGCGGTGACCACCAGCCTCAACATCAATTTCCTCCGAAAGGGGCAGCCGGGGCAGGACATCGTTGCGGCCGCCAAGCTCATGAAGCTCGGCAAACGCCTCGCGGTCGGTGAAGTTCTGCTGCTATCCGGCACTTCGCCGGACCCGATCGCGCATGTGACGGCGACCTATTCCATTCCGAATGCTCAATGATTTCGCAGGTATCAAAATACCATATTTGTAAGTATCTGATTTTAAATATCTATTTCTCATGATGGGACGTTGACGTGTGCGGCGCGGTTATTTAGAAACCGCGTCAGCTTTGGCGATTTGCGCCGAACACCAAATTTCACGGATCCCTCAAATGAAGACGTTTTCGGCCAAGCCAGCCGAGGTCAATAAGAAGTGGGTGCTGATCGACGCCAAGGGTCTGGTCGTCGGCCGTCTCGCTACTTTGGTTGCCATGCGTTTGCGCGGCAAGCACCTCCCGACTTACACGCCTCACGTTGATTGCGGTGACAATGTCATCATCATCAACGCTGCTCAGGTCGTCCTCACCGGACGCAAGCGTGACAACAAGGTTTATTACAAGCACACCGGCTTCATCGGTGGCATCAAGGAGCGCACTGCAAAGTCGATCCTCGAAGGCCGCTTCCCGGAGCGCGTTGTTGAGAAGGCTGTCGAGCGCATGATCCCGCGCGGACCGCTGGGCCGTGTCCAGATGGGCAATCTGCGTGTCTACGGAGGTGCCGAGCACCCGCATGAAGCACAGCAGCCCGAAGTTGTGGATGTTGCATCGATGAACCGTAAGAACACGAGGGTTGCGTAATGTCCGATACCATGCAGTCCCTCGACCAATTGTCGGCGCTCAAGACCGCGACCGCCGAAGGTCCAAAGTACGTCAAGAAGGTCGACAAGCTCGGCCGCGCCTATGCCACCGGCAAGCGCAAGGACGCGGTTGCCCGCGTCTGGATCAAGCCCGGCTCCGGCAAGATCGTCGTCAATTCCCGCGAAGTCGAAGTTTACTTCGCTCGTCCGGTGTTGCGCATGATGATCCAGCAGCCGATCGTCGCCGCTGCCCGTCAGGACCAGTACGACGTTTACTGCACCGTTGCAGGCGGCGGTCTCTCCGGTCAGGCCGGTGCTGTGCGTCACGGCATTTCCAAGGCTCTCACCAATTTCGAGCCGGAGTTGCGCGGCGTCCTCAAGAAGGGCGGCTTCCTGACCCGTGACTCGCGTGTCGTCGAACGTAAGAAGTACGGCAAGGCCAAGGCCCGCCGCTCCTTCCAGTTCTCGAAGCGTTAATCGCTGCGATCAAATTGTCCGCAACTGCGGATTGGTTTCAAAGGGCGCCCCTCCGGGCGCCCTTTTTGTTGGTGCTCCGAAACCGAAATTTGCCCGATCCCGACCGCCGCGCGAGTTCCAGAAGTTGCAGAATTGCGGATAATTTTTCGCGAAAATTGTGTGACGAGTGCAAACGGAGTCGGAAGAAACCCTCGTTAGCCTTTGATTTGGCTGAGGGGGCTATTCCGGCTCCGTCTTTTTTCAAAGCGCTCTATTAAGATGCCCGCTGGATCTCATCTGTCGCTGGACATTTCCACGCTTTATCTCATTGCCACGCTAGCCGCCGCTCTTCTCGGGATGATGCTGCTGTTCTTCTGGCGGCAGGAAAAGATCCCGGCGCTCGGATGGTGGGGAGCCGCCTATCTTATTGGGGCTGCGTCCATTGCCTTGTGGATCGCTGGCGGTGATCACCTGGGCAAATGGTTGTCGGTGGCCGTCAGCGCCGTGGGCTTCTTCGCCTGCGGTCTGGTCTGGGACGCCGCGCGGGTCTTTCACGGTCGCCACCCGAATTGGATTATCGTTCTCGCCGGTCCGGCGCTTTGGGCCGCAGCGATGCTTGCGCTTGATCCGCTCGATCCGGAAAAGCGCATGATGCTGAGCGCCGGCATCGTCGCGGGCTATGCCGCGCTGACGGCGAGCGAGTTGTGGCGCGAGCGTCGCAAGAGCTTGCGCGCCCGCTGGCCTGCGATCATCGTTCCGCTCTTGCACGGCGCCGTTCTGGTCATGCCCATCGTGCTCGGCGATCTGATGCGAGCGACCGGTGGCACCATCGGGGCGGGTTGGGTTGCGATGTTTGCCGCAGAGCTCGTGCTCTATGCCGTGGGCACGGTGTTCATCATCTTCCTGCTGGTATCTGAGCGAACGGTCAGTGCCCACAAGACCGCAGCGTCGATCGATCCGCTCACGGGCCTGCTCAACCGCCGCGGCTTCGGCGAGGCAACGTCACGCATGATCGAGCGCGAGGCCAAGGCGGGACGTTCGGTGACCGTGATGATCTTTGACATCGATCACTTCAAATCGGTCAATGACCGTTTCGGTCACGCGGCCGGCGACGACATCTTGAAGGTCTTTGCGCATTCCATCACCACGTCCTTGCGCATCACTGATCTCGTCGGTCGGGTCGGCGGCGAAGAGTTTGCCGCGCTTCTGCCATGTGCCATGGACGAAGCGTTGCTCGCGGCCGAGCGCGTGCGCGAAGCTTTCGAGGCATCCGGCGTCTGCGTCGATGACGAGCCGTTGGCAACGACGGTAAGCATCGGTGTCGCCGGTGGCCCAGCGAACACCGAGCTCGAGGTGTTGATGGCCTCAGCCGACACCGCGCTCTATCAAGCCAAGCGCGGCGGACGTAACCGCGTCGAAGCGGCCGCCGAGCAACGTCCGCTGTCGCTCGGCGAGACGCGCCGCAAGATGGCTGGTGCATCGCACCATGACGTTCATCCAACTCCTGCGATGGAAATACGCATTTAAGCCTGCGGATCATCTGAGAAGAGGGCTGCAACAAACGTCGATGCGGCCCGCAAAAGTGCGGCTGGTACTTTCTCCGGAATGGCCTAAAGCTGCCGCTCCCTCACGATGAGAGGGCGGGGACTTCGTTAATGCTCGGTGCAATTTATGCGGCGTTAGCCGCGCTCACGTTCGCCATGAACAACACGGCGATGCGCCGGGGTGTGCTGACCGGCTCGGTCACGCAGGCCATGGCGCTCACGGTGCCGCTGGGCGGATTGGGCTTCCTGATCATGGCCGCGGTCTCGGGCCAGCTCAGTTCTTTGTCCTCGTTCCCTCTTATCGCGGTGTCCTGGCTCGTCGCTCAGGGCTGCCTGCATTTTCTGGTCGGACGGTACTTCAACTATCAAGCCAACAAACTGGTCGGGGTGAACATCTCGGCGCCGGTGGTGCAGCTTCAGGTCCTGGTGACGATGCTGCTCGCCGTAGTGCTGATGAAGGAGCCGTTTACTGTGCTCCAGTTGTCCGGCACGATTTTGATGCTCGCTGGATCGTTCGCGACGCAATTGCACTCGACATTTGGCAAGCGCATTGGTCGATCTGAAAAGGCTGTGGCCGTAGAGGCCGCGCCTCCATCGGACAAGCCTGCATTCAAGCCGCAATACCTGCCGGGATTTCTCACCGCATTGGGAGCGGCCACATGCTACGGCATTTCCCCGATCATGATACGCATGGCCTTCGAGAGCATGCCGGTCAAAAGCCCGCTGGCGGGAGGGGTGATTGCTTACACCGCTGCCACCATCGTGCTGTGTTTTTTGATCCTGCCTTCCGCCTCGATTCGTAAGGATGTTCTTTCACTGAACCGCAACAACGCCATGTGGTTCATCGGATCGGCTATTCTCGTGGCGATGTCGCAAGGCTTCGTCTACGCGTCGCTCGCCATTGCGCCGCTGATGGTGGTGACGCCGATCCTGCAGTTGTCGCTGGTTTTCCGCCTGTTCCTGTCGCAAATCATCAATCGCGAGCATGAGGTGCTGAATACGGCGGTTGTCGTCGGCGCATTGGTGACAATCGTCGGATCGGTCATCGTGTCGCTGGACACCAATTACGTGCTCTCGCTGCTCGATTTGACGGGCGGTGTTGCTGACGTTCTGCGCTTCCGGCTGGATTGATCGTCATCAGACGGCGCAATGCGTGCCGGCGAGGTGATTGCGTTTAAGCGCCTCAGACGAACGAAAGCTCTTCCGCCGATTCCAGAATGCGCCGCAGCTGGGTGAGGGCGCGCCTCAGATCGTTGTCTGTTTTCGGATGGCCGAGACAGATACGCACGCCCAAGGTACCGCGATCGACCTGCTGCAGGGCGCCGGGCGGTGCCAGCGTGATACCTGCCTGCGCGGCTTGTGCAACAAGGGCGATCAAGGTGCGTCCGGCGGGGATCGGCAGCCAGCGATGGAAGCCGGGCGTATCCGAGATAATTGGAAGCCAATTGCCCAACACTTCGTCGGCAATCGCATTGCGGCGCACGGCTTCCGCACGCTTGAGCTGAACCTGCCGCAACAGATCGCCGCTGTGAATGAGGCGGACCACCACTTCAGCCATGATGGGAGAGGCCATCCAGCCGGTAGCGCGAACCGCATTGATACAGCGGTCGCGGAATTGCTCCGGTGCAATCATTGCAGCAATGCGCAGGCCCGGTGCCAGGCACTTGGCGAAGCTGGTGACGTAAAAACTCCGCTCGGGCACCATCGATGAAATCGGCTTCGGCGGCGTGGTGAACAGGAACGCGTAGGCGTCATCCTCCAGCAGGAAGCCGTCATGCTTGCGGATGATGTTCGCAATTTCCTGCCGGCGTTCGTTGGGCATCACCGTGCCGGTCGGTGTTTGCAGGGTCGGCGTGACAAACAACGCGCGGGCGCCGGTTTCTGAAAAGGCGCGGTCCAGCGCGTCCGGCAAAAGGCCATGCCTGTCGCCGGCGACACCGTGCAGTTGATAGCCGTTCATGGCGGAGAGCGCGATCATCCCCGAATAGCTGAAGCGTTCGGTCAGTACGGTATCTTTCGGGGCCGCGACCATGTTCAGCGCAATAGAGAGCGCATGCTGGCCGCCGTGCGTAATGAACAGATGATCGACGTCGGTGACGATGCCGAGCTGGGCGAGCCATTCGGCCATTACGCTGCGATGAGAGGGAAGTCCTTGATGCGGCAGATAGCCGAGCAGCGGCTTCAAAGCATTATCCGCAACGACTTCCTCCAGAACGGACGCAATCAACTCGTCTTCGCCTGTGGACGGAGGCACGTTCAGCGCGAGGTTGACCGTCGTGTTGACCGGACCGCCATTGGCATTCTGCGCGTGATGGCGCCGCCGCTGCACGAATGTGCCGCGGCCGACTTCGCCAGAAATGAGCCCGCGCGCTTCAGCCTCCGCATAGGCGCGCGAAATCGTGCCGACACTCAGTCCGAGTTGGGCCGCCATGTCCCGTTGCGGCAGCAGACGCGCGCCCGGCTTCAAGGCACCGGATTCGATGTCGCTCTCCAGCGAGTGGACGAATGCGAGGTAACGCGGCCCCGCCGTGTTGGCGAGTACAGGAATCCACTCAGGTGATGCGGTGTCTTGAGACACGGGAATATCCTCAAATCGGGTTGGTCACCGAATAGTACAATTATGACATTGCTGCAATCGCTTGGATCGGCGAAGCGATAAATTGTGGAGAAAACCCAGAAACCATTCGGTTTTGTCGCCGTTTTCGAAATTGCTGCGGTGCAATCTGAGATTTTTGCCTAATTGAACTATAATAAGTTTGACAATGCTTCGATGTTTGATTTTATCGCGCTCCAAAGCTGAGCATGAAGGAGCCTGCATTGATCTACGAAATTCGTGTGTATGAAGCCGCTGAAGGCAAAGCCGAAGCAATGAGGGCTCGCTTCAAGACCGAGGTGGTTCCAAGGCTCCCGAAACACGGAATTGAATTGCTCGGCGTGTTCGAGGCGCCTGCTGAAGACGGTCGGCTGACTTATATGACCCGTTTCAAGTCCGAGGACGATCGGACGAAGGCATGGGCAGGTTTCGGTGCTGATCCCGAATGGCGTGCCATCAAGGCGGCCAGTGAAACAAATGGACCTCTGCTGAAGAACCAGACCGTGTCGGTTCTGTCGCCGAAGGTCGCCGGGTTGCTCCTCGGATAATTCGTTGTCGTCTCGGGGCGGCGGGGGCCGCGCTGAGGCATGTGTCACACGTGAAAGGCAGAGCATTATGAAGCCAGCCCCTTTCGAATATGTCAGGCCGGAATCCATCGCGGAGGCTTGCACATTGCTCGCAGCCGATGAGGATGCGCGCATCATCGCGGGCGGGCAGACCCTGATCCCGATGCTGGCGATGCGGCTCGCGCGTCCGGCAAAACTGGTCGATATCTATCGCCTGGCTGACTTGAACGGAATTCGAACCGAAGACGGATTTGTCGTCATCGGTGCGACGACGCGGCAAGTGCAGGTGGAGAACAGTGCAACGACGCGCAAGGCGCTGCCGCTGCTGGCGAAGGCGTTGCCGTGGGTCGGGCATCCTCCGACCCGCAACCGCGGCACGGTTGGCGGCTCGGTGTCCAATGCCGATCCGTCCGCGGAGATTCCACTTGTTGCGGTGACGCTCGGCGCCGACATCGAGATCACCAATCCCGATGGTGTGACCACGATGCCGGCCGATGACTTCTTCATTGGCCCGATGCTCACGTCAGTCATGCCGGGCGATTGCGTCAGTGCCGTGCGTTTCCCGGTCTGGTCTCACGCGAAGGTGGGGACCGGCTTTCACGAAGTCAGCGCGCGCAAATCGGATTTCGCCTTTGTCGCGGCTGCTGCGCAGGTCGCGCTCGATGACGACGGACGCTGCCTCGATGTCGCGCTCGGCATCGGTGGCGTTGGCGATCGTGCCATTCGTCTCGATGTCTCGGCGCTGATTGGCGGCAATCTCGACAAGGCCTCGATCACCGATGCTGTCCACGAGGCAACGAAAGTGTTGGAGCCAACAACGGATCTGCACGCGTCGGCGGAGTACCGCATGCGTGTTGCCAATGTTCTCGGAAGCCGTGCGCTTGAGGATGCGATTGCCGACGCCAAGTCGCCGGAAGCTCGGAGCGCTGCCGGAGTCGTGCAATGAAAGTGAATCTCAAAGTCAATGGCCGTTCGCGGACGGTCGATGTCGAGCCGCGCAAGACCTTGCTCGATACGCTGCGGGAAGATCTCTCGCTGGTCGGAAGCCACACCGGTTGTGAGCACGGCGTGTGCGGTGCCTGCACCATTCTGCTCGATGGCGCTCCGGTGCGCTCCTGCCTGATGTTCGCGGCTCAATCTGACGGCTATGAAATCACGACCATCGAAGGGTTGGCTCCTGCAGCTGGAGAGCTCGGCATCATCCAGGATGCGTTCTGCGAGACCCATGGTCTGCAATGCGGCTACTGCACGCCGGGCATGATCCTGACGGCTCACGCTCTGCTCGAGAAGACCGACAACCCGTCGCGTGAGGATATCGTCGAGGCGATCTCCGGCAACATCTGTCGCTGCACCGGATACGGCCAGATTGTGGAGGCCATCGAGTTTGCCGCCGACCGCCTGCGCAAAGCCAATTCGCCGCGCCACATCAAGCACGCCAACGAGCCGGTGAAGGATCCGAACGCGAAAACCGACGCGCCGCAGGAAGGCATCCTTGAAGCCGCTGAATCGGACACGCCCCATGGAGGACGCCCATGAGCGGCGAACCGACCACGCTGAAATTCGTCTCGTCCAACCGGCGCGTTCGTGAAGACCGTCGCTTCGTCGCCGGTCATGGCCGCTATGTCGCGGACATTACGCTGGACGACATGCTGCATGTGGCCCTGGTGCCGTCGCAGCATCCGGCTGCGAAGATCAAATCGATCGACACCAGTGCGGCGTTGAAGATGCCGGGCGTGGTTTACGCGCTGACCGGCGAAGAGCTGGTCAAGGCTGTCGACCCTCTGATGAACGGCCTCGATACGCCGAAGGTGCGGCGTTTCCCTCTGGCTGTGAACCAGGTGCGCTATGCCGGTGAGTGGGTCGTGGCCGTGGTCGCGGAAACCCGCGCACAGGCCGAAGACGCGACGGAAAAGGTGAAGATCGAGTACGAGCCGCTCCCGTATGTCATCGATGCGGAAGAGGCGATTACCGACGCAAGTGCCAAGGTTCACCCCGAACACGGCACCAACGTGCTGCTGGATAAGCTGTTCGTCTGGGGCGAAGTCGACAAGCATTTCGCCGAGAGCCCGCGTCATCTCTCGTTCCGGGTGGTCTGGGGCCGCAATTCGACGGTGCCGATTGAAACCTTCGGCGTGGTCGCGAAGTGGGATCCGTGGCGCGAAATGCTCGACGTCTGGGCCTCGATCCAGATGCCGAAGTATCCGGATCAGATCTCCCGGGCACTACGCATCCCGACCAACAATGTCCGCGTGCATCAGGACGTCGACGTCGGCGGCAGCTACGGCGTCAAGCGCGGCATCAAGCACACCGTTCTGGCGTCGCATCTGGCGCGCATTCTCGGTCGTCCCGTGCGGCTGATCGAGGACCGGCTCGAAAACATGCGGGCAGGGGACGCCCATGGTCCCGAGCGCATCTTCGATGTCGAAGTTGCGTTCAACGACGATGGCATCGTCAAGTCGATGAAGATGCGGGCGCTGGACAACGTCGGCGGTTATGCCGGCCGCTCACCGTTCCAGCTCGGCAAGCCGATCGGCGCGATCGTCGGTCCCTACAAGATCGAAAGCGTGCAGTACCGCGCGATGGCCACCATGTCGAACAAAGCGGCCCAGGAGGCGGTGCGCGGGTTCGGCCAGGCGCCGACCAACTACGCGATCGAAACCGCCATCGACAAGGTGGCTGCTGCGGTTGGTCTTGACCGCCTTGAAGTCCGCCGCCGGAATTTCATCCGCAAGGAAGAATTCCCTTATCTGATCCCGAGCGGAACGCATTACGACAGCGGCGACTATCACACCGTCGTCGACAAGGTGCTCGCGACCGCGGACTACAAGGCGATGGTCAAAGAGCGTGATGAGTTGCGCGCATCGGGCATGATGGCGGGTATCGGTATCGCTGCCTGCCTCGAACCGAGTGGCGGAAATTCGTCATTCGAGCCGTTGCTCAACGAGAAGAACACAACGTCGACGTGGATGGAATCCATCCGTATCAATGTCGACGGCGTTGGCTTCGTCACCGTGACCATTCACACGACGTCGGCTGGTCAAGGCCATGAAACGCTTGCGGCGACCGTCGTCGGTGAAGTGCTCGAAATCGATCCCGACAAAATTCGGGTCGTGCGTCCGGATTCGCTAGCGAGCTTGCCGGGGAATACGCCGGTCGGCAGCCGCATGGCGATCATGATGGGCGGCGCGTGCTATCACGCAGCCCTCAAGCTCAAAGCCAAGCTGATGAAGATCGGTGCGCATCAGTTCGGCGTTACCGAGAACGACGTCGAGTATGCGGCCGGCGGCGTCACTGACCCGAAGTCGAAGAAGTCGCTGTCCTGGGCCGATCTAGTGAACATCGGACACCGCCATTTCCATGCGTTGCCCGAAGGCATGGAGCCGGGTCTCGAAACCACGCACGTGATGCAGGTGCCGACCGGCACCAAGCTGCCGGAGAACGGCCGCGTTCAGATGTATCCGTGCCACTCGTTCGAGTTTCACCTCGTTCTGCTGGCATTCGA
This sequence comes from Bradyrhizobium sp. SYSU BS000235, assembly GCF_049747295.1. Classification (NCBI taxonomy): domain Bacteria; kingdom Pseudomonadati; phylum Pseudomonadota; class Alphaproteobacteria; order Hyphomicrobiales; family Nitrobacteraceae; genus Bradyrhizobium; species Bradyrhizobium sp. SYSU BS000235. The sequence goes on from NZ_JBMHJM010000001.1 coordinate 4,995,498, forward strand.
TCCGCAGATCGCGAAGCCCGAGATCCGGCGCTATCTCATCGGTCATGACTGCGGCACGGTGATCAACCCGCACATCGTCAAGGGGATGACCCTTGGCGGTATCGCTCACGGGATCGGTGCTGCGCTGCTGGAAGAGTTCGCTTATGACAGCGAGGGGCAGCTCCTGACCCAGAGCTTCATGGACTACCTGCTGCCGTCGTCGCACGAAGTTCCGCATGTGGATATCGTGCACCACTGTACGCCATCGCCCTTCACGGTGTTCGGCCAGAAGGGCTCGGGCGAGAGCGGTTATCTCGGTTCGCCTGCGGCGATCTCCGGCGCGATCAACGACGCGGTGTCGCCGCTCAACATCTCGTTCTCGAAGCTTCCAATCCGTATCGCGGCGATCAGTGATGCCATCGCTGCGGCACAATCGACCAAGTAAGGACCAAGAATGATCATCGATTGCCACGCCCACCTTGTGCCTCCAAGCCTGCTTGACGCGATCCGCGCGGAGAAGGCGAAGTTTCCGTCGATCCGCCTGATCGAGGAGGGTGGCAGCATCGGCTTCTCGTTCGCCGGCAACAAACCGACGCGCCCGGTGTCGAAGCCGCTCAGCGACATCGCTGGCCGTCTGCAGTGGATGGACACCAACAAGATCGAGAAGCAGGTCGTCGGCGGTTGGCTCGATATGTTCGGCAACGAGATCCCTGCGGAAGAGGGCACGCAGTGGGCGCGGTTGATCAACACCCATCTTGCTCAGATCGCGAAGGAACAACCTCGCTTCATCCCGCTCGCGACCGTGCCGCTGCAGGACGGCGCTCGCGCTGCCGAAGTGCTCCGTGAAGCCCATGGTCAGGGTTTCAAGGGCGTGATGATCGGAACGCAGCCGAAGGGCAAGGGCGGCGTGCTCGACGATCCGACGCTGACCCCGTTCTGGGAAGCTGCCAATGAGCTCGGTTCGATTATCTTCATTCATCCGGTGTTCGAGAGCGGCGATGATCGCGTGCATGACTACGGCATGGCGAACGCCGTCGGCCGCATCACCGACACGCTGATCGCGATGTCGCGTCTGATCTATGCGGGCCACGTCACCCGTTATTCCAACATGAAGGTTGTTGCAGGCATTGGCGGCGCGGCGCTGCCTTACGTGATCGGCCGTCTGCGCCGCAACTATTCACTCGACAAGGAGAAGCTGGGCAATCCGGATGCCGCGCTGGCTGCGATGTACTACGACACCATCGTTCAGGATACGCGCGCGCTGCGCTATCTCGCCGATGTCGTCGGCGCGAACCGGATCATGATGGGCTCCGATATGCCGTTCCCGATCGGTGACCTGGCTCCGCTGAACATCGTCAAGGAAACCTCGTTCTCCGACAGCGAGCGCGCGTCCATCAATGGCGGTCTCGCCAAGCAACTGTTCGGTCTCTGAGGAGGCAATATGAAACTCGATATTGGCGGCAGCGAAACAGTTCCGGCATCCGTGCAGCAACTCTGGGTGGCGCTCAACGATCCCGTTGTGCTGACCCGATGCATTCCGGGCTGCAAGACCATGACGGAGACAGCTCCGGATTCGTACAAGGTCGAGATGCAGCTTCGCGTCGCGGCGGTCGGCGGCTCGTTCGAAGGTGAGATCGCCCTCTCGGACAAGGAAGAGCCGAAGTCGTGCAGCATCAAGGTGTCAGGAGCGGGGACGCTCGGACACGGCAATGGCACGGCCCGCTTCGACATCGAGCCGGACGGGGACGGTTCGTCCAAGCTCATCTACAAGGGCAATGGTGAGATTGGCGGTCTGGTCGCGGGTGTCGGCCAGCGCATCCTGTCCAGCGTGTCCAAGCATCTGATCGGCCGCTTCTTCGTTGCGCTTCGCAAGGAGTTCGAGGCGCCGGTGCATGGAGCCGCGGAGTAACGGATGTCAGCGGCGTCATCACGCATCGAACGAATTGAAGTCGAGCCGGGTGTGCGGCTGGCGGTGGAGGTTGCTCCGCCGTCCAGCAAACCTGTCGTGTTGCTGAGCAATTCGATTGGCGCCAGCATGACCATGTGGGACGAGTTCGTCGAACGCATGTCCGGCCAGCTTCGGATCATCCGTTACGACACCCGTGGCCATGGCCAGTCGGATGTTCCGGCAGGGCCTTACTCGATTGACCGGCTCGGTCAGGACGCAGAGGCGATCCTTTCTGCGCTGGATATTCAGAGCGCCGTGTTTTGCGGCCTGTCGCTCGGCGGACTGACAGGGATGTGGCTTGGTGCCGCACGTTCCAAGCGCGTAGCCGGGTTGATCCTCGCCAACACCGCAGCCAACTTTCCTCCCGCAACGATGTGGCAGGAGCGGGCAGCCGCGGTGCGGGCGAACGGCATGCAATCACTTGTCGGAGCGACGCTCGAGCGCTGGTTTACCAAGTCATATCAGACGAAGCATCCCGATCGTCTCGCCGCGTTAGGGCGAATGATCGGAGCAACGCCCGCGGAAGGTTACGCTGGATGTTGTGAGGTGTTGGCCATGGCGGATCTGAAACCACGTCTCGCGAACGTTGCTTGTCCAGTTCGCGTGATTTGCGGGCAGCACGATCCTTCAACCCCTCCGGCACGCGGGGAAGAAATCGTGGCTTCGATCGCAGGTAGCGACATGGTGGTTCTTGATGCGGCTCATATCTCAGCGGTTGAAGCGCCGGACGCGTTCGCTGAAGCGGTGAGCCAGTTCCTTTCCCGCACGTTAAGCGCGGCAACATAATCATCGGGAGGAGACGTACTGTGAAGAAAATTGCACTTGCATTCGGATTGCTTTCTGCGGTCGTAACTGCATCGCCGCTTGCCGCTCAGGATCTGCCAAAGATCTCGATCGTAGTATTTGGGGCGCCCTCGCTCGGTGCCTTCCTGCCGCCTGTCATCAGAGCGCAGAAGCTCGACGAGAAAAACGGCATCTCCATCGATTTCCAGGAGCGAACGCCTGACGCTTACACCGCCCAGTTCAACTCCGGCGAGTTTCAAGTCGGCGGCAGCGCCGCGCTACTGACTGTCGGCCTTGCTGATGTTCGCGGCGTCAAGGTCACGTACCTCTTCAACTTGTTCGACTTCTGGGGGGCCGTGGTCACATCGCGTCCCGAGATTAAATCCATCAAGGACATTGAGGGCAAAGACCTCGCTGCTGCCAAGGGAACGACGAACTATGTTATGTTCGACTGGTTTGCCCGGCAGCTTGGCGCGGATACCAGCAAGTTCTCGGTCGTCAACACCGCCACGCCAGGTCTCGTCGGCTATGCATTGGCTGACCGCGCAACAGCCGTCCAGCTCTGGGAGCCGGCTTACACCACATTGCACTCGAAGAAGCCCAGCATCCGGTTGCTTGATCTGAAAATCGCCGAGAACTGGAAGAAGTTTACGGGCAGCACCAACATTCCATATCTCGGCGTTGCCGCTCACGTTGCCTGGGCTGAAAAGAACAAGAACCTCATTCCAAAGCTCTACGCCACTTACAAGCAAGCGGCTGAGTGGGTTGCAAAGAACCCCGACGACGCAGCCAAGCTGATTTCTGCCAAGGGGACCGACGATGACCGCAAGGCGATTGCCGAGCTGATCCGGGCTAACGGCCGTCTTGGAATGAATGTCCGCACCGCGGCGGAAGTGAGCAAGGAAATCAAGTCCGTCTACGAAGCCGGAAAGTCGATCGCCTTCCTGCCTTCGGATCCAGCAGCGTCAACGATTTACGAAGGGCCGATGAAATGACGGCATCCGCGACACAAAACGCATTGGGGCTGGCGAGCTTCGGCTCGTCGGCATTGCGAAAGATAGGAACATATATCCTGCCTTTCGCAGTTCTTGCCGGGTTGTGGCAATTCGCTTCGCTGTTCTTCCCGCCGTTCCTGTTTCCATCACTGGTGGACGTCTTCTGGCGCTTCATCGGCATCGTGACGGATTGGTCCCAATTCGTCGACGTTGTCGCCACCGTCATGCGAATTCTCGCAGGGCTTGCCGGTGCGTTCACGATCGGCGCGGTGCTGGCGGTGATCATGGCGAAGTCGCGTGCGGCACACGACTTTCTGTCGCCGATCTTGACGCTGTTTCAGGGCATCCCGGCGCTGTCCTGGGTGGTGTTTGCGATCATCTGGTTTCATGGCATCGAGCCTCGCATCTTCTTCATCATGGTGATGACGACGCTTCCTGCTTTTGCGTTTCAGGTGCTGGGCGCGCTGCAGGCCATGTCGCGCGATCTGACGGAAATGGTGATGAGTTTCCGTCCGACCCGTTACAAGTTGCTCAAGTCCATGATCTTCCCGGCTGTCCTTCCGGACATCCTGACCGCCTGGAAGGTCAACCTCGGTAACGCATCGCGCGTGGTGGTGGTGGCCGAACTCGTCGGCGCCACCGGCGGCGTGGGTTACGAGCTGCTCCAGCAGCAGCAGGTGTTCGATATGGCCGGCGCGCTCGCCTGGGCACTGCAACTGGTGCTCTTCGTTCTGATCGTTCAGGCCATCCTGTCGTTCATCGAGAAGATCGCCTTCCGCTATCGTGCTGTTTCGGAGCGAACACTATGACCAACGAAACGAAAACTGCGATCAGCCTTGAGAAGGTCTCCAAGATTTTTGGTAAGGCCAAGTCCGAGGCTTCGTACGTCGCGGTCGACAAGCTGAACCTTCAGGTGGCGCAGGGGCAGATGCTTGCGCTGCTCGGCAAGACCGGCTGCGGAAAATCGACGATCTTCAACATGATCGCAGGATTGACCGAGCCGACCGAAGGAAAAGTGAGCGTCGACGGCCGTGACCCGTTCCGCGAGTTTGATGCATTTCGGGGCAAGATGGCGATCGTATTCCAAAACGATCGGCTGTTGCCATGGCGTACAGCCATCGAGAACGTCGAGCTTGGGCTGGAAATGCTGAATACGCCGGCAGAGGAGCGCAAGGCGACCGCGCAACGCTGGCTCGAGACGCTGGGTCTGCGTGGCCACGAGCATGACTATCCACACGCATTGTCGGGTGGCATGAGGCAGCGCGTGTCGATTGCGCGCGCTTTCGCCACCAACGCCAATATCCTGCTGTGCGACGAACCGTTTTCAGCACTCGACGAAATGACCGGCAAGAAGCTGCGCGCGGAGTTCGTCAAGCTGGTGAAGGAAAACGGCAAGACGGCTGTCTTCATCACACACTCGATCAACGAAGCTCTGGAGATCGGGGACCGGATTGTCGTGCTGAAGCGGCCGGCGAACATCGCCGTCGATATCCCGCTGACGTCAACGACGACAGCGGAGAACAAGGAAGTGATCCGCGGGCAGATCCAGGGCGTCCTGGCTGCCTGAGATTGAACAAAATCGAAAAATTAATTTGGGGGAGTGAAGCATGACGATCAGGATGACGCGCCGCGGCGCGATCGCGGCGGGCATGGTGGGTGCGACCATGGCGGCAACCGGACTTGAGACGGCGAACGCGCAGCAGACGGCGAAGACATTCGTGCTGGTGCATGGAGCGTGGCACGGAGGATGGTGCTGGCGGCACGTGGCCGACTTGCTCGAAAAGAAGGGACATAAGGTGTTTGCACCGACGCTCACCGGGCTTGGCGAGCGCTCTCATCTCCTGACCAAGGATGTCAATGTCAGCACGCACGTCACCGACATTGTGAACGTCTTGAAGTGGGAAGATCTCAAAGACGTCGTGCTGGTCGGCCACTCCTACGGTGGATTGGTCATCAGCGGCGTCGCCGAACAAGCGGGGGACAGAATCTCATCGATCATCTTCCTCGATGCGTTCCTGCCGGAGAATGGCGACAGTCTGCTCGAGAAATCGTCTCCGGCGTTCAAGTCGGCTATCGAAGCGGCGCTTGGCCGCAATGAAGCCTCCTTCAAGGCCCCTCCTGCCGCAGCATTCGGTGTCACCGATGAAAAGGATCAGGCCTGGGTGAACTCCAAGACGACGCCGCAGCCGATCGGGACTTACGGCGAGAAGGCAACGTACACCGGCGGCCGGGACAAGATCGCCAAGAAGGCCTATATCCGCGCCGAGGGATACAAGAGCCCGACCTTTGACGCAAACGTCGCCAAGGTGAAGAGCAAGCCGGATTGGAAACTTGCCGAGATGAAGACCGGGCACGACGTGATGGTCATTGCGCCGGATCAGCTTGTGACAATGCTGCTGCAGTTTGCGTAACGCTTATCTTCTGCAGCCTCGCCGCGGAAGGTTCATTCAAAACACCGACACAGGGACCTCATACACGCAGTTTCGCGCGTGTGTGAGGGGCTGGGCGTGTCCCGCGTGGTCGACGGCGCGGGACATCAGCACATGCTGGCCCGGCGATGGCGGCGTCCAGGCCAACTCGAACCTTTGCCAGGATCTGTTGACGGCGATCTCCACGTTGGCCGCGGTCCAACTTCGCCCGCCGTCAGTGCTCACGTCTACACTTTGAATGCCGGCATCTGCCCAGGCCCAGCCCCAGATCAAGAGCGTGCCGGGCCGCAGCTTCGCATTCGCGGCCGGTGAAACGATCACCGACTCCGGAGCGATCTCCCAGACAGGCTTTGTTATCCCATTGGGATTGTCGGGCGTCGGCGCAGCGATAACGTCGTTATAGTATGTCGTGGTGAAGGGGCTGTCGGGACGGCGGTCGGACAACTCTAGCCGATAAAGCCATTTAACCGCGTTCGTGCCGTAGAAGCCGGGAATAATCAGGCGCAGCGGAAAGCCGTGCTCGCAATCGAGCGGTTCGCCATTCAGTTCATAGGCGAGGAGCACGTCGCCGCTGGCGAGGCGGTCGAGGGGCATGTCCTTCAGATAGACGTGCGAATGGATATCCTCGAACGCCCCCTGATCGAGACCGTAAGACCAGAGATAGCGCGCTTCCGCACGGATGCCTGCAGTTTGCAGCATCGAAGCGAGATCGACGCCGCCCCATGTCACGTTGGCATAGCGGCGCGTGGCGATATGCGGGGCCTTTGGAAAACCCGCGCACTCGTGCAGCGCCGTGACTTTGCGCTTCGGCATGCGGAGGATGTCGTCGAGGGAGAGTCGCAGCGGCCTGTCGACGAGCCCGGCGATATCAAGCCACCAGTCCTCGGCGCGGGCGCGGGGAATGCCGACGTGGGCCAAGACGAACGTATCCTTCGAGGGCGTGATCCGTTCCGTGTATTGGTGCGGTGCCAAAGGAACATAGCGCACGGTTTTTCGCGGGATCGTTTCGATCACCGGAGGTTGCTCATGACCGACCGATGGTTGTGCTTTCCTGGAGCCGGACATCATCGCCTCGAAATAAAGCACGTCTTGTGCGCAAAAGAAGCATGTTAAACTGACATATTAGTTTGACACCCAAGTTTTCTCCTGTCTAGATTTTCCTCGTCAACACAGAGGAGACTGTCGCGATGAGTGCAATCGACAATGTCGTAAGCGGTCAGGTGACGGACAGGCAGCGGTTGCTGGCGGTGCTGGCATCGTGCTTCGGCTGGTCACTGGATCTGTTCGATCTCTTTATCCTGCTTTACGTGGCTCCTATCATCGGCAAGCTGTTCTTCCCGTCGGATCATGCGACGCTGTCGCTGGCTGCCGTGTACGCCTCATTCACGGTGACGCTGTTGATGCGGCCGGTCGGATCGGCGATCTTCGGAAGTTACGCAGACCGCCACGGCCGAAAGGCGGCTATGTTCGTAGCTGTCTGCGGCGTTGGCATCGTCACCGCCGCGTTCGGTTTGCTGCCGACGCTGGCGACCGCCGGCATCATTGCGCCGATCGCGTTTCTTGTGCTGCGGCTCATCCAGGGCATCTTCGTTGGCGGCGTGGTCGCGACGACGCATACGGTCGGTACGGAGTCGGTTCCGCCGCAGTGGCGCGGTGCGGTGTCCGGGTTGGTCGGCGGAGGCGGTGCAGGCCTCGGCGCCTTGATGGCGTCGGTGGCCTTCTGGATCGCGTCGACGCTCTATCCCGGGCAGGAATTCGAGGCCTGGGGCTGGCGCTTCATGTTCTTTTGCGGAATCATCAGTTCAATCTTGGGGCTCTTCATCCTGAGATATCTCGAGGAATCTCCAGTCTGGCTGGCTGCGAAAGCCCGGCGTGCGGCTGCCGGCCCGGCGGATACGCGATCTCCCGTTTCGCAGGTGCTCGGCGGAGCACACCGCAACGTCTTGCTGGTCAATTTGCTCATAACCGGCGGTGCAGGGGCTGCCTATTATGTGACGTCCGGATATTTGCCGGCGTTCCTGAAGCTCATCAACAAGATCCCGAATACGTCGGCTTCGATGATCCTTGTCGGCTCGGCCATCGTCGCAACGATCAGCGGACCCTTTATCGGCTATCTCAGCGACCGGATCGGCCGGCGTGGCGCATTCCTCGCGGTCGGCCTGCCGGCTCTCGTGCTGCTGCCGTTGATGTACATCTCCATGGCGGCGACGCAGAATATGTCGGCAATTGCGTTCTATGCCTTCGCGATCTCGTTCTTCGGGAACGCGGTCCTTGCCCCCGTGCCGATCTTCCTGAATGAGCGTTTTCCGACGGTGTTGCGCGCGAGCGGGACGGGACTGTCGTGGAATATCGGCTTTGCCTTCGGCGGCATGATGCCCACCTTTGTGTCTCTGGCCGCGGGCGAGCCGGCCAATATCCCGGTGACGCTTGCGGCCTTCTGTTTCGCCGCTTGCTTGCTCTTTGTCATAGGAGCGATCGTGGCGGGAGAGACGAAGGGCACACAGCTTCATGGCTGATCTACAGGCATGTCAAATTGACATGTTAATTCGGTTGACGTAGGACCGATCCACAACGATTTTCTGCGAATTGAAGGAGCTGTGAATGCGCATTCTGTGTCTGGGAGCGGGCGCCATTGGTGGTTATTTCGGCGGCCGCCTCGTCGAAGGCGGCGCCAATGTTGAATTCCTGGTCAGGGAAAAGCGGCAAAAGCAGCTCCGCGCGGACGGGCTGCGCATCGAGAGCAAGTATGGCAACGTTCATGTGCCTGTGACCGCTGTCACGGACAAGGAAGCGAAGGGGCCCTACGACATCGTTCTGTTGACCTGCAAGGCGTATGACCTTGCCAACGCGATGGCGACGATTGCGCCCTTCGTTGGCGAGAAAACCGCTGTGCTGCCGTTGCTGAACGGTGTCGCCCATATCGAGATCCTCAATGCCAAGTTCGGCAAGGAGCGGGTTCTGGGCGGCGTTGCCAAAATTGCCGCGACGCTGACCCCGGACGGTCTGATCAAGCATCTCAATGATTGGCGATACATCACCTTCGGCGAGCAGAGCGGCGAGATGTCTCCCCGCGTCGTCCAGTTGAAGGAGGCGTTCGACAAGACCTCGGTGATTGCGTCGGCGGTGCCGAACATCATGCAGGCGATGTGGGAGAAGGTGGTCCATCTGTCGACCGTCGCGGGCATGACGTGCACCATGCGGGCAAGCGTTGGCGATATCGCTCGGACGCGTGACGGCAGCGAACTGATGATCGAGTTCCTGGAGCGCAATGCCGAGATCGCCGGCCGCGAGGGGCATCGGCCATCGGATGCGTTTCTTGCCGAATACCGCCAGCTGTTCAACGACAAGACGTCAACCTACACCGCCTCGATGCTGCGGGATATCGAACGCAATGGTCCGGTGGAAGCCGATCACATTCTCGGATTCATGCTCGATAAGGCCAAGCAGCACGGTGTTGATCCAACGTTGCATCGCTTCATCTACGTCCATCTTCAGGCCTATGAGCAGCGTCGCGCCGTCGCGCTGGCAAAGGCAGCGTGATGAGCAAGGTTCATCGGATCGCGGTCATTGCCGGGGACGGTATCGGCATGGAAGTGATGCCGGAAGGCATCAAGGTGATGGAAGCCGCTGGAAAGCGCTTCGGAATTTCATTCCAGTGGGATGAGTTCGACTGGTCCTGCGAGCGTTTCCAGAAGGCCGGTCGCATGATGCCCGAGGATGGCCTCGATCGTATCCGCAGCCACGACGCGATCTATCTCGGTGCGGTCGGGTATCCGGGGGTTCCGGATCACGTTTCCCTGTGGGGGCTGCTGATCCCGATTCGTCGCGAATTCAATCAGTACGCCAATGTGCGTCCGGTCAAGCTGATGCCGGGCGTGAAGAGCCCGCTGGCAGGCCGGACCTCAAAAGACATCGACATGCTTATCGTTCGTGAGAACACCGAGGGTGAGTATTCAACCGTCGGCGGACTTCGGGACGAAGGCACGGAGACCGAGCGCGCGGTCCAGGAAAGCGTCTTCACTCGTAAGGGTGTTGATCGCATTCTTCGCTACGCCTTCGAGGCGGCGAAACACAGGCGCGGGCACGTCACGTCCGCAACCAAGTCAAACGGCATTGCGATCACGATGCCGTACTGGGATAGCCGGTTCGCTGCGTTTTCAGCGGAATATCCGGACATCAAAACGGCGCAGTATCACATCGACATTCTCACTGCGCACTTCGTCCGTAATCCGCACTATTTCGACGTCGTGGTGGGATCGAACCTGTTCGGCGACATTCTCTCCGATCTCGGACCGGCCTGTGCAGGCACCATCGCCATTGCACCGTCCGCCAACATCAATCCAGAGCGCGAATTCCCCTCGATGTTCGAGCCGGTTCATGGTTCGGCGCCGGACATCTACGGGCGCAAGATTGCAAACCCCATCGGGCAGATTTGGTCCGGCGCCATGATGCTGGAGCACCTGGGTTACCCCGAGGCTGCGGCGGCGGTCGTAAAAGCGATCGAGCAGGTCTTGCTCGAAGGGCCTCATAACCCTGATCTGGGCGGGAGGGCCGCCACTGACGAGGTCGGGTCGGCCATCGCGGCGGCGGTCAAATGAAGAGGGCACTTCCCGGCTGCATCGCGTTGGAATACCTTGCAGGAAACGCGGACTCGTTTGTCCGGGAATTTGCTTTCTAATGGCGGCTTGTGCCTGACTAGCGCCGGGCCCACAGGATTTCAAAAGTATGTTGGAGCGGACACCTCAAACGGAGAAAGAGCTTTCTGCGGCCGACATGGCCTATGGCGGGATCATCGATCTCGTCCTGAACAGCGAACTGAGGCCGGGAGAGCGCACGTCAGTCAACTTGCTCGCCGCGCGCCTTGATCTCGGCCGTACGCCGGTCAAGGAGGCGATCACTCGTCTTCAGACGGAAGGCTTGTTGTCCGTGGCTGGCCGCAGCGGCACCATGGTCAACCGTATCGATCATGCTCAGACGGAGCAGCTGTTCGCGCTGCGTCGCGCGCTCGAGGATTTCGCCGCGGACTTCGCTGTTCAGAACGCGACGGCGAAGGATATACAGCAAATCAAGAAGTGCCTGCAGAAGTTGGGGCGATCCAATTCGACATCTGAATTCGTCCGGGCGAATGTCGAGTTCCACTCGCTGATTGTTGCCGCCGCAGGTAATCCGTTTCTGATCCGCTTCTATGGCCAGTTGCAGATCCAGCTCCAGATCGTGACGTATCTGGTTCGCCGCGGTTTCGATCCGAAGGCCGCCGATATCCGGCAGAAGGAACATGCCGCGATTGTGCGGGCACTCGAAAAGCGCGATGCCGCGGCATTGAAGAATACGCTCCGCACCCACGTTCTGACGACGGAGCGGGCGATTTTGGCGACGTTGAGTGCCGACAATGAACGGCGAGAGAAATTGGTGCGGCGCAAATAAGCGCCTTTCTACTGTCCTGAATCCGAAGTTCGCCTCATAGCGCAGCACGTCCCAAGGCGAACTTCGGATTCGAAAAGGACACTAACAAGCTATGATTTTAGTGTGGTTCAGGTTCAGAAGTTCGCTTGAAGGACTTGCCGAGAAAATGAAGCGAACTTCTGAACCAACACACTAGCTGAATTGACATGTCAGGTTGAGATGTTAGGATTTTTGATACAAGCGGAGCTGATGAATGGCTGGTGACGATCTTAGAAATTTGGGTAAGCTCGATGGACCGTCCGAGCCGAAATATCTCGCAGCCTGTGTGCAAGCGGCACCTGTGGCGTTTGATCTGCAGGCAACCCTTGAGAAGACGCGGGATCTGGCTGCGGATGCCGCGCGACAGGGCGCCAAGCTGATCCTTTTTCCCGAAGCATTCATTTCGGCCTATCCGCGCGGAACGAGTTTCGGTGCGACCATCGGCGCGCGGTCACCGGAAGGGCGCGAACTGTTCCGCCGCTATCATGCGTCATCGATCGACATTCCCGGACCTGCTATCGATGTTCTAGGGCAGATCGCCAAGCAGAGCCGCGCTTATCTCGTCATCGGCGTCATCGAGCGCGACGGCGGAACGCTCCATTGTGCCGTCGTGACGTTTGGACCCGATGGCCGTTATCTCGGCAAGCATCGCAAGCTGATGCCGACAGGCTCGGAACGTCTGGTGTGGGGCTACGGCGATGGATCGACGCTGCCGGTGTTCGATACAGACATCGGCAAGCTCGGCTCCGTGATTTGCTGGGAAAACTACATGCCGATGATGCGCGCGGCGATGTATGCGCAGCGCATCCAGGTTTATTGCGCGCCGACTGCCGATGGTCGGCCGACATGGCTGCCGTCGATGCAGCATGTCGCACTGGAAGGGCGCTGCTTCGTGCTGTCGAGCAATCAGTTCTGCACGCGCAGCGACTATCCGGAGGACTATCCCTCGGATCTTCCGAGCGCGCCCGATGCCATCGTCTCGCGCGGCGGAAGCTGCATTGTCGATCCGCTCGGCAACGTTCTCGCCGGTCCGCTCTGGGACAAGGAAGGGATCATCACTGCGGAGATCGACATCGCGCAGGTGGCAAGAGCGCAGTACGATTTCGATCCGGTCGGACACTACAGCCGTCCCGACGTGTTCTCGCTGACGGTGGACAAACGCGAGAAGCGCGCGGTCAACTCATTGATCGCAGGGATCGATTAAGCCGCAAAGCGGCATTGCCTCGAAAGCGGGCCCATGATGCCCGCTTTATCGGCTTGAATGCTGACATGTTACATTGATATGGCAGAAGTCTAGGGAAAACGGAGCACACAATGAACGATCAAGTTTTGGTTTCGGTGAAAGATATTTTCGCTGCAGTTGCCGCCGGGGCGCACGGCAACTGCTCGAAGGCGGTGCTGCATCAGGTGCCGGAGTCGGAGACGAGCCTCTTCAGCGTCCATCCCGGACAAAAGCTTGCTCCCCATATCCATACAAAGACATGGGATCTGTTCGTTGCGGTCTCAGGTAACGGCGAGATCCGTTGGAAAGGAAAGGAAGGCGAGGGAGCTGTTCCCATGCCGACCCACGCTTTCTGTGCAATGCCTCCCGGATACGAGCACGAAGTCTGCAACCTGAGCGATACCGAGCCGTTCAGCTTCATTCTCATTCACGCGCCTTGGACCGGATACGACTTCGTCAAGACGAAGAAGAGCTGATCCGCAAGACTGGGTCCCCTAAAAATTGGAAGGTGACTGTGATGAAGCGACTTTCTTCTCTGCTTGCTATTGCCTGTTTTTCCTTTGGTGCCGCACACGCTGAACCCGTCAAGCTCACAATCCCGACGCTTCCGTCTCCCTCGCTCGGAGCGTTCATGGGGCCGGTCATCAAATCGCAGAAGTTCGATGAGCAGAACGGCCTCGATCTGACGTTCGTTCAGAAGCCGACGGCCACCTACAGGACGGACTTCGCTGCAGGGACCGATCAGCTGGGCGGCAGCGGCACATTGCTGGCCGACGTGGCCCTTCTCAAGGTGAAGGGCCTCGACGTCGTCTATTTGTTCAACGTGTTCGATTTCTGGGGAACGGTTGTCGTGCCCCAGAACAGCGACGTGAAGACGGTTGCGGATCTCAAGGGGAAGACGCTTGCAGCTTCTCTGCCGACCGCGAATTTTCCGATGTTCCGCTATCTCGCGAAGCTCGGCGGGCTGGACGTGAATACGGTTCAGCTGCGGAATTCCGACTCCTCGGGATTGGTGCCGCTCGCGAAGAGCGGACGCACGGATGCGGTGCAGTTGTGGGAGCCGTCGTACTCGATCCTCGTTCACGGCAACAACGACTTCCGCAGCATCGATGTGATGTCGAAGTGGCGGCAGACCACGGGGCAGTCGGCGTTTCCCTATCTCGGAATTTCTGCACAGCGCGCCTGGGTTGAAAAGAACAAGCCGCTGATCCCGAAGCTGTACGCCACCTATGAAAAGGCGGCTGCCTTCGTCAAAAGCAATCCGAAGCAGGCGGCGGCAGTGATTTCCAAGGACCTCAACATCCCGGAGGCCGTGACACTCGATCTGATCTCGTCGGATCGTCTGCAACTCAACCTGTATTGGGCGGGTGCCAACAAGAAGGCAGCGGAGGAGGTTTTCAAGGCCGCGCAGGATTCCGGCTATCTGAAGACTTCGCCGGGCGATGGGGTGCTCTATGATCCAGGAGCGTAATATGACTGGAGAGAGCGTGGCGCCGCCGGTTAAGCCGCGCGCCGGCCGATCGCTCTGGCAACGGATCAGGGAGCATCAGCCGATCATCGTCGACCTGATCGGCGTTGCGGTTCTCTGGCAGATCTCGACCTACTTCTTTTCGCCGGCGATCGTTCCTCCTCTCGGAGACATTGGCGAAGCGATCTGGAAGATCTTTTCGCAATGGTCGAACCTGGTCAGCTTGCTCGTCACCTCGATCCGCGTGCTGGTTTCGCTTCTCCTTGCATTCGTCCTGGGAACGATGCTCGGCGTGATGATGGGGCTCTTCAAGGGCGTGCGGACCTACGCGCGTCCGCTGCTCCATATGATCCAGGGCGTACCGGCGCTGTCATGGGTGGTGTTCGCCGTCATCTGGTTCGCTCAGGTCGAGGTCCGCATTGCCTTCATTCTGTTGATCGGCACGCTTCCGGCGTTTGCGTTGTATGTCGATAGCGCTGTTCAGTCTGTCAATCTGGATCTCATTCATCTCGGACAAGCGTTCCGCGCGAGCCGGCTGCAAAGCTTCACCAAGATCATTTTTCCGGCGATCGTGCCTGAGATCATGAGCGCGTGGACGGTCAATCTTGGTAACGGCGTTCGCGTGGCGGTGATCGCGGAGTTGATCGGATCGACAGTCGGGGTCGGATTCCAGCTTCTTCAAGCGCAGTCCGTTTTCGACATGGCGGGTGCTGTCGCATGGACGCTGAGCCTGGTTGCAGTGCTGTTCGTCTATCAGGGCATTATCAGCTTCGTTGAGAGTCAGCTCTTGTCATGGCGTCCGAAAAGTGAGGTTGCGTGATGACCGAACAACCCGTTGTCGCGTTTTCAGGGGTCACGAAGACCTTCCAGAGAGATGGCGCTCCATTCACGGCCTGTTCGAATCTGAACTTCGACGTGCAGGCTGGAGAAGTGGTTGCCATCGTCGGCGAAACCGGATGTGGCAAATCCACCGCGCTGTCCCTGCTGCTGGGATTGCAGGAACCGAGCAGTGGATCGGTCCGTGTTCTCGGCAACGATCCGTTTGCGCAGTTTCAGTCGCTGAAGGGCCGGGTCGGCATCATCTTCCAGAACGACCGGCTGCTCCCATGGCGATCCGCACTGGACAACGTCGCCTTCGGTCTGGAAATTCTGCATGTTCCGAAGGCCGAAAGGCTGGAGAAGGCCCGCTTCTGGCTTGACCGCGTGGGACTCTCTCGTTTCATGAACTCCCATCCGCATCAGCTTTCGGGCGGCATGCGGCAGCGCGTGTCGATCGCGCGGACGTTCGCGCTCAATCCGCCGTTGCTTCTGGCGGACGAAGCATTCTCCGCGCTCGACGAGATCACGGCGGCTGCGTTGCGGAGCGATCTGCTCAGCTTGATCGGGGAGGAGAAGAAGACCACGATCTTCATCACCCACTCGGTGACGGAAGCGGCCGAGTTGGCGGAGCGTATCCTGGTGTTCGGGAAGCCGGGGCGGGTGGTCTCCGAGATCAAGGCCAAGGACATGCTGACGCGGGGGCAGTCACGGGCGGATATCGCTGCCGAGATCCGCGATGGTCTGAAGTCGGCGCGGTCGCCGCAGAGCTATTCCATGGCGTCGTAATCGCGCAAACAAAAAAGGGCCGCCTGACTGAGGCCGGCCCTTCTCCGCTCGCGGTGCGGGATAGTGTTTTATCCTGTTGCCGGGATCAGTGCGTCAGGCAAGGAACCGGATTATTTGCAGCGGCTCCGGTCGCCGCTTCCTTCAGCCGCCGCAGTTTTGCAGCTTCGAAACCGTGCATTCCTGTTTGCCATTGAAATCCGACCACCATGCCTTTGGTCGGTTGCAGAAGCGCCAGTGAACTGAACAGGGTCAACGGCAGCCACATCGCGAATTGCAGCCAGTAGGGCGGTGCGTAAGCCGTCTCAACGGCGAGGATCAGCGGCACAATGATGTGCCCCACCACGACGATCACGAGATAGGCCGGGAAATCATCGGCCTGGTGATGATGGAACTCTTCGTTGCACACCTCGCAGTGGTCCGCGACCTTCAGGAATTTCCCGAACAGATGTCCCTTTCCGCAGTTGGGGCACTTGCAGAGAAAGCCGCGCCATAGAGCTTGAGAAAGGGAAACGCGATCCTGGCCGTTCATGTCTGGCCTCCTTGACTGTGTGATGTCCATACAATAGTTGTTTGTATGGAAACATCAAAGGAAAGTCGGGGAATTGCATGGATTGGGTCCCTACAATTTCAGACGAGGCCGGCCCCGTGTACCGGCAGATTGCCGATGCCATCGAAGCCGATATCGCAAGTGGCCGCCTCCGGCGCGGGCAGCAATTGCCGACGCATCGCGCTTTGGCGCAGGCACTTGGGATCGATTTGACGACTGTCACCCGGGCTTACAGTGATGCGCGTCACCGTGGCTTTATCGATGCGCGTGTGGGGCAGGGCACGTTCGTGTCCGAGACCACGACCCGCGCAACGGTGGACGTTCCGCTCGCGGTCAAAATCGATTTGTCGATGAATGTGCCGCCGCAGCCGGTCGAGGCCAGCCTGGATGTGCGGATCGAACGCGGACTGGCATCCATACACAGGCACGCCGGGATATCCTCATTTCTCAATTACCAGCAGCCGGGCGGAAGCGAAGAAGATCAGCAGGCCGTTGCGAACTGGTTGCGTGCGCGGATGTCGAATGTCCCGTCCGAGCAGATCGTCATCTATCCCGGCAGCCAGTCGGCCATCTTCAATATTCTGCTGTCCTTCGTCTCTCCAGGCGACGTGGTTCTTACGGAGGCACTGACCTTTCCGGGCATTAAATCCGCCGCAGAAAAGCTCGGCATTCGCCTCATGGGCGTTGCGATGGACGAGCAGGGCATCTCGCCCGATGCACTGTCGAAGGCCTGCAAGCAGCACAAGCCAAAGGCCGTGTATCTTACGCCGACGATGCATAACCCGGCGACCGCGACCATGGGACGACAGCGCCGGAAGGATGTTGCCGATGTTCTGCGCAAGGCCGGTACGTTTCTGATCGAAGACGACGCGTATGGTGCGCTTGATCCGTCCTTGCCGTTGCTGGCGGAACTGTTACCTGAGCAAACGTTTCTCACCATCAGCCTCTCGAAATGCATCGCGCCGGCACTTCGGGTTTCGTTTCTTTTGGCGCCTGATATGTCGGCCACGCAGTTGCTCCGGCATAGCCTGCAAGCGACCACGCAGATGGCGCCGCCTCTCATGAGCGCTCTCGTGATGGACTGGCTGCGCACTGGTACCGCGGATCAGATCATCACCGCGATCCGGAACGAAGCGATTGGGCGCCAGCAACTCGCGGCGCGAATTCTGAAAGGTTATTCTTTCGCAGCCCATCCGAAGGGGCATCATTTGTGGCTGCCCTTGCCCAGCCAGTGGAACAGGCTGGATTTCGTCAGCGAATTGTTTCGGCAGGGACTGGCGGTCGTCAGCAGCGAGGCGTTTGCCGTGGATCAGCGTCCGCCGCATGCGGTTCGCGTTTGCCTTGGTGCAGCCCGCAACCGAGCAGAGCTGGGCAAGGCATTGCAGTTGCTTGTGAAGACGCTTGGCACGCCGTCGGCAGCGAAGCAGGTCGTCTAGGTCTCATGGCCGTCGCGCTTCGATCGTCTCTGTCGATACCTTGCCGCTGCTATCTGCCGGACCGCTTTTCGCTGTTAGGACTTCAATCGAGTTTCCGGAGATCTTGACGTCACCCTGCCAACGGTCTCCCAGAGACACGTCACGCACGGTGGTCAGGTTGAGGCGGTCGTAAACCTTTCCTTCCGAGTCGAAGGCCTTGCCCGGCGCGAGATCAAGGACGTGCAAGGTGTAGAAGGTTCCGGAACCACCGCCATTATAGCTCGTGACCACAACAAGGAGATTGTTGGTTGTCGACCCGATAAAGCGGTATCCGGATTGCTCCCAGCCATTGAGTGTCTCCTTGTTCTCCTTCTTCTGGATGATCCACTCATCGGATTTTCTGATGTCTTCGTAATAGCGGTTGGGAGCGATTCCCAACTTCGCAAAGTCAGCGTTCGAGCGGCCCGCATGCGTGCCATCAAGTCGGATATCGCAGCCAACCTGCGCAGTCGCCAATTGACGATCAACACCATTGCCGCGCGTCACGGAATTTCCGCCAGATACATCCGCGAATTGTTCGCCGACGAGAGCACGACATTCACCGACTATGTGCTCGGTTGAAAGCTCGAGTACGCACATCAGCTTCTGACGGATCCGAGGTTCGCGGACCACAACGTCAGCGCCACCGCATTCGAATCGGGATTCGGCGACGTGTCTCACTTCAATCACACATTCCGCAATCGGTATCAGTCAACGCCGACCGGTGTGCGGATTGCGGCGTTGAAGCGTTAGCGCAGATATTGCGGCACTGCTTTAAGCGCAGACCCTTCGGAAAACACGCAAAAGAAAATGTGCATCCACGTTCGCTAACCATCTGTTTACCATTCGGGCCATAGCATCCAAGCATGTCCACTACACGCATTCACGATTCAAAGACTGAGATCAGCGCTCTTGAAGCGGCTGCCGCCACGGCTCGTGCAGGGTTCGCCTGCATGTTCTCCACGTCCGATGAATACGAGAGCGCCTTGATCGCAGCACGGCGTGCTGAAGGCCGTTATCAGGCGCCATTCGACTGGCAGCCGGTGGCATTGGTCGGTGGCGTCTTCATTTTATCAGGACTATTGCTGATGGCTCTGGTCTGAACCGGCGGCCAGCATGCGTTATGAGCAGGGCGCTTCGACGCCCTTTGTCTTTTCCTGTGCATGCTTTTGCGCTAGAGCCTTTTCACACTTAGAAAAGGCGGAAACACCATGATCACCGAAATTGCACAGATCGAGATCAAGCCGGGCAGCGAGAAGGATTTCGAGGCCGCCATCGTCAAGGCTGAACCGATCTTCAAGCGTTGCAAGGGTTGGAAGAGCTTCGAGCTGCATCGCTCGATCGAGAAGCCGTCGCGCTACCGGCTGCACATCAAGTGGGAAACGCTGGAAAACCACACGGTCGATTTTCGCGAGTCGGCGAATTTCACCGAGTGGCGCGCACTCGTCGGGCCTTTCTTCGCATCGCCCCCCGAAGTCGAGCACACCAACACCACGGTCAATTTCTAAAAGCTTGTCAGACGCCCGTTCAAGAAAGGCGCCCAATATGGGCGCCTTTTCGTTTTCCAGCACTTGTTGGTTAGGTGGTAGCCGGTATTCCCGATGGCTCAAGCCACCTTGAATTCCTGCGGCTTCTCTTCTTCCTGGCGCGCAAAGTCGATGATGACCTTGACGATCGCCATGAGGGGGAGCGCGAGCGCCAATCCCCACAGACCGAACACCACGCCGAGCAAAATCTGGAACGCGAACAGCGTTGCGGGCGGGATATCGAGCGCCTGCCGCTGGATGATCGGCGTCAGGATATAGCTCTCAAGCGCGTGGACGCCGAGAAATAGAACGAAGGCGCTTGCTGCGGCGACCCAGCCGGAGGCAAGGCTCGCCAGTACGATGATCAAACCGCCGATCAGCGCGCCGACCGTGGGGATAAAGGCGAGCAGGCCGGCCTGAATGCCCAGAATGAATGAGCTCTGGATGCCGATCACCGAGAGGCCGATCCAGGTCACCAGAAAGACCGCGGCCATGGTGATCATCTGGGCGATCAGCCAGCGCTCCAACGTATCCCCGATCCGGTCCACCACGGCGGTGACATTGGCGCGGTGACGCACAGGGGCCATGTGCAGCAGCCCCTTTCTGTAGACGCTCGGCTGAGCGGCGAATGTAAGACCCAGAAACAGGACGATAAAGAAATTGCCGACGGCGCTGACGGTGCCGAGCAGCAATTTGAGCGTCTGGCTGACGATGGCGCCGCCGCTGGAGGCCAGCGCCCCCGCGCTCGGAAGGTTGCGTGGCGCCAGGGAGGAGGCCGGCGCGGCCGTATCCGACGATGTCGTGGTTGCGTTGGCCGGGGCCGGCGTAGTGCTGCCAAGCTCGAGGTAGCTGGTGTCGACGCCGTGTTTCTCAAGGAAGGCTTTGACGTTGACCAACTGCGATTTGAGCGTGTTGCTCAGGACATTCGCCTGCTGTGCGATGGTGGATCCGCCAAGGAAAACGACACCGCCGAGAAGGCCGGCGAGGATGACGCAAACAAGCGCCAACCGCAGGGGATGGGGGCCGCCGATCACCCGCTGCAGCAGATGGGTCATGGCGTTGAGAGCGACGCCCAGCAGGATGCCGGAAAAGATCAGAAACAGCGTCGCGGCGAAGTACCAGGCGAAGACCAGGAAGGCTGCAAAAGCCACCACGCCGATGCCGCCCACGGTGATCGACCATGCCAGATCGCTGCGGGTCTGAATTCGGTTCTCGGGAAGTGTCACAATAGGCCCCTGTCGCTAACGGCGATGGAGCACTCTTTCCCGAAAGACCGGGCGGGATCAAGAGAGGTCATGGCGCGAGTCCCCGAGACCGCCTCGCCTCGTGGCGGAATCTGAGGCGGTCGTCAGGGTACGGATCAACAAAAAAGGCGTCCCGTGAGGGACGCCTTTGATGGTTTCGATGCAATGCGTCATCAGGCGCGGGGACATCAGAGCGAGTAGTACATTTCGAACTCGACCGGATGCGGGGTCATTTCGAACCGCTCGACTTCCGTCATCTTCAGCTCGATGAAGCTGTCGATGAAGTCGTCGTCGAACACGCCGCCGGCCTTGAGGAAGGCGCGATCCTTGTCGAGGTTTTCGAGCGCTTCACGGAGCGAGCCGCAAACGGTCGGGATGGTCTTCAGCTCTTCCTTCGGAAGATCGTAGAGGTCCTTGTCCATCGCCGGACCTGGATCGATCTTGTTCTTGATGCCATCGAGGCCGGCCATCAGCATCGCGGCGAACGCAAGGTACGGATTGGCCATCGGGTCGGGGAAGCGGACCTCGACGCGCTTGGCCTTCGGGTTCGTGGTGTAGGGGATGCGGCAGGAGGCCGAGCGGTTGCGCGCGGAGTAGGCGAGCAGCACCGGCGCTTCGTAGCCCGGAACGAGACGCTTGTAGGAGTTCGTCGACGGGTTGGTGAAGGCGTTGATGGCCTTGGCGTGCTTGATGATGCCGCCGATGTAGTGGAGGCAGGACTCGGAGAGGTCGGCATACTTGTTGCCGGCGAAGGTCGGCTTGCCGTCCTTCCAGATCGACTGGTGCACGTGCATGCCCGAGCCGTTGTCGCCGTAAACCGGCTTCGGCATGAAGGTGGCGGTCTTGCCGTAAATGTGCGCGACCTGATGGATGCAGTACTTATAGACCTGCATCTGGTCGGCCATGTGGGTCAGGGTGTCGAACTTCATGCCAAGCTCGTGCTGGGCGGAAGCCACCTCGTGGTGGTGCTTCTCGACCTTGACGCCCATGCGGGCCATTGCGCCGAGCATTTCCGAGCGCATGTCCTGCACCGAGTCCTGCGGAGGCACGGGGAAATAGCCGCCCTTGTTACGGATACGGTGGCCGAGGTTGCCGCCCTCATACTCGGTGTCCGAGTTGGTCGGCAGTTCCGACGAGTCGAGCTTGAAGCCGGTGTTGTAAGGGGTGGTCTGGAAGCGCACGTCGTCGAACACGAAGAATTCCGCCTCGGGGCCGACGAAAACCGTATCGCCCACGCCCATGGACTTCACCATGGCTTCGGCCTTCTTGGCGATACCGCGCGGATCGCGGTTGTAGGGCTCGCCGGTGCTCGGCTCGAGAATGTCGCACACGATGACCATGGTGGTCTCAGCGAAGAACGGGTCGATCGTCGCCGTGGTCGGATCGGGCATCAGCGTCATGTCGGATTCATTGATCGCCTTCCAGCCGGCAATCGACGAACCGTCGAACATGGTGCCTTCGGCGAAGATGTCCTCGTCGATCATCGACACGTCGAAGGTGACGTGCTGCCACTTGCCGCGCGGATCGGTGAAACGCAGGTCGACGTACTTTACGTCGTTGTCCTTGATGGATTTGAGGACGTCCTTAGCAGTCTTCATGAATACCCCTTATGTCTTCTAGGTCTGGTCGTTAGGTCTGGTCGTTGGTCGTTCGTGGTCGATGTTCTCGCCGCAATTGGTCAGGCAAGGCGAAAAGCGGTCACTGGTTAAATGGCGTCGAGCCCGGACTCCCCGGTTCTGATGCGGATGGCTTCCTCGATATTCGAGACAAAGATTTTACCGTCACCGATGCGGCCCGTCTGGGCGGCGCGCCGGATGGCATCGATGGCTTTTTCAATAATGTCGTCACCGACAACGATCTCGATCTTCACCTTGGGAAGGAAGTCCACAATGTATTCCGCGCCGCGATAGAGCTCGGCATGGCCCTTCTGGCGACCAAAGCCCTTCGCCTCGGTCACGGTGATGCCTTGGATTCCGACTTCCTGGAGCGCTTCCTTTACCTCGTCGAGCTTGAATGGCTTGATGATGGCCTCGATTTTTTTCACTGAACGTCTCCCGGCACTTCGAATGCGGCTGGCTGCACTTTTACTTCCGTTTGCGCGTTGATGCGCGGCTCAAGTGGTGTCGTCTAGGCGATTAACGTCTCGATGTGATTTCTCAACAGGTCAATCGCCGCCAAAGAGGATGATCGCGGTGTGTGCCCTAATTGCGTTGGTCGTCACAGCGCGTCCATGTCAGCGCCCTAAAAGCAGGGTCCATGCCAGTTTTCGAGGTGGTGCAATTGGTGAACGTTGTCAGGTTATTAATGGCAGAAGTCGAGATCTTTGATGAGATCCGGCAGAAATCGCCAGGCTACAAAGTAGGCAATTGAACAAAAGATAGGCAGATAAATTGCCTCAGGATGAGGCGGAACGAACAGGTAATCGGCATGGAAGTCCTGACAGTCGACGAAATGCAGCGGGCCGATCAGGCGACGATCGCGAAGGGCACCAGCGGTTTTGCATTGATGGAACAAGCCGGGCGGGCTGTTGCCGAGGTGGCCGATGTGCTTGCCGAGGCGGGGCCAATCCTGGTGGTCGCCGGTCGCGGCAACAATGGCGGCGATGGCTTCGTTGCGGCGACCGAACTGGCGGCGCGCGGGCGTGAAGTCTCCGTGATCCTGCTCTGTGACCGGACGACGTTGAAGGGCGACGCTGCGCTTGCGGCTAAGCAATGGAAGGGTCCAGTCCTGCCATGTGTTCCCGCCGCGATAGGCTCGCCCGCGCTGGTCGTCGATGCGCTGTTTGGTGCAGGTCTCAACCGTCCCGTGAAAGGCGATCCTCACGTGATGATAGAGGCAATGAACGCAAGTGGCGTTCCGATCCTCAGTGTTGATCTGCCGAGCGGCGTCAACGGCGACACTGGAGAGGTCATGGGTATGGCCGTGCAGGCCTCGGCCACGGTGACGTTCTTCCGCCGCAAGCCGGGACACCTGCTGCTGCCGGGACGGGTCCACTGCGGCGAGATCCATGTCGCAGACATCGGAATCGCGGACGACGTGCTCGATGACATCGCGCCGCGGATTTTCGAGAACATTCCGGACCTGTGGGCCGACGTCTTCCCCGTCCCGCAGATCGATGGCCACAAATATGCGCGCGGTCATGCGGTGGTGATGTCCGGCGATCTGGCCTCGACCGGTGCGGCACGGCTTGCCGCGCGCGGCGCGCTGCGCGCCGGAGCGGGACTGGTCACGCTGGTGTCGCCCCGTGACGCGCTGGCGGTCAATGCGACGGCTTTGACTGCCGTCATGGTCCGCGCCGTCGATACGCCGGAGCAATTCAGGGACTATCTCGCCGACAAGCGCCTCAATGCCTGCGTGATCGGGCCGGGCGCCGGGGTCGGCGGGCGCACCCGCGCGTTTGTGGAGGCGGTCGTCGGGGTAGGCCGCTCGGCGGTGCTCGATGCCGATGCTCTGACGAGCTTTGCCGATGATCCGGATTCTCTTTTCCGGGTGATCAAACAGAGCGACGATCCGCAGATCGTGCTCACGCCCCACGAGGGCGAGTTTGCGCGCCTGTTCAAGTCTTTGCCGGAAGGATGTTCCACGAAGCTTGAGCGGGCCCGCTTTGCCGCGCAGGAGTCCGGCGGCGTTGTCCTGCTGAAAGGTGCGGACACGGTGGTGGCATCGCCCGATGGCCGTGCCGCCATCACGGCCAACGCGCCGCCGTGGCTCGCAACTGCTGGCGCCGGCGACGTGCTGGCCGGAATGATTGCGGGCATGCTGGCGCAAGGCGTGCCGGCGTTCGAGGCCGCCTGCATCGGCGCATGGATGCATGGCGAAGCGGCCCAGGAGTTTGGTCCCGGACTGATTGCGGAAGACCTTCCTGACGCTTTGCCTGCCGTGTTCCGCAATCTCTACGACGAACTCGATATCGCTTACTGAGGTTAGTCCACCGCGTACCAGCGAACGAGGCGCGGGGCGGCCCAGTCGATCGGGATCGCTTCCATCAGCCACTTGCCGCCATGCTCGGCGGCAAAGGCGATGCGCTGGGTCTGACCGGGCGTCACCAGCAGTGTATCCAGCCAGAACGGCTTCCAGCCATCGTCGAGGCGATCGAGCAGACGGAAGTGATGGCCCTGCAGGCGGAAGGTCACCGGTGCGGATGTCGGATTGCTGATGGCCAGGACCCCGGTGCGCCCTCGCTTGATCCGGCAGGCGGGCGTTGACGTCGCCGCAAACTCGGCCGGCGTGGTCCATGACGCTTTGGGATCGAGCGACACGTCCGCGCGCGTTGCTCCCTGAAGGGCGATGCGGTCGGGCAGGCCGTTGGACGGCAGCGGTCCTGCCGCCGGCAGCCGCGCCGGACGAAGTGGGGCGTCCTTCGAAATGGTAAACTTGGCAATGGGTTTCGTGGCTGTTCCGTCGTGAAGGATGATCGATGAACTGGTGCCCGGCGTGCCCATCACGTCGATAAAGATATCGACACGCGAGCTTGGCGGCAGCACCACCTGACCGTCCCGTGCGGAGAACGGTTCAGCCGGCTGGCCATCGATGGCCAGGACGCGCACGTCCTGGTTCTCAACCTTGAGGCCGATCGGAGCACGCGGGCAACCGTTGATGAGCCGCAGGCGCAGCCGTTCGTTCACCTTCGCGGTGAGGTCCAGGGTCGGACGACCGTTCACGGTGTAGGTCACGGTGGTGTCCTGAGCTGACGTCCCGGGCGCGACAGCGCGCCCATCGCCTTTGACGCGCCAATCCTCGATCAGCAGCACCTCGTCGCGATCGACCGCGACCTTCTCGGCCTCATCCACGATCAGGGCGCAGGCCGGTGACGGCCGCTCCTTGCCGTCCCCGAGCAGCCGGGGCTCCACCAGAAACGTACCGGCATGGCGCAGCGGGATGGTCAGGCTGGCACGCCCGCCGGCCGGGACCGGGCCTTGGGCCACCAGCGGCGTTGCCGCCTGCACGCCGTCGATGCCGGCCCAGTTCAGCGCTGCCGGGACGGGAAGGTCGTTCGCAAAAGTCACCTGAAGTTCGTCGCCTCTCCTGAACCGTAGGGGTGTGTTCGGCGTTCCTGCATCAAATGCCCAGATCGGGCTGTCGGGGAGATTCGGCGCGAGCTTCGCCGTTTCGGGGCGAAGCCGCAGCGAAACAGACGGACGGCCCTGGGCGGCGGCGGGAAACCGCAGCCCCGCCGTGATGACGAGGCCGCCCAATCCGGCCAGGACCCCTCGTCTCGGAACCAAAAACGGCTGATTTGTCATGCTTTATGCCGATCATTTTCCAATTAGGATGTCCAGCGGGACACCTGGTCGCTGCGCTCTAAGATCGCGTTGCAAAAGCCATTTTTTTGCTGCGAACCGGCCGCCCCATGCTATAAGCCCGCCGCTCGCGGCTGTGCCGCCTGACGATGAGCGCTGCGCGGGCGTGGCGGAACTGGTAGACGCGCTGGGTTTAGGTTCCAGTGACGAAAGTTGTGGGGGTTCGAGTCCCTCCGCCCGCACCAGCGCGATCTTCGTTTGCGCAAAAGATTTTGGAGGGCGCGTGCCATTGCCGGGACGCTTCCGCCGCACCACAGGCGTATGCTGAACGGCATCGTCCAACACATTGACAACGACCCGGCCGCCGGCCGGGCCAGACCGGAAGAAGATTGACGCCATGCAGGTCACAGAAACCCTCTCCGAGGGATTAAAGCACGAATTTCAGGTCAGCGTTCCAGCATCCGATATCGATGCCAAGGTCGATGCTCGTCTTGTCGATATGAAAGACAAGGTTCGCTTGAACGGATTTCGTCCCGGCAAGGTCCCCGTCGCGCATCTTAAGAAGGTCTACGGCCGTTCGGTGGCTGCTGAAACCGTCGAGCAATTGATTCGCGACACCAACGCAGGGATCTTCTCTGACCGCGGCTTCCGCCTGGCGTCGGAGCCGAAGGTCACCATGCCGACGGAAGCGACGGAGATCGAAGCGATCCTCGAAGGCAAGTCCGATCTCAACTATTCGGTCGCGATTGAAGTCGTGCCGCCGATTGAACTTGCCGATTTCAAGACTTTCGACGTCGAGAAGCCTGTCGCGGCAGTGACCGACGCTGACGTGGATGAAGCGCTGAAGCGCATCGCTGACCAGAGCCGTCCCTATGCGGACAAGGGCGAGGGCGCGAAGGCCGAGTCCGGTGACCGCGTCACCGTGGCGTTCAAGGGCACCATCGACGGCGTGGCGTTCGATGGCGGCACCGGCGAGGGCATCCAGGTCGTGATCGGCTCGGGCACGTTCATCCCGGGCTTTGAAGATCAGCTGATCGGTATTGCTTCCGGCGAGACCCGTACCGTGAAGGCGTCGTTCCCGAAGAACTACGCCGCTCCGAATCTCGCGGGCAAGGATGCCGAGTTCGAGACCACCGCGAGCCTCATCGAGGCGCCGCAGGAGTCAAAGGTCGATGACGAATTCGCCAAGACCCTCGGCATGGAATCCCTCGACAAGCTGAAGGAAGCGATGCGCGAGCGGCTCGTGATCGAGTTCAACGGCGCGTCACGCCAGCGCGTGAAGCGCATCCTGCTTGATCGTCTCGACGAGACGCATCGCTTCGATGCGCCGCCGTCGCTGGTCGAGGAAGAGTTCAACCTGATGTGGAACTCGATCAAGGCCGAGATGGATTCCACCGGCAAGACATTCGCCGATGAGGACACCACCGAGGAAGCCGCGAAGGAAGAGTATCACAAGATCGCCGATCGCCGCGTCCGCCTGGGCCTCGTGCTCTCCGAGATCGGAGAGAAGAACAAGATCTCCGTGACGGATGACGAGGTGAGCCGCGCTTTGATCGATCGTGCGCGTCAGTCGCCGGGCCGCGAAAAGGAAGTCTGGGACTTCTATCGCAACAACCCGCAAGCGCTCGCCCAGCTCCGTGCGCCGATCTACGAAGACAAGGTCGTCGACTTCATCCTCGAACTCGCCAAAGTGACCGAGAAGCAGGTCACACGCGAAGACCTGATGAAGGAAGAGGACGACAAGACGGCTGCCTGATCTTGATTCCGCGTTAACGATACGATCCAAATGAGCGAAGCGGATGTACCGCTTCGCTTTCCGGGCCAGATCGAATCAGCTTCAACTGGTGCCGCTTCGAGGCCTTGCTGGATCGGGTTGACCGGTCTTGTGGCCGGGCCATCGGCGCATATCTGTAGTGCCCACACGTTTTGCATCACAAGGCGTTCGTTTCCGCCAACCTTCAGGTGATAAATGCGCGATCCCGTTGAAACCTACATGAACCTCGTGCCGATGGTGGTCGAGCAGACCAACCGCGGCGAGCGGGCTTACGATATCTTTTCGCGCCTTTTGAAAGAGCGCATCATCTTCGTGACCGGTCCGGTCGAAGACGGCATGTCGACCCTTATCGTCGCACAGCTGTTGTTCCTCGAGGCCGAAAATCCGAAGAAGGAAATCTCGATGTACATCAACTCGCCTGGCGGCGTGGTGACATCGGGTCTCGCAATCTACGATACGATGCAGTTCATCCGTCCGCCGGTCTCGACACTGTGCACCGGTCAGGCGGCGTCGATGGGCTCGCTTCTGCTTGCGGCCGGTGAAAAGGACATGCGCTTCTCGCTGCCGAATTCGCGCATCATGGTCCACCAGCCCTCCGGTGGTTTCCAGGGGCAGGCAACTGACATCATGTTGCACGCTCAGGAAATCCTGAACCTGAAGAAGCGTCTCAACGAGATCTACGTCAAGCACACCGGTCAGCCCTACAAGGCGATCGAAGATGCACTTGAGCGCGACAAGTTCCTGACCGCCGAGATGGCGAAGGAGTTTGGCCTCGTCGACAAGGTGATCGACAAGCGAGCTGAGGAAGCGGCGCCAAAGGCGCCTTAAAAACTCTGCTGATACGTGAATGTTTAAAGCGAACGCCGGATCGGCGTTCGCTTTTTTATTTCCGTCGGGTGATTGATCGTCGGTCACGGTAATATGGGACCATCCGCGCGGTTACGGACACGCCTTGTCTCGATGGGAACGCGCTGTGCTATATCTGCCTCGTTGCGGGGCAGGAGATTTCAAAAATGGGAATTTTGCGTGCGGGCGGTCTGGTTTTGGTCGCCGGATTCATGTTCACGATGTCAGCTCTCGCCTACGCCAACGATGTTTTGATCACCGACGACGAAGCCAAACTGCCTCCGGTTAAAGAGTCATCGGAGAAAACGCGTGGAATTACGCGCGGGCCGCGCATCGAATACCTCGCGGATGGCAATGCGGCGCATTCTCCCATTCATTTCCGCGTGAAGTTTCAGTCGTTCGGAGGGGCCAGGATCGATACCGAAAGCCTGAAGGTGACCTATGTGAAGAATCCAACGGTGGATCTCACGCCTCGCGTGAAACCATTCACACAGCCGACGGGCATCGATATGCCGAATGCTGTGCTGCCGCCCGGTAATCACGTGTTGCGTATCGATCTCAAGGATTCGGACGGGCGCACGGCAGCGACAAGTTTCACGCTGAAGATCGTTCCATGAGTGGATATCGATAGCGCGCGCTGCGGACCTCATCGCGGCTCCCATGCTGAGACGACTTGTCGGCGACGGGCAACTTCGGCGCTGTGTGCGCATTACCCAGGACCGGTGGTTCGCACCGGGTATGGTCCGGAAGTGTAATGGCAAAGGCCCATCGCTCCACTACATGACGGACAAGAGGGACGCGGGCTCCCGACATCGACTAAAGGGTTAATCAAGAGTTCCGAGGGCAGGGAACACGTGTCATTCTCGCAACGCTGCAATGAATTCGCCAGGGTCTGGCCGTGAAAATGCACGAAATCAGGCTCATATCCTGAAGTTTAATGTCCCGGCGATTAGCGAATTCTTGATAGTCGGATGGCACCATGATTGGCTAAGCTATGTAAGTTTCGATGATCGCGGGATTCGGCAGGCCTGCGATTCGGACGACAACTGGAGTGACGGGTCTTTTCTGGTATGGTTTTTGCTCCTATCTACACGTCATTGCCGGCGTGTGCCGGGATGGGGCAATCCCAAGATTGAGATCTGCGGCGGACGGAGACAGGAATGAGCAAGGTGGGCACGAGCGATTCCAAGAATACTCTTTATTGCTCGTTCTGCGGGAAGAGCCAGCACGAAGTCCGCAAACTGATCGCGGGCCCGACGGTCTTCATCTGCGATGAATGCGTTGAATTGTGCATGGACATCATTCGCGAGGAAAACAAATCCTCGCTGGTGAAGTCGCGCGACGGCATTCCTACGCCAAAGGAAATCTGCAAGGTTCTTGATGATTACGTGATCGGTCAGCAGCACGCCAAGAAGGTGCTCTCGGTCGCGGTTCACAATCATTACAAGCGCCTCAACCACCAGACCAAGCACAACGACGTTGAGCTCGCGAAGTCGAATATCCTGCTGATCGGTCCGACCGGTTCGGGTAAGACGCTGCTCGCGCAGACGCTCGCGCGTATCCTCGATGTGCCGTTCACGATGGCGGACGCGACGACGCTCACTGAAGCGGGCTACGTCGGTGAAGACGTCGAGAACATCATTCTGAAGCTGCTGCAGGCGGCCGACTACAATGTCGAGCGTGCGCAGCGCGGCATCGTCTACATCGACGAAATCGACAAGATCTCGCGCAAGTCCGACAATCCGTCGATCACACGCGACGTGTCGGGTGAGGGCGTGCAGCAGGCCCTGCTGAAGATCATGGAAGGCACCGTTGCTTCGGTTCCTCCGCAGGGTGGACGCAAACATCCGCAGCAGGAATTCCTGCAGGTGGATACGACCAACATCCTCTTCATCTGCGGCGGTGCGTTTTCAGGTCTCGAGAAGATCATCTCCTCGCGCGGCCGGACCACGTCGATCGGCTTTGCGGCCAGCGTGCTCGCTCCCGAAGATCGGCGCACCGGCGAAATCTTCCGCGAAGTCGAGCCGGAGGATCTGTTGAAGTACGGCCTGATCCCGGAATTCGTGGGACGTCTGCCTGTGGTTGCAACGCTTGAGGACCTCGATGAGGCTTCACTCAAGAAGATCCTGGTCGAGCCGAAGAATGCGCTGGTGAAACAGTACCAGCGTCTGTTCGAAATGGAGAACATCGAGCTGACATTCGCCGACGAGGCACTTGGCGCGGTGGCCCGCAAGGCCATCGAGCGCAAGACCGGCGCGCGTGGGTTGCGTTCGATCCTTGAAAGCATCCTGCTGGAGACCATGTTCGATCTTCCTGGCCTTGAAGGCGTGGAAGAGGTCGTGATTTCCCGCGAAGTCGTCGAGGCGACGGCCCGTCCGCTGTATATTTATGCGGATCGGTCTGACCGCGCTTCAGAAACCAGCGCCAGCGCCTGATTGCAGGTCCTGGAGGCCCATAGGTTCCGTTCAAAAGGCTGCCGGATCAACCGGCGGCCTTTTGTTTTTTGAGGAAGTTGTGGGTGGAATAACCCTTCATTCATTGGGGTTTCTCGTTTACTTGACACCCCGCCACGCCATAGCCACCTAATGTCAGGCTGCGGAGCTTGGGTTTTCGAGATTCGCAACAAACCTACCCGGGAGCTCTTTCTTTTCCGGCACACACGGCACCTTGTGGCGGTTGCGTCTGAACGGCGGACTGCGTGCAAGGGGGCGCAACATAAGGAAAATGGGCATGACTGCCTCAAAGCCTCGTCCAACCATCGTTCACGGCGAAAGCCATTCCTACCCGGTGCTGCCGCTTCGCGACATCGTCGTTTTCCCGCATATGATTGTGCCGCTGTTCGTCGGCCGCGAGAAATCGATCAAGGCGCTCGAAGAGGTGATGAAGAACGATGCGCTGATTTTCCTCGCGACGCAGAAGAATGCGTCCGATGACGATCCGACGCCGGATTCAATTTACGAGATCGGCACGCTCGCCAGCGTGTTGCAGCTCCTGAAGCTGCCTGACGGCACCGTCAAAGTGCTGGTCGAGGGCTTGGAGCGCGCGAAGGCCGGCAAGTATTCCGATCGGACTGATTTCTATGAAGCCAGCGCGGTGGCGCTTGCCGACGTCGATGCCACCAGCGTCGAGGCGGAAGCCTTGTCGCGTTCGGTCATCTCCGACTTCGAAAGCTATGTGAAGCTGAACAAGAAGATTTCCGCCGAAGTGGTGGGCGTCGTTCAGCAGATCACGGATTTTGCCAAGCTGGCGGATACGGTTGCCTCGCATCTCGCGGTGAAGATCTCCGATCGTCAGACGATCCTGGAAACGTTGTCCGTCTCCCAGCGCCTTGAGAAGGTGATGGGCTTGATGGAGAGCGAGATCTCCGTGCTGCAGGTCGAGAAGAAGATCCGCTCGCGCGTCAAGCGCCAGATGGAGAAGACCCAGCGCGAGTACTATCTCAACGAGCAGATGAAGGCGATCCAGAAGGAGCTCGGCGACGACGAAGGTCGCGACGAGTTGGCCGATCTGGAAGAGAAGATCGCCAAGACCAAGCTCTCGAAGGAAGCTCGCGAGAAGGCTCAGCACGAGTTGAAGAAGCTGCGGCAGATGTCTCCGATGTCCGCCGAGGCAACGGTCGTGCGCAACTATCTCGATTGGCTGTTGTCGATCCCATGGGGCAAGAAGTCCAAGGTCAAGAAGGACCTCGTTGCCGCGCAGGAAGTTCTCGACAGCGATCACTACGGGCTTGAGAAGGTCAAGGACCGCATCGTCGAGTATCTCGCCGTGCAGTCCCGCGCCAACAAGTTGACCGGTCCGATTCTGTGTCTCGTCGGCCCTCCGGGCGTCGGCAAGACCTCGCTTGGCAAGTCGATCGCGAAGGCGACCGGACGTGAGTTCGTGCGCGTGTCGCTGGGTGGTGTGCGTGACGAAGCGGAGATCCGTGGTCACCGCCGCACCTATATCGGCTCGATGCCCGGCAAGATCATCCAGTCGATGCGGAAAGCGAAGACTTCGAATCCGCTGTTCCTGCTCGACGAGATCGACAAGATGGGGTCCGATTTCCGCGGCGATCCGTCGTCGGCTTTGCTCGAGGTTCTCGACCCTGAGCAGAACGCGACGTTCAACGATCACTATCTGGAGATCGACTACGATCTGTCGAACGTGATGTTCATCACCACCGCGAATACGCTGAATATTCCCGGGCCGTTGATGGACCGCATGGAGATCATCCGGATCGCCGGCTACACGGAGAACGAAAAGGTCGAGATTGCGCGCAAGCATCTCATCCCGACGGCGATCTCCAAGCACGGTTTGAACTCGAAAGAGTTCTCGATCGATGACGACGCGTTGTTGCTGATGATCCGCCGCTACACCCGCGAAGCAGGTGTGCGTAACCTCGAGCGTGAACTCTCGACGCTGGCCCGCAAGGCGGTGAAGGAGTTGATGATCTCGAAGAAGAAGTCGGTGAAGGTCACCGAGGAAGTCCTCGAGGAATTCCTCGGCGTGCCGAAGTATCGCTACGGCGAGATCGAGAGCGATGATCAGGTCGGTGTCGTGACCGGTCTGGCGTGGACGGATGTCGGCGGCGAGTTGCTCACCATTGAAAGCGTCATGATGCCCGGCAAGGGCCGCATGACGGTGACGGGCAACCTGCGCGACGTGATGAAGGAGTCGATCTCGGCTGCTGCGTCTTACGTCCGCTCACGGGCGATCACCTACGGCATCGAGCCGCCGTTGTTCGATCGTCGTGACATCCACGTGCACGTGCCGGAAGGCGCGACGCCGAAGGATGGCCCTTCGGCCGGTGTCGCGATGGCAACCACCATCGTCTCGGTCCTGACGGGCATTCCGATCCGGCATGATGTCGCCATGACAGGCGAGATCACGCTGCGGGGCCGCGTGCTGCCGATTGGCGGTCTGAAGGAGAAGCTGCTTGCTGCTGCCCGTGGCGGTATCAAGACGGTCTTCATCCCTGAGGACAACGCCAAGGACCTGACGGAGATTTCCGACGCCATCAAGGGCGGACTGGAGATCATCCCGGTCTCGCGGATGGACGAGGTTCTGTCCAAGGCATTGGTGCGGGCTCCGACACCGATCGTCTGGGAAGAGGACACCTCTGTTCCGACCAAGTCCGACACGTCGGACGAGGCCTCAGGTCTGACCGCGCACTGACGCGGACAAAGGATTGAACGGAAACGGCGCCTTCGGGCGCCGTTTTTGTTTGTCTGGCGAAATGCTTTTGAGCGGCCTACTCGAAGAACCCGTTCGCAGCGCGATGTCTGTTCCGGTTTGACGCATCTTTATTGCGGAAGGTTCAGTTATGTTTTGGCCGAACGGCTTGCATCGGCAGCCATTGCAGGGCAAATAGAGCGCCAGAGAGGGCGGTTAGCTCAGCTGGTTAGAGCATCTCGTTTACACCGAGAGGGTCGGGAGTTCGAATCTCTCACCGCCTACCATTCTCTGTCACGGCTCCGCCATTTTAACGACCTAGACATCCTCGCCCGGCAATGCGGCGGGCAACTTTCATTTGTCCTAAGTCAGCATGGTTGCGTCCGATGAAGTATTTCCTGTGCCGTTTCGTTCCGCCTGCACCTGATTTCATCAGGACCATGACGCCGGATCAGAAGTCACTCATGAAGGAGCACGGGGAGTTCCTGCAGGCCTTGTTGGACAAAGGAAATCTTGTTGCGCATGGACCGGTGGCTGATCCGTCCGGCGGCTGGGGCATGTCGCTGTTCGTTGCGAACGATGATCAGAACGCCGAGGATGTGCAGGCAACTGTTTCCGACGACCCCATGATCAAGGCCGGCATCGGCGCCCGGTACGATGTGCTGCCCATGCTCCAGTTGCGGATGCGGGCCTGACGAAATTTATCTGCGCTAGCGTGCTTCGTCAGCTCGCGGAAGCGGGCACCGGCGTGATCGGTTTTGGCGTGCGATTGATCAAAAGCTTTGTCAGGAAGCGCCGGCTTGGATTTTCGACAAGCCGGAAGGATAGGCGGCCGACGATCAGGACCAGCAGCGAGGCGCCAAGCGCCAACAACACCTGCGCGGGAACGCCGATCGATTTCGAGATGCTCGAAATCAGGATCATGCCGACTGCGTAGTGAAACAGGTAGATCGAGTAGCTGCACTCGCCGATCCAGACCAGCGGCTTCGATTGCAGGACGTTGATCTGTCCATCCCTCGCGACCAGCAGCCAGAACGTTGCAATGAAGAGCAGCGCAATGGCACTCGCGACCACCGGGTTTCGGCTGATGATTGCATAGTGGGTGCTGGTGATGCAGATCGGGATGAACACAGCCACAAGCATGGCGAAGGCGAGTTGCTGTGAAATCCTGTTTTGATACAGTTCATAGAACAGCGCGCCCGCCGCGAACCATGGCATGAATTCAGGCACCAACGCCGTGTCGTAAAGCTCCCCCCCGTGCGGTGACACGAGCCTGAGCAAGAACCAGATGCAGCAGTCCAGCAGCGCGAAGATCGTCAGGTTGCGCGCGAAGTTCTTGCCGGAAAGTCCCCAGAACAGGATGGCCGCGATCAGATAGAAGCGGATTTCGACCACCAGCGACCAGTAAACTCCGGTGACGAAATCAACATTGGGAAAGGCGCCGGACCACAGCATGGTCGGCGTCAACGTCAATGACGGGAGGAAATTCGGCCACATCTGCCGGCGGGTGAGCGCGAACGGTGCATCGGACCAATTGAGCAGGAAGAACGTGACGACTGCGGAGAATAAAAGCGCGGGCCAGATCCGGACGAAGCGGCGAAGCAAGAATTCGAGCGGTGAACTGGATTTTTCCAGCGTCAATGCGATCACGAATCCCGAGATGATGAAGAACAGCTCGACGCCGAGATAGCCGTATTGAAACAGCGGAATTCCGGCGAAGGTCTCTCCGTAGGGATAGAGGTGAGATTTGTAGTAGGCGGATTCCAGATGATAAAAATAATGGAATCCCATGACCAGCAGGATGGCGACGCCTCGCAAGCCATCCAAGGCATCTAAACGTTTGTCAGTCATAACTCACCCACCGCAATCGGCCGCAGCCGACTCAATTTAGCATCGCGACCGCGAAAGTTAAGCAACGCAGGCCTTCACGAGACGACATTGTCCCATTCCGCCGTTGCAGAGCGGGCCCTCACGGGAAGGGAGCCACCTTTGAGGCCAGCGATGGCTGCAGGCGTGGCGTGACTGAACGGGCCGGTCTTCAGGCCTGCCAGCGTGCGGACCATTTCGCGTTCCAGATAAGGGATGAGTTTCAAGCGGTTGAAAATCACGTCTCTGAGTGCCGAAAATGTGAGGGAGTCGGACTGAAAGAACGGCGTCATCACTGTACTGGCCATTTGATAGAAGCGGACGTGGCGACGGCGTGTTTGCGCATACGATGCCAACGCGGCATCAAGATTATTTTGATTGGCAATCGCGTCACTCAACGCGACTGCATCGAGCAAACCATTGTTCGCGCCCTGGCCGAGCTGGGGCGATGTCGCGTGAGCGGAATCGCCTGCGAGGACGATGCGCCCCTTGAACGGATGGCGCGCGGTGAAGTGTGTGTAGCTTGCCAGCGTGAGATCGTCGGGACCGGCAAGCCTCGTGATGATCGGCTCTAGTTCAGGCCAGAGCGCGACCACGTGGTCGCGCCAGTGCTCGAAGTTGTCTCGCCAAGTCTGATAGTCGGCCGGTTTCAGGCTCCAGAACAGCGCCGCGAGCGGCGGACCATCATCCGTCACGCGGCCAATCGGCAGATAGCCCACCATCTCTCTGGCCGCGACATAGCGCTGGGACAGGCAGCCCGGCGCAAGGCCGATGTCGGGGATGCTTGCCCAGACCGCGCCATAAGCGAACTGGCGTGCCGAGGCAGCGCTGACAAACGTGCGGAGCGCCGAATTTGCTCCGGAGGCATCGATGACAAGATCGAAGGTGCCGTTGACGACGCCCGAATTGGTTTTCAGTTTGACCCTGGAATCCAATTGTCGCTCGAAGCCAGTGATCGTCCGCCCGGTTTCAAGGGGCGCTCCGCAAGCCTTGAAGTTTTCCCAAAGCACGCCGTGCAGCAAGGCGCGATGAACGGCGACCGCGTAATGCGCAGGGTCAAGGTCTGCATAGGCCAGATCAAAGATCTGAGCGCCTGTGTCGGTCACGCCATACAGGCGCTCGATGCGATGGCCGAGCGCTTCGATCCTTTGCCGCAGGCCCATCCGTTCCAGGACGGCGAGGCCCGTGGGCTGCAGCATCAACCCGGAGCCGAGCGGCAGCGAGGTGGAAAACCGTTCGAAGACGATAACATTGTGCCCGGCACTCTTGAGCATCGCCGCAGCTGCGAGCCCGGCTATGCCTGCGCCGACAACCGCAATGTCAAACGGTCGGTGCATGCACGCCTGCGCTGTGAGGGATTGGACCCCGCATTCCCGAGATCACGCCCGCTCTTCCCAAACCGTCGCCAGATGCACGATGGTCCGCACCGCCGCTTCCATGTCCTGGACACTGACCCATTCAAGCCGCGAGTGAAACGCGTGCTCGCCGGCAAAGATGTTCGGGCAGGGCAGGCCCATGAAGGACAGGCGGGAGCCGTCGGTGCCGCCGCGAATGCTGCTTCGGATGGGCGTGATGCCCGCGCGGCGGATCGCTTCAATGGCGTTCTCGACCACCTCGGGATGGCGGTCCAGAACCACCTTCATGTTGCGGTACTGCTGCTTGACCTCGAACCGATAGGACGACCGCGGAAAGTCGCTCATGACGTCCCGGACGATCTGTTCGAGCAGGGCTTCCTTCTGCTTCAGACCGTCTTCAGTGAAGTCGCGCACGATGAGTTGTAGCGTCGCGCTGTCGAGACCGCCGTTGAGGCCGGTCGGATGGAGAAAGCCCTCGCGTCCCTCGGTCGTCTCAGGAGCGAGGTCTTTCGGCAGCCGGTCGACGATGCGCGCAGCGATCTTGAGCGCATGCTCCATTTGGCCCTTGGCGAATCCGGGGTGAACGCTGACGCCCTGAATGGTGATGATCGCAGCATCAGCGGAGAACGTCTCGTCCTCCAGGTGACCCGCGCTTTCGCCATCCATGGTGTAGCCGAATTGGGCGCCGAGCTTCTTCAGATCGACTTTGTCGGCGCCGCGGCCGATTTCCTCGTCGGGCGTGAATAGGATCTTGATGGCGCCGTGCTTGATCTGCGGATTGGCGAGCAGGAATTGCGCGGCATCCATGATCTCGGCCACGCCCGCCTTGTTGTCGGCGCCAAGAAGTGTGGTGCCGTCGGTCGTGACGATGTCGTTGCCGATCTGGTCGGCGAGGGCGGGATGCTCGGCCGCCCGGATGATCTGGGTCGGATCGGCCGGCAGGACGATGTCGCCACCCTGATAGTTACGCACCATCTGGGGCTTCACATTCGTGCCGGTGCAGTCCGGCGCGGTGTCCATGTGCGAGCAGAAGCAGATCACGGGAACGGACTTGTCGGTCGTCGCCGGGATGGTCGCATAGACGTAGCCGTGCTCATCCATATGGGCATCGGCGAGTCCGAGGTCCTTCAACTCCTGGGCGAGCAGCCGGCCGAGATCCTTCTGCTTCGCGGTGGAGGGGCAGGTGGGCGATTCCGGGTCGGACTGGGTGTCGATGCGGACGTAGCGCAGGAAGCGCTCGGTGACGCCGTGTGTGAATGTGATGGAGCTCATGGGGACATCATGCTGACGGACAGAGACATTTTTTCACAGCGCCGAGCTGGTCAGGCTCCG
Organism: Bradyrhizobium sp. SYSU BS000235; assembly: GCF_049747295.1. Taxonomy (NCBI): domain Bacteria; kingdom Pseudomonadati; phylum Pseudomonadota; class Alphaproteobacteria; order Hyphomicrobiales; family Nitrobacteraceae; genus Bradyrhizobium; species Bradyrhizobium sp. SYSU BS000235. The sequence goes on from NZ_JBMHJM010000001.1 coordinate 5,033,704, forward strand.
TGATCCAAAGATAGCCTATCCTCGGCGCTTGCGTTGGAACAGGGCTATGGAAGCTTGTGACGGCCGCAAAGAGCGATCCGATCAGTGGGCGGATCATCGAAAGAGCCCGATGTCGTCGGTCAGCAGGCTCGTCTCGAACACGCAGATTCGGAGCGTCGCGTGCAAATGAAAACGCCACCCCGACCGTGAGGGCCGGGATGGCGCAAAATCGGGAAAGCCTGAGATCGAGACGATCAGACAGCTTCCTTCAGCTCCTTGGCAGCGCGGAAGGCGACCTTCTTGCTGGCCTTGATCTGGATCTGTTCGCCGGTGGCGGGATTGCGGCCCATGCGGGCAGCGCGCTTGCGGACCTGAAGGATGCCGAGGCCAACGATGCGGATGCGCTCGCCCTTCTTCAGGTGTTTGGTGATTCGGGTCACGAGGTCGGTGAGAATCGCCTCGGAGGCCTTCTTCGACAATTCATGATCTTCAGCGAGCGCGGCGGCAAGGTGCTTCAGGGTGATAGTGGCTGGGGTAGCGGTTGCTTTCTTCGCCATATTTGGCTCTCCTCGGTGGTGCTGGCTCAAGAAAATACGATGTATCAGGGCTTAGTTGATTCTGGCGCCATCTGACTACGCTGTTTTGCCCGTAAACAGCCCGTTAATGGCATCAACAGGGAAAAAGGCCCCCGCATGCAAGGTGTTTCTCAACGTCCTTGACTTGCAATGTTCAGCCCTTTAAGTCCCACCTCCTGTGCGGATCACATCCGATCTGTGCGGGAGTAGCTCAGTTGGTTAGAGCGCCGGCCTGTCACGCCGGAGGTCGCGGGTTCGAGCCCCGTCTCTCGCGCCACTTACGCGATCATCCCCAAATTCAGAGACTTAGGATCGGAACTCGCCGCAAGGTGGGACTACCGGCGTCTGGGTTTGCGTTCCCGAATTCACGGGCGCTTCCTCGCCATTCCCCCTTTCAGGTTCGGCGGCCAGTCCTGTAAAGCTACGGGGCACCCGTGACCCGGGGCGCACTCAACAGCAACGAGAATCAGCTTCAGGCGAGGGACGACCGTATGTCGACGAACAAAACCAACAGAACCTACAGACTTGCGGTGATCCCCGGCGACGGGATCGGCAAGGAAGTCGTGCCGGAAGGGCTGCGCGTGCTGGAGGCGGCGGCGAAGAAGTTCAACTTCAACCTGCAGCTTGATGAATTCGACTTTGCCTCCTGCGATTACTACCAAAAGCACGGCAAGATGATGCCGGACGACTGGAAGGCCCAGATCGGCGGCCACGACGCCATCTTCTTCGGCGCCGTCGGCATGCCCGCGATTCTGCCGGACCACATCTCGCTGTGGGGCTCGCTGATCCAGTTTCGCAGGGAGTTCGACCAGTACGTGAACCTGCGGCCGGTTCGCCTGATGCCGGGCGTCAAGTCGCCGCTGGCGGGACGCAAGCCCGGCGATATCGACTTCTTCGTGGTCCGCGAGAACACCGAGGGCGAGTATTCCTCCATTGGTGGCCGCATGTTCCCCGGCACCGAGCGAGAGGCCGTGATCCAGGAAACCGTCATGTCGCGGGTCGGCGTGGACCGGATCCTGAAGTTCGCTTTCGAGCTGGCCCAGAGCCGCCCGAAAAAGCACCTGACGTCCGCCACCAAGTCGAACGGTATTTCCATCACGATGCCCTATTGGGACGAGCGCGTGGAGGAGATGGCCAAGAACTATCCCGGCGTGAAGTGGGACAAGTATCACATCGACATTCTGGCCGCGAACTTCGTGCTGCACCCCGACTGGTTCGACGTTGTCGTCGGCTCCAACCTGTTTGGGGACATCCTATCGGACCTCGGCCCCGCCTGCACCGGCACCATCGGTATCGCTCCGTCCGGAAGCCTCAATCCGGAACGGAAGTTTCCGTCGCTGTTCGAGCCGGTCCACGGGTCGGCGCCGGACATCGCAGGGAAGGGAATCGCTAACCCTGTGGGGCAGATTTGGTCTGCGGCCATGATGCTGGATCACCTGGGTGAACCGGAGGCCGGCAAGGCCATCGTCGCTGCGATCGAAACCGTTCTTGCTCAGGAGAAGTTGCGGACGAGGGACCTCGGCGGTCAGGCCGATACGGTCGGCTGCGGTACCGAGATCGCGCGCGCCCTGTCATAATCTTAGAAGCCATTTTGGCTTGATTTTACGGGTTCCGGTTCATGCTAGTGTCCCGTCTCCGAATAACCGCCCCATTTGCGGCGGGCTCGCAAGGTTATTCGGAGGCGAAAGGACACTAGCAAGCCTATAACGCTAGTGTGGCTTGGTCTCGCAATTGCCGATTTAGGGGGCGCCGCAAAACAGATCGGCAATTGCGAGACGCCACACTAGGACCCGTTCCATTTTCAGCCCCCGGACGTCATCGGCCGCGCGCGGGGACCCTGCTCGACGACGGAGGGATGGCCGCTATGCAGGATGGTGGAGGGCGCAAAAACGTTAGAATACCTTGGCTTGCTCTAGCTGTTGCGCTGCGCTATGCCCTCAGAACCATTCCAAACTGGCGCGAATCTTCGCAGGCCGATTGGACAGGATCGAGGGTCGCCGATGGGCGGAATCTTACAGAACTATCTGCCACTTGTGGTGTTTATTGGGGTAGCGACCGTCATAGGTCTTGCATTGCTGGTGGCGCCTTTCCTTGTCGCCTACCAACAGCCCGACCCTGAGAAACTTTCAGCCTACGAATGTGGCTTCAATGCATTCGACGACGCACGCATGAAGTTCGATGTGCGTTTTTATCTGGTCGCCATCCTTTTCATCATCTTCGATCTTGAGGTGGCGTTCTTATTTCCCTGGGCAGTCGCATTCGGAAAGCTCGGCGCGGCCGGCTTCTGGTCGATGATGGTGTTCCTCGGCGTGCTCACCATCGGATTTGCTTACGAGTGGAAGAAGGGAGCCCTCGAATGGGATTGAGCCCCGTGCTGCAGCCTGCTGTTTCGCAGCCGTCCACAGGAATCATCGATCCGCGGACCGGTCAGCCGATCGGCGCGGACGACAAGTTTTTTCTCGAGGTGAACAACGAGCTGTCCGACAAGGGCTTCTTCGTCGCCGCCGCCGATGACCTGATCACATGGGCGCGCACCGGTTCGCTGATGTGGATGACGTTCGGTCTCGCATGCTGCGCGGTCGAGATGATGCAGGTGTCGATGCCGCGCTACGACGTCGAGCGATTCGGCTTTGCGCCGCGCGCGTCGCCGCGCCAGTCGGACGTCATGATCGTCGCCGGCACACTGACCAACAAGATGGCGCCCGCGCTTCGCAAGGTCTACGACCAGATGCCGGAGCCGCGTTACGTGATCTCGATGGGATCGTGCGCCAATGGTGGCGGCTACTATCACTATTCGTATTCGGTGGTGCGCGGCTGCGATCGCATCGTGCCCGTCGATATCTATGTCCCGGGCTGCCCGCCCACGGCGGAAGCGCTGCTGTACGGCGTCCTGCTGTTGCAGAAGAAGATCCGGCGCACCGGAACGATTGAACGGTAATCCTCATGGATGACGCGAAACTCGACGCTCTCGGCCAAACGATTGTTGCCGCCTTGCCCGGCGCGGCACTCGGTCATGCCGTCGCGTTCAACCAACTGACCATCAACGTCAACATCGAGAAGATCGTCGAGATCGTGCGCGCGCTGCGCGACGATCAGCGATTTCGCTTCGTGAATTTCACGGATGTGACCGCGGTGGATTATCCCGGCCGCGAGAACCGGTTCGACGTGATCTATCACTTCCTGTCACCGGTCCTGAACACCCGGCTGCGGCTGCGCGGAGAGGCGAACGAGACCACGCAGGTGCCGTCGATCATCGGCGTGTTTCCGGGGGCCGACTGGTTCGAGCGCGAGACCTATGATCTCTATGGCGTGATGTTCATCGGACATCCGGATATGCGCCGCCTGCTGACCGATTACGGCTTTGAAGGTCACCCGCTGCGCAAGGACTTCCCGACGACCGGTTTCGTCGAGGTCCGCTACGACGACCAGGAAAAGCGTGTGGTGTACGAGCCGGTCCGGCTCAACCAGGAATTCCGCAAGTTCGACTTTCTGTCGCCTTGGGAAGGTGCGGATTACCCGCTCCCGGGAGACGAGAAAGCGAAAGCCGACGCGAAGCCTGCGCCGAAGGTGGGTGGCTGATGAACGAAGCACCGGGAATGCGCAATTTCACGATCAACTTCGGACCACAGCATCCGGCGGCGCACGGCGTGTTGCGCCTCGTGCTGGAGCTGGACGGCGAGGTGGTTGAACGCGTCGATCCGCATATCGGCCTGCTTCACCGCGGCACCGAGAAGCTGATCGAGCAGAAGACCTACCTGCAGGCGATTCCGTATTTTGATCGGCTCGACTACGTCGCGCCGATGAATCAGGAGCACGCCTTCTGCCTCGCAGCGGAAAAGCTGCTCGGCATCGCGGTGCCGCGGCGCGGACAACTGATCCGCGTGCTGTATTGCGAAATCGGCCGCATCCTCTCGCACATCCTCAACGTCACCACGCAGGCGATGGACGTCGGTGCACTGACGCCGCCGTTGTGGGGATTTGAAGAGCGCGAAAAGCTGATGGTGTTCTACGAGCGTGCCTCCGGCTCGCGCATGCACGCCGCGTTCTTCCGTGTCGGCGGTGTCCACCAGGATCTGCCGCCGCAACTCATCAACGACATCGAAGCCTGGTGCGATCCGTTCCTCAAGGTCGTCGACGATCTGGAGACGCTGCTCACCGACAACCGCATCTTCAAGCAGCGCAACGTCGACATCGGCGTGGTGACGCTGGAGCAGGCGTGGGAGTGGGGCTTCTCCGGCGTGATGGTTCGCGGCTCGGGCGCTGCCTGGGATCTGCGCAAGGCGCAGCCCTATGAGTGCTACGACGAGATGGAATTCGATATTCCAATCGGCAAGAACGGCGACTGCTACGACCGCTACTGCATCCGCATGGAAGAGATGCGCCAGTCGGTCCGTATCATGAAGCAGTGCATCCAGAAGCTGCGTGAACCGGAAGCCCAGGGGCCGGTCTCGTTCCAGGACAACAAGATCGTTCCGCCGAAGCGCGGTGAGATGAAGCGTTCGATGGAAGCGCTGATCCATCACTTCAAGCTCTACACCGAAGGCGTCCACGTTCCGGCCGGCGAAGTTTACGCGGCTGTGGAAGCGCCGAAGGGCGAGTTCGGCGTGTTCCTCGTCGCGGACGGCACCAACAAACCGTACAAGTGCAAGATCCGCGCGCCCGGTTTCGCGCATCTGCAGGCAATGGACTTCATCTGCAAGGGCCACTTGCTGGCAGACGTGTCGGCCATTCTCGGTTCGCTCGATATCGTGTTCGGCGAGGTGGATCGCTGATGCCTCAGCCGCCGATCCATTTCGACCGTGTCACCGGTGACATGCGCGGGGCCACGCCCTGGGAGCGCAGCATCGGTTTCGCGCTGTTGGCTGGGTCGAAGGTCGGCGCCTACATTTCGCATCGCGGCTATAACAGCTGCGCCAACCTGCTGAAGACGTTGCTGCCCGAGCGTGACATCAACATCATGCTCAATCCGGACGCGACGTTTTCGTTCCCGTATGGCGACGGCTACTGGAGCAAGCTGCTCAATCGCACGTTCAAGTATGAAGACGAGCTCGAACTGCTGCTACTCGACTCGAAGGACGTCGACTACACGTTGATCGATTGCGGTGCCAACTACGGCTACTGGTCGGTGATGGTCTCGAGCAAGCGTTTCGGTTCGCACAAGTCGATCGCGATGGAGCCGTCATCGAAGAATTTTCCGCGTCTCGCGCATAACGCCAAGATCAACGGCGATCGCTTCGAGGCTATCAACGCCGCGATCGGCTCGGCGCGCGGGACGGCGCGGTTGTCCGGCAACCGTCACGAAGCGTTCAGCATCGCAGGTGGTCCTGATGCCGGCGGCGAAGAGGTCGCGGTGCTCGCCCTCGATAACCTGATCGAGGACGGCAAAATTCCGGCGCAGGGGAAATATCTCGTCAAGCTCGACGTCGAAGGCGTCGAGATCGATGCGATGAAGGGCGGCAAGCGGATCCTCGAGACCGACTCCGTGGTGATCTGCGAAGAGCACGGCAACGATCCGACCCACGCCGTCTCGCGCTATATCCTCGAACACACGCCGATGAAGGCGATCATTCATGATCCGGCAACGGATCGCTTCGAGCCGCTGACGCAGCTTTCGACGCTCGACCGGATCAAGGTCGCGTCGCACGTCGGCTACAATGTCTTCGCGACCTCAAGTGCGTTCTGGGAACAGCGCATCTACGGCTTGAATTCTGGCAACACGCGCCGCGCGATGGCGCAATGAAAGATTGAGAGACGTCTCCGATGGCTGTTCGCCGTTTGGCTCCGAAAGAAAAGCAACCTGCCAGCTTCACCTTCACCGAGGAAAACCTCGCGTGGGCGAAGAAGCAGATGGAGAAGTATCCGCCGGGCCGTCAGGCGTCGGCCGTGATTCCGGTGCTGTGGCGGGTGCAGGAGCAGCATGACGGCTGGGTCTCGGAAGTTGCGATCCGCGCAGTCGCCGACCTGCTCGGCATGCCCTACATCCGCGTGCTTGAGATCGCGACATTCTACACGATGTTCCAGCTCGAGCCGGTCGGCAAGAAAGCCCACGTGCAGGTTTGCGGCACCACGCCGTGCATGCTGCGGGGTTCGAAAGACCTGATCGACGTCTGCAAGCATCGCATCCATCACGATCCTTTCCACGTCTCTGCTGACGGCAATTTCAGCTGGGAAGAGGTCGAGTGCCTCGGCGCGTGCGTCAACGCACCGATGGTCATGATCTGGAAGGACACCTACGAAGATCTGACACCCGAGACGCTGAACAAGGTGCTCGACGGCTTCGCATCCGGCAATCCGCCGAAGCCCGGTCCGCAGATCGACCGCCAGTACGCTGCTCCGGTTGGTGGGGCACGCGTGCTGAAGAAGCAACCGGGAGGCGCGTGATGACGGGAGAAATCATTCGCTACATGGTGCTGCATGCGGCCGGTGCGGCCGCATTCATCTTCATTCTCAACTACTTCATTCTCAAGACAGAGCTTCAGTCTGCGGTGTTCTGGGCCATCGGGTTCGGCGCCATGGCAGCCGGGCTCGCTTACCAGCAATCCAAACGCTGATCCTCAGGACGCGACTATCATGCTCGACGACAAGGACCGCATTTTCCGCAACCTCTACGGCCTCGAAGACTGGGGTCTCGAGGGCGCGCGCCGTCGCGGCGCCTGGGATGGCACCAAGGCGATTATCGACAAGGGCCGCGACTGGATCATCAATGAGATGAAGGCGTCGGGCCTGCGTGGCCGCGGCGGAGCGGGCTTTCCGACCGGTATGAAGTGGTCCTTCATGCCGAAGGACAATGCGGACGGACGCCCGAGCTATCTCGTGGTCAACGCCGACGAGTCCGAGCCCGGCACCTGTAAAGACCGCGAGATCATGCGGCATGATCCGCATCTGCTTGTGGAAGGCTGTCTGATCGCCAGCGCCGCCATGGGCGCGCATGTTTGTTACGTCTATGTTCGCGGCGAATTCATCCGCGAGCGCGAGCATCTTCAGGCCGCCGTCGATCAGGCTTACGAAGCCAAGCTGATCGGCAAGGATAACGTCCACGGCTATCCGTTCGATCTTTACGTCCATCACGGCGCGGGCGCGTATATCTGCGGCGAAGAGACGGCGCTGCTTGAAAGCCTGGAAGGCAAGAAGGGCCAGCCGCGGCTAAAGCCGCCGTTCCCGGCCAACGTGGGCCTCTACGGTTGCCCGACCACGGTGAACAACGTCGAGTCGATCGCGGTTGCACCGGACATTCTGCGCCGCGGTGCTGCATGGTTCGCCAGCATCGGCCGTCCGAACAACGTCGGCACCAAGCTTTACGGCATCTCCGGTCACGTCAACACGCCCTGCGTCGTCGAAGACGCCATGAGCATTCCGTTCAAGGAGCTCATCGAGAAGCACGGCGGCGGCATTCGCGGCGGCTGGGACAATCTTCTCGCGATCATTCCCGGTGGCGCATCGTGCCCATTGATCCCGGCAGCGGATTGCGAAGAGCTGATCATGGATTTCGACGGCACCCGCGCCGTCAAGTCGAGCTTCGGCACCGCCGGCGTGATCGTCATGGACAAGTCGACTGACGTCGTCGCCGCCATCGCCCGCATCAGCTACTTCTTCAAGCACGAGAGCTGCGGTCAATGCACGCCATGCCGCGAGGGCACCGGCTGGATGTGGCGCGTTCTCAGCCGCATGGTGGAAGGTCGGGCGCACCGTCGGGAAATCGACATGCTGCTTGAAGTCACCAAGCAGGTGGAAGGCCACACGATCTGCGCGCTTGGTGACGCCGCGGCGTGGCCGGTTCAGGGCCTCGTCCGTGCTTTCCGGCCGGAAATTGAACGACGTATCGATGCGTTCTCACGCAATGCGGTCAAGGATGACATGGGCATTCTCGATCCCGCTCACATGGTCGCTGCGGCGGAGTGAATGCGATGACCAAGATTCTGATCGACGGAAAAGAACTCGACCTGCCGGCGGAATACACGCTGCTTCAGGCGTGCGAAGCCGCGGGCGCTGAAATTCCGCGCTTCTGCTACCACGAACGGCTGTCCATCGCGGGCAACTGCCGTATGTGCCTGGTGGAAGTGGCCGGTTCGCCGAAGCCGGTCGCAAGCTGTGCCTGGAACGTCCGCGACTGCCGTCCGGGGCCGAACGGCGAACTGCCGTCGGTCAAGACCAAGTCACCGATGGTGAAGAAGGCACGCGAAGGCGTGATGGAGTTCCTGCTCATCAACCATCCGCTCGATTGCCCGATCTGCGACCAGGGCGGCGAGTGCGACCTGCAGGATCAGGCGATGGGCTACGGTGTCGACACCAGCCGCTTCGCTGAAAACAAGCGCGCCGTCGAAGACAAGTACATTGGAGCGCTGGTCAAAACGTCGATGACCCGCTGCATCCAGTGCACCCGCTGCGTGCGCTTCACCACGGAAATCTGCGGCGTGCCGGAGATGGGTCTGACCGGTCGCGGCGAAGACGTGGAGATCACCACCTATCTCGAGAGCGCCTTGACCTCGGAGCTGCAGGGCAACCTCGTCGACATCTGCCCGGTCGGTGCGCTGACCTCGAAGCCCTATGCGTTTGCGGCGCGTCCCTGGGAGCTCGGCAAGACCCAGTCCATCGACGTGATGGATGCGGTCGGCTCGGCCATCCGCGTCGATACCCGCGGCCGCGAAGTGATGCGCATCCTGCCGCGCGTCAACGAGGCGGTGAACGAAGAGTGGATTTCAGACAAAACGCGCCATGTGGTGGACGGTCTGCGCACGCAGCGTCTCGATCGCCCCTACATCCGCGAGAACGGCAAGCTGCGTCCCGCAAGCTGGAACGAAGCCTTTGCGGCCATCGTCGCCAAGGCTGGCTCGGTGAACGGCAAGCGGATCGGCGCGATTGCGGGCGATCTTGCCGCCGTCGAGGACATGTTCGCGGTGAAGGACCTGCTGGCGAAGATCGGTTCGGCGAACCATGCCACGCAAAACGGCGCGGCGTTCGATCCGAAGGCGGGCCGCGCGTCTTACATGTTCAATCCGACCATCGTCGGCATCGAGCAGGCCGATGCACTGCTGATCGTGGGTTCCAACCCGCGCAAGGAAGCGACCATTCTCAACGCGCGTATCCGCAAGCGTTGGCGCACTGGTCAGCTCAAGATTGCGGTGATCGGCGAGAAGGCCAATCTGACCTACGATTACGACTATCTGGGCGCGGGCACCGACACGCTGAGCGATCTCGCAGCCGGCAAGCACTCGTTTGCCGACGTTCTGAAGAACGCGAAGCATCCGATCGTGCTGGTCGGAGCAGGTGCCACCAGCCGTCACGACGGCGCGGCGGTTCTGTCGATGGCGGCCAAGCTCGCGTCCGATATCGGCGCGATCAAGGACGGCTGGAACGGCTTCGGCGTGCTGCACAGTGCGGCATCGCAGGTCGGCGCGCTGGATCTCGGCTTTGTGCCGGGCGAGGGCGGCTTGAGCGCCGCGGAAATGACCGCGTTCGGCACGCTGGATGTGCTATTCTCGCTGGGCGCGGATGAGATCAAGGTGCCGGACGGCACGTTCGTGGTCTATATCGGCACCCATGGCGACCGTGGCGCCCACCGTGCGGACGTGATCCTGCCGGGCGCGGCCTATACCGAAAAGTCCGGTATCTACGTCAATACGGAAGGCCGGGTGCAGATGGCCAACCGTGCCGCGTTCCCGCCGGGCGAGGCCCGCGAGGACTGGGCGATCATCCGTGCCTTGTCCGAGGCCTTGGGTAAGAAGCTGCCTTACGACTCGCTCGGCGCCCTGCGTCAGGCGATGTTCAAGACGGCGCCGCATCTGATGCGGATCGACCAGATCGAGGCCGGCGACGTTGCAGGGGTGAAGGCTCTTGCGGCGCGCGGCGGAACGGTCGAGAAGGCTGCATTCAAGAGCCCGGTGGAAGACTTCTATCTGACCAACCCGATCGCGCGGGCGTCCGCCATCATGGCGGAATGTTCGCGACTGGCGTCCGGGCAAATTCTGACGGCGGCGGAGTGAGCGTGATCCGATGACCGAATTCTTCGCAAGCACATTCTGGACCGGCTTCCTGTGGCCATTGATCATCATGGTCGCACAGAGCGTGTTGCTGCTCGTCGTGCTGCTGATCGCGATCGCTTACATCCTGCTGGCGGATCGCAAGATCTGGGCGGCGGTGCAGATCCGTCGCGGCCCTAACGTGGTCGGCCCGTGGGGCCTGCTGCAATCCTTCGCGGACCTGCTGAAGTTCGTACTCAAGGAGCCGATCATTCCGGCGGGCTCCAATAAGGGCGTGTTCCTGCTTGCGCCGCTGGTGAGCTGCGTGCTCGCGCTGGCGGCCTGGGCGGTGATCCCGGTCAACGTCAACTGGGTGATTGCGGACATCAACGTCGGCATCTTGTACATCTTCGCGATCTCGTCGCTGTCGATCTACGGCATCATCATGGCCGGCTGGTCGTCGAACTCGAAGTATCCGTTTCTCGCTGCGCTCCGTTCGGCGGCGCAGATGGTGTCCTACGAAGTCTCGATCGGCTTCGTGATCATCACCGTTCTGCTCTGCGTCGGCTCGCTGAATCTCACGGCAGTCGTCGAGGCGCAGCACACGCGGGGACTGGCGAGCCTGATCGGCTTGCCGTGGCTGACGTTCCTGAACTGGTACTGGCTGCCGCTGTTGCCGATGTTCGTGGTCTTCTACGTCTCGGCCCTCGCGGAGACCAACCGTCCGCCGTTCGACCTGGTCGAAGCGGAATCGGAACTGGTCGCGGGCTTCATGGTTGAGTACGGCTCGACCCCGTATTTGCTGTTCATGCTCGGCGAATACGTTGCCATCACCACGATGTGCGCAATGGGCGCGATCCTGTTCATGGGCGGCTGGCTGCCGCCGGTGGATCTGCCGCCCTTCAACTGGGTGCCGGGCGTCATCTGGTTCGTGCTGAAACTGTTCTTCATGTTCTTCCTGTTCGCGATGGCGAAGGCGATCGTGCCTCGCTACCGCTACGACCAGCTGATGCGGCTGGGCTGGAAGGTTTTTCTGCCACTCTCGCTGGTGATGGTCGTACTTGTTGCCGGCGTACTGCAATTCGCGGGGCTTGCACCGAAATGAGGACGTCATGGGAATAGCAAGCACAGCCAATTCGCTTCTGCTCAAAGAGTTCGTCTCGGCGTTCTTCCTCGCCATGCGCTACTTCTTCAAGCCGAAGCCGACCCTGAACTATCCGTTCGAGAAGGGGCCGATCTCGCCACGCTTCCGCGGTGAGCATGCGCTGCGCCGTTACCCGAACGGTGAAGAGCGCTGCATCGCCTGCAAATTGTGTGAAGCGATTTGCCCGGCGCAGGCCATCACCATCGAGGCAGGCCCGCGCCGCAACGACGGCACGCGCCGCACGGTTCGCTACGACATCGACATGGTGAAGTGCATCTATTGCGGGCTTTGCCAGGAGGCGTGTCCGGTGGATGCAATCGTCGAAGGCCCGAACTTCGAATTCGCGACCGAGACGCGCGAGGAACTGTACTATGACAAGGCCAAGCTGCTCGCCAATGGCGACCGCTGGGAGCGCGAGATTGCGAAGAATATCGCACTCGACGCGCCGTACCGATGAGGTGAGGGCATGATCGGTCCCGCACTTTTCTTCTATCTCTTCGCCTGCATCTGCGTGGCGTCCGCGATCATGGTCGTGACCGCGCGCAACCCCGTGCACTCGGTGCTGTTCCTGATCCTGGCGTTCGTCAATGCCGCCGGGCTGTTCATGCTGCTCGGCGCCGAATTCCTGGCGATGATCCTCATCGTGGTCTACGTCGGCGCTGTCGCGGTGCTGTTCCTGTTCGTGATCATGATGCTCGATGTGGACTTCGCCCAATTGCGGCAGGGCTTCATCGAATACCTGCCGGTCGGCCTTCTGATCGGTGCGGTGTTCCTGGCGGAATTGCTGCTGGTCGCAGGCGGCTGGGCGATCAACCCGGCTATCACCAAGGCGATCACGGCGCCCATTCCGGGCAACATCAGCAACACCGAAGCGCTGGGCCTCGTGCTCTATACGAAGTACCTGCCGTACTTCCAGCTGGCCGGCCTCGTGCTGCTGGTCGCCATGATCGGCGCCATCGTGCTGACGCTGCGCCATAAGCCGAGTGTCAAGCGCCAGAGCATTCCGGTGCAGAACGCGCGGACCAAGCAGGCCGCGATGGATGTGCGCCAGGTGCCGTCAGGGCAGGGCCTTCAGGATGCGGATGCCGGGGAGTGGGTGCGATGACGATCGGTCTTGGTCACTATCTCGCGGTCGCCGCCATCCTGTTCACGATCGGTATTCTCGGTATCTTCCTGAACCGCAAGAACGTCATCGTCATCCTGATGTCGGTCGAGCTCATCCTGCTCGCCGTGAACATCAATCTCGTGGCGTTCTCGTCGTTTCTCAACGACATCGTCGGGCAGGTCTTCGCGCTGCTCGTGTTGACGGTTGCTGCCGCAGAGGCCGCGATCGGACTTGCTGTGCTCGTGGTGTTCTTCCGCAATCGTGGATCGATCGCGGTTGAGGACATCAATCTGATGAAGGGCTGATGGGGACAATGATTCAAGCTATCGTTTTCCTGCCGCTCATCGGCGCACTGATCGCAGGTGCGGTCGCGCTGATCGGCGCACATGGCCGCAACCCGAGCGGCGACGAAATGGATCATGCCCATGGGCATGATGGCCACGCTCACGCCCACGCCGCACACGATGATCATGGCCACGGCCATGACGACCACAGCCACGACGATCACGGTCCGGTCGAGCCGCCGGCCATGGGCTCGCGCGCCGCTGAAATCTTGACCACGACGCTGCTGCTGATCTCGGCGGCGCTGTCGTGGATGACCTTCGTCGACGTCGGCTTCATGCATCATGATGCCCGCGTCCAGCTGTTCCAGTGGATCAGCTCCGGCGATCTGGTCGTGAACTGGACCCTGCGGGTCGATACGCTGACCGCCGTCATGTTGGTGGTGGTGACGACCGTGTCGTCGCTCGTTCACCTCTATTCGATCGGCTACATGCACGAAGACCCGAACCGTCCGCGGTTCATGGCCTATCTCTCGCTGTTCACCTTCGCGATGTTGATGCTGGTGACGGCAGACAACCTCGTGCAGCTGTTCTTCGGTTGGGAAGGCGTGGGTCTCGCGAGCTACCTGCTGATCGGGTTCTGGTTCCAGAAACCGTCGGCCAACGCCGCCGCCATCAAGGCGTTCGTCGTCAACCGCGTCGGTGACTTCGGCTTCGCGCTCGGCATCTTCGCGATCTTCATGCTGGTCGGTTCGACCGACTTCGAGACCATCTTCGGCAGCGCGCCGGGCCTCGTCGGCAAGACCATCCACTTCTTCCGTTGGGATGTGGATGCTTTGACGCTGACCTGCCTGTTGCTGTTCATGGGCGCGATGGGCAAGTCCGCGCAGTTCCTGCTGCACACCTGGTTGCCGGACGCGATGGAAGGCCCGACCCCGGTGTCGGCCCTCATTCACGCCGCGACCATGGTCACCGCCGGTGTGTTCATGGTGGCACGTCTGTCGCCGCTGTTTGAGCTCGCACCGAACGCCAAGGCTTTCGTGATGTTCATCGGCGCGACCACAGCCTTCTTCGCGGCCACGGTCGGTCTGGTCCAGAACGACATCAAGCGCATCGTTGCTTACTCGACCTGTTCGCAGCTCGGTTACATGTTCGTGGCGATGGGCGCGGGGGCTTACTCCGTCGGCATCTTCCATCTGTTCACCCACGCCTTCTTCAAGGCGCTGCTGTTCTTGGGCTCCGGCTCGGTGATCCACGCGATGCATCACGAGCAGGACATCCGTAAAATGGGCGGCCTGAAGGATAAGATCCCGTACACGTTCGTCGCGATGACGATCGGGACACTTGCCCTGACGGGCTTCCCGCTGTTTGCCGGATATTTCTCCAAGGACGCGATCATCGAGTCGGCGTTTGTGGCGCATAACCCGTTTGCGCTTTATGCGTTCCTTTCGACGGTTATCGGGGCTGGCCTGACTGCCTTCTACTCATGGCGTCTGGTGTTCAAGACATTCTTCGGCGAGCCGCATGATCACCATCACTACGAGGCTGCACATGAGAGCCCGTGGACGATGATGATCCCGCTTGCCGTGTTGTCGGCGGGCTCGATTCTCGCAGGTTTCCCGTTCAAGGAGCTGTTCGCGGGGCATGGCATCGAGGAGTTCTTCCGGGACTCGATCAAGATGTCCCCGCACATCATCGAAGAGATGCATCACATCCCTGAGACGATTGGCTTCCTGCCCACCGTGATGATGGTGATCGGCTTCTTGGTGTCCTGGCTGTTCTACATCCGCCGGCCGTATCTGCCGGTCGAACTCGCGAACCAGCATCAGGGCCTGTACCAGTTCCTGCTGAACAAGTGGTACTTCGACGAGCTGTACGATGTGCTCTTCGTGCGGTCGGCGAAGTGGCTCGGCCGCTTCCTGTGGAAGAAGGGCGACGGCATGATCATCGACGGCCTCGGCCCTGATGGCATCTCGGCCCGCGTGCTCGACGTGACGCGAAACGTCGTGCGGCTGCAGACCGGTTATCTTTATCACTATGCCTTTGCCATGCTGATCGGCGTCGCCGGCCTGATCACCTGGTTCATGTCTGGTCTTGGGGGCCAACAATGACAACCTGGCCCGTTCTCTCTGTTGTCACCTTCCTGCCGGTTGTCGGCGCTCTGCTGGTCTATCTTCTGGCGCGGGGCGGGGACGAAGCGGCTGCACGCAACGCACGTTGGATCGCGCTCTGGGCCACGATCGTCACCTTCGCGGTGTCGCTCATTCTGGTCATGCGGTTCGATCCGTCGCAGACCGGCTTCCAGTTCGTCGAGAAGGCGCCCTGGCTCGCGGGCACGATCAACTACCACATGGGCGTCGATGGCATTTCGCTGCCATTCGTGATCCTGACCACCGCGTTGATGCCGTTCTGCATCCTGGCGAGCTGGAAATCGGTTCAGTTCCGGGTGCGCGAATACATGATGGCGTTCCTGTTCCTGGAAACGCTGATGATCGGCACGTTCTCCGCGCTCGATCTCGTGCTGTTCTATCTGTTCTTCGAAGGTGGCCTTATTCCGATGTTCCTGATCATCGGCATCTGGGGCGGTCCGCGCCGGGTCTACGCGAGCTTCAAGTTCTTCCTCTACACGTTCCTTGGCTCGGTGCTGATGCTGCTGGCCATCATGGCGCTGTACTGGAACGCGGGGACGACCGACATTCCGACCCTGATGCAGACGGCCGTGCCGCGCAGCCTGCAGACGTGGGCGTGGCTGGCGTTCTTCGCCTCCTTCGCGGTCAAGATGCCGATGTGGCCAGTGCACACCTGGTTGCCGGACGCGCACGTCGAGGCGCCGACGGCGGGCTCGGTTGTGCTGGCGGCGATCCTGCTGAAGATGGGCGGCTACGGCTTCCTGCGCTTCTCGCTGCCGATGTTCCCGCTGGCGTCGCATGATTTCGCACCGCTGGTGTTCACGCTCTCCGCAATTGCGATCGTCTACACCTCGCTCGTCGCGTTGATGCAGGAAGACATCAAGAAGCTGATTGCGTACTCCTCGGTCGCGCACATGGGCTTCGTGACCATGGGCATTTTCGCGGGTACGACCCAGGGCGTTGCGGGCAGCGTGTTCCAGATGATCTCGCACGGCATCGTGTCCGGCGCACTGTTCCTCTGCGTCGGCGTGGTCTACGACCGGCTGCACACACGCGAAATCAAGGCCTATGGCGGCCTGGTGAATCGCATGCCGCTGTATGCGTGCGTGTTCCTGGTGTTCACGATGGCAAACGTCGGCTTGCCCGGCACCTCCGGCTTCGTCGGCGAATTCCTGACACTGCTCGGCACGTTCAAGACCAGCATTCCGACCGCCACGATTGCCACACTCGGCGTGATCCTCTCGGCGGCCTACGCACTGTGGCTCTACCGCAAGGTCGTGTTCGGCGTGCTGGACAAGCCGTCGCTGGCCAGCATCAAGGACCTGACGCTACGTGAGGTGGTGATCCTCGCTCCATTCGTGATCCTCACCATTCTGTTCGGGGTCTATCCGAAGCCGGTGCTGGATATGTCGGCCGCGTCGGTGCAACACGTCGTCACCAATTTCAATACAGCAGTGACCGCCGTGAAGGCGGCGGCGCTGGTTCACTAAGCAACGGGCAGGACAGGACGTTATGACTTTCGACGTTTCAGGCTACTCGCTGCTCCCGGTCATACCGGAACTGGTGCTCGCGATCGGCGCGATGGCGCTGTTGATGCTCGGCGCGTTTCGCGGTGAACAGACGACGCCGATGGTGACCGGCATCGCGGTGATCCTTCTCGTTGTCACGGGCCTTCTTGAGCTGTTTTGGCTGCCTGCCGGCAAGCTCACCACGTTCGGCGGCAGCTTCGTTGTCGATGACTACGCACGCTTCCTGAAGGTCCTTGCGCTGATCGGTTCAGGCGTCACGCTGATCCTGTCGCGCCGGTTCCTCGAGGAGCAGGCCAAGATCTTCGAGTACGCCATCCTGGTCCTGCTCTCCACCGTCGGCATGATGGTGCTGATCTCGGCGGCCGACCTGATCATGCTCTATCTCGGCCTCGAGCTGATGAGCCTGGCACTGTACGTCGTAGCCGCCAGCCATCGCGACAACACCAAGTCCACGGAAGCCGGCCTGAAGTACTTCGTGCTCGGAGCCTTGTCCTCCGGCATGCTGCTTTACGGCGCGTCGCTGATTTACGGCTTTACCGGTACGGTCAGCTTCGCCGGCATCGCAACGGAAGCGAAGACCGGCAGCATCGGCATCCTGTTCGGCATCGTGTTCCTGCTCGCGGGCCTCTGCTTCAAGGTCTCCGCGGTGCCGTTCCACATGTGGACGCCTGACGTTTACGAGGGCGCTCCGACCCCTGTGACGGCGTTCTTCGCCTCGGCTCCGAAGGTCGCCGCACTGGCTGTGTTCACGCGTGTGGCGCTGACCGCATTTCCCGGCGTCGTGTCGGAGTGGCGGCAGATCGTCGTCTTCGTGTCGATCGCATCCATGGCGCTCGGATCGTTCGCCGCCATCGGCCAGCGCAACATCAAGCGCCTGATGGCCTATTCGTCGATCGGCCATATGGGCTTCGCGCTGGTTGGTCTGGCCGCGGGCACCGAGCAGGGCGCGCAGGGCGTGCTGATCTACATCGCGATTTATGTGGCGATGACGCTGGGCACGTTCTCCGTCATCCTCGCCATGAAGCGCAACGGTCAGGCCGTTGAGACCATCAGCGATTTCGCGGGCCTTTCCCGCACCAATCCGCTGCTGGCATTCGTCTTCGCCATGCTGCTGTTCTCGCTGGCCGGCGTTCCGCCGCTCGCGGGCTTCTTCGGCAAGTTCTACGTCTTCCTGGCTGCGATCCAGTCGGGCCTGTTCGCGCTCGCCGTGATCGGCGTGCTCACCAGCGTGGTGGGTGCGTTCTACTACTTGTCCATCGTCAAGGTGATGTACTTCGACGAGCCGGCAGGAGCGGTCGAGCCAATGGGCGTCGAGTTGCGCACGGTGCTGACGGTCGCGGGCGTATTCAATCTGTTGTTCTTCGTCTATCCGGGGCCGCTGGTCAGCGCGGCCAGCGTCGCGGCAAAGTCCCTGTTCTGATGGCATTTGCGCTCGGTCCACGGGCTAAGTCTCAAGGATATCGTTTCACGGCGTTCGATAGTATCGGTTCGACCAATACCGAGGCGCTGGAACGGGCGAGAGGCGGAGAACGCGGACCGCTGTGGTTGGTGACGGACCTGCAGACGGCAGGCCGTGGTCGCCGTCAACGGGCCTGGGTATCTCCCCGGGGGAATCTCGCGGCAACTGTCCTGGAAACCATGGACGTACAGCCCTCTGTCGCGGCAACATTGGGTTTTGCCGCAGGACTCGCGCTTGAAGCGGCGTTGCAGGCGGTGAGCTTGGAATCCGTGATGCGCTCGGGTGGATCAGCAGTCAGTTATCGTTTGAAGTGGCCCAATGATGTCCTCGCCGGTGGCGAGAAGCTGTCCGGCATTTTGCTGGAGGCAGAGACGATCGGCGGCGGACTGGCGGTCGCGGTCGGCATGGGCACGAATATCGTAGCGTCGCCGGAAGGGACACCGCACCCCGCAACGTCTCTGTCGACGCTTGGGGTCAATGCCAGCGCAGGCGATCTGTTCATGGCCCTGTCCGACTCGTGGGCCGAACTTCGCGGCATTTGGGATAACGGACGTGGGTTTGCCGACATTCGACGCATGTGGCTGGAGCGCGCAGCCGGCATTGGAGAGACGGTTTCGATCCAGTCGAATGACACGATCATCGAAGGCACCTTCGAGACCATCGACGACACGGGCTGCATGATCGTGGTGGACCATAATGGCAGGCGCAGGCCTATTGCAGCGGGGGATGTCTATTTCGGCTCCGCCAAATCATCCGGAGCAGCTTGATGGCGCGACCTGACGAATTGATGTTCGCGCCGCTCGGCGGCATTGGCGAGATCGGCATGAACCTGTCGATCTACGGTCTTGGCAATCGCCAGCAGCGTAGCTGGCTCGCAATCGATCTCGGCGTCTCGTTCGGCACCGAAGAACATCTCCCCGGTATCGATGTGATGATGCCGGATATCCGTTTCCTGGTGAAAGAGCGGAAAAATCTCATGGGTCTCGTCCTGACCCATGCCCACGAGGATCACTTCGGCGCCATCATCGATCTGTGGCCGCAACTGCAGTGTCCGATTTATGCGACGCAATTCAGCGCGGCCTTGTTCGAGGCGAAGTGCGCTGCTGAGCGCAATCCGCCGAAAATTCCGGTGACGATTGTGCCGTCCGGCGGCCGGGTGGACATTGGTCCGTTCAACGTCGAATTCGTCCCCGTCGCGCACTCCATTCCGGAGTCGCATGCGCTTGCGATCCGCACCCCGGTCGGAACGTTGCTTCACACCGGCGACTGGAAAATCGATCCGACGCCGATCATCGGCAAGCCCACGGATGAGAAGCGCCTGCGCGAGATCGGCGACGAAGGCGTGCTGGCTCTGATCGGAGATTCGACCAACGCGGTTCGCGAGGGACGTTCACCGTCGGAGCGGGAAGTCGCCAAGACCATTGAAGAGCTGATCAAGGCCGCGCGCGGACGCGTGGCCGTGACAACGTTTGCGTCCAACGTCGCACGCGTTCGTGCCATTGCAGAAGCCGCGAAAGCCGCCGACCGTGAGGTCGTGCTGGTGGGGCGCGCGATGGAGCGCGTGGTCCAGGTCGCGCGTGAAACCGGCTATCTGGACGGCGTGCAGAATTTCCGCGGCGCGGATCTCTATGGACATTTTCCGCCGGACAAGGTGCTGGCGCTGTGTACGGGAAGCCAGGGCGAACCTCGCGCCGCATTGGCGCGCATCGCCAACGATGATCATCCGCTGGTGACGCTCAACAAGGGCGACACGGTGATCTTCTCCTCGCGAACCATTCCCGGCAACGAGAAGGCGGTCGGATCGATCATCAACAAGCTGATCATGCAGGGCGTCGAGATCATCACGGACCGCAACC
The DNA here is from genome assembly GCF_049747295.1 of Bradyrhizobium sp. SYSU BS000235. NCBI lineage: Bacteria > Pseudomonadati > Pseudomonadota > Alphaproteobacteria > Hyphomicrobiales > Nitrobacteraceae > Bradyrhizobium > Bradyrhizobium sp. SYSU BS000235. Next base: position 5,053,717 of record NZ_JBMHJM010000001.1, read on the forward strand.
ACCTTGTGCACGTCTCCGGACACCCGCGGCAGGATGAGTTGCGCGACATGATCTCGTGGGTGCGGCCTCAGTTGCTAATCCCGGCCCATGGCGAAGCGCTGCATTTGTCCGAGCATGCCAAGCTTGCGCGCGCTTGCGGCGTGCCGAAGGTGCTGATCTGCAAGAACGGCGATCTGGTCCGGCTGGGACCGGGAGATCCGGCAATCGTCGACCAGCTTCCTGCTGGCCGGATCTACAAGGACGGCAATCTGCTCGAGGACGAGAATGCGCGCGCGGTCGTCGAGCGGCGGCGCATGGCGTTTGCAGGCTGCGCCTTCGTGGCTATCGCCATGACGGACAAGGGCGAGCTGGCCGACGATCCGGAAGTTGATCTCGCGGGCGTTCCGGAAAAGAATGCGGACGGCGCGGACATCGCCGACGAGATTTTCGATCTCGTGGTCTCGACCGTGGAGAATTTGCCGCGTGCGCGGCGTCGCGATCCTGACGCGGTCGCGGAGTCCGTGCGGCGTGCAGTCCGAGCCGGGATCAACGAGCAGTGGGGCAAGAAGCCGCTTTGCTATGTTCACGTATTGATGGTTTGAGTTCGCGCGGAGGACAACCATGCTGGGCCGGCTTAATCACGTTGCGATCGCAGTGAAGGATGCCGAGAAGGCTGCGCAGATCTACGGCACGGCATTCGGCGCGGATATTTCGGACGCAGTGCCGCTGCCCGAGCATGGTGTGATCACCGTGTTTGCCACGCTGCCCAACACCAAGATCGAGTTCATCCAGCCGCTCGGCGACAACTCGCCGATTGCAAAGTTCCTGGAGCGCAACGCCGACGGCGGCATTCATCACATTTGCTATGAAGTTCCGGACATCATCGCCGCGCGCGACACATTGATTGCGGAAGGTGCGCGCATCCTCGGCGATGGCAATCCGCGGATCGGTGCGCACGGCAAGCCTGTGCTGTTTCTTCATCCGAAGGATTTCTCCGGCGCGCTCGTCGAAATCGAACAGGCCTGAACACCATGGCCTATACAATCTCAACCATGTTCGCGATCTACTTCGTCATGTGGTGGGTCGTGTTGTTTCTGACGTTGCCGTTCGGCGTGCGCAGCCAGCACGAAGACGGCGAGGGCGCGCCCGGCACCGATCCCGGCGCGCCGGTGATGCCGCGCATGGCGCGGAAGCTGCTCTGGACCACGATTATTTCGGCGACTCTTTTCGCCGCTGCCCTGGCAGCGCAGAAAGCCGGCTATTTGAATGTCGATCGCCTCACCGATCTGATGGGCGTTCCGATCCCGTCACGCTACAATTGACCGCAAAAAAAAAAGCAGGGCCAAAGCCCTGCTTAAAAATTGTGTCGACCCTATTTCCCCGAATTAGTTGGATCTATCCTTGATTAACCGGGGCGACGCCGCTTGTGCGCGCCAGGGACTCCTCCCGAGACTTGGACCACCAGATGATGCGGCGAAGAGCGCACCTGTCTGACATCAAATTTGTAACTCAGTGATTTTGAGTTGTCACCTTTTTCGGCAATAAATGTCCATTTTTGTGGCGCTGCACAATTTCGCAAAAATCGCGAAAACCCCAGCAAACGAAGGGTTTTCGCAAGATATCTCTGGCATGCCAGCGAAAGATTTTCTCACCATCGAACTTTAATTCCTGCGTAGACCGCGCGACCGTTGCCGGGCTCGAACAGCGGAGAGTTCAGATTCGCCTGGTTGATGATGCTGGCGCTGGCGATATACGCCTTGTTCGCGATGTTGCGGGCCTCGAGATAGAACGAATATTTGCCGTCATCGATACCGGCTTTCAGCCCCCAGATCGCATAGGCCTGCGTGGCGAGCGTGTTCGCGCTGTCCACGTAATAGGCCTGCGGCACCCATTCGATGTTCGGACCGATGTAGAAGCCGTTCGGGTGCTTGTAGAGTAATTCGGCACGGAGGAAATGACGCGGCGCGCCGGGTATCTGGTTGTTATGGTACGTCGGATCGTTATCGAAGCGGAAATCGTTGAACGTGTAGGCGAGGTTGACCCAGAGTTTGTCGGCACCATCGCCCTGCACGAAGATGTTCTTGACGATCGCAGCACCGAGGCCGGCTTCGATGCCTTGATGGACGGTGCGGTCCGCGTTGGTGACGTTGCAGTTGCCGAAGGTGTTGTAGAAGCACAGCAACTCGTTGCGGATGTTGGCGCGATAGCCGGTCAGTTCCCAGGTCAAATCAGGGCGTTTGCCGCGTGTTCCGATCTCATACGTCGTGGCGGTCTGCGCCTTGATGTCGAAGAAGGGAATGGTCGGAAAGGTCGGATTTTGAAAGTTCGGTGCCACGCTTTCGCCGAAGCTCGGCACCTCGGCGCTGCGCGAGATGTTGCCGAAGACCTGCCAGGTCGGATCGACGTCCCAGAGGAAGCCGGTCTTCGGGCTCCACAGGCTGAAGGTGCTGCGGCCGTTGACGTCGCCATTGAGGGAGAAATTCACCTGCTGATCGCGGACGGCAAACAGGTATTGCGTGCCTGCGATGAGCGCGACGTTCGGCAAAACGTAGAACGAATTCTCCGCATAGCCGGAATAGTTCTCCGGCTTCTGCAATAGCGACGACACAGGCGTGCCCTTGTAGCCGCCAACGTTCGCGTACTGCCTCGCGTCAATCGTGCCGTCGAGGATATTGATGCCGGCAACGAACTTGTTGCGGTAGCCATTGATGACGCGGTCGTCGGTCGCCCGCACGAAGCCACCGTAGTCGTGGTAGTGGTAGTCGAGCCACTGATAGATCGGGTGCATCAGATGGCGGTCGACCCCGAAGGCGCCGAACTCGACCGTTGTGTTGTCGAACCGCATTGTCGTCTTGTTGGCGATGCGCACGGTGTCGATGTTACGCTGCCAGTCATTGGCGACGTTGACGGGCGCTGCAGCCGCCGGGTCTGTCAGCGCCGATGTTCGGGTGACTGAGCCCGGGATGCGCTGACGCACATCGTTGGCATCGATGTAGAAGCGCGTCTCGAAATCGGGCGAGAACTGATAGCCGATATTGCCGCTGGCCCGCGTATCATGGCCGTAACTATGGTCGCGGAAACCCTGCGATTGCTGATTGGAGGCCGTGAAGAACCCGTCCCACGGACCGTTCGCGCCGCCGACATTGCCCTGGAAGCGGCGGTAGCCGAACGCGCCCATATCGATGCCGGCGCTGTTGATATTGGCGTCCCGGCCGGTCGGGGTCACGAAGTTGATCGCGCCGCCCAGCGAGTTCGCGCCGAAGCGCAACGCATTCGCGCCTTTCCAGACCTCGACGAATTTATATGCCGTCGGATCGATTTCCTGGAAGTCGCCGTACCCATCGGACGTGTTGATGGGGATCCCGTCCATGAAGAGCTGGACGCCCCTCAGATGAAAGTTGCGCGAGAGGCCGGACCCGCGGATGGAGAGGCGGGTGTCGTCGCCGAATTTCGGTTGGGCGAAGACGCCGGGAACATAATCGAGAATGTCCTTGATGGTGCTTGCCACCGAGTTGTTCTTGTAGGCGTCCGCCGGCACCACCGCGACGCCGCCGGGCGTCTGCTGGATTTGCTGCAAGGCCTGTTCGGCGGTCTGCACCGCGAGCGACGGCGGAACGGACGAACTCTGCTGCGAGGTTTCGACGTCGATGGTCGGCAGAGTCTGAGTGGCGGTTTGTGCGGTCGCGGACATGACCGAGGCCAGCAATATGGCGGACGCGCACGAGAGCCGTTGTGCTGTTGCTTCGTTGTGCGACGCTACGCGCCGCAACCGTGGATACACGGGTAACATGGATTAGTTTCTCACCAGGCGAATTGACGGAAAAGCGGGCGCACGAAGGCGCAAATCGTCAACCGAGGTGAGGAGGACCGCGAGGCTGGTGCTCGTTGACCGTTAGCGGAGCAACGAAATGCTCTGCGGGTGGAAACTCGTAAAAGACGTTGAACGCGATCCGGATCGCAAGGGCCGGAGGTGGCGGGGGCAGATCGGCCATCGCCGCGCCGGATACGCATAACGGACAATGGATGATCGGCTTGGCCGGATTGCCGCTGTCGTCAGTGGTTTGACCCGACGAGGTGCCATTCAGGCAGAACTCATGGATGTCGTTCAGCTTCTGTGGAGAGATCGAGGCGAGAAGCGCGCTGGTCAGCATCACATTGAAGACGAGCGCATAGGCTGCGACGAGCGCCGCCAGCCGACCGATCCTCTTGATGCGTGCCGAAAAGGTCACAAGTTCAACCTCAAGCCTATTCGTCTGTTAGCATGACGGCGGGGGGGCGGATAGCCAGATTTGACCCTATAACTGCCCGGGCCGCCCGCTTTCACTTGTCTTTTCACAGCCGATCCGGTTTGACTACCCACCCAACTCCACCTCGATTCCACCAGTTTCAAGCCAGTCAGAGTACACCCATGCGACTCACGCGCTTCTTTTTGCCCATCCTCAAGGAGACGCCGAAGGAGGCCGAGATCGTGTCGCATCGCTTGATGCTGCGCGCCGGCATGCTCCGTCAGGAGGCCGCGGGTATTTATGCTTGGCTGCCGCTCGGCTTTCGGGTGCTCAAGAAGATCGAGAAGATCGTTCGAGAAGAGCAGGACCGGGCAGGCTCCATCGAGCTCCTGATGCCGACGCTCCAGCTGGCGGATCTGTGGCGGGAGAGCGGGCGCTATGACGCCTATGGTCCGGAGATGCTGCGCATCCAGGATCGGCACAAGCGCGAGCTGCTGTACGGGCCGACCAACGAGGAAATGATCACGGAAATCTTCCGGGCTTACGTGAAGTCTTACCGGAGCCTTCCGCTCAACCTCTATCATATTCAATGGAAATTCCGCGACGAGCAGCGTCCGCGCTTTGGCGTGATGCGTGGCCGCGAGTTTCTCATGAAGGATGGCTATTCCTTCGACGTGGACGAGGCCGCGGCACGCCTGTCCTACAACCGGATGTTCGTGGCTTACCTGCGCACGTTTGCGCGGATGGGCCTCAAGGCGATCCCGATGCGAGCAGAGACCGGCCCGATCGGCGGGGATCTCTCACACGAGTTCATCGTGCTGGCGGAGACCGGCGAGTCGGGGGTGTTCTGCAATAAGGACGTGCTCGATCTTCCGGTCCCCGGCGAGGATGTCGACTATAGCGGCGACCTCACGCCGATCATCAAGCAGTGGACCGAACTCTATGCGGCGACTGAGGATGTCCACGATCCGGCGCGCTATGACCGCGAGGTCCCGGAAGAGAAGCGGGTGCAGACCCGCGGCATCGAAGTGGGACAGATCTTCTACTTCGGCACCAAATACTCGGACACCATGAAGGCGATGGTCAACGGTCCGGACGGCAGCGAGCAGCCGATCCACGGCGGTTCGTACGGTGTCGGCGTCTCGCGTCTGGTCGGCGCGATCATTGAAGCCTGCCACGACGAGAACGGCATCAAGTGGCCGGAGGAAGTCGCGCCATTCCGCGTTGCGATCCTGAACCTGAAGCAGGATGACGCAACGACGGGTGAGGCCTGCGAGAAGATCTACAAGGCACTGACGGCCAAGGGCGTTGATGTTCTCTACGATGACACCGATCAGCGGCCGGGCGGCAAGTTCGCCACCGCCGACCTCATCGGCATCCCATGGCAGGTGTTGATCGGTCCGCGCGGATTGGCTGAAGGCAAGGTCGAGATCAAGCGTCGCAGCGATGGCTCGCGCGAGTTCATGAGTCTCGACGACGCAATCAACCGTTTCATGCACTGATTTAATCTTGGTGCTGTCGCAGTTGGTGAAGCACCTGACTAGAATTAGCCCGATTCGTGTGAAAATCCGGACCGTGGAACAGACATGAGCGAGCCAGTTCGGACCCGACCTTTTGCGCCCTTCGAGTGGTTGCTCTCGACCCGTTATCTGCGGGCGAGGCGCAAGGAAGGGTTCATTTCAGTCATCGCAGGATTTTCATTTCTCGGCATCATGCTCGGCGTCGCGACGCTGATCATCGTGATGGCCGTGATGAATGGCTTTCGCAAAGAGCTGCTCGACAAGATTCTCGGCCTCAACGGACACTTACTTGTTCAGCCGCTGGAATCGCCGCTGACTGACTGGCGCGACGTCGCCGAGCGGATCGCAGCGGTCGATGGCATCCGGCTTGCGGCGCCGATCGTCGAAGGGCAGGCGCTTGCATCGTCGCCGTTCAATGCCTCCGGTGTTCTGGTGCGCGGCATCAGGTCCGCCGACCTGAACAAGCTCACGTCGATTGCGAAGAACATCAAGCAGGGCACGCTGGAAGGCTTCGATGAAGGGCAGGGGGTTGCCATTGGCCGGCGCCTCGCGGATCAGTTGTCGCTGCGTGCCGGCGATAGCATCACGCTCGTTGCGCCACGGGGCGCGATCACGCCCATGGGCACCACGCCGCGGATCAAGCCCTACAAGGTGGCGGCGGTCTTCGAGATCGGCATGTCCGAATACGACTCGTCGTTTGTCTTCATGCCGTTACCGGAGGCGCAGGCCTACTTTAATCGCGCCAACGACGTGACCTCGATCGAGATATACACCGACAATCCCGACAAGGTGGATACCTACAGGAAAGCCGTGACGGAGGCGGCGCAGCGGCCGATCTTCCTGATCGACTGGCGACAGCGCAACTCGACCTTTTTCAATGCGCTTCAGGTCGAGCGGAACGTGATGTTCCTGATCCTGACCCTGATTGTTCTCGTCGCCGCGCTGAATATCGTCTCCGGCCTCATCATGCTGGTGAAGGACAAGGGCAGCGACATCGCCATCCTGCGGACCATGGGGGCGAGCCAGGGGTCGATCATGCGGGTGTTCCTGATTACGGGCGCCGCCATCGGTGTGGTGGGGACCTTGGTCGGATTCATCCTCGGTCTCGTGATCTGCCTGAACATCGAAAACATCCGGCAGTTCATTTCGTGGTTGACCAACACGGAGCTGTTCTCGCCCGAGCTTTATTTCCTCTCAAAGCTGCCCGCCGAGGTCGACTTTGGAGAAACCGCTGCGGTCGTGATCATGGCGTTGACCCTGTCATTCCTGGCAACGCTCTACCCATCATGGCGGGCGGCTCGTCTCGATCCCATTGAAGCTCTCAGGTACGAGTGAGCACGGGGATGGAGCAAGACGAGAAGGAAGTCCCGGTCGTTTACCTGCATGACGTCCACAGACGCTACAAGCAGGGTGAGGACACGCTGACGATTCTCGATGGCGCAACGTTGGCGCTGTGGGAAGGGCAGTCGGTTGCACTGGTCGCGCCGTCCGGCACCGGAAAGTCGACCCTGCTGCACATCGCCGGTCTGCTCGAGCATGCCGACGAAGGCGAGGTCTATATCGGCGGCGCGGCCACATCGAGCTTGTCCGACAAGGAGCGCACCCAGATCCGCCGCACCGACATCGGTTTCGTTTATCAATCGCACCGGCTGTTGCCGGAGTTCTCCGCGCTTGAGAACGTGATGATGCCGCAGATGATCCGCGGCTTGTCCCGCAAGGAAACGGTGAAGCGCTCGCAGGAGATCTTGTCCTATCTCGGTCTGTCCGAGCGCGTGACCCACCGGCCCGCTGAACTGTCGGGTGGCGAGCAGCAGCGCGTCGCGATCGCGCGCGCCGTTGCCAATGCGCCGCGTGTCTTGTTTGCGGACGAACCCACAGGCAACCTCGATCCGCAGACGGCTGATCACGTGTTTCAAGCGTTGATGCAACTGGTGCGGGCGACAGGGGTGGCGATGCTGATCGCGACCCACAACATGGAGCTGGCGGGGCGCATGGACCGCCGTGTGTCCATTCAGCACGGCAAGGTCATCGAGCTCGACTGAGCGGGGCGAATTTCGAAAATCCGCGATCTTTCAGTCGCTTAGCTCTCGTTTAAGAATTTATTAAGTGAGTCGTCGCGCGGCGTTTCCGGCTTGCTTGACTCCTAGAACAAAAATAGAACAATGTTCCTATTATGTTCTTGGTGGAGTCGATCCATGTTGAAGACATTCGTTGAAGAAGCTGCAGCGCTGGCCTCTGTTGTGCTGTTCGTCGGAATGATCGCGATCTGGGCGCAGGTCATTCCTCAGCTCTAAGGTCCCTGTTCCCGGATGAGGGACTGGGGAAAAGGAAGATGACTTTGCCTGTCAGCGTCATGAGCGTGGACACCTGCAGGTCGAGGTCCCACCATCGGCCCTGCTGAGTCGCTCTGTTCCATCGCCGCCTTAAGGTGAGGGAGCAGGGTCCTTTCCAAGATTGCAGGTTGCCATGTCGAACGTCGCATCACCGAAATTGGCCGGATCGGACGCCGGATTCGTGCATCTGCACGTCCATTCCGCTTATTCGCTGCTGCAGGCTTCGCTCACCGTCCCCAAGCTGGCTGAACTGGCGAAGGCCGATCACCAGCCGGCGCTGGCGTTGACCGACAATGACAACATGTTCGGTTCGCTGGAGTTCTCCGAGAAGCTGGCGGCCTCCGGTATCCAGCCGATCACGGGGTGTTCGCTCGCGGTTGATTTCGGTGACCAGGACCCCAATGCCCGCAATGCATTGGCTCCAGCTCGTATCGTTTTGCTTGCGATGCGCGAGGAAGGCTATCGCAGCCTGATGCGGCTGAACTCCCGGGCGTTTCTTGAAACGCCGGTCAACGAGACCATCCACATCAAGTTCGAATGGCTCGAGGGCGAGAGCGAGCACCTGATCGCACTCACGGGCGGGCCCGATGGTCCGATCGCCCAGGCCATCAACGCCGATCAGTCCGCCCTGGCGGACACAAGATGCGAACGGCTGATCAAGCTGTTCGGCGACCGCCTCTACATCGAGCTGCAACGTCACGGCCTCGACAGCGAACGCAAAAGCGAATCCGCATTGATCGATCTCGCTTATGCCAAGGGTCTGCCCTTGGTGGCGACCAATGCGCCGCACTTCGCCAGCACCGACGATTATGAAGCTCACGATGCCTTGCTCTGCATCGCCGGCGGTAGGCTGGTGTCGGAAACCGATCGCAACCAGCTCACGCCCGACCACAGGTTCAAGTCACGCGCGGAAATGGCCGTGCTGTTTGCGGATCTGCCTGAAGCGTTGGCGTCGACCGTTGAAATTGCTCGACGCTGCGCGTTTCGCCCGCGGACACGCAAGCCGATTTTGCCGCGCTTTACGGTCGGCAGCGACAATGCGGCGGATGCGGAAGCGGCCGAAGGCGCCGAACTGCGCCGTCAGGCCGAGGAGGGATTGAAGCGCAGGCTCACCACCCATGGTCTGTCGCAAGGGATCACCGAGGAAGACTACAGCAAGCGTCTCGCCTTCGAACTCGATGTCATTACCCGAATGAACTACTCGGGTTACTTCCTGATCGTGTCGGACTTCATCAAGTGGGCCAAGGCGCAGGGCATTCCTGTCGGACCGGGCCGCGGCTCCGGTGCAGGCTCGCTGGTGGCCTATGCGCTGACGATCACGGATCTCGATCCGATCCGCTTCGGGCTTCTGTTCGAACGCTTCCTCAATCCTGAACGCGTGTCGATGCCGGACTTCGACATCGATTTCTGTCAGGACCGGCGCATCGAAGTGATCCGCTATGTGCAGGAGCGCTACGGCCGCGACCAGGTCGGGCAGATCATCACGTTCGGTACGCTGCAGGCGCGCGGCGTGCTGCGCGACGTGGGCCGCGTGCTGCAGATGCCTTATGGACAGGTCGATCGGCTGACGAAGCTCGTGCCGCAAAACCCGGCCGCGCCGGTGACGCTCGCGGCCGCCATCGAGAGCGAGCCCAAACTCCAGGCATTCCGTGACGAAGATCCCGTGGTCGCACGCGCATTCGACATTGCGCAGCGCCTCGAAGGATTGACGCGCCACGCCTCGACCCACGCCGCCGGCATCGTGATCGGCGACCGGCCGCTGAGCGAGCTGGTGCCGATGTATCGCGATCCGAAATCGGACATGCCGGTCACCCAGTTCAACATGAAGTGGGTTGAGCCTGCCGGGCTGGTGAAATTCGACTTCCTCGGCCTCAAGACGCTGACGGTGCTCGATGTCGCCGTGAAGCTGCTGAAGCAGCGCAATGTTCACGTCGATCTGGCGACGCTGCCGATCGACGACAAAGACAGCTACGAGATGCTGGCACGCGGCGAAGTGGTCGGCGTGTTCCAGGTGGAAAGCCAGGGCATGCGGCGCGCGCTCATCGACATGCGCCCCGACCGTTTCGAGGACATCATCGCGCTGGTGGCGTTGTATCGCCCGGGCCCGATGGCGAACATCCCGACCTATTGCGCGCGCAAGCATGGCGATGAAGAACCCGAATACCTGCACCCGATTCTGGAGCCGATCCTGAAGGAAACCTTCGGCGTCATCATCTACCAGGAACAGGTGATGCAGATCGCGCAGGTGATGGCCGGCTACTCGCTCGGCGACGCCGACCTGCTGCGCCGGGCGATGGGTAAGAAAATCCGTGCGGAAATGGAAAAGCAGCGCGCGATCTTTGTCGCCGGCTCGGTCAAGAACGGCATCCCCAAAGCGCAGGCGGAGACGATCTTCGAATTGCTCGCGAAGTTCGCCGACTACGGCTTCAACAAGAGCCACGCGGCCGCCTACGCGCTGGTGTCCTATCAGACCGCGTACATGAAGGCGCACTATCCGGTGGAGTTCATCGCGGCGTCGATGACGCTCGATATGAACAACACCGACAAGCTGTCGGAATTCAGGGCAGAGGCGCAACGTCTCGGCAAGAAGGTTGAGCCGCCGTCGATCAACCGCTCCGGTTCGACGTTCGAGGTCAGTGGCGATACCATCTACTACGCACTCGCGGCCCTCAAAGGCGTCGGCAGCCAGGCCGTGGACATGATCGTCGAAGCGCGGCGGGAGGGCATGTTCACGTCACTCGCGGATTTCGCCTCGAAGGTGAATCCGCGCGCCATCAACAAGCGCGTGCTCGAAAGCCTCGCCGCGGCTGGTGCCTTCGACACCCTCGACACCAACAGGGGACGCGTGTTTTCAGGCGCCGACGCAATCCTCGCCGCGTGCCAGCGCAGTCACGAGGCCTCCACGTCCGGGCAGAACGATATGTTCGGCGGCATGGCGGATGCGCCGAGCATCGTGCTGCCGAACATCGAGCCTTGGCTGCCGGCGGACCGGCTGAGGCGCGAATATGATGCGATCGGCTTCTTCCTGTCGGGCCATCCGTTGGATGACTACGAAACCGCACTGAAGCGTCTGCGCGTGCAATCGTGGAGCGAATTCTCACGCGCGGTGAAGAGTGGTGCGACGGCTGGCCGTGTTGCGGCCACCGTTGTGTCGCGCATGGAGCGCCGGACCAAGACCGGCAACAAGATGGGCATCATCGGCCTGTCCGATCCGACCGGGCACTTTGAAGCGGTGCTGTTCTCGGAGGGCCTTGCGCAATATCGCGATGTGCTGGAGCCGGGGTCCGCAGTGCTGATGCAGCTTGGCGCCGAACTGCAGGGCGAAGACGTGCGCGCGCGCATTCTTCATGCAGAGCCGCTCGACGATGCGGCGGCGAAAACCCAAAAGGGGCTTCGCATCTTCGTGCGCGATGACAAGCCGCTCGACTCCATCGCCAAACGGCTTGAGAGCCACCAGACATCGACGGCAGGCAGTTCGAACGGAATTCCGACTGTGAGGTCCGCGCCGCTACAATCCGGCGGCGACGGCGAGGTGACGCTGGTCATGCTGCTCGATCTGCAGACCGAAGTGGAAATGAAGCTGCCGGGCCGGTTCCGCGTTTCGCCGCAGATCGCCGGCGCCTTGAAGGCTGTCACCGGCGTGGTCGACGTTCAAACGCTTTAGCAGCGGCCTTCCGTAATCGCAGGCGGCGAAGTCGCAAACGCTCTCGCGCTTGCGACATTGCGTCGCGACATGAAGCGGTGATCTGTTGCGTCTCTGTTTCGTTCAACCTCTGTTCATGCGAAGAGGAATTCACTTGTCGCACTCGTTTGGACAGGACTCGTGTGATGCGCAGGTTTGCCAGGTTTCTTGGTGTCGCGGCACTTCTTCTCTTTGTTGCCGGTATTTCTGCATCGCACGCACAAGAGCAGCAGCAAGAGAACCGTATCGCGCTGGTGATCGGGAACGGCAACTACGCGAGTTCACCTTTAGCCACCGCTGCAAATGACGCCGGCCTGATCGCGCAGACACTGCAGGCGGCCGGTTTTGATGTCGTCGGCGCGCGCGACCTGGATGGCGAAACGTTGCGCCAGACGTTCCGTGACTTCATCCAGAAGGCGCAATCGTCGGGACCCGGAACCGTCGCGTTCGTCTATCTCGCCGGATATGGCGTGCAGCTTGCGGGCGAGAATTATTTCATGCCCGTTGACGCCAATGCGCAGCGCGATACCGACATTCCGGTCGAAGGCCTGCGCGTCGGCGACTATATGCGCCAGCTCTCGGCATTGCCCTTGAAGGCCACGGTGTTCGTCCTCGATGCTGCGCACGCTCATCCGTTTGCGAAAGAAGGCCAGCCATTGGCAGGTGGCCTTGCGCTGATCGAGCCTGAGCCCAAAAGCCTCGTGGCCTTCAACGCCACGCCCGGAACCGTCGGGCCGAACGAGACCGGATCTTACGGCGCCTATGCACAGGCGCTCGCCGAAATGATCCGCGCCGGCGGCATCGATCTGCCGGAGGTGTTCAACCGCGTGCGTCTGCGCGTGAACGAAGTGACCAAGGGCGCCGAGGTGCCATGGGATGCGCAAAAGCTGGAAGGACAATTCCTGTTCTTCGAACGCGCGTCCGATGCACCGGCGGTTGCTGCGGATCAGGACGCGGCTCAGCGCGCGAAGTCCATAAAGGACATGGACGCGAAGGATGCGTACACCGCAGCGCTCGAACGGGACACGCTCGCTGACTACGAGAGTTTTCTCGCGGCGTATCCGGACGATCCGATGGCGAAGCGGGTGAGGGCGATCGTGGCTGCGCGCCGCGAAGCCATCACGTGGCGGCGAACCTACAAAGCGGACACGTCGCAGGCCTATTGGTCTTATTTGAAGCGTTATCCGCGCGGCCCGCACGCCGCCGATGCACGGCGCCGGCTTGCGATCATTGCGGCTGCGACTGAACCGCCGCCGACCTTTGACGAATATGCCTATGACGTGCCGCCACCGCCGCAGGACGAACTCGCGTACTTCGATCAGCCGGTCCTGATGTTCGGTGATCCGGTCTATGATTTTGCGCCGCCGCCACCGCCCGCCGTGTTTTTCCTGCCGCCGCCGCCGGATGATTTTGTCACCCTCGATCCGCCGCTTGTGGTGGACACCGGCTTCTTCTATCTGCCGCAGCCGGTGTTCGTGCCGATCCCGGTCTATGTGCGTCCGCCGGTCTACGTGAGGCCACCGATCAACCGTTTTCTGTTCCGAAACATCCATAACAGGTCGGTCATCAACGACATCATCAACCGCAGGCCGCCGCCGGGGGCGGGTGGTCCCAATCGTTTCCGGCCGGGGTCGCGCGGGAATGCCGCGACCGCCCTCCAGCGGCCCGCTTTTGCTCCGGGCCTGCCGCCTTCGGCAACGCGCCGGGCCAATCTGTTCCGTCAGGGCCGGGTGACTGCACCGGCGGGGGTGGTACCCGGCCGCGGTCGGCCGAGTGGCCCGGGTCAACCCGCAGCGATCGGCACTCGGCCGGGCCAAGCACTCCCGGGCCAGCCGGGGGCCGCTGGCGCGCGGCCCGGTCAGGTACTCCCAGGGCAGCCTACGCCAAACGCCAATGTGAGGCCTGGTCAGCCATTGCCGGGAGCCAATCGGCGAGGTGCTCCTAGAGCGAATACGCTGCCGGTTCCAGGTGTCGAAGGCACTCCGCCCGCTGCAGGTCAGCCGCCTGCAGCGGCGGGACGTGAGGGGCCTGGAGGTCAGCGTTTCAATCGTGGTGATCGCGCCCCCGGCGCGGGCACGAGCCCCGGTTCCAGACCCGATGTGCAGCAACCGGATCGACGTCGCGGTGGGCCGGACGGCCGGCCTTCGCCCCAGATTCAGGCCCGGCCTCAGATCCAGCGCCCGGCTCCTCAACGCCCTCAGGCCGCCCCGCGTCCCCAGTTCCAGCGTCCGGCGCAAGCAGCAAGACCCCAGGTGGCGCCAAGACCGGTCGCGCCAAGGCCGCAGCCGCAATTCCAGCGTCCTGCGATTCAGCCGCGGCCGCAGATGGCGCCACGGTCTCAAATGGCACCTCGACCGCAGGTGGCACCACGCCCGCAGATGGCGCCCAGACCCCAGATGGCCCCACGGCCCCAGATGGCTCCGCGCCCCCAAATGGCGCCGCGGCCGGCTCCTGCGCGGCCCGTTCCTGCACGTCCGGCTCCGGCGGCGAGAAAGCTGCCGGGGCAGTAGAAAGGGCTGGGCAAACGGGGAACGGAGAGGCTCAAAAGCCGCTGGAATCGCTTGCTTAACAGCGGGCGGATGAGTATAAGCCGCGCATCTCACACGGAAACATGGCTCTCAAAGGCCGTCCGGTGGCAAGCCGGCCGCAAGGCAATTCTGCTTTGAAGGTGCGTCTTGCTCACACGTTTCCGGAGGAACCAACCGGAGAATATCTCTATGGCGCTACCTGAATTTTCCATGCGTCAGCTTTTGGAAGCTGGCGTGCACTTTGGTCACCAGTCTCACCGATGGAATCCGAAAATGGCGGATTACATCTTCGGTGCCCGCAACAACATTCACATCATCGATCTCGCGCAGACCGTGCCGATGCTTCATCGCGCGCTGCAGGCTGTCAGCGATACGGTCTCCAAGGGCGGTCGTATTCTGTTCGTCGGCACCAAGCGCCAGGCTCAGGACGGCGTGGCGGAAGCCGCGAAGCGTTCCGCGCAGTACTTCGTCAACTCGCGCTGGCTCGGCGGCACGCTGACCAACTGGAAGACTGTGTCCGGTTCGATCAAGCGTCTGCGTCAGCTCGACGAGATGCTCAACTCCGGTGAGAGCGCTCAGTACACCAAGAAGGAGCGCCTGACGCTGCAGCGCGAGCGCGACAAGCTCGACCGCTCGCTCGGCGGCATCAAAGACATGGGCGGCTTGCCCGACCTGATCTTCGTTATCGACACCAACAAGGAAGACATCGCGATCCAGGAAGCCCAGCGGCTCAACATCCCGGTCGCGGCTGTCGTCGATACCAACTCCGATCCGAAGGGCATCACCTATGTGATCCCGGGCAACGACGACGCCGGTCGTGCGATTTCGCTGTATTGCGATCTGATTGCCCGCGCAGCCATCGATGGCATCTCGCGCGGTCAGGGCGACGCCGGCATCGACATCGGTGCTCTGTCCAACCCGACGCAGGAAGCGGTGTCTACGAAGTCTGACGGCTTCCAGGGCCTTGCCGGTCCGCGCGGTGTTGCTGACGATCTCAAGAAGCTGACCGGCGTGTCCGGTGCGATCGAGAAGAAGCTGAACGATCTTGGCGTCTTCCACTTCTGGCAGATCGCCGAGCTCGACCACGCGACCGCTCACAAGATCGGCGACGAAGTCGGTCTTCCCGCACGTGTCGATGGCTGGGTCGCCCAGTCCAAGGCACTTACCGCAGAAGCGGAATAAGCGGAAAAGCAATCTCGCGGCCGGTCACCCGGCCGCGATATTTCCAGAGTAGAAAATCCTGCGCGTCGATCCCGGCATGCCAGCACATCGCTGCGCCGCACGGCCCGCACAGGCAAAGGACATCCGACGATGGCAACGATCACAGCAGCAATGGTCAAGGATCTGCGCGAGAAGACCGGCGTAGGCATGATGGATTGCAAGCAGGCTCTCAACGAGAACAACGGCGATATGGAAGCGGCGGTCGATTGGCTGCGCAAAAAGGGTCTTTCGAAGGCCGCCAAGAAGGCTGGCCGCGTTGCTGCAGAAGGTCTGATCGCGGCTGTGGTGTCCGGCACCAAGGGCGTCGTCGTCGAAGTGAACTCCGAGACCGACTTCGTCGCGCGTAACGAGCAGTTCCAGGGCCTCGTCAAGATGATCGGTCAGGTCGCCATCAAGGCCGGCGACGATGTTGAAACCATCAAGGCTGCCAAGGTCGGCGACATCACTGTCGAGCGTGCCATTCAGGACGCGATCGCAACCATCGGCGAGAACATGACGCTGCGTCGCGCGGCTTCGCTGTCCGTCAACGACGGTGTGATCGCCAGCTACGTCCACAACGCGGTCATCGACGGCCTCGGCAAGATGGGCGTGATCGTCGCCCTCGAATCCACCGGTTCGAAGGACGAACTCGCTGCGCTCGGCCGCCAGATCGCGATGCACGTTGCGGCTTCCAACCCGCAGGCTCTCGATGCCGCGAGCCTCGATCCGGAAGTGGTGCGCCGCGAAAAGGACGTTATGGCTGACAAGTACCGTCAGCAGGGCAAGCCGGACGCGATGATCGAGAAGATCGTCGAATCGGGCCTGAAGACCTACTACAAGGAAGTGACCTTGCTGGAGCAGGCATTCATCCACGACAACGCCAAGAGCGTTGGCCAGGCCGTGAAGGACGCTGAAGGTAAAGTTGGCGCGCCTATCAAGCTTGCTGGATTTGTGCGCTATGCTCTCGGCGAGGGAATCGAGAAGCAGGAATCGGACTTCGCTGCTGAAGTCGCGGCCGCTGCCGGGCAGGGCTGACGACACGGCGCATCGGCCGGAACGCTGCTCTGGAATGCGCTCAACTCGAGAGATAGGGCGATCGCATTATGAGTGAACCGGCTTACCGACGCGTCGTTATCAAGCTCTCCGGCGAATATCTCGCCGGAGATCAGGCCTTCGGTATTCATCAGCCGACCATTGACCGCATTGCCGGCGACCTGATCAAAGCGCGCGAGCTTGGCGTTGAAATCGCGGTCGTTGTCGGCGGCGGCAACATCTTTCGCGGTGTCGAAGTCTCGTCCCGCGGCGTGTCGCGGACCACCGGCGACACCATGGGCATGCTCGCCACGGTAATGAATTGTCTGGCGCTGGAGTCTGCATTGGGCCGGAAGGGCCAGTCCGCGCGCGCGCTGTCAGCATTCGTCATGCCGCAGGTCTGCGAGTTGTTTACGCGGGGCGCCGCGCATCGATACCTGGCCGAGGGCCGGATCGTTTTGCTCGCCGGAGGCACCGGCAATCCCTATTTTACCACGGATACGACGGCGGTTTTGCGCGCGGCAGAGATCGGCGCGCAGGCGGTCCTGAAGGCGACCAACGTTGACGGCGTCTATAGCGCGGACCCCAAGAAGGACAAGACCGCGACGCGGTTCGAACGGCTGAGCCATTCGCAGGCCGTCGAAGGCGGCTATAAGGTGATGGATGCGACGGCCTTCGCGCTTGCCCGGGAAACGTCATTGCCTATCATCGTGTTCTCGATTGCCGAGCCAGGATCGATCGGCGCGATCCTGAGCGGGAAGGGCAAGGGAACGATCGTCGCCGGTTGAGACATTACACGATCTCCGAGGCGACCTCGGAAAAGATCGTGAGCGAACAAGAAGATACACGACATAGCTCATCCTTGATCAGCATGTCGGACGAAGAAGGAGCATCATCGCATGACGGCTGGGAATTTTGATCTCAACGATTTGAAGCGTCGCATGGAAGGCGCGGTCGCCTCGTTGAAGCACGAACTGGGCGGATTGCGGACCGGGCGTGCAGCAATTTCGATGCTCGAACCGGTGCAGGTGGACGCGTATGGCAGCCACATGCCGCTGAATCAGGTCGCGACGGTGAGCGTACCTGAACCACGGCTGTTGTCGGTTCAGGTCTGGGACAAGTCGATGGTGAAGGCTGTCGAGACCGCGATCGTCAATTCCAACCTCGGCCTCAGCCCGGCCACGGAAGGACAGGTGATCCGGCTGCGCATCCCTGAACTCAACGAGGAGCGCCGCAAGGAACTGGTGAAGGTCGCGCATAAGTATGCGGAGGCTGCACGCGTTGCGGTTCGTCACGTTCGTCGTGACGGTCTTGATGTCGTCAAGAAGCTCGAAAAGGATCACAAGATCTCCGAGGACGACCAGGAGCGTCATTCGGGTGAGGTCCAGAAGGCGACCGACGCCACCATCGCTGACATCGACAAGCTGCTGGCCACCAAGGAAAAAGAAATTCTCACGGTTTAAGAGCTTCCTCGATGTCCAATGGCGCCATGCCCAACAGCGATGGACCGGCTAGATCCGGCGGGCCGCGGCATGTCGCGATCATCATGGACGGCAATGGCCGATGGGCCGCGGCGCGCGGATTGCCGCGAGCCGAAGGTCATCGGCGCGGGGTTGAAGCCCTGCGGAGGGTCGTGCGCGCCTCCCATGAGCTCGGCATTTCGTACCTGACGATTTTCTCGTTCAGTTCGGAAAACTGGTCACGGCCCGCAAGCGAGATCGGCGATCTGTTCGGCCTGTTGCGGCGCTTCATCCGCAACGATCTGGCCACGTTGCACAGTGATGGTGTGCGCGTGCGGATTATCGGCGAGCGAGCAGGTCTCGAGCCTGACATCTGTTCGCTGCTGAACGAGGCCGAGGATCTCACCCGCAACAACAGCCGACTGACACTTGTTGTCGCGTTCAACTACGGATCGCGGCAGGAGATCGCGAGCGCGGCGCAACGGCTCGCGCGCGAAGTGGCAGAGGGAAAACGTGATCCGTCGACGATCACGGCCGAGGCGTTGGGACAACATCTCGATGCGCCGGACATTCCAGATCCGGATCTGATTATCCGCACCAGCGGCGAACAGCGTCTGTCGAATTTCCTGATGTGGCAGGCTGCCTACAGCGAGCTGGTGTTCGTGCCTATTCATTGGCCGGATTTCGATAAGGCGGCGCTCGAAGGTGCGATCGCCGAATACGCGACACGCGAGCGCCGTTTCGGTGGCTTGGTCGCGAAGACCGGATCGTGAGCGGCGTGACGCCGGACACCCCAATGACACCAGACGTTCCCCGGGGCGCGAGCAATCTGTTCATGCGTGTTGTCGCAGCACTCGTGCTCGCACCGCTGACCATTGCGATCGCCTGGTTAGGGGGCTGGCTCTGGCTTCTGCTGGTGATGGCCGCGGCTGCCTTGCTTTATTTTGAATGGTTGATGATCGTCGGCGCCTCCCGCAACTGGCCGGTTGTCGGGGTCGGAGTGGCTGCGCTGGTGGCAGCCGGTCTGTTACTTGCGCTTGGGAAGCCCGGGTTGATGCTGGCGGCTTTTGCCGTCGGCGTTGTTTTGGTGGCGCTTCTCGCGCAGGAACAGCGTTGGTGGACATCGAGCGGATTTGCTTATGCCGCCGCGGCACTCGTCGCGGCGGTGCTGGTGCGTTTCGATCCCGGCATGGGTTTTGTTGCGCTGATGTTCGTTTTGCTCGTGGTTTGGGTGACTGACATCGGCGGTTACTTTGCCGGTCGTGGCATCGGCGGCCCAAAGCTTTGGCCACGGGTCAGCCCGAAAAAGACCTGGGCCGGAGCCATCGGCGGGCTGGTTTTAAGTCTGATCATTGCTGCGGCGTTTGCGCTTCTCGGCTTTGGCCGAATGTTTCCGCTGCTGATGCTCGGAGCAGTGTTGTCGGTGGTGTCACAGCTTGGCGACCTGTTCGAGTCCGCGATCAAGCGCCGGTTCGGCGTCAAGGATTCGAGTCAGATCATTCCCGGTCACGGCGGATTGCTGGACCGGCTCGACGGTTTCGTTGCGGCGATTGTTTTTGCTGCGTTGATTGGCTTTACGCGTGGCGGGCTCGACGGTGTCGGCCACGGTTTCATGATTTGGTGATGTGATGAATGCAGTTCCCCTCAACAAGAATCAACACGCGCTCACGAAGGATCGTGTTGTCACTATTCTCGGTGCGACAGGCTCCATTGGTCAGAGCACGGTTGATCTGGTGCGCCGTTCGTCGGGCAAGTTTCGTGTTGAGGCGCTGACCGCGCACAGCAACGTCGGCGAACTGGCCAAGCTCGCGCGCGAACTCAACGTCAAGTTCGCAGCCGTCGCCGATGAAAAATGTTACGCCGATCTGAAGGACGCGCTTGCAGGCTCCGGCATCGAGGCGGGGGCAGGCGAGAGCGCGCTCGTCGAAGCAGCACTTCGTCCGGCCAACTGGGTGATGGCCGCGATGAGCGGGGCCGCCGGGCTGAAGCCGGCCATGGCCGCTGCCGGCCGTGGTGTGGTGGTGGCGCTGGCCAACAAGGAATGCCTTGTCTGCGCCGGCGAAGTTTTTATGCGTCACGCCGCGGCCAATGGCGCGACGGTTCTGCCGGTCGATTCCGAGCACAATGCATTATTTCAGGCCATGGGTGCCGGTCGTCGTGAAGATCTCGTGCGAGTCATTCTGACCGCATCGGGAGGGCCGTTCCGTTCGGCGACGCTGGCGCAGATCGAAAACGCGACTGTCGAACAGGCACTCAAGCATCCGAACTGGAGCATGGGGCGGAAAATCACCATCGACTCCGCCACCATGTTCAACAAGGCGCTCGAAATCATCGAAGCGTACCATCTGTTCGAGTTGCGGGCTGACCAGATCGACGTGCTGGTGCATCCGCAATCGATCATCCACGGGCTGGTCGAGTTCTCCGATCGTTCGGTGGTCGCACAGATGGGAGCCCCCGACATGCGCACGCCGATCGCGCACTGTCTGGCGTGGCCGGAACGGATTGATGGTCCGGCCAACCGGCTCGACCTTGCGCAAATCGGCCAATTGACCTTCGAAGCGCCGGATCCGGTCCGTTTCCCGGCGCTTCGCCTTGTGCAGGAAGCGTTGGTCGCGGGCGGTGCTGTCCCGACCATCCTGAATGCCGCAAACGAGGTGGCAGTGGCTGCCTTCCTGGACCGCAAAATCGGTTTCGGCGGTATTCCGCTGTTGGTCGAGGCGACGATGAGCGCCATGGCTCGCCAAGGCAACAACAAGGCCCCGGCCAGTGCGGACGAAGCACTCAATATTGACTATAATGCTCGAAATGTAGCGGCGACTCTTGCGCCTCAATTAGCCTTAAAGGCATCGTAGACGATTGGGGACCGCGTTTAGATTGGCCGGTGAGGGATACAATTGTGGACTTTTTACTCCATAGTTTCAGTACGTTAAGTCATGGCCTGATCGGCTACATCGTCCCATTTTTGTTCGTTCTGACCATCGTCGTCTTCTTCCACGAACTCGGGCATTTCCTCGTCGCGCGTTGGGCCGGCGTGCGGGTGTTAACGTTCTCACTCGGGTTCGGGCCGGAACTCGTCGGGTTCAACGATCGCCACGGCACCCGTTGGCGGATCTCCGCGATTCCGCTTGGTGGGTACGTCAAGTTTTTCGGCGACGACTCCGAGGCGAGCACGCCGTCCTCCGACGCGCTGACGAAGATGACCGACGAGGAACGCAGCGTCAGCTTCCATGGCAAGAAGGTCGGTCCGCGCGCGGCGATTGTAGCTGCCGGGCCGATCGCGAATTTCCTTTTGGCCATTGTTATTTTTGCGACGCTGTTCACGTTCTTCGGCAAGCCGAACCAGAGTGCGCGTGTCGACACCGTTCAAGAGAACAGCGCGGCGGCGACCGCCGGCTTCAAATCCGGCGACGTCGTGACGGCGATTGACGGTAACGCCATCGAGAACTTCACCGACATGCAGCGGATCGTGAGCTCCTCCGCGGGAGTTCCCATGACCTTCACGGTCAAGCGCGCCAATGGTGCGGTGACCCTGCACGCGACGCCGGAACTGCGAGAGGTCACGGACAATTTTGGCAATAAGCACCGGATGGGGGTCCTCGGCATCACCCGAGCGACATCGCCTGAGGATGCCGCGGCCGTTCAGCGTGTCGATCCCGCCACCGCAGTCTGGCTGGGGGTCAAGGAAACCTGGTTCGTGGTGGACCAGACCCTGTCATATATCGGCAAGGTTCTGGTGGGACGCGCCAGCACCGATCAGATCGGCGGCCCGGTGCGAATCGCTCAGATCTCGGGACAGGTCGCGACCCTTGGCCTGGCGCCTCTCATCCACCTTGCAGCGGTGCTTTCCGTCTCTATCGGCTTGTTGAACCTGTTTCCCGTGCCGCTTTTGGATGGTGGACACCTTTTGTTCTATGCGGTCGAGGCGCTGAAAGGCACCCCAATGTCCGACCGTTCGCAGGAATTCGGCTTCAGGATTGGGCTGGCGCTGATTCTGATGTTGGTAGTCTTTACGTTTTACAATGATGTGCACCAGGTTCCGTGGTTAAAGAGCCTGCTTGGATAAACGTGGCCGATCAGCAACGTCTTGTTGGGAAATTGGAATTGCGCTGCGAAAGGACGTTTGCCCGCTGGTTAAAATTAGCTACAAGCAGGCAACAAGTGGGAATCTCCCGACTGGAATCAGTCGGCAAGGAATGACAAGGGCGCCTGGCGCATGATGTTTGGATTGCGAGTGCTACGGGGTGGCTTGGCCGCCGCCCTCATCATGTGTGCGTTGCCAATTGCGGCAGTGACGACAGTGTCGTTTGTGTCGTCCCCAGCGTCTGCTCAGACCGTTTCATCCATCGGTGTTGAGGGGAATCGGCGTATTGAGGCCGATACCATCCGCTCGTATTTCAAGCCCGGCCCTAACGGTCGCCTCGACAGCGTTCGAATCGACGACGGGCTGAAGGCCCTGATCGAGACCGGCCTGTTCCAGGACGTGAAGATCAACCAGGCCGGTGGACGTCTGGTGGTTGTGGTCGTCGAAAACCCGGTGATCAACCGCGTCGCCTTCGAAGGTAACAAGAAGGTCAAGGACGAGCAGCTCCAGGCTGAAGTTCAGTCCAAGGCCCGTGGAACGCTGTCGCGCGCGATGGTTCAGTCGGATACCCAGCGTATCTCCGAAATCTATCGCCGGAACGGGCGTTATGACGTTCGTGTCGAGCCAAAAATCATCGATCAGCCCAACAACCGCGTCGACTTGGTGTTTGAAATCACCGAAGGCCCGAAGACCGGCGTCAAGGTCATCGAATTCATTGGAAATCAGGCTTATTCGTCCTACCGCTTGAAGGACGTGATCAAGACCCGTGAATCCAATTTCCTGAGCTTCCTCGGCGGCAACGACGTCTATGATCCGGACCGGATCGAGGCGGATCGTGACGTTCTGCGTCGTTTCTACCTGAAGAACGGCTATGCCGACGTTCAGATCGTCGCCGCACTGACTGAATATGACCCAGCGCGTAAGGGCTTCATCGTCAGCTTCAAGATCGAGGAAGGCCAGCAGTACCGCGTGGGTTCGGTGGATTTCCAATCCTCCATTCCAAACCTGGATGGCAACTCATTCCGCAGCCTGTCGCGTGTCAGCGTCGGATCAATCTACAACGCCGAGGCGGTTGAGAAGTCCGTTGAAGAAATGACGATCGAGGCTTCGCGTCGCGGCTATGCGTTCGCGACGGTGAAGCCACGTGGCGATCGCAACTTCGAGGCGCACACCGTCTCGATCGTCTTCGCCGTGGAAGAGGGACCGCGCACTTACATCGAGCGCATCAACGTGCGCGGCAACACTCGTACCCGCGACTACGTGATTCGCCGCGAGTTCGACATTTCGGAAGGCGATGCCTACAACCGCGCGCTGGTTGACCGTGCCGAACGCCGCCTCAAGAATCTCGACTACTTCAAGACCGTGAAGATCGGGACAGAACCGGGCTCTTCGAACGACCGCGTTGTTCTCAATGTGGACGTTGAAGAAAAGTCGACCGGTGACTTCTCAGTGTCGGGCGGTTACTCGACTGCGGACGGTCTCCTGGGTGAAGTCAGCGTGTCCGAGCGCAACCTGTTGGGACGCGGCCTGTTTGCGAAGGCGTCGGTTCAGTACGGCCAGCGTACGCAGGGTTACGCGCTGTCATTCGTCGAACCGTATCTGCTGGGCTATCGCGTGGCTCTGGGTCTCGACCTGTATCAACGCAAGCAGCTTGCCTCGAGCTACGTTTCCTATGACTCTTCGACGTTGGGCTTCAGTCCGCGCCTCGGCTTCCAGCTGCGTGAAGACCTGAACTTGCAGCTGCGTTATTCGATCTCGCAGCAGAAGATCACGCTGCCGTCTTATCTGACGAATTGTAACAACAATCCGGCAAACCCAAACCTGCCGTTTTTCCCGACACCGGCTAATATCATCCAGAATGGTACTCCGGCTGGGGACGGTTCCTTCAATTTGGGTGGATTTAACAGCGTAAGCAACAACTGCTTCAGCGACGGCGAAGCCTCGCTTGCAGTTCGTAAGGAGCTGCAGAGCGGCGCCGCTCTGACCTCGGCGGTTGGCTATTCGCTCGCCTACAACACCCTCGACAACAACAAGGATCCAACCACCGGTATCCTCGCCAGCCTGAACCAGGACTTCGCGGGCGTTGGTGGTGATGTGAGCTACCTCAAGACCACCGCTGACATTAAGGCCTATACGCCGATCGTCGCTGATATCATCGGCTTGCTGCACTTGCAGGGCGGTATTCTGAACCAGACCGGCAAGGACATCCGCATGCTGGATCACTTCCAGATGGGTCCGAACCTCGTTCGCGGTTTTGCTCCGCTCGGCATCGGTCCGCGCGATATTACGCCAGGTACCTATAATGACGCACTGGGTGGCACGAAGTACTGGGGCGCATCGGTCGAAATGCAGATGCCGTTCTGGTTCCTGCCGAAGGAAATTGGCTTGAAGGGCGCTGTCTTCGCCGATGCCGGTTCGCTGTTCGACTATAAGGGGTCGACCTGCTGGGCCGCGACCGCTGAATGTCTGACGGTCGGCGCGGATGATGGCTTGGTTCGTACATCGGTTGGTGTCGGCTTGATCTGGCAGTCGCCGTTCGGACCGCTGCGCTTCGACTACGCGATCCCGGTTACGAAGAGCAAATACGACCAGGTTCAGGAATTCCGGTTCGGCGGCGGAACCTCGTTCTAAGCCGGCGGATGGAGTTGAAAGCGAAGCGGGTACTGGCTCAGCCGGTACCCGCTTTGTTGTTGTATAATCAGGTTTTTTGCCCAACTAGGCTCGTCTTGGGGGCGGAAAAGCCTTACACCGAAGACACAAGCCTTGCTGATGTGACAGGCTCAAATCAGCGGGACTTGGCATTTTCCGTCTGCGAGTCGAGGATCACGTCGCGGGAAAGTGGTTTTCCCTCATCGCGGCGGGTGAAATGACGCAGCCGACGTTCTTTAAACGCCCTCAGCCCACAACGCTGGCGGATTTAGCAACGCTGACCGGAGCACAGCTGGCCGACCCTTCGTTCGGAGGGCGTGTGGTCCTTGGAACAGCTGCGCTCGACCGGGCAGGGCCAATCCATCTGACGTTCTGCGAGCAGAAGAAATACGCCGACCAGTTGGGGCGAACCCATGCGGGCGCCTGTCTGGTGAATGAGCTGTTGGAAGCCTCCGTGCCGTCCCATGTGGCCGTCCTGCGGGTTGCCAACCCGTACCGCGCGTTTATCGCGGTGATGCGGCAGCTTTATCCGGATACGCTGCGGCCGGCCTCTTCGTTCGATAACAGCCAAATAGCTCCCTCGGCCGTGGTCCACCCCACCGCCTGGCTTGAAGAGGATGTGGTGGTCGATCCGCTCGCGGTCATTGGACCGGACGTCGAAATCGGTTCGGGAACGGTGATCGGGGCCGGTGCCGTGATCGGAGCAGGCGTCCGCATCGGCCGCGATTGCAGCATCGGGGTGTCCTCAACGGTCCTTTGTGCGCTGATTGGCAACGAGGTCATCATTCACCCGGGCTGCCGGATCGGGCAGGACGGGTTTGGCTATATGCCCGGAGCCAAGGGGCACGTTAAAATCCCGCAGACCGGACGGGTGATCATCCAGAACGCCGTCGAGATCGGCGCCAGCTCGACGATCGATCGCGGTGCCTTGAACGATACGGTAATCGGGGAAGGTAGTAAGATCGACAATCTGGTTCAGATCGGCCACAACGTGATCATTGGGCGGAATTGCATCGTCGTCAGCCAGAGCGGCATCGCGGGCAGTTCCATCCTTGGCGACGGTGTCGTTCTCGGCGCGCGCATCGGAGTGAGCGACCACGCAACAATTGGCGAAGGTGCGCAGATTGCTGCGCGCAGCAGTGTCGTCGGTGAGGTGCCCGCCGGAGCGAAGTGGGGCGGGTCGCCGGCCAAGCCGATCAAACAATTCTTTCGCGAATTGTTCGAGGTCGAACGCCTGGGCCGGGAAGGAAGTCAGAAAACGAAATCGAAGCCGTCCGCTGCGGGCGACAAGGGGCAGACATAATGGAAGCGCAGGCGCCGATCACCATCGAAGCGGTAGACATCGCAACGATTCTCAAGACGTTGCCGCATCGTTATCCGTTTTTGCTCATTGATCGGGTGATCGATGTTCGCAGCGATTTCAGCGGCATCGGCATCAAAAACGTCACGATCAACGAGCCGCAGCTCGCCGGTCATTTTCCGAATCGTCCGATCTATCCGGGCGTCTTGATGATTGAGGGCATGGCGCAAACGGCCGGCGTTATTGGAATGCTGTCCACCGAGACGGATCGGCCGACGGCCGTGTATTTTCTGACCGTCGACAAGTGCAAATTCCGCAAGCCCGCAGGGCCTGGCGACGTCATCCACTATCACATGAACCTCATCACGCGCCGCAAGGAGATGTGGTGGTTTCATGGAGAGGCGCGCGTGAACGGCAAAGTCGTCGCTGAAGCCGATGTCGGCGCCATGCTGGCGGATTAAGCATGTATCGAACGATGATGGTCAGTTGGTCATCATGCGTAACAATTCATGACCACACAGATTGCCCGCCATCGCCTAAGTGGAAGAGATAACCGAAGGCGTCATATCGATATTACGATGCGGGCTCGCCCGCATGGCAAGTGTCTGAAGAGGAGCTGATGACGAAGATTGATCCCACGGCACGGATTGAAGATGGTGCCGTGATTGGAGATGGCGTTTCAATCGGTCCTTATTGCGTTATCGGGCCGAATGTGACGATCGGCTCCGGCACCAAGTTGGTGTCGCACGTCAACGTCGCTGGTCATACGACCCTCGGGGCTGAGTGTGTCGTCCATCCGTTCGCTTCGCTGGGGGCGCCGCCGCAAGATCTGGGCTATCGGGACGAGCCAACCAAGCTTGAAATCGGCAACGCGTGCGTCATTCGTGAAAGCGTGACAATGAACGTCGGCACGGTGAAGGGCGGCGGAATTACGCGCGTCGGCAGCCGCGGTTTCTTCATGGCCTACTCACATGTCGGACACGACTGCGTGGTCGGCGACAATGCGATTTTCGCCAACAGTGCAACGTTGGGCGGCCATTGCGAGATTGGCGATTTTGTTTATTTCGGCGGATTGTCCGCGGCTCACCAGTTCGTTCGTATCGGAAGCCAGGTCATGATCGGCGGCGTTTCCGGCGTTCGCCATGATGTCATTCCATACGGTCTTGCGAATGGTCAGGTTGCTCACCTCACGGGCCTGAATGTCGTCGGCATGCGACGCCGAGGTTTTACGCATAAGCGGCTTCAGGTGGTGCGGGAATTTTATCAAAAACTCTTCCACGGCGGCGGAATTTTCGCTGAGCGACTCGAGGCTCTTCGTCCAATGGCAGATGCAGATCCGGCGATCGCGGAGATTTTGACCTTCATCGGAGGCGGCGTTAAGCGCCCGCTCTGCATGGCCCACAATAATCCCAACAAGTCCACAGAACGTTCCAACCTCAATCCGCCATGACCACGGCTTCCGCGCTTTCCGCAACTGTTGGCATTGTCGCCGGAAGCGGCGCCTTGCCGTTTTCAGTAGCGGAATTGCTGAAGGCGCGGGGAATCAAGCCGTTTGTCTTTGCGATCCGCGGTTTCTGCGATCCTGCTCAGGTCGAGCGCTTTCCCCACCACTGGGTGGCACTTGGCCAGGTCGGACGATTGACACGTCTCATGCGTACCGAAGGGTGCCGGGACATCGTGTTTATCGGCGGTCTGGTGCGGCCTGCGTTGTCGGAAATCCGCCTCGACTTCGGAACATTGCGCGCGATACCGGCGATCGCCTCAGCACTGCGCGGCGGGGATGACCATCTGCTGTCTGGCATCAGCGGCATCCTTGCACGCCACGGTTTTCGCGTCGTCGGCATTCAGGACGTCGCCCCGGAATTGCTGATGCCGGAAGGCAGCATCACGCGCCGAACACCAGATGAGGGTGAGAAGGCGGATATCGCGAAGGGACGCGATCTGATGGGCGCTTTAAGTCCGTTCGATGTCGGTCAGGCCGTCGTGGTTATCGACGGTCATGTCGTTGCGATTGAAGATATCGAGGGCACCGATGGCTTGCTCGCACGGGTCGCGCGTCTGCGCACGGAGGGACGCATACGCGCCAAGCCAGGACGAGGCGTGCTGGTCAAGATGCCGAAAATTACCCAGGATCTGCGCTTCGATCTTCCGACCCTCGGGCCGAAGACCATCGATGGGATTATCACCGCCGGACTTGCAGGCATCGGGGTCGTCGCCGGACGCACGCTTGTCGCTGAGGCCGATGTGATGACCGCAAAGGCCGATCAGGCAGATGTTTTTGTGATCGGGCTGCCTGCGTGATGCTGGATCGCACAACCGCACCACGACGCGTATTTCTGATTGCGGCCGAAGAGTCAGGCGATCGGCTTGGCGCCGGCTTGATCAAGGCCCTCCGCGCTCGGCTCGGTTCAAATGTCGAGTTTGCGGGCATCGGCGGTCATCGCATGGCCGAGCAGGGGGTGGCCTCCCTGTTTCCGACGGACGAGTTGTCGATCATCGGTTTCGCTGCGATCCCAAAGCGGTTGCCGGCGATCCTGCGCCGCATTCGCGAGGCGACGGACGCTGTGCTGAGCGCACATCCCGATGTTCTGGTGATCATCGATAGCCCCGACTTTACCCATCGCGTGGCGCGCCGTGTCCGCACCCGTGATCCATCAATTCCGATCGTCGACTATGTGTCACCCACGGTATGGGTCTGGCGGCCGCACCGCGCCAAGGCGATGCGGGCTTATGTCGACAGCCTGCTGGCGGTCCTGCCGTTCGAGCCCGAGGTTCACCGCAAGCTCAACGGACCGCCGTGCACCTACGTCGGTCATCCGCTTCTCGAGGACATTGATGTCCTCCGCCCTGATACGAATGAACTCGAGCGTCGTTCGGCATCGCCTCCGCTGCTGCTGGTGCTGCCGGGAAGCCGCCGCAGCGAGATCAAGCGCAACATGGTGGCGTTCGGCGAAACGCTGCGATTGCTCCGCTCGCAAGACATCGCATTTGAACCGGTCTTGCCGACTGTGCCGCATCTGCTCGAGAGTGTCCGTGCCGCTGCCGCGGATTGGCCCGTTCAGCCGAAGATCGTGGTCAGCGACAGTGACAAGAAGGCTGCATTCCGCTCGGCCCGCGCGGCGTTGGCGAAATCCGGTACCGTGACATTGGAGTTGGCACTCGCCGGCGTTCCGATGGTGACGGCTTATCGTGTGACGCCGATCGAAGCATTCATCGCGCGCCGCGTGATCCAGACGTCGTCGGTCATTCTTGCGAACCTGATCCTGGGCGAGAACGTCGTTCCTGAATTCCTTCAGGAGGATTTCACGCCGGAGAATCTCGCCAAGGCTTTACGAGACGTTTTGGCTGATACGCCGGCGCGTCAACGCCAGATCGATGCATTCGCTCGTCTGGAGGACATCATGTCCACTGACGGAAAGCATCCCAGTGAGCTTGCAGCAGAAGGGGTGATCGCATCCCTGCGATCTTCTTGATAGCGCAATTGGATCATCCAAAAGAAAAGGCCGGTGCGGTGCACCGGCCTTTTTTGTTTTCCAGATACAGATCGATTACTTGCGCTTGTCCGTCGGCACGTAGTCGCGGCGGGTTTCGCCCGAGTAAAGCTGGCGCGGACGGCCAATCTTCTGCTGCGGATCCTGAATCATCTCGCTCCACTGGCTGATCCAGCCGACCGTGCGGGCGACGGCGAACAGCACGGTGAACATTGAGGTCGGGAAGCCCATCGCCTTCAGGGTGATGCCCGAGTAGAAGTCGACGTTCGGATAGAGCTTGCGCTGAATGAAGTATTCGTCGTGCAGCGCGATCTTCTCGAGCTCCATGGCGACCTGGAGGAGCGGGTCGTTCCCGTGACCGGTTTCCGCCAGCACCTTGTGGCACATCTGCTGCATGATCTTCGCGCGCGGATCGTAGTTCTTGTACACGCGGTGACCGAAGCCCATGAGGCGGACGTTGCTGTTCTTGTCCTTCACCTTGGCGATGAATTCAGGAATCTTGTCGACCGTGCCGATCTCCGCGAGCATCTGCAGCGCGGCTTCGTTGGCGCCGCCGTGAGCGGGTCCCCAAAGACAGGCGATGCCGGCGGCGATACAGGCAAACGGATTTGCGCCCGAGGAGCCAGCGATACGAACCGTCGAGGTCGACGCGTTCTGTTCGTGATCGGCATGAAGGATGAAGATCTTGTCCAGGGCTTCCGCCATCACCGGATTGATCTGGTAGTCCTCGCAAGGCACCGCGAAGCACATGTTCAGGAAGTTGGCCGCAAAGCCGAGCGAGTTCTTCGGATAAACGAAGGGCTGGCCGACATTGTACTTGAAGGCCATTGCCGCAAGGGTCGGGATCTTGGCGATCATGCGCATCGACGCGATCATGCGCTGGTTCGGGTCGGAGATGTCCGTCGAGTCGTTGTAGAACGCGGCAAGCGCACCAACCGATGCGACCATCACGGCCATCGGATGCGCGTCGCGGCGGAAGCCCTGGAAGAAGCGGGCCATCTGCTCGTGGACCATCGTGTGACGGGTCACACGGTTATCAAAGTCTTCCTTCTGCGCCTTGGTCGGCAGCTCGCCGTACAGCAGCAGATAGCAGGTCTCGAGGAAGTCACCCTTCTCGGCGAGTTGTTCGATCGGATAACCGCGATAGAGCAGGACGCCTTCGTCACCGTCGATGTAGGTGATTTTCGACTCGCAGCTTCCTGTCGAGGTGAAGCCGGGATC
The DNA here is from genome assembly GCF_049747295.1 of Bradyrhizobium sp. SYSU BS000235. Taxonomy (NCBI): domain Bacteria; kingdom Pseudomonadati; phylum Pseudomonadota; class Alphaproteobacteria; order Hyphomicrobiales; family Nitrobacteraceae; genus Bradyrhizobium; species Bradyrhizobium sp. SYSU BS000235. Next base: position 5,084,419 of record NZ_JBMHJM010000001.1, read on the forward strand.
GTATGTGAACATTCCTGTCTGGGCGTAAAGCTTGCCGATGTCGATGACATCAGGCCCAACGGTGCCGCTCAAGATCGGGAAATCGACAGTCTTTCCTTCGACCGTCAACGTTGCTTTTTTGGTGTTGGTTTTTGCATCCATCGTGAAGTCCCCGATGAGAGTGTTGGCAGGGCCTGCACCTACGCACCATATGGCGACGCAGGCGCTTTATTCCAGAATTGACGCCCGAATGGGTAGCTTATTGCCGTGTGCGCTGCAAGATCGCCTGTACCCCACCAAAGTTCGGGCAGCCCTGCATCGTGCGTTTATTGCCCTTTAAGCTTGGTCTTGTAGGCGATTCAGACAGGTCTCCCGGCCAAGGACACCGAGAACGTCAAAAATACCCGGAGAAGTGGTGCGTCCTGTCAAAGCCACACGTAGCGGCTGGGCGACAGCACCGAGTTTGAGGCCGTTTTGTTCCGCGAATTCGCGCATGGCGGCCTCGGTGGTCGTGGCATTCCACGGATCGACTGTTTCAAGCGCTGTACGGAGCTTCACGATCAGTTGACGCGTTTCAGGTGTCAGCACTGCAGCAGCCTTTGGCTCGAGCTCCAGCGGGCGATCGGCAAAGATGAACTTTGCGCTGTCGATGAGTTCGATCAGCGTCTTGGCGCGCTCCTTGAGACCCGGCATGGCCTGGAGCAATTGGGCTCGGGTTTGGTCATTTAGCTTGGCCTGGATCGCCTCGCCTCCGGGCAGAAACTTCAGCACATCCTCGAAGCTTGCCAGCAGCGCCTTGTCGTCGGCATGCCGGATGTAATGACCGTTCAGGTTCTCCAGCTTCGCAAAATCGAAACGCGCGGCGGAACGACCGATGGCAGGCAGGTCGAAGGCCTCGATCATTTCCTGCGTCGAGAAGATTTCCTGATCGCCATGGCTCCAGCCGAGCCGAACGAGATAGTTGCGCAGCGCCTCGGGCAGATATCCCATCGCACGGTAGGCGTCGACGCCGAGGGCGCCGTGGCGCTTGGACAGCTTCGATCCGTCGGGACCATGGATCAGCGGGATGTGGGACATCACCGGGACCTCCCATCCGAGCGCGTCGTAGATGTGCTTCTGGCGCGCGGCGTTGATGAGGTGGTCGTCCCCGCGGATGATATGCGTCACGCCCATGTCATGGTCGTCGACCACGACTGCGAGCATATAGGTCGGGGTTCCGTCCGAGCGCAGCAGTACGAGGTCGTCGAAATTCTCGTTCTGCCAGACCACGCGGCCCTGGACCTGATCGTCGATGACGGTTTCCCCGGTCTGAGGGGCCTTGAGGCGGATCACCGGTTTGACATCGGCGGGAGCCTCGGAGGAGGGGCGGTCGCGCCAGCGTCCGTCGTAGCGCATCGCGCGTCCCTCGGCCTTCGCCGCGGCGCGCATCTCTTCAAGCTCCTGCTGACTGGCGTAGCAGTAATAGGCGTTGCCCGCGGCGAGCAGTTGTTCGGCGATTTCGCGGTGCCGCGCGACGCGGGCGAACTGATAGATCGTCTCACCGTCCCAATCGATGCCGAGCCACTTCAGGCCGTCGAGAATGGCGCCGATGGCGGCTTCGGTGGAGCGCTCGCGGTCGGTGTCCTCGATCCGGAGCAGCATCTTCCCACCCCGACCATGCGCATAGAGCCAGTTGAACAGGGCCGTTCTGGCGCCTCCGATATGCAGGAATCCGGTCGGGGAGGGCGCGAAGCGGGTGACAACGGGTTGGGTCATGGACTGGTCAATCGGCCTTTCAGGAGAGCTTTTGCGCGCGTGTATCACAACGGCAGAAATCCGCCACGAGAATGGTGGCCTATACAGACATGGGCCGAGCCGGCCGTGCCGGAACCGGCGGCCGAAGGTACCGGTAGCCGGTACTTGGCGTAGCCCCCCAGATTTGGCACATAGAGCCAACTCGAAAGGTAAACAATGACTGACGAATCGGTGCTCGACGAAGGCCGCGATTTCATCCGCGACATCGTCGCTGCGGACTTGGCTTCCGGCAAACATAGCGGTGTGGTGACGCGCTTTCCGCCGGAGCCGAACGGCTATCTGCATCTCGGCCACGCCAAGTCGATCTTTCTGAACTTCGGCCTCGCGCAGGAGTTCGGCGGACGCTGCCATTTGCGGTTCGACGACACCAACCCGGCCAAGGAAGAGCAGGAGTATATCGACGCGATCGAACGCGACGTGCGTTGGCTGGGCTTCGACTGGGGGACGAACCTCTTCTACGCGTCCGACTATTTCGAGCAGCTTTATGCCTGGGCGCAGGACCTGATCCGCTCCGGCAAGGCCTATGTGGACGACCAGTCCCAGGCAGAAATCCGGCTGACCCGCGGCACGCTGACCGAGCCCGGCCAGAACAGCCCGTTCCGCGACCGCTCGGTGGAGGAAAATCTCGACCTGTTCGCGCGGATGCGCGCCGGCGAGTTTCCAAACGGCACACGCGTGCTGCGCGCCAAGATCGATATGACGTCGGGCAACATCAACATGCGAGACCCGGTGCTGTATCGCATTCTGCACGCGCATCACCCGCGGACGGGGCGGGAGTGGAATATCTATCCGAGCTACGATTTCGCCCACGGCCAGTCGGATGCCATCGAGAACATCACGCACTCGATCTGCACGCTGGAGTTCGCGGATCACCGGCCGCTCTACGACTGGTTCCTGGACAATCTCCCGGTCCCGTCCCATCCGCGGCAGTATGAGTTCGCGCGTCTCAACGTCACTCATACGCTGCTGTCGAAGCGTGTCCTGACCCAGCTGGTCCGCGACGGGCATGTCTCGGCGTGGGACGATCCGCGTATGCCGACACTGGCAGGCCTGCGCCGCCGTGGCGTGCCCGCCGAGGCTTTGCGCGAATTCGTCAAGCGCATCGGTGTGGCCAAGGCCAACAGCACCGTCGACATCGGCATGTTCGACTTTGCCATCCGCGAGACCCTCAACAGGACAGCACAGCGCCGCATGGCGGTGCTGAAGCCGTTGAAGGTGGTGATCGAGAACTATCCGGAAGGTCCGTCGGAATTGCTTGAGGCCGTCAATCATCCTGACGATCCATCATTGGGCGTGCGCCAGATTCCTTTCGGACGCGAGCTCTACATCGAGCGCGACGACTTCATGGAAGATCCGCCGAAGAAGTTCTTCCGTCTCGCACCGGGGCGCGAAGTGCGGCTGCGCTATGCGTACTTCATCACCTGCAAGGAGGTGATCAAGGACGCGAATGGCGAGGTCGTCGAGCTGCGCTGTACCTACGATCCTGCCACGCGGGGCGGCAACGCGCCGGACGGGCGCAAGGTGAAGGCGACGATCCACTGGGTCAGCGCGACAGAGGGCGTGCCCGCGGAGGTGCGGCTCTACAGTCTGCTGTTCTCAGCGCCGCAGCCGGACGCCGCGAATTTTGCCGAGCAGATCAATCCGGAGTCGCTGGAAGTTCTCACCGGATCCGTGGTCGAACCGGCGCTCGCAGGCGACAATGACCCTGCCGCGATGCAGTTCGAACGGCAGGGCTATTTCTGCCGTGACCGCGACTCCACGCCGGGCAAGCTCGTGTTCAACCGCACAGTGGGCTTGCGCGATACCTGGGCCAAGGTTGCTTCTGAAGGATAAACGGATTCCGCATCCGTTCACGGTTCGCTTCGCCACATCCTCGGGTAGCATTCTTCTCCAGGACTACTCTTCGGGTAGGGTGGCGTGGTGTCCAGGTTGGCTCAGGATGAGCGGCACGCGCAGGGCCGGGTAACCACCTGGCCCACGCACAATCCAGTATTGCCCGTCTCGGCTGGTCCTTCCGGCCTCAGTCTTTGGAGCCATGTCGGATCGGCGCTCAGCACCTGGGTTCGCGCTGAGACTGGGCCGGGCCGCGTGTTGCCCTGGGTGCCGATCGCATTCGGCGCAGGGATCGCGGCCTATTTCGCCGCAGAGCGCGAGCCGGTGCCGTCGGTTACCGCAGCTGTGGCGATCGCGCTCTGCGGAGCGGCTTATCTCGCGCGCAAGCATCGTGCCTTTGCAGTGATGGTTCTCGCCGCAGCGGTCGCTGCCGGCTTTGCCACCGCCACGCTTCGGACAGCGCGCGTCGCGCACGAGGTGCTCGCGGCTCCCGCATTCTCCGTGGCCATCAAGGGATTTGTCGAAACCCGCGAGGAGCGCGAACGCACGGATCGGTTCATCCTGCGCGTGGAAGCGATAGAGGCGCCGCGCAATCCAACCAGGCTTGAGCGTGTGCGATTGTCCGTCAAGAAAGGCACGGCGCCTGCGGTCGGCAGCTTCGTCGAACTGAAGGCGCGGCTGTTGCCGCCATTGTCGCCGTTGCGGCCAGGCGCTTACGATTTCGGACGCGACATGTATTTTCAGGGGATCGGCGCGTCGGGCTTTGTGATGGGCGCGATCAAGACGGTCGAGCCGCCGCGCGCGGGCGGGGCGTATCTGCGCTACGCGACCGCGATGCAGAACATGCGTGACGCGATCGATGGCCGGATACGGACCGTGCTGAGCGGTGACTCGCGTGCCATCGCGACAGCGCTGCTGACGGGGCGGCGTGATGCGATCTCTGGGCCGGTGAATGACGCGATGTTTATTTCCGGCCTCGGGCACGTGCTGTCGATTTCCGGCTATCACATGGCCGTTGTCGCCGGCGTCGTGTTCTTCGCCGTGCGTGCGCTGCTTGCGCTGTTTCCGTCACTGACCGTCACATTTCCAATCAAGAAATGGTCTGCGGCTGCGGCACTCGCCGCCGCGGCCTTTTATCTGCTCTTGTCGGGGGCTGAAGTTGCCACACGACGATCGTTTTTCATGACCGCGGTGGTGTTGATCGCCATCATGGTCGATCGCCGCGCGGTGACGTTCCGGACCCTTGCCGTCGCCGCGATGATTGTGCTGGTGGCGTCGCCGGAAGCGCTTGTCCATCCTAGTTTTCAGATGTCGTTTGCCGCCACACTCGGGCTTGTTGCGCTGGTGCAGGTCGGCATGCCCAACCTGTTTGCTTCGCCGGACAATTCACGCGTCGCGCGGGCTGCCTTGTGGGGCGGGCGCGAACTAATCGTGCTGATGCTAGCGTCGCTGATCGCGGGGCTTGCGACGATGCCTTACGCGGCATTCCATTTTCATCGCATCACACCCTACGGCGTGCTCGCCAATCTCGCGGCGATGCCGGTGGTCTCGGCACTGGTGATGCCAGCCGGATTGCTCGGATTGATCGCCATGCCATTTGGATTTGATGGCATGTTCTGGCGGATGATGGACTTCGGCATCGGCTGGATGATCACGGTATCGCAGTGGGTGGCAGCGCTTCCGGGCGCCATCGGCCATATGGCGGCATTTGGGACCGGCCCGTTACTGGCCATGAGCGCCGGCATCATCGCCATGGGATTGCTGCGCTCGCCGTTGCGCTGGACGGGGGCGGGACTTGTGGTGATCGCCGCTGTATGCGCCGTGGCGGCACCGCAGCCGGATATCCTTGTCTCGAGTGACGGCCACAGTGTGGGCGTTCGCGGCAAAGACGGGCAGCTTCGCTTGATGCAAACCCGCAAGGACGCCTTTCTCGTGCGGGAATGGCTGACCGCGGATGCCGATGCACGGACCGCAGGTGAAGCTTCGACAGCGGATGGCGTGTCGTGTGACGACGCCGGTTGCGTTGTTCAGGCCGGCGATGGCGCCTTTGTTGCGCTGAGTAGATCACCAGGAGCTTTTGCAGACGACTGTGGGCGCGCCGCCGTCATCGTGACCACACGGCAGCCGCCATCGGACTGCAAGGCATTGGTGCTCGAGCGGAACGTCCTGCAACGGCAAGGAACGCTTGCGCTCTACAAAACGCAAAACGGCTACAGCATCACCGCATCCAAACCGCGCGGCACGGATCGCCCGTGGTCGCCTGCTGTGCCCGAGGCGGAGCTGGATGCTCAACCCTCAAGGGCAACCTCAGGTCGACCTGCGCCCGTCGATGCCACGCCGGCAGAGACCGATCTGCAGCCGGATGACTGACCCCGGCTCACAGTATTTCCGTTAAAGCCGCCTTCGGCGAACGCGCGCCGCGGCAGTCTTCCGGTCGGCTGCGCCAGGGTGTCACGCGATCGTCGGGAAGACCGCTCATGGCGGTCATTCCGGGCGCGCGTGGACCCGGAAACCCAGCTTAGTACTTCCGGTACAGCCCGATCAGCTTGCCCTGGATGCGGACGCGGTTCGGCGGCAGGATGCGGACCTCGTAGGCGGCGTTCGCCGGCTCCAGTGCGATCGAGGCGCCGCGACGCCGGAACCGCTTGAGCGTGGCTTCTTCCTCATCAATGAGCGCCACGACGATGTCGCCGGTGTCTGCGCTTTCGTTGCGCTGGATGAGCACGGTGTCACCGTCGAGAATGCCTGCTTCCACCATGGAGTCGCCGCGGACTTCCAGAGCATAGTGCTCGCCGGAGCCAAGCATGTCCGGCGGGACGCTGATGGTGTGGCTGCGGGTCTGCAGAGCTTCAATCGGCGTACCGGCTGCGATCCGGCCCATGACGGGCACGGCCACCGGGAAGCTGGTGTCGTCCTCAGTGGTCGACGGTGTGCTGGTGCGGATCTTCCCGAGGTTGCCCTCGATGACGCTGGGGGTGAAGCCGCGACGCGCGTTGCCGCCGCCGTTGGCGCCCAGCTCAGGCAGCTTGATGACTTCGATGGCGCGGGCGCGGTTGGCGAGGCGCCGGATGAAGCCGCGCTCTTCCAGCGCCGTAATCAGGCGGTGGATGCCGGACTTGGAACGCAGATCCAGCGCATCCTTCATTTCGTCGAAGGAGGGAGGAACCCCGGCCTCTTTCAGCCGCTCATTGATGAACCGCAAAAGCTCATACTGTTTGCGCGTCAGCATCTAAATGCTCCCCAAATATCCCGGTGATCGGAGTGGCTCGTTGTTCTTTATTTCAAGCGAGTCACTCGAAACAAATCATGAACGAACACTATATGTTCCATATGTGTTCTGCAATCGTTAATTTTAGGTCAACAGACTAAAGAACCCATCCGGCACGGAGCCAGAATCTGTCGGGCGCTTTGCAGATCAGCCGGGAAGCCTGAGCACGGTGCAGGGCGATCCCTTCGCTGCAGGAGCAGCAAACGGAGGCCTGATGATCAGTGCATTGGCCGACGACAGATTGGCGACGAGCGAGCTGTCCTGATGGCCGACTGCGACCGCGGTGGACATACCGGAGCTGTCTGTCGTGAGTCGGGCGCGAAGGTAGTCTTGCCGTTTGTCGTTGGCAGCCAGCTCGTGACCCAGCGTCGCCGTCTCGAAGTGATGATCGACCATCGCGCGGCCGGAGAGGGCACGGATGAGCGGCACCAGGAATAGATACGCGCAGATGTAGGACGAGACCGGATTGCCCGGCAGTCCTAACACGCGCATCGCGCCGAGCCGGCCGTGCATCATCGGTTTGCCAGGGCGCAAGGCGATTTGCCAGAAGGCCATGTCGGTGCCCTCGAGCTCAAGGGCGCGCTTGACGACGTCGTGATCGCCAACGGACGCACCACCTGTGGTGATCAGGACATCGACACCCTGATCCCGCGCACGGCTGATGCCTGCCGTGGTCGATTCGAGTGTGTCGTGCGCGACGCCCAGATCAATCGCCTCGGCACCTTCGCTGCGAACGAGCGCACGCAAAGCGAAGCCGTTCGAGTAGACGATCTGTCCCGGAGCAAGGGTTTCACCCGGCATCACCAGTTCGTCGCCGGTGGCCAGGATCGCCACTTTTGGACGGCGCCGCACCGGAAGCTTTGGATGATTCATACTGGCAGCCAGCGACAGATCGCGATCCGTAAGCCGTGCACCGCCTTTCAGCAGCATGTCGCCTTCGCGGAAATCGATGCCGGCCTTGCGGATATTCTTGCCCAGTTCGATCGCTTCGTTGATCGTGACGAGGTCGCCATCGCGGGCGGTGTCTTCCTGGATGACGACGGCATCGGCGCCATCCGGTACAACGCCACCCGTGAAGATGCGCGCGGCTTCGCCTGCGGCGAGCGCTCCTTCGAGCGGCCGCCCGGCGGCGACCTCGCCAATGACCTTGAGACGAGCGCCGAGCACGGCGTCGGCGGCGCGCACGGCGTAGCCGTCCATCGCCGACATCGCGGCCGGTGGCTGTGTCCGCAGGGACGGCAGGTCGCGCGCCAGCGTGCGGTGGTGAGCCTCTTCAAGTGGCACGAGTTCTTCTGGAAGTGCGTCGGCGCCCTTGAGAACGGCTGCATACGCATCGGCGACCGGCATCAGTGCCATTATGAAATCCTCACGTCCGGCTAGTGCGGTGACACCAGGTAATGGCCGGACTTTCCGCCCTTTTTCTCCACGAGGTGGATGCCTTCGATTCGGATCCCTCGCTCGACCGCTTTGACCATATCGTAGATCGTCAGGCATGCGACGGAAACGGCGGTCAGTGCTTCCATTTCGACACCGGTCGGGCCTTTGACCTTCACTGTGGCGCGAACGTGACAGCCCGGCAATTTGGCGTCGGGCTCGATATCGAGCACGACTTTGGACAGCGCGAGCGGATGGCACAGCGGAATGAGTTCGGAGGTGCGTTTCGCAGCCATGATGCCGGCGACGCGGGCGGTGCCGAGCACATCGCCCTTGGCCGCGTTGCCCTTGACGATCAGGTCAAGGGTTTTGCGAGTCATGATGACGCGGCCTTCGGCGACGGCAACGCGCTCGGTGTCCGGCTTCGCCGAAACATCGACCATGCGCGCTTCGCCTTTGGCGTCGATATGGGTGAGGCCAGAGCTCTTCTTAGACGCTTTGTTTGACGCCTTGGCCACGTTCAGCGGGTCCCGGTTGCGCGTTGGGCGGTGTCGCGCGCGAGCAATGTCTGCGTCGCCGCGGTGACATCGGTCTGACGCATCAGGCTTTCACCGACGAGGAACGTCGACATGCCGACCTTCGCGAGCCGTGACAGATCTTCCGGTGTGAAGATGCCGCTTTCGCCGACCATGATCCGCTCTTTCGGGATCATCGGAGCGAGTTGCTCGCTGGTGGCAAGCGTGGTCTCGAAGGTCCGGAGATTCCGGTTGTTGACGCCGAGCAGCGGCGACCGGAGCTTCAGCGCGCGGTCGAGTTCTTCCCTGTTGTGAACCTCGAGCAGCACATCCATGCCGTGAGCGAACGCTGCATCCTCGATATCCTTCGCGGCCGCATCGTCAAGAGCCGCCAGGATGATGAGAATGCAATCCGCGCCATAGGCGCGGGCTTCCGCCACCTGATAGGTGTCGTACATGAAGTCCTTGCGCAGCACAGGCAAGGACACAGCGGCACGTGCGGCCACCATGAAATCGAGATGCCCCTGAAACGATGGCGTATCGGTCAACACGGACAAGCACGTTGCACCACCGGCTTCGTACGCCTTGGCCAGCACCGGAGGATCGAAGTCGGGACGGATCAAGCCCTTCGATGGAGACGCTTTCTTGATCTCGGCGATCAGCGCGTACTCGCCCTGTGTGTGCTTCTTGCGGATGGCATTGACGAAACCGCGTGGCGGAGGCGCCGCCTTCGCACGGGCTTCGACCTCTGCGAGTGGATGCGCGCGTTTTGCAGCTGCGATTTCCTCGCGTTTGTAGGCTTCGATCTTTGTCAGGATATCGGACAAGGGGAGTTGCTCCTCAAGCATTCGAGACAGCGATGAGGCGCTTCAGCTTGTCAGCCGCCGCGCCGCTGTCGAGAGACTTTGCACCAATTGCAACGCCTTCCTTGAGGTCCTTCGCCTTTCCGGCAACCACAAGGGCGGCGGCGGCATTGATTAGAGCGACATTGCGGTAAGCGCTGGGCTTGCCTTCGAGAACACCGAGAAGTGACTTCGCGTTGGCGTCCGCATCGCCGCCTTTGAGCTCCGCGCTGGTGGCGCGCGGCAGGCCTGCATCTTCGGGCGAAACTTCGAACGAGCGGATGTTGCCGTTCTCAAGCGCCGCAACGAAGGTGGGACCGGTGAGGGTGATCTCGTCGAGTCCGTCCGAGCCGTGGACGACCCACACGGATTCCGCGCCGAGGTTCTTCAGCACTTGCGCCAGCGGTTGTACCCAGTGCTTTGAAAACACGCCGACCATCTGCCGCTTGACGCCGGCAGGATTGGAGAGTGGTCCGAGCAGATTGAAAATCGTGCGCGTGGCCAGCTCGGTACGGGTCGGGTTGACGTTCTTCATCGCTGGGTGGTGCGTCAGAGCGAACATGAAGCCGATGCCGGCTTCTCGGATGCAGCGCCCGACTTCATCAGGCGTGATGTCGATCTTGACGCCGAGAGACATCAACACATCCGCCGCACCGGATTTGGACGACAGGGCGCGATTGCCGTGCTTGGCGACGGGCACGCCGGTGCCGGCGAGGACGAACGATGCACAGGTCGAAACATTGACGGATCCGGAGCCATCGCCTCCGGTCCCGACGATGTCGACCGCATCGCCAGGGGCCTTTACCGGAAGCATCTTGGCCCGCATGGCCGAAACCGCGCCGGTGATTTCGTCGACCGTCTCACCGCGGACACGCAAGGCCATCAGCAGGCCGCCCATCTGGGAGGGCGTCGCCTCGCCGGACATCATGCAGTCAAAAGCTATCGCCGCTTCGTCACGAGACAATACCGCGCCAGTGGCGACCTTTCCGATAATGGCTTTGAAGTCGTTCATGTGACTTTCACTTGAAGCTATTGCGCGGATGCTGCGCCGGTGGCTACGGCGAATGCGTTCTGATTGATCGTCGTGCCAACTTCCGATTCAAGGTGGGTCACAAACTGCGTGATCTGCTCCTCGCTCAGGGCGCGCTGAAGCGTCTCTTTCAGTTTCTTCACGTCATCCGACGCCATGTCGACGGTGGGGGTGATTACGTCGGTGACCCTGAACACGATCCAGTCGCTGCTGTTGGCGCCTTCGGTCTGGCCAACGCCATCCTTCGGGGTCTGGAAAGCTGCGGCGATCAGGCGTTCCGGCACACCCTTGATTTCGGCGTCGCGCTTGAAGGCGGCCGCCGTTTCAACCTTCACGCCCAGCGCAGCGGCTTCGGCATCAAGCTTGGCGCCCTTGTTGAGCTTCTCGATCATCTCGGTTGCCTTGGCGCGGAGACGCTTTGAAACTTCTTCGGCGTGCCAGCGCTTCTCGACCTGATCCTTGACTTCTTCGAGCGAGCGATCCCGCGATGGGGTGACACCCAACACATCGAACCAAAGCTCGCCGCCGTTGAACTGCACCGGATCGTTTTCGACACCGACATTGCTTGCGAAAGCCGGGGAGATGACGTCGACGCCTTGCGGCAGGCCAGTGACGGGCTTGCCGTCCAGGCCGCGGCCGGAGCGATCGACGGCTTCGATCGTGATCGCCTTCAGTCCCAGCTTTTGCGCGGCTTCGGCAATGTTGGCACCGCCACCGCGTTCGTCTTCGATCTTGTTATGCAGATCCTGAAGCTGCGCTCGGGCGCGCTCCATCGCGATCTCGCGCTTGATGACATCCGCAAGGCTTTCAAAGCTCGGGTTTGCGCCGGGCTCGACCTTGGTGACTTTCAGCAACGCGGTCACCAGCGCACCTTTCACCGGGTCGCTCACGGTATCGGGCGCCAGCGAAAACGCAGCATTGGCGATGGCAGGATCGCCCATCGCAGCCTTGGTGACGGTGCCGAGATCGATATCCGAGGGCGTCAGCTTGCGTTCTTTCGCGATGTCCTCGAACGATGTGCCGGCCGCGATCTTCTCGCGGGCAGCCTTGGCTTCTTCCATGTTCGGGAACGCGATCTGGTAGACCTGACGGCGCTCCGGCGTGGCGTAGCGCTCGCGCTGTTGCTCGAAGACCTTCTTGGCGTCCTCGTCGGACACCGTGATCGATTTCGCGAGTTCGTCAGGGGTCAGCATGAGTACGGCGAGCTTGCGATATTCCGGGGCGTGGAACAGCGCCTTGCGGTCCTCGAAATAGGCAGCCAGTGCCTCAGGCGAGGGGGGATCGATCGTTCCGGCTTGGGCCTCGGTCAGGTTGACGTACTCGACTGAACGCTGCTCGTTCTGGAAGCGGATCAAGGCTTCGAGCTGGGTCTTTGAGGGCTCAGCGCCGCTTGCCACCGTACCGGTCAACTGCCGGCGCAGGGATACGCGCCGCTGCTCTGCGATATAGCGCTGTTCGTTGTAGCCGAACTGCCGGATCAATGCATTGAAACGGTCTGGATCGAACTTGCCATCGAGGCCCTTGAAATTCGGATCCGCGGAAATGGCGCGGACAACCTCCGCATCGGATTGTCCCAATCCCATGCGGCGCGCGCCTTCGTCCAGCGCTGCTTCAGCGATCACCTGCTGCAGCACCTGACGGTCCAGGCCGAATTGGCGGGCCTGCTCTGAGGTGATCGGCCGGCCGAACTGGCGGCCGATCTGCTGCAGCTTGTCGGTGTAGAGATTACGGAATTGCTCCGTGGTGATTTCGGTGTTGCCGATCTTGGCGAGGCTCGATTGTCCGAACCCCTTGAAGATATCGGCGATACCCCAGATTCCGAAACTGACGATCAGGATGCCGAACATGACAGACATAATCGTCTTGCCGAGCCAGTTCGATGAGGCTTTGCGCATTCCTCGGAGCATGGGGCCAACTTGCTTGATGTTTCAGGGAGAGGAGCGGTTCGCCAACATCACTGAAGGGCGTTACCGCATTGTTCTGCCAACGTATAAAACGGTGACTGTTCCCTAGCAACCTTGCTGACGGCGACGGTTCAGCGCGGTTAACAGTCGGCAATGTGGAAACCGTCTTTGGAACTGGTGTCGCGCCGCCCCCTCTGGTAGGTCGCAAAAGACGTTAATTGCGAGTGAGATCAATCATGACCGACAAGCGCCGCCCGCTGATTGCTGGGAACTGGAAGATGAACGGGCTGAAAGCCTCCCTGAACGAACTGGTGGCGATTGGTCAGGGGATGGGTGACATCTGGCAGAAGGCCGATCTGCTGATCTGCCCGCCTGCGACTCTGGTGTTCAGTGCCGCGGCGGCTGCGATCGGCTCAAAAGTTGCGATCGGAGGGCAGGATTGCCACCCCAAAGCATCGGGCGCCCATACCGGAGATATTTCCGCCGAGATGCTGGCAGATGCCGGGGCGACCGCCGTGATCGTTGGGCACTCGGAGCGACGGACCGACCACCACGAAAGCGATGAATTGGTGCGGCTCAAGGCGCAAGCAACCTGGCGCGCCGGGCTTATGGCCATCGTCTGCGTCGGTGAGACGCGGGAGGAGCGGGATGCCGGCCGAGCCCTTGATGTGATCGGGACCCAGGTCGCCGGCTCGCTGCCGGATGGTGTGACCGCGTCCAATACCGTTGTGGCCTATGAACCGGTCTGGGCGATCGGCACCGGACTGACCCCGACAACCAAAGATGTCGAGGAAGTTCATGGGTTTATCCGGGGCAAGTTGCGGGAACGCTTTAGCGGTGATGGCGACAAGATCCGCATCCTCTACGGCGGTTCGGTGAAGCCCTCGAATGCGGCGGAACTGATGGCAGTCGCCAATGTGGACGGCGCCCTGGTCGGCGGTGCCAGCCTCAAGGCTGCGGACTTCCTTGCGATCGCGGCCGGGTGCCCTTAAATCCCTGATAACGCTAGCGTCCCGAATCCCGGGAAAATCGGGCGAACTTCTGAACCATCGGACTGGACGCGGTTCGTCAGGGGTGACAATCACCCCCGCAATCGTGTACAGACCGCGCAACTTCAACCCCCGCAGGCCTCAATGCGTCCGGCTGCCCGGCGCCGATGGCTTGTGACGGAAGGTCACGATGCAAACCGTCATTATCGTCATCCATCTCATGATTGTTGCCACCCTGATCGGAGTGGTGCTGCTTCAGCGATCCGAAGGCGGGGGGCTTGGCATTGGCGGTGGCGGCGGCTTCATGTCGAGCCGCGGCACGACCAATCTGCTCACACGGACGACGGCGATTCTGGCTGCCGGCTTCTTCGCAACGAGCCTCTTCCTGTCGTGGTGGGCAAGCTATGAGCGCAAGCCCGTCTCGATCATCAACACCACCAGCCCGGCGCCGATCTCTCAGCCAGGGACGCCGCCGGCGCCATCTGGCGGACTTTTGGATTCTCTGAAGAAGCCGGAAGCGCCTGCTGCACCGCAGGCCCCACAGTCCAAATAACACCTATGCGGAATAAAGATTTGCAGATATGCGCGGAATGCTTATCTGCAAATCTCAAGGTGTTCTCCCAACTCATTGACTGACTTCGATTTTTGAAGTCACCCACAGCGTCACGAGATGTCGGCGTGCGCTTGGCGTTTAGTTTTGCGAATCGGTCCGGCGGCGTTAAAGGTTGATTCCCATGGCGCGGTATATTTTCATCACCGGCGGCGTGGTCTCCTCGCTCGGCAAAGGTTTGGCATCAGCTGCACTCGGTGCATTGCTGCAGTCGCGAGGCTACAAAGTCCGTCTTCGTAAGCTTGATCCTTACCTCAACCTCGATCCGGGGACGATGTCGCCGTATCAGCACGGCGAAGTGTTCGTCACCGACGACGGTGCCGAGACCGATCTCGATCTCGGGCATTACGAGCGGTTCACCGGCCATCCGGCGACGAAGGCCGACAACATTACGACCGGCCGAATCTATCAGGACATTCTCACCAAGGAGCGGCGGGGCGATTACCTCGGTGCGACCATCCAGGTCATTCCTCATGTGACAAATGCCATTAAGGACTTCATCCTCAATGGCAACGACGGCTACGACTTCGTGCTGTGCGAAATCGGCGGCACGGTCGGCGACATCGAAGGCCTGCCGTTCTTCGAGGCCATCCGCCAGATCAAGAACGACCTGCCGCGCGGCGACGTGATCTATATCCATCTCACGCTGCTGCCCTACATCCCGAGCGCAGGCGAACTGAAGACCAAACCGACGCAGCATTCGGTCAAGGAACTGCGTTCGATCGGCATCCAGCCGGACATTCTGCTCTGCCGTACCGACCGCGAGATTCCGAAGGAAGAGCGCCGCAAGCTGGCGCTGTTCTGCAACGTGCGCGAAAGCGCGGTGATCGAGGCGCGGGACGTCGACAACATCTACGCGGTCCCTGAGGGGTATCACGCCGCCGGCCTGGACGACGAGGTGCTGGCCGCATTCGGCATCAAGCCGAAGACGCCGCCGGCTCTGGACAGCTGGCACGTCATCAACGAGCGGGTCCGCAATCCCGAAGGCCAGGTGACCATTGCCATTGTCGGCAAGTACACCGGCATGAAGGACGCCTACAAATCGCTGATCGAGGCACTGTCCCACGGCGGCATCGCCAACAAGGTGAAGGTCAATCTCGACTGGATCGAGTCGGAGGTTTTCGAAAACGAAGACCCGGCGCCGTTCCTCGAGCACGTCAACGGCATCCTCGTGCCGGGCGGGTTTGGTCAGCGCGGGGCCGAAGGCAAAATCAGGGCAGCGCAGTTCGCACGCGAGCGCGACGTGCCGTATTTCGGGATCTGCTTCGGCATGCAGATGGCGGTCATCGAAGCCGCACGTAATCTTGCAGGCATCGCCGATGCGAATTCCACCGAGTTCGGGCCGACCAAGGAGCCTTTGGTTGGACTGATGACGGAATGGCTGCGCGGCAACGAACTTGAAAAGCGCAGCAGAGCCGGTGACCTCGGCGGCACCATGCGGCTTGGCGCCTATCCGGCGACCCTCAAGAAGGGGAGCCGGGTGTCGAAGGTCTATGGCGATGCGCTGGAAATTTCAGAGCGCCACCGTCATCGCTATGAAGTCAACACGGCCTATAAGGACCGGCTCGAGCAGCATGGCCTGCGGTTCTCGGGGATGTCGCCGGACGGCGTGTTGCCGGAGATCGTCGAGTACGAGGATCATCCGTGGTTCATCGGCGTGCAGTATCATCCCGAGTTGAAGTCGCGTCCGTTCGAGCCGCATCCGCTGTTTGCGTCGTTCGTGCAGGCTGCGATGGTGCAAAGCCGCCTGGTATAGTGTTGCGATAACGGACGTTCTTTTTATTTCTGCCATCAGTTTGGTGGATAATTGTGCTTTCAAGGTCTTTCTTGAGAAGGCGCTTTCTTGCGTCGGTATGTGCTGTTGCATCGGGTATTATTTTCCAGAGCGCATTGATGGCGAATGCCGAACAGCCGGCTCCTCAACAAACAGCTGCGGTGACTTTCCCATGGAAGAGTTCGCCGGACGATGAAATCAGGGCAAACCTGGCCATCGGCAGTTTGCGCGATTCTCTTCTGATGTGGCTCAAGACCGAGCGCGGAGTTCACGCGGAAACGCTTCTGGTCTCGATCGGCGCGCTTGCGGGCTATTCAGCGCAAAGCGCGGTGTGGGCGCGGGTTGCCAAGCGCGATGTTCCTATGCCCAACGCCGCGGCCGCAGCGCCTGAAGCCCTGAGTGAGTATTTGCGCAGCAACGGACTGCTCGTCATCGCGACGACGAAGTCCGGTGAGAACCTTTATTTTGGCGATCTCATCAACGGCTATCTGGTGCCGCAGGCGGTGAGTAGATATCCCGACACCTTATGGGGAAGGGTCGCTGCGGGTGCGGTGGCGAATGGCCTGCCGCAAAGTGACCTGCCGGATATCCATCCCATGTTCAGGCATGTTTCTGAAACGGTAGGGACACCGGAATTCGGCATCCCGACAGTCGGCAAGGAGCATCAGCCACACATCGCGGCCCGCGAGTTGCTCAACATGTTTTGGCCCCGTGCGAGATTTATTTTCACGCGGACCGACGGGCCGGGACCCGCCAACGGCCACAGCGTTCCGCCCGAGTATTGGCCGGTGATTTGCGAGGAAGTTGCCGATCAACTTTTGCGGCAGACCAAAGATACACTCGATCCACGTATTGGTCTGAAGCTGGTGATGGAATCGGCCATTGCGATGTCGAAGGTCGATCCCAAATCAGTTCCAAAAGAGCTTCCCGAAAAAGACAAATCTCAGGATCATCGGTAGTTCAGGGTAGGGTTGATCGCCGGGTCGCATGCTGCCGGAGATCGTCGAATACGGGTCAGTTATGAATCGCGACAGCAGATTTGAAGCGGACGCACCGCTCCGGCCCTGGGGCCAGCCGCCCGCTGAGCAATCGCCTCAGGAGCCTCGCGAGGTACCGCCCAATGCACCTGGCCGGCGTAGCCTCTTCAACCGCAGTTCTCTGGTTTCCCTTCTTTTCGCGATTGCGATCATCGGCCTTTATGGCGGTCGCGCTTATCAGGATCTCTCGGCACCGCAGGCGTGGGCCTATTGGAAGGACCTGTATTTCTCCCACTCCCTGACGACGTCAGTTGTGACGATTGATGCTCTGGGACCATCCAACCGCGCGCTGGCGGTGAAGGGGGAAATCGGAGCGGCATCTGCCAGCGTGTTTCGCACCGAACTGGACGAGGCCAAGCTCGTCGCGGGCGACACCGTGATCCTCTCGTCACCGGGCGGCCGGGTTGATCAGGCGCTCATCATGGGTGAGATCATTCGCTCGCGGGGGCTGAGAACGCTGGTCGGCTCGGTGAGCTCCGACGGACGCCTCAAACCCGCTTATTGTGCCAGCGCCTGTGTCCTGACCTATGCAGGCGGAACGGCCCGCGCCCTCGTGCCGGGCTCTCGATTAGGCGTGCACCAGTTCACCGCGGAAGTGTCGAAAGAGGATGCTCGCAATTGGGACGGCGTCGCCTATGCGCAGAAGACGTCGGGCATGATCCTCGAATACATGACCCGGATGGGCGTCTCACCATCCATCCTGCAACAGATGTCCGCGAGCAAAGACATTCGCTGGCTCAGTGAAAAAGACGCAGCCGATCTGAACCTTGTCACCAAGCGCTTGGGGTCTGGTTGAGCTGATCTGGCCCCATTATCGCGGACATCCCGAGGTTTGGTCACCGCTACGGGCGGCTGGCTTGCCGTTGATGAACACGTTGCCGCCACCGCCGACCACCACACCACCGCAACTGGTCTTGCCGTTTGTGACGGCTGCGGGTTTGCCATTGATGAAAACGTTCTTCGAGCCTTCCACAACCACATTGCCGCCGGTGGTGGTGTCGCCCTGACGCGCGGCGGGTTTTCCTCCGATCGATACGCTCTCGCTGCCCCTGTTGACCACGCCTGGCGTGCCGGGGCGTTCCTGGGCTGAGGCGGGAAACGACGACGTGGCAATCAGGGCGAGAACGAGACCAGACAAGATTCGCATGGGTGACCTTCAGCGCAGGAACCTGTTGATGCGGACGCTTGATCAGCCTGCGGCTCGGCCACTATACCCTAGTGTGGCGGTTCAGAAGTCCGCATCACTTGTGCAGCGAGTCTGGAATGCGGACTTCTGAACCAAGGCCACACTAGATCAATAATTTGCTAGTGTCCCGATTCCGAAGTTCGCAAACGAAGACGCCTCGCAATGATGCGAACTTCGGAATCGGGACACTAGATACGCGAAACTGGCATACGCGGTCACTGCCAAGGACTGCGGACAAGAAAATCAGGGGGATCGATGAGCAAGGTCTACGAAATGCGGGTGTATCGCTGTGTCCCGGGGCGGCTGCCCGATCTGCTCAAGCGCTTCGAGACGTATACGCTCACTATCTGGAAGAAGCACAACATTCGCCCGGCGGGCTTTTTCACCACCCTGGTCGGCGAGTCGAACCAGGAATTGACCTATTTTCTGGAATGGGACTCGATGGCCGAGCGCGAGCAGAAGTGGAACGCCTTCCAGGCCGATCCGGAGTGGATCGCGGCCCGTGCGGAGACGGAAAAGGACGGCCAGATCGTCGGCAACATCACCAGCCAGCTTCTGGCGCCGACGGCATTCTCGTCGGTGAAGTGAAGGGCGCCCTGGCGCGTTGAATGATGCCTCGTGGTCTTGATCATATCGTCCACGCCGTTCGCGATCTTGATGCCGCGGCGGAGTTCTATCGTCGCGCAGGCTTCAAGGTCGGGGCGCGCAACAAGCATCCCTGGGGCACGCACAATCACGTCATCCAGTTTCCCGGATTCTTCATCGAAATTCTGACCGTCGCTGAACCGGAGAAACTCATCGGCGAGGGATTGCCGAAGATCTTCGGCGTCGCCAATCGCGATGCGATCGCGCGCGGCGACGGCTTTTCGATGCTCCTGCTGGAAAGCGTGGACTCTGAGGCAGATGTCGCGGATTTTTCGCGCCTTGGAATAGGAGCTTCGCCTTCGCTGCCGTTCTCGCGCGAGGCCACGCAGCCGGATGGCAGTAAGGTGACTGTCGGTTTCTCTTTGGCTTTCGCGCGCGATGCGCTGTCACCGCACACCGGCTTTGCGACCTGCCAGCAGCAAAATCCCTCGGCCTTCTGGAAGCCCGATTACCAGCAGCATCCCAACGGCGCGAGCGGTGTTCTTGGCGCGGTGATGGTCGCGGACAATCCGACCGACCATCATATCTTCCTCAACGGTTTCACCGGTGTGCGCGAACTTCGTTCAAGCTCGATGGGCGTCACCGCGCCAACGCCGCGTGGCGATGTCGAGATTATCGAGGCGATTGCATTCCGGGATCAGTTTGGCATCAAGCCGAAGGTGGACGGAGAAGGTGCGTCGCTCAAAGGCTTGCGGCTATTGGTTCCATCGCTCGATGAGGTCGAGCAGCACCTGCGCAAGAACGGGATTGCATGTCATCGCCACATCGGGCGCCTGATCGTACCTCCAGAGGTCGGCTTCGGCGCAACCCTGATATTCGAGCCTTCAACCAATACTTGATCCCGCAACGCCAGACCGGCATGGTCATTGGCATCTATAGGACGATGTTCGTCGGAATCCCGACGTCGTCCGTGTAACTGCTTCAGATAAAGGATAAGCCTTGAACGCTAAGCTCTCTGCGGCGCCGGTGGTGTCTGCCGGTTCAGTGAAATTTGGCAACGCGCTGCCGCTGGCGGTGATTGCCGGACCATGCCAGTTGGAAAGCCGCGCGCACGCGCTTGAAACAGCGTCAGCCCTGAAGGAGATCGCCGCGCGGCTCAAGATCGGGCTCGTCTATAAGACGTCCTTCGACAAGGCCAATCGCACCAGCGCGTCCGGCGCGCGGGGGCTCGGGCTCGACAAGGCGCTTCCCATTTTCGCCGAGATTCGCTCTACGCTCGGAATGCCCGTGCTGACTGACGTCCACGAAATCGAACAATGCGCGCAAGTGGCGGACGTGGTCGATATCCTGCAGATCCCAGCGTTCTTGTGCCGTCAGACGGACCTTCTGCTGGCTGCAGCGGCGACCGGCAAGATCGTGAATGTGAAGAAGGGCCAGTTTCTTGCGCCGTGGGATATGGCCAATGTCGTGGGCAAGGTCACCGGCGGCGGCAATCCCAATGTGCTGGTGACCGAGCGCGGGGCCTCGTTCGGCTACAACACACTGGTGTCGGACATGCGGGCGCTGCCGATCCTGGCGCGCACGACCGGTGCGCCGGTGATTTTCGATGCGACACATTCGGTGCAGCAGCCCGGCGGCAAGGGGACCTCATCCGGCGGCGAGCGTGAGTTCGTGCCGGTGCTGGCGCGGGCTGCCGTCGCCGTCGGCGTGGCCGGCGTCTTCATCGAGACCCATCCCGATCCGGACAATGCCCCATCCGACGGCCCCAACATGGTGCCGCTCAAGGACTTCGAGGCGCTGGTCAAGAATTTGATGGCGTTCGATGTGCTCGCCAAGGGCGAGACGCGCTGATGATCCCATCGGGAGCGGCATTTGAGGAGCGATCAGCCTCCTGATGCTCCCGATCCTCAATGTGATCGCTGCAACGACATTCGCAGCCGCGCTGTCGTCGCGTTCGATGGAGCCGGTTCTGCCGCTGGTCGCAGACGATCTCGGCGTGACGATCGCAACGGCTGCAAGTCTCTCGGCGGCCGTCGCTCTGACATTTGCGATTGTGCAGCCGATCCTGGGCGCCGCGGCCGATATGTTCGGCAAGGCGCGGTTGATGATTGTGTGTCTCGCGACACTTGGGGCAGCCAACATCATCGGGGCACTCGCGACGTCCTTCGAGATGCTGTTCCTGTCGCGCGTGCTGTGCGGCATCGCGGCCGGCGGGACGTTTCCAATTGCGATGGGGCTGACGAGCGATCTCGTCCCGACCTCGCACCGGCAGATTGCGCTCAGCCGTGTGCTGGCCGGCGCGATGACCGGCAATCTGCTCGGCTCCTCGGCTGCCGGCGTCATCGGCGATTTTCTCGGCTGGCGCGGGGTTCTGACGGTCCTGGGCCTGTTGGTGATCGCTGCCTCGATCGCCGTCTGGGTAGGATTTCGCCGTGGCGGCGTCTCCATCCGAGGCAGGGCGTGGACTTCAGCACGCTGAAGCACGGCTATCGCACGATCCTGAAAAATCCCAACGCGCGTGTCTGTTTCTCGGCAGTGTTCGTCGAGGGATTTTGCGTCCTGGGCCTGTTTCCGTTCGTTGCGGCGTTTCTGTTCGAGCTCGGCGAAACGCGGTCGTCGATTCCCGGTGTGGTGATTGCGGCGTTTGCCGTGGGTGGTCTGCTCTACACCATGAGCGTATCGCGTTTGCTGCCGCGCGTCGGCACCAAAGGCCTGATGGTCGGCGGCTCCGTCGTGGTCGGATCGCAGATCGTGGCGATCGCGTTCGGTCCCCGCTGGGAAGTGCAGGCGCTGTGCTTCCTGATCATGGGCTGGGGATTTTATTGCCTGCACGGCTCGCTGCAGGTGTTTTCAAGCGACCTGGCTCCCGAGGCACGCGCATCGGCGCTGTCGCTGCACGCGTTTTGTTTCTTCATGGGGCAAGCGGTCGGTCCGATCATTTACGGCTTCGCGTTGTCCCACGCCGGCAAGTTGCCGACGTTGATCGTGAGCGCGGCGATGATCATGGTGCTTGGGTCTGTCGCCGCACGCCTGCTCAATCGAAAGCCGATGAAGCTCGCCGGGACGTGAGGTGAGCCGCTAACCGCGCCCGCGATAGGGCGGGACGCCCTGATCCGGCACCCATACGGTCGCGGGCAGTTTTCCCGCCTGCCAGAACACGTCGATCGGCATGCCGCCGCGCGGATAGAAATATCCGCCGATCCGCAGCCAGCGCGGGGCCAGCAGCTTCACCAGCCGCTTGCCGATGGACACGGTGCAGTCCTCGTGGAACGAGCCGACGTTGCGGAAGCTGTTGAGGTAGAGCTTGAGGGACTTCGACTCGACCAGCCATTTGTTGGGCACATAGTCGATCACCAGAATGGCGAAGTCCGGCTGTCCGGTCACCGGGCAGATCGAGGTGAATTCCGGCATCGTGAAGCGTGCCACATAGTTTGTGTCCGAATGCGGGTTGGGCACGCGGTCGAGCTGGGCGCGGTCCGGCGACAGCGGCATCTCGACATGCTGGCCGAGTTGCAATGGGGCAGGTGCAGGCGCCGTAGACGCCTTGCGAGGCTTTCGTGACATGGGTTTCTCCGTTGGCGCCCCTGATAGCCAATCTGGTGGTCCGATTCTAGCATTCGCGTCGCCAGCCTGGTGCGCCCGTGGCCTTTTCCCCTCGCGAGGCTTCCTGTAGAAGCACCCCAATTGTTGACCCGTAGAAGTGAAGGGACCGTCATGACCGCTATCGTTGACATCATCGGCCGCGAAATTCTCGACAGCCGTGGCAATCCGACCGTCGAAGTCGATGTAGTGCTCGAAGATGGTTCGCTCGGGCGGGCCGCGGTGCCGTCAGGCGCGTCCACCGGCGCCCACGAGGCCGTCGAACTGCGAGACGGCGACAAGAGCCGCTATCAGGGCAAGGGCGTGCTGAAGGCGATAGAGGCCGTCAACGGCGAGATCTTCGACGCCGTCGGGGGTATGGAGGCCGAACAGCAGGTCCAGATCGACGAGGTCATGATCGGCCTCGATGGAACCCCGAACAAGAGCCGCCTGGGCGCCAACGCGATCCTCGGTGTCTCGCTCGCGGTCGCCAAGGCTGCGGCGGAATCGCTTGGCATGCCGCTGTATCGCTATGTCGGCGGAACCTCGGCGCGGACCCTGCCGGTGCCAATGATGAACATTATCAATGGCGGCGTACACGCTGATAATCCAATCGATTTTCAGGAAATCATGATCATGCCGACTGGCGCGGAGAGCTTCTCCGAGGGGCTTCGTTGCGGCGCCGAGATTTTCCACACCCTGAAGTCGGAACTGAAGAAGGCCGGCCACAACACCAATGTCGGCGACGAGGGCGGCTTTGCGCCAAACCTGCCGTCCGCCGATGCCGCGCTGGATTTTGTCATGGGCGCCATCGCCAAGGCTGGCTACAAGGCCGGCGACGACGTGATGCTCGCGCTGGACTGCGCTTCCACTGAATTCTTCAAGGACGGCGCGTACGTCTATGAAGGGGAAAAGAAAACCCGCTCGCGCTCGGAGCAGGCCAAGTACCTGGCCGACCTGGTCTCGCGTTATCCGATCGTGTCGATTGAGGACGGCATGGCGGAAGACGACATGGACGGCTGGAAGGAACTGACCGACCTGATCGGTCGCAAGTGCCAGTTGGTGGGTGACGATCTGTTCGTGACCAACGTGAAGCGCCTCGCGGAAGGTATCAAGGCCGGCCGCGGCAATTCGATCCTGATCAAGGTCAATCAGATTGGGACGCTCACCGAGACCCTGGCTGCCGTCGAGATGGCGCACAAGGCAGCCTACACGGCAGTGATGTCGCATCGCTCCGGTGAGACGGAAGACGCCACCATCGCTGACCTCGCTGTTGCGACCAACTGCGGACAGATCAAGACCGGATCGCTGGCGCGTGCAGACCGCACGGCGAAGTACAACCAGTTGCTGCGCATCGAGCAGGAACTCGGTTCGCAGGCGATTTACGCTGGCAAGGCTGCGCTCAAGGCGCTGGCGTAAAAGCAGCCGCGCCGGAAGGCTCACGGCCACATTTCTGGTCTTCGTTTTCGTGCGGGGCACATGCTTGCCCCGCCGCTACTTCGCGGTTTGACTGCCCGTCAACGGAATCAATCGTGATGGGAGCGAAGCGAAATGGACGGGCCCCTTAAAGGCATCAGGGTCATCGAGATCGGGCAGGCACTGGCCGGTCCGTTGGCCGGTGCGATCATGGCCGACATGGGCGCCGACGTCATCAAGGTCGAGAAGCCGGACGGCGGCGACGATGCACGCGGGTGGGGACCGCCGTTCATCGAAGAAGCTTCAATCATGTTTCATGTCACCAACCGCAACAAGCGGTCGGTGACGCTCGACATGAAGAGCCCGGACGGCGTCGCGAAGCTGAAGGACCTCGTGCGCGATGCGGACATCCTGATCCAGAATCTTCGCTCGGGTGTCGTGGCTGCTCTTGGCATCGGTCCGCAGGATATGACCGCGATCAATCCGCGCCTGATCTACTGCTCGATCTGGGCGTTCGGTCCGAGCGGTCCGCTGTCGAGGGCGCCGGGTTTCGATCCGCTGCTGCAGGCTTTTAGCGGCGTGATGATGCAGACCGGCCGCCACGGCGATCCGCCGACCTTCTGTGCGCCGGCGATCAACGACAAGGCCACCGCGCAATGGTGCGTGATCGGGGCGCTCGCCGCGCTTCAGCAGCGGCATGTCACGGGGAAGGGATGTGTGATCGACACCTCATTGCTGGATAGTGCCGCCGCATGGGTCGATACGTCGCTGGCGACCTACCACGTGACGCAAGAACTCTCGCCTCGAACAGGCACTGCGGCATCCGCGATTGTGCCGTATCAGGTGTTCGAGACCGCTGACAGCCCGATGGTAATCGCTGCCGGTTATGATCGGCTGTTTCACAAATGCGCGGCTGTCCTTGGATATCCCGAGTGGGCGACCGATCCGCGCTTTGCGCGAGGACGGGACCGGTTTCTCAACCGTGACGTGCTGATCGATCTCATGTCGGTCGTGCTGCGCACGAAAACCCGTGGGGAATGGATATCCGCTTTTGAAGCGGTCGGGGTGCCATGCAGTCCGGTCAACACCATCGTCGAATTGTCACAGACCGAGCAGTTCAAGGCCGTCGATCTGGTCCGGACACTACCCGGCAGCGGCTTGCCGGTGATCGGGTTGCCGATTTCGTTCGACGGGCAGCGCCCGCATCCGCAGTCCGGCGCGCCGAAACTCGGTGAGCATAATGACGAGGTGTTGGGTGGATGATGTCATCGCGTCGCTCGCGGAAACGCGACCCAAATGCACGGCTCTAATGGAATCCATGAATTGAATGCACTTGCATCTTTTCGAGGGCGCGGCTAATTGCGACCGATAGTTTATTCCGTCCTGAAAGGATCGTTTCGTGGCCCACACCGTTTCCGTCATTGTCGGCAGCCTTCGCAAGGAATCGTATTCGCTCAAGATCGCCAATGCGCTCACGAAGCTGGCGCCAGCTTCGCTCAAGCTCAATGTGGTGACCCTCCACGGTTTGTCGTTCTTTAATCAGGACCTCGAAGCCAATCCGCCGGCGGACTGGGTCGCCTTCCGGGAAACACTGCAGAAGTCGGACGCGGTCCTGTTTGTGACGCCCGAATACAACCGCTCGATCCCCGGCGTGCTGAAGAACGCGATCGATGTGGGCTCGCGCCCGTATGGCAAGAGCTCGTTCAACGGTCGTCCGGCCGGCATCATCAGCAACTCGCCAGGCCCGCTCGGCGGCGTCTGCGCGGC
The DNA here is from genome assembly GCF_049747295.1 of Bradyrhizobium sp. SYSU BS000235. NCBI lineage: Bacteria > Pseudomonadati > Pseudomonadota > Alphaproteobacteria > Hyphomicrobiales > Nitrobacteraceae > Bradyrhizobium > Bradyrhizobium sp. SYSU BS000235. The sequence continues at coordinate 5,109,901 of NZ_JBMHJM010000001.1, forward strand.
GATGAACCTGAAGCAGATTCTTCCGGGATACACCGGCCCGATCATGCAGCAGCCGGAGACCTACCTGGTTGGCGTTGGCGATGCGTTCGATGACAAGGGCAACCTCACCAAAGAGGCGCTTGAGAAAGTGCTGAAGCAGTATCTCGACGCGTTCGCCGCGTGGGTTGAGCAGCACCGCAAATAATTGCCGCTTCCGATAGCCCGGTTAGCATTCAATTAACCGGGCTGTCGCATCGTCTGGAATGGTTTCACGCTCCCGACTTAAAGCTATTATGACCGGCCTCGCGTTGTACGCGATTGCGGCCGCGATGATCGCCTATTTCGGCGTCAATGCGTACACGGGCAAATATGGCCTGAATGCACAGCAAGAACTCGATCACGAGATCGTGGCGCTGACGGCGGAGCTGGCGCGGCTCAAGGCCGAGCGTACGGCTGCCGAACAGCGCGTGTCATCCCTTCGTTCGGACCGAGTCGACCCCGACATGCTCGATGAGCGTGCGCGCTATCAGCTCGATTATGCACACCCGCGTGATCTGGTGCGCATGATCACCCCGAACTGAGTTTCAAATTTCAAAAATCATCGCGTTTAGATTTTAAAATTGCGTACGCTGCATTGCGTCATAAGCGCGAGATTTCGTAGCGCACGCAATGCTTTCATGGCGATGTGAGTTGGAGTAGAGAGGATCGATATCCGCTCTCTCATTCGGACCCGTCATGGCATCAGCGAAGAAGACCGCAACGCAGGAAGCTGGCAATGGCTCCCGCCATCCATCGAATTTTGCTTTCACAAAAGAACAAGAGCTTCATGCGTATCGCGAGATGCTGCTGATCCGCCGTTTCGAGGAAAAGGCTGGTCAACTTTACGGCATGGGCGCTATCGGTGGCTTCTGCCATCTCTATATCGGCCAGGAAGCGATCGTGGTCGGCATGCAGCTCGCGCTCAAGGATGGCGATCAGATCATCACCGGTTACCGTGATCACGGCCACATGCTGGCCACCGGCATGGATCCGAATGGTGTGATGGCCGAACTGACCGGGCGCGCCGCTGGCTATTCGAAGGGCAAGGGCGGCTCCATGCATATGTTCAGCAAGGAGAAGGCCTTCTACGGCGGGCACGGCATCGTTGGTGCCCAGGTGCCGCTCGGAACCGGTCTCGCTTTCGCCAACCGTTACCGCGGCAATGACCACGTCAGCGTGGCTTACTTCGGCGACGGCGCGGCCAACCAGGGCCAGGTCTACGAGAGCTTCAACATGGCGGAGCTTTGGAAGCTCCCCGTGATCTACGTCATCGAAAACAACCGCTACGCCATGGGCACGTCGGTGACGAGGTCATCGGCACAGACCGACTTCTCCAAGCGCGGCGTGTCGTTCAACATTCCCGGCGAGCAGGTCGACGGCATGGACGTGCGAGCGGTGAAGGCTGCCGGCGACAAGGCCGTGAAGTGGTGCCGCGAAGGCAACGGTCCGTACATCCTGGAGATGCAGACCTACCGCTATCGCGGTCATTCGATGTCCGATCCCGCCAAGTACCGGACACGTGAGGAGGTCGAAAAGGTTCGTCATGATCAGGACCCGATCGAACAGGTCCGGCTGCGCTTGCTCGACATGAAGGTCAGCGAGCAGGAGCTCAAGGCGATCGACGCAGAGGTGCGCGACATCGTCAATGCATCGGCTGATTTCGCGCAGCGCGAGCCGGAGCCCGACGTGTCCGAGCTCTACACCGATATTTACCGTTAAGCGCAGATACATAGTTTTAGTCCGGAGCGATCATGCCGATTCAAGTTCTCATGCCTGCGCTTTCGCCAACCATGGAGAAAGGCAATCTTTCGAAATGGCTGAAAAAAGAGGGCGAGACCATCAAGTCCGGCGATGTCATCGCCGAAATCGAAACCGACAAAGCCACGATGGAAGTCGAGGCGACCGATGAAGGGACGCTCGGCAAGATCCTCGTTGCCGAGGGGACCAATGACGTTGCCGTCAATACGCCGATCGCGACCATCCTGAGCGACGGTGAAAGCGCGGACGATCTCGGCAAGGCACCCCCGCCGGCCGCAGCCAAGGCACCGGCTGCCGCGCCGAGTGTTCAGCAGGAAGTCCAGGAATCTCGCGCGCCGGTCGGTGAAGGCAAGCCGCAGATCAGCGCCCCGCCGGCTGTTGCTGCGTCTGCAGCTCCGGTCGAGCCTGATCCCGAAGTGCCGCCCGGCACCGAGATGGTGAAGATGACCATGCGCGAAGCGCTGCGCGATGCCATGGCCGAAGAAATGCGCCGCGATGGCGACGTCTTCGTCATGGGCGAGGAAGTCGCCGAGTATCAGGGCGCCTACAAGGTCACGCAGGGGCTGCTGCAGGAGTTCGGGGATCGGCGTGTGATCGATACGCCGATCACCGAACATGGTTTCGCAGGCGTTGGCGTTGGTGCCGCAATGGCGGGCTTGAAGCCAATCGTGGAGTTCATGACCTTCAACTTCGCCATGCAGGCGATGGACCAGATCATCAACTCGGCAGCCAAGACGCTTTATATGTCCGGCGGCCAAATGGGCTGTTCGATCGTTTTCCGCGGCCCGAACGGCGCGGCGGCTCGCGTCGCAGCCCAGCACAGCCAGGATTATTCGTCCTGGTATTCGCAGATCCCGGGTCTGAAGGTGGTCTCGCCTTATTCGCCGGCCGACGCGAAGGGCTTGCTCAAGGCGGCGATCCGCGATCCCAATCCGGTGATCTTCCTCGAAAACGAAATCCTCTACGGTCACACCGGTGATGTGCCGAAGCTCGATGACTATGTCATTCCGATCGGCAAGGCCCGCATCGTTCGCTCGGGTGGACATGTCACGTTGATCGCGTGGTCACACGCTATGACCTATGCCCTGCAGGCGGCGGACGAACTCGCCAAGGAAGGCATCGAAGCCGAAGTCATCGACCTTCGTACGCTTCGCCCGATGGATACCGAAACGCTGGTCGAGTCGGTGAAGAAGACCGGCCGCGCTGTGGTGGTCGAAGAGGGCTGGCAGCAGTCCGGCGTCGGCGCCGAGATCGCGGCGCGGCTGATGGAGCATGCGTTCGATTACCTCGACGCCCCGGTGGCGCGCGTCTCAGGCAAGGACGTGCCGATGCCTTACGCAGCCAACCTCGAGAAGCTTGCGTTGCCGACGGCGGCTGAAGTCGTCGCCGCAGCCAAAGCTGTTACCTATCGCTGAGAAAGCAGGGCCTGGATCATGCCGATCAACATTTTGATGCCCGCGCTTTCACCCACCATGGAAAAGGGCAACCTCTCCAAGTGGCTCAAGAAGGAAGGCGACAAGGTCAAGTCCGGTGACGTGATCGCCGAGATCGAGACCGACAAGGCGACGATGGAAGTCGAAGCCGTCGACGAAGGAACGATTGCCAAGATCCTGGTGCCGGAAGGCACGCAGGACGTTCCGGTCAACAACGTCATCGCCGTGCTCGCCGCTGACGGCGAGGACGTGAAGGCTGCTGGAGCCGGCGCCGCATCCGCCGCGCCGGCCAAATCAGAACCGCCGAAGTCGGAAGCTCCGGCCGCAGCGCCCGCACCGAAAGCGGCGGCTCCGGCTCCTGCTGCGACGCCGGCCCCGACACCAGCGCCTGCCGCGCCAGCGCCCGCACCATCGGCATCGCCGAAGGCTGCACCCGCTGCGGCCAGCAACGGTGCTCGCGTGTTCTCGTCGCCGCTTGCACGTCGTCTGGCGAAGGAAGCCGGCATTGAGCTGTCGCGGGTGAACGGATCCGGTCCGCATGGCCGTGTGGTCGCGCGCGATATCGAGCAGGCGAAGTCGGGGCAGGGCCTCAAGCCTGCCGCGGCTGCGGCTGCACCCGTTACTGTTGGTCCGTCGGATCAACAGATCCGCGCGCTGTTCAAGGATGGCGAGTACGAGGCCGTTCCACACGACAGCATGCGCAAGGTGATTGCGCAGCGCCTGTCGGCGTCGGATCGCGACATCCCGCAATACTATCTCACCGCGGATTGCGACATCGGCAAACTCGTCGCCGCGCGCGAAGAGATCAATGCGCTCGCACCGAAGGACAAGGAAGGCAAGCCGGCCTACAAGCTCTCGGTCAACGACTTCGTCATCAAGGCGCTGGCGATGGCCTTGCAGCGCGTGCCGGACGCCAACGTGACCTGGACCGACGAAGCGATGCTGCACCATAAGGTGTCGGACATTTCCGTCGCGGTCTCCATTCCGACCGGACTGATCACGCCGATTATCCGCAACGCGCACAGCAAGTCGGTGTCGCAGATTTCCGCCGACATGAAGGATCTCGCTACGCGCGCCAAGGCGCGAAAGCTGAAGCCGGAAGAGTATCAGGGCGGCTCCAGCGCGGTGTCGAACCTCGGCATGTACGGCATGAAGCAGTTCACCGCCGTGATCAATCCGCCGCAGACGTCAATCCTAGCGGTCGGCATGAGCGAAGAACGGGCTGTGGTTCGCAACGGCAAGATCGAGATCGCCAACATCATGACGGTCACGCTCACCTGCGATCACCGCGCAATGGATGGTGCGCTCGGCGCACAGCTCCTGAGTGCGTTCAAGCTGTTGATTGAAAATCCGGTGATGATGGTGGTGTAACCAGGCGGGACGAGGCCGTGCGGCTCTTTCTCACGGCATTAGCTGCTGTGGTCGCGTCCCTGTTCGTCGGATTGGGAGTCATGCTCGCAGGCGCGGCGCTCGAGCCCTGTGGCAGCGATCTCCCAGGCTGCGAAGTGGTCACCGCCTTTCAGGCGCTGATCATTCCGGTGGAGGTTCTGATCGTTGCGGTTGCCAATGTCATATCCGCGCTCAGGCGTCAGCGAGAGCTGGCGCTTTGGCGCTGCTTCCTAACCCTGATGCTGGTTCCGGTCTGTCTGCTCGTGCTGGCTATTGTTTCCGATCTTTCAAGCGGGCGGCAAACCCAGATGGCGGATGTGCTTGCCTCATTGCAAGGCACGTTGCCGTTCTGGACGATCGTGCTCGTGCAGTGGCTGCTGTTTCGCGGCATTCTTGCCGGGCAGGCGAGTGCGAAGGCGCAGGCGGGATGACCGGGATGAAATTGCACGTTCGATCGTTTGCCGCGGACAGTTCGCACGAACAGATAAGTATTTCTTGAGAAAGCGCCGCTCGGCGCACGGAGCGTTACATGGCTGATACATCTTTCGACGTTGTTGTCATCGGTTCGGGACCAGGCGGCTATGTCACCGCGATCCGCGCCGCGCAGCTCGGCTTCAAGACCGCGATTGTCGAGAAGGCTTATCTCGGCGGCATCTGTAACAACTGGGGCTGCATTCCGACCAAGGCGCTGCTCCGCTCGGCCGAAATCTATCACTACATGAAAAATGCCAAGGACTACGGACTGTCCGCGGACAACGTCTCGTTCGATCCGAAGGCGGTGATCGCGCGCTCGCGTGGCGTGGTGAAGCGCCTCAACGGCGGCGTCGAGTTCTTGATGAAGAAGAACAAGATCACGATCATCTGGGGCGAGGCCACGATTGAGGCTCCCGGCAAATTCAGCGTGAAGAAGTCTCAGGCCGAAGCGCCCAAAGGTTCGCTGGGCGAGGGCAGCTATCAGGCCAAGCACATCATCGTCGCCACCGGCGCCCGTCCGCGCGTGCTGCCCGGTCTTGAGCCGGACAAGAAGCTGGTCTGGACTTATTTCGAAGCAATGAATCCGGACAAGATGCCGAAGTCGCTGCTGGTGGTCGGCTCCGGCGCGATCGGCATCGAGTTCGCTTCGTTCTATCGCACGATGGGCGCGGATGTGACCGTGGTCGAAGTGCTGCCGCAGATCCTGCCGGTCGAGGATGCCGAGATTGCAGGTTTCGCCCGCAAGCAGTTCGAGAAGCAGGGCATCAAGATTCTGACCGGCGCCAAGGTCACCAAGCTCGACAAGAAGGCCGACAGCGTCACTGCCACCATCGATGACGGGAAGGGCGGCACGCAGTCGCTGACCGTTGACCGTGTGATCTCGGCGGTGGGTGTCGTCGGCAATATCGAGGGCTTCGGGCTCGAGAAGCTGGGTGTGAAGACCGACCGCGGCTGCATCGTGATCGACGGCTACGGCAAGACCAACGTGCCGGGCATCTACGCCATAGGCGACGTCGCGGGTCCTCCGATGCTGGCGCACAAGGCGGAGCATGAAGGCATCATCTGTGTCGAGGCGATCAAGGGCATGCACCCGCATCCGATGGACAAGAACCTGATCCCGGGCTGCACCTACTGTCATCCCCAGGTCGCTTCGGTTGGGCTAACTGAAGCCAAGGCCAAGGAAGCGGGCAAGGAGATCCGCGTCGGACGCTTCCCGTTCGTCGGCAACGGCAAGGCCATCGCGCAGGGCGAGGACCAGGGCATGGCGAAGGTCGTCTTCGACAAGAAGACCGGCCAGTTGCTCGGCGCCCATATGGTCGGCGCCGAGGTCACCGAACTGATTCAGGGCTTCGTCGTGGCGATGAACCTGGAAACGACGGAAGAGGAGCTTTTCCACACCATCTTCCCGCATCCGACCATCTCGGAAACCATGAAGGAAGCCGTGCTCGACGCCTATGGGCGTGTCCTGAACATGTGAGAGCGGCGCTTTGGTGCGGGCTGGCATCTAGCCCGCCCGCGTCGTCGTCAGGATAGTTGCAGGCTACATTGGAGAGTATCGTGAAGACCTATCAGCTTTTCATCAACGGCCAGTATGTCGACCCTGCCAACGGCGAGTGGTTCGATTCGATCGATCCCTATCGCGGCGAGCCTTGGGCGAAGATTCCGCGCGGATCCAAGGCCGATGCAGACAAGGCCGTCGAGGCCGCCAATGACGCGATGTGGCGCGGCCCGTGGTCGAAGATGACGGCGTCGGCGCGCGGCAAGGTGATGCGCAAGCTCGGCGATCTGGTCGCAGCGAATGCGGAACGTCTCGCCGAGATCGAGGTGCGCGACAACGGCAAGCTCATGGCAGAGATGCTGGGCCAGCTTCGCTACCATCCGGAATGGTGGTGGTACTTCGGCGGACTCGTCGACAAGCTGGAAGGCGGCCTGGTGCCGATCGACAAGGCCGACACCTTTGCCTACACGACGCATGAGCCTGTCGGCGTCGTCGCGGCGCTTACCGCCTGGAACTCGCCGCTGTTGTTCGTCGCGTGGAAATGCGCCGCGGCGCTCGCCGCCGGTTGCGCCGTTATCGTCAAGCCCTCGGAATTCACCTCGGCCAGCACCCTGGAATTCGCCGCGCTGACGAAGGAGGCCGGGATTCCCGATGGAATCTTCAACGTGGTGACGGGCTTCGGTCCTGAAATCGGCGCCGAACTGATCTCGCACCCCGGCGTCGCCAAGATCACCTTTACCGGATCGGATACGACCGGCGCGAAAGTCTACGAGACCGCCGCGCGCAGCATGAAGCGGGTGTCGCTCGAGCTCGGAGGAAAGTCCCCTAACATCGTTTTCGAGGATGCCGATCTGTCCGCAGCCGCGGCCGGCGTGATCTCCGGCATCTTCGCGGCGACGGGCCAGACCTGCATCGCCGGATCGCGTCTCCTTGTGCAACGATCGATCAAGGACAAGTTCGTGGAGCGCCTGCTGGAGCTGGCGCGCTCCGCCAAGATCGGCGATCCCATGAAGTCGGACACCAATATCGGTCCGATCACCACACCCGCGCAGTACAAGAAGGTGCTGGACTATATCGATATCGCGAACGCGGAAGGCGCGCGCTGCCTGCTCGGCGGCAAGCCGGCTTCCGGCGACGGCATCACGGGCGGCCAATTCGTGGAGCCGACCATTTTCACCGACGTCGACAACACGATGCGGATCGCGCGGGAAGAGGTCTTCGGGCCGGTTCTCTCGATCATCGCCTTCGACACCGAGGAAGACGCCATCCGGATCGCCAATGACACCATCTACGGTCTCGCGGCGGGGATCTGGACGCGTGATCTTGCGCGCGCCGTGCGCGTGCCGAAGCAATTGCGCGCCGGAACGGTGTGGGTGAACACCTACCGGGCCATCAGCTACATGATGCCGTTCGGCGGCATGAAGCATTCCGGCGTCGGCCGCGAGAGCGGCATCGACGCAGTCCGCGAATATCTGGAGACCAAGAGCGTCTGGATATCCACAGCGCAGGACGTCCCGGCCAATCCGTTCGTGATGCGCTGACCGCGGCGTTGAGGCCGCCCGTCAGGGCGGCTTCGTCGCGAAACGAGGTCGCGTAAGTCGCGATCTGCGGTGTCCTGTGCACGCTGATTTCAGCTTCGATCGGTGCTATCCTGACTTTGCTTGCAGGCGCTCCTAAGGGCGGCCAGCGCTAAGGCCGGTCAGTCCTTCGTCTGGCTTTCCGAAAGGGAGTGTGTCGAAGAGCGACACTTTCCTCGTTGCTTTGCAGCAACGGATGTGGCGAGGTCGCAACACTTGGTGAACATTTAACCGTCGCCGCATGTAGCTCTTGCGTGCGCCGCGATTTGGCCACACGCCTCAATGAAATCATATCTTCGTAAGTACAGGGCCGCAGCGCTCGCGAAGATACTGGAAATCCCGGTCTTTTGGAGATTTCGGTTTTGGCGGGTGGCTGAAGGCAAAGGTTCACAATGGACGCGAAGACCAACCTCAAAGGCAGACTGCCAAGCCGTCACGTAACGGAAGGGCCGTCGCGCGCGCCACACCGGTCCTACCTCTATGCTATGGGCCTGACCACCGAGCAGATCCACCAGCCGTTCGTCGGCGTGGCGTCCTGCTGGAATGAGGCTGCTCCCTGCAACATCTCCCTGATGCGCCAGGCCCAGGCCGCCAAGAAGGGCGTTGCCGCCGCCGGCGGGACCCCGCGCGAGTTCTGCACCATCACCGTGACCGACGGTATCGCCATGGGCCACGAGGGGATGCGGTCCTCGCTGCCGTCGCGCGAGACCATTGCTGACTCGGTCGAACTGACTGTCCGTGGCCATGCCTATGATGCGCTGATCGGCCTCGCCGGCTGCGACAAGTCGCTGCCGGGCATGATGATGGCTATGCTGCGTCTCAACGTGCCGTCGATCTTCATCTATGGCGGCTCGATCCTGCCGGGCAATTTCCGGGGCCAGCAGGTCACCGTCCAGGACATGTTCGAGGCGGTCGGCAAGCATTCGGTCGGGCAGATGTCCGACGAAGACCTCGACGAAATCGAGCGAGTGGCGTGTCCTTCGGCAGGCGCCTGCGGTGCCCAATTTACAGCCAACACGATGGCGACGGTTTCCGAGGCTATCGGACTGGCGCTGCCTTATTCAGCCGGTGCGCCTGCGCCTTACGAAATCCGCGACGCTTTCTGTGCGGCGGCGGGCGAAAAGATCATGGAATTGATCGCGTCCAACCTCCGCCCGCGCGACATCGTGACACGTAAGTCCTTGGAAAACGCGGCTGCCGTGGTGGCGGCGTCCGGCGGTTCGACCAACGCGGCCTTGCATCTGCCTGCGATGGCGCACGAATGCGGCATTGAGTTCGACCTCTTCGACGTGGCCGAAATCTTCAAAAAAACACCGTATATCGCGGATTTGAAACCGGGCGGCCGTTATGTCGCCAAGGACATGTTCGAGGCTGGCGGCATTCCGCTCTTGATGAAGACGTTGTTGGATCATGGCTACCTGCACGGCGACTGCATGACGGTCACCGGCCGCACGATCGCCGACAATCTCAAAAACGTGAAATGGAATACCCATCAGGATGTAGTGCGCTCCGCCGATAACCCTATTACGTTGTCGGGTGGCGTGGTGGGAATGAAGGGTAATCTCGCGCCAGACGGCGCGATCGTGAAGGTCGCTGGTATGTCCGTCCTTAAGTTCACTGGACCTGCGCGTTGCTTCGATTGCGAAGAGGATGCGTTTGAGTGCGTGAACAACAAAACCTACAAGGAAGGCGACGTCATCGTGATCCGCTACGAGGGCCCCAAAGGTGGCCCCGGCATGCGGGAGATGCTGCAGACCACCGCTGCGCTGACCGGTCAGGGCATGGGCGGCAAGGTTGCCCTCATTACCGATGGACGTTTTTCCGGAGCCACCCGTGGCTTCTGCGTCGGCCATGTGGGCCCCGAAGCTGCCGTCGGCGGCCCGATCGGCCTGATCCAAGACGGCGATATCATCGAACTTGATGCTGTAAATGGCACACTCGACGTCAAATTGACGGATGCCGAGCTTGCTGAACGCAAAAAAGCCTGGAAGCCACGCGAGACGCGGGTTGGATCAGGCGTGCTCTGGAAATATGCCCAGCAGGTAGGACCGGCGGTTAAAGGCGCCGTGACCCATCCCGGCGGGTCGGCCGAGAAAACCTGTTATGCGGATATCTGAGCGCATCGCTGTTGTTGCTGCCCTGGCGGCCGCGGTTTTCGTGGCGGCGCCGGCCGTTGCCTTTGACGGGGTGACGCCTGGTAGTCAGGGAGATGCAGCCTTGCCGGTGGTTGCGGCGCCGACCGGTGTCGCGATTGTCAGGAAGCCGGCTGCGCCGTCAGATCTTCCATCATCGTTGATGGCTCTTGCCGATGGTGGCCATCCGGTCGCCCAGTGGAAGCTGGGCCGCATGTACGCCAATGGTGACGGCGTCGCGCAGGATGACCTCCGCGCCTACGATTACTTCAGCAAGATAGCCAACGCCCATGCCGAGGACAGCCCGTCGGAGCCTCAGGCGGGCATTGTGGCCAACGCGTTCGTGGCGCTCGGGAAATACTATGTCTCAGGCATTCCCAATACCCGCGTCAAGGCTGACCCTGAGCGGGCCCGGGAAATGTTCTCTTATGCGGCCTCGTATTTCGGCAACGCTGAGGCGCAGTACAGCCTGGCCAAAATGTATCTCGACGGCGTGGGCATGCCACAGGATGTCAAATACGGCATTCGCTGGCTCGGTCTCGCGGCCCGGAAGGGACAGCATCAGGCTCAGGCTCTGCTTGGCCAGATGCTGTTCAATGGCGACAAGTTGCAGCGGCAGGCGGCACGCGGCCTGATGTGGCTGACCCTTGCGCAGGACAGCGCGTTGCCCAACGAGACCTGGATCAAAGACAGCTACAAGACCGCGCTTGCCAAAGCGTCGGATGACGACCGGGCGATGGCGCTGAAAATGCTCGAGCGCTGGGTTCAGGGTCGCCGCGACTAAGAGGCGAGGGAGCCGAAAGCCCGGTTGAGCGGCGACGCCATCTCCGGGCGAGTTCCTATTTCAGGTCGAGATCGATCCACACGGGCACGTGGTCGGACGCCTTTTCCCATCCCCTGACGTGTCGGTCGATGCCGACATCCACCAGCCGGTCGGCCGCCTGCGGCGAGAGCAGGAGGTGGTCGATCCGAATGCCATTGTTCTTCTGCCAGGCGCCGGCCTGGTAATCCCAGAATGTGTATTGGTTCGGCTGATCCGACACCGCACGGAAAGCATCGGTCAGCCCGAGATTGAGCAGGGCGCGAAAGCGCTCGCGGGTCTGGGGCAGGAACAGTGCATCGCCCTGCCAGGCGACAGGGTTGTGAACGTCATCCGGCGTGGGGATCACGTTGAAATCGCCCGCCAGGACGAACGGTGTCTCGCTCTTCAATTGCTCTTTTGAGTAATTAAGAAGCCTGTTCATCCAATTGAGTTTGTACGAATATTTGTCGGTATTCGGCGGGTTTCCGTTGGGCAAATAGAGGCACGCGATCCGCAACGATCCGCCGCTGTGGGACACAACGCCCTCAAGAAAGCGGGCGTGGAGGTCTTCAGGATCGCCGGCGAGGCGCGGGGTCGTTTCGTCAAACCGGTAGCGCGACAGCAGCGCAACGCCGTTGAATGTCTTCTGGCCGTGGGTCACGACGTTGTAGCCGAGCGCTTCGAGCGGCTCGCGTGGGAAGGCCTCGTCCACACATTTGATTTCCTGCAGGCAGACGATGTCCGGCGAGGTCTCTTTGAGCCACGTTTGCAGATGGTCCAGCCGCTGCCGGACCGAGTTAACATTCCACGTCGCTATCCGCACTGGCTCATTTTCCCTTTGTTCCGGGGGCTTTTTGACTTGGTAGCAAAAAATACCCCCAGACGTACCCCCAGCTTGGAGATGCCCTCAGAAATCTAGACCCGCTTTTCGATCCCTGTGTACCTCCCGCCACTTCATCCGGCTTCTGGCGCGGATGCGGCCGCGCAAATTTGCACCGAATTGATTGGAATACGACGTCTGATTGGGCTCTGACAAACGCGCTCATTCGATCCAACAGACCCATAACGAGATCACTCGTTCATTTGCCTCGATTCAAACCCGTGCGGAGCGAGAACCGATCGAATTCGAGCGGATATCGGTTTGCCTGTTCGTAGGCACCGAGGATATCCGGGAGGAGTTCAGCGTTCCGTGCTCTGATGTTTGTGAGGTGGGGCGCCAATTCGTCGCGAGCACGCTCCGCCCGAAGCTTGAGACCTTGGAGGGTTGATGATGTCAGCCGTCCGCCGTCGACAACGACCTCGCCGTCAACCATGACCATGCTGATAGACCTGCCGGTCTCACCGTAAACGATTTGCCTGATCGCGCTATTGAGTGGCCTATAATTTGGCTGCGAAGCATCGATCGCGACGAGATCAGCTCGGTAACCTGGGCGGATCAGGCCAATCTTATCACCCAGTCCGATTGCGCTTGCGCCACCAATAGTGGCGGCTTTGAAAGCCTCTTTTGCAGCGGACGTTTGATCGTAACCCGAATACATGCCCCACATGAGGGCGAAAACCTTCATGGCTTCGAAGAGGTTCTGGGAGTCGTTGCCACTGCAGTTGTCGCAGCCAAGACTGACCGTCACCCCTGACGTCGCGTATGTGGTGACCGGTGCAAAACCGTTCAATAATTTTAGATTGCTGATTGGATTGCACGCCAGGCTAGCTCCGGCCGCTGCAAGTCGCGCGATCTCCGGTTCGGTGATCCACACGCCATGTGCAATGGTGAGCCGGTCATTGAGCAATCCATTGCGATCCAGGTGCTCAATCAACGAGCCTTGCGGATACTTCAATCTCGCCAGAACCGCTTGCGACCGCGCTTCATAAGCATGCGTGAAGACTTGAAGTTTATGAGCGGAAGAGAGCTGTGCGATCCTCGCAAGCATTTCGGCGGAGCACCGTTGAGGAGCCGAAGGGCCCAATCCCCAGCTCACAAGGTTCGAACTCCGATCGAGCGCGCGTTCTACAAATTGAAGCTGCGCGGTTGAATCCGGTGCGGCAGGCAAGCATCGGAGCGTCCGGTCTGGAAGCGAATCCCAAAATGCGACGCAGTCACAGCCGGCACGATCAGATATCTGAATCGCGACAACGGCGCGCATCTTCGCCGCTTCATAGGACTGCAGAAGCTGCTCGACATGGCCCTGATCGTAGCCTGCAAGTGAAACCATATCCTGGGTCGTGGTGATGCCATTCAACAGGCTTTCGGCGGCGCCAAGCAGCGTGCGTGTCTCAATCATCTCCTGCGAGAAATGTGGAAACTGGCCGGGTCCGCTGTAAAGCATCCAAGCATCCAACGGCAGCTGTTCGAACAGCCCCCGCAGCAAGGTGTCGTGCGAGTGATAGTGAGCGTTCACCAGGCCGGGAATGAGGAGCAGATCCGTTGCGTCAATGACATGGACATCGTCACCCGTCGCAGTGCTTGCAGCAGGACCGACGGAGCAAATTGCTCCTTGATCAACCAGAATATCGAGCTGAGGCGGTTGGTCTAAGTCTTCGTCGAGATCGAGTAGGCGGCCACCCTTGATCAGGGTTTTTCTTGTTGCGTTCTGCATTCTCGCATTTCTTTCGTTGGACCGTGCATAGGCAGGAAGAGATCGTCACATCGATCCTCAGCGGTCCATCAGTTTCGTCACCTTGCCGACGTTGGCCATCCCGTGATTTCTGACTTCTTGCTCAACTTCATCCGGCTGTCCGCCGATCAGAACATCGATGATCCGTTGATGCTCGAAACCTGGAATCTCCAGCTCGTGGTTCGCTGCATGATGTTCACGGAAGTACGGCCGAAGCATCAGCCGCATCTTTTTGGTCTGCCTGGTCAGCAGTGGCCGGCCACTGAGTGACGTAATGTAATTGTGGAATGCGTCATGGTGCACGATCCACTGACCCAGATCATCGGCAGAGCGGTCCATTCTGCTTTGAAGATGGCGAATCTCTTCCAGCTCCCGCTGCGTAACATTCGGAATTGCCAGGCGGGCACCCAAGCCTTCGAGCACCGCGCGCATCTCGACAAGTTGGATTACCTCGTCTTTCGAGTATTCGGCTACGGTGGCGCCGCGGTTAGCGTAAATCGTAATCGCGCCATCTCCCTCGAGGCGCCGAAGTGCGTCTCGCACAGGCATGCGACTGATACCTAGGCGCTCCGCCACGGCTTCCGTCGGGATGCGCATACCGGGAGCAAGCTCTCCGGAAAGAATGCTCTCCAGGATGAAGTTGTAGGCCTGCTCCAGGGGCGAGAGGGTTCGCTCGCTCGCCCAATTTGCTGAGACGTCGACGGACATCGGCTTGGCAGGACTCACCGGTAGCACCTCCCAGTGATTGGTACGTGGTGTGTCTTAACTTTTGTCATGCCCCCTCCCAAAGCGGCGCCATTGCACAACATAGCGACGCGGCTCCCCCGTTTCCGCGCGACGCGCGAGAATCAGTCGGGTTTGATGAAATCCTGTGCATTAAAGCTTGCAATTGGACCTAAATTTCATCTTGCTGTATTATTGGATACAACGATACTATCATCCAAATATCCAAGGGACAATGGGCCTGGGGTCTGTCCGGTGGATTAGGTCAACGACGGGGGAAGGCACAAATGGCGAATACCGACGAGGCGGGAACTTTACCGGTAAGCGAGCCGGATTCGATTTTTCAATTCTACCGAGAGATGAACGAGCAAGGCCGCAGGACCTTTTGGGCCTGCACGGCCGGCTGGACGCTCGATGGCATGGACTTCATGTTGTTCCCGCTGGCGATCGGCACTCTGGTCACCGCGCTCGGTACTGATCCAAAAACGCTTGGTGGTATCGTGTCGTTGACCGTGCTTTGCAGCGCAGCGGGAGGCTGGCTTGCTGGGTATCTGTCAGACCGGATCGGCCGTGTCCGAACCATGCAAATTACGATTCTGATTTTTTCGATTGGAAGTCTCGCCTCTGCGCTTGCTCAAAACATTGATCAGCTCACGATTGCCCGAGCAGCGCTCGGCATCGGATTTGGCGGTGAGGCTGCCGTGGCGGCCGTCACGCTGTCTGAAGTTGTGGCGGCAAAGTCCCGTGGCCGCGCCATGGGTTTCTACCAATCCAGCTACGCGGTCGGATGGGGCCTTGCCCTAATCGTGCAGGCGATTTGCTTCGCAACATTGACCCCGGATTATGCGTGGCGTGTCATGTTTCTTGTCGGAGCGGCTCCGGCACTCCTGATTTTCTTCATTCGGAGGAACGTCAAGGAACCTCAAGTCGCGATTTTGGCGAGAAGCAAGGAGCCGGCCGTTTCCTTCTTCCGTATTTTCGATCCGGCGAATATTCGTGCCACGCTCACAGGCTCTCTTCTGACCATTGGCGCGCAGGGAGGATTCTACGCCCTGATGACCTGGGTGCCGCAATTCCTGCGGAGTGAACGGAAGATCTCCATTCTGGCTTCGACTCCTTACTTGATGACCCTCATCGGCGGCTGCTTCATCGGATATGTCGCAGGCGGTTGGCTTTCCGACAAGTTTGGCCGGCGGCACGTCTTTCTGTTCTTCTCCGCAGCCGCTGCCGCTTCTGTCTACATCTATACCCACCTTCCTTTGAGCGACGCGGAAATGTTGCTGCTCGGATTTCCGCTCGGCTTCTTCGCGGTCGGTTACTACTCAGCTCTCATGGCCTGCTTGAACGAAATGTTTGCCACTCGGGTCCGGGGCGCTGGTGTTGGTTTTACGTACAATGCGGGTCGTGCCGTTGGCGGATTGTTTCCGTATCTGGTTGGCGCCTTGGCCGCGACCACCACACTGTCGAGCGCGATCAGCATCTTCGCCCTGACGTCGTACGGCTTGGTGTTTGTGGTCGCACTCGTTCTGTTGCGTGAAACCAAAGGTTCCGACCTTTCAGTCTAAGGACCCGAGACCAACGGAATCCGCAGCTTAGGCTGCGGATTCTTCTTTTTTTGGGGTGTATATCGATGAGCGGAAGCGAGGGGGCAATGGCCCGACCATTCATTGGAAGGCCTATGCCGCGAGAGGCGACGCGCAGACTGGTCGCGGGACGCGGTCGCTACGTTGATGATATTTCACAAAGCGGGCAGCTGCACGTGGCGTTCCTGCGCAGCCCGCGTCCGCATGCATCATTCAAGATTACCGACATCGCCGACGCGCAATCATCAGCCGGGGTCGTCGCTGTATTGACGTGTGATGAAATTGAAGCGGCCATCGGTCCTTGGCAGTGCGTTCTCTCAAACGCCCCGAATCTGTTCTCTCCTGAGCAACGGGCGCTCGCGCGCGACTATGTCGTTTTTCAAGGCGAGCCGATCGCGATGGTGCTCGCCGAGAGTCGTGCAGAGGCGGAAGATGCGCTCGAACTGATCGCCATCGAATTTGATGATCTTCCCGCCGTGACTTCGCTCAACGAAGCTTTGTCCGGAAGCGCCCGCACTCATGTGAACGCGAAATCCAATCTTGCCTTCGAATACGCTCAGTCGACACCCGCATTGGACGCGACATTCGAAAAGGCGGAACACGTCGTAAGCCGACGGCTGACGTTCAACCGGAAGACCGGCGTTCCACTCGAGCCGAGGTCGGTTCTTGCCTCGTACGACACGGTCGAAGACACGATGACGGTCTATGCGTCCCACCAAATGCCGCATCAGCTTCAGCTGATCATCGCTCGGCTGCTCGGGATGCAGATCAACGACGTCCGCGTGGTCTGTCCTGACGTCGGGGGAGGCTTCGGTGTGAAGATGCACATCTATCCCGAGGAAATGGCGGTATGTGCGGCGTCCAAGCTTATCGGGAAGCCTGTCAAATATGTCGCGGATCGCATCGAGAGCATGCTCTCCGACATTCACGCGAGGGAATACATCGTCGAAGGAAGTCTCGCGATCGATGCGAATGGCCGCATCAGCGCTTTGAAAGTCGACGCTATCCAGGGTCTCGGCGCTTATTCCGTTTATCCGCGCTCGAGCACGGCAGAGGGAATGAGTGCGCTTCGCGCGATGGGAGGACCGTACAAGATCGAGCAATACGGGGCCCGCCTGAGATCGCTTTTGCAGAACAAGGTGATGACCGGTCAATATCGGTCTGTGGGGCATCCGATCGCGGTGGCAATCACAGAGTCCCTCGTTGAAGAAGCGGTGAAGATTCGGGGAGAGGATCCGATCGAATTTCGGAGACGCAACTTCGTTGCTGACAGCGAGATGCCGTGGATGAGCCCGACCGGCGGGCGGATGCTCGACCTGTCTCACGAAAAGTGTCTCGATAAGCTCCTCGCGCTTTGCGATTACGCCAACTTGAAACAGTCGATCGCAACATGGCGAGAGGAGGGGCGCCTGGTCGGATTTGGCCTCGCGAGCTTTGTCGAATTCACCGCGACAGGTCCGGAAGGCTATGGCCGTTCCAATGTCCCGGTATCGTCACTCGATACGGTCGTCGTCACAATGGACCCTTCGGGGACGGTGACGGCGCAGTGTTCAGCTTCGGAGATCGGGCAAGGGATTCAGCTGGGGATCGCACAGGTGCTCGCCGATGCACTTGGCCTCCCGATTGGCCGCATACGGGTCAAGTTGGGAGACACGCAATCCGCCCCGCATGGCGGCGGCGCATGGTCATCCCGCGGGGCAGCGATCACAGGAGAAGTCGCTTGGCGTGCGGGCCGCAAGCTCAGGTCCGAGTTACTTACTGCAGCCGGTGTCTTGCTGCAGGCTCACCCCGATCAACTCGAGGTTTCGGACGGCGAAATTGTCGAGAAAGAAACCGGGCACGTTCGGATGCAGGTTTCCGAACTTGCGGAGGCTATTCAATTTCGCCCTTACGATTTTCCAAGGGATGTTCGTCCGCAACTGACGGTCTCGGACATGGGCGGCCGCGACGGCGATACCTTTCTCCCGACCAATGGCGTTCAGGCGTCGCTCGTCGAGATTGACAAGATGAGCGGCAAGGTGGCGGTCCTCAAACACTGGGTCGTCGAGGATTGCGGCCGCGTGATTAATCCGCTGCTTGTTGATGAGCAGATCCGAGGCGGGGTTGTTCAGGGTATCGGAGAGGCGCTTTACGAACATTGCCGATATACCGAGGATGGACAATATGCGAGCGGCACGCTCGCTGATTATCTCCTTCCGATGGCCGCTGATACGCCGGACATCGTTGTCGCGCACGTTGAGACGCCATATTCCGGATCAATCCTCGGGGCCAAGGGAGCTGGGGAGGCCGGCACTTGTGCCTCGACAGCGGCAGTCCTCAATGCCGTGAATAATGCGCTCGATCAATTTGGCGGCAGGATCGACACTCTTCCTGTTTCGCCCGTTGCGGTATTGAGTGCCTTAGGCGCATTCGAGGAAGGCGCCGTTTCATGAAGCCTGCCAAGTTTGCTTATGCCAAGCCTATAACACTCGGCGAGGTGTTGACGCTTCTCGATGAACATCGCGATGACGCAGCTATCTTGAGCGGGGGGCAAACCCTCGTGCCGATGCTCAACCTCCGCGTGGCTTCGCCACAGCTGTTGATCGACATCAACGCTGTCCCGGATCTCGATGCGATCACGGTCAACGACTCCACCTTGAGCATCGGATCACGCGCGCGTCACAATCAGGTGCTGCGATCCGAGGCGGTTCAGCGAAGTATTCCGGTGCTGGGCCAGGCGCTCCGCCATGTCGCACACGAGGCTGTTCGCAACCGGGGGACTCTCGGCGGCAGTCTGGCACTGGCAGACCCAGCTGCCGAGATGCCGGCATGCATGGTATGTCTCGATGCCGACATCGTTCTTTGCTCGAACGACGGTACCCGTTCAGTCCCGGCCTCGGATTTTTTCCGGGGAATTTACGATACCGATCGACAGCCGAACGAGTTGATTTTGCGCGTCGAGATTCCAATTCCCGACGCATCCTGGCGCTTTACGTTTCACGAGATTTCGCGGCGTCATGGTGATTTCGCGATGGCTGGTCTCGTTTTCGGTATTCGATGCCAGGAAGGGGCGGTGACGGATTGCCGCGCTGTCTTTATGGGGATCGAATCGTTTCCCAGACGTATCGCAGAGGTCGAGTCCGCAATCGTGGGGACGCAGCTCTCCAGAACGGACGCGATCGATCGGGCCGTCGCTCTTCTTTCCACGGCGCTCGAATGCGAGGACGGCGAAGAATATCCCGCCGCGTATAAGCTGCATCTTGCGAAGCAGCTTTTTTCTCATTGCGCCGTCAAAGCATTCAGCGAGTTCACACATGGATAAAGTCGAGGCGGAGGACAGGATTACGATTTCGGTCCGCGTCAATGGCGAGCCGAAATCGGCGTCGACCACGACCCGTCAGTCGCTGGTTGATTTCCTGCGCCACGGATTGGGACTTACCGGAAGCCATGTCGGGTGCGAGCACGGTGTCTGCGGAGCGTGCAACGTCATCGTCGATGACAGCGTGGTGAGAGGATGTCTCATGTTGGCCATTCAAGCGGATGGCGCGCGTATAACCACGATCGATGCTGCGAACCCTGGCCCTGAGGTTGCCGCACTTCAGAAGGCCTTCTTCGAGCGAGCCGCGCTGCAGTGCGGCTTCTGCACGCCTGGGATGATCATGCAAGCTTCTGAGCTCCTGCAGCGCAACGAATCTCCGACCCGCGAAGAGATTCGGGAAGTTCTTTCAGGCAACTACTGCCGCTGCACCGGCTATCACGCGATCATCGATGCCGTTCAAGCGGCCTCAAAAGCCCTGATCGCAACCAAGCGTTAGCAATCCGCCGACGTTCACAGGTCTTTCGGGCGTTGAGCACAACAAAATTGGAGGAAGACGATGGCATTTAACATGGAAGGCGAGATTGAGCTTCCGGCCAGCCGTGAGATGGTCTGGAGCATGCTCAACGATCCAAGCGTTCTCAAGGCGTGTATTCCGGGCTGCGAGGAACTCTCGGAGACGGACGGCGGGTTTCAAGCCAAGGTCAAGCTTAAGGTTGGTCCAGTCTCGGCACGTTTTTCTGGTCACGTCCAGTTGAGCGAACTTGATGTTCCAAACGGTTATCGCATTTCGGGCGAAGGAGAGGGTGGTATTGCCGGATACGCCAAGGGTGGCGCCACCGTGCGGCTGAAAGATTGCGACGTCGGCACGTTGCTGACTTACCAGGTCGATGCGCAGATTGGCGGCAAACTCGCACAACTCGGGCAACGGCTCATCGCCGGCACAGCGAAAAAGTTGGCGGATCAGTTTTTCCAGACATTTCGTGATCAGCTGCAGAAAGAGCCGGCTTAACGCGAGCGCAACAGAATCTTCATAATTGCGACATGTCTCAGAAATGATTTGCCCAAGCTCTTGGGTTTGGTATTCTGGTCGTTTCTTCCTGCTGAGAGGCTCGAATGGGTGAATTGCACGACTGGTTTCGCAACCAGCATCCGGGGTTAAGAACTTACCGAACTCTTAACGAGAAGCTGTTGCAGGCAGCAAAAGACGACCCGACCCATCGCGCGGTATATCGATTGTTGTCGAACCTGGCGTCAGGATACGCGGCGACGTTTGATGAAGAGCCATTACCGATCGAGGTCGCAGAGCGGGCATATCAACGGCTGCTCATGTTAGTGGCCGAGGCTGAACGTTCACTCGGATCATCGGTCGAAACGCAATTGGCGGTCTTGAACGAAATCGCTGCTGCTGAACTTTATTAAAGGAGATTCATTCACATCAGCGTCACTGACGTCGTGCATGTTATTTGCAGAAAATCGCTTGTCGCGCGTCTATTACGTGATATTCTGATTGTTTCTTTTCTCGGAATGAGGAGGGACTGTACCGTGTCTGAACTTCACGACTGGCTCGCTGCACAGCATCCAGGTTTGCGGACCTACAAAGCCTTCAAGGAACGGACAAGCGCCATGGCGGTGTCCGATCGAGAGCACCGAGCCTTCTACAAGCTCCTATCGACGATGGTCGATCCCTTTATCGATACTTACAACGGTGAGGCTTTGCCTAGCGAACTCGCTGAAAAGACGTTTCGCCGTCTGCTTAGGGTCGTGGAGGATGCGGAGACAAAGATCACTCTCTCTCCCGATATAAGAATGAACGCGCTTAATGAAATAGCGTCGGTCGAATTGGTTTAGGCTATCCACGCAAAAAACCGGACAGGGGCGCCGAAAACTGTTCGCCCCTTGCGGCTTTTCGGGTAGCTTCGTCTCAAATCTGAGACGGAGCTGAAATATGGATGCTCGCTATATCGAAATCGGCGAGCGGCTTCGGGCCTACCGCTTGGGAAAGGGCCTGAATGCCGACCAAATCGCGGAAAAGCTCGGCATTTCGCGGGCTGCCGTTTATCGCGTAGAAGCCGGAGATGTCGTCAAGATCGAGACTCTCGATCGATTGGCAGCCGTACTTGAGACTTCGGTGGCTTCGCTTCTGGGCGTCGGCGTAGAGTATTATTCCAACGCCGTTAGCTATTTTGAACGGATGAGGCAAATCGAGCAGAAGTCCGAGCAGGTGATCGCTCACTTCCCGCCGATGTCGTATCTTCTGACCTCCGAAGATTATTCCAAACATCTCAAGCAAACTCTGATCGAGGCGGCTCCGGCGCCGGATAAGGCGTCGAAGAAGTACATTGCAGAGATCGATCAGATCATTGGGATCCTGGACGAACGAAAGAGCGGCAGGCAAAAGCGCCATCTGAGCGTCGTCAACCTTGTGAACCTGCCTGAAATTGAAAGGTGGCTCAAACTCGGTGTCGTCGGCCGCTTCAATCTCTCAGCGGAAGAGGTGGCAAAGCGGCGTCTGGCTGCCCGTCGAGAGGTCGAGCATCTGATCTCGCTCATCGAAAGCGATCCCATGGGAGTGCAGATTGGAATTATCGAGGAGACGCTTCCCAACGTGACCTTCCAATTGTTTCGAACGTCGGAGCGAACACTCCTGGGACTGAGTCCGTTTAGGCTCGGCGGCGAGCTTCCAAATATCAGGACCGGCTTCGCGATGCTGACGAGCGACGAAGAGCCGGTGCGTTTGTACGAGAAGCTGGTGACGGACCTTTGGCGCAGCGCATACAAAGGAAGCGAAGCTGCCGGTGTATTGCGCGCTGTCCTAAGTCGTTCAGGTGTCGGTTCTCGTGCTGTTCGCCGGGCTTCCTAAGAGGATCTGCGCACCGGCTTTGCGCTCACTCTGGACGGAGCAGTCATCGTCTCGATCTTCAAATAAGTGTCGAGCTGTTCGCGCGTAAGCAATTTGTCCTCGAGGACGACGTCAGCGACCTTTCGCTTCTCCGCCAAAGCCTTTTTCGCGACTTTTGACGCGACTTCGTACCCAAGGATTGGACCGAGCGCCGTCACAAGACCGACGGATTGCTCAACGAGAGCTTGGCAATGCTCGCGGTCGACTTCAATTCCAGTGACGCATTTCGTCGTCAATGTGGTGATAGCCGCAGTGAGGTGGCGGAGACTCGACAGCAGACAGTAGGCAATCGTCGGCTCGAATGCGTTCAGTTGCAGTTGGCCACCCTCGGCGCACATCGTCACCGTCAGATCGTGCCCAATGACGATAAACGCGACCTGGTTGACGACCTCTGGAATGACCGGGTTCACTTTTCCAGGCATGATCGACGAACCCGCCTGAACCGGCGGCAGCCTGATCTCAGCAAAGCCGGCGCGCGGGCCGCTCGACAGCAGTCGAAGATCATTGCAGATCTTGGACAACTTCACGGCAATCCTCTTCAAGACCCCGGAGAAAAGTACGAATGCCCCCATATCCGAGGTGGCTTCGATCAGATTGGACGCGGGGACCAATGGCCGGTGCGCTATCCTTGAAAGCTCCTCAACAGCAAGCGCCGCATATCGCGGGTCGGCGTTGATGCCTGTACCAATAGCTGTTGCGCCTAGATTCACTTCGTAGAACAGACGCACAACGTCGTTCAGGCGTCCAACGTCTTCTTTAATCGTTGCGAAGAAGGCGTCAAACTCCTGGCCAACCGTCATCGGGACCGCGTCTTGAAGCTGCGTGCGCCCGATCTTAAGAATGTCTGCTGTCTCGACAGCCTTGGACTTGAAGGCGTAGGCGAGCTCATCCAGCGCCGCAATCAATGGGTCGGTGGCGAGAATTATCGCTAAACGAACCGCCGTCGGGTAGGCGTCGTTGGTCGATTGCGACATGTTGACGTCGTCATTCGGATGAAGCGAAGAGTAATCGCCACGGCTTTTTCCGAGGATTTCCAACGCGACATTGGTCACCACCTCGTTGGCGTTCATGTTGGTTGATGTGCCGGCTCCGCCTTGCACGGCATCTACGACAAACTGATTCAGATATTTTTCATCCGATACGATCAGTTTGCAGGCCTCTTCGATTGCATCCGCTTTTATTTTCGAGAGATGGCCCAAGCGAAAGTTCGCACGTGCCGCCGCCTGCTTCACATAGACCAAAGCGCGGACAAGCTCGCCGAAGCGTCCGATCGTTATTCCCGTAATCGGGAAGTTCTCAATTGCGCGAAGTGAATGAATTCCCCAATAGACATCCAGGGGGATGTCCATCTCGCCGAGAAGGTCCCGCTCGGTTCTCGTCGGAACACGTTCCCGTTCGATGGTGATCGTGGCGGGAACTTTGATTGGTTCGCTCGAGGAGGGCGGCGCGGTTGGTTCGGTCACCGTGGCGCTCCGTAAATCTTCGGCTTTCTCGTTCATTTTGGTTTCTCTTTATCGTCGGCTGCTGGCACTGACGCGGCCGCCGTGCCTCGCTGACCACACCACGGGGTCGGCGAGAAAACGCTCGATCTCGGCCCGTTCCTGCGCGTGGAGGGTGCTTGAATCCGCGCGAAGCAGATCGTTCCATCCCGCGAGGGCGTGCAGCTTCAATCCGGCCTCGGCCAGTCTATCCCTCGCACCGGGAAATGCATCGTGAAAGAAAACGGAAAGAACATGCTCGAGCTGGGCGCCGGCGGCGCGCAGCCCTCGGGCGAAATTGAGCTTACTTGATGCGTCGGTCGTGATGTCGTCCACGAGGAGTACGCGGAGGCCATCGACGGATCCGCCCTCGACTTGAGCGTCTCTGCCAATGCCCAGCGAGCGCTTTCGCACATAGCGAAAGTCCAGGCTGTTTCGGTCCGCCAGGGAGACCGAGAGCGGAATTCCAGCCGTCTCGGCTCCTACGACAGCGTCAAAGGCGTCGGCGGAAAAGTGAGCAATCAGATAATCACTGACCAAGGTCACCAGTTGGTTGCGCACCTCGTGTTCGCCGAACAACAAGCGAACGTCGATGTACACCGGGCTGGCCCATCCGCCGGCCAAGATATACGGCTGCGAAAGGTTGCAGTGAATTGCTCTCGCCCTGAACAACAACTCGCTGACGCGGCGACCGACTTCCTCTGCTGTCATGGAGAAACCCCGCTGATCGACCAAGGCAAACTTTCTCCGCCGCGAAAGACGATGATCTCTTCGTCCTCGACGCCCACCTCGGCAATAACTCTGCTGGGTTTGCGCTCCAAGGTAATTGTTCCCGTGTTTGGCGGAATCCCGTGGAAGCGGGCGCCATTGAGCGACGCGAAGGCTTCGAAACGATCGAGAGCCTCTTCTTCATCGAAGACTTGGACGTAAGTTTGGAGAGCGGTCGCTCCACTAAAGATGCCCGCGGCGCAACAGGTTGCTTCCTTGCGGCTTCTGATATGGGGGGCGGTATCGGTACCGATGAAGAAGCATCGATCGCCGGACGTCGCAGCGCGTCGCAGCGCCAAACGATGCCGTTCATGCTTCGCGACGGGAAGGCAATACAAATGAGGCCGCAGTCCACCCTGGAACAGCGATGTCCGATTGATGATAAGATGGTGCGGCGTGATCGTTGCCGCCATACGCGCAGCATTGGCGCGAACCACGTCGACGGATTCGGTCGTCGTGGCGTGTTCAAGAACGATGCGCAATCCTTGATGTCGCGCCATCAGCGGCAGGAGATCCCGCTCGATGAATATTGCTTCGCGATCAAAGATGTCGACTTGCGGATCGATGGTCTCGCCATGGATCAGGACCGGCATACCGATCCGCTCCATTCGTTCCAGAACTGAAGAAATCCGTTTTAACGACGTAACACCATGACTCGAATTGGTTGTCGCGCCTGCAGGGTAAAGCTTCGCTGCTATCCAAATTCGTTCCTGGAAACCTCGCTCAATGTCGTCGGAAGAGGTTTCGTCGGTGAGATAACAGGTCATGAAGGGCGTGAAGTCACTGCCTTCCGGACGTGCGGCTAGAATACGATCTCTGTAAGCCGCGGCTGCTTGCGTCGTCGTCACCGGCGGCACCAAGTTCGGCATGATAATGCCGCGGGCAAACTGCGCTGTCGTGAAGGGAAGGACGGCTTTGAGTGTCTCGCCATCCCTGAGATGAATATGCCAGTCATCGGGACGGCGGATGGTTACTGCGCAATTTGAGGCACGCGAAGCAGCCGACACAGTATCAAACAGTCGATGAACGCTCATTGCGCGGCGTCCTCTATGGCAGACCTCATCAAGGAAATCGCTGCGAGAAAGTCCGCGATTTCCATCTTTTCATGCGGGTTGTGCGAGCCATTCTCGTTCCGGACGAAAATCATTGCGCTCGGAACCCCGGCATTCGCGAAAACCGCTGCATCGTGACCGGCGCCACTCGGCATTTCCTCATTGGGAAGGCCGAGACGATCCGCCGATGTCTTCAAGCGCCTGATCCAATCCGGGGCCATTGCGGCAGGAGCAGAATCGATGCGGCGATCCAGCCGAAATTCGACGCCGCGTTCCTCGGATATCATGGCGCATTCGGAGAGGAAGAGATCGTAAAACGCTTCAAGCGTCTCTGTGTGTTGGCTGCGAATGTCCAGGCTAAAGCGCACGGTTCCGGGAATGCGGGCGATGGCATGTTCCCGTGCATCGGTCTCGACAATCCCGGATGTGACGACGATATCGCGCCCCCTCTCCAGGAGGGTCCGCCAGTGGCGGTCAAGATGAGTGACAAGCTCAGCGGTGGCGAATACGGCATCGTGCCGCAGCCATCGAGGCACGGCGCCAGAATGGCCAGCCTCGCCAACACAGGTAATTGCCCGATGCCTGATGTTTCCCCGAATGCCGGTTACAATTCCGATGGGGAGATTTCTCGCGAGCAGAACTGGGCCTTGTTCGATATGAAGCTCAACCCAGGCCGCGATTTCCGATGGATCAAGAAGCGTCTCTTGTCTGGACACCCGCTCGATATCCACTCCGACATCGGCCATGCATTCGGAGAGAGTCCTTCCGCCCGAATCCTTCGCGGCCAGATCAACGTCTCGAAGTTTTCCGAAGAGGGCGCTAGAGCCCATATAGGCTTTGCCAAATCGAGCGCTCTCTTCGCCGCGTAGCGCAAGCAATTTCACAGTCCGGCGTGGTCGGACGCCTCGTCTCTTCATATCAGCTAGAATTGCGAGCCCGGCAATCACCCCTGCGGCGCCATCGAAGTTTCCGCCCTGAGGGACCGAGTCAAGATGAGAGCCGCAGGCGATATAGGGAAGTTTCGAATCCTGTCCCAGAAGCGTGACAACCAAGTTTGCAGCGGCATCGCGTTCGGTCATCAGGCCGATGCGCCGTGCTCTGTCTTCCACAATGTCGAGCGCGATGGATTCCCGGTCGCCGTAGCTGTCCCTGGATATGCCAATGCCGTCCGATGTTGTCCGGCGGAGCTCGTCGAAAATGTCGTTGGCGAGTTCAGCGTCGAACGACGCGATGTCGGGATCGCACGTGTTCACAATCATACCGGATCCACCCACGCCAGGTCAGCCTCGTCGGCTTCTTCGATGAGAACCCTGCCTGTGAGGTCGGATGCTCGTGGAATATCGCGATGCAGGCAAAAGGCCGAAAGGTCGTCGATGATCGTCATCATCGCGGAGGGCTGGATAAATGTCGCCGTGCCGACTTGCACCGCGGTCGCGCCGGCAAGCATGTACTCCACCACGTCATCTGCCGTGGATATTCCGCCACACCCGATCACCGGGATCTTCACCGCTCGCGAACATTGAAAGACCTGACGAAGGACGATCGGTTTGATGGCAGGCCCGGACAAACCACCCATGATATTGCCGAGGGATGGCTTAAAGGTTTTCAAGTCGATCGCCATACTGAGGATGGTGTTGGCGACAACGACAGCATCCGCGCCGCCGTCTTCAGCCGCTTTTGCCACCTCGGCAATGTCGCCGGTGTTCGGCGTCAGCTTGACCCAAAGCGGAAGGTCGGTCGCCTCACGTAGCAGCCGCGTCACCGTCGAAGTCGACGTCGCTCGCATGGCAAACGCCTTGCCGTCTTCTTCGATGTTGGGACACGATATATTCGCTTCTATCGCAGCGACACCGGGCAACGAGAGCTCGCGCGCCAAACTCGCAAAGCCTTCGGCGGTTGGCGCCGAGATGCTCACCACGAGCGGGGTATCAAAGTCGGTGTAGTAAGGAATGACCTCTGTAATGAACTGGGCCACCCCCTTCGATGGGATGCCGATTGCGTTAATCAGGCTTCCCGGCCGTTCAACGACCCTAGGCAAAGGATTTCCAGCCCTCAGCTCCCGCGTGATCGTTTTTGTGACGATTGCGCCCAAGCGATCGAAGTCCATCACCTTGGACAGCCCTTCCGCGAAGGTGCCGGATGCCGGCATGATCGGATTTCGCAAGCGAAGGTCGCCGACCTTCACGCTGAGGTCCGGCTGCGGAGCTGCGTTCATGGCAGCGCCTCCAGCAGATTGAAGACCGGCCCGTCCCAGCAGACCCTGCGATTGACCAGTTTTCCCGAGACGTTGAAATCGCGCACGCAGCAGTAACAAAGCCCGATTCCGCAGGCCATCTGCTGCTCCATCGCGATCTGTCCGCTCAGATTGAATTCGACGGCCAGCCGCTGTTGCACCCGCAATAGCCGTTTTGATCCGCACGTGTAGAAGGCGTCGCAGGAGCCAGAGGCAATGAGCGATCGAAGAATCCGTTCTACGTTCGCTGGACCGCTCGTCGCCTCGGAATCCGTGACCGTGATGACCTCGGCGCCTTGCTCCCGAAAGCGGTTCACTGAAACGAGGAGGTCTGGCGTCCTTGCGCTGAGGATAGCTGTCACGCGAATGCCCTTCGCGCGCGCCGCCTCAGCCAATGGAGCTAACGTTGCCAAACCGGCACCGCGGCCGATCGCAACAATGCTGCGAAGTGCAGGGTCGAGCGTAAATCCCTGGCCGAGAGGCCCCATAATATCGAGCTCGTCGCCGGGCCTGAGAGTTTTCAGCCCGCGCGTACCGGCACCCATCACCTTGTAGAGAAATTGCACCTGACGGCGCGCCAAGTCGGCGCCGTAAACGCTCATGGGACGGCGCAGGAATGGCTGCTCGGCAGAAGGGTGAGGGCAGAGCAATTGGAAGAATTGCCCAGGCGCGGCGCTGGCCGCCTGCTCGCCACAGCCCACGACCAACAGGCGATATTCCGAGTTCACTTCCTCGTTGGAGATCACCGCACCTGGCTCGGCCACCACGGTGGGACTCCATTTTGGAGGACGGATCTGATCAGTGTCGGAAACAAGCAGTCCCATTGGCGCCTTAAACAAAAGAGCGGCCAATCACGTGCATTGGCCGCGAAACCATCGGTCGAAGACGAGGAGCATATTTCGCGTTATTCCAAACTTCAAGATAAATCTATTTTTTGAGACAGATTTGTTGCGACAGCCAGTTCG
This sequence comes from Bradyrhizobium sp. SYSU BS000235, assembly GCF_049747295.1. Classification (NCBI taxonomy): domain Bacteria; kingdom Pseudomonadati; phylum Pseudomonadota; class Alphaproteobacteria; order Hyphomicrobiales; family Nitrobacteraceae; genus Bradyrhizobium; species Bradyrhizobium sp. SYSU BS000235. The sequence goes on from NZ_JBMHJM010000001.1 coordinate 5,138,593, forward strand.
GCCGGTTCCCGATCATTCTTCGATCAACAAGACCAGTGCTTAGTCTTCTGGTGTCGATGTGCAGGTTGGGAGATGTCGATCTCGCGTACGTCATCTCTGGGGCAATCCGCGTTCGGCGGCTGTGACGATCCTTGAGGGAAGTTGTCGCCTCGATCGTGCGGCAACAGGAACGACGTATCTCATTCGCCGACGCCCGCGAGATGCGCCGATATCGGTCGCCGTTGCGCAATGAATGGCGGCGAAGAATGAGGCTGACGTGCGGTAGTCCTCATGACTTCGCCCCGGCAATCATTCGTTTGAGCGACATGGCTCGCTCATCGATCGGTCCGCACGATCTTATTTGTTCGTGATGAGGCGGTGGCAAAGACGATCGTGCCGCAGGGTATGAGCCGACGGCATTTGTCCGGCTTTGCCCCACCACGGGATTTGTAACGCCACAGCTTTTCGCCGCCCCGGTGACGAGTAGGGCGAGAGAAAAACTTTGCTAATTCAACATCTTGTCTGGATTGCGTGCGATCTGCCTGAGGTTGGCTTGGGGCCGGACGACATCTCCTGTGGCAATACGCATCCGACGGTTCGGCGCAGCTTCGGTTATATTATTTCCCATGCGTGCCGTACCATGGTGGGAGCGCCTATGATAAGGCGTATGGCAATAATGCCGGTAAACAGGCGTCTTAATTGAGGAAATGCCGATCATCCCGCTGTGGATGATCCATGCGCGAGTCGAGATGGCACAAAATTTATATAAAAAACGGGCTTTATTCATTGTCGGCGCGGTCGCCCTTGCGGCAGTGGCTTATGGCAGCAAAGCAACCTGGCTGGGTGGAAGCACGACGGCGCAGACGCCCCCACGTCCGCGCCCGGTGTCCGTTGCGATCGCACGTGCTGAGAAAAAGTTAGTCCCGATCGATGTGGATGCGATCGGGACCGTGACGCCGATTTCGAGCGTGGCGCTGAAGTCGAGGGTCGAGACCACCATCGTCGATGTCCATTTCGAGGATGGTGCACGCGTCAAGGAAGGCGATCTTCTGTTCACGCTCGATGCACGTCAGATCGATGCCCAGATCGCGCAGGCGGAAGGAACGCTCGCTCGGGACAAGTCGCAGCTCGCGTTGGCCGAGCGCGATCTCAAACGCTACACGGAGCTGATCGGGAAAGGCGCGACCACGCAGGTCAACGTGGACAATGCGAAGACCGCGACCGACACTGCCATCGCGACCATTCAGGCCGATCAAGCCATCCTGGATAATCTGAAAGTCCAGAAAAGCTATACGCTGATCAAGGCGCCGATCAGCGGGCGTATCAGCGCGGCCTCGGTCAAGGTCGGTAACTTCGTGCGACCGGCGGACACGGCACCGCTCGCGACCATCAACCAGATGGCCCCCGTCTACGTCACATTCGCGATTCCTCAGCGCGTCCTGAGCGATCTCCGTGATGCGATGAAGGCCAAGCAATCCTCGGTGCTCGCGACCCTTCCGGGCACCGGTAAATCGGAAACCGGCACCATTGCCATGGTCGAGAATACAGTCGATCCGACGACCGGAATGGTCACGGTTCGCGGCATCATGGGCAACGAGCGCGAGCTGCTGTGGCCGGGGATTCTGGTCAACACCACGCTCACTGTACGCAGCGAAGATGCGGTCACTGTGCCATCGGTCGCCGTGCAGCGCAGCCAGACCGGCAATTTCGTCTTCATGATCAAGGATGGAAAGGCACACGTGCAGCCTGTCACGATTAGCCGCACGTTCCAGGGCAACTCGGTGATCGACAGTGGATTGGAGGGCAACGAGGATGTCGTTGTCGACGGCCAATTGTTGTTGTCCAACGGCACGCCCGTCGAGCCGCGCACGCGCAAGGCCGGAGCCTGACCGATGAATCTGTCGGAACTCTGCATCCGCAGACCGGTGATGACGACGCTGATGACGGCGACGATCATTGCTTTCGGCGTCTTCGGCTTCCGGCTTCTGCCGGTCTCGGCGCTTCCAAAGGTCGATTTCCCGACGATCTCAGTGACGGCGACGCTTCCCGGCGCCAACGCCTATACGATGGCTGCGTCGGTTGCAGGCCCGATCGAGCGGCAGCTTTCGACGGTCGCGGGCATTTCGTCGATGTCGTCGAGCTCCTCGCAGGGCACGAGCGTCATCACCATCCAGTTCGATCTGAACCGCAACATCGACGGCGCGGCTCTCGATGTGCAGACGGCGCTGACGATAGCCCAGCGTCGCTTGCCGGTCGAAATGCTGATCCCGCCGAGCTTCCGCAAAGTGAACCCGGCTGACTTCCCGATCCTGTTCATCTCGATGAGTTCGGAGACGCTGCCGCTTTCTACGGTCAACGAGTACGGCGACATCACCGTCGGCCAGACGCTTTCGCAGATTCCGGGCGTTGCGCAGGTTCTGATCTACGGGACGCAGAAGTTCGCAATCCGCGTGCAGGCAGACCCGGAGGCTGCCGCGGCGCGCGGACTGTCGCTCGAAGATATTCGCGCGGCCGTATCGCGCGCGAACTCCTCGACGCCGGTCGGCACCATCAATGGGCCGCAGCAGGACATCGCCCTTCAGGCGTCAGGGCAGTTGGATAAAGCCGCCGACTACCGTCAGGTCGTGGTTGCGTGGCGAAATGGCTCTCCGGTCAAGCTGGAAGACGTCGCCAAGGTCTATGACAGCGTCGAGAACGACAAGGTCGCGACCTGGTTCAACGGAACGCGCTCGATCGTGCTCGCAATCCAGAAGCAGCCCGATGCCAACACGGTGGCGGTCGTGGATGCCGTGCGGGCCAAGTTGCCGTCGTTGCGCGCTCAGATCCCTCCATCGGTCACCATGGACGTGACCCTGGATCGTTCGGTTTCGATCCGTGAATCCGTTGCCGACGTGGAAGAAACGCTGCTGATTGCCGTTGGTCTGGTGATCGTGGTCATCTTTCTGTTCCTGCGCTCGGCCTCGGCGACATTCATTCCCGCGCTTGCAGTTCCGATCTCGGTGCTGGGCACCTGCGCCGTCATGTATGCGCTGGATTACTCCATCAACAATATGACGCTGCTTGCGCTGACGCTGTCCGTGGGCTTTGTGGTCGACGATGCCATCGTCATGCTCGAGAACATCGTTCGCTATATCGAGCGGGGCATGAAGCCTTACGAGGCGGCGCTGAAGGGTGCGCGCGAAATCGGCTTCACCATTCTGTCGATCACGTTCTCATTGATCGCGGTGTTCATCCCCGTGCTGCTGATGGGCGGTATCGTGGGCCGCGTGTTCCGCGAGTTCGCTGTGACCATTTCGGTCGCTATCGTGGTCTCAGGATTTGTGTCGCTGACGCTGACGCCAATGCTGTGTGCCCGCGTGCTGAAGAGCCATGACCCAAATCATCGTCCGAATGTCGTGCTGCGCGGGTTCGAGGTCATGTTTGACGCGTGGCTCAGGGCTTACGAATGGGCGCTCGATCGCGTGCTCGCGTATAAGTTCATCACCCTCATGGTGACGTTCGCAACGCTTGCGGCCACGATCTGGCTTTACGTCATCGTTCCCAAAGGCTTCTTTCCGCAGGAAGACACGGGCTTCCTGACCGGCACCACTGAAGCTGCGACCGATACGTCATTCGCGGCCATGAGTGCACGTCAGAAACTGCTGGCGGATTTGCTGCGAGCCGATCCGGCGATTGAATTCGTCAACAGCACCGTGGGATCGGGCGGTCCGAACCCGACGGCGAACTATGGACGGCTGTTCATCGGATTGAAGCCGAAAGATCAGCGCGATCCCGCTCCCGTGGTCATGGCGCGGCTGCGGCAGAAGGCGCTTCAGGTGCCGGGCTTGCAGGCGTTCTTCCAGAGCATCCAGAACCTCAACATCGGCGGACGGCCATCGAAGAGCCAGTATCAATACACGCTGCAAAGCGGAGACACCGACACGCTTTACCGCGTCGCGCCGGAGATGCGTGAGAAGATCGCGAAGGTGCCAGGACTGCAGGACGTCACGACCGATCTTTACGTCAAGAACCCGCAGCTCACGGTGGAGATCGATCGCGAAAAGGCGGCGGTCTATGGCGTAACTGCGGATCAAATCCGCAATCAGCTTTTCAATGCCTACGGCGCGCGTCAGGTCGGCACCATCTATATGCCGTCGAACGATTATCAGATCATTCTGGAGGCGCAGCCGAAATTCCGCGTCGACCCGACCGATCTGTCGAAGCTCTATGTGAAGACCACCAATAATCAGACCATACCGCTCGAAGCGGTGGCAAAGATGGTGCCATCGGTCGGGCCGCTTATGATCAATCACCAGGGGCAGCAGCCGGCGGTGACGATCTCGTTCAACCTCGCGCCCGGCACCTCGCTCGGCTACGCGGTCGATCAGATCACCAAGATCGAGCAGGATTCAAATCTGCCGGCGACGATTGCCACCGGCTTCTCCGGAACGGCGCAGGTGTTCCAGGACTCGTTGCGCGGGCAGGGCGTTTTGATCCTCGCGGCCGTGTTCGCCGCATTCGTGATCCTCGGTATTCTCTATGAGAGCTTCATCCATCCAATCACAATTATCTCAGGTCTGCCGTCAGCCGGTATCGGCGCGATCCTGACGTTGATGCTGTTCAAAATGGAGCTGTCGGTGATCGCGATGATCGGCATCGTGATGCTGGTCGGCATCGTGAAGAAGAACGCCATCATGATGGTGGATTTCGCCATCGAGCGGCGCACCGTCGGGTTAAGCGCCGAACACGCCATTCGCGAAGCGGCGCTGCTGCGCTTCCGCCCGATCATGATGACGACCTTCGCGGCGATCTTCGGTACGCTGCCGATTGCTCTGGGCGCGGGAGCTGGTGCTGAGCTGCGCCAGCCGCTCGGGGTGTCAGTCGTCGGCGGCCTGTTGGTGTCGCAACTCCTGACACTGTTCATCACGCCGGTGATCTACATCTATCTCGATCGCATCGACCGTCGTCTCAAGAAGCGTCTTGACCCGACCTTGCAGGACACACCCGAGATCGAACCGCCGCGCGTCGCCGCGGCCGAGTAGGGCTTGCTATGAGGACGATGAACACGGGCAGTTGGCGTTACGCGATAGCCATCGCAGCGCTGGTGTTGAGCGCGGCGCCGGCGATTGCGGCAGAAGAACCGATCGAAATTTTCGACGCCCACCTGCATTACAACTGGGAGCCGAAGCCGCTCTATCGGTTGAGCGAAGTGCTGGCGCTGTTCAAGACAAACCGCGTCACCGGCATCCTGGCGACAAGCCGTCCTAACATCGGGACCCACGCGCTGATGGATGCAAAGAAGGACGGCCTTTGGGTCGTGCCATTTATCCGGCCTTACCGGATCCGGGCGGATATCCAGACCTGGTTCAACGACCCGGCGAGCTTCGATCTGATTCAGAACGAGTTCAAGCGCGGCTATTATCGCGGCATCGGTGAGTTTCATCTCACCGGGAAAGCGGCAGCCAGTGACTGGGTGAAGAAGACCGTCGACTTCGCGGTCCTGCATGATCTCTATCTTCACGCCCATGCGGACGATGAAGCCGTCGAAATCCTGATGGGGCACAATCCGCGCGCCAAGATCATCTGGGCGCATACCGGGTTTGGTCTGGCCTCGGATCGTGTGTCGGAGATGCTGGCTAAATATCCGCAATTGTGGGGTGAGTTGTCGTACCGCAGCGGCATCACCGGTTCAGGCGGCAAGCTGACGCCTGCCGAAATCTTAGATCGAGAAGCTGGTGCCGCAGCCGCAGGACGCGGTCGCGTTTGGATTGACCACGCGGAACGACGCCCCGATCAGGTCATCGACAAAGTCCACTTCTGAGCCCGCGAGGAAGGGCACGGAAGACGGGTCCACCAGCACGACCGCACTATCACGCGAAATCACGAGATCGTCGTCCGCCTTGGTGCGTTCAACGTCGAACTTGTATTGGAAACCGGAACAGCCGCCGCCCTCGACGCTGATCCGCAACATGGCCCCGTCACCTTCGGACTTCAGAATAGTGCCGATTCGCTTGGCCGCACGTTCCGAAATCGTGACGCTGCCGGAAGAGGCGGTATCGGTGGCAACGGCGGTCATGAGAGATCTCCAACTAACCCACGGAAAGCAGCCCGCGAAAGGCAACCCGCGAAGCAAATTTGAAAGACTCCGCATGCCATAGTTAAGTACCCGGGGCCGCAGAATCAAACGCCGAAAAGTAGAATAACTCGTATGTCCGTTGGAATGGCAGCCCCCCGAGAGCCCTATGGCTCCGACCCCAGCCAAAGCCGGGGCCGGCGATTTGACGAGCCGCCGAGCCTGCGGCGAAGCGCTTTTCGCCGTGATTGTGACCGCGTCATTCATTCCACGGCCTTCCGCCGGCTCAAGCACAAAACCCAGGTTTTCGTGTTTCACGAGGGCGACCACTACCGCACCCGGCTGACCCATACCCTGGAGGTTGCGCAGATCGCCCGTTCCTTGGCGCGGCAGCTTGGTATCGACGAGGATTTGACCGAAGCGCTGGCGCTGGCCCATGACCTCGGTCATCCGCCGTTCGGCCATGCCGGCGAACGGGCGCTCGATGAGTGTCTGCGGGACTATGGCGGCTTCGATCACAATGCTCAGAGCCTGCGTGCGGTCACGCTGCTGGAGCGGCGTTATCCTGAATTCGACGGCCTGAATCTGACGTGGGAATCGTTGGAAGGCATCGTCAAACACAACGGCCCGCTGACCGATCGCAGCGGTCGTGCGATTGGCCGCTACAAGGATCACGGCGTTCCCGTCGGGATTTCGGACTACATCGCCCAGCACGACCTCGAACTCTGGAGTTTTGCCTCGCTGGAGGCGCAAGTGGCCGCCATTGCTGACGACATTGCCTATGACGCGCACGACATCGACGACGGGCTGCGGGCAGGGCTGTTCACGGTGGACGACCTCGATGCCATGCCGCTGATCGCCGCGATCAACGCCAAAATCAGATCACGTTATCCCGATCTCGAAGAGGTCCGGCGCGGTGCGGAACTGGTGCGCGAACTGATCGCGTACCTGATCGAAGACGTCATCCTGGAAACCGAGCGGCGGCTGGCGCTTGTCAAACCCGCGTCGGTGAGCGAGGTGCGCAGCCACGACAGTGTGATTGTGGCTTTTTCGGCAGAGGCGGCCCAGGCCGAGAGGGAAATCAAAAGCTTTCTCAAAGCTCGGATGTACCGCCACGAGCGCGTCATGAACGTGATGCGTGATGCGGAAGCCGTGGTGCGCAACCTTTTTACCCGCTATCAGGCTGCGCCTGAGGATCTGCCGGCAGAATGGGTGCGGCATGCCGGAGAGGATACATCGGCCGGCCGGGCACGCAGGATTGGCGATTTCATTGCCGGAATGACCGACCGGTATGCCATCGTGGAGCACCAGCGGCTTTTTGACTCGACCCCGGATTTGCGTTAGGCGGCGCCTTCGCATCCCCAAAAGTATGTGTAGCAAGGACTTTTCGATGACTTCGCCCGTGCCTTCCCTTCATTTGTTCGCCGACGTGCTGACGCGTGTCCACGCTGTCTGCGGCGCGCTGGAGCGCGAAGGGGGATTGCCGGCCAATATCGACCTGTCGCGGGTGGTGGTGGAGCCAACCAAGGATGCCGCTCATGGCGACATGGCGACCAACGCGGCCATGGTGTTGTCGAAAGAAGCCAAGGCCAAGCCGCGGGACCTTGCGGAGAAGATTGCGGAGAAGCTACGCGCCGATCCGCTGGTCGAGCGCGTCGAGATCGCCGGACCCGGATTCATCAACCTCACCCTGAAGGCGTCCGCCTGGTTCGGCGCTCTGCTGGCAGTTTTGGAGCAGGGCAGCGGTTATGGCCGGAGCCAGGTCGGGGCGGGCGAGAAAGTCAACGTCGAGTATGTCTCGGCCAATCCGACCGGGCCGATGCATGTCGGCCATTGTCGTGGCGCGGTGTTCGGTGACGCTCTGGCGAGCCTGTTGTCGTTCGCCGGCTATGACGTCACCAAGGAATATTACATTAATGACGCAGGCGCGCAGGTGGATGTGCTCGCGCGGTCCGCGTTTCTGCGTTATCGCGAGGCGCTCGGCGAAAGCATCGGTGAGATCCCGGAGGGGCTCTATCCCGGCGACTACCTGAAACCCGTCGGTGAAGCGCTTGCGCGCGAACATGGCGACAAGCTCGTCAAGCAGAGCGAGGCCGAGTGGCTGCCGGTTGTCCGCACCAAGGCCATCGCCATGATGATGGAGATGATCAAGGGCGATCTCGCCGCGCTGAACATCAAGCACGACGTCTTCTTCTCGGAGCGGTCGCTGATCGAGGGCGGCAAGGACCAGGTCGGCGAGACCATCGCGGGACTACGCGCCAAGGACGACGTCTATGAAGGCCGGTTGCCGCCGCCCAAGGGCGCACCTGTCGAAGATTACGAGGATCGCGAGCAGACCTTGTTCCGGGCAACCGCGTTTGGCGACGATGTCGACCGGCCGCTGAAGAAGTCCGACGGCTCGTACACCTATTTCGCCTCCGACATCGCCTATCACAAAACCAAATTCGACCGAGGCTTCCTCAACATGGTCGACGTCTGGGGCGCGGACCATGGCGGCTACATCAAGCGCGTGCAGGCCGCCATCAAGGCCGTGACCGCCGACAAAGCGACGCTCGACGTCAAGATCGTGCAGCTGGTGAAGCTGCTGCGGAACGGCGAGCCGGTCAAAATGTCGAAGCGCTCCGGTGACTTCGTCACCTTGCGTGAAGTGGTCGATGAAGTCGGCTCCGACGCGGTGCGCTTCATGATGTTGTTCCGCAAGAACGATGCGGTTCTCGACTTCGACCTCGGCAAGGTGATTGAGCAGTCGAAGGACAACGCAGTGTTCTACGTTCAGTACGGGCATGCGCGCGGTCATTCGATCTTCAAGAACGCCCGCGAAACAGTTCCGGATTTGTCCGAAGATGCCTCGGCACGTCTCGCATTTCTGCGCGATGCCAAGGTCGAACGGCTGAACGATCCAGTCGAATTGAATTTAATTCGACAAATTGCACTCTACCCACGAATAGTTGAAGCAGCCGCCTTGGCCCACGAACCGCATAGAATTGCGTTTTATCTCTATGACTTAGCCAGCGACTTTCATGCGCTTTGGACGAAGGGGCGCGACACGCCTCATTTACGCTTCATTATCCAGAATGATGCAGAAATCACATTCGCGCGACTGGCCTTGGTTCAGGGCGTCGTCTCGGTTCTGGCATCAGGTCTCGCCGTGCTTGGCGTGCATGCTCCAGACGAGATGCGGTAGCAGGGGGATTGTGGCCTCTCACGTATGGGGATGCGTGAAGGCGTTGAGTAGCGTTCGCTTCGTCTGAAACGGCGGATGGACAGCTTTCCCGAAGGGGATGCAACATCACGATGGCAGATCGATATCGCGACAGGCTCTTTTCCGCGGACGATAGTTACGCCCGGGAGAGCCGCAGTGCGCCACAGCAGCCCAGCCCCCCGGATGATCCGCTGGCTGAGCTCGCACGCCTGATCGGACAGGCTGATCCGTTTTCGACCTATGGACGTGAGCAGCACTCTGCGTCGCAGAGCGCGCATCAGCACGATCCGCACCAGGCCGAAGAGCCGGCAGGCTACGAGGAAGAGCCAGCAAGGCCTTCGTGGCTGCAAAATCTTGCGTCCTCGCGGCAAGCGCGCGAGCAGAGCTACGATCAGCGGGGCTACGAGCAGCAGGCGTACGGTCATCAGGAGCCGTCGTTCAGCCCGCAGCCGCAGTCGTATGGACAGGATGAGCAATACGATCATCAGTATGCCGATGCGCGTGGCCATGATCCGTACCAGCAGGGCCATGATCATCATGCCGCGGAGCCGCAGTTCGAGATGACGCCGCATTTTGACTCGGCACCACGCTACGAGCGGAAAAATCTGAGTGTGCCACAGGCTCCGCAAGAACCGGAGTGGGGCCACGCGCCGCTGCCTGACAGCGCGCGGTATGACAACGTGCTCTATGGCCAGCCGGATCACGATGCCGGTCACGGAACGCCGTTCAACGTTCAAGATGACTATGGCGATGGTTACGGCGATCAGTCCTACAGCGAGGAAGAGGAGCAGCCGCGCGCACGACGGGGCGGCACCATGACCGTCGTAGTGGTATTGCTGCTCGCCGTGGTCGGGACCGCGGGCGCCTTCGCTTACCGGACACTCGCCGGATCTCCGCGGAGTGGCGAACCTCCGGTCATCAAGGCCGACGCCGGGCCGAACAAGATCATTCCGCCGAGCCAGGGCACCGACAACGCCAACAAGCAGATTTACGATCGCGTCGGCGACAAGAACACGGAGCGCGTGGTCCCGCGTGAAGAGCAGCCGATCGATGTGAATGCCCGGACATCGCCGCGCGTGGTGTTCCCGCCACTGACTCAGAACAACAATCCGCCAACGGTTGCGAGTGCATCGCCGACCGTGAGACCGACGGGCCCAGGACTTGGCAACGGGACGCTGAGCGGCGAGGAGCCGCGGAAGATCCGTACGCTGAGCATCCGACCGGGTGAACAGGATGCGCAAGCCAGTGTCCCTGCGCCAGCGCCCCAGGCTCGGGCAGCAGCTCAACCTGCGCCACAACGGGTTGCAGCCCCCGCAACGACCGCCTCGACACCCGCGCCTAACGCGCCGGTTTCGTTGGCCCCACAAGCCCAGTCGCCGCAAGCGGCGCCCGATACCAGGCGGATGGCGTCCCTGAGCCAGTCGGCAGGGGCTGCCGGTGCCTATGTGCAGGTGTCCTCGCAGAAGAGCGAGGCGGATGCCCAGGCCTCATTCAGGACTTTGCAGGCCAAGTACTCGGGAATCCTCGGGTCCCGGACCTCCACGGTTCGTCGTGCGGATTTGGGCTCGAAAGGGGTCTTCTATCGGGCCATGGTCGGGCCGTTTGGAACCACCGAGGAAGCGGCACAGTTCTGTTCCAGCCTGAAATCGGCTGGCGGGCAGTGCGTCGTCCAAAGGAATTAACGGCGGTTTCCTTGACCCTGGCGGCGCGCACGGGCTAATCGCCCGGTATGACCGTGCAAGCCTTCATCACCGGCGTTTCCGGCCTCGTCCTGACTGACGATGAGCGTGCTTTTCTGCGCGCCCATCCGCCGTGGGGCTTCATTCTGTTCAAACGGAATGTCGAGAGCCCGGCTCAAGTTGCTGCTCTGGTTCAGGAATTGCGCGCAATTGCCGGTCGGCCGGATGCGCCGGTTCTGATCGATCAGGAAGGCGGACGGGTCCAGCGGCTGTCGCCGCCGCATTGGCCGGTCTATCCGCCGGGGGCAATTTTCAGTGTCCTGTATGACCAGGACAACGGGATTGGGCTTGAGGCGGCGAAGCTGACCGCAAGGCTCATCGCCGCCGATCTGGATGAGATCGGCATCAATGTGGACTGCCTGCCGCTGGCGGACGTTCCGGTTGCCGGCGCGAACGCGGTCATCGGCGATCGCGCCTACGGTACGGTTCCGGACAAAGTGGCGGCGATCGCCCGGGCGGTCACCGATGGTCTGGCTGAGGGTGGCATTCTGCCGGTTCTGAAACATATTCCGGGCCATGGACGGGCCACGGCGGATAGCCATATCGGGCTGCCGACGGTCAATACGCCCGCAGATGACCTGACCGGCACCGATTTCGCGGCATTCAAGCCGTTGGCGGACCTGCCGATGGCGATGACTGCACATGTTGTGTTTAGCGCGCTCGATGCCGCCAAACCCGCGACCACTTCTGCGACAATCATCAATCAAGTGATTCGCGGAACGATTGGGTTCCAAGGCCTCCTGATGAGTGATGACGTTTCGATGAACGCCTTGCAGGGATCGATTGCAGAACGGACGCGCGACATTGTCGCCGCTGGCTGCGACATGGTCCTGCATTGCAACGGCAAGCTCGACGAGATGCGGCAGGTCGCTGGTGAAACGCCGGTGCTGGCAGGCGAAGCTCTCAAGCGTGCTGAACGCGCGCTTGCATCGCGCCGTCCGCCGCAACCATTCGACCGCAAGGGTGCGCGGATCAGGCTCGATGAATTGATCGGCCGGGCAGGGAGCCTGACGTCATGACTGCGGAAATTCTCTCATTTGAAACGGGACTGCCCGCCGCGGCGGCGGAGCGGGCCGAAGACGAGCCTGCGCTCGTCGTTGACGTCGAAGGATATGAAGGCCCGCTCGATCTGCTGCTCGCGCTTGCGCGGCAACAGAAGGTCGATCTCGCCAAGATTTCCATCCTGGCGCTGGCGGACCAGTACCTCGTGTTCATCGAAGCCGCGCGCAAGCTGCGTCTGGAGTTGGCGGCCGACTATCTCGTGATGGCGGCCTGGCTTGCGTACCTCAAATCTCGCCTGCTGCTTCCCGAGCCGCCCGAAGCGGCGGGGCCAAGCGCTGAAGATATGGCGAACGCGCTTGCTGAAAGACTGCGCCGTCTCGAACAGATCCGCGAAGCCTCGAACCGCCTGATGACGCGGCCGCAATTGCGCCGAGACATTTTCCCGCGCGGGCAGCCTGAATCCATTGCCCAGATCAAGCAGCAGCGATGGACCGCGACGCTTTACGACTTGCTCTCCTCCTACGCGACCCAGCGCCAGCAGCGTGTGCTGGCGACCGTCCACATGAGCAAGCGCACCGTCTGGTCGCTGGCGGAAGCGCGTGCGTCGCTCGAGCGGCTGGTCGGCATTACCGAGGATTGGGCCAGCCTCGACGAATACCTCATGAATTACGTACTCGATCCCTCGCAGAAGGCGACGGTGTTTGCGTCCAGTTTTGCGGCTGCGCTCGAGCTGGTGCGCGAAGGCACCCTCGACCTGCACCAGAAGGAAGCGTTCGCGCCTTTGTATTTTCGTAAGCCACCGGCGCATTTGCCCCCCGACGCTCATGCAGCGCCGGAAGTGTCGGCAGAGTAATTGGAAGAAGGAGACCAGGCCATGCCAAGTCCCGCACGTGTACATCACCTCGCTCCGGTAGAGGATATTCCGATGGATGAGACCGAAGTCGAGGTCTCGGCCGAGGAAACATCCGCCGTTGAGCAGGAGGCCGCTGCCCAAGTTGAAGGACAAGTCAAAGACGAAGCCGTCAACGTTGACGATGTCGTTGCGGTTGAAGCTGAAGACGACGTTGTCGCGACGGAAGCTGAAGACGAGTCTGCTCTCGGAGAGGCTGACGTTGAGGCTTTTACGAGCGAAGTGGAAGCTGAAGACGAAGCTGTCGCGGATGTTGAAGACGAGTTGTCGACCGATGAGGCTGACGTTGAGCAGGCTGCGTCGGAGGACGATGCTGAGTCTGTTTCCGAAGACGGGGCCGTAGCATCCAGCGAAACCTCATCTTTTGATGAAACTGGTGAGGTCGAAGCTCCCGCGATGGTCGACGAAGGGGCCTCCGTGGATGAGGTTGCTTCAGTTGCTGACACCGCCTCGACCGAGGAAGCTCCGTCGGTCGCTGATGCCGCGCCGATTGTCGACGACGCCCCGGCGGCTGATCCGGCTGCGCGACCGGAGGAATTGCGTCTGCTCGAAGCGATGTTGTTCGCCGCCACCGAACCGCTTGACGAGCCCTCGCTCGCGAAGCGCATGCCCGATGGCGTCGACATCAAGGCTGCGCTCGCTTTGTTGCAGGCCGACTATTCGCTGCGTGGCGTGAACCTCATTCGCATTGCCAACAAGTGGACATTCCGGACCGCCGGCGACCTGTCGTGGTTGATGACGCGCGAGAGCGTCGAAACCCGCCGCTTGTCGCGTGCGGCAATCGAGACGCTGGCAATTATCGCCTACCACCAGCCGGTGACGCGCGCCGAGATCGAGGAAATCCGCGGGGTCGTGACCTCGAAGGGAACGCTCGATGTGTTGCTGGAAACCGGCTGGATTCGTCCCCGCGGACGTCGCAAGACGCCGGGACGGCCGTTGACCTTCGGCACCACGGAAGGGTTCCTCTCACAGTTCAGTCTTGAAGCGCTGGGTGACCTGCCTGGGCTGGAAGAACTGAAGGGGTCCGGATTGCTGGATACCCGTCTGCCGACAGGTTTCAGTGTTCCGTCGCCATCCGATGACCCGCAATTGCGCGAAGATGAAGATCCATTGGAGCCAGGTGACCTCGATTTGGCTCTGGCACCCGCGGTTGAGCCCGAAAAGGATGGGGAAAGCTGATTTTTCGAGCGGGATTTTACCGGTCCGTTCCCTCATTAACGCTCGCGTGAACGCGTTGCTTCAAGCCGTCGCGGGAACGACTTAAGTCCTTGTTTTTGCCAGCCCCGGAGCCTACTTTCCGGTCAAGATTGGTCGGGGCAGCCGACCGCGTATTTGGAGGACGGCCGTAATGGGTTCGATGAGTATTTGGCACTGGATCGTCGTTATTGGCGTCGTGCTGTTGTTGTTCGGGCGTGGGAAGATTTCCGACTTGATGGGTGATGTCGCTCAGGGCATCAAGGCCTTCAAGAAGGGGATGGCCGACGACGAGAAGACCGCTGAGAAGCCAGAGCCTGTGAAGACGATCGATAATAGCGCTCCGCAGACGGCACAGCGTTCAGACGTCGGCAGCAAGGTCTGATATTACGGCCCGCGGCTAGAATCGGACCGCTAGGTCTGCGCCATCACTGACGGAGGCGGGGCCAGACCTCGCAGGCGGAATTTCCTATGTTCGATATCGGGTGGAGTGAACTGGTTGTTATCGGCGTCGTTGCGCTGATCGCCATCGGCCCGAAAGAGTTGCCCGGCGTGTTGCGCATGGTCGGGCAATGGATCGGCAAGGCGCGCCGCATGGCTTCTGAATTTCAGGGCCAGTTCAACGAAGCGATGCGCGAGGCCGAAATGGCCGACATCAAGAAGCAATTCGATGATGTCACATCCGCTGCCAAGGACATGTCACCGACCAATCTTCTGACATCCATCAGCAAGGATGTGGAAGACGCCGTGAAGCTCGACCCGCCGGCGCCGACAACGCCTGCGTCGCCCACGCCGGAAACTTTTGCTGAAGCCGAGGCGCATACGCCGCCGGCGGATGTGCCGTCATCAAACGTGCCGTCTCCCAACGTACCGGACGCCAAAGCGTCATGAGCGTCGAAGATATCGAAGCGACCAAAGCGCCGTTGATGGAGCATCTGATCGAGCTGCGGTCGCGCCTGATCAAGGCGCTGCTGGCGTTCGCGGTGGCCTTCGTGATCTGTTTCTTCTTCGCCAAGCAGATTTACAACGTGCTGGTGTGGCCCTTCGTCTGGGTCGCGGGGCCTGAGAATTCCAAGTTCATCTATACGGCGCTGCTGGAATACTTCCTGACGCAGCTAAAGCTCGCCATGTTCGGCGCCGGCTTCATTTCATTCCCGGTGATAGCGGCGCAGATCTACATGTTCGTCGCACCCGGCCTCTATAAACACGAGCGGGGCGCGTTTCTGCCTTACCTGATTGCGACGCCGATCTTTTTCACGATGGGGTCGCTGCTCGTCTATTTCGTTGTGCTGCCGATGCTGATCCGCTTCTCGCTTGGCATGCAGCAGGCCGGTGGCATTGAGACCGCGCAGATCGCTTTGCTGCCCAAGGTCGGCGAATATCTGTCGCTGATGATGTCGCTGATTTTTGCGTTTGGCATCGCCTTCCAGCTGCCGGTGATCCTGACGTTGCTCGGGCGTATCGGCATCCTGACTTCGAAACAACTTCGTGAAAAACGGCGCTATTTCATCGTCGTCGCGTTTGTGATTGCAGCCGTGCTGACCCCGCCGGACGTCATCAGCCAGGCATCGCTGGCGATTCCGCTGCTGATCCTCTACGAGGGCTCGATCATTGCGGTGGCCATCGTGGAAAAGAATGCCGCAAAGCGTGCGGCCGACACCACCGGCACCCCGCCGTCAGCGCCCCCGACGCCCCCGGCAACCACGCCAGCGGAATAAGCCCTAAAGAGAGGCTGCATTAGTGTCCCGATTCCGAAGTTCGCACGGACCTGCGGCTGGCTCGGATGCGAACTTCGGAATCAAAGGGACACTAACAAGCCTATGATTCTAGTGCCGCTTTTGGATTTGAAGTTCTTCATCGAACTCGCGACCTCAATCTGAAGAACTTCAAATCCGCGGCACTAGGCTATCATTGCAGCCAGACCTCTCGATTCGTGGTTTCCGGGCTTGACCGGGGTGTCCGCGACTTGTTCTAACCCACGCAGAATGAATGCCGATGGCCCGGACAACTCCGGGTTATGACGGGAAATTGCCAAGAAACCGCCATGCACGATATCAAATGGATCCGCGACAACCCTGAGGCTTTTGACAAAGCGCTGAAACGGCGTGGGCTGGAGCCATTGTCGAAGCCGTTGATCGCGCTCGACGAAAAGCGCCGGACGGCGATCGTCGCGGCCGAGCAGGGGCTGGCGCGGCGCAATGCGGCGTCCAAGGAAATCGGCGAGGCCAAGAAGAACAAGGATGAGGCCCGCGCCAACGCTTTGATGGCCGAGGTCGGCGAGCTCAAGACCAAGCTGCCAGAGCTCGAGAGCGCCGCCAAGCTGTTCGAAGACGATCTGAAGAAAGAGCTTTCGGGTATTCCGAACCTGCCGCTCGACGAGGTGCCCGATGGCGCCGACGAGCATGGCAATGTCGAACATCATCACTTCGGCGCCAAGCGCAGTTATGCATTCAAGCCGAATGAGCACGTCGCGCTTGGCGAAGGTCTCGGCTTCATGGATTTCGAAGCCGCCGCCAAGCTGTCCGGCGCGCGCTTCGTCGTGACCAAGAAGGGCCTTGCTCGGCTCGAGCGCGCCATCGGCCAGTTCATGCTCGATCTGCACACCGGTGAACACGGCTACACCGAAATCAATCCGCCGCTGCTCGTACGTGACGATGCGATGTTCGGCACCGCCCAACTGCCGAAATTCAAGGATGACCAGTTCTCGGTTTATGCAGGACCTGCGCAGGCTGATGCGTCGAACTACTGGCTCATTCCCACGGCCGAAGTGCCGCTGACCAATCTGGTTCGTGAATCCATCCTCGACGAAAAAGAGCTGCCGTTGCGGTTGACGGCATTGACGCCGTGCTTCCGCGCGGAGGCGGGCGCGGCAGGGCGCGATACGCGCGGCATGATCCGCCAGCACCAGTTCACCAAGGTCGAGCTGGTCTCCGTCACGGCGCCCGAGCAGAGCAGGGACGAGCACGAGCGCATGCTGGCCTGCGCCGAAGAAGTGCTTCGCCGGCTTGAGCTGCACTATCGTGTGATGACGCTGTGCACCGGCGACATGGGCTTTGCGTCCCAAAAGACTTACGACATTGAAGTCTGGATGCCGGGTCAGGGCGATGGCGGCATGTACCGCGAGATTTCGTCTTGCTCGGTCTGCGGTGATTTCCAGGCGCGGCGCATGGACGCCCGCTCGCGCGGACCCGACGGCAAGCCGCGCTTCGTCCATACGTTGAATGGTTCCGGCACTGCGGTCGGCCGGGCGCTGATTGCGGTCATGGAAACGTATCAGCAGGATGACGGTTCGATTGCCGTGCCGACTGTTCTGCAGCCCTATATGGGCGGCCTCAAAGTGATTTCGAAGGATCAATAGTGAGATGCGAATTCTCTGCACCAACGACGACG
Organism: Bradyrhizobium sp. SYSU BS000235; assembly: GCF_049747295.1. Taxonomy (NCBI): domain Bacteria; kingdom Pseudomonadati; phylum Pseudomonadota; class Alphaproteobacteria; order Hyphomicrobiales; family Nitrobacteraceae; genus Bradyrhizobium; species Bradyrhizobium sp. SYSU BS000235. The sequence goes on from NZ_JBMHJM010000001.1 coordinate 5,156,061, forward strand.
GCATTCATGCGCCGGGCCTGAAGATCATCGAGGAGATCGCGAGCAAGATCTCCGACGACGTCTGGGTGGTGGCGCCCGAACTCGACCAGTCGGGGGTGTCGCATTCGCTGTCTTTGAACGATCCATTGCGCTTGCGTGAAGTTGGCCCGCGTCACTTTGCGGTGCGCGGCACGCCGACCGATTGCGTCATCATGGGATCGCGCCACATCCTCGGCGACAAGGGACCGGATCTCGTGCTGTCCGGCGTGAACAAGGGCCGCAACGTCGCGGAAGACGTGGTTTATTCCGGCACCATCGCGGGCGCGCTCGAGGGCACTATTCTCGGTCTGCCGTCATTCGCGCTGTCGCAGGAATTCAGCATGGAGACCCGTAACAAGCCGTTGTGGGACACCGCGCTGAAATTTGGACCAGATGTCATCCGCAACGTGATGAAGCTCGGGGTGCCGCGCGACACCGTCATCAACGTCAATTTCCCATCCTGCATGCCGGACGAAGTGAAGGGCATCCAGGTCACGAAGCAAGGCAAGCGCAATCAGGGATTCCTGCGCGTCGATGGCCGTCGCGACGGGCGCGGAAATCCGTATTACTGGATCGGCTTTGAAAAGCTCGCGGTCGTCGATCCGCCGGCGGAAGGGACTGACCTTGCCGCGCTCGCCGCGAATTTCGTCTCGGTCACGCCGTTGCGGTTGGACCGCACCGACGTTGCGTTCTCGGAAAAGCTGAAAGACGTTTTGAAGTAGAGCGCCTTCGCTCAAAGGAAAACGCTTTAAGCCGCGATGCCCTTGAGCGCGTCCTCGATTGCGCGTGCCAGTGTTTCCATCTGGAACGGCTTTTCGAGCGCGGGCCGATCGCGAAATTTTTCCGGCAGTCCCTGGGCGCCGTAGCCGGTCGCAAACACGAATGGCCGGTTACGCATCTGAACAGCCTCGGCAACGGGAGAGATCACCTTGCCGTTGACGTTGACGTCGAGGATCGCGAGGTCGAAATCGATCGCCTGTACCAGCCGAATTGCTTCGTCGATATCTCCGGCTTCCCCGGCAATGATATAGCCGAGCTCCTCCAGCATGTCCGCGACCATCATGCGGATCATGACTTCGTCTTCGACCAGCAGGATGGAGCGGCGTGGTGACCCCGCTGTAGCAGTGCCCGACATTTGCCCCCCATGGCAATTTTGGACCGTATGGTGCTGAACCAACATAGTTGTTCAGCGCATAACTTGCATCGGATGTTTAGGTTCCATCAAATGGAACCTGCTAAAGTACAAAAATTGATCTGGCGGCGCCCGTCAAATCCAAATTGAGTTCGGATCGTTCGTTTCCGGCTGGAAGTTATCTTGTAAGTGCCATGATGCAGATTCAGTCCCATCCATTGCCTAGTGAAAAGATGATGTTTCAACTCAATCTCAGGCGGCGAGGTATCAGCGATCAGGCTGTCCTGAAGGCGATGGAAGATGTTCCGCGTGAACTCTTCGTCAGCCCGGCCGATCACGATTATGCCTACCGGGATACGGCGCTGGGCATCGACTGCGGCCAGACCATCAGCCAGCCTTTTGTCGTGGCCTATATGACAGAGCAGCTTCAGGTTCGTCCCGAGCACCGTGTGCTGGAAATCGGGACCGGGTCTGGATACCAGGCGGCGATCTTGTCGAAGCTGAGCCGTGAAGTCGTGACCATCGAACGGTTTCGCACATTGGCCGATCGCGCCCGGAAGGTTCTCGCCAGACTTGGCAGCGCCAATGTCGAGGTGGTTCTGGGCGATGGTCTCGACCTGCCCGAAACGCTGGGGACGTTCGACCGTATCATGGTGACTGCGGCCATGGAGGAGGTGCCGCAGGCGCTGCTCAACCGTCTTGAGCCGGGCGGGATGCTCATCGCGCCGGTGGGGCCGCTGCAGAGCAGCCAGATGCTCAAACGATTTCAGAGGAGCGGTGAAGACTATCCGTCACAGGAACTCGTCGCCGTCCGTTTCGTGCCGACACTGCCGGGCGTGGCCCGCGAGTTGTGACACCCAGAGAAAATCGGGCGAACTTCTGAATCGGGGCGCTGGTCAACTCATCGTGTTATTCGTTAAGGCGAAGCACGCGGCATAAACAGTTATTTAACTCCGGATGTGTTTACTCAACTTTGTGCCAGTTGCGTACAAGTGAGTAACCATGTCCCGCTTCGCCGAGTTGATCAGCTCGCGCCGCGTTCCGCATTTTGCGGTTCTGGCGCTCGTTTCAGTGGGGTTCGGAGGATGTAGCGCGGATACATCGACGCGCCTCTCCGATAACTCGTTCTCCAATCCTTTTGCTTCGAGGGGAGCGCCGGAGTCTACGGGCTCGGTCCATCAAGGGTACCCTCAGCAGAACTACCAGCAACACAATTACCAGCAGCCAAGCTACCAGCAGCAAAGCTATCAGCAGGGCTACCCGCAGCCGCAACGCGAGCTGCCGCAATACGCCCGGCCGCGCCCCGCTCCGGTGATCTCTGCGCCGTTGTCTGCGCCCAGCAGTGCGCCGACGTCCGGTGGCGGCCGCGGTATGGCATCGTACACGCCGCCGTCATCGCCGATCGAGCACACCGGCAGCACGCCACCGCCGCGCTCGGTTGCCGCAACGCCAGAGTTCAATCACCAAGGTGGAACGAAGATCATCGTCGGGACGTCCGATACGCTCGACGTGATCGCACGTCGATACAATGTACCGCCGGCTGATATTCTGCGCGCCAACGGCTACAGCGGACCGCGCGTGCTTCAGCCGGGTCAACAGCTCATTATTCCTCGCCGCACGGCGCAGGCCCAGCCACCCGCGTTGTCGCCCGCGCCGAACACGAAGGTCGCGGCAGCGTTGCCTTCCAGCGTACACGTTGCCAAGAGCGGCGACACGTTGATGAACCTGTCGCGCCGTTATCACGTCAGCCCTGCTCAGTTGGCTGCTGCCAATAACATTCCGGTCACGACGCAGCTCAAGATCGGCGACAAGGTCAATATTCCCGGTGGAAAATCCGCGCACCTTGCTGCGGCTCAAGCCCCGGCACCGGCGCTCGCGTCTGGGACTCCGAAGCCGGTCGCCGTGGCCCAAGCTCCGGCTCCTGCGGCTAAACCCGTAGCGGTCGCCTCTGCCGAGCCGGCTCAGAAGGTTCGCCTTGCGTCTGAGGCGCATGATGTTCCTGAAGCGCAGTCTCCGGTGAAGGCTGCAGAGACGACCAATGCGCTGCCGACATTCCGATGGCCGGTGCGTGGCCGGGTGATCATGACTTACGGCACGAGCGTCAACGGCAAGCAGAATGACGGCATCAACGTCGCTGTTCCAGAGGGCACGCCCGTCAAGGCTGCTGAGGATGGCGTCGTTACTTATTCGGGTAATGAATTGAAAGGCTACGGCAATCTCATTCTGGTCCGGCATGCCAACGGCTACGTCACCGCCTATGCTCACGCGAGTGAGCTGATGGTGAAGCGTGGCGATACGATCAAGCGCGGCCAGGTCATCGCTAAGTCGGGCCAGTCGGGTGAGGTTGGATCTCCGCAGCTTCACTTCGAGATCCGCAAGGGATCGACCGCAATCGATCCATTACGGTTCCTCAACGGCGCCTAGCGTTTTCGAGCAACCCGAGCGCATCACGAGTCCAATATCGGTTCTGATTTGATCAGAACCGATATTTTTTTGGCTTGTTTGATTTTCTAGCGCGCTATTTCGAGCATGAAATCGATGAAGGCGCGGACCTTCGCCGGAGCATGCTGCCGGGAAGGATAGAACGCGTATAGCGGGAACGTCTCGCCATTCCACTCGTGAAATAACTCTACGAGTTGTCTGCGCTCGATGAATTCGCGGACTGCATTTTCAGTCACCTGAGCAATACCGGTGCCGGCAATGCATTCCGTCAGTAATGCGTTGCCGTCGCTCAAGGTGAGCCGGCTTGGTGTCTCAACCTTGAGGATCTTGCGGCCTTTGTGGAATTCCCAGTCGAAAGCCTGTCCGGTCGCGGGATCGCGGAAGTGAATGCAGGAATGATTTTTGAGGTCGTTTGGATGGGCAGGCCGGCCGTGGCGTTTAAGATAGGCAGGCGAGGCGACGGTCAAAATTCGCGCGTTCAGCAGTTTGCGCGAGACCAGCGAAGGCGCGGCTTGATCGCCGAAGCTGATCGCGACGTCGATGCCGTCAGCAACGAGGTCGCCGGTCCTGTCCTGTGTGATGATCTCCACCGAGAGCTCCGGATAGCGGGCCAGGAACTCGCCCAGCCGCCCTGCGAGCACACCGGTCGTGACGAGGATGGCCACACGGGCGCGAAGGCGACCACGCACCACGTTGGTGGCGCCGGATGCATGGACGGCGGCTTCCTCGATCGCAGCAAGGGATAGTTTGACGCGCTCGTAGAAGCGGCGGCCTTCCTCACTCAGGCTGACCGAGCGCGTGGTGCGATCGAGCAGCCGGACGCCGACCCGCGCCTCGAGACGGGCTATCGCACGGCTGACACCTGATGCTGTTATTCCAAGGGCCTCGGCGGCCCGCACGAAGCTGCCGCCTTCGACGACGGCGGTCAGCACACTGACGCCCGCCAGCAATCGTCCGTCAAATGACACGCTTCAATTCCTGACTGAATGTCATTAATGATGTGACATAATCGCACTTAAGTCAAAACGCCTGCGGCGCGATAAGAGCACGCCGCTCGTGATCGAACATCGGAATGCAGGACTGAAATCATGGAAAGCATCGAGACCCAAGGAATTCGCTTCCCTCGGCTTGGATTTGGCACCTTCCTCATGACGGGGGATGCCTGTCGTGTTGCGACGGAAAGCGCCTTGTCGCTGGGTTACCGTCATATCGACACCGCCGAAATGTACGCCAATGAAGATGCCGTCGGGGACGCGATCGCGAACTCGGGGATCAAGCGCGGTGATCTGCATGTCACCACGAAGGTCTGGTATGAAAACCTTGCTCCCGATGCCATCCAGCGGGCCTTCGATCTCAGTCTCAAGAAGCTGAAACTCGATTTCGTCGACCTTTACCTGATCCACTGGCCATCGAAGAGCATGGATCTGCCGCGCGCTTTGGAGGCGTTGATGCGTCTGCGCGAGGAGGGACGGACCCGTGCGATCGGTGTCGCCAATTTTACGCTCCCATTGATGAAAACCGCGATCGAGACCGTCGGCGCGCCGATTGCCTGCAATCAGGTCGAGTATCACACCTTCCTCGATCAATCGGTGCTGCTCAAATATCTCCGCGCCAAGGGCGTGCCTCTCGTGGCCTACGCACCGCTGGCAAAGGGCACGGTTGTGGACAGCCCCGAGTTGCAGACGATCGGCCGCAAGCACGGCGTGTCCGCCGCGCAAGTTGCGATTGCCTGGTTGCTCGAGCAGGACAATGTCGCGGCCATTCCCAAGGCGCAAAGCCCGGCCAGCCAACAGGCCAATCTCGATGCCCTGGCTGTGAAACTCGACGATGAAGACCGGCGCGCCATTGCCGCTTTGCCGAAGGGCGGGCGGCGGGTGAATCCGGCTTTTGCTCCGGAGTGGGATGCGCCTGCGGGATAACGATCCCCCGACCTTCTTCCCCTCGCTAGCTCAAAAAAGAGTCAATCATGTACGCCATCACTGGAATTACAGGCCGGGTGGGCGGCGCGGCTGCGCGCGCGCTTCTCGGTCGCGGCGAGAATGTCCGCGCCATTGTTCGCAGCACCGACAAAGGCAGGTCCTGGTCGGAGAAGGGATGCGATGTCGCGTTGGCCGCAATCGATGATGCCGTGGCGCTGACAAAAGCCTTCGCCGGTGCAGACGGGGTGTTCCTGATGACGCCGCCGAATTACGACCCTGAGCCTGGATTTCCACAGACCCGCAAGATCCTGGATGCCGTAAGCGCTGCGATCAAAGCTGCGCGTCCCGGCCGCGTGGTTTATCTCTCGACGGTTGGAGCGCAAGCGAGCCAGGAAAACCTGCTGACCAACGCCACGATCATGGAGCAGGGGCTGCGTGCGCTGTCCGTGTCGGTGACATTGTTGCGCCCAGCCTGGTTCATGGAGAACTCCGCATGGGATGTCGCTGCGGCAAGGGGCGGACACATGCCGTCCTACCTGCAGCCGCTCGATCATCCGATCCCGATGATTGCGACCGCCGACATCGGAGTCGTCGTTGCCGATCTTTTGCAACAGACCTGGACAGGGACACGGATCGTCGAACTTGAAGCGCCGCGTCGCTATTCAGCCAACGACATCGGACGTGCGTTCGCCGAGACGATCGGCCGTCGGGTTCACGTCGAGGCTGTCCCGTGCGAGACGTGGGAGGCGACGTTTCGTTCGCAAGGCATGAAGCACCCGGTGCCGCGGATGCGGATGATCGACGGCTTCAATGAAGGCTGGATCGATTTCGAGGGCGGAGCTGCTGAACATTGGACAGGCCAAACACCGCTCGAGGCGGTTGTCCGTAACCTTGTGAAGGCAGCGGACTAGTGGTCCAATTCTAACATTCGCATCCCGTTTCAGCGGGCATTGCCTGCGAATGTTAGAATTAAAGGACCACTAGCAAACATGAGTTTCTAGTGGAGTTCTGGATTTGACATTCGCTTGACGAACTCGCTGCCGGTTAGGGAGCGAATGTCAAATCCACTCCACTAGACGTGTGATCCGGGCCCGAGATCTGGTTGGCAAGGATCAGGTGCTGGCGGTCAGCCGGACGCCCATGCGGCCGGCCAACTCCTGCGTAAACTGCCAGGCCACACGGCCGGACCGCGATCCGCGCGTGGTGGCCCACTCGAGGGCTTCGCGTTCGAGCTCGCTTTCCGCAATCTTGACGCCGAAGTGGCTGCAATAGCCTTTCACCATATCGAGGTACTCATCCTGGCTGCACTTGTGGAAGCCGAGCCAGAGACCGAAGCGGTCGGACAATGAGACCTTTTCCTCGACAGCCTCGCCGGGATTGATCGAGGTCGAGCGTTCATTCTCGATCATGTCGCGGGCGAGCAGGTGACGGCGGTTGGACGTGGCATAGAGGATGACGTTTTCCGGTCGGCCTTCGATGCCGCCTTCCAGCACCGCCTTGAGCGACTTGTAGGACGCATCATTGCCGTCGAACGACAGATCGTCGCAGAACACGATGAAGTGGAAATCCGACTCGCGCAGCAGCGACATCAGGTTCGGCAGACTTTCGATGTCCTCGCGATGGATCTCAATCAGCTTCAGCCGGCCATTCACCTCGGGCATGGCGTTGACGGTGGCGTGAGCGGCCTTGACCAGCGACGATTTGCCCATCCCGCGGGCACCCCACAGCAGGGCGTTGTTCGCCGGCAGTCCCGTGGCAAACCGTTCGGTGTTTTCAATCAAAATGTCGCGCATCCGGTCGACCCCCTTCAGGAGGCCGAGTTCGACGCGGTTGACCCGCGGAACCGGCGCCAGCCGCCCATCGGGGTGCCAGATAAAGGCGGCCGCGGCCTTCAGGGAATCTGCCGCGGACGGCTTAGCCGTCGAAGCCGACAGGCTGGCGGCGATGGCTTCGAGCGCCTTGGCGATCCGCTCATCGGCGCTGGGGGTGGCGGCAGACGCCGGGCGTTTTGTCGCGGGCTTGGCGGTCTTTCGCTGAGTCGCCTTTTTGGGGCTGGCGAGGCTTGTTTTACGTGACTTTTTCGACATGTTTCCACTTCCTTGCGCCGCACCCTATGCGAGGCTTGCGGGCGGCCGCAACCCGCCCAAATGGAAGGCCTGCCCGCCGTTGCAATTGGGACAATGGCCGCTATAGTCCGCGCAAATTTGGCCAAAACGGCCTAATGCCAACGGCTTGTTCTGCTTGGCATGCACCCCACGAGGATCCTTCGATGCTGATTACCCCTGCCTTTGCCCAGGCTGCCGGTGCTGCCGGTGACACCAACAGTATGCTGATGTCACTGCTGCCGTTCGCGTTGATCTTCGTGATCATGTACTTCCTGATTCTTCGGCCCCAGCAGAAGAAATTGAAGGATCATCAGGAATTGGTGAAGAACATTCGCCGGGGCGATACCGTCATCACCAATGGCGGTCTGGTTGGCAAGGTCACCAAGGTGGTGGACGATGACCAGATCGAGGTGGAAATCTCCGACGGCGTCCGCATCCGCCAGATGCGCGGGATGATTACCGGCGTCCGGACCAAGGGTGAGCCCGCCAAGGATTCAAAGGAAGAATCCGCCGCAAGCTGAGGCTTTCGGTCCGCGACTTTATGTATCTGATCTGACAGGTCATCTCGATGTTGTATTTCTCGCGGTGGAAGGCACTGGCGATCATTCTGACCGCCTTGATCGTTTGCCTTTTCGCGGTCCCGAACTTCTTCCCTGAAGCGACGGTCAAGACCTGGCCGAAATGGGCCCAGCGTCATGTCGTCCTTGGTCTCGACCTGCAGGGCGGTTCTCACCTTCTGTTCGAAGTCGATTCCAACTCGGTGAAGAAGGACAAGCTGGAGGCGGTTCGTGACGATGTCAGGCGCTCATTGCGTGACGCCAAGATCGGCTACACCGGTCTTGCCGTGCGCAACGAGAATGTCGAGGTGCGCGTCAAGGATACCGATTTGACGAATGCGCTGGCGAAGCTGCGTGAACTGTCGCAGCCGCTGGGCGGGATTCTCGGGTCGAGCGGGCAACGCAGTGTGGAAGTCAGCGATGCCGGAGGTGGCTTGATCCGGCTCACGGTGCCGCCGGCCGCGATCACCGAACGGATCCGTCAGACGGTCGAGCAGTCGATCCAGATCATTGAAAAGCGCATCAACGAGCTCGGTACCGTCGAGCCGCTGATTCAGCGTCAGGGTGTCGACCGCATTCTCGTGCAGGTGCCCGGATTGCAGGATCCGACGCGCGTGAAAGAACTCGTCGGCAAGACCGCGAAAATGGAATTCCGGATGGTGGACAGCTCGGTGTCGCCTGAACAGGCCCAGCAGGGCCGGGTGCCGCCGGATTCTGAAATCCTGATGAGCGCATCGTCGCCAAAGATTCCGTATGTCATCAAGAAGCAGGTGTTGGTGCCGGGTGCGGATCTGACCGACGCGCAGCCGGGCTTCGACCAGCGATCCGGTGAGCCGATCGTGACCTTCCGTTTCAACACGTCCGGCGCACGCAAGTTCGCACAGGCGACCCTTGAAAATGTCGGCCAGCCGTTCGCGATCGTCCTCGACAACGAGGTGATTTCGGCGCCTGTGATCCGCGAACCCATCACCGGTGGCTCCGGACAGATCTCCGGCAACTTCACCGTGCAGGGGGCCAACGATCTCGCGATCCTGCTGCGTGCCGGCGCGTTGCCGGCGCCGCTGACCGCGATCGAAGAACGCACGGTCGGACCGGGCCTCGGACAAGATTCGATTGCCGCAGGTGAACTGGCATCTTACGTCGGTTCGGTGCTGGTCATTGTCTTCATGTTGCTGACCTATCGCTTGTTTGGCTTCTTTGCGAACGTGGCGGTGGCGATCAACGTTGCCATGATCTTCGGCATTCTGTCGCTTTTGAACGCGACGCTGACGCTGCCCGGCATCGCCGGCATCGTCCTGACCGTCGGCATCGCGGTGGACTCCAACGTGCTGATCTACGAGCGCATCCGAGAGGAATTGCGCAACGGCCGCACTGCGATCTCGGCGATCGATGCCGGATTCAGTCGCGCGCTGGCCACGATCATGGACTCCAACATCACCACGTTCATCGCGGCGGCTGTGTTGTTCTACATCGGCACGGGTCCGGTTCGCGGCTTTGCCGTCACACTCGGCATTGGTATCATCACCACCGTATTCACGGCGTTCACTGTCACGCGGCTGATCGTTGCGACATGGGTGAGCTGGAAGCGGCCAAAGACCGTTCCGATTTGAGGTAGTTGGCTGTGACTCATACGATCATTATCGCGCTTGCCATCTTCATCGTTATCCTGACGGTGTTGAGCATCTACGGCGTTATTCCAGCCCTTCGCATCGTTCCGGACGATACGAAGTTCGACTTCATGCGCTTTCGCCGGATCAGCTTCCCGATCTCGGCGGCGATGTCGATCCTGGCGATTACACTGTATTTCACCCACGGTTTGAACTTCGGCATCGATTTCAAGGGCGGCATGCTGCTTGAAATCAAAACCAAGTCCGGCCCGGCCGATATCGCCGCGCTGCGCACACAATTGGGCACGCTCAACTTTGGTGACGTTCAGCTTCAGCAGTTCGGCGGTCCAGATGAGGTGCTGATCCGTATTGCCGAACAGCCGGGCGGTGATAAGGCTCAGCAGGAGGCCGTGCAGAAGGTGCGTCAGCTGTTCGGCGACACCATCGACTATCGCCGCGTCGAGGTCGTCGGTCCGCGCGTGTCGGGCGAACTTCTTGCTTTCGGCACGATTGGCCTGATGCTCGCGATCTTCTCGATCCTGATCTACCTCTGGTTCCGCTTCGAATGGCAGTTCGCCCTGGGTGCGATGATCGCGAACGTCCACGATATCGTGCTGACGCTCGGCTTCATGTCCATCACGCAGATTGAGTTCGATCTCACCAGTATCGCGGCGCTGCTGACCATTCTCGGCTATTCGCTCAACGACACCGTCGTCATCTACGACCGTATTCGCGAAATGCTGCGGCGTTACAAGAAAATGCCGATGACCGATCTGCTCAACACATCGATTAACTCGACGCTGTCGCGATCCATCATCACCCACGTGACTGTGACGTTGGCGTTGCTCGCTCTGTTGCTGTTCGGCGGCAAGGCCATCCACAGCTTCGCTGCAACGATGATGTTCGGCGTGGTGCTGGTCGGTACTTATACGTCGATCTTCATCGCAGCCCCGATCCTGATCTACCTCGGCGTCGGCGCCAACCGCGAGAGCGGGGAAGACGAAGATAAGCCGTCGAAAGACAAGTCGTCGAAAGATAAACCGTCGAAGAAGTAAACAGTAAGGACGTGATCCAACGCGGTATCCGATTTGCGTTGGGTCGCGCTCTCAGTTGAAGGGCGCCTGATCTTGTCGCCAGACCGCTCCCAACCCGATGCGCTGCACCTTCCTCGATCCGCGCCGATCGATGCTTATGGCAATGGCGGTTTCCGCTTCGCGGACATGTCGCACCGCGGTTCGTTGTTGTGCCTGCCGGAAGCCATCTGGGCATGGCCTGTCTCGGCCCCGGAGCAAATTACCGAAGCGTCGTTGTTTCGCGTGTTTGAGCAGTCCGCTGACATCGACACCTTGTTGATTGGGACCGGGGCAGGTGTATGGCTGCCGCCGTCGAGCCTGCGCGAAGCGCTTCGGCGGGTGAAAGTCGTTCTGGACACCATGCAGACAGGTCCGGCGATCCGCACCTACAACGTGATGATGGGTGAACGCCGCCGCGTTGCGGCTGCATTGATTGCCGTGCCATGACGACGTCAGCTTCGGGCGATGCCGCGTTTTGTGCCGATCTGGTGCGCACGCGCGACTTCACCAGTTACGCCGCGAGCCTGTTTGTCCCGCCTGCGCCGCGTCGCGCGTGGCTGGCGCTGGCAGCTTTTCGCAGCGAAGTCGCTCACGTGCGCGATCATGTCAGTCAGGCGCTGACGGGCGAGATCCGCCTGCAATGGTGGCGCGATGCTTTGACGGGACATACCGGTGGAACGGCGCATGGCGATGTCACGGGCAATCCCGTCGCTGCTGAGTTACTACGCGCGATCAAGGAATATGGCCTGCCTGTCGAGACCTTCGTTCGACTGATCGATGCGCATGTGTTCGACGTCTACGACGATCCCATGCCGGATATTGCCGCGCTCGAGGCGCATTGCCGCGATACGTCAGCGGCGCTGTATACGCTGCGTGCCCGTACGCTTGGCGTCACCTCGCCTGAAGTTGTGCGGATTGCCGATCACGCGGGTGTTGCCGAGGGATTGGTCGATGTGATGCTTGCGTTGCCGCGACACAGCGCGCGGCGGCAGCTCTATCTGCCGGCCGATCTCATGAACCTTCATGATGTGATCGCCGAAGACGTATTCATGCAAAAATCAGATGAGCCATTGCGGGAAGCTTTGGCTCATTTGCGCCGTGAGGCGCGCAAGCAATTGGATACCGCGATGGCGTTGATGGGGAACGCGCCGGCCGCGGCGCGGCCGGCTTTCCTGCCCGTGGTGATAGTGCAGCGTCTCCTGTCGAAGCTCGACTCATCGAACCCGTTCGATCCGCCGTCGATGTCGCGTCTGGCAACGCTTTGGACGATCTGGCGCGCGGCAAGCGGATCGCTGTTCAAAAGCTGATCCGCGATCCGATCAGGCAGCGTTCGACACGCGCAATGTATCGGCGATCCAATGATCGAGATCGACCAAGGCGCGTGCGCTGATCGCCTGTTTCTTGGCGATGGTCTTCTCGTTGCCGCGCAGCCGCGTGCCGTCGGGCTTTTTGGTCGGCGGCGAGGCGAGCGGCGGGAATAATCCGAAATTGATGTTCATTGGCTGAAACGAGCGCGGTCCGGCATCGATCGTTTCGATGTGCCCGCCGGTGATATGGCCGAGCAACGCGCCCAGCGCTGTTGTCGGCGGCGGTGGCGTGATTGCGTCTCCGCGTACATCTGCGGCAGCGAAGAGTCCCGCAAGCAACCCAATTCCGGCGGATTCGACATAGCCCTCGCAGCCGGTCATCTGGCCGGCAAAACGCAAACGCGGCTGCGCATGCAGTCGCAGTTGCGGGTCGAGCAGCTTCGGGGAGTTGAGGAACGTGTTGCGATGGAGCCCGCCAAGGCGTGCGAACTCCGCGTTCTGCAGACCGGGGATCATGCGAAGGACCTGCGTCTGCGCGCCGTACTTCAGTTTGGTCTGGAAGCCGACGATGTTGTAGAGCGTGCCGAGTTTGTTGTCCTGGCGCAACTGCACGATGGCGTAGGGCTTGACCGTTGGGTCGCGGGGGTTGGTGAGGCCGACCGGTTTCATCGGCCCATGGCGCAAGGTTTCGCGGCCGCGTTCTGCCATCACTTCGATCGGCAGACAGCCGTCGAAGTACGGCGTGTTGGCTTCCCATTCCTTGAAGTCGGTCTTTTCGCCGGAAATCAGCGCATCGACGAAGGCGTCATACTGCTCGCGTGTCATCGGGCAATTGATGTAGTCGGCGCCGTTGCCGCCCGGACCAACCTTGTCATAGCGGGACTGAAACCACGCGATCGACATATCGATGGAGTCGCGATGCACGATGGGCGCAATCGCGTCAAAAAAGGCGAGGGCGGTTTCGCCCGAAAGTGCACGGATAGCCTCGGCCAGCGGTGCCGATGTCAGCGGACCGGTTGCAACGATGACGTTCTGCCATTCTTCGGGTGGCAGGCCGGCGACTTCCTCGCGCTGGATCTCGACCCGCGGATGAGCGACGAGCGCCGCATTGACGGCTGCTGAAAAGCCGTCGCGGTCAACCGCCAGTGCGCCGCCGGCTGGAACCTGGTTGGCGTCAGCGCTACGCATGATCAGGGAGTTCAGCTTACGCAACTCGGCGTGAAGCAGGCCGACAGCGTTATTCGCTGCGTCGTCGGAGCGGAATGAGTTCGAGCAAACGAGCTCGGCGACACTGTCGGTGCGGTGTGCGTCGGTCGTGCGGACTGGCCGCATTTCATGAAGGACAACATTCACGCCGGCATTGGCAATCTGCCAGGCAGCCTCGGACCCGGCGAGGCCTCCGCCGATAATGTGAACGGTATCCGTGGACGCAGCTTTGTTTTCAATTGTCATGGCTCACAACTAGAGCCCGCGGCGGACGGGCGCAACGGGCACGGCGACTCCACCAGAACAATTGAAAGCTTATATACGACAACGCCCGCTAGTCGCGGGCGTGATCCGTTAGTTCGCAGACTTCGGCTGATTAGCCGTTGTAGGCGCCAGCAGCAACGCGGCGGATGTCCGAGCGGTCAAGTCCGATGTCAGCCAGTTCACGGTCGCTGAGCTGCGACAGTTCGGAAACATTGCGCTGATAGTCGCGGAACGCCTGAATAACGCGGATGAGCGAGAGCAACATGATAATCTCCTTCGAATTCTCGATTCAGCTCTTGAAAGCAGCCTCATCGGTTGAAAGGAATATAAGCGAGGTTTCTGCGTTGCAACACAGTAAATGTTGCGATGCAGCTAGGCAAAACATGCATGGCTTATTAAGAAGTGATTAATCTTTCATCTAAGAGCTTAGCGGGAAAGGTGGGGCTTTGGGTTGAAACGCCTCGATTTCGGCAATTTATCGAGGTTTTTTGCCAGCGCTCACTTTTCAGTTCCTTCAACGGAGCGGTCACGGCAACGAGAGCTATGCTTTCTTCGGCGGTGACGGCGGAATAATTCCGCTGAACTAAGATTCTCGGTACTTTTCTTCTTAAAGCTGTGAACAATAGTTCATTATGAGTTTTCACGCAGCCTTGTGTCGCCTGATTGTGAGAATCATGGACGCCTGCGGACGCGCGTGGCATAGCCGCGCGATGCGGAATTTTTCGTCCATGCGCCGTCTGTGTCTGGCCCTGCTGCTTTCACATGCGCTGGCGATACAGACCCTCGTCATCGCCTGGAGCGGGGCGCAGGCGGGAGTGCCCGACGCGGGCGCGTTCACGCAAATCTGCAAGGGCGTTCAATCAGAAGACAGGACCGGCGATACCGCCCCGACCCCTCAACATGGTTTGCACCATGATTGTCTTTCGATCTGCGCGGGTGGTCTCACTGCATTGGAGCCACAGCCCCATGGTCTCGCGCTGATATGGCGTAGCCCATCCCGATCCGAGGAGATCCTGCGCGATACCGGAGCACGCGTTGCGGTTACAACGCAGGTCTTTTCAGCACGTGGTCCTCCGAAGCTGGTCTGAAACCGAACATCGAACTTTCTCAATCAGCTTTCGAGGACATCATGACCACCACTATCCGCAACCCGCTGAGGTTGTTTGCAGGCGCTGGAGTTGCAGCGCTGTCGATCGTCGTATCGCAATCGAGCGCGTTTGCGCACATCACTCTGGCGACCGGTGAAACGCGAGCCAACACATACTACAAGGCCGTACTCCAAGTGCCGCACGGCTGCGACGGACAGCCGACACAGAGCATCCGCGTTCAGATTCCCGAAGGCGTGATCGGTGTGAAGCCGATGCCAAAGCCCGGTTGGACGCTGAACATCACGCGCGGCGCCTATGCCAAGACCTATCAGAGCCACGGCAAGGCGGTGACTGAGGGGCCAAAGGAGATCGTGTGGTCGGGTGGCTCGCTGTCCGACGACAACTACGATGAGTTCGTGTTCACGAGCTTTATCTCCGGTGATTTCCAACCCGGGCAGTCGGTGTATTTTCCGACTACGCAAAAGTGCGCGGGCGGCGAAATCAGCTGGTCGGAGATTCCGGCCGCGGGACAAAGCCCGCATGCCTTGAAGGCTCCGGCGCCGGGGGTGCGGATCGCCTCCGACACGACAACGATGGCGCAGATGGACCATGGTGGCATGGACCACATGCATATGAGCGCGCCCGCTGCGACAGGCGGCGACACGTTCAAGGTCGGTGACTTGGTGGTCTCATCGCCATGGACACGTGCAACACCCGGTGGCGCCAAGATCGCAGGCGGCTACCTGAAGATCACCAACAACGGAAAAACGGACGATCGCCTTGTGAAAGCCACGGCGAGCATTTCCGACCGCGTTGAAGTCCACGAAATGTCGATGACCGATGGCGTGATGAAGATGCGTGCGGTACCGGAAGGCCTGACGATCAAGCCCGGTGAGACTGTCGAACTGAAGCCGGGTGGCTTCCACATGATGTTCATGGACATCAAGCAGCCGCTCAAGCAGGGCGATACGATGAAAGCGACGTTGACGTTCGAGAAGGCTGGCAGCGTTGACGTCAGCTTCAATGTCGGTTCGATTGGCGGAATGTCCGAGCCCGCTCACAAGCATTGATGGTGCTTTACGTGGTGGTGCGGCGGTTCTGCCGCCGCACCATCAGCTGATGTTTATCGGCCGAGCGACGCGGCAAATGCGTCGCCGTCCTTCAATCCAAGCTCGAACGCGTTTCGGATGCCGTCCGGATTCCTGATGTCGAACTGTTTGACATCGATCTTGCGTGACGGCTGCACATAGGTGCGGCCATTGACGACAGGCAGCGACTTATAGATCCGCGTCAGCAACACCAGCGTACGGCCGCCGGCGGCTTCGATCGGTGTGATCGGCTCGACCGGGACATTGTCCACCAGGCCTCCGTCGAGCGCCGGCTGGCTGTTAATGAGAGTCACCGGCATAAACGGCGGCACGCCACTCGTTGCCATCAACGCATCACGAAACTGTTGTGGCGATTGCATCGCGCGGGCAGCGACGAACTCGGGACGAAATCCGAGAGCGCGGCCAAATCGTGGATGCACCGGATGGAACAGTTGTTTCTCGAGCTGATAAGCGCTGATGCCGATGGCCGCGCCAAGCGGTGGAGAAAAGCCACGCGGCAGCCGTGCAATGGCAATCCGTAAATCGGTCATTGCTTGCAGACGCGAGAGGGCGCCAGCGTCGACGGTCTGTTCGAGTAACTCGGCGTACATCGGGCCGACCGGGCAGAGCGGTTGTCCGGCGCGCCACGCAGCGACATCAAAGTTTTTCAATCCCGGGTGACAGGCACCGATCACGCGTGCGCGGGTCGCCGGCCCCATGTCCAGGAGCGAATAGGTTGCGGCAAATGCCCCCGCGCTTGCGCCGACCACCAGTTTGGGGGTGAGACCGATCCGCGATGCGGCGGCCTCATAGAAGCCACCTTGCCAGTAACAACGGTTGCCACCGCCTGCGAAAACGACCGCGTCGAACATGAAGAACTTTCATTGGTGAAAGGCCTTCATGCCCAACTGCGGTCCGAGAAGCAACCGGTCGCGCGCAGTTGCTTTAGTGGTGCTTGCGCCCCCACATGAACAGGCTGACCGGGAATTCAGCCGCATAGCGGTGCACTTTTTCCGTTTGTGGCGGGACGTATGGCGTCGCCGGAGGCTCAACCACCTTGCGGTAAAGATGCCATGTCGCATGGCCGAGCACCGGGATGACCACTGTCAGCCCCAGGAAGAACGGCACCGTGCCGATGACCAGCAATGCGGCAACGATCAAACCCCAGATCGCCATCTGGACCGGATTTTGTGCCACGACGCGCAGGGAGGTGAGGACAGCATCATGCGCGCTGGCATGACGATCCAGCATCATCGGGAAGGACACCACGCTGATGCAGAGCGCCACGAGCGCGAACAGGAAGCCCACACCGCAGCCGATGATGATCAGGCTGAGTCCTTTGGACGTGGTCAGCACCTGATCGAGAAAATTGGGAATGCTGGATGCAGGAGCATAGCCGAATATCGAGCTGTAGATCGATTGCGCGGCCGTGAGCCAGACCAGGAACAGGATGAGCAACCCACCACCAAGCCCCAGCATCGCCCCGATCGACGGCGATGACAGCACCCCGAGCGCATGGGAGGCGGTCGCATCTTCGCCGTTCTCACGCCGCCGGCTGAGATCGTAGAATCCGAGTGCGGCGAACGGGCCCAACAAGGCGAAGCCGGCTGCCAGAGGGAATAGCAACGGCAGGATCGAATAGCCCAATGTCGCGCGTGCCAGCACGATACCGAGCACTGGATAGATCAGCGCCAGC
This sequence comes from Bradyrhizobium sp. SYSU BS000235, assembly GCF_049747295.1. NCBI lineage: Bacteria > Pseudomonadati > Pseudomonadota > Alphaproteobacteria > Hyphomicrobiales > Nitrobacteraceae > Bradyrhizobium > Bradyrhizobium sp. SYSU BS000235. Next base: position 5,173,563 of record NZ_JBMHJM010000001.1, read on the forward strand.
ATGATGGCGTGCGTCGGTACGGCTTTGAAGTCTTCCCAGCCGAGTTGCAGCGCATCTTTGATATCGGCGAAGGAGATTTTGCGAACAACAATCGCCTCAGAGGACGATGACGTGGGCGGCGATAGAACAGTACCTGAAACGGGAGTGCTCATGGTGGCTGCCTCTTGATCGCGCAGCGCTCTGCAACGCTGCGGTTGCTATGGTGACACCTGTCTGACAGTAGCACGATCCGGCTGAAGCCGAATGGGAAACTTCTGTGTCTAAGCTTCCAAACTTCGTGAACCGATTTGGATCGGCTGCGTTAGTGCTGTTGGGCTTTATTTATTTTGCGAAGCAGCGTTGGATCTAACGCGTCATGTTGCAGCTTTTTGACGGAATTGACTCAAATACGGTCCTGCGCGCATGCAGTCTTACATTGGCAAGTCATGAGCCCGTGTTTACACTTGTTCCACGACCGGCGCGGCGCTGCCGGAACGAGTCTAAGGATACGGTACTCAAATCCAAATCAATCCATCGTCGGGTTATCGGGAGTTTGAACAATGAGCATTTTCGGAAAAATCATGGGCGCGATCTTTGGCACCAAGGCCGAAGCAGCGGAGCCCGCAGGTGGCGCCGGGACAGCGGCGGGCGGGGCGGCATCGTCGGGCGCGTCAGGTGCTGGTGCAAGCGTACAGATGGTCGATGTTGCGCCGATCCTCGACAAGGCCGTTGCGGCCAAGGGCGAGAAGCTGGAATGGCGTACGTCGATTGTCGACCTGATGAAGGCGCTCGATATCGACTCGAGCCTGAGCGCGCGCAAGGAACTCGCCAAAGAATTGCACTACGACGGCGATACCAACGACTCCGCCAAGATGAACATTTGGCTTCATAAGCAGGTCATGACCAAGCTCGCAGCAAACGGCGGCAAACTGCCGGACGACCTGAAGTAAGCTTTTGGCGTCTCGTCGCGCAGTCAAAAGGCCCGCCTTTGGCGGGCTTTTTTTTATTGCACTGCACTGTCAGATATTCGTCACGATCCGGCTATCCAAACCACTGGCGGAGGAATACAGAATGCCAGGGCGGAATATCGCTATACCGCCGTTGTTTGCCGAAGTGATAATGTCTCAAGAACATCACAAGACAGTCATCGTTGACTCACTCAGGAAGGAAAAACCCATGACCGATCTCAACCGTAGAACCGTGTTGGCGGGCGGCGCCGCGGCCCTCGCCGGAACCGCCGCGCTGAGCGAGGCTGCGGAGGCGCAAGTTGGCGTCAAGACGATTTTCCCCGTCGGACAGACCACGATCCCCGTGGTGGGGATTACTGAAGTTTTCCCGGTTCGCCGCATCTACTGCATCGGCCGCAACTACGCGGCGCATGCCATTGAGCGTGGTTCGGACCCGACCCGTGAGCCGCCGTTCTTCTTTCAGAAGCCGACCGACGCAGTCCAGGTCGTCGCCATCGGGACCGTTGCCGACCATCCGTATCCTTCGCTGACCAAGAACTACCACCATGAGGTTGAACTGGTTGCGGCGCTGAAGTCCGGCGGCACGAACATCCCGGCCGATAAGGCACTGGATTGTGTCTACGGCTACACACTTGGCCTCGATATGACGCGCCGCGATCTGCAGAACGCCATGGGCAACCAAAAGAAGCCATGGGAAATCGGAAAGAGCTTCGATCATTCGGCCGTGCTCGGCCCGATTCATCCGGCGAGCAAAACCGGACACTTCACCAAGGGCGCGATCTCGCTCGCCGTGAACGGCACCGTGCGGCAGAATTCGGACCTGACCAAGATGATCTGGTCGGTTGCCGAGCAGATTTCAAAGCTGTCGGAAGCCTTCGAGCTGAAAGCCGGCGATCTGATTTACTCGGGCACGCCCGAGAATGTCGGTCCAGTGAACAAGGGCGATATTCTGTTGTGCAAGCTGGAAGGCCTCCCGGACATGTCGATCAAGATCGTCTGACGATCTGTCGTCGCCTTTGCGCAAAACAAAAGCCCGCCATTGGCGGGCTTTTTCAATGGCAAATGGAATTTGTTTCAGGCTGTGATGTCGGCGTATTCCGGATGTTTCTGCAGGTAGTCGACGACAAACCCGCAGCCTGCGACAACCTTGAGGTCATTGGCGCGAATTTGCTCCAGCGCGCCTTGCACCAACCTTGATGCAATGCCCCGGCCGCGGAGCGCGGGCGGCGTTTCAGTGTGGGTGATGATGACCTTGCCTGGTGCAAGCCGGTAGTTCGCAAAAGCGATCGCGCCGTTCACATCCAGTTCGTAACGGCTCAACGCTGCATTGTTGCGGACGGCTGTCGTTTCTTCACTCATCGCGGGCGCCTTTCACTTCAGCAGGTCAGCGTATTCGGGATGCTTGCCGATGTAGCCCTTCACGAACGGGCATTGCGCCACGACCTTGAGGCCGTCGGCGCGGACCTGGTCGAGCGCGCCTTTGACCAATCTCGACCCGATGCCCTTGCCTTCAAGTTCCTTTGGCACCTCGGTATGGATGAACGTGATGATGTTGCCGGACAACTGGTAGTAAGACGCGGCAATGTGCCCATCGACTTCGAGTTCGTAGCGGTGTTTGGCTGTGTTGTTCTGGACGGCTTCAGTCATCGATACTTCCGGTTATTGAAGGACTAGGTCTGGAGCGAATGCGTCAGCAGGGCGCGGACTGACCAGGGTTCACCACGGGTCGCGCCAAGGCGCTGGTCCGGTAGCACAAAATCCGTCTCGCGCGCTCTTGTAAAGACGGGCCAGTTTCATACGTCCCCTGCAGGACAATACGTGATGCGGCCGGACGGTCGTTTCGTCCTTTGCCTGAGCCGTTGGTGCTTCAGAGCCGTTGGCCGCCTCGTTTCGAGGGAGGTCGTAAAATGTCTAAGCCTGGCTTTCTCGATATTCATCGGACTTGGGAAGACTGGATCGGCATGGCATTGGGCATGCTGGTCGTGCTGTCGCCGTGGTTGACCGGCGAGCCCAATCATGGCCTCGGTGTCGGTCCCGAGCCGCGTTTTGTGATCCTGGCCACGATGCTGATCGGCATTCTCGTGTTTTGTCTCGCCCAGATGGAATATGTTGCCCTTCGCCGTTGGGAAGAGGGATGTGAAATGGTCCTCGGTCTTGGCCTGATCGCGTTGCCGCATATCCTCGGCTACACCGGAGATGGAGCGCTTCGGTTGTGGCACACCAGCCTTGGTGGAGCGATCGTCCTGCTGGCGATGTTGAAGCTCTGGCAGGATTGGGATCTGACGGATCAGGAGCTGACCGGGCACGGTCAGTGAGAGCGAAGTTATTCTCGAGGGCTTTGATCAAAGCTCTGAGATCAAGCATCGTCGCGTAAAGCAGGGCGCCGGCCCGAATTCGGGCCGGCGGCCAAATCACTCCGCGGCTTCGTCGGTTTGCCGCTTTTTCGGCTTCCCGGCCTTTGCCAACACGGGTTTCAAGAACTGACCCGTGTAGCTGCGAGGTGCCTTGACGATGTCTTCGGGCGGCCCCCAGGCGACGATCTCGCCGCCGCCGTCACCACCTTCGGGACCGAGATCGATCACCCAGTCCGCTGTCTTGATGACCTCGAGATTGTGCTCGATCACCACCACGCTGTTGCCTTGCGACACCAGTTCGTGGAGCACCTCGAGCAGCTTGGCCACGTCGTGGAAATGCAATCCCGTGGTCGGCTCGTCGAGAATGTAAAGCGTGCGGCCCGTTGCGCGCTTGCTCAACTCCTTGGCGAGCTTCACGCGCTGTGCCTCGCCGCCGGACAACGTCGTCGCTTGCTGGCCGACATGAATGTAGCCAAGGCCGACACGTTGCAGCGTCTTGAAGGTTTCCCGCACCCGAGGCACGGCCTTGAAGAACTCTGTGGCCTCGTCGACCGTCATATCGAGTACGTCGGCGATGCTCTTGCCCTTGAACAGAACTTCCAGGGTTTCGCGGTTGTAGCGCTTGCCCTTGCAGGTGTCGCAGGTGACGTAGACGTCCGGCAGGAAGTGCATCTCGATCTTGATCAGACCGTCGCCCTGGCAGGCCTCGCAGCGGCCGCCCTTGACGTTGAACGAGAAGCGGCCCGGCTCATAACCGCGCGCCTTGGATTCCGGCAGGCCCGCAAACCATTCGCGGATCGGCGTAAAGGCGCCGGTATAAGTCGCCGGATTTGACCGCGGGGTGCGGCCGATCGGCGACTGATCGATATCGATGATCTTGTCGATATGCTCCAGCCCCTCGATACGGTCATGCGGGGCAGGGCCTTCCGATGCATTGTTGAGCTTGCGCGCGATCGCCTTATACAGCGTGTCAATCAACAGCGTGGATTTGCCGCCTCCCGAGACGCCGGTGACGCAGGTGAACAACCCGAGAGGGATCTCGGCGGACACGTTCTTGAGATTGTTGCCGCGCGCGTTGATGACCTTCAGGGTACGCCGATGGTTCGGCGGCCGCCGCTCCTCGATCGGCACGAACAGCTCGCCCGTCAGGTATTTGCCCGTCAGCGATTTCGGATTCGACTTGATCTGCTGCGGCGTGCCCTGGGCGACGATGCTGCCGCCCTGGACACCCGCTCCGGGGCCAACGTCCACGACATAATCCGCCGTCTCGATCGCATCCTCGTCATGCTCGACCACGATCACGGTATTGCCGAGATCGCGCAGCCGCCGCAGCGTATCGAGCAGGCGGGCATTGTCGCGCTGGTGCAGGCCGATCGACGGCTCGTCGAGCACGTACAGCACGCCCGTCAGTCCGGAGCCGATCTGTGACGCCAGCCGGATGCGTTGGCTTTCGCCACCGGACAAGGTGCCGGACGAGCGGGACAGCGTGAGATAGTTCAAGCCGACGTCGAGCAGGAACGACAGCCGCTCGCGGATTTCCTTCAAAATCCGCACCGCGATTTCGTTCTGTTGCTTGTTCAGCGTCTTGGGAACTGACTCGAACCACTCGCCCGCGCGCAGAACGGACATCTCTGAAATCTCGCCGATGTGCTTGCCGCCAATCTTGACGCACAATGCCTCCGGCTTCAGACGATGGCCGTGACAGGCTTCGCATGGAATGTCGCTGAAGTATTTGCCCAGCTCTTCGCGCGCCCATTCACTTTCGGTTTCGCGGAAACGACGTTCGATATTGGTAACGACGCCTTCAAAAGGCTTTTTGGTGTCGTACGAGCGAACGCCGTCCTCATAGGAGAACTTGATTTCGTCATCGCCTGAACCGAACAGGATTGCGTTCTGCGTTTTCTTCGGCAGGTCCTTCCACTTGGTATCAAGCGTGAACTTGTAGAACTTGCCGAGCGCCTGCAGCGTTTGGATGTAATAAGGAGAAGACGACTTCGCCCAGGGCGCAATCGCTCCCTTGCGCAGCGTCTGTTCCTTGTCGGGAATGACCAGATCGGCATCGATGTGCTGCTCGACACCCAGGCCGCCGCATTTCGGGCAGGCGCCATAGGGGTTGTTGAACGAGAAAAGCCGGGGCTCGATCTCAGGGATCGTAAAGCCGGATACCGGACAGGCGAATTTCTCCGAGAAGAGAATGCGCTCGGGACCGCTTTTGTCGTGGATCTTGGCCGTCTTCTTTTCCGGCTTCTTCTCGGCTGCGGCATCGCTTGCAGCGGGAACGTCGGCGAATTCGACCACCGCCAGCCCTTCCGCGAGTTTCAGCGCCGTTTCGAACGACTCTGCGAGGCGTTGTGCCATGTCGGAACGCACGACGATGCGATCGACCACGACATCGATGTCATGCGGGAATTTCTTGTCGAGGGCCGGTGCATCGGCGAGTTCGTAGAACTTTCCGTCGATCTTGACCCGCTGGAAGCCTTTCTTGAGGTAATCCGCCAGTTCCTTTTTGTACTCGCCCTTGCGGCCGCGCACCACGGGCGCCAGCAGATAGAGGCGGGTGCCTTCCGGCAGCGCAAGCACGCGATCGACCATCTGCGAGACGATCTGGCTTTCGATCGGCAGGCCTGTTGCGGGCGAATAGGGAATACCGACCCGCGCCCACAACAGGCGCATGTAGTCGTAGATCTCCGTCACCGTGCCGACGGTGGAGCGCGGATTCTTCGACGTTGTCTTCTGTTCGATGGAGATGGCCGGCGACAGTCCGTCGATCTGATCGACGTCCGGCTTCTGCATCATCTCGAGGAACTGGCGGGCGTAGGCGGACAACGATTCGACGTAGCGGCGTTGCCCCTCGGCGTAGATGGTGTCGAATGCCAGCGACGATTTGCCGGAGCCCGACAAACCGGTGAACACCACGAGCTTGTCGCGGGGGATTTCGAGATCGACGTTCTTGAGATTGTGTTCGCGGGCGCCGCGGATCGTAATCGCGCGCAGACTCGATGCTGCAGCAGTCGGTTTGCGGCTCGCCTTCACTACTTCATCCATGGAATCGTTTCCGGTGACGCGCCGCGCGCAAACAGAACATCATCCCCGGAAACGCGGAGAGACTGTCACCAGTTGCTCGGCCAGATTTCAATGCTCGGAACATAGGAAGAACGATTGAAGATTTCCAGTCCCAACGATGAGCCATCAACCGTTTGATTCGGTTCCGTGGGTGGAGTTCCGCTTGCGCCGATAACGCCATTTCAGAAAACGCAAAACAAAAAGGCCGGCTCAAAGAGCCGGCCTTTCCGTAATTCCCTGAGAAGCTCAGGTCAGACGAAGATCAATACTTCGCGACGACCGGGCCAGCCCAGTTGAAGTGATAGTTCACGCCAACCTTCACAGTGTGCAGGTCGTCCTTGTAGCTGACAGCGCCAAGGCCGCCGCCGACCGTAACGTTCGTGGTGTCGAAGTTGTAGTACTGGTACTCAACCTTCGCCGACCAAGCAGGAGCGAACATGTATTCGAAGCCGCCACCGACGGTGTAGCCGGTGTCCTGACGGTCAGTGGTCACGAGGCCGAAGTTAACGGCATCAATGTCCTTGTTGTCGCGGAACGCAACACCGCCCTTGGCGTAGATCATGCCAGGACCCCAGGTGTAGCCGAGGCGACCGGTGACCGAAGCGAGCCAATCGCTGCGATCGCGGAGAGTGCCGATGCCATCCGAGAAGGTGCGATCGTTGTTCGAAATGCCGCTGATCTGACCTTCGATACCGACAACCCAGTTCGGAGCGAACTGGTAGTCTGCGCCGAGCTGACCGCCGCCGAGGAACGCTGCATCGCGGTTCGAACCAGAGAGGCCAACGATGTTCGATGCGAAGCCGTCATCACCGCCGAAAGCAGCGCCGATGTGACCACCGACGTAGATGCCGGACCAGTTGAACACAGGTGCCGGAGCGTAAGCAGGAGCCTTGGTGTAGGTGCGGGCTGGCAGGTCAGCAGCGACCGCCGATGCGGTACCGAGAGCAAAAATTGCTACGGTGCCGAGCAGAAACTTCTTCATTTCAATTCTCCAGTTGTGCCTGCTTCATTTGCCTGAAGCAGTTTTTATCGAAAGCGAACGCAGTGGCATTGCGATTCCATGAAGGGAATATACCGGGTTCTTCCGAAAATGCCGTCTCCGAAAAGCAACACTCGATGAGGAAGTCATTCCTTCTAAGATAAGGAATTGTTTGGAACTTTTCGACTTCGCCTTCCACGTTTCGATCACGTTTTCGACATATTCCGGAGCCGGATTCATAAAATTGTCAGATATTCAATGGGTTCCGTTTGAGGTAAGGACTTGCAGTGGAACAAATAGAGTACATAATGTGTTGACAGGGCATCCGACTCAGCTGGATGCGGTGGATAACCGCACGGGAAGCGTCGTCGAGAGAGCCAGAACGTATAGGGTCACCCGAGAAACGGTGCGCGGCATTTAAGGCCGGCGTCCGACGGCATAAGTAGAGGCGCATTGGAGCGCCAGAGTGGAGATGTGATCATGGCGGGAAGCGTCAATAAAGTTATCCTGGTTGGCAACCTTGGCGCCGATCCTGAAATTAAGCGCACGCAGGATGGGCGGCCTATCGCCAACCTGAGCATTGCGACGTCGGAAACCTGGCGGGACCGGGCCACCGGCGAGCGTAAGGAGAAGACGGAATGGCACCGGGTGGTGATCTTCAGTGAAGGTCTCTGCAAGATCGCGGAGCAGTATTTAAAGAAGGGTGCCAAGGTTTACCTGGAAGGTCAGCTGCAGACCCGCAAGTGGCAGGACAAGGACGGCAAGGACCGCTACTCAACGGAAGTCGTTCTTCAGAACTTCAATTCGAACCTGACTATGCTCGATGGGCGCAGCGGTGGCGGCTCGTTGGGGCCTGATGACGGCGGCGGCGATTTCGGATCTTCGGGACCGCGTTCGGCACCTCCGCGCCGTGTCCCGGCTGGTGGCCGCAACGACGACATGAACGACGACATTCCGTTCTGATTTTCAGGATCGAACATGACGACGGGTGCCTCAAGCAAAGAGGCACCCGTTTTTATGTCTGGTGAGAAGGCGTGGCTTCAGGGCTGAATACGCGGCGACCTTCCGCCGGACGTTGTCTGCAAGAACGGCCTCAACTACGCCGTCTTGGTGAACATCGTCAGCATACCCTTCTCGTCAATGTTGATCGCGACAACCTGAGCCGACGTGACACCCTTGGCCTTCAGCGCCGATGAAATCGTAGGTGACGCGTCAATTGACGTTCGCAGCGACTGTAGATCCTGCTCACTCGTACGCGACACGAGCTCATCGACCTGTTTGCGGACGTCCGGCGACAAGTCCTTGACGTCCACGACCTGGACGCTGCGAATTGTCGGCTGGGATTGTGTTTGAGACTGCGCAGGAGGCTGTTTAGCAGGGGCTTGCGCCAGCGCTGGTACTCCGAGAACAAGCAATGCGCCGGTGGCTACTGTTGTCAGCATTCGCATGATCGATACCTTTCTAGATCGGGGTACGGAACACGCCTGTTATCGTCGAAAGGTGGTGAGGGCCTGAAATTGATGCGGTCATTCGATGAAACAGATGTGATCACAATGTGCACATCTTCGTCGATCTCGAGGCGCAGCCGGATGGAGCAAGCCCTAGCTTTGGCCAAATGCAGTGCGGGCTCCGTCGATCACAAACTGCACGGCCAATGCTGCGAGCACCACGCCCAGCAGGCGCGAGAGCACGACATTTCCGGTAACTCCGAGCAGCTTCGCCACGCGACCTGCGAAGGCAAAAGCGGCCGCACATAGCGCGGCTACGACAGCAATGATCGCAATCAAAGCGGTCAAGGTCACAGGATCGCTTCCTGTCCGTCCCGCCAACAGCAGCGTGGCGGTGATCGCACCCGGGCCCGCGATCAACGGAGTCGCAACCGGGAATGCGGCGATGTCGCGGACTTTTTCTTCGATGGCCTGTTCCGCTTCGCGCACTTCGCGGGCCGGGCGCGTACCCAGCACCATTTCAAAGGCGACCACGAACAGCAGAATGCCTCCCGAGATCCGGAAGGCGGGGAGGCCGATGCCAAGGCGATCGAGCAGCCAGTTCCCGATCAACGCGGTTCCCGCGAGGATGAGGGAGGCGATGACGGCTGCACGTAAGCCGACACCTTTGCGGGCCGCGTCCGGAAGTCCATGGGTCGCGGACAGGAAGGCAGGTACGATCCCGACCGGATCAACGACCACGATCAAGGTCACAAAGGCAGTCAAAGCATAGTCGAGCACAGCGATACCTGGCCGTTTCGGGAGCCGCTTTGGACGCGGCGGCGAACTATACCGCAAGACCAAGAATCACGCGTCAAACACGTATTTCATCGCTGTCGGAAAAGCCGCGTTGATGAGTGTTTTTCGCCGTCGTAACTCGCTGAAAGTGTGGCGTTTTTCTGGTCGTTTTTGTGCGCTGCTGCGATTGGCTTTAGCGCGTGAATTCGCCTATATAACAGTGACACTTCGTATTCAGGATTCGCATTTTGGCTGACCCGCAAGATCCGCCGTCCGGTCCCCCCGAGACGAACGATATCCGTCCCGTTTCCATCACGGATGAGATGAAACGCTCCTACCTCGATTACGCGATGAGCGTGATCGTGGCGCGTGCGCTGCCGGATGCGCGTGACGGCCTGAAGCCGGTTCATCGCCGCATTCTCTATGCGATGTATGAGAACGGCTTTGAGTGGAATAAGCCGTACCGCAAGTCCGCCCGAACTGTCGGCGACGTGATCGGTAAATACCATCCGCACGGCGACCAGTCGGTCTACGACGCGATGGTGCGCATGGCGCAGGACTTCTCCATGCGCGTGCCGTTGATCGACGGGCAGGGCAACTTCGGCTCCGTCGACGGCGATATGGCAGCGGCCATGCGATACACCGAAGCGCGCCTGCAAAAGGTGGCGCATTCGCTGCTCGACGACATCGACAAGGACACCGTCGATTTCCAGCCGAACTACGACAGCTCCGAGCGCGAACCGAAGGTTCTGCCGGCGAAGTTCCCGAACCTGCTGGTCAACGGCGCAGGCGGCATCGCGGTCGGCATGGCGACCAACATCCCGCCGCATAACCTTGGTGAAGTGATTGATGCCTGTATCGCGCTGATCAATGACCCGGCGCTGAGCATCGATGATCTGATCAACATCGTCCCGGGACCGGATTTCCCCACCGGCGGCATCATCCTCGGCCGTCAGGGCATACGCTCCGCCTATCATCTGGGCCGCGGCTCCATCATGATGCGCGGCAAGGTGACGATCGAGACGATCCGCAAGGACCGTGAAGCGATCGTCGTCTCTGAAATTCCATATCAGGTGAACAAGGCCAGCATGGTCGAGCGCATCGCCGAGTTGGTGCGCGAAAAGAAGATCGAAGGCATTTCGGACCTGCGCGACGAATCCGATCGCGAGGGTTATCGCGTGGTGGTCGAACTGAAGCGTGACGCGGTTCCGGATGTGGTGCTGAATCAGCTCTACAAGTTCACGCCGCTGCAGACGAGCTTCGGTGCCAATATGGTGGCGCTGGACGCCGGCCGTCCGCTGGTGATGAACCTGAAGGATCTGTTGACGATCTTCGTTACGTTCCGCGAAAACGTGGTTTCGCGACGGACCAAGTTCCTGCTCAACAAAGCGCGTGATCGCGCGCACATTTTGGTCGGTTTAGCGATTGCGGTTGCCAATATCGACGAAGTCATTCGTGTGATCCGTACGTCGCCCGATCCAGCGACCGCGCGCGATACCCTGATGTCGCGCGACTGGCCCGCCAAGGACGTCGCGACCATGATCACGCTGATCGACGATCCGCGGCACACGCTGGCCTCCGACGGCACCGCACGGCTGTCGCTGGAGCAGGCAAAGGCGATTCTCGATCTGCGCCTGCAGCGCCTTACCGCCCTGGGTCGTGAAGAAATCTCCGACGAACTCGACAAGCTTGCCGCTGAGATTGCCGACTACCTCGACATTCTGCGTTCGCGTGCGCGCATCCAGGGAATCGTCAAGGACGAGCTCACCGCTGTGAAGGATGAGTTCGCCACGCCACGCCGTACCGTCATTATCGAGCAGGAAGGCGAGGTCGAGGACGAAGACCTGATCCAGCGCGAGGATATGGTGGTGACCGTGTCGCACGCCGGCTATGTGAAGCGTGTGCCGCTCTCCACCTATCGCTCGCAGAAGCGCGGCGGCAAGGGCCGCTCCGGCATGCAGACGCGCGACGAGGATTTCGTCAGCCGCCTGTTCGTCGCTTCGACCCACACGCCGGTGCTGTTCTTCTCGTCACGTGGCCAGGTCTACAAGGAAAAGGTCTGGCGTCTGCCAGTAGCCGCCCCGAATTCGCGCGGCAAGGCGTTGATCAACATCCTGCCACTGGAGCAGGGTGAGCGCATCACCACCATCATGCCGTTGCCGGAAGATGAATCGTCGTGGGGCAACCTCGACGTGATGTTCGCCACCACTGGCGGCAACGTCCGGCGCAACAAGCTGTCCGATTTCGTCGACGTGCGTCGCTCCGGCATTATCGCCATGAAGCTGGACGAGGGCGAGGCCATCGTTGACGTGCAGATCGCCACCGAAAATGACGATGTGCTGCTGACTGCCGGTGGCGGGCAATGCATCCGCTTCCCGGTCACGGATGTGCGCGTGTTCACCGGCCGCACCTCGATGGGCGTCCGCGGCATTGCGCTGACCGAAGGCGACAAGCTGATCTCGCTTACGATTCTACGTCACATGGACGTCAATGCGGATGAACGTGCCGCCTATCTGCGCCGTGCCAGCGCAGTGCGTCGTGGCGGCGTGGAAGAAGAGGCGGCTCCGGATCAGGAGGAAGCCTCCGGCGCGATCGAACTCGGCGAGCAGCGCTATGTCGAGATGTCGGCTGCCGAGCAGTTCGTGCTGACCGTCAGCGAGAACGGTTACGGAAAGCGCTCGTCGTCCTACGAATACCGTACCACCGGCCGTGGCGGCAAAGGCATCGTCGCGATGTCTGTCAATGACCGCAACGGCAAGCTGGTGGCATCCTTCCCGGTTGAAGACAGTGACCAGATCATGCTGGTGACCGACAAGGGTCAGCTTATCCGTTGCCCGGTCGAGGACATCCGCATTGCCGGTCGCTCAACGCAGGGCGTGATCGTGTTCGATACCGCCGATGATGAGCATGTCGTATCGGTCGAACACATTACGGAAGAGACTGAGAACGGAAACGGGAACGGCGGCTGATCCGCCGTTCTACGGTCGCAGGCTTGGGTCCTAGCGGCGATCCGTGGTGATCACACGTACAGGTTGGATCGGCGCCTTATCGCTTCCGCGCAGGCAGGCGGCATCGATGTTCGGCCACGCTTGATTGGCGCAACGCGCGTCCACGGCGGCGATCTTGGCGGCCGGTGGTTCGGCGGTCTTGGCGATGGTGGTGGTCTGACTTGCTTCCACCTCAGGAGCCAAGCCTGGAGAAAAGGTGATAGCTGCTCCAATGGCTGCCGCGGCAGCGATCGCCGAAAGCGTCTTGATCATGGTTGTGTCCCTGTCGATGCCGGCCTTGCTGGCCTGCTTGGCAAGGAGACGCCGAAGCGGGGCAAAAGGTTCACAAATTCCTAAAAATATAACCGCATGGCTTTGCCGGTCTGACCGGAACTCTGCGCGCTTGCGGGCGTTCGCGGGGCAGGGTAGGACGGAGCATGTCCCGAGTTGCATTTTATCCGGGGTCGTTCGATCCCGTCACCAATGGTCATCTGGATGTGGTGCGGCAGGCCTGTGGCCTGGTGGATCGCCTGGTCGTGGCCATCGGCATTCACCCAGGCAAAGCGCCGCTCTTCTCGACAGAGGAACGGCTTGAGATGGTGATGGAGGTGTTTGCACCCATCGCCGCCAAAGTCGGCTGCAAGATCGAGTGCGTAACCTTCGGTGACCTCACCGTCACCGCCGCCCAGCGCGTCGGCGCGACCGTTTTGATCCGCGGGCTGCGCGACGGCACCGACCTGGATTACGAAATGCAGATCGCGGGCATGAACCAGACGATGGTGCCCGAGGTCCAAACGGTTTTCATCCCGGCCTCCGCCACCGTCCGCCCGATCACCGCCACACTGGTACGGCAGATCGCCGGCATGGGCGGCGACGTGTCTCCCTTTGTGCCCAAGGCCGTCGCGACGCGGCTCAAGACCAAATTCGCTGGCTAATTCGTCTTCCTTCAATCCGGAGTTTCCATGATCCGCATCCTCGCTGTTTTCGCGGCCCTCGTTCTTGCTGCGCCCGCGTTCGCGCAGAAGCTGCCTGCCGGTCTCGACAAGGACAACGCTATCGTGATCGACACCACCAAGGGCCGCGTCATCATCAAGCTGCGTCCCGACCTTGCTCCAAAGCATGCCGAGCGCATCAAGCAACTTGCGCGCGACGGCTACTACAACAACGTGCCGTTCCATCGCGTGATCGAAGGTTTCATGGCGCAGACCGGCGACGGGCAGCGCTTTAACGGAACGGGTGGTTCCAAGTACCCGAACCTGCAGGCCGAATTCTCCAATGTGCCGTTCAAGCGCGGCATTGTCGGCATGGCCCGCGCTGGCGACCCTAATTCGGCCAACTCGCAGTTCTTTATTATGTTTGCTGACGGCTCGTTCCTGAACGGCAAGTACACCGTGGTCGGCGAGGTCGTCTCCGGCATGGACGTCGTCGACAAGATCAAGCGCGGCGAGCCTGTTCAAGACCCGGACAAGATGGTGAAGGTGCAGGTCGCGTCCGACATCAAATAAAACAGGACCAGCACCATTTACGAGGTGACGATGCTGCGAAGCCGAAGTTTAGTTGCTTTCGCGGCATTGCTCGCCATATCGGTCCTGACGCCAACGCCTCTCGTGCAGGTGCACGCCGAGGAAGCCCAGGCCAATACCCTTCAGGAGATTTTCGCGAAGCTGAAGCAGTGCTGGAAGCCTCCCAGATTGCCGCGGTCGCATCCGGGGATGCAGGTAACCGTGCTGGTAAGCTTCACGCGCAATGGGGAAATCCTCGGTCACCCGCGGATTACCTATGAATCTCCGACTGCCACTGACGACGACCGGCTCCAGTACCGGATCGCCGTGATGAACACACTGCAGGCCTGCACGCCGATGCCTTTTACGGACAGTCTCGGCAATGCAGTGGCTGGACGCCCATTCACCGTGCGGTTTGACGACCGCAGACGTAAACCCAAACCGACAGAGAGACAGGCATGGCTGAAACCACTGAAAATACTTTGATCCTCGACACCACCCAAGGGCCCGTGACCATCGAAATGCGTCCGGACCTTGCGCCCGGCCATGTTGCCCGCATCAAGGAACTGGTGCGCGAAGGCTTCTACGACGGCATCGTGTTCCACCGCGTCATCGATGGCTTCATGGCGCAGACCGGTTGCCCGCAGGGCACCGGCACGGGCGGTTCGGGACAGAAGCTGAAGGCTGAGTTCAACGAGGAGCCGCACGTGCGTGGCACCACCTCAATGGCCCGTGCTGCCAACCCGGATTCCGGCGACAGCCAATTCTTCATCTGCTTTGACGATGCCCGCTTCCTCGACCGTCAGTACACGGTCTGGGGCAAGGTGATCGACGGCATGGAGAACGTCGACAAGATCAAGCGCGGCGAGCCGGTCCAGAACCCGGACAAGATCGTCAAGGCCTATATGGCTGCTGACGAAGCCGCTTAATCGATATACTAATCACTATTCGATCATGGATGGCCGGGCATGTCCCGGCCATCGACATTTGAGCTTCCATGCGTACCGACCTGTTCGATTTCGACCTGCCCGAAACCAGCATTGCGCTGCGGCCCGCGAGTCCGCGCGATACTGCGCGTATGCTCGTGGTACGCCCGGGGCAAGGACTGCAGGACATGACGGTCCGCAATCTCGCGGAGTTGCTCGCGCCCGGCGATCAGCTTGTGGTGAACGACACCAAGGTGATCCCGGCGCAACTCTCGGGCCGGCGGATCGGCCGCGAGACCGAGCCGAAGATCGAAGCGACACTGATCAAGCGCCTCGATGGATCGCGATGGCAAGCGCTGATGAAGCCGGCGCGGAAGCTGTCGGTTGGTGACGTCGTGCGGTTCGGCAATGAGGGGCGCGTCTGCCTGCTCGGCAATCTCGACGCACAGGTCGAGGACAAGGGAGAGAACGGCGAAATCGTGCTGTCGTTTTCGTTCCACGGTCCGGTGCTGGATCAGGCGATTGAGGACGTCGGCACTCCGCCATTGCCGCCCTACATCGCGTCGCGCCGGACGCCCGATGAGCGCGATACGAGCGATTACCAAACCATGTTTGCTGTGAACGTGGGCGCCGTTGCGGCGCCCACCGCCGGTTTGCATTTCACGCCCGATCTTGAAGCCGCGCTCAAGGCGCGTGGCGTTGGTCTCAACCGCGTCACGCTGCATGTCGGTGCGGGCACTTTCCTGCCGGTGAAGGCCGACGACACGGCTGAGCATCGCATGCATGCGGAGTGGGGCACGGTCTCCGCCGAGACCGCGGACGCGCTGAACGCAGCCCGCGCGAAAGGCGGGCGCATCGTCGCGGTCGGCTCGACCTCGCTGCGTTTGATCGAGAGCGCTGCCGCCGAGGACGGCACCATTCGGCCTTTCTCGGACGACACCGCGATCTTCATCACGCCAGGCTATCGCTTCAAGGCGGTCGACGTGATGATGACGAATTTCCATCTACCGCGCTCGACGCTGTTCATGCTGGTGTCGGCCTTCAGCGGGCTCGACACCATGCAGCAGGCTTACGCCCATGCGATTGCCAACGGCTATCGCTTTTATTCCTATGGCGATGCGTGCCTGTTGTTTCGCGCGCCGACCTGACCGATAACGCGCGGATGACAGTCGCCAATCATTTCAAACTCTTGGGCCGGGACGGCGAAGCGCGCACCGGCGAGCTGACGACGCCGCACGGCATTGTGCGCACGCCTGCCTTCATGCCTGTTGGCACGGCCGGTGCGATGAAGGGCATTCATTGGCGCGATATCCGCGACACCGGGGCCGATATCGTTCTCGGCAACACCTATCACCTGATGCTCCGGCCGACCGCAGAGCGCATTGCCGCGCTGGGCGGGCTGCAGAAATTCACCACCTGGAATGGCCCGATGCTGACCGACTCCGGCGGCTTCCAGGTGATGTCGCTCGCCAAGCTGCGCAAGGTGACCGAGCAGGCGGTGACGTTCAGCTCGCACATCGACGGCGCGAAAATCGAGCTTTCGCCGGAGCGGGCCATTGAGGTGCAGCGGCTGCTTGGCTCCGACATCGCCATGCAGCTCGACGAGTGCGTCCGGTTGCCTGCCGAGCGAGCGGACATCGAGCGCGCCATGCATCTGTCGCTGCGCTGGGCAGAGCGCTGCAAGCGCGCCTTTGAGACTGCGCCGGATGGCTACATGTTGTTCGGCATCGGGCAGGGTGGTGACGTTCCCGATCTGCGGCGTGAAAGCGCCCGCGCACTGATCGATATGGGTTTTCACGGCTATGCCATCGGCGGACTTGCAGTCGGCGAACCGCAGGAGGTCATGTTGGCGATGATCGAGGAGGTCGCGCCGATCCTGCCGCAGGACCGTCCGCGCTACCTGATGGGCGTGGGCACGCCGGATGACCTGCTGGAAGCGGTAGCGCGCGGCATCGACATGTTCGATTGCGTTATGCCGACGCGCAACGGCCGTCACGGCCACGTCTTTACGCGCCACGGTGTTATCAACCTGCGCAATGCCCGGCACGCCAATGATCCGCGTCCGCTCGACGAACAGAGCACTTGGCCTGCTACGCGAAGTTATTCGCGCGCCTATTTGCACCACCTCGTAAAATCAGAAGAGACGCTCGGTGCGATGCTGCTTTCCGAGGTCAATATCGCCTATTACCAGCATCTGATGCAGGGCAGCCGCGCCGCCATCGCCGCCGGCAAATTCGACGACTTCCGTGCCAGCACCCGCGAGGGATGGGCGCGTGGGGACATTGCGCCCATCACTCAATAGGTGCGGTGCGATATTACTTCTGAAGAAGTTTATCCATCGTGTGAGCAAAAGACGTCAGCGCACATGAACAGCTGATGTTTTGGATGATCTCGGCTGCGTGCGATTTCAATTGCAGGCGAAAGGTTTCGTTGCCGGATGCTTGGTAACGAAACCGCAGCCGCAGGTATCGCAGGTCCAGAGGTAGCTCACTTCGTTGTCAGCGAGCAGGGCTGAAGCTTCCGCTGCGACCAGGGTATCCGAGCAAATCACGCAAATGGGCTTTTCGCTCGCACGCAGTGACATCACAGGCGCATTGGTCGACAGAACTTCAGCGATTGCTGACATCGTGACCCCCCTTTGAGTATCGGAGACAGGCGGTACGATACGCGAGAAGTTTGAACATGTGGCAACACAAATACGTTCCTTTTGAGATACTTCCTGTGATGTTTTTGTTTTGCAGTGCAATGGCTTCACTGCGCTGTGATTGCCTCTTGCATGAAGGTACCGACGCATCTTAATGGCGGAAGTCGTTCGTTTCGCGCGGCTTTACCCTCGCGCATAGCTCCCGGAGAATTGCCATGGACACACGCTCGGGCACTGACGCTGTGCACACCCCTGGCCGCGACCGCGTCTACGACAGCATTGTCGATGCATTCGGTGATACGCCGGTCGTTCGTCTTCGCAGGCTCCCGGAGCAGCGCGGTGTCAAAGCGACAATTCTCGCCAAACTGGAATATTTCAATCCGGCGGCCAGCGTGAAGGATCGCATCGGTGCGGCGATGATCGTCGCCATGGAAAAGGCCGGAGTGATCAATCCGGACACCGTGCTGATCGAACCGACGTCCGGCAATACCGGTATTGCACTGGCGTACGTTGCGGCGTCGCGCGGCTACCGGCTCAAGCTCGTCATGCCGGAATCGATGTCGATCGAGCGGCGCAAGATGCTGGCATTCCTCGGTGCCGAGATCATCCTCACGCCGGCGTCGCAGGGCATGAAGGGAGCGATCGCCACCGCAGAGGACTTGATCCGCAATACGCCGAACTCCGTGATGCCGCAGCAGTTCAAGAACCTTGCGAACCCCGAGGTGCATCGCCGCACCACTGCTGAAGAAATCTGGAACGACACCGGAGGCAATCTCGATATCTTCGTGGCGGGGGTCGGTACCGGCGGCACCATCACCGGCGTCGGGCAGGTGCTGAAGCCGCGCAAGCCATCGCTGCGGATCGTCGCCGTGGAGCCAGAGGAAAGCGCGGTGCTGTCCGGTGGCCAGCATTCGCCCCACAAGATCCAGGGTCTTGGTGCGGGTTTTGTCCCGGATATCCTGGACCGTTCAGTGATTGATGAGATTGTGACGGTAAATAGCGCCACGGCCATCGAAACGTCGCGGCAGTTGGCACGCCTCGAGGGCATTCCTGGCGGCATTTCGTCCGGCGCGGCCATTGCGGCTGCGCTCGAACTCGGCAAGCGGCCGGAGAATGCCGGCAAGGTCATCCTTACGGTCGTGCCGTCGTTTGCGGAGCGTTATCTCTCGACCGCCTTATTTGAAGGAATTTGATCCAAGGAATCTGATGATGGCATCACCTCCACGCCGGCCCCGCACACTCAGCGACGCAAAGACGGAAGCCGAAGCTGCGTTCAAGTCGATCACGGCCAAGAAGGCCGAGCCTGTTCCGCAAAAAACAGCCGTTCCCGGCGTCAAGGAACTGGTCTCGCTGCGGATCGATCAGGACGTGCTTGAACGCTTCCAGGAAGATGGACCCGGTTGGCAGGACCGCATCAATGCGGCCCTGCGCAAGGCAGCTGGTTTAACAGACTAATCAGGCCACGCGGTTGGCGCGGGCGGCTTCCTTCTGGGCGTCGAAATCCCGGCGGCGACGGGCCAGTTCTTCCGGCGCCATCCGGTCGACGTTGTTGTAATCGAGCTTCCATGACGCATCGTCGCTCCAGCGCAGCGGCGACTGCACCGTGGTCCGCGCGGCGGGCGCGCTTTCCAGCACCTTCAGTGCCAGCTCAAACGTCAAAGCCTGCGACGCCACGTCATGAGGCTTGCCTGCTGAGTTGCCCAACGGAAAGTCGCTGAACAGGAAGCGTGGGGCGCCGGCGTGCTCGACGATGTCCTTGGCGCAACCCATCACCACCGTGGAGATGCCGTTGGCCTCCAGGTGACGCGCGACCAGTGCCGTTGTCTGGTGGCACACGGGGCAGTTCGGCACGAGCACTGCGGCATCGACACCGTCCGCCTTGCAACGCGCAAGAATTTCCGGTGCGTCGGTCTCGACGGTCACGCGATGGCTGCGGTTGGTCGGCGCCCCGAAGAAGCGCGGCGCGACCGAGCCGACGCGGCCTTCGCGGGCGAGGCGATGCAACTGCGGCAGCGGAAACCATGTGCCGATGTCGGTCGCCGTCGTGTGCGTGCGATCATAGGCGATGTGGGAGATGCGCAGGTCATGCTGCTGCGCGGTGTCGCCATCATAGACCTCATAGAATTTCGCGCTGCCATTATAGGGCGCGCCCGGGCCCTGATCGCCCTTGGTGGGGTCGAAGCGGGCAGCTGTGGTGATGATAGCAACACGGGATTGCGCGAGCGGCTTCTTCAGCGGCTGGAATGGCACATCGATATTG
The DNA here is from genome assembly GCF_049747295.1 of Bradyrhizobium sp. SYSU BS000235. Lineage (NCBI taxonomy): Bacteria > Pseudomonadati > Pseudomonadota > Alphaproteobacteria > Hyphomicrobiales > Nitrobacteraceae > Bradyrhizobium > Bradyrhizobium sp. SYSU BS000235. The sequence continues at coordinate 5,193,450 of NZ_JBMHJM010000001.1, forward strand.
TGGGCCCAGCGATAAGGGGTGTCGTAGCCAATGGCGAGATAGTAATTGCGCGTCCGCTGCATATACGGGATCGGCACGTCGTAGTCCGCCACGTGGACTTCATGCGCAGGTCCATCCGTCATCGCGTCTCTCCCGGTATTTTTCTAATAGTCGAAGTATCAGATGCTCTTCACCTCGGCCACATTCAATGAATAATGGCAGGGCTGATCTGCGCCGCTGGGAGGAAAGCTGAGGCCATGGCACCAAGAAAGCAAAGCGGGCCGGGGACGGGAGCCCGAAGTGCAAAGTCCAAGGTCAAAACGACGGCACCCAAACGAAGGCCTGCCGCGGACCCCACGCGCGATGCGCCGTTTCGCATCGATATCGCAAACGATGGCGATATCGCCTCGGTCCGCCACGATCTCTCCGAGGACGAAATCAAGGAGCAGGCGGATCGGGAAAAGCGGAAATAAGGCCCGGTCAGGTTGTGCATCAATACGTAAGCATCCGTGACTGAATGATTGCCTCGACGGTCTGTCACACAACACGTTACCGTTCAAAAACCTTGTCAATGTTCGCTGTCTGACCTAGCGTTATTGCGCTTCGGGTAGCTGCTAAAAACGTAAGCGTTTCCTTCGTGCAATGCGGTTTTCGCAGAAAGAAGGTGACCATGCAGCAGCTCTTACTTTAACCGAATAAGCGCGCCCGCGTCGCTGGCGGGCCTGCCGCGTTCCAATTGCAGGGATCGCGGCTCCACGAGATCAACGCTCATTGAAGCACAAGCACTCGCGCGGCATCGCATGGCGGGTGGTTGGTGGCTTGCGTGATCTGTCCCGAGGGGCGGATCGAAGCGGTGTGCCGGAGGCGTTGTTCTCTTATCGCCAGCAACGGTGGGGCGTCGTTCATGCCTGCATCCAGGCGAGGCGGCCACCAACAAATCACATGACGTGCGGTGCATTTAATGCAGAAAGGGACGTGCCATGATGAACAAGCATCCGCCGGAATCTGCTTCTTATGACGATGTGCGGCAGTCAGACGGCAGTGGGTTGAAACGCCGCGATCTGTTGCTGAGCGGCAGCTCGCTTGCTGCAGCGTCGGCACTCTCGGCATTGGGATTGACGAGTTCTGCCCAGGCGCAGCCAAGACCACCACAACCAATTCCGGCGCAGCCGGCACAAGCGCAGCCGGCGCCATCACCGTCCGGTCAACGTCCGAATATCGTCGTCATCATGGGGGACGACATCGGGATCTGGAATATCGGTGCCTATCACCGCGGCATGATGGCGGGACGAACGCCGAACCTCGACAAGATCGCTGCCGAGGGAATGCTCTTTACCGATTACTACGCGGAAGCAAGCTGCACGGCGGGCCGCGCCAACTTCATCACCGGCGAGTTGCCGATCCGCACCGGCATGACGACAGTCGGACAGGCCGGAGCGGCCATCGGCATACCGGCGGAAGCGGTAACGATTGCCACTGCACTGAAAGGCATGGGCTACGCCACCGGCCAGTTCGGCAAGAATCATCTTGGCGACAAGAATGAGTTTTTGCCGACGGTGCACGGCTTCGACGAATTCTTTGGTTATTTGTATCACCTCGATGCGATGGAAGACCCCGCCCATCCTGGTTATCCGCAGGAGCTGCTGAACGTCGTCGGCCCGCGCAACATGGTTCACTCATGGGCGACCAATGTGGATGATCCCACCGACGACCCGCGCTGGGGGAAGGTCGGCAAGCAAAGAATAGAAGACGCAGGAACGCTCTATCCCAAGCGGATGGAAACCGTGGACGATGAAATCCGCGATCTCGCGCTCAACTTCATCGAGAGAGCCAAGGCCGACAACAAGCCGTTCTTCCTGTGGCTCAATCCGACCCGCATGCACATCGTGACTCACCTGTCGCCTAGGTATCAGGGGATGCGCAACTCGAAAAACGGCTGGACGATTCACGAAGCCGGCATGGCGCAGCTCGACGACGACATCGGCATCGTGATGCAGAAGCTGAAGGACATGGGGGTCGATGACAACACGATCGTCATCTTCACCACTGACAACGGCACCGAGGTGTTTACCTGGCCGGACGGCGGTCAGACGCCGTTCGCGCAGAGCAAGGGCACCGTGATGGAAGGCGGTTTCCGCGCCCCGGCCATGATCCGCTGGCCCGGCAAAGTGCCGGCGGGCAAGGTGGAGAACGGCATTATCTCCGGGCTCGACTGGTTCCCGACGTTGCTTGCGGCTGCCGGTAATCCCAACATTGTCGAGGAGTTGAAGAAGGGCAAACACATCGTCGACCGCACCTACAAGGTTCACCTGGACGGCTATAACCAGATGGACATGATCACCGGCAAAGGGCCGTCCAACCGGCACGAGATCTGGTATTTCGGCGAGAGCGAACTCGGTGCCGTGCGCATCGACGACTTCAAATATCGTTTCATCGACCAACCCAAAGGGTGGGTTGGTGACAAGACCAAACCCGACATACCCTACTTGATCAACCTGCGCCTCGATCCGTTCGAGCGCACGGGCTGGCCCGACAACGGCACCAAAGAAGGAGCGCAACAGTACTTCGACTGGTTCAAGTACGAATTCTGGCGCTTCGTCTTCGTTCAGCAGCAGGTGGAGAAGTTGGCGCAAACGGCGGTCGAATTCCCGCCGATGCAGAAGGGTGCGAGCTTCAACCTCGAGTCGGTGAAAGAGAAAATCGCCGCGTCACGGGCCGCAATCGCCAAGTAGCAATCGCCAAGTGAAGCAGCGATCCATGATCGTTATGACGGGCGCCCGAAGAGGCGCCCGTTTGGCGAACCAAGCGCGGTCACACTCTCGCCGGCCTCTGACCTCCAGCGGGCCGAGCGGGCGGGCGTTCTCGTGACCTGCCACATGCTCTCCGTGGACCAGCGAACTTGGTTTCATGGTTACCCCCCGGTGCCTATGTCATTTATCGGTGCCTTCTCGAACACGACACATTTCGGACCTACCTCGGGAGCGTCGAGCAGGAGTGATCATGTCGAATAAAGCATTGGTAGTAGGTGCGAGCGGGATTGTCGGCAGCGCGACGGGCGCGCTCCTCAACGAGAACAACTGGCAGGTGTGGGGACTCGCGCGCAAGCCGGTGAAACAAGACGGCGTCACACCGGTTGCGGCTGACCTGCTTGATCCGGCTTCGCTTGGATCTGCGCTAAGCAGCCTCGCGCCTTCTCATGTTTTCATCTCCACATGGCTGCGGCAGGCAACGGAGGCGGAAAACATCCGCGTCAACGCGGCAATGGTGCGCAATCTTCTCGACGCGGTCCGAGGCTCGAAATCCGTGCGCAACGTCGCGCTTGTGACCGGCCTCAAGCATTATCTCGGGCCGTTCGAGGCGTATGGCAAAGGGGCTTTGCCGCAGACGCCGTTCCGGGAGGAGCAGGGCCGTCTCGATATCGACAACTTTTACTACGCACAGGAAGACGAGGTCTTTGCGGCTGCAAAGCGCGACGGCTTTACCTGGAGCGTCCATCGTCCGCATACCATCATTGGCGAAGCGGTCGGCAACGCCATGAACATGGGCACCACGCTTGCCGTCTATGCCTCGATCTGCAAGGAAACAGGACGCCCATTCCGCTTTCCGGGATCCGAGGCGCAATGGACCAGCCTCACCGACATGACGGATGCCAAGCTGCTCGCGCGTCACCTGCTCTGGGCGGCGACCACGCCTGCAGCGGCCAATCAGGATTTCAACGTCGTTAACGGCGACGTCTTCCGTTGGAAATGGATGTGGGGACGCATCGCCGGTTGGTTCGGCATCGAGGCGGCGCCATTCGATGGCGTGGTTCGTCCGCTCGAACAGCAGATGGCTGACGATGCCGCGGTCTGGCGTGACATTGCGGAACGTCACAAGCTCGCCGAGCCGCAGATCGACCGATTGATTTCACCGTGGCACACCGACGCCGACCTCGGCCGTCCCATCGAAGTGGTGACGGACATGTCGAAAAGCCGGAAGCTCGGATTTTCGGTCTATCAGCCGACAGATGAGGCTTTCTTTGCGTTGTTCGAGAAATTGCGCCGGGACCGGCTGATCCCTTAAGCCGCCGTTCCTGAGAACAGCATCGAAACCGCCCATCCTGTTGACCGGCCTGCCGTTCCTCCAAGAGGTGCTTGCACACCCTTGTCGCGTCGATAATAGGAGTGTGTTGCATATTCGGCCGAAGGAGAAGGAAGGCGTGGACAGACTGACAGCGATGGAGACCTTCGTCAGGGTCGTTGAAAGCGGCTCGTTCTCGGAGGCCGCGCGTCAGCTTCACGTGGGCCAGCCCGCGGTCTCCAAGGCGATTGCTCAGCTTGAGGATTCGCTCGGCGTCAAACTGCTGTTTCGGTCCACGCGCGGATTGGTGCCGACGGAAGCGGGCTCGAGTTTTTACAAAGGCGCCAAGCGCTCCATCGAGGAGGTGGATGACACCTTTGTTGCTGCCCGCGGTGCCGGCACCGGTCTGTCTGGACGACTGCGCGTCGGCGCAGCAACCACGTTCGCGAGCCTGCATCTTATTCCGTATCTCGGTGCTTTTCTTGCGGCCCATCCCAACGTCGATCTTGAATTCGTACTCGACGACCAGCGCGTTGATTTGATCGAGGCGGGAATCGACATCGCGCTGCGGATGGGGGATCTCGCGGACTCGAGCCTGACGGCGCGGCGGATCGGTCAGGGGCGTCGTATCGTCGTGGGTGCGCCCGGCTATTTTGCCAAAGCGGGCGTGCCGAAATTGCCTGCCGAACTGACAACGCATCAGGCGATCATCCATGCACGTACGTCCGGCGGCGATGTCTGGATGTTTTGCAAGGACGGTGTGGAAGTATCGGTCACGGTGCGAGGGCGCCTTCGCATCTCGGCCGCGCAAGGCATTCGCACAGCGGTGCTTGCCGATATGGGGCTCGCGGTCGCCTCGGAATGGATGTTCGCTCCTGAGCTTGCCAGCGGCAAGGTGAAGGAGGTGCTCTGCGATTGGGCGATGAATCCCATCGATGTCTGGGCGGTGTTTCCTACCGGCCGCGTTGCGAGCGCCAAGGCGCGCGCCTTTGCCGATTTCGTCGAGGCCCTGTTGGCCTCGCAGGCTGATTGCAAAGCCATCGCCCATTCAGGTTGAAGTTGCATCACTAATGTATACGGACGGGCGTTTCATGCCGCACGTCAAGCACAATCGTGACACTATTCCCTGCAGGAATAACCTTTAGTCGCTTCAGTGCGCTACCAATGGATTTCGCCTCCCTCGATAAGCTCTTTGCGTCACACGCGTGTCCAATGGAGCATTTCATGAGCCGGTTCGCCGACTATCAGAACAGATTTCCGAACGCGCGCCTGGTTCGTTCTGACAGCGGCGTCGTAGAGGTGACCTTCCACACTGAAGGCGGCACGCTGGTCTTCAATGGCCACTCCCATGAACAGTTTGTCGACCTCTTCCATGAGATTGCATCGGATCCCGATACACGCGTGGTTATTCTCACGGGAAGCGGAGAGGCTTTCATGGAATCGATCAGCCCTGAAGGCTTCGATTTCTTTACACCGCGCGGGTACGACAAGATTTATCGCGAGGGCAGGAAAGTCCTCATGAATATCCTCGATATCGAGGTGCCGCTGATCACTGCATTGAACGGGCCCGTGCGGCTGCATTCAGAATATGTGTTGTTGTCGGACATCGTGCTGGCAACGCCTTCGACCGTGTTTCAGGACAAGCCGCATTTCGAGTTTGGCATCGTGCCCGGCGACGGCGTCAATCTGCTCTGGCCGGAAGTGATTGGAAGCGTGCGCGGACGCTACTTCCTGTTGACGCGTCAGGAATTGGATGCAGATACGGCCCAGGACTGGGGTGCGGTCAACGAGGTCGTTTCGCCTGAGAAATTGCTGCCACGTGCCCGCGAGATTGCGGAAAGTCTCGCCAAATTGCCGCCGCTGACAGCCCGTTACACGCGCATCGCGCTCATACAGAAGCTGCGCCGCATTATCGATGAAGGCGTGGGCTACAGCCTCGCGCTCGAAGGGATTAGTGCCGCCGATGTCGCGCTTTCCATGGCCGCTAAAGGCTGATTGCAAGAGGCAGTGTCTCGTGAATGGCGGCGGAATGCGGGGCCACGTTCAGCGGTCATGCTCACTGAGGCCCCGTCTCACTATTCAAAACTTCCGAGGAACAAGACATGGCGCAGACCGAAGAATTTGACACTCTGATCCTTGGCAGCGGCCAAGGCGGCAAGCTGCTCGCGTGGCATCTGGCCCGCTCGGGACAGCGCGTTGCGGTCGTCGAGCGTCAATGGGTCGGCGGCGCCTGTCCCGCGGTCGCGTGCCTGCCCAGCAAGAACGTCCTGTGGGGTGCGCGGGTAGCGCATCTGACGCACCATGCCGCGACGTTTGGCACGATGACCAGCGCCGTGAAGACCGACATGCGGAAGGTCCGGGGTCGTAAGCAGGAGATGATCGATCGCGAAATCGCATTTCATCTTAACGCCTACAAGACGAGCGGCGCCGAATTGATCATGGGCACCGGATCTTTCGTCGCGCCGAAGACGATCGACGTGCAACTGAATGATGGCGGCAAGCGCGTGGTCAGCGGCAAGCAGGTGGCCATCAACGTCGGCTCGCATGCCGCCATCCCGAATATTCCCGGTCTGGACACCGTCCGTGCCATCACGCACATCGAGGCGCTTGAGCTGGATCATCTGCCGGAGCACCTCGTTGTGCTCGGCGGTGGCTACGTCGGCATCGAGATGGCGCAGGCTTTTCGCCGCTTCGGCAGCCGGGTCACGATCATCGAGCCGGGCAAGCAACTCATGGGTCGCGAGGACGCTGATGCGGCCGAAGAGATGCAGCGCATCCTGACCGCTGAAGGCATTCAGCTTGTGCTGGGAGCGTTGCCGATCAAGGTGAGCGGTGAGTGGGGCAAGAGCGTTGCCGTCACGGTGACAACGGAAGCCGGCGAGCAGACGATCGAAGGCAGCGATCTTCTTGTTGCAGTTGGGCGGATTCCCAACACTGCCGATCTCGGACTGGAGAAGACCGGCGTTGAACGCGATGCACGCGGCTTTATCAGTGTCAACGCGCGGCTGGAGACAAGCACTCCCGGCATCTGGGCGATCGGCGAATGCGCCGGCAGCCCGCAATTTACCCATGTGTCCGTCGACGATTTCAGAATTGTCAGGGACAATATGGCGGGTGGCAACCGCCGGACGGATGAACGGCTCGTTCCCTATGTGATGTTCACCGACCCACCGCTGGCCCACATCGGCCTGAGCGAAACCGAGGCTTTGCGCCAGAGCATCCCGGTGCGTGTGGCGAAGCTGCCGATGAGCAATGTGCTGCGTACCGAAGCCACGGACGAAACCGATGGCTTCATGAAAGCACTGGTCGCCGCAGATGACGACCAGATCCTTGGTTTCACCATGATCGGCTCAGAGGCAGGGGAGGTGATGGCCGTGATTCAGACGGCAATGCTGGCAGGACTTCCATACACCCGGCTTCGCGAAGCCGCGATCTCTCACCTCACGATCGCGGAGGGGCTCGGCCCGTTGCTGGGGAACGTGCCGCCGCGATCCGCGTCATAATCATGCGCCACGAGCATCGTTAAGCTCGGGCTGCCGCCGCAATGATGGGCCATCTGGACCGGAGTTGAGGGGCGCCGCGGACGTCTAAGCGCCAACACTTGTAGCAAGGAGAGACAGATGAGCGACAGTCGGATCAAGGAACATATGGAAGTGATCGGAGCGGATGGCGTTCACGTCGGCACTGTCGATCGGGTCGAGAAAAACAGGATCAAGCTGACGAAGGCGGATAGCGGCGAGGGAAGTCACAAGGGCCATCATCACTATATCGATCTCGGTCTGGTCGCAGATGTCGAAGGGCAGAAGGTGCGCCTCTCGGCAAATGCCGCCGTGGCGGTGACGTTTGAAGACGAAGCATCGGGCAAGTCGGTCTGATTCACGCTTGCAGGAAACGTCCGGCCGTCATCGAAGGCGGCCGGATTTATCGTGCATGCGTGTATGCGCAGGAGAAGCGCACTTTACGGTTGTTGACGCAGCCGCCGGCAATCCGGCAGTGCCTCTGACCCAACGCTGACAAAGAGGTGCGTTGAGCCACGCACCTCAAGCGCTTACTATTCCGACAGATGTGAAGGGAGATTTGCCACAATCGGTCAGGGAGGACGTCATGCGTGCACCGCTATTCGCGTTCACTCTTACAGCTCTTGTAACGCTCGGACCTGCTTACCCTGCTTTTGCGCAGGACAATTCCGAACAAAAACTAGGCACGGTCCATTTCGCGACGTCCTGCAACGAGACGGCGCAACGGCGTTTCGATCGCGCCATGCGATACCAGCATTCGTTCTGGTACAGCGCATCGAGCGAGATCTATCAGGAAACACTCAAAGCCGATCCGGAATGCGCCATTGCCTATTGGGGGATTGCGTTGTCGTTGCTCAGCAATCCGCATATCGCTGTGCCTGCACCCAATCTTCCGCTGGGACTTGCTGCGATCGAGAAGGCCCAGGCGCTTGGCGCGAAAACACAACGCGAGCGCGACTATATCGATGCGCTCGCGGTGATGTATCGCGATTACGACAAGACCTCTCATCAGGCGCGGGTTCAGGCCTATCTGCAGAAGATGGCGGATCTGGCCGCACGCTATCCGGACGATGACGAAGCTCAGATCTTCTATGCAATTACGCTGAATGTCGCCGCACCTGCGACGGATAAGACCTACGCCAATCAATTGAAAGGCGCGGCCATCCTCGAGCCGATCTTCGAGCGGCAGCCTCAGCATCCGGGCGTCGCTCACTACCTGATTCATCTGTACGATTATCCGCCGGTTGCAGCACGAGGCCTGCCGGCCGCGCTTCGTTACGCCAAGGTGGCGCCGAATGCGCCCCACGCGCAGCATATGCCGTCGCATATTTTCACGCGTGTCGGCTACTGGAAGGAGTCGATCGCCGCGAACAATGCATCGGTGGACGCGGCCAAAGCGAGCAAGGAAACCGGCGATCAGCTCCATGGCCAGGACTATATGGTTTATGCCTACCTGCAGCTCGGACAGGACAAGGAAGCCCGCGACATCGTCGATGCAGTTGAAGCCACGCAGTTCGGGCCTGATGCGTTTGCAGCCGCGTACGCTCACGCCGCATCGCCTGCGCGTTATGCGATGGAGCGTGAGGACTGGAAAGGCGCGGCCAATCTCGCCATCCAGTCGAGCAAGTTTCCGCATGTGATGGCGGTGACCTATTTTGCCCGTGCGATCGGCGCTGCACGCTCGGGCGACACCGACTCCGCCAAGAGCGATGCGGACAAACTTGCTGCACTTCGTGACAATTTGCGTGAAGCAAAGAACGATTATTGGGCCGGCCAGGTCGATGTTCAGGAGCAGGCGGCCCAGGCCTGGATCCTCTACGCCGAAGGCAAATACGAAGACGCATTGAAGGCGATGAGCCTGGCCGCCGATGCTGAGGACAAGACCGAGAAGTCGCCCGTCACGCCGGGGCCTTTGATGCCGGCTCGCGAGCTTTACGGCGTCATGTTGCTCGATCGCGGCATGGCGAACGAGGCGCTCGCCGCGTTCGAAGCGACGATGTCGAAGGAACCGAACCGTTACAACGCCTATGTTGGCGCGGCAAAGGCCGCACAGGCGATCGGCGATAGCGGTAAAGCAAAGACCGCGTACGAGAGGCTGATTTCAACCACCGGAGCGACGTCTGAGAGATCGACGCTTGGGGAGGCCAAGGCGTTCGTGGCGAAGAATTAGCCGCGTTTCCAGGGCGGTGCTGTGATGAAGAAAGCCATCGCGACGGCTGCGATCTGCGGCCTGTCGATCGGAGGTGCCGCCGGGGCGTTCGGGCATCTGGCGTGGCCGCTATTGCCGAAGAGTGATGTGTTGCGTTCCATCCCTGAACACCCGGTCTGGACAGAAGTGGAGTGGCCCTTCGCAATGGACGAGTGGGGCAGAGGCAAGGCCTTTCGTTGCGCAGCCGCCCACTGCGGGAGGGAGGTTAATCTCTACATTCGCGCCAAGATAGGCTTTTGCAATTGCACGACTGGCGTGTCCGATGACGATGAGCTCCATCGCCTGAGTGATTTCCGGTTGATGGGTGATAAGCCGGTGGCGCTCGGATCCGGTCATCCGATCAATGTCCGTTGGATGAAGGGCCGCAGCCGGGCCTACACGACTGGCGACCGCTCACATAGCGCCGCGCTGGCAATTGCCTTCAATGATCGTTGTGACGCTGTGGTGGCGACAGTCGTAACCGCCCATGACCGAGCTAATGTCATTGAACCGAGCGCAATCGCGTTCCTCAATGGCGATAAGATCATTCAATGGGCGACGGTCACACTCGGTCTGTGAAGGTCGCTGTAAGAACGATAAGCGCGGACCTGGGTCCTTTTCACATCTGTTCATCCATGGTGCTTTCCCCGACCGATGACACGAAAACGCCGCGCTTACAGACGAGGTTCCGCAAACGTTTTGTGACACGTATTGGGGGACGAGCGAATGCGTAAGAAGCATCTCGAGGTTTACCGCGCGGCGCTGAAGCTGGCGGGTTCGGGCAACGTGCGCGACTGGAAGGGCATCCAGGAAAAGCTCGTAGACGGTGGATATCCTCGCGCTCCCGAATTTCTCGACAGCCAGAAGATACGCGCCATTCTTGACATGCGCTGCGACGAAGTTCGCAAAATCGGAAATTAGTTCAGGCAGGGCGGCTCAGCTCAGGCGGCCTTGCCGGATGCAAGGATCGACAATGCCGAATTCCTCAAGCGTTCGATATCCCGTTCACCAGCGGCAGCAAGCGAGAGAATGTGCTCGGCCATTTGGAGTGCGGACACTGATGCCGCATTGAGGAAGAGCGGGTGTGTCAGCACCTGATCGAGCACGTGCCGTAATGTCGCGAGGGTTGCGGCATCATAGGCGACTTTGACGTCCGTCATGTTGATCTCCGTTCAGCATTCCAGATTTCAAACGCAAAGCAGAGTCCAGTTCGGGCAAGCAAAAATGGCCGCTGACGCGGCCAAGTTGTGCGAGTACCTATGCTGATGGCTGGATGGCCATCACGTCCAGTACATTAAATGCGGTGTCTGACGAATTTATTACATTTAAATTGATTTAATATGGTTTAATTACGGTTGGCGCTAGCGAGCGGGCCAAGCCGCTCTGATCGCACTTCAGCATAACTGCGGCGCACCATTCTGGCGCGGCTGCTGCGGTGAGGGGGCTGATTTGATCGCTTGTTGGCAGGTGTGGCGCGGCCGGTTCTCATGGCCCGTATCTTCATGCTAGCCTCGCTGAGGCTGAGCTTTTGGACCGGGCACGTGCTGCCGGACTAAGGATGTTTCCCGGTTGACCTTGGGGGACGTAACGTGAATTCGATCAGGCTGCCGACCTGGGCTCGTTTCGTGTTGGTCATCGGCGTGATCTTGATCGCTGCCGGCGCAGGACTTGTGAGCTATCGCTGGTACACGCGCCCAACGACACTGAGTATCGCGGTTGGCTCCCTCGACGGCGAGGCGAGCAGGGTGATGACGGCTATTGCCGGTCGCCTCACATCAATGTCCGCTCCGGTTCGTCTGCGCGTCGTGGAGGTGCCCAGTTCGCTTGCTGCGGCAGAGGCCTTCTCATCCAACAAAACCGATCTCGCGGTTGTTCGTGGCGACGTCGGGGATCTGTCGCAGGCGCAGACCGTGGCCGTCGTCGCGCATGCTGTCGTCTTGATCATCGCTCCTCCCGGGTCACCAGTGAGCTCGATTGAGGGGCTAAAGCGCAGGACAGTCGGGGTGGTCGGCGGCGAGATGAACCAGCGCGTCGTCGACGTGCTGAAGTCGGAATACGATCTCGGCAGCAAGGTTACGTTCAAGAACCTGGCCCCGCCGGATACGCGGCGGGCGCTGGAATCGAAAGAGGTCAACGCGATCATGATCGTGGTGCCTCTGACGGAGAAATACCTTGCGCTGGTGCGCGGCCTTTTTTCCCAGAATGCAAAGACGCCGCCGGTTCTGATCCCGATTGAATCAGCAGGCGCGATTGCGGAAACGCAACATGCCTACGAGAGTTTCGACGTTCCCAAAGGCACGCTGCGTGGTGCGCCCCCCGTTCCGGACGACGATCTGACGACGCTTCGCACAACGTTTTATCTTGTTGCTCATAAGAAGCTCGACTCTGATCTGATTGCCGACTTCACCAAGTCGCTGATGAGCGCGAAGCGCGATTTGATGGGCGAGCTTCCGATCCTGGCCCAGGTGGCTGCAGCCGATACGGATCCTGGCGCCTATCTCCCCGTGCATCCAGGCGCGGCGGAATATTACAACGGCACTCAACAGAGCTTCATGGACAAGTGGAGCAACGTCATTTTCCTGACGCCGATGGCGCTTGGTGCGCTTGCCTCGATACTTGCCGCGGCGTGGAAATTTCTCGAAATCGCGAAACCGAAGCCGGATGTACCGGCGCTCGATGCGCTTTACGCGTTGGGGCGCAGAATCCGCAAGGCTGACAATGAAGCCGCACTTCAGGGCATCGAAGATGAGATCGATGACATCCTCGGTGCCCAACGAGCGAAAGCCGCCAGCAGCGAAGCGGATCCAACGGAGGTCGCAACACTGAATGTTACGGCGCATCGGTTGCAGAATTTGATCCATGATCGGCGTGCTGCTTTGCGGGCGCGGCCGGCGCGCGGAGCAGCTGCAAGCTAAAGGCGAAGTGATGCCGGCCCTCGACCCGACCAAGGGAATTTGCAGTCGATAAGTTCCAATGGATTGGAACCCGCGCGGCTTGTTCCTGTTATCGCGGTATGAAAGCCAAGGAAATTCAAGACGTTGTTTCCGAAGACGGAAATCCCGTCGAACCGCCGCCGCCCGAGGTTGTCGAGCCGGAACTATCTGCAGAAGAAGCCGAGGACTTGCGCAAGCGCTACCTGCTGAAGCGCTTCTGGATCAGTGCGCGCGGCTTCTGGGGCGTGGATGGCGGCAGATTTGCCTGGGTGGCCACGGGCGGACTGCTGCTGTTGGTGCTGCTTGCCGTTGGTTTTCAGTACAGCATCAATGTCTGGAATCGCGCCATCTTCGACAATTTCCAGAAGAAGGACTCCGCCGCCGTGATGTGGCTGGCGGGAATTTTCTTTCCGCTGGCCATTGGCAGCGTTGTCGTGGGTGTGCTGCAGGTGTTCACGCGCATGCGCATTCAACGGCTGTGGCGGCAGTGGCTGACCAACGCGATCGTCACGCGGTGGCTGACCAATGGCCGCTACTATCAGCTCAATCTCGTCCAGGGCGACCACACCAATCCCGAATATCGCATTGCCGAGGATTTGCGGGTTGCGACCGAAGCCCCGGTGGATTTTGTCACCGGTATCGTCTCGGCGTTTCTATCGGCGACAACATTCATCGTCGTGCTGTGGACGATCGGCGGCGCATTGACGCTCTCATTCGGCGGCACATCCGTCACCATTCCGGGCTTTCTGGTGGTGGCCGCCGTGATCTATGCTGCCATCGCTAGCACCGCGATGATGATCATCGGCCGGCGCTTCGTTGCGATTTCGGAAAGCAAAAATCAGACAGAGGCAGAGTTTCGCTACACGTTGATGCGTGTCCGCGAGAACGGCGAGAGTATCGCATTGCTCGGAGGCGAGGACGAGGAGCGTGCCGGCATCGATGGATCGTTCGGGAAAGTTCTCAAGCAATGGGCGCTGCTGTGCGGGCAGCACATGCGCACCACAGTTGTCTCGCAAGGATCGAGCATCATCGCGCCGGTCATTCCAATCCTGCTCTGCGCACCGAAGTTTCTCGACGGCAGCATGTCGCTCGGCGAGGTGATGCAGGCGGCGTCGGCCTTTACCATCGTTCAACAGGCGTTCGGCTGGCTGGTGGACAATTACCCGCGCCTTGCGGAATGGAATGCCGGAGCGCGGCGGATCGCATCATTGATGATGTCGCTGGACGGGCTGGAGCGGGCCGAAACCGGCGAAGGACACAACCGCATCGACCGTGGCGAAACCGATGGCGAGGCCATGATGCAGCTCAACGATCTCTCCGTGACGCTGAATGACGGGACCGCCGTTGTCGGCGAGACGGAGGTTACCATCGCGCCGGGCGAGCGGGTGCTGGTCTCCGGCAAATCCGGCAGCGGCAAGAGCACGCTGGTTCGTGCGATCGCGGGCCTGTGGCCTTGGGGCAATGGCAGGGTCTTGTTTCATCGCGACCGCCGTCTGTTCATGCTGCCGCAGAAATCCTACGTCCCGTCGGGGACCTTGCGGCGCGCCGCGGCGTATCCGGGAGCGGCGGACGACTGGACCGAAGAACAGATCGGCGAGGCGCTCGACAAGGTCGGCCTCGGGCACCTCAAGGAAAAGATCGAGGAGGAGGCGCCGTGGGATCAGACATTGTCCGGTGGCGAGAAGCAGAGGCTGGCATTTGCCCGTCTGCTGCTGCACAACCCCGACATCGTCGTGCTGGACGAGGCGACATCGGCCCTCGATGACGCAAGCCAGGACAAGATGATGAAACTGGTCAATGAGGAGTTGAAGAACGCCACCGTGCTGAGCGTCGCGCACCGGCCGGAGCTCGAAGCGTTTCATAGCCGCAAGATCATGTTGGAGCGGCGCAAGGGCGGAGCGAAACTTGTCAGCGATATCGAGTTGATCCCCCATAAAGGCCGGCGCAAGCTGCTCGGGCGCTGGCTTCGCCGCCAAAGCCCCACAATTGCGAAGACGCAGAGCAAAGCGTAATGCGGTCTTCACCCGTGCTATCGGCTCTTGATCAGAGGCCGGCTCTGATCTGCTGGATGGCGGCAAGCAGAAATTCATCAATCTTCTGCTGAATCAATTCCTCAGCGACGCCTTTATCGGCGAGGTCGCGCGAGAGCTTTTGAAGAACGGCCCCTTCGCCGGGAGCAGCCACGTCGACCGTGACAATCTCCTTCGCATAAGCAACCGCGGATTCGCCGCTCAGTCCCAATTGCTCGGCGGCCCACATGCCGAGAAGCCTGTTGCACCTCGCCGTCGCCTTGAACTGCAATTCCTGGTCGATCACGAACTTCTGTTCGAAGGCATGCTCGCGGTCATCGAAGGTGGTCATGGTGGGCGTCCTCGCAGACGAATACATTCTTTGGACAGCGGTGGACAGCAACGGAAAAGCCTCCGCTGTCCTTGAAATTGACGGCGCCGGTGGCGTTTTTCAAGGCAGGCGTTCAAAATTCCGACGTCGTGGCGGTGCAGCGTCATATGGCCGTATCGGCCGAGGCGCGCATTGAATGATATGCGGTCTCGATTGTTCAATGGCTGATACGCGGCCAGAAGATCTGGAGCAGGGTGATCACGATTTCAGAGGCGATCAGCAGAACGATAATCACTTCAAGGCGCAGCGAGCGGCGCGTATCGATGAAGTCCGCCAGCGTATTGGCGGTTTTTGCGACGAGTTCGACCTTGCGATTGAGGGTATCGAGACGTTCTTGAAGTTCATACTCATCTTCAAGGCGAGCATAGAGCCGCTCCAGATCCGGGCGTTCCCAAAGGACGTCCGGCTTCTCCGCGACCGCGACGCGTCCCGAGACGCGATTTTGGACCAGCAGGGAGTTTCCGATCAGCCGAAGGATCGACCTGCGGTCACGGCTGGTTCTGCCCTGTGCCGCCAACTCTTGCGCGAACGGTTCGAGGACTTCAAAGACCTTGGCAACATCTCGTTCGTCGTGAGCCAGCGTGACGCTCTTGGACAAAACATCGGCGATCAAAAGAAAGCGGTCGAGCGACATTCGCGCCAACTGGATTGGACCGCCGATCGGGATCTTGTCCTCTTTTTCAGGGGACAATTCCACCACCGCAAATTCATCTTCGACCGGTGTAAATTTTCCCACGATGCGCGGTGTGAGGCGCTCCAGCAGGGCTGCGTCTTCTGCAGGCGACAGGCCCATGGTAACGACCACGCCGTATCGGAACAGCACCACAATGCCGTCCGGGCTCTCGCGAACGGTCAGCGGGGCCGGGGAGAGGACTTCTCCACCGTATCCGACCGTGTTGATGCGATCGCCTACATGAAACGCGCGGACCACACAACGCGGGGTCGCAAATGAAAAGGCTGTCTCTTTCATCGCAGGCACGCCTTCCGCTGCGGATGACACGCATCATCGCAACCGGGCTGCGCCCTTGCAATGGGTCAGAAGTGGTTAGAGGGACGCGAAGCGGAGTCAGTGGAGGACGTTGTTCAGCTCAGCCCGATAAACTTCCTCGCCTTGATCGTCTTTCACGCGGACCATATAGCCTTCACGCGCGAGTTCTGGCTCAGCCATCGACAGTTCTGCGGCAAGCTTGTCGGCGAATTCGGTAGCCGCAACCGCATCCTCGAATTCATGATCAGCGGCTTCAGTGACGAGGCCGGTTCCAATCAGGTCAAAGTGGAAGATCATCGGCATTTCTCCATAAATTAAAACCCTGCCAGCTTTGAAGTAACTGACAGGGCTTTTGAGCTTTCATCTTCGGCGGGATCTCTCCTTCCTCAGTTTATCGCTCGAAGCCAGAACGTCCATTCGTCGGATTGGTTGCAAGGTTTCGAATAATTTTGCTCCGCAAGCCTGCACACGTAACGACTCGAACAGAGGTACGAAGAGGTCAGCAGGTTCCTGCTCATGGTGTGCACATGGATTTAGACAAGGAACAGACGGATGTGTCGTCTGTTGTTGAAGCATCTACTCAACAGGAGACATCAAATGCGTGCTTTAACTGCAGCTCTTCTCGTTTGCGTCATTGCTTCACCTGCCGCAATCGCGCAGACACCTGCGAATACACCGTCAGCGGCCGCGGCTCCTATCACAGCTGCCGGCAAGTGGAGAGCGTCGAAAGTGATCGGCGTGAATGTCTATAACGAGCAAAACGAGAAGATCGGCAGTATCAACGAGGTCATTATTGATTCGGCCGGTCGCGTCGACGGCGCCGTGATCGGCGTTGGCGGCTTTCTCGGCATGGGTGAGCACAACATCATCGTTGCGATGGACAAGCTGAAGTTCTCGAACGAGGCGGGCAAGACGACGACTGGCTCGACATCTTCGGGCAGCAAGCAATGGTACCCGGACCGCGCGGTGTTGAATGCAAATAAGGATCAGCTCAAGGCCCTGCCGGAATTCAAATACTAACCTGGATCGTACAATCACCAGAAAGGTCTCGAGAGATGCCTTTCTGGTGTGGAATGTGGCATCTATGACAAATCGTGGCCGCATTCGGAACAAAGTCGTGGGGTTCGCTTTCTCCATTGAGGAGACCACCCCATGGACAACGGATCCTTCAGGGTGGCCGTGCTCGCGACAGTTAGCGTCGCCGCTCTACTCATCATGTGGCTATCGCAGCCGAAAGAAACGCTGAGCACGCCCATTCTTCATGATGCGAGTGAACAGCCGATTACGATCGGACGATTGCGGTAATGAGCGAAGGGTTAGGCTGAGTCTCGCGGTGGATGCGAGGACATAATCCTTTTGGGGTATGTTCAAAAGTCTCAAAAGTCCCCGCGATGGATTAGCCGACTCACCCCTGCTTGTTAAGCTTCCTCTCACAGGGGAGGCGAACATGCAGCACGACAAAAAGACCGTTGCCGCCATTCGCGCGGCATTTGCCGATATTTGCCGAAGTCTTCCGAACGAACATCAAGCGACTCGCGATTATGTTGCATCGCGAATCCTCAAATCCGCCAGCGAGGGCGAACTCACCCTTGATGGTCTTAAGCTGGCGGGCAACATTGCGGTTCTGGAATTATACGCCGGGACAGCTCGGATTTGAGAAACAGCTGAATTTGAGTTTGCTCAGCGGCATAGAACGTTCACGCTGCTAAGCGACGCGTACGTCGCTACATCACGACGCCATAGTAGTCGTTGACGCCCTTCCTGCGATCGACGCTGGCCCAGTCCCATTCACTGTCGTCGGCGTATCTTGGCGCTCGCTCAAATCGATCGATGGGGATCAGCGTCTGGTATCCGCCCAGTTCGACATTGTATTTGAGTGACGACCACGGCAGCGGATAGTGGTCATCGCCGAAGCCGAGGAATCCGCCGAAACTCAGGACGGCAAAGGATACCCGTCCTGTTGTCTTTTCAATCATGACGCGCTCGATGGATCCGATCTTCTCGCCATCGGCCCCATAAACTGCGGTGCCCTCAACCTTATCGCTTCCAATCAATGTCGAAGTTTCACGTGCCTCATTAATCATTATCGCCTCCAAATGTTTGCCTCGAGGGACCAACAAAAGGCGGCCGCGCACGTTCCTCGCACATAGCAGCCGATTTGACGCATGGAATAGCCACGCATCATTTTGTCTTTGTTTTCGGCAGGGGTGTGGATTTGAAGATCACGTCGCCGATGACGTGAGCATTTGTGTCGTCGAATGATTCCGCAGAAAACAGCTCGACATTCTTCCAGTCGCGCCCGAACGGGTCGTAGCTGGCGGCGAGCTGTCTTGCTTCGGCTTCCGTTTCAGCCGCAACAAGTGCGATCTGCCGATAGGATGAGGTGAGATCGTTTCCAATCGGGACAAGGCGAATCAACCGCTTTGTCTCGGCAACCTGATGTGGAACGGTCGGTGCGAGTTCTAGAATATCGGTGGATGTCGCTTCGGGTTTTGGCGCACGGGTGCGAGCCTTCGCCATGACGTCTGCGGTCAGCTTTCCCGCGGCTTGTGGTCCGGCCCGATGCGGGGCCGGCGAAGGCCCTCCGGCAACGGAGGCTGATCGCCGCGCATCGGATGAGGCACGGAGGCCAGCGACGGGGCGTCATAAGGCGGATCAGGTTGGGGCATCCCCAACTCGTTCGCAGGCTCATAGGCGCCGCCCCGGCTGTCCCGAAGGTCGGTCCGTGACTGGTTTTCGGGCTTTGGCTTTTGATTGATCATAAGCTCTCCAGTTCAGTCGATGGGAGAGGGAAGGTCGCTGCTGATCAGCGTTCGCTCGGATTGGTATTCGGAACGAACGGCACAATCACGCGAACGGGCACCTGATTGGCGGCGATCGAGGACTTCGGAGCAATGGAAGAGGCCGGCTCAAACAGCGAAATGACGGCTAGAAATCCCGCGCTGATGAGCGTGACCACGGAAAGCAGAAGCATATCGTAGTGCCGTTCCATGAACGAGAAACGTCCGGGAACGGCGTTGGTTCCTACTGCAGGGTCAGCTGCTTGGGCAGAACCATGACGATATCGACGGGGCGCTTCAGGATACGCGACGCGATCGCCGCAATATGCGTCGCATATTTTTCCTCAAGCTCTGTGGCGAGGTCTTCGTCAAGCGCCAGAACATAGAGGATGTCGCCATCCACTTCAGCAAACTCCACACCCAGGAACAAGCGGTCGAACTCCTCCGCGCCCACGGTGAGCGCCATGCGGGCCATGATGGCCTGTTCCTGAACGAGAGAGAGATTCATATTGTTGACCGTATCGACAGTGTGATGATCGGTAGATAGCGGCGCGAAGCTTCAGAACAAGAGGGTAACGGTTCAATTGGACGGAAAAATCGAGAGCATCTCTCCCGAAACTTGTGGTCCATCGCGACATTCGACGCCACTCATTTGCGATGATTCGTGCGCTCCTTGCCCGGGTCATCAAACGTGAAAAGACTCTCGCAAGAGGGTCGCACAAAGCCGTGGAGGCCGGCATGTCGCTGCGAGGGCCTTCGCCTCCAGCCGATGGTATGGAGGAGTATTTTTGCCTAAGAACGCCGCGATCTTTGGTGGGATATCGATCCGATATTTCGGGACAATCGCCGGAATATATCGTATCGCGATGCGCCATCCCGTCATGAGCGGGCGGCGACCTCTGCGCGACTGGTGTCGTGGGCATTGCCCCTTCACCGGAATCTTCCGGGAATCCCACGTTGACGAACAGGCATGGCGACGCTGATGAGCGTTCGCGAACTCGATCACCCTCCAAATTTTTCGTTCCAATCCTGGCAGGCGCCACGCTCCGCGATCGCATCCTGGCGTGCATGGGCGCGCTGGTCGGTATCGGACTGACAGGTGTCTTGTGCGCGATCGGCTACGGCCGCGGCTTTGATGTCCCTTTGCTGGTTGCGCCTATGGGGGCGTCGGCCGTCCTGTTGTTTGCCGTGCCGGCGAGCCCGTTGGCGCAGCCGTGGTCGATCATCGGCGGTAACACGATATCCGCTTTGGTGGGGATTGCTGTGAGCCGGTTGATCCACGATCCGGTCGTCGCAACCGGGGTAGCCGTCGGCCTTGCAATCGCGGCGATGTCGCTGGCGCGCTGCCTGCATCCGCCGGGTGGCGCCGCGGCGCTCACCGCAGTGCTCGGCGGGCCTGCCGTGGCTTCTGCCGGCTTTATGTTTGCGTTCGTTCCTGTTGCTGTGAACTGCATCGTGCTGGTGGCGCTGGGCTGGCTTTTCCATCGGCTATCCCGTCACACCTATCCCCACCGTCATGTGCCGGTTGTGGTCAATCCCCATGGGACCTCGGACATTCCCGCGCAGATGCGGCTGGGATTTCGAGAAGAGGATGTCGATGGCGCGCTTGAGGATCTGGGTGAGACCTTCGATATCGATCGTGAGGATCTGAACCGGCTGCTCCACCGTGTGGAATTGCGCAGCCTGGAGTGCTCGCATGGTCCGTTTCGTGTGTCGGATATCATGTCGCGGGATGTCATCTGCATCGACGAGAATGCCGACGTGCCGGCCGCGCGCAAATTGCTTCTCGATCACGAAGTGCGGTCGTTGCCGGTGCTCGATGAGGCGGACCGCCTGATTGGATCGCTCGGGCTTCGCGAGTTGTCACAGCCCGGAATTCGCATTCGCGATTTGATGTCCAAAGCCCGGACTGCGACACCGGATACCCCGGCCTCGCAGTTGATTGAACCGTTGACCGACGGCCGGACGCATGCGGTCACGGTTGTCGATGACGGTCGGCGGGTGATCGGTATCGTCACGCAGACCGATCTGCTCGCCTCGGTCTTACGGTCGCCGGAACGGCCGGCCTTGAACAGCTGATTTGGCAACAGTCAGGAAGATTGACGTGTGCCCGCCACGGGGCGGGCACACGATATTCATCTCAGGCCTACTTTGAGGCGAGAGCCGTTGTATCGACCGGCATCTTGCGCATACGCTTGCCGGTTGCGGCGAACACCGCATTGCCGACCGCGGGAACGATGCAGGACGTGCCGGTTTCACCCATGCCGCCCGGGGCTTGTGCGCCCTGGATGATATGAACGTCGACGGCTGGTGCTTCATTGATCCGCAGCGCCTGATAGGTGTCGAAATTGGATTGCTCAACGCGGCCGTCCTTCAAGGTGATCTCGCCATAGAGCGCCGCCGTGACGCCGTACATGACAGCACCCTGAACCTGTGCCCGCACGGTATCAGGATTAACCACCGGACCGCAGTCCACCGCGCACGTGACACGATGGACGCGGACGGTGCCGTCCTTTGCGACTTCGACTTCGGCAACCTGCGCCATGAACGAGCCGAACACGGCCTGAACCGCGACGCCGCGTCCACGTCCTTTCGGGAGCGGCGTGCCCCAGCCGGCCTTGTCGGCTGCGAGCGAGAGCACCGCCTTGGCGCGGGGATTGTCGCCAAGCAGGGCGAGGCGATACGCAACCGGGTCTATCTTCGCCGCGTGAGCGAGTTCGTCCATGAAGGTCTCGACAACGAAGATGTTGTGCGACGGACCGACGCTGCGCCAGAACGCGGTCGGAATGCCCGGCGGCTCGACGCGGGTGTATTCCAGCCGCTTGTTCGGGAACATGTAGGGCGGATGCACCGCGCCGTCGATGGTCTCCGGATCGAGCCCGTCCTTGAACAATGGTGGCGCCCAGCGGGCGAGGATGGATGAACCCGCGAAGCGATGATTCCACGCCACCGGCATGCCGGACGCATCGAGACCTGCCGACAGCCGGTCGAAGAACATCGGCCGGTACATGTCGTGCTGGATGTCTTCCTCACGGGTCCAGACCACCTTGACCGGACCTTTGACGTGCTTTGCGATCTCGACCGCGCGGGCCACCCCATCAACTTCCAGCCGCCGTCCGAAGCCGCCGCCGATGAGATGGTTGTGCACCATCACCTTGTCGAGCGGCAGCCCAGTGACCTTCGCAGCGACAGCCTGCGCCCGGGCGAGAACCTGCGTGCCAAGCCAGACCTCACAGCTATCCTCGCGCACATGGACGGTGCAGTTCATTGGCTCCATTGTGGTGTGGGCGAGGAAGGGGACGTGATAGGTCGCTTCCACCTTGGTTGTCGCGCCCTGCAACGCCTTGACGACATCGCCGACATTGTCGGCTACGACGCCGGGAGACAGCGTTTTCTGTTCGAGTTCGTGCAGCACATCTCCGGTGGAGAGTTTGGCGTGGGGGCCATCATCCCAAGTGATGACGAGGGCCGCCAAGCCTTTCTTGGCCGCGCCCATGTGGTCGGCGACCACGGCGACCGCGTCGTCGAGCTGCACGATCTGACGCACGCCTTTGACAGCTTTCGAGGCCTTGTCGTCGACGCTCTTGATCCGTCCGCCGAACACCGGTGATTGCGCCAATGTCGCGATCTTGAGCTCCGGCAGCTTCACGTCGATGCCATAGACCGCGGTGCCATTGACTTTGGCCGGCGTGTCGAGCCGCTTCGCCGGCGTCCCGATCAGCTTGAACTCCTTGGCCTCTTTGAGTGTGACTTTCTCGGGCACGCTGATCTGGGCGGCGTCGGCTGCCAGTTCGCCATAGCTGGCACGACGGTTTGAAGCCGTGTTCAGCACGGCCCCTTTTTCCGCGCGGCATGTAGAGGGATCGACACCCCAGCGTTTCGCTGCGGCCGCGATCAGCATGTTGCGTGCGGCTGCACCGGCCTGACGCATGGGCTGCCATGCGGCGCGGATTGCGGTTGAATTGCCGGTGGCCTGAAGGCCGCCGAGCGCGGGATTGCCGTAGAGCTTTTCGTTGGGCGGTGCGTGCTCGAACTGCACTTGCGACAGCTCGACTTCGAGCTCTTCCGCGATCAGCATCGAGACGGCCGTGTAGATGCCCTGGCCCATCTCGGTGTAGGGCATGATGAGGGTAATACGGCCGTCGCCACCAATCCGGATAAAGGCATTCGGTGCGAATGCATCTGCTGCCGCCTCGGCTTTGCCGGCGAACGGAAGATTCATTCCAAGCAGCAGACCGCCGCCGATCGCAGCGCTTGCCTGCAGGAAGTTGCGGCGGGAAAGGCTGGTTGCCTCCGGCGCACCATCGATCTCGCGGAGGTTCAGACGATCGAGGATCATGATCAGCCTCCCTGACGCTGAGATTGCGCTGCGAACTTGATCGCCTCGCGAATGCGAACGTACGTGCCGCACCGGCAGATGTTGCCTGACATTGCGTCATCGATGTCTTGATCCGAAGGATTCTTGTTGCCGGCGATCAGCGCGGTGGCCGACATAATTTGTCCTGACTGGCAGTAGCCGCACTGGACCACTTCCTGATCAAGCCATGCTTTCTGAATCGCTGCGCCTGCCGGTGTCTTGCCGATGGCTTCGATGGTGGTGATTTCGGATGTGCCGATGCTGTCGATGGTCGTAATGCAGGAACGGGTCGGGGTGCCGTCGATATGCACGGTGCAGGCACCGCAGAGCGCCTGGCCGCAACCGAATTTCGTGCCGGTCATTCCGAGCACGTCGCGGATGACCCAAAGAAGAGGGGTGTCGTCGTCGACGTCGACCGTGTGATTGACGCCATTCATTTTGATGGTGGTGGCCATATGCCTTTGGGCTCCGTGCGCTGCCGCCGACGCGGCGCTCTTTGGACTTTGCAGAAGCTGCATCTTGCGGACACAGTACTCTGCAAATTACCGCTGCGGACCTGACCGGTGGACGACAAATGGCCCTCGTTTTCGGACGTAAATCCGGACGATCCAGTCCTGGCGCTGCGAATGCACCGAAGCCATGATTGAACGCGACAAAAAAAGAGCCCGGCGCGGATAATCGCGCCGGGCTCCATGGTGGTGAGCGCAATGCGTCCTGTGGAGGGATCAGGCGCGTGCTGCCGGCACCACTGTTCTTGTCTCGACCTTGCCTGCAAGCGAATAGATCTGCAGCTCGGTGTCGTGGCCGATCTTGTCGCCATCCATCAGCCGAACGATGTCGTCGACACCGCCGACCGGTTTACCGTTGATGGCGAGAACGAAATCTCCCTCCTTCAATCCGCCGCGGTCCGCCGGTCCTCCAGGTTCGACACGACGCACACGAACCGACGTTAACTGTCGCGTGCCGGCCTGCAGCGCGATCCTGCGCGGCAGTTCGATGGTGTCGCCCGCGATGCCGATGAAGGCGCGGCGGACATGGCCGTAACGCAGGATTTCCGAGATCACGAAGTTCGCGGTATTGGACGCGATCGCGAACGCGATGCTTTGCGCACCGTGAATAACGGCCGTGTTCACGCCGATCACTTCGCCGCTCGATGAAATCAGCGGTCCGCCGGAATTGCCCGGATTGAGTGCCGCATCCGTCTGGATGACGTCGTCCATCAGCCGTCCGCTCTGAGCGCGCATGGTACGACCGAGGGCCGAGATAATGCCGGCCGTCACCGTCCACTCGAAACCGAGCGGGTTGCCGATGGCGATCGCGATGTGACCTCTGCGCAAACGCTTGGAGTCGCCGAGCTTGGCCCATGCGCCGACGCTCGAATTCGCGCGGATCAGCGCGATATCGGTGTCGACGTCGCGGCCCAGCACGCGGCCTTCCGTCACGAAGCCGTCCGGCGTCGTGATGCGAACGCCATGCGCGTCGCCGACGACGTGATTGTTGGTGACGATCAGTCCGTCCGGAGAAACGGCAAAGCCCGAGCCGTGGCCTGCGCGCGCACCGAGCTGTTCGATCCGGCTGACTGCGGGGCCGACCTGATCGACCGCGCTGGCAATGGCTTGCGAATAGGCATCCGTCAGTGCGCCGTCGTCAATGATCGGCGCGATATTCCTGTCAATGTATCCCATGATGTTGACCCTCCAACAGCGCGACAAGCGGCTCTGCTGCTACCACCCGACGGTCAAGAACCGGCTTATGGAAGTAGGGCGCTTGGCGCTGTTGCCAAATCAAATGGAGAGACTTTGGCGATTTTCAAGCATTTGCATGGACCCCGCTAAGTGACGGGCAGGCATGCGCATTTGTCCGCATATCAAGAAACGTGTGCCGACAATCGCTGCTTGCAACGACTTTACGTCACGCGTTCTGCTCGCGCAGTTCGTTCACCAGCACACGGACATTCTCCGAATAGTCCACCGGCACGCTGACGAGATGCACGCCGCCGCCGGCAAAGGCGGCTTCGAGCACCGGAGCGAGATCGTTGGCGCCTTCCACCCGGCTACCCTTGAGGCCATAGGCGTTGGCATAGGTGACGAAGTTGGGGTTATTGAAGGTGAGGCCGAAGTCGGCGTAGCCATCCACCGCCTGCTTCCAGCGGATCATGCCGTAGGCGTTGTCCTGCAGGATCAGCACCACCAGATTGAGCTTGAGGCGTGCCGCGGTTTCCAGCTCCTGCGAGTTCATCATGAAGCCGCCGTCACCGCACACAGCCAGCACGCGACGGTCCGGATAAAGCAGGGCAGCCATCGTGGCGGACGGCAGACCCGCACCCATGGTGGCGAGCGCATTGTCGAGCAGCAGCGTGTTGGCGACTCGGGTGCGGTAGTTGCGCGCGAACCAGATTTTATACATGCCGTTGTCGAGGCAGACGATACCGTCTTCCGGCATCACCTGACGCACATCGTGGACCACCCGCTGCGGCGTCAGCGGATAGCGGCTTTCCTCCGCGCGGTCCGCGATGTGGGAGAGGATCTCTTCGCGCAAGCCCAGCAGCGCGCCGGCATTCGGCAGTTTGCCTTCTAGACGGTCCGCCAGCAGCGTCAGGCTCGGCCCGACATCGCCCACAAGCTCCGCATTCGGAAAGAAGACTTCCTCCACGGTCGCCGGAAGGTAGCCCACGTGCAGCACGCTCGGACCTTTCGGTCCCATAAAGAACGGCGGCTTCTCCACGGTGTCATGACCGATGGAGATGATCAGATCGGCGCGGTCGATTGCACGGTGAACATAATCTCGTTCGGACAGCGCGGCGGTCCCCATGTAGAGTCCCGAGCCGCCTGACACCGCTCCCTTGCCCATCTGGGTATTGAAGAACGGTATCTGCAGTCGCCTCACGAAATCCGACAGCGCGTCGGCCAAACGCGGACGGCTGGCAGCGGCGCCCAGCATGATCAGCGGCCGCTCGGCTTTCAGGATGAGTTCAGCCGCGCGGTCCAGCGCCTCGCGTGGCGCAACGGGAGGATCGATGGGGTGGGGTGGCACCACTGAACCACCGGTGGCGCTTTCGCCTGCGATGTCTTCGGGCAGTTCGAGCAGCACGGGACCGGGCCGCTCCTGCTGCGCGATGCGGAATGCCTCGCGGACGATCGTTGGAATGCTGCTGGCGGAAACGATCTGGCGCGCCATCTTGGTCAGCGGGGTCATGGTCGAGACCATGTCCACGATCTGAAAGCGCGCCTGCTTGCGGCTCAGGATGCCTTTCTGGCCGGTGATCATGATCATGGGCATTGCGCCGAGCAGGGCGTAGGCCGCCCCGGTCGTGAAATTCAGGGCGCCGGGTCCGAGGGTCGAGAGGCAGACGCCGGGCTTGCCGGTGAGCCGTCCATGGGTTGCCGCCATGAATGCGGCGGCTTGTTCGTGACGTGTCACCACCAGATGGATGGATGAGCGCCGCAACGCCTCGACGACATCGAGGTTCTCTTCGCCCGGGACGCCGAAGATCTGTTTGACGCCTTCGTTTTCCAGTGCAGATACAAGCAGTTCAGCGCCATTCATGACGATACTCCTTAGGCTCGTTCAGCCCGGACGTCCTCGATGCCGGATCGTCTCTCGCAATCCATCAGACAGCATAATGAGGGCCGCCGACAAGCTCACCTATACTTGGCGCCACTGACGGATTTCGACGGGAGCAATGCGGATAGAACTGAGCAAGACGCTCACGTATCAATGGAAGTTATTCAGACTACAGAATGATGTGGCGTCATTTTTGAGGTGGCATGGAACCAATTGTTACGTTTGTCATTATCATTCGTTGGTTACTTCCTGCCCCGATTTCTGAGGCTCCTTCGCATGCATGCTCTGATCGATTTGTCCGGCTCCCGCAATGACCCGGGACGACGGACGGGACGCGTTGATTTGCGTGTCCGGCTGAAGGAGGCGACAGCGGAAGCGCATCGTCAACTCGACCGGAGCCTGTTGGCCTTCGACCTCAGGACCGTGGCCGGATACCGCCGTTTTCTTGAGGCCAATGCCGGAGCCCTCCTGCCGCTCGAAGCTGCGCTCGTCGAATCCGGTGTGGATGAGATCGTTGCGGACTGGTCCCGCCGGTCTCGGACCGATGCCATTTTGGACGATCTGACCCGGATCGACGGGAAACTCCATCTGATGCCTGCACCAGCGTCGCTGAGCCACAGCAGGTTGCTGGGCGTGATGTATGTCCTGGAAGGCTCGCGGCTCGGTGCCCGCTTTCTGCTGAAGCTCGTTGCACGATCCGCCGACCCGGCAATGACGGGCGCGACCGCCTATCTCAGCCATGGATCGGCAGAACCGCTTTGGGAGCGATTCCTCCTGCTGCTTGCCCATGAGGCACCTCGCGTGGAGGAAGAGGAGGTTGTCGCCGGGGCCCGTACCGCATTCGGCCTGTTCAGCATGGCGGCGGCAGGCGCATGAATCGCGAAGTCGACCTGACCAACTGCGATCGCGAACCGATTCATATTCCGGGCAGCATCCAGCCGTTCGGATTTCTGATCGCGCTTTTGTCCGATTTCTCGATCTGCATCGCATCCGAGAATGTGCAGCAATATCTCGGCATCGAGTGCGCCGATCTGTTGCAGCGGCCGGTTGCCGGCGTGCTGTCCGAGACTGCGGTCAAGACGATCCGCGGCCGTGTCGACTATCTGACCGGTCCGGACGCCGTTGAACGCGTGTTCGGGGTGCAGTTGCAGGCTGATGGCCCGCTTTTCGACCTCGCGATTCACTTCTCGGGCGCCTATCTGATCATCGAGGCGGAGCCGAGCGTCATCGAGACGGACGTGAATTCGGGGGAACTCGTGCGGCTTATGCTCGGCCGTGTCCGCAAGACCCGAACCCTCACCGAACTGGCTCAGGAGTCGGCACGTCAGTTGCGGATCCTGACCGGCTTTGACCGGGTCATGGTCTATCGTTTTCATCCTGACGGGTCCGGCGAAGTGATTGCCGAAGCCGCGTCATCGGGATTGGAATCCTTTCTCGGATTGCATTATCCGGCCTCTGACATTCCGAAGCAGGCGCGGCTACTCTACCAGCGCAACTGGTTGCGTATCATTGCCGACGTGAACGAGACGCCGGCCACTCTGCTGTCCTCAGCCAGCCACAGCGCGGGGCTGCTCGATTTGTCGATGAGTGTCCTGCGCTCGGTCTCGCCGATCCACATCGAGTATCTGCGCAACATGGGCGTTGGTGCGTCGATGTCGGTCTCCATCCTGCGCGACGGCAAGCTGTGGGGCCTGTTCGCATGCCATCATTATTCCGCCCGGCACCTGTCGTTTGAACGTCGAACCGCCGCCGAGCTGTTCGGCCAGATGGTGTCGTGGATCGTTGAAGGCCGCGAGCGGGAGGACGATGTCGCCTACGAGGCCAAGGCGCATCGGATCCAGGAGCGCCTGATGGAGACGGCCGCCACCCACGCCCACAGCAAGCGTGCCGTGATCGACTTCATTCCGGACTACCGGCGGATGATCGCGTGCGACGGCGTCGCGGTGTGGTCGGAGGGCGAGGTGACGCTCAACGGTGAAACACCGACCGAGAAAGAGGTGAGGGATCTGGTTGATTTCATCAACCGCACATCACCCGGGCGGATCTTTGCAACATCCGAGATTGCCAAGGTATATGCGGCGGGAGAGTCTTATCGTGACCGCGCTGCGGGATTCCTCGCCATCCCCATCTCGCGCATGCCGCGCGATTGCCTGATCTTCTTCCGTCGTGAGATCTTGCGTTCGGTCAACTGGGCCGGCGATCCGAACAAACCTTATCTCGAAGGACCGAATGGCCCGCGCCTGACGCCGCGCAAGAGTTTCGAGCTTTGGCAACAGGTGGTCCGTGGCCAGTCCAAGCCGTGGTCGTCCGCCGACCTTCATATCGCGGAAGGCCTGCGTATCACACTGCTCGAAGTGATCCTGCAACTGGCCGACCTCGCCGCGCGGGAGCGCCAGGGCGCTCAGGAACGCCAGGAACTGATGATCGCGGAGCTCAATCACCGCGTCCGCAACATCCTTAGTCTGGTCCGCGGACT
Organism: Bradyrhizobium sp. SYSU BS000235; assembly: GCF_049747295.1. NCBI lineage: Bacteria > Pseudomonadati > Pseudomonadota > Alphaproteobacteria > Hyphomicrobiales > Nitrobacteraceae > Bradyrhizobium > Bradyrhizobium sp. SYSU BS000235. The sequence goes on from NZ_JBMHJM010000001.1 coordinate 5,222,692, forward strand.
GGTCGCGCAGGGCAAGGACTCAGCGACCGGCATTGAGGAATTCACCTCGGTGTTGGGTGGGCGCATCCAGGCGCTGGCCCGCGCCCACGACCAAATCACCAATCTCAACTGGGCGCCGGTGGCGTTGAAGGCGCTCGTCGAGTCCGAGGCTGGCGCTTATCTCGGCTCCCGCGCCGATCGCATTCAGATGGATGGCCCTGACGTTGCGCTTGATCCCAAGGCGTTCGCGACCCTCGCCCTGGTCGTCCATGAGATGATGACCAACTCGGCCAAGTATGGCGCATTGGCGGATTCCGTCGGTCAGGTGCAAATCGTGTGGAAGGTCGATCAGGGATCGGGACTGGTGATCGACTGGAAAGAAAAGGGCGGTCCTCCGGTGCAGCCGCCATCGCGCCGCGGTTTCGGCACCACGATCATCGAGCGCTCAATTCCTTTCGACCTCAAGGGTGACGCCGAAATCCGCTTCGATCTATTGGGAGTTCAGGCGCGATTTGTCATTCCGGCAAATTTCGTCGAGATGATGCCGACCCTCGCCAACGCACCGGGCCGTATTGAAATGAAGGAGGAGGCCGCGCCACGGCTCTCCGATACGGCGCTCATCGTCGAAGACAACCTCATCATCGCCATGAGTGCCGAAGTCATCCTGCTGGAGCTTGGCGCGCGTCATGTCGATACAGTCGCCTCCGTGACCGAGGCCCTCAAATCGATCGAGCGGGCACGGCCAAACTTCGCGTTACTCGATCTCAATCTCGGCAGCGAGAGCAGCATCCCCGTCGGGAACAAGCTTTTCGAGCTCGGGGTGCCGTTCATTTTTGCGACGGGCTATGGCGAGCGCGCACCGATACCGGAAGAACTCGGGTCGGTTCCGGTGATCCAAAAGCCCTACACCCGTGAGGTCGTGGAGAATGCGCTTGGCCGGTTGATCAAACTGCCGTCGACATAGCAATCCGCTCGCTAAGAAGCAGCCCGTCACTCAGCGAGCGGAGCGTAAGGTCGAGGAACAGGATGCGTGAACGGCTAGCGGGTTATATCTTGCTTGTTGCCGCCGTCGTCGCCGCCATTGCCGAACCCATTGTTGCCGTTCTTTTCTTTGCCATTACCCTTACCGTAATTGCCGCCCGAGGTGGCGACGGCCGTTGAATTCAGCGATGTCGACAGCAGGAGCGTAATAGCAGGCGGCGTGACAACGGCGAACTTGCCGCATGCGGCCAGGAATTTGCGGCGGTCTTCGTCCGCCTGATGGAGATGGTTGTGCTCGTTCTCTGGCATCGCACCCTCCTTGGAATTCACTCCTGGCAGCTTTGATAACCCCAAAGCGTAGCAGAACGATCCGTTCCTTCGATAACCCGAACGGCTTATCTGAGGGCATGAATATGAGGACCATGACACGCGGCTTGGACGAAGCGCTCCGGTCATTGCAACCGTTCAAGCTCAGGCGATCGCGGTGCCTTGTTCGCCCGCTATATGGATACTGCCGGTATATTGCTCGGCAATGGATCGATAATCGTCCGGTACCGGCTTGTCCGTGAAGAGGTAATGGCAGTCGTTCAGATGTCCGGCCCGCACGGTTGCGTTACGGCCGAACTTGCTGGCGTCCGCGACGAGGAGGGCGGTTCGGCAGTTGGCAACGATCGCTTGTCGCGCCTGGACCTCGCCCGAGTAGAAGTCCAGCAGTGTGCCATCGTCATCGATGCCGCCAACGCCGAAGATTCCGAAATCCGCCTTGAAGCGGGAAAAGAAATTCACGGCGGTGTCGCCGATGATATCCCGGTCGAACGGACGCAGGGTGCCGCCGGCGATGGTGATTTCCACATCAGGGTTGCGCGCGAATGCCGCCGCAACATTGAGATTGTTGGTAATCACACGAAGATCCCTGCGGCCCGCGAGCGCCTGCGCGACGTATTCGGGCGTGGTGCCGAGGCCGATCATCAGCGACGCACCACCTTCGGGAATGAACTCGGAGACGGCGATCGCAATGCGCCGTTTCGCTTCAGGGTTCAAACCCTGACGGCTGCCGTAGGCAAGATTCTGATCTTGCACCGGAAGGCTGACGCCGCCGTGCACGCGACGCAGCAACCCCTGATCGCACAGTTGGTTGACCATCCGGCGAATGGTCTGAGGCGTCACCTCGAAATGCCCGGCCAGATGATCGATCGAGGCGAAGCTTTCTTCGCGCACGATCTCCAATATTCGGGCCTGCCTTTTGGTGATGATTTTCAGCATTCGGTCCCGCTGTCACAAAACCTTATCATTCGAACACTAAATGTGCATTTTATATTTCATTCGATCAAGCGATATGTTCATATGAACATCTGGAGGAAAGTAAAACGCGGCGGCGATAACAAAAGCAAAGGCCTGCCGATGCCGGAGGACTGGACGTGGGATGTTCTACGTCTGTGTCATCGTCCGGCATTCGTTGACCGCAAATCATGTCAACCGGGAATGAGCTTAGAAATTAGAGTGCTGCCGCGGGACTGCGGGTGCACTGGCCGCATGCGGATTCACTGAACAGGTCCAAGTCATGTCTGCAATTACGCTTGATCATGTGTCGAAGAATTGGGGCGAGATGCGCGCCGTCAACGGCGTGAGCCTCACGGCAGACGAGGGATCGTTGCTTGTTCTGCTGGGTCCCTCGGGCTGCGGGAAGTCGACAACATTGCGGCTGATTGCAGGGCTCGACCAGGCAGACTCCGGCACAATCACAATCGGCGGCACCGACGTGACGCATCTTTCGCCGGCACAGCGGAAGATCGCCATGGTGTTTCAATCCTACGCGCTGTTTCCACATCTCAGTGTCGCGGAAAACATTGTGTTCGGCCTGCGCGTGCGGCGCGTCTCACGCGCCGACCGTGACGCGCGGCTGAAGCGCGTTGCCGATATCGTCGGTCTCTCTCATCTTCTCGAGCGAAAGCCGTCGCAATTGTCCGGCGGCCAGCGCCAGCGCGTTGCGCTTGGACGTGCGATTATTGCCGAAGCGCGTGTGTGTTTGATGGACGAACCGCTGTCCAATCTCGATGCGAAGTTGCGTCACGAAATGCGCACGGAAATCCGATCGATCCAGCAGCGTCTCGGCATGACGATGATTTACGTCACGCACGATCAGACCGAAGCGATGACGATGGCGGATCGTGTCGTGTTGATGCGCGATGGCGGCATCGAACAGAACGGCACGCCGGAAGAACTCTACAATCGCCCGGCAACTGCTTACACCGCGAGCTTCATCGGCACGCCGCCGATGAATCTGATCGCGCGCGGCGAAATGTTGCTCGGCGTGAGGCCAGAACATCTTCGCATGGTGTCGCAAGGTGGTCATCCAGCGCGCGTAAAGGCTGTCGAACATCTCGGTGCTGACAGCATCATTCTCTGCGACATGGAAGGCCAGCCCGTGTCCGTTCGTCAGGACGGATTCAGCAAGTGCTCTCCAGGCGACGATATCCAACTGGCCTGGGATGCTGGTTCTGAACATCAGTTCGACAAGACTTCAGGTCGCCGGCTTGAGACAGCTGTCAGTGAGATGAAACGTGCTGTGTCCGGATGACACGGCACGAGGCGTTTGATTTTTGGAGGAGAGAGGAATGAAGATCTTTAAACGCACAGCGGTGATGGCTGCGGCCTTCGCTGCGCTGATGTTGAACGGGCGGCCTGCCGCCGCTGTTGACCTCACGATGTACTATCCCGTGGCCGTCGGCGGCCCCGTGACCAAGATCATCGACGACATGGTGGCACGGTTCGAAAAGGAAAACGCGGACATCAAGGTGACCGCGGTCTATGCCGGCAACTACACCGACACCATGACCAAGGCGATGACGGCAATGAAGGGCGGCCAGCCGCCGCAGCTTTCAGTGCTGCTATCCACCGACGTCTTCACGCTGATGGACGAAAACGCCATCGTGCCGATGGATGATCTCGTCACCGACAAGGCGTGGTTCAAGGAATTCTACCCTGCGTTCATGGCGAACGGACAAATCGATGGCAAGACCTGGAGCATTCCGTTCCAGCGCTCGACCATCGTGCTGTACTGGAACAAGGACGCATTCAAGGAAGCCGGTCTCGATCCGGAGAAGGCACCTGCGACCTGGGACGAAATGGCCGAGATGGGCAAGAAGCTCATCAAGAAGGATGCATCCGGCAACACCACGCGCTGGGGCGTTGAAATCCCGACCACGGGTTACGGCTACTGGATGCTTGGAGCGCTTGCCATCGAGAATGGCCAGAAGCTGATGAACGAGCAGGGCAACCAGGTTTACCTCACCGCGCCGAAGACTGTCGCCGCGCTGGACTATTGGGTCGATCTCTCACGCAAGTACAACGTCATGCCGACCGGCAGCATCGACTGGGCGACGCTGCGCACCGACTTCCTCGAAGGCAAGACGGCGATGATGTGGCACACCACGGGCAACCTCACCGCGGTGAAGGATGGCGCCAAGTTCAAGTTCGGCGTTGCTATGCTGCCGGCCAAGGAGCGTCGCGGTTCGCCGACCGGCGGCGGCAGCTTCTACGTCTTCAAGAACGCATCGCCCGAGCAGCGGAAAGCCGCTGTGAAGTTCATCCAGTGGATGACCGCTCCTGAGCGTGCAGCCGAGTGGAGCATTAAGACCGGTTACGTCGCGGTGTCGCCTGCGGCTTACAAGACGCCTGTGATGACCGAATATGCCAAGGGCTTCCCTCAGGCGACGGTCGCGCGTGACCAGCTCGAACATGCGGTGCCGGAACTGTCGGTTCACGAGAACGGTCGCATCTACAAGTTCGTCAATGACGCTGTGCAGGCAGCGGTCACTGGAACGCAGAACCCGCAGGAGGCCCTGACGGGCGCCCAGCAGCAGGCTGACCGTGTTCTGAAGGCCTACAAGTAAGAGAAAATGCCGGGTGGCGGTTCGCCGCCATCCGGCTCACTTTGAGCAATGACCGATTCAGCCGCCATAGTCACAGACGTCAAACGCCCGCCGAGGTCGCATGCGTGGTGGAATGCCGTGAATGCGTGGCTGCTGCTGTTGCCGGCCGCAGTCCTGCTCGTCGCCTTTACACATTATCCGATCTTGGCGACCATCCGGCACACCTTCTTCCTTACGCGCCGTAATGGCACCGAAGTGTTCGTCGGTCTCGACAACTATCAATCGATGATGTCGGACCCGATCTTCTGGAAGGCGCTGATCAACAATTTCTGGTTCGCGCTCGGCACCATTCCAACATCCATCGCGTTGGCGTTGCTGATGGCGCTCTGGGTCAATCGCAACATGCGCGGCCGCACATTCCTGCGGCTGGCGTTCTTTACGCCGACGGTGCTGCCGATGATCGCGGTGGCAAATATCTGGCTGTTCTTCTATACGCCCGACTACGGTTTGCTTGATCAGTTGCGCGGGCTGTTCGGTCTCGGCGGCTGGAATTGGCTCGGCTCGCCATCCACCGTGATGGGATGCCTGATCGTGATGGTGATCTGGAAAGAAGCCGGCTTCTTCATGATCTTCTATCTCGCGGCGCTTCAGCAGTTGTCGCCGGATCTGGAGGAGGCGGCTGCCGTTGAAGGCGCAAGCCGCTGGTACACGTTCCGGCGCATTACTTTTCCGTTGCTGATGCCGACCACGTTATTTGTCGCGATCAACGCGGTGATCAACTCGTTCAAGCTGGTCGATCATCTGGTGATCATGACCAAGGGCGGGCCGAACAACGCGAGCACGCTTCTTCTCTATTACATCTACGAAGTCGCATTTACGTTCCAGGACTCGACCTATGCCGCGACGCTGACCGTTGTTTTGATCGCTCTCCTGAGCGCTTTGGCGCTGATCAAGTTTGGCTACCTTGACCGCAGGGTGCATTACCAATGAATGGCCGCACGCATCCGCTTGAAGTCATCGCGGCGTGGGCGCTCGCGCTGCTTTGGCTCGTGCCGCTGGCGTATTCGTTCTGGAGCGCGCTGCATCCGGCGGCTTATGCCACATCGTTCAGCCTGTCTGCGCCGTGGACGCTTGAGAATTTCGTGCGCGCCTGGCAGCAGGCGCCGTTCGGGCGCTATTATCTCAACACGATCGTGCTGGTCGTTTTGATCCTGGTCGGACAGCTGATCCTGTCGACGCTGGCCGCTTACGCTTTCGCGCGCTTCAAGTTCAAAGGCAGCGGCATCGCGTTTGCGCTGGTGCTGCTGCAGTTGATGATCATGCCTGATGTTTTGATCGTCGAGAACTATCGCATGATCGGCAAGCTCGGCTTGCTCGATACAATTCCGGCGATCGCATTGCCGTATCTGGCGAGTGCCTTCGGCATCTTCCTGTTGCGCCAGACGTTCAAGGGCGTGCCGAACGAGTTGGTGGAAGCTGCGCGCGTCGAAGGGGCAGGGCCGTTGCAGATCCTCTGGCGGGTGTATGTGCCATTGGCGCGGCCGACCTACATCGCCTTCGGCCTTGTGTCAGTCAGCTATCATTGGAATAACTTCCTCTGGCCGCTCATCGTCACGAATTCGGTGGAGAGCCGCCCGTTGACGGTCGGGCTTGCGGTGTTCGGTGCGCCGGAGACCGGTGTTGACTGGTCCGTGATCACCGCGGCGACTGTGATGACCATGGCGCCGTTGCTGATCGCGTTCCTGCTATTCCAGCGGCAATTTGTTCAGTCCTTCATGCGCGCGGGCATCCGGTAATGCGGCTCATCACCTGGAATATCCAATGCGGGAAGGGCTGCAACGGCAAGACTGACCTGGCGCGTATCGTGCGCGAAGCCAAGGCGATGGGCGATGCCGATGTCTATTGTTTTCAGGAAGTCTCAAACAACTTCATGAAGCTCGACGATGGTGCAGGACAGGACGCCATTTTGGCTGCGCTGCTTCCGAGCCATACGCCGATTTTCAGACCTGCCATCGAGACGATCGACAGGACGGGCCAGAGTCACGGATTTGGCAACATGACGTTGTCGCGCCTGCCGATCAGGCAGGTCGCCAATCATTTGCTGCCCTGGCCGGAAGCCGGCGCGACGCGCAGCATGCGGCGTCAGGCGCTGGATGTGACGGTTCAGACAGCGTTCGGTTCCTTGCGGGTGGTGAACACGCATCTGGAATTTCATTCGGTTGCACAGCGTGAAGCGCAGATCCAGCGTCTGCTCGACTTGCAGGAAGAGGCATCCACCGGGGCGATGGCGGCGAAGGCGCTCCATGAAGAGCCCTATACAAGTCAGACGCTAGCCGGATCGAGCCTGCTCTGCGGCGACTTCAATTTGGATGTCTCTGATCCGCAACATGCGCTGATCCATCAATCCCAACGATCAGGACTTAACTACCGTGATGCGTGGACGCTTCGTCATCCTGACGGGCGGCGGGCGCCGACCTGCGGAATTCACGACCGCGCGCAATGGCCGGATGGCGCCGACTGTCGCGACTTCATCTTCGTGACGGAAGATTTGAGCGAGCGCATCGTGCGCGTCGAGGTCAATGAGACGACCGACGCGTCGGATCATCAGCCCGTGCTCATCGAATTGGCGGATTGAGAATCTACCTGCCTTACGACCGCTTGTGTTTAACCGCTCCGGCCCGGACGCCTAACACCGGTCCATTCCTTGCTGACCAGCCCCAGTTCGGTGATCGACACGGCTTTCACGACGTTGGGCCTGCGCGCATCAAACAGCTTCATGCTCGGCGCAATGGTGATCACGGCCAAGGGCTCGCTGGGCTGGCGTCATGCATTTGGCGACACAATCCCGGTTGCGACCCTGGCGTTCGCGGGCGGCAATGCATTCAACATCGCAGGCGTGCCGATTGCGAAGGATGCTGCGGTGGTCGACGCCGGGCTCGACTTTCATCTCTCCGCCAGCGCCGTGCTGGGCCTGTCATATGGCGGTCAATTCGGCGGGCACGTCACCGATCAGACCGTCCGCGCCAACTTCAGCGCGAAGTTCTGACCGGAACAGATCGCGTACTGCGTCAGAGTCGGACGGGAAAGAGCGCGATGGGTAAAGCTCACAATGTGATCGGTTTGGCGAGCCTGCGGTTGGGCTAGGCTTATATATCTGTCGACACCGGGAATACCGTGAAAACGCACGCTGCGTTCGTTGCGGCGTGCGTGCTGCGCATTAGGTTCGTTGCTGATTTGCATGACGCAACGAAAGAAGGCGCACATGAATGACACACAAGCGGACACGGCAAACGTAACGGCCGCGTCTGAACCGCTCACCGGACGCGCGGCCGAATGGGCCGCCGCCGGGTTCAAGGCGATGCCGGAGGGTAAGCCACGGGACAACGAAGAGACCAGCAGCGATGTCGCTTCGCTTCGTGAAGCAGGTCAACGCATTGCACAGTCGTCCCAACAACCGATCACGCGTGCCTATCTGGACGCCGAGGGAAATCCGGCGGATCCAAATGAAGCCATCACCCTCAAGCGGGCGGCACGCGATTACAACAACACCGTCAAGGCCGATACTCTCATCCGTGAAGCTCATGCCGCTAATGTGGTGGCGGCGGAGGTAGATGCGGCGCGCTATGTGGCGCTGTCGGCCAACGCCAACAATGCACAGGTCTACGGAATTGATCTCCCCGAGCTGACCCAGCGCATCGAGAGTGTGCAGGCACAACACGGCGAGACAACTCCTGACACGAAGCAGGCAGAGACCCAAAACGGCGATGCCGCCCAGGAGACATCCTCCAGCGGCGAACTCGATCCCGAGCTTGAGAAAGCGTTACGGCACCCGCAGGTGCGCCAGGCCATCGAACAGCAATTGGGCGAGGCCGAGCATACGCGGAGATCCTATGCGGATGCCATCGGCGCGACGATGGATGTCGTCAAGGCTGCCTTCTTCAACCAATTCCCTGAACTTGCGGGCTTGACCGAGGTGCAGATCCCCACAGCCTTGCAACACCTGTCGCAGACGGCGCCGGAAAAATTCGCGCGCATTCGCGGCACGCTGACTCAGCTTGAACAACTTGGCGCGGCGCAGCTTCAGGAGAAGCAGGCCCAGGCGATGCAAGCCCGCGAAAGCTTCAAGGCCTACGCCAAAAACGAAGATGCGCGCTTTGACGCGCTCGTTGCCGGTCAATCAAAGCAGAGTCTGCGCGAAGCCGCCACCGAGATCGTGGCGGCGGCGGCGGAATACGGCATCGACCGGGCACAGCTGATGCACCTTTTCGACAACGAGCCGATCATGCGCAACGCAGCGTTTCAGAAAATGATGCATGACGCGGCGAAATATCGCCTGGCGCAGAAGGCTGTCCCAAAAGCGGTGCCGAAAGCCGTTCCACACGTGCAAAAGCCCGGCGTCTCGCGACCCGCCGAACCTCGCGGAAGCGAGGACGTGCGCGCGTTCGCCGCGAAGTTCGCAAGCAACCCAAGCGTGAAGAATGCTGCAGCACTTTACGCCGCCAAGCAGCGTATGAATGAGAGGTGACGGATCATGACGGATGAACGCGACTATCTGGAGCGCACCGACTCCATTTGGCAAAAAGCCGGTGGAGAAGCCGCAAGCCTCGATGAACTTGCCAATGCTTTTGCACTGTATGGACCCGAGAAGCGTATCGCGGCGCTGGACCAGTTCGACGCCGAACTGTCAGGCGGGCGGTCGGGCAGCCTGCGCCGGCATCACGAACTCCATTCGCTGCGCCGGAAAATGGGCGGCATTCACAGCGCATTGATGAAGGCGAACCGGTGAGCAATTCGGGCAACCCCGTCGTGAAAGCGCTGGCGAGCGCGCAGCAAGAGACGTGGAATCAGAACGAAGCAGCGGTCGAGCGCGCTGTCTCGGACATCCTGCATCCGGTGTTTCCTTCCGTACGATCGGATGAGGACAGTGTGACCCCCGTGATCAGCGCGTTCGCGGCCTGGTGCGAGATGATGAATGTCCGCTCCTGTCCTGCCCGGCCGGCGGTGCTCGCCGCCTTCGTGGTCGACTTGTCCGCAAGCATGCCCGCAGCCGACTTGATGAAGGCCGTGATGGACATTGCCGATTGGCACCTGCTGTACGGGCTGGCTAATCCCGCCGCGACGCCGATCGTGCTGGCTGCATTGAATGAAATCGCAGCGGTCGAGGCTCCGCGTTCCTGGCCGAAAAAAGAGAAGCATCGCTTCCACGCGCTGCCACACGATCTGCAAGTCTACATCGCGAAACGCGAGAAGGAGCGGGACCTCGTTTTGCGTCGTGCACAAAACGCAGCAGCTGGAAGCAGACGAAAACACGCTGATGATCCCGCGCACACGTCAACGGACGTCACAGCCGACGCAGCATTAACGGAGACCACATGAAACAGTCGTTGCAGGACCGTATCAACGCCATCCGCGCCGAGGTCGATGCGCTCATCGACAAGAAGGTGGCCAAAGCCGCCAAAGCGTCACCCGGAATTCCGGCGGGTGTCCTGCGCAATCTCATCACCAACCGCGCCCCGGAATGCCAGTGCCGGCAATATGCCGTGCTGGAGGAGCGGGAGGTGATTTGAGGAGGCGGGCGCTTAGCCAATCCGCAATAAGCCCTGAGAAGGTCCTGCGAGATCACCTTGAGCAGCGGGTGCGGTCCGGAGTTTCCCGCGACCGGATAGTTCGGCCCCAAGCGCCCGCGCGAGATACGCTCCGCTGCAGCGCACAACAATTGCATGACCGCGAGTTGACGGAATCGTAACGCTGTGGATGTTTGCTTCCGCTGAGGAGCGCAGATGCTGTCTTTGAAGACCTACTTTGAGAAGCACTTCGAGAACGTCCGGCTGGTCCGGATGAGCGATGGAAGCTACCGGCTGATTCGCGACCTTGGCCTGGTGAAAGGTGGAAAGGGGCTGCGCTGCCACGAGCCGTTGCTCACCTTCAAGCTTCACTTCAAGCCGATCAAAATCCATGTCCCGCTGTCGGAACTTATCAGTGAAATCTCGGCGCAGATGAAGTCGCAACCTGCTGTTGTGCGCTGATCGACCCTCGACACCCTTTGACAATCCGTCAGGACCACTTACCTTACCAGCATCGTCAACAACGAAAGGAGGTGGTCCAGTGTCTCAATCCAAGCGCTGTCACCTCGCTGAGGCCGCCCGCTAAGCTGTCAAAGCTTCGGACAGGGCGGTCTTTCCGCCTGGTTCAGCGAGATTAAGGGAGGGGCGCGTTCGGGCTTTCCAGACGCGCCCTTTTCTTTACAGTTCGGCCGACATCTCGTGTGGTGGTTCAGAAGTTCGCCCGGGAGGCATGATGCGGCGATATGTAATTTTCATCTTGCTGGGTCCGTTCATCGGCGGATTTCTGCTGCTGGTCGCATCCTCCGTCACGTCCGGCTTCTGGCAGCCGCCGGTCAGCGAAGAACTGGGCAAGCTGTTCAAGGTGTTCTTCCTTGCTCTGCCGTATTCTTACCTGTTCGGATTCATCCCAGCGGCCATGACCGGGGCCGTTGACGACATCCTGTTTCACATCAAATCGATCGGCCCCAACCTGCGGCTTCTGCTGACCGGCGCGTTCGCCTTTGTAGCGACGCTCATTCTCTACGGCACAATGGAAGGCGAAAGCGGCCTTCTGCATAACATTCTGTATGGGGTCGTCGGGTTTGTGCCGGCGACGTTGTCGTCCTGGCTGTCACGTTCGAAACCAATGGCGACAACCTAGCGGCCTGTTGAAAAACTCACATCGCCACGCATTTTTACTGTTCGTCGACCCTAATCCTGCCTCAAGGGCCGACTGGAGTGGAGCACCGTGGAACAGCAAGCGGGTGGGGGCGTTGCTTGCCGATGCAAAAACAACAAGTTGCCGGTTCGGTTAAACCCAAGCATGGTCAAAAGAAGCGCCATACCGGGCGGGTGATCGTCGCGGCGATGGTCGCTGCTCTCGCTATCCTTGGCGTGACTTTCTATTTTGTGCTGCCGGAGCAGGCGCCTCTCTCTCAGGAAACGCAGGCCTGTGCGGCCAAGCTGTACTCGCCATACAATCCCAGCAGCCTTGAGCAGTGTATGGCCGTCTGTCAGGTGTGCGGCAAAGGCGTCAAAACCACTTGCTCGACATCCTGTAAGCTGAAAGGGGCTCACTGAACCACGACGGCGCTGCTCGTGTTGCAGTGTTCTGTCAGTCCCGTCTTAAACGGTGTGGCTTTAGCAGTGGCTGCTTCGAGGATTTTCCAGGCCGTCCGCGAACGGGCTCGGCTTCGGTGGCGCGCTTTCCGATCGCTTCGGCTGGGTGTCGGAGGCGGGGACTTTCGGGGTGTCGCTCATCGCAGGACTCCATTCATGCTGCAGAGCAACATTGAAGGAGCCAATTCGTTCCGGCTATCCGACTTAGGGCGTAAGCTTTCGCTGAGGGACACCGCCTAGGTCTTTGTTTTATCGGAACTTTACATGGTGAGCGCGGAGGGACTCGAACCCTCGACCCCATGATTAAAAGTCACGTGCTCTACCGCCTGAGCTACGCGCTCACATGTTGGCGTGTGTGTAGGGGCCACGTCCGCCTGGGTCAAGTCTATGCTTCGGCTGGGGGATTTTGTACCCAAACAAAAAGGCCCGGCACTTGGCCGAGCCTCATGTTCAGTTGTCACCGATTACCGATGATGATGACCGCCGCCGTGGCCACCACCTGGACGGCCACCTCCGTGTCCGCCGCCTGGGCGACCACCGGGGCGGCCAGGGCGCACCACTGGGCGACCGGGGCGTCCAATGTGAGGACGTACGGCCCGGTGATTCCAGCCGCGCCAACCTGCTCCACCGCCCCAGCCGAAGCCACGCCGCATGGCATAACCGCACCAGTAGAAGCCCGGACCATGCCAGCCGGCGTCGTACCAGCAGTAGTTTCGGCCGCCGAAGATGAACTGCGTCTGTTCGACAGCGGACGGGGCCGCCAGACGATCAGCCGGCAGTGCATTCGCTGGTCCGGTTGAAAGACTGCAAAACGCCGCGAGCGCCGCGGCGGTCGAATAGATCCAAATGCGCATTCACATATCCTTTCGAGCCGACTCAAACTCGGACGGCGCGGAGACGCTACCGCACGCGTCATGAGTGCAGAATGAACAAAGAGGATTAACTGACGGGCGCCGTTTGCAGCCTCTCGCTGCAAAGAAAACACAATTGGCGATATTTCGATGAGTCGTCATGCGGTGGCGTCGATATCGCACATACGATCGACCGAACGGCAATGATACGTCGTGCGGGCCCGCTTATCCTGACCGCCGCGATTCTTGTGGCGCCTGCTCCGCAGTCGCGGCAGTTCGCAGTGCGATGTTCTGACATCTCTCGGCAGAAGGACAGGCGAGCGTTCGTGTCGACGTCTGCAAGGACGAGCAGCGTGCACGCCTCGAGGAAAATCCGCGCCGGGATATCTTTCGACTGAAGTGATATCTTTTGGCTGATGTTGATCACGCCGGCGCGCACTAGATGACTTTGAGCATCACAAGCCTGGCAATACCGACAAAAAAATCTCGAGCTGTAGGAACTGCAAAACCATCGACGCGTTCAACGCGAACACACAGATAGAAAGTCCGCCTCCACGTGCGGATGCGGATCGGCTATCTCGACGAGAGGAGCAATCTCATGTGTGACTACAGCCTGCATGCAACTGCGTCCCGTCCCGCCAAGGTTGGTGACGTCCTTGTCTCGACGAGCTTCCCGGGTACTTCGACCCATGGTTTCGCCGCGCTCGGCGAACCGGGCGTCGCAGTATGTCTGCTACCGGGAACCGAGCTCGCCTTCGAGCAAGAGGTCAAATACAACCGTAACTGGATCATGACGAAGAGCGCCGGCACTCAAGTCGCGCGCTTCTGCCAGATTGCACCGGAGAGCGAGCACCAGCATCATGATGCGCTGATGTTCCCCGACGGAACGACGGTCTTGGTGACGTTGCTGTCCGAAGGGCAGCGCGCACGGGTCCTGCAGCTGCCTGTGACGGCTCAGGAACGTGAAGCCGCAGCGAAGATCGAAGCGACTTCGTCAGAACCGCGCAGGGAGATCGTCCTCTAGGAATGAACTAGGGGCCGACTGGCAGTATCATTACAAGCGTCACGCGAGCCCGCCGGAGGAACCGGCGGGCAGGTAGAATTCGCGTTGCGTCGAAAGCGTCGTAAAAGAAGACTTGGGCAGCGCAAAGCTGAGTGGGGAGACCGCTCGGCTGCTGATGAGATGTACGCTCAGCACCGCAAACTGATGTCGCGGCGCTCAACTCCCAGCCTGAACCCTCAATTGATTTCCTGCCGCACTTCCGACGGGGGCTTTGAGCCGACCGACGCGGGGATCGCCTCCCGGCGAAGCCCGATCAGTTCCGCGGCGCGGATTCCCGAACTATGCCAGAACTCAAAGGCGTTGATGCGCGAATTCTCGAGGATAGCGATCGCCACAGCCGAGAGGAAGGGCAGGCTCTGGAGCACCAGCACGCCTGCGAAAATGTTGATCTCGCGGACTTCCTTCGTATTGAACGCGACCAGCACGATTGCGCCGATAATCAGCAGCACACCGATGACCGCTTCCCAGAACGCCTGAAACTCCACCGACATTCGCGACAGGCCGCCCTTCGAGGTGCGGGCAAACGGCAGGTGGTCGGTGATCAGTCCATTGGCGACCGCGCGCGACACGGTCCACTGCACCGACATGGCGGCGATCATGGCGCCGAGCATCTGACCAACCTTCACCTGTACGCGCAGGCGGTAGAGCGCCAGGAAATGGATGAGCGATACCAGGAACGCCGCGATGATTGGCAGCGTGAGGATTTTGTCTGGAATGGCGATGTCGGCGAAGGACACAACAGGCACCCAGATCAGGTTCAGGATAGCCACCACCACGCCTAGGCTTTCCGCGCCGAGCCAATTGAGCCAGCCGAGGGAGAACTCACGCTTCTGATCCGGCGACAGTCGGCTCGCACCCGGCAAGAACCGGCGCCAATGCTTCTTTACGATCTGGAAGCCACCATAGGCCCAGCGATGCCGCTGCTTCTTGAACGCCTCATAAGTGTCGGGCAACAAACCGTAGCCGTAACGCTTGTTGGTGTAGTGGGTCAGCCAACCCTGCTCGATAATGGCGAGACCAAGATCGGTATCTTCGCAGATCGTGTCGCCGGCCCAGCCGCCCGCCGTGTCCATTGCCGCGCGGCGAATGAGGCACATCGTGCCGTGGACGATGATTGAATTGGTCTCGTTCCGCTGCACCATGCCGATATCGAAGAAGCCGGCATATTCGCCATTCATGGCGTAGTGCATCAGTGAGCGATTACCGTCCCGGTGATCCTGCGGCGCCTGCACCAGGCCCACCCGCGGATCGGCGAAGGATGGAACAAGATCCTTGAGCCAATCCGGCGTCACTGCGTAGTCGGCGTCAATCACGCCGATAATTTCGGCATCCGGAGCCGTACGGGCCATCGCGATCTTCAGCGCACCCGCCTTGAAGCCCTGCACCTTCTCGGCGTTGATGAAGATGAACCGTTCACCGAGCGAACGGCAATGATCCTGGATCGGCTGCCAGAATGTCGGGTCCGGCGTGTTGTTGATGATCACCACGCATTCGAAGTTCGGATAGTCGAGCCGGGCCACCGCATCGAGGGTCTGCTTGAGCATTTCCGGCGGCTCGAAATAGGCCGGAATATGGATGGAGACCTTGGGGCAATAGCCCTCAGCCGGCACGGGCATGCCTGATGGCGGGATCAGGCGGGCAGGCGGGCGGCCGAAGGCGATGGTGGCGATCTCCTCGATCCGGGCCATGGCGATGAGCACCAACGGGACCAACAGGACAAGGCCGAGGGTCAGGGCAAAAGCAGAGCCGAAGACGAAGTAATGCGTGTTCCAGTAGGCGAAGACAGTCGCGACCCACGCGCCGACGCCGTTGGCCGCGGTGGCCAGTACAACGGACTGCATCACCGTCGGCTTGGAAAGCCGGAAGATCGGAAACGACATCAGGAAACCAACCAGAACCGCGATCGTGGCGATCTTCCAGTAGTCAGGGTCGACGATCGGGCCGGTCCACGAGAACTTAGGCTCGCGCGAGGCATTAAGAATACCCCAGTAAGGTCCCACGCCGCCTTCAAAAAACTTCCACGGTTGATCGATGGCTTCGACGATGTTGTATTCCATGCCAACGGCTTCGGCCCGGACCACGAAGTTTCGCAGAACGGAAGCCTGCTCAAACGGACCGGGGACCGCGTTCTTCAGATTGTAACCGGCGCTCGGCCAGCCGAACTCCGCGATCATGATCCGCTTGCCGGGGAAGATCTCCCGCAGCAGGCCATAGATATACATGGCCTGATCGACGGCCTGTTTATCGGTGAAGTTTTCCCAGTAGGGCAGAACGTGCGCGGCGATGAAGTCCACGGACGACGCCAGCGACCGGCGGCCTTCATCGTTCGCATCCTTGAGGTCGTCACGCCAGATGTTCCATATTTCACCAGTTGTTACAGGAACATTGACTTGTCTTTTGACGCGCTGGATCAGCTCAATGAGGTCCGCGGCCTTTTGCTCGCCGCGGTAGATCGTCTCGTTGCCGACGACGATGCCGATGACGTTGCTGTTGTGCTTGGCAAGATCGATAGCGGCCGCGATCTCGCGCTCATTGCGGTCGGCGTGCTTATCGATCCACGCGCCCAGCATGACCTTGAGGCCGAATTCTGCGGCAATCGGCGGCACCAGCTCCACGCCGCCCGTCGACGAATACAGGCGGATCGCCTTGGTCATCGTGGAGAGCTTTTTCAGGTCCGCGCGAATCTTCTCGACCCGTGGAATGTTGTCCACGTCCGGATGCGCCGATCCCTCGAACGGCGCGTAGGACACGCTCGGCAGCATTCCATTGAAGTCGGGGGCGGTCTGCTCGTCTCGGAATACGGCCCAGAGGGCAGCATGGAGGACAGTGACACAAAAAAGGGCAGCTACGACGGCACGCATCGTGAAAACCATACGGGGCCAACGTGGCAGGATCACGAACCTGTCCCCTAGGTTCGTCCAAGGAAGTGATGAGGCCAGCTTATATAGCCATCACGGTTTAACAACTCGTATGGCGTCATGGCGTTTTCAGGGCGCCCAACATCCTTCAAACCGGAATAAATCCGGTTCGTTCCCGCGTCTTCCAAGGCTCGCTGGTTATTTTGCTGGAGCGGCTGCAGGCGGTGCAGCGGGGGTTGCTGGTGCCGCAGCCGGCGGTGTCGCGGGGGCAGCTGCCGCAGGCGGTGCAGCCGGAGTGGATGCGGCGGCTTGCGGCTGTGCGCTCGGGTTGACCCAGCAGGCGTGGACACGGCCATTCAGCGTGTCGGGCACCTTCGGATCGATCGACGCACCGAATCGGGTCAAGCAACGGAACGCCGCCTGGACATGCCCGCCGGGGCAACCGAACCGGTCATAAAGATCGAGATGGCGAAACGCGGTATCGAGGTCATCAAGCCACATCAGGCGGACGACACGGCGGCCGAGCCAGACGCACTCCGGATTACCGGCGGGACCATTGATGGCCTGCGCGGCTTCTGCGAACTCGTCGGTCTTGCGCTGGCTGTCTTTAGCGGCATCCGCAGCAGAAGGCGGCTTCGGCGCCTGGTCCTGGGCCCGCGAATCTCCGCTTTGGGCGAGGGCGCCTCCAATCCCGATGAGAAGGGCAAGGCCGGACGCAGCGACGCGTTGAACAAGTGCCGAACGATATCCGTTAAGAACGCGACGCATGAAGTCCCCAATCGATTGCGTGCCGCCTGGCGGCCTGTCCGCTGTAAATTGTCACTTGAAGCTTCTTTAGGGAAGCCTCTGGGAAAGCCAGGTAACCCGCAGTCTGATCCTGCCTGATGCCTTCCCATTGCGGCGGAAGATTGCCCTCCCGCACGCCCGTTCCCATTGACGGACATTTGCGTTTTTGTCCAGCAAAGCGGAAAGTTAAACTTACTTGGTTAAACAATGCGACGAGAAGACCGGTGGGTGGACGCGATCGGGTCTTGGCAGAGCGGCGATGACCGGTTAATCGACGGGACCTTCTGGAGGACGGAACCAATTTCTTCGCTTCGCGCGCCGCTGGCCCTTCTCATCGTATCCCTCGGTATCATTGCCGCAGTGTGGTGGTGGTTAGCCACACCGGTCGTATTGGCGCGTGCGCCGATCGATCCCTCGGCCAAGCTCGAATGCGTGTCCTATGCACCGTTCCGCGGGGACCAGAACCCGCTGCAGCCGGGGCTTGTGATTGCGCCGCAGCAGATGGAACAGGACCTCGCGCAGCTCGCCAAGGTGACCGGCTGTGTCCGCACCTATTCTGTCGGCAATGGCCTCGACAAGGTCCCTGAACTGGCCCGCAAGGCCGGTCTGAAGGTGATGCTGGGTATCTGGATTGGGACCAACCGCATCGACAATCGTGCGCAGATGGAAACCGCCATCGCGCTGGCCAAGCAATATCCCGACGACATCAAGGCGGTCATTGTCGGCAATGAGGTGCTGTTACGCGGTGAAATGACCGCGGCCGACCTCGTCGCCAATATTCGTTACGTGAAGTCGAAGGTGGGCGACGTCGCGGTCACCTATGCTGACGTATGGGAATTCTGGCTCAAAAATCGCGACGTCTACGATGCGGTGGATTTCGTCACGATTCACATCCTGCCGTACTGGGAGGATTTCCCGATTCGCGCCCGTTACGCAGCCAGCCATGTTGATGCGATTCGAAAGCGGATGGCGGTGGCGTTTCCGAACAAGGAAATCCTGATCGGAGAAACCGGCTGGCCGAGCGCCGGGCGCATGCGGGAAGGGGCTTTGCCGTCGCGGGCCAATCAGGCGCGGATCGTATCTGAAATTCTTGAGCTCGCGCGGCAGGAGAAGTTCCGGGTCAACCTCATCGAGGCCTATGACCAGCCGTGGAAGCGCATGTGGGAAGGCACCGTCGGCGGCCACTGGGGGCTTTTCTATGCCGGCGGAGACAGGGCTTTGAAATATCCGGCCGGCGTACCGATCTCGAATTTCCCGGAGGCCAAACTCTACGCCATCGCCGGAATGATCTTTGCCGCTCTTGTCTTTGGTGTCGCATTCCTGACGCTGCGCCATCGTCCCTGGTCGCCGCGATTGAGTTCGTGGATCGTGGTGGGGATCTCGGCAGCGACAGGCGGCTCGCTGCTAGGCCTCGCGTTCGACAAGATGGTCGTGGAAAGCCTCGGGTTCGGCGGCTGGCTCCGCGGCGGATTCCTGTTCGCGATGGGCATTTTGTCGCCACTGATCGTTGCAAATACGGTGATGTACGGGCGAAGTCTGCCGACCTTCCTGGATATACTGGGGCCGCGTGATTATCGCACCACATCGCGGATGCAGACCATTCTCGGCATCGCGGTGCTGATCACGGCGGTCCTGGCGACAGAGACCGCGTTGGGATTGGTCTTCGATCCCCGTTATCGGGATTTCCAATTCGCCGCGCTGACGATGGCGATCGTACCGTTCCTGTTGCTGACCGCAATCAACCGTCCATTCGGCGGAAAGCGTCCCATCGCGGAGTCGGCGTTTGCGGTCACGCTGGCCTTGTCGGCGGTCTATATCGGGTTCAACGAAGGACCGGCGAACTGGCAGTCGCTCTGGACTTGCGGCTTGTACCTGCTGTTTGCGCTTACGCTGTCTCGGGCGCGGGTCGGGCAAAGCCCAAAATAAGCAACCCGATCGCGACGCCGGCCAACCCGATATTGTACAGCACGATACCGAAGCACGCGGCGACCAATCCGAGCGTGAGGGTGACGATCGAGGGCCGGATCAAATGCAGGATCGCAATGATCAGCGCAGCGCCGCCGAACACATAGTGCTTGAAGAGATACGTCATCAGGAGACGTGTCTTGCAGAGCATGGTCTGCAGGCCGGCATCACACTCCAGCCTCACTTGCGAGAATTCGATGGCCATATAGCGCAGGTAAATGGCGTAGCCGATCGTGAGAAATCCCACGATTAAAACCCATTGCACCTGGTAAGGCGTCAGTCTGAACGGCTCTTTTTTCATGGGCCGAATATGGTTCGGATTGCGCAGCGACACAACCCGATCTTTGAAGTTGTTACTGCTGTTGTCTGCCGCTGAAAATCGAGCTCAACGACCAGCGCGACGGCGGTGGTGCCGGCGGCGCTGCAGGCTGGGGAGGCGGCGGGACGACATGCACATGGCTACGCCGCCGATAGTTTGAAGCTTCGCGCTTCTTCGCAGGCTCAGGCTTCGCGGCAGGAGACTCAGACTTCGCAGCATTGGCTGTATCTGTTTTGGCCGCATCCGTTTGGGCCGCGGTATCGCTCTTTGCGGTATCAGCATCCGTCTTGGCGGTCTCGCGGCCGTGATACGCGCGCATCGCCAGCAACTGGCCATCGTAAACAGAGGGCTCGCAGGGGCGTTTGCTTCTTTCTGTCAAAGTCGCGCAAAGCTTCGCTGCGGCTGCAGCATCGGACAGCGGACCTGCGACAAGACGAAGCTGCATACCACGCCCGGTGGTTCGTTCCTTGACGACAATCAGCGGCTGCATTTGCGCGAACAACTCTCTGTGCGGGCCACGCAGACCGCGCCACAGCGCACGCAAACCTTCCAGGGAGTTTGCCCCGCCGAGGTCGACACCGAACTTCGTTCGCTCGACCGGCTTTTCGACGTTGTCGTCACTGTTGGGCATCTCCGCACTTGCGACGCTGCCAGTGACCGCAGGTGCCTGATCACCCGCGGCGGCCGCCTGATCAGACGGTTTGTCTGCAGCTTTGGCTTGCGGTTTTGTTTCTGTCTCAGGCTTCTGTTCGACCTTTACGGGAGCAGGAGCTGGCGGAGAAACCGTTGCGACGGAGGCAATTTTCGGCGGAACGACAGGTGCAGACGGAGGCTGCGCTTCCTTTTCCTTTTTGACCTCAGCGGCGCGCTGTTTCGTGTCCGCGGACTTCTGATCCGAAGGTTTGGTATCGGGCCGCGGTTGCACACTTGCCGTCGGCACATCGGCAGACGGCGTTGTGACAGGTTCCGCTGCTGCCTGTTGCGGCGCTGATTGCGGAGGTGTCGATGACGGCGACGATGCGGGAGCAACCGATGGCGCTGCAACCGCCACAACTTGCGGCAGGCTCAGCTTCGCAATCGATCCGTTGACGGCGTCCAGCGCCTGCTCGAGCACGGTGACGCGATTGTAGAGACGATCGCGATCCTTATTGAGTGTGTCCATCGCGGCAGACATCTGACGCGTCTGGTTCTGGCTATCCTTTGCGATCCGCTGCAGCTGTTGAGCCTGCTGCGTGACGTCGGTGCTCGCCTGGTCGCGGCGGGCGGAGGCGGGCGATTGCAGGGCGATGATCCCAATCACAAGCGCGACGATCGAGCCGATGCCCCACGCACCGAGCCGCAGCATCATGCGCCCGTCGAGTTCGTCTTCCTTGGCGATGAAACGCTTAAATCCGGCGAGATGTTTGATTCCGGCAATCACTTTAAGCGAGGCGGCGTCCACAAAAGAGAGAAGACGCTCGAGAAAGCCGCTGCCAACCTTACGCGCCACGTTACCAGCGGGGTGCTTGGGATTCTTGGTCATAACCTGTGTGCAGTCCTGCTTCCGGAAAAGGCGAATCAATAATCAAACCTTAACAGGAACTTCACCCAGATGCGCCGGTGGAAGCGGATGGAAGATACTTTTGTCTCCCACGCCACGCGCGCATCTCGATTCCAAGGTTCGCGCAGACTTGCGGCTTGCCCGAATGCCCCGCTAGTCGTTAAGACGATTCCGGAACAACTCGATTGCAAAACGGGGAATCAGATGACCGGCACAACAACCCTTACCGTCGTGCTTGCGGCCGGCGAGGGAACTCGGATGCGCTCAAGCCTGCCGAAGGTCCTGCATCCCGTGGCCGGTCTCTCGCTGGTTGGTCACGTGCTGTCCGCTGCGCCCAACGGAAAAGACGATGCGGTCGCGGTTGTGGTCGGGCCAGATCATCAGGCGGTGGTGGACGAAATCAAGCGCGTCCGTCCCGGCGCTGCGATCTTCACGCAGAAGGAACGTCTCGGCACGGCGCATGCTGTCCTCGCGGCGCGCGAGGCGATCGCAAAGGGCGCTGACGACCTGCTCATCGCATTCGGAGATACGCCGCTGATCGGTGCAGCGACGTTCCAGCGTCTGCGAGCAGCCCTGAAAGATGGTGCGACGCTCGCGGTTCTTGGATTCCGCGCCGCGGATCCAACCGGCTATGGACGGCTGCTGGTGGAAGGCGATCAACTGGTTGCAATCCGGGAACAGGCCGACGCCAGTGAAGCCGAGCGTGCGATCACGCTGTGCAATGCCGGGGTCATGGCCTTTGCAGGCAAGACGGCGCTGAAGATTCTCGACCAGATCGGCAACGGCAACAGCAAAGGTGAGTACTATCTCACCGATGCGGTGAGCATCGTGCGCGAACTTGGCCTGCGTGCGACCGTGATCGAAACCGACGAAGACGAAGTGCGCGGGATCAACACCAAGTCCCAACTCGCTGAAGCCGAGCAGGTCATGCAGCGCAGATTGCGGCAGGCCGCACTCGATGCCGGCGTGACGTTGATTGCGCCGGACACTGTCTATCTGGCGGCTGATACGACATTCGGACGCGATGTGACGATCGAGCCCTTCGTGGTGATCGGTCCGGATGTGAGCATCGCCGACGGCGCGGTCATTCACGCCTTCTCCAATATCGTCGGTGCACGCATCGGCAAGAAGGCCTCCGTCGGTCCTTATGCGCGCCTGCGTCCGGGAACAGTTTTGGGTGAGGGCGTGCGGATCGGCAATTTCGTCGAGACGAAAGCCGCAGCCATCGACGCCGGCGCCAAGGCCAATCACCTGACCTATATCGGCGACTCCCACATCGGCGAAAATGCCAACATCGGTGCCGGCACCATCACCTGCAATTACGACGGCTTCGACAAGCACCGGACCGAGGTCGGTGCAGGCGCGTTCGTGGGCACCAACTCGTCGCTGGTGGCGCCCGTCAAGATCGGAGTTGGGGCTTATATCGGCTCGGGATCAGTGGTGACCCGTGACGTGCCGAATGAAGCGCTGATGATTGAGCGCAGCCAGCCGACTGTGCGCGAAGGTTGGGCCAAACGCTTCCGGGACATGAAGCTGCTGAACCGAAAACCCAAGCATTGACAGGGCGATAGGCTTCGCTTTGTGAGGCGTTAATGGTTTACCCTGTCTCAATTCGCAACAATTATTGAGTCCGGAATGTGGTAATCCTTTGTAAGAGGAAGTCCATGTTTCGGGCGATTTGGAGATATCAAACCGCATGTGCGGCATTGTAGGTATTTTGGGGCGGGGTCCGGTTGCGGACCAATTGGTCGATTCCCTCAAGCGGCTCGAATATCGCGGTTATGACTCGGCGGGCGTGGCAACGCTGGAAGGCGTGCAGCTCGACCGCCGCCGCGCCAAGGGCAAATTGAAAAACCTGGAAGCCGTGCTGAAGTCATCGCCGCTGGCGGGGCACATCGGTATCGGCCATACCCGTTGGGCCACCCATGGCAAGCCCACGGAGAACAACGCGCATCCGCACGCGACGGACAATGTCGCGGTCGTGCATAACGGCATCATCGAGAATTTCCGCACTCTGCGCAGCCAGCTCGAGAAAGAGGGCGCAAAGTTCTCCAGCGAGACCGATACCGAGGTCGTCGCCCATCTCGTCAATTCCTATCTGATGAAAGGACTGTCACCCGTCGAAGCCGTCAAGGCGACACTTCCGCAGTTGCACGGCGCATTCGCGCTCGCCTTCATCTTCAAGAACGAAGACAACCTGATGATCGGCGCCCGCAAGGGATCGCCGCTGGCGGTGGGCTTCGGTGAAGGCGAAATGTATCTCGGCTCCGACGCCATCGCGCTCGGTCCGTTTACGGATGCCATCTGTTATCTCGAAGACGGCGACTGGGCCGTGCTGTCGCGCACCGGCGCCGCCATTTACGACGATACGAATGCGGCCGTTGAGCGCGACGTCGTGCGGCACAACACGGCGACGTCGTTGGTCGACAAGGCCAACTACCGTCACTTCATGGCGAAGGAAATTCACGAGCAGCCGGAAGTCGTCGGCCACACGATGGCGCATTATGTCGACCTCGCCAGCGAACGGGTGGCAATCCCGGGCAAGCTGCCATTTGACTTCAAGGACATCCAGCGCGTGTCGATTGCAGCGTGCGGGACAGCAAGCCTCGCAGGCTTTGTCGCCAAATACTGGTTCGAGCGCTTTGCACGCTTGCCGGTCGAACTCGATATCGCATCTGAGTTTCGTTACCGCGAGGCGCCGCTGCGCAAGGGCGACCTTGCGGTGTTTATTTCGCAATCGGGCGAAACCGCCGACACGCTCGCCGCGCTGCGCTACGCAAAATCGCAGGGACTGCACACCGTCTCCGTCGTGAACGTTCCGACGTCAACGATCGCCCGGGAAAGCGAAACCGTGCTGCCGACCCTGGCGGGTCCCGAGATCGGGGTCGCCTCAACCAAAGCCTTCACGTGTCAGCTGATGGCCTTGGCCGCGTTCGCCATTGCCGCCGGTAAGGCGCGTGGCGAGTTGTCCGACGAGGACGAAGCCAAGCTCGTACACGGATTGGTCGAAGTGCCACGTCTGATGACGGAGGCCCTAGCGCTCGAGCCGCAGATCGAGAAGCTGGCGCGTGACATCGCCAAGAGTCAGGACGTGCTCTATCTCGGCCGCGGCACGAGCTATCCGCTGGCCATGGAAGGCGCGCTGAAGCTGAAGGAAATCTCCTATATCCACGCGGAGGGCTATGCGGCAGGCGAACTGAAGCACGGCCCGATCGCCCTGATCGACGAGAAGATGCCGGTGGTCGTCATCGCACCGTTTGACCGGGTGTTCGACAAAACGGTTTCGAATATGCAGGAAGTCGCCGCGCGTGGCGGAAAGATCATCCTGATGACGGACACCAAGGGGGCAGAGGAAGCGACGGTCGAATCCCTTGTCACCATTGTCCTGCCGGACATGCCTGCGACCGTGACACCGCTGGTTTACGCCATCCCGGTTCAGCTATTGGCCTATCACACGGCGGTGGTGATGGGCACCGACGTCGACCAGCCGCGGAACCTCGCGAAGTCGGTGACCGTGGAGTAGACAAACGGTCGCAGATGAAGGGATTGGAGCACCCAAAAACCTGATAAAGTGGTGTCGCAACGATTTGCGATCTTGTCCGAATACTTTGGAATAAGGATGGTTCGGTTCCACGATGAATAATCCCACCCCCACGTTGGGTCCCGGCGATTTGCAGCCTGGGCATTCGCCGGATGCACCGCGTGGTTTCGTGGCACGGCTGCGGAACTACTTTCTCACCGGTCTGATCGTCGCTGGTCCGATTGCGATTACGTTCTACCTGACATGGTGGTTCGTGACGTGGGTGGACGGCATCGTCCGCCCCTTCGTTCCTGTCGCATACCGGCCGGAAACCTATTTGCCGTTCGGCCTTCCTGGCTCAGGCCTGGTCGTCGCCGTCTTCGCGCTGACGTTTCTCGGGTTCCTTACCGCGAACCTGATCGGCCGGTCTCTCGTCGAGCTTGGCGAGGCGATCCTCGGGCGCATGCCCGTGGTTCGCGCGATCTATCGCGGACTTAAACAGGTTTTCGAAACCTTGTTCTCAAGCACGGGATCGAGCTTCCGCCGCGTCGGATTGGTGGAATTTCCGTCGCCCGGGATGTGGTCGATCGTGCTGATTTCGCAGCCGCCAAACTTGGAAGTCGCAACCCGATTGCCGGGCAAGGAAGAGTTCATCTCGGTATTCCTGCCGTGTGCGCCGAACCCGACCACGGGCTTCTTCTTCTATGTGCCCAAGAGCAAGATCATCGAAGTCGAGATGAATGCCGAGGAGGCTGCCACGCTGATCATGTCGGCCGGCGTGGTGCAGCCCAATGGCGATGCGCAGAAGAAGGTCAACGCGCTGGCCGAGATGGCCAACGCCGCAAGGGTCGCCACCGCATCACAGATCCCGCCCACACCGGCCAAGGTCGATTAATTATCCGGCGCCGATCAGCGGCAGGGCTTCATCGCGCTCATAAAGGTAGAGCAGACAGCGGAGTGCTTCACCGCGCTCACCGGCCAGCTTCGGATTGCTCTGCATGATGTTGAGCGCCTCGTCGCGCGCCTGCGCGATGAGCTGGGCATGGATCTCGGGCCGCGCAATTCTGTACCCCGGTAGACCGCTCTGGCGCGTGCCCAGCACTTCGCCTTCGCCACGTAGCCGCAGGTCTTCTTCAGCAATCCGAAAGCCGTCCGTGGTTTCGCGGATCACCTTCAATCGGGCGGCCGACATCTGACTGAGCGGCTCGTGATAGAGCAGGATGCATGTCGAGGCCTCGGAGCCGCGCCCGATCCGCCCGCGCAACTGATGCAGTTGTGCGAGGCCGAACCGCTCGGCATTTTCGATCACCATGATGGTTGCCGCAGGAACGTCGACGCCGACCTCGACCACCGTGGTGGCCACCAGAACCTGGATCTCAGCGGCGGCGAATTGCGCCATCACGCGATCTTTCTCGGCACCCTTCATCTGGCCATGTACGAGACCAACCCGGTCGCCAAAGCGCTTTTGAAGGACTTCGAAGCGCTTGGTTGCGTTGGTGAGATGTTCGATGCCTTCCGCCTCGGTCTCCTCCACCAGCGGACAGATCCAGTAGATCTGCTTGCCGTTGTCGATGGCGCGGCCGACGCCGTCCATGATCTCCTTGAGCCGGCTGTCCGGCACGGTCCGGGTATCGATCGGCTGCCGGCCGGCGGGCTTCTCCCGCAACTCGGAGATGTCCATATCGCCGAAATAGGTCAGCACGAGTGTGCGTGGGATGGGCGTGGCGCTCAGCACCAGGACATCGACAGCTTCGCCTTTCTCGGTCAGCGTGAGCCGTTCACGTACACCGAAGCGGTGCTGTTCATCGACGATGGCCAGCGCCAGCGATTTGAAAATCACGTCGTCCTGGATCAGCGCATGGGTGCCGACCAGCAGATCGATCTCGCCGTCGGCGAGACGCGCGATGATGTCGCGCCGTTCCTTGCCTTTCTCGCGTCCTGTCAGGATTGCGACGCGCAGGCCTGCGTGTTCGGCCAGCGGTGCGATGGTCTTGATATGCTGGCGCGCGAGAATTTCCGTCGGCGCCATCAGCGCCGATTGCTTTCCGGCTTCCGCAACCGCGGCAGCAGCGAGCAGCGCCACGACGGTTTTACCCGAACCGACATCGCCCTGCAGAAGGCGCAGCATGCGCAGCGGCTGGCCGAGGTCGTGGGTGATGGCGCGAACGGCTTCCTGCTGGGAATTCGTCAGCGCATAGGGCAGGGCGTCGATAACCTTTCTGCGAAAATGGCCGTCGCCGGCATGGCGCGTCCCGGCGGGGCGGCGAAGCTGCGCGCGCACAAGCGCCAATGCCAACTGGCCCGCGAGCAGTTCGTCGAACGCAAGCCGCGACCAGTATGGATTTTGCGGCAGGATGTCGCTGAGTTCGACCGGCTCATGAACGCGATGGAGGGCGTCGGCGAACGAGGGAAAGCTGCAACGGCGCATGACCTCCGGACTGATCCACTCCGGAAGCTTCGGCAGCTTTTGCAGGGCCTGGACCATGGCGCGGCGGATTGCGCCGACCATCAATCCTTCGGTCAATGGATAAACCGTGTCGATGCCGGGAAGCTTGGCAAATCCCTCTTCGTCCACGACGCGGTCGGGATGAACGATCTGCAGCGTGCCGTCGAACAACTGCGCGGTACCCGAGACGTAGCGCTTTTCACCGACCGGGAGCAGCTTTTCGATGTAGTCACGCTTGGCGCGAAAATAGGTCAGAACAACATCGCCGGTCTCATCGCTCGCATAGACCAGATGCGGTGCGCGGGAACGACCCGGTGGCGCCGGACGATGACGATCGACGGTGACCTCAAGCGTCACCACGGTTCCTGGAACTGCATCGCGGATATGAGGGCGGGTCCGCCGATCGATCACGCTGGTGGGGAGATGCAACAACAGATCGACAAGCCGCGGCGTTTCACTGCGGTCGAGCAGATAGCGCAGCAGCTTGTCCTGCTTTGGGCCAACGCCTGACAGGCTTGTCACGGGCGCAAACAGCGAATTGAGCAGTGCAGGGCGCATCACGGCGACTCGGTTGGCTCGCTTTTGCATAACCCGGATGCAGCGCGAGAGAAATGCTGACATCTCCGATTACGACAGTTATATCAAGCCCGCCCGGCATGTCCGGGCTTTTGGCGTTGGAGACAATTTGGCTATGACCGGATCGACACGTTCGAGCGAAGGGCTTGACCATCGGCGCAAGCGCTTGCTGTTTCGTTGCTGGCACCGGGGCACGCGCGAGATGGACATCATCCTCGGCCGCTTTGCCGACGAAAATATCGCCAGCCTATCCGATGACGAGATTGTCGATCTCGAACGCCTCATCGAATTGCCCGACCCGGATCTGTACGCCGCGTTCAGCGGAGGGCAACCGCTCGCTGACGAGTATGCGAACGGCATCTTCGTACGCATCAGGGCATTCTCGGTCCCAGGACACCAGGCATGAAGGCGCCCACTCGTTCTCCGGCGCAATTGCTTCGTCCCGGTCACGCACTGACGCTTTCGAACGTGGCGGAAGGGGCAGAGGGACTGGTCGTCTCCGATCTCGCCCGTGCCGTTGCGGCGAAGGCCAATGCACCGGCCGTCAGTCTTGCGGTGGTCTGCCGCGATGGGCCACGGATGGCCCAGCTTGCGCGCGCGCTGGACTTTTTCGCGCCCGATCTCGCGGTGATGCAGTTTCCGGCATGGGACTGCCAGCCTTATGACCGCGTCTCACCCCACGGCGGAATTCTGGCGCAGCGCCTCACCACACTGGCACGGCTCTCGCGCCTGAAAGGCAGTGAGAAGCCCCTGATCGTGTTGACCACGGTCAACGCCATCGTTCAGCGTGTCCCGGCCCGGGATGTGGTGGCGGCCCAGGCATTGTCGGTGGCACCGGGACACCGCGTGCCGATGGATTCCATCGCCGCCTGGTTGGAGCACAACGGCTACAACCGCGTCTCCACCGTGCGTGAGCCCGGCGAATACGCAGTGCGGGGCGGCATCCTCGATCTTTTCCCGGCAGGCCTCGATCAACCGGTCCGCTTCGACTTCTTCGGCGACACGCTGGAATCGATCAGGACATTCGATGCGGAGTCGCAGCGCACGCTGCTCGATATGCGAGGCCTCGATCTCGTTCCCGTCTCCGAATTCCAGCTTGTCACGGAAACGATCCGCCGTTTCCGCATGGGCTATGTCGCCCAGTTCGGCGCACCGGAGCGCGATGACATGCTCTATGAGGCTGTGACCGAGGGGCGCCGCCATCCGGGCATGGAGCACTGGCTGCCGCTGTTTCAGGAGCGGATGGACACGCTGTTCGATTATCTCGATGAAGCGCCGCTCGTATTCGAGTCACAAGTTGAGGATGCGACGCACGAGCGCTTCACCCAAATCAACGACTACTATGAAGCCCGCCGTGAAGCGCTGGGCACGCCGGGCGGCGGCGCAATCTACAAGCCGCTGCCGCCGGACAGGCTGTATCTGACCGAGGACGAGTGGAAGAAGAAACTCCAGGACAACGCACTGGCGCGTTTCACGCCGTTCGCGCTTCCCCCGGATGATACGAGCGTCGTCGATATCGATGCGCGGCAGGGGCGCAATTTCGCCCCGGAGCGCGCCGACGCGACAGTCAACGTCTTCGAAAGCGTGGTCGCCCACGTCAACGGCCTGCAGGCCGCACGCAAGAAGGTGATCGTCGCGCTGTGGAGCGAAGGCTCGCGCGATCGCATGGCGAGCATGCTGAAGGATCACAAGCTGCTCAACACCACCAACGTCAACACCTGGCGCATGGTGCAGGCGACACCGCGCAACGAGACGATGCTCGCAGTGGTGGGTCTCGAGTCCGGCTTCGAGACCGAGAATGTCGCCTTCATCACCGAGCAGGACATCCTCGGCGACCGCCTCGTCCGCCCGCGCAAGGCCAGCCGCAAGCTCGAGAACTTCATCTCCGAAGTCACCAGCCTCGCCACCGGCGATATCGTCGTCCATGTCGAGCACGGTATCGGACGGTTCGTCGGGCTACAGACGCTGGACGTTGGCGGCGCCCCGCACGACTGTCTCGAACTGCATTATGCCAACGAGACCAAGCTGTTTCTGCCGGTCGAGAATATCGAACTGCTGTCGCGCTACGGCTCCGACCAGACCAATGTCGAACTCGACCGTCTGGGCGGTGGCGGCTGGCAGGCCCGCAAGGCCAAGCTCAAGAATCGTATCCGCGAGATCGCCGGCGAACTGATCAAGATTGCCGCCGAACGCCAGATTCACGTCGCGCCGAAGTTTCCTCTGCATCAGGGCACTTACGACGAATTCTGCGCTCGCTTTCCATACGAGGAAACCGAAGACCAGCTTGGCGCCATCAATGCCACGCTGCATGACCTCGACGCCGGCCGGCCGATGGACCGCCTGATCTGCGGCGACGTCGGCTTCGGCAAAACCGAAGTGGCGTTGCGGGCGGCTTTTGCTGTGGCCCTCGATGGCAAGCAGGTCGCGGTGGTCGTGCCGACCACACTGCTGGCGCGTCAGCACACGAAGAACTTCACTGAGCGGTTTCGTGGCTTCCCGGTCAACGTCGCGCAGGCATCTCGACTGGTGCCGACCAAAGAACTCAACCAGGTCAAGAAGGGGCTCGCGGACGGCAGCGTCGACATCATCGTCGGCACTCATGCCTTGCTCGGCAAGAGCATCAAGTTCAAGGACCTCGGTCTCGTGATCGTCGACGAAGAGCAGCACTTTGGTGTCGCTCACAAAGAGCGGCTCAAGCAGCTGCGCTCCGAAATCCATGTGCTGACTTTGAGCGCAACGCCGATCCCGCGCACCTTGCAACTGGCACTGACCGGCGTTCGTGAATTGTCGATTATCGCTTCACCGCCGGTGGATCGCCTTGCAGTGCGGACCTTCGTTGCCCCGTTCGATCCGCTGATGATCCGCGAAGCGCTGTTGCGCGAGCGTTATCGCGGCGGCCAGGCCTTCTACGTGTGTCCACGCATCGAATATCTCGCCGAGGCGAAGGACTTCCTCGACAAGCACGTGCCCGAGATGAAAGTCGCGGTGGCGCACGGACAGATGCCGCCGTCGGTGATCGAAGACATCATCTCTGCATTCTACGACGGCAAGTACGACATCCTGCTCTCCACCACGATCGTGGAATCCGGACTGGATATTCCAGCCGCGAACACCCTCATCGTGCATCGCGCCGACATGTTCGGTCTGGCGCAGCTCTATCAGTTGCGCGGCCGCGTCGGGCGCTCGAAGCTGCGCGCCTATGCGTTGTTTACGCTACCTGCGCAGCAGAAGATCACCGCACAGGCTGAGCGCCGGCTGAAGGTTCTGCAGTCGCTGGAAACCCTCGGTGCCGGATTCCAGCTGGCATCGCACGATCTGGATATTCGTGGTTCAGGCAATCTGCTCGGCGAAGAACAATCAGGTCACATCAAGGAAGTCGGTTTCGAACTCTATCAATCGATGCTGGAGGAGGCGATCGTCAGCCTCAAGGCCGGCATTTCCGAGCCGGTTGCCGATCGCTGGTCGCCGCAGATTACGCTCGGCATGCCGGTCCTCATTCCGGAGGAGTATGTCGCCGATCTGTCGATCAGGCTATCGCTCTATCGCCGGCTTGCTGACCTCGACACCGATGATGAGATCGAAAACTTCGGTGCGGAATTGCGCGATCGTTTCGGCCCGCTGCCGGACGAAGTCCGCTACCTGTTCAAGGTCGCTGCGATCAAATCATATTGCCGTCGCGCGAACATCGAAAAGGTCGATGCAGGTCCGAAGGGGGCTGTGATCAGCTTCCGCGACAACAGCTTCGCGCAGCCGGAGAAGCTGGTTTACTTCATCCGTCAGCATGGTAAGGCCGCCAAGGTGCGTCCCGATATGAAGGTGGTGTTTCTGCAGGAGTGGGATACGGCGGACGAGCGGATCGAGGGCACGACCACCATCCTGCGAGACCTCGCCAACCTGGCCGAAGGCCGCAAGGCAGCCTGATCCCGCAAGGAGGGATGTCGCAATCAGGAGGCCGCGGCGCGGCGGCCATCCTCGTGGATGCGGGCGAGGATCGTCGACGTGGTATCGTACGGCAACAGCGTTGTCAGCGTCACCTGCGGGTCCAGCCGCTGATCGCGATTGGGGCTGTGCATCGTGTGCTTCAGCACGCTGCCGAGCCGACGTGCGATGGTTTGGGCGTTTCGCAAATCGGTTTCGGGGAAGACGATCAGGATGGCGTCATTGCCGTCGAGCGTCGCGAAATCCATCCGCCGCATCAGCCGGCTGAGGATGCGCGCGGCATCGAGCCGGGCGCGTTCGGGGGCTGCGCCCGCCATGAACGAAATGCGAGCTACCGACAGGCCGGCTCCTCGGGCTTGGGTGTCGGTGACCGCGCCAACGAAGTCGCGATCGAATGCTTCCTTGGTGAGGAGGCCGGTTCGCGGATCAAGCAGACCGCCGGCGTCGATTGATTTGAGGGCCCGGTCGATGCGCGCCTCGAAGGCGTGCTGGCGGATCAGCGGCACCGCGCTGGCGGCAACGGTGCGAGGCTCACCGATGGTGATCTCGAGGTTGGGCAGATCGTAACTGGCGATCAGGCCAGCCGCCCCGGAAACCACCACCGGCAGGTTGCGGAAGCGGGTGTCCTCGGAGAGCACCGTGAGGAATGCATCCACGACCCGCGCGGAAAAACCTTCTCCGACGATAATACCGTCGAGTTCACGGGCATTGAGATGTTTGGCGGCCGCTTCGATGCTGAGCGCCCCAACCAAACCCATCTGTTCGCCCAAGGCGACCGAAAGTGCCGGATATGACGAGCCGCGCCCGATCAAGAGAACCGTCGCATCCTCGATCGGATCATTGTCGGGCAGGCGGGTGCGCGCCGCGGCCTTGTCGGTCATGCGGCGAAGCATGGTGGCGTGAAGGGTTCTCACCCGCAGTGCCGCATTCAGCCGGCTCACCAGCCGCTCGGGATCGCGGCCGGACTGGGTGAAGGAAATCACATTCGATGGCAGGACCGTCGCCGGATCGATCGCGATGACCGGAACGTAGGGCTGCATCCCATCAAGTTGCTGCGCCAGGCGTCGCAGGGTGACGTCGTCCGATGCGGTATCCGTGACCAGAACCGCGGCGGGTTTCAGCTTCGCGATGGCGTCGATGGCATCCGGCCAGGTTACATCGACAAGGGGAAACGACTTGATCTGATGGATCGCGCTCGCCAGCGCCTCATCGTCTGATTTTGAGACAACGACAATCGGTCCTTGCTGCGACATGATCTCGCCAATTTCGTAAATGCAGGAGCAGGCAGCATTCTTCCACCGTCCGCAAACATTAGGTTCCGGCTATTAATGAGGGGTCAACATGGTTGATGAATTCAAGGCTAGTTTGTCCGGTCGCGAAACGCTTCGACCATCAGAGGATTGAGACCAAGTTCGCCGAGTGCCTCGCGGGCACGCCGATTGTCACTCGCGCGGCCTGCGAGGCGATAGCCGTTGAGTTGATCGGGCAATGCCGTGAGCATCGCGCCGGGCGTGAGACGCCTGGCCCATTCATCGAGATCCTGCGACAGGAACCGATATCCACCGACAGCAACGATGCCGGTCGGCGGAGCTGTAATGCTGATGGTGCCCCGCGCTTTATCGAGGCGTGCAGCATAGCCGGTATCGACGTAATCAGGCGGGGCGGCTTCGGACAGTATATTCTCGGACGACGACGGAGGCCGATATGCCGCGACTGGAATCATCGATCCGCGCAGGGCGAGGGTGCCCTTCATGGTCATCACGAATTCGCCGACGGTGTTGCGCGATCCGCCATATGGTCCGGGTGAAATCGGGGCCGGCGAACCGTCCGAAAGCCGTCGCGCGCCATACAACCCAATCTCGCCAAATAGGTAGATGTCGGTGAACGTTGCGTTCGCTCCGTGCCAATTCTCGCTGGACGCGATGCGATCCGGCGTGCGCCACAGACCGATCACGCGCTGCATCGGGAACGGGTGTGACAACGCGCCGTCATCCGCCAAACGCAAAGCCAGCAGAGCCGGGACGATCAACGTGTCGTTGCCATCTTCCTCGATCTGCTTTTTGAGCACTTGCAGGTCTGAAGGATGATGAAATGCAAGCGAACCTGCGCTCAGGAGCCATGTCACAAGGGAGGCGGCAACCCCTCCGAACGATGACGGGATGATGGCTGACAGGAGCTGGGCGCCTTGCGGCACTTCGCTTTCCAGGAATACCGCCAGGCCTCCCGAGATCAGCTGGACATGATTCCGCGGTATCGCGCGAAATCCATCGGCAATCACATCGAACGACACAATGACCGGCTTGCGAGCTTCGAGCGGATAGAACGACGCGAAGTCGGCTGGCCCATCTGTCACGATCTCCAGCGGGGACATCCCCTCCGGCAGATCATGTCCGAATCCGAAGACATGGCGGATGGAAAATGCTTCAGCCGCGGCGTTCATAACCAACTCGGCATGATCGACAAGCTCGATCCGGTCGATGCCGACAACGGCGCGCGCACCGATGCGGTTGAGAGCTGTCGTCAGGTCCGATTGCCGCCAAAGCTGTGGGAGCAGGGCAACGATCATGCCCGCCCGGATGGCGCCGAGCACGGTAATGGCGAACTCGATCGTGTTCGGCAATTGAACAGCGACAATCGAACCGTACGGCAAGCCGGCTTCGATGAAACCGGTGGCGACGGAGGAGATGGCGTAGTCAGCCTGCTTAAATGTCAGGCGCATGGGCGGGCGCCCGGTCACGCGATGCTTGTTCGGCGGATCGATCAAAGCCACGGCGTCCGGTTGACGCGCAGCGATGCGGCGAAACAGGTCATCCAGCGTCGGAGAACCGCCGGTCGGGGTCTGAGAGGCCAGAGAGTCCTGCAAGTCGTCGCTCATGGTCATTGCGCCTTGGGGGCCGGCTTGTACCACCACGTCTCCGGCAAATATCCGGTCAACGCAGTCACTGAAGGCCGTTCTATCCGATTCCATCGGGCGATCCATTGCTGCTGCGCGCTGTAGACCGGAATTGCGTAGAAGCCCGACATCAAAACCCGGTCGAGCGCACGGACAGCCGGGACAAAGTCCGACTGTTCACGGGCTTCCAGGATCGCGGTGATCATGGCGTCGACGGCGGGGTTCTTCGCGCCCATGTAGTTGCGGGTGCCGTGGCTGTCCGCAGCAGAAGTGCCGAAATAGAACGCCTGCTCGTTGCCGGGAGACAGCGATTGGTCCAGGCGATACGGAATCATATCAAAATCGAAACTGAGCCGGCGTTGATCGAACTGGACCGCATCCACGGCCCGGATGGTCACATCGATGCCCGCCCGTTTCAGGTCGCGGGAATAGGCCAGCGCGATGCGTTCCTGATCGCGGGTGGTGACGAGAATTTCAAAGGTCAAAGGCGTCTTGTCGCTACGGCGGCGTAACAGGGCTCCGTCAAGCTTGTATCCAGCTTCAGACAGCAGGGTGAGGGCGGCGCGCAATGTCGTGCGATCGCGCCCGGAGCCGTCTGTGACCGGCAGGCGGTAGGTCCCGTCCAGAATGTCCGGCCTGACGCTGGCCGCGTAGGGTGCAAGCAGCGCTTTTTCCCGGGGCTCCGCGGGACGGCTATAGGCCGATAGCTCTGAACCCGCGAAGAAACCCGCAGAACGGCCATAGAGGCCGAAGAAGTAATTGCGGTTGATCCACTGGAAGTCGAACAGGAGCGTCAACGCCTGACGCACCCGGATGTCCGAGAAGACCGGGCGGCGGGTGTTGAAGGCGAGATACTCCGACGGCTGCGGTGTTCCGGGCTTGATGACGTCCCGCACCACATCCCCCTTGCGCGCAGCCGTGAAGTCATAACCTTCGTGCCAGCGGAGCGGCTCGGTCTCGACGCGGAAATCGTAAAGGCCGCGCTTGAAGGCTTCAAACGCGCCATTGGCCTCACGGTAATAATCCAGCCGGACTTCATCGAAATTCCACAGACCTCGATTCACCGGGAGGTCTCGGCCCCAATAGTCCGGATTCCGACTGAGCGTCACACTGACACCGGGGCGCACGGTAGTAACCTTGTAGGGACCAGAGCCGACGGGAGCAGCCAGCGAGGTCTCCTCGAACGTGGCGACGTCGATCGCGTGCTCGGGAAAGACCGGCATCAGGCCCATGATCAGCGGCAATTCCCGGTCGTTGGCGTCGCCGAAGTCGAAGCGCACCGTGCGCTCATCGAGCGCTTCCGCCTTTTCGACCTTGGCGTAGTACAGCCGGTGGTTGGGGCGACCTTTGTCCCGCATCAG
Organism: Bradyrhizobium sp. SYSU BS000235; assembly: GCF_049747295.1. Lineage (NCBI taxonomy): Bacteria > Pseudomonadati > Pseudomonadota > Alphaproteobacteria > Hyphomicrobiales > Nitrobacteraceae > Bradyrhizobium > Bradyrhizobium sp. SYSU BS000235. The sequence goes on from NZ_JBMHJM010000001.1 coordinate 5,258,804, forward strand.
CCGCCAGGAAAACAGCACGTCGCTGGCGAGGACGGGCTTGCCGTCGGAGAACCGGGCGAGAGGGTTGAGGCGAAAGGTGACGTAACTACGCTCTGTGTCCGTCTCGATGCTTTGCGCGAGCAGGCCGTACAGCGTGAATGGCTCGTCATTGCTGCGCGCCATCAGACTTTCGACGACATACCCCCGGATCTGCTGAACCGCGAGCCCTTTGACGATGAATGGGTTGAGGCTGTCGAAGGTTCCGAGCAGGCCAAATACGATCCTGCCGCCCTTCGGGGCGTTGGGATCTGCATAAGGCATTTGCCTAAAATCCGCCGGCATGGCGGGGGCGCCGTGCATGGCGATGCCATGGACCGGCCGGCCGGCTGGCGGAGCAGGCGACCGTGCAGGGGTTTCAGCCCTCGCGGCTGCGGCAAAGGCCAGCGCAGCGACGGCCAGGGCCCAGTATCGCCAAGCCAATCCTTGTCCCGAAAGCCAGCCCTGTCTTGAAAGCCAGGCTTGTCTTGAAGACCGGCCTTGGCGACGGCGGCGCAAGCTCCCCGACGGGTTGTTTGATTCGGTAGATCGCACGCTGAAACCTACCATGGATATGTGCAGGACAGCGGATTGGGATCGTTAAATCGTATTGTTGGCATTGATCTTTTCACCCGCCGTTGTATTGAAGGCGGGCAATTTGAGCATGGTTGCGGGACCCGTCACGTAACCGCCTCAATTGCCTCCGAGACAGCCGCCGATCAGTCGCGCCCTGTGTGGTGGGCGCTAAGGTCCAGAAAGGGTTTTCCACAATGAATTTCCATATCTTGGCCGCGCAAACCTCGCCGCGCGGTCGGGTGTTCGCCGCCGTTGCTGCAGGCGCCCTTTTGGCCGCGGCGACCATTTCGAGCGTACAGGCCCAGAACCCAGCACCGAAAGCTCCCGCCCCGAAGGCCGCGCCCAAGGCTGCGCCGAAGGCAGCTCCAGCGGCGCCTGCTGCCGGAGCACAGGCCCAGCAGCCCGCACAGCAAGCCCCCCAAGAGCAGGTCCAGTTGATTTACCAGCCCTGGACCAAGTTCTGCATGAAGGGCCAGGACGCCAATGCCAAGCAGGTGTGCTTCACGGGTAAGGATGGCCGTATCGAGTCGGGCCAACCGGTCGTTGCAGCTGTGATCATCGAGCCGGAAGGTGAGCCGAAGAAGCTTCTGCGCGTCACTCTGCCGCTCGGCATGCAACTCGTTCACGGCACCCGCCTCATCGTCGATCAGAATCCGCCGCAGCAGAGTCCGTACGTGATCTGCTTCGCCAACGGCTGCATGTCGGACTACGAAGTGACGCCTGAATTGATTGCCAACATGAAGAAGGGCCAGAACCTGATCGTCCAGGCGATCAATGCCAATGGCGCTCCGTTGACGCTGGCTCTTCCGCTCGCTGAGTTTGCGAAGGCTTACGATGGTCCGCCGACCGATCCGAAGGTCTTCGAAGAAAGCCAGAAGAAGCTGCAGGAAGAACTTCAGAAGCGCGCTGCTGAAGCACGTCAGAAGCTCGAGGGCGCTGCTCCGGCTGCGAAGCAATAATCACTTCGAAGTGAATGCAAAAGGCGCGCAGCAATGCGCGCCTTTTTTGCTGGGCTGCTGCTGAACAACAGCGCGGACCTTAAGCGGATGAAAGCGAAGTCAGTTCAGCGACGGGTTTCGCGGCCGATAACCGCCGGATTTGTCCTTGACGAAAATCTCGGAAACCTGCGAGTGGCGGATCGGTTCTCCGGAATCGTCGGGCAGGAGGTTTTGTTCCGAGACGTACGCGACGTACTCAGACTCAGAGTTTTCGGCGAGGAGATGATAGAACGGCTGGTCCTTGTGCGGCCGCATCTCTTCGGGGATGGACAGCCACCATTCCTCGGTATTGTTGAATTCGGGATCGATATCGTAAATCACGCCGCGGAACGAAAAAATCCGGTGACGAACAATCTGCCCGATCTGAAATTTGGCGGTACGCGCTTTAATCATGACTCGTCGAATAGACCATGATTGTGGCCGATGCTAGAGGCAAACCCATGAATCGGGCAGTTAAGCGCCCGGTTATCATTTGTCCACCGGCTGCCTAGTGTCCCGTCTCCGAATAACCGCCCTAGTTGCTGCGTGATCGCACGGTTATTCGGAGACGAAAGGACACTAGTAAAATCAGAATGCTAGTGTGGCTTTTGTCTCGCAATTGCCGATAAAGGACGAGCCGCAAGCGTGATCGGCAATTGCGAGATGCCACACTGGATTAATCCTAAAGCGTACCCTGATGATCGAAATTCTGAATCTTGCACTGCCGTATTTCGGGTTGATTTTCATCGGTTATGCCTGCGGCAAATACAAGCGCCTGCCGGAAGCTGGGCTGGCCTGGATGAACTTTTTCCTGCTCTACGTATCCCTGCCGGCGCTGTTCTTTAGGATACTTGCAAAGACCCCGTTCGAGGAACTTAACAATCCTCCATTTGTGATTGCGACGACGCTGGCAACAGCCAGTGCGTTCTTTTTGTCGATGTTTGGAGCGCGATTGTTTGGGCGGTTGTCCCTGCGCGAGTCCGCCATGGCCGGCCTTGGGGGAGGGTATGGAAACATCGGCTATATGGGGCCGGGCCTTGCACTCTCGATGCTCGGTGCACAGGCGGCCGTTCCTGTTGCTCTCGTCTTCTGCTTCGACACCATCTTTCTCTTCTCAATCGTTCCACTGCTGATGGTATTGACGGATGGAAAGCGAAGACCGCTGCTGCCGACAATCGGTTTGATCGCCAAACATATCCTGCTGCACCCACTGATCGTGGCGTCTTATTGCGGCGCACTCGTTGCTGCGTTCCACCTCCACCCGCCGGTGGCGATCGACGGCATGCTGCAGTTCCTGCAGAGCTCCGCCGCGCCAGTCGCTCTCTTTGCTTTGGGCGTTACGGTCGCGCTGCGCCCGTTCTATCGCGTGCCGTGGGAGGTTCCCGGCATCGTGCTGGTGAAGCTCATTGTTCACCCGCTCATCGTCTCCGGCCTGTTGATCCTGCTTGGACCTTTTCCGCCGCAATGGGCCGCGGCAGCCCTGCTGCTTGCATCGCTGCCGCCGGCGCTCAACGTTTTCGTGATCGCACGTCAGTACGATACCTGGATCGAGCAAGCGTCGGCGGCTGTTCTGGTCGGAACATTTGTGTCGGTGGTAACGCTGACGACAGTGATGTGGCTGATCAAAACCGGTGCCGTCACATTTCCTTGACGACCTACCGGTGTGGATGTGCGGTTCCGTTGCGTTAGCGCGACCGCCGGGATGGCGCGAGACCCTCACGCATGGCGAGCTTGCGGAGCGGACCAACGCTCGCCAGCAGGTGCATGCCGGCAGCTCGCAACGATTGCAGCGGCAGGAAATCGTTCAGCAGCGTGCGATTGGCCATGTCGACCATGAAGGTCCGACTGAAGATGTCAGCCCGTCTCGCGCGCTCATAACGCTGGAGCGCAGCATCGCTACCTGGGTCCTCGCCGTGTGCGAGCGTCTTTTGAACGGCATCGGCCAGATCGGCGGCGTCGCGCAATCCCATGTTCAAGCCCTGCGCACCGATCGGCGGCAGCACGTGAGCGGCTTCTCCGACCAGCGCGATCCGTTTCGCCGCCAACCGCTCGGGCTGCTCGATGGCGAGCGGGAAGACGTGGCGGCCAGGAGCCACGCTCATGCGGCCGAGGATGGAATGGCACTGGCGTTCGACGGCCTCGCTGAGCGCCTCGTCGCTCAAAGCCTTCAGGCGCGCCGCTTCAGGCGAAGTCAGCACCCAAACCACGCTTGAATGGTTGCCGGGGAGCGGCACGAAGACGCAGGGCCCGGCCTCCGTATGAAATTCCGTCGAGATGTCATTGTGCGGGCGCGTGTGCGCGACGTTCAGCGTCAACGCGGATTGATTCAACTCGCGTCGCTTGACGCCGATCCCGGCGGCCTCCCTGCACAGCGAATGACGACCGTCTGCACCCACGACAATAGCCGCCGAAAATGTGCCTTCCTGGGTCCGCACCTCGTTGCAGGATTCCCGCGCAGAAACAGTCTCCGCGTCATCGTCAATCCGGGTCAAGTGAGGGAGTTCTGCCGCGCGTTCTTCCATCGCCGTCAAGAGTGCACGGTTTTCGATGTTGTAACCGAACGCGTCCATTCCGATCTCGTCGGATGAAAACTTGACTTCAGGCGCGCGGATCAGACGGCGGGTATCGTCAACCAGACGCATCACGCGCAACGCGGCCGCCTCGTTCTGGCAACGCCGCCAAATGTCCAGAGACTGGAGAAATTCCACCGATCCGCCGAGCAGGGCGGTGGTGCGGTTGTCAGCGTAAGGGGATCGTCGCGCAACCAGGGCGGTTTTGACGCCCGCAGTGGCCAAGGCGATCGCGGTCGCCAATCCTGCGGGACCGCCGCCCACGACGACGGCTTGATAGTCATGCGAGACAGGAGAAGAAGCACTCATGAGCTATCTATGATCTCGTTTTACCGGTGTCACAATCAATTTTAGATAACCTCCTTACTAGCATTTCGGTTCAAATCAGGACACCGTTTCAAAGGTCCTTCGAGTCGCAGGTCGCGTGTGCAAATTGGACGGATTCCTGATAGGGACGGCCGCAGATGGATAAGTCCGGTCCGCAAATCGAGCCAAAGTTACCAGTGACGGCGCGCGCGCGCGCTTTTGGCGTTCATATTTTCACGGCTCTTGGCGGCGCCATCGCACTGATCGCGATGTTGGAGGCGGTGAGGGAGCACTGGGCCGCGATGTTCGCCTGGCTCGGCGTCGCGCTCATCATCGACGGTCTCGATGGGCCGCTCGCGCGTCGCTTCAAGGTGGAGGAAACCCTGCCGAACTGGTCCGGCGATACCCTCGATCTGGTGGTCGATTTCCTGACCTACGTTTTCGTTCCCGCCTATGCCATCACCGCGAGCGGATTGCTGATCCCGGTGGCGGCGCCTTTGCTTGGTGCAGCGATCGTCATTTCCGGCGCGCTGTATTTCGCCGACCGCCGGATGAAAACCGACGACAACCACTTTCGCGGCTTTCCGGCATTGTGGAATGCCGCAGCGTTTTATCTGTTCCTGCTGAAGCCGCCGCCCGCGATGGGGAGCATCATGCTCGCGGTGCTTGTTGTGCTGACATTCGTGCCGTTCAATGTGTTGCATCCGGTACGCACGACCCGGCTTCGCAAACTGAATTTGGCGCTGATCGCGCTGTGGGCAATACTGGCGATCATGACCGTTGCCGCGAATTTCGTCGTGCCGTGGTGGTTGACCGCGGCACTGTGCGCCATCGGAATCTATACTCTCTTCATTGATACGGTCATTCGAATGACTGGGTGGAATCGCGCATGATGGACTTGCTTACGAGCCCCGAGGCCTGGGCTGCACTGCTGACACTGACGGCGCTCGAGATCGTTCTCGGCATCGACAATGTGATCTTCCTGTCGGTGATCGTATCGCGGATTCCGCCGGTTCAGGCGGAGCGCGCCCGTAAGATCGGGCTGGCGCTTGCGCTCATTTTTCGGATCGTGCTGCTGAGTGCGCTGGTCTGGCTGATTGGACTGACGACGCCCGTCTTCAGCGTCGGCAAACTCGGGTTTTCGTGGCGCGACATCATCCTGATCGGCGGCGGCTTCTTCCTGATCGCCAAGGCGACGCATGAAATTCACGCCGAGGTCGAGGCAAGAGATGTCGAAGCCGACGAAAAGCCACCGGCCAGCGCATTCTTCTGGGTGATAGTCCAGATCATCATCATCGATCTGGTGTTCTCGCTGGATTCCATCATCACCGCGATCGGCATGGCACAGGATCTGGAAATCATGATTGCCGCCGTCATCATTGCGGTCGGCGTGATGTATATCTCATCAGGCCCGGTGGCGGCTTTCGTGGCCGAACATCCCACCACCAAGATGCTGGCGCTGGCCTTTCTCGTCCTGATTGGCGTCGCGCTCGTGGCCGATGGTTTCGAATTTCATATTCCGCGTGGGTTCATCTACGTCGCCATTACGTTCTCGGCGGCAGTGGAAGCTTTCAACATCATGGCCAAGCGCAACCGCAAGAAGCGGGCGCTTGCCTCTAAACAAACGGGTTAGATCGCTCTGTCACGTTGACAATTTTGCGGCTATAGCCTTCTTAAGTCGATGAAATCGACGTCGCCAAAGAGACTTTAGGGAGTGAAAAGATGACCAAGGCCGTGCGCGTGCATCAGGTCGGCGGACCGGAAGTGCTGACCTATGAGGATGTGGACGTGCCCGCGCCGGGCGCTGGAGAGGTCCGGATCCGTCAGCACGCGATCGGCCTGAACTTCATCGATACCTATTATCGCACCGGCCTTTACAAGGCGCCGACCATGCCGTTCATCGCCGGCAACGAAGGATCGGGCGAAGTGATCTCGGTCGGTCCGGGCGTGACCAATTTCCATCCCGGCGACCGTGTCGCGTATTACGTCAACCTCGGCGCCTATGCGACCGAGCGGAATGTCCCGGCGGACAAGCTGGTCAAGCTTCCTGATCACATCTCGCACGAGCAGGCCGCCGTGCTGATGCTCAAGGGACTGACCGTATTCTACCTGCTGCACAAGACCTTCAAGGTCGAGCCGGGACACCGCGTGCTCATTCACGCGGCAGCCGGTGGCATTGGCCTGTTGGCATGCCAGTGGGCGAAGGCGATGGGTGCGCACGTGATCGGCACCGTCGGCTCCGAAGACAAAGCCAAGCTCGCGCTGGCGAACGGCTGCGATCACGTCATTCTCTACAAGACTGAGAACTTCGTCGACCGCGTGAAGCAGATCAGCCGGAATGAACTGTGCGATGTTGTCTATGACGGCGTCGGCAAGGACACATTCCCGGGCTCGCTATCGTGCCTGAAGCCGCGTGGATTGTTCGTGTCGTTCGGCAACGCGTCCGGTCCGGTGCCGCCATTTCCGCTGGCTGAACTCAACAACCACGGCTCACTGTTCGCGACGCGCCCCAAACTGAACGACTATGTCGGCACGCGCCGCGAGCTGATCGAGGGGGCCGACGCACTGTTCGCCGCCGTTCTGAGCGGCACCTTGCATGTGCCGATCAACCACGCCTATGCGCTCAAGGACGCGCAGAAGGCCCACCGCGATCTGGAAGGCCGCGTGACGACGGGTGCGGCGATTTTGAAGCCCTGAGAGAGCCTATAGAAGCTCAGACGATAAAGCCTCGGTTCTGATGCGACCAGAACCGAGGCTTTCATTTTGTGTTTGGCGTATCGCTTGAAAACGCTTTGGGCCGAGCGGGATCAGAAGCCAGCCATGCTGCCGTGGAGATCGTACTGATCCGCGCTTTCGATCTTGGCCGTCACGATATCGCCGACTTTCAGCGGCCGGCGGCTGGAGACGTACACGCTCCCGTCGATCTGCGGCGCATCGGCCTTTGAGCGTCCCTTGGAGACGGTCGGGCCGACTTCATCGATGATCACCTGCTGGCGGCTACCAACTTTGCGCTTGAGACGCTGCGCAGAAATCTTCTGCTGGCGCGCCATCAACGCGTTCCAGCGCGCGGTCTTGATGTCTTCCGGCACCGGATTTTCGATCGCGTTCGAGGTGGCACCCGCCACCGGCTCGTATTTGAAGCAGCCGACGCGATCGATCTGCGCTTCATCCAGCCAGTCGAGCAAATACTGGAAATCGGAATCCGTCTCGCCGGGGAAGCCGACGATGAACGTCGAGCGCAAGGTCAGGTCGGGGCACTGCTCCCGCCACGCCTTAATGCGCGCCAGCGTCTTGTCCTGCGCGGCCGGACGGCGCATCTGCTTCAGCACTTCGGGGCTCGCGTGCTGGAACGGGATGTCGAGATAGGGCAACACCTTGCCCTCGGTCATCAGACCGATGACCTCGTCAACGTGCGGGTAGGGGTAGACGTACTGGAGGCGAACCCATGCCCCGAGCTCACCGAGCTCGCGCGACAGGTCCAAAAACTTCGCGCGGACCTCGCGGTCCTTCCACGGGCTTGCGGCGTATTTCAAATCGATGCCGTAGGCGGAGGTGTCCTGCGAGACGACCAGCAATTCCTTGACGCCTGCGGCGACCAGCTTTTCCGCCTCACGCAACACGTCATTGGCCGGTCGCGACACCAGATCGCCGCGCAGCTTCGGAATGATGCAGAAGGTGCAGCGATTGTTGCAGCCCTCGGAAATCTTCAGGTACGCATAGTGTCGCGGGGTCAGCTTGATGCCTTGCGGCGGCACGAGATCGATGTGCGGGTTGTGCAGGGGCGGCAATGCGCGATGCACGGCGTCCAGCACGCTTTCATATTGCTGCGGACCGGTGATCGACAGCACGTTGGGGTAGGCCTTTTCGATCTGCTCGGGTTCCGCGCCCATGCAGCCGGTGACGATGACCTTGCCGTTCTCGGCCATGGCTTCGCCGATCGCGCCGAGTGACTCCTGCTTGGCGCTGTCGAGAAAGCCGCAAGTGTTCACAATGACCAGATCGGCCCCGTCGTGCTTTCGCGCGAGTTCATAGCCCTCAGCGCGCAGCCGGGTGATGATGCGCTCGGAGTCAACAAGCGCCTTGGGGCACCCGAGGGACACGAAACTGACTTTTGGGGCGACGCCCTGATCCATAGCTGGCAACCAATGTTGGGAAGCGCTGGAGCTAGCCTTAAATCCTCAAAAATACAAGGGTTCTAGCCCGAGGAAGGGGTATGAACAGGAGGTTCCCCAAAGGGCGGGAGGGCGTTCGGATCGGGCATCACTGGAGCGATCAACGATGCGCTCCACCCGCTCTATTGGTGAACGCCCACAGATGGCACTAGGAAGACATCTGCCAGTCGGCGCGACGGAGCCAACGGCAGAAGACGCTTGGCCACATCGTGGCAAAATGAGCGTAGCACTCTCTCGGACGTTTAGTCGTTCCAGTTAGGGGCGCGCCGAAAGACCATCGTTGGCTACTATCCAATCAACCTCTTTGATTTCATATTCAAACTTTGCTTGCGCCTTGGCTGCTTCGACAGTTTGATGCCACGTGTCGGCTATACATTCATCGCGCTTATCTAGTCGGAGCAAGTAGAATGAACCTTCTTGCTCTACGATTTCCACCGCGCGTGGGTCCGGCAAGCTCGTCATATTGAATGCTTCCGCCGTCGTCCCGCCGCGCAAGTGAGAAGTGTTTCCGGTCACGTTTCGAATCTTTGCACGAAGTCGCATCTGGTCGCTCCACGTGGCATTTTTCTTTTGGGAGTGGGCCATTCAAAAAGTTTACATTCGTTGTCTCAGGAGCAGCCAAGTGAAGTGAAGCTGATGCGCGGCGCCCGATCCATAGATTATCCAAGTCATCTCATTCAATGAATCCGATCAAGTAATTGATCTGATAGCGAAATTCACCCACTAAGGCGGTTCCAAGTGATCATGAAATCATATCTGAAAATGGCGATGTAAATACACCAGTGCCTATGACATCTCGATTGGCGATGTTTCACTTGACGTACCCAGCGGGATTTGATTCTATATGAGCCATTGGAGTTAACCCATGGCCAAGTCTGTTCTTTCCCACGCACGTTTCCACAATGAAGAAGCCGCTTTTGCCTATGTAGAGGCAGAGCTTTGGCCCAGCGGACCCGTTTGTCCGCACTGTGAGAACGCCGATAGCAGCAAGATTGGCCGTCTTCAGGGCAAAACCACGCGCGTTGGTCTCCGCAAGTGCTATGCCTGCCGGAAGCCCTTTACGGTGCGTATCGGTACGGTTTTCGAGGATAGCCATCTTCCCCTCCGCTTGTGGCTTCAGGCTATCCATCTGCTTTGCAGCAGCAAGAAAGGCATCTCCACCCGCCAGCTTCAGCGCATTCTCGGCTGTGGCATGAAGACGGCTTGGCATCTTGGCCACCGTATCCGCCATGCCATGGCTCCCGGCGCGTCCGAGCAGCTTGGCGGCGCTGGCAAGGTCGTCGAAGCTGACGAAACCGAATTAGCGCGTTCCCGCAAGACGAAGCGGCCCGCTGGCTTCCGCCGTAAGACCCATAACCCGATTGTCGTCAGCCTTGTCGAGCGTGGCGGCGATATCCGTTCCCAGATGCTTGACCATCGGCGCGCCATGAGCGTCCTGCGCCAGCACGTTCATAAGGACAGTCGCTTGGTTACGGACACCACTTCTCGTTACAAATTCGCGCCGGTTGCCAGTCATGAAATGGTGGATCATTCCAAGTTTGAATGGACACGTGGTGACGTGCATACCAATACGCTGGAAGGCTTCTTCTCCGTACTGAAGCGCGGCCTTGTTGGCACCTATCAGCACGTCGATAAGAAACATCTTAACCGTTATTTGGCAGAGTTCGATTTCCGCCAGAATACCCGGGTGGTGCTCGGCATTGATGATGTTGAGCGTGCAAAAGCCGCCATTCGTGGTACGTTTGGGAAGCGGTTGACCTACCGGGACTCGTCCGTCTCGGTCGAGCGCGAGTAACCGATGTGGCCGAGAAAGTAACAGTTACCGTCCGCGCCTCTGGCGCTCATCCCGACGTCCTGACAGTTCAGGACGCGATGCGACAGGTATTGGATATTTTCGAACTTCTGTCTGCTGGCTCCGAAAGTGACCAAGGTGTCCAGTGGAGGCTAGCAAAGGCTTCCACGAACAGCCCATTCTATGCAGAGGGAGAGGCTGTCAGCTTTGAGCCTGCCGTGGATATTACAGTAGTGGCGCGCGCGCAAAAGCAGCTTGTTGCTCAAGGACTGCGAGAAATTGCTCACGGCCACGTTCCCGAGAATTGGGACGATGACCGGCTGAAAATTGCGAAACGTATGTATCAGCGCAATCTCAATGGCGTCGGAACAACTGACATTGATTTTGAGCAAATCGGTAAGGTCCACGTCACTCCTAGATTTGCGCAAGAAGCAATCGCCGTTCTGGCCGTAACCCCCACCTTGGGCTTGTACGATCTGCCGCACGCCAGAGAAGAAATCGGCTCTATTGAAGGCGTGTTTTCTCAACTTTCCACTTATCGCAATCGGCCCGCAATTGGCGTAACCGACGCTCGGACGAAGAACTTAACTTGGTGCGTACTAAGCGACGAATTACAAGCAAAGTTCTCTGATAAGGCTGATTTTAGAGATTTCTGGGAGCATAGCCGCGTAATCGTCAGAGGCCGCATCCGTTACGCTGCTAGCCGATCTGTCCTATACGCCCTTGCTACTGACATCACGCGGATTGAGCCCAAGGCCGTCTCCCTGACTGCAATCAGCGATAAAAATTTTACGAGCGGCTTGTCCGCTTCCGAATACTTAGATCGTTTCAGGGACGGGACGCTTGGCGGGTAGACCAAAATATTACTGGGACGCGTGCGCGTGGATTTCATTGATCCAACAAGACGCGCAACGCTTCGATTCACTTAGCTATGTGATTGAAGAAGCGAGAAGCGGAAAAGTTGAGATATGGACCTCCAATTTTACCTTGGCTGAGGTCTACAAGAGGCCGTGCGACGGCGAGCAAAAGGGGCTGGCTGTCGCCGACGATGTGTCGTTTGAAGATTTTATTCTCCAAGAGTTTGTCACTAGGGTTCAGGTAGATTTTGACGTTGGGACCTTGGCTCGTCGATTGCTCCGCACCCATCCCAAAATCGTAAAGCCGCAGGACGGGATTCATCTAGCTACCGCTCTGCTTAACAATGTCGACGAACTGCATACTTATGACCGCGAAAATCTGACCGGTCTTAGTGGCGTGATCGATCGGCCCGACGGAGTAAAGCTCAAGATTTGCGCTCCGCCGAACCGCCCCGCGCCAGTCACGCCAGTGAAAACTCCGCTGGAGCAAGCGATTGATAGACAGAAAGCGCAAGATGACAGCAACCAAGCTTCCGGCGCGCAGGGCTAAATCGGCTCTAGACGACCCAGAGCAATCCAAGCGCTTCCTAGAGGCTGCCAAGGCCGCTGAGGCTGACGAGACGCCCAAGGGAGCGGAGCGCGCCTTTAAGTCCGTGGTGAAGCCCCGGAAGCCAAGATGAGCGACTTTCGCGAGGCCCTTAAACAGCAGGGCGGGTGCGGTCTGTTCATGATAGCCGTCGGCCTCTTTATGGTCGGCGGCTTCATTTATTCCATGATCTTTGGCTTCGGGACCCCAGATAACAAGAAGTTCTTCGACGACTGCTACCGACAGCAAACCCGCCAATATTATCCCGGCGACGTGCCGGATTTTGCCATGAGAGCCGCGATTGCGGAGTGCACCAATCGACAGCGCGAACGGCTCGGGATGCCGAACACACACCTTCAAGCCAACTAACTTGAAGAAGTGCAGCCTAACTAGCTGATTTTGCTGCTGGGTACGTCAAGTGAAACATCGCCTCTCGATTTGTCATAATTCAACGCGCGAAGGCGCAAAGAGAGAAGAGTGGGATGGACGGAAGCTTCATTGAAGTGCGATCTTCCGGGGGCGTATGCTGACGGGCGATTTTGCCAGACAGACTTCCTTGCTAATTCGGTGGTCGGACAATGATGACACGGCGGGCCTTGATCGTGTCGGTGGTGACGATGCTGTCTGCCGCTGCAGTTGCTCCTTGGCTAATTTATTGGATTGGACTTAACGAAATTGAGGGCCGCCCAACGCCAGGGACGCGCACGGCCACAGCCGAGCAGGTAGATGGCTTGTTCAAGGGACTAGGGTTATCTCAACCTATTCAAATCGATCCACTCTCGCCGTACTCCTATGTTCTTCAAGGGGTACACTCAAGCGCAAGCGGTCGGCTCGGGCAGTTGAGCCCTAGTTGGATCTCCCGTCACTTCCGGCTCTTCTCAACTTGGGGGCTTTGTTACTCAGCGGCCATTTGTACTCCGCGCCGGCATCTCGCCTTGATGTCTACCCCCGAATTAACGAGTTGATTGTCGCGACGATAGCCGCCTACCGGCAACTTTTTCTATACATCCGTTGTCTCGTTCTGGTCGAGCTCACCTCGGCGATGAAAGATGCGCTCGACCGCTCATGCTGATTGAACGTTCTGCTTAACACCCACACGCGGCGCACGAGCGGATATTTTGCGACGCTCTGCAATATGTCCCGCGCAGGGGATCAGAACTGGGAGCCGACGTACCTGAGGCGGCTTACGTCGGATTGCCCCTGCTCAGGGAATTCGAGCGTCGGCGTGACATGGCCGACGAGTATGCCGGGTGTCACAGATGTCTTGATGTACTTCGTCTCGCCCGCTGCCAATTGGAACGTAACCGCATTTTCGACCTCGGTTGCCGTTGTTACGGCGTATCTTCCCGGGGGGCGGTCGACATAAGAGAACCCGCCGGGCACAGATCGGCCGACGACTTCATTGTTCATCCGAATCTCGGGCTGAACAGCTGCCCCCCCGAAATCGCCCGGCCGGGTGAAGTAGACACGGCCGTAACCCGGCTTCAATGCCGGAATCTGCAAGGGCGCTTCATTGAGACCACGTGGACTCGCGCAACTTGCCAGCAAGAATCCGACAAGCAAAAGGGCCAGCGCCCCGATTTTTGCCCCCATTATGCCCCGCCTCAATATTGGAAAGTGCCCAGTTAGCCATCGACGGAAAACAACAAACAGCCGACGATTGCATCGCTGTTTCCTCGCCCCACGCGCTCAAATAGGCATACACGCATTGATTGCGCAACGTCTTTTATGCTCCGCGAGATCTGCGACCGTGCGCGAGCAAATCGCCTCCAATGTCCATGGACGTCATCATTGCCTCGCCCCAAGCAGTATTGCCAGCAACGAGACGTGTCGTCGGATGAGCACCTCAAGATGATAGTCCGCATCGTGTCACGACCGGTAAGGCTCCGATTGAAAACACGAGTTCTGCTTCGTATCCGAAAGCCGGTATCCCGTCTTAATGACTACACGCTCTAATCGACAAGCTGAGAGCACCGGGTTCTCGCCGCATGCCTAGCTGCGCCTGCACCGGCTGAAACAGGCGATGACGATACTGCCGTCTCGATCGCCGCGGGGCTTAGCTAATCCTCGATACTGCCTTTCGCGTCCGCATTCAGGAAGCTGACCGGCGTCCCCCCGAGCGACCGGCGAGGGCGCGTGCGTTAGCAGCAATCCCTCTACAGCGGCGGCAATCGCTCTGGCGCAGCGGCAGACCCAATCCGTTAGACCATCATCAGTCCAAAACACGGACGGAGACAAACGATGATCGAAGACTGTCGCCAAGACAACGATGCAGGAGATCAACACTGTCTGGATCTCTCCGCCGAAGGCCGGGCGCGCCGCTGCGCTCTCCTTTGTCGATCCGGAGCGTGTCCACGATCTCTCAACATCCCATCAGCCTTGACCGCGCTTCCCACGCGGGACGCGCGGTCCTCCCAGGTCGTACGCCAAAACTGAACGAAGACTTTTCAAAATGGATCAGATGATCCGCAACCCTCAGCAGGAGATAAACATGAACATAAACGTGAAATCGAAGCTCGATGAGTTGGTGCCGTCGCGCTATGCGCTGAACATCGGCGACATCGAGGTGATCGTGATCAGCGATGGCGTGCTGCCGCTCCCGACACAAATGTTGGGCCACAACGCCGACCCCTCCGTGCGGGCGGCCTGGCTGAAGGATCAGTTCCTGCCGCAGGATGCTTTCGACTGGGCGCTGAACGTCGTCGTCGTACGCAGCGGCGGCAAGACCATCCTCGTCGATGCTGGACTAGGGTCCGACCCGAACTTGAACTTGCCGCGGGCGGGGCAATTGATCCACCGACTGGAGGCTGCCGGCGTCGATCTTGGGTCCGTGACCGACCTGGTGCTGACCCACATGCACATGGATCACATTGGCGGGCTGCTCGTCGATGGCGTGAAGGAGCAACTGCGCCCAGACCTGCGCATCCACGTGGCGGCTGCCGAGGTCAAGTTCTGGGAACAGCCCGACTTCACCCATACCTCCATGCCGCAGGGTTTTCCGGACGCGCTTCGCGCGGCCGCCAAGCAGTTCGCCAGCCAGTATCACAACCAGCTCCGGCAGTTCGATGAGGAGCACGAGATTGCGCCGGGCGTGGTCGCCCGTCGCACAGGCGGTCACACCCCCGGGCACAGCATTGTCCGCGTTGCGTCCGGCGGCGACGCGCTGACGTTCGCTGGCGACGCTGTGTTTACAGTCGGGTTCGACCACACTGATTGGCACAATGGTTTCGAACACGATCCCGAAGAGGCCGCGCGCGTTCGCGTCCGTCTTTTGCGGGACCTGGCTAAAACCGGTGAGATGCTGGTGGCCACGCATCTGCCGTTCCCGTCCATCGGCCGCGTGGCTGTCGATGGCGACGCCTTCCGTTTCGTGCCGGTGTTCTGGGATTACTGACCGCTTGTTGGTTTGAAACCAGGCTAGGGCGTGGACTCATAGAGCGTTCATGAGTTTACGCCCTAGTGCCGCGAATTGCGAACCCGGATGACCGCCGCCGCCTTCGGGCGGCGTTTTTCTTTTGGAGTGTGCGGGATCGCAAAGCTTACATTCGTTGTCTCCGCCGGTGACGCGGCGTAGGGCGCATCCTTCACTCCGTCAGGCCTGTTCGTGCGGGCAACATTCCCAATGCCTAGACGCCTTCACCGCTGGGAACTTCGAGGCCGGCGACATCGCCTCTAACTTGGGCATCACGCACCTCGACGCCGCGTATCGTAACCCTTTCAGCTTAATTATTGTGCAGCGCCAAATTATTAGGCGGTTGCCTGCCCGCGAGGTCACGCCGCAGGCAGTGGAACTTTCGCTGGTCGCCATAAACCCCTGCGATTGCTGGATTTGGTGCGCCGCACAAGGGTGGCACGGTCCTTGAATAGATAGTCGGAGCACGCGCTCAAGCGCGCTTTCGACGGTCGAAGGGACAGCGGATACGATGACCAGGACCACCAAACACGGAAGTAAAGGCCGCGTCATGAGCCGGCGCGCATTGCTGAAAGCCGGCGCGGGCACGGCGGCGTTGCTTGCCGCGGCACGGCTGAACTTTCCGGCAGGCGCCTTCGCGCAAGGCGCAGGCCCTGAAACGACGAAGGCCATCCTCGGCTACATCGCGCTGATGGACGCGTCACCGCTGGTGATCGCGAAGGAGAAGGGGCTCTTTGCCAAGCGCGGTGTGCCTGACGTCGAAGTCAGCAAGCAGGCGTCCTGGGGCGCGACCCGCGACAACCTCGTGCTCGGGGGTGAGAAGAACGGAATCGACGGCGCGCACATCCTGACGCCGATGCCGTATCTGATTTCGGCAGGCAAGGTCACGCAGAACAACGTGCCGACGCCGATGTACATTCTGGCGCGTCTCAATCTCGATGCGCAGGCCATCTCGGTTTCCAACGACTACAAGGCGCTCAAAGTCACCGCCGATGCATCGGCGCTGAAGGAGGCGTTCGCAAAGAAGAAGGCCGAAGGCAAGGATGTGAAGGTCGCGATGACCTTCCCCGGCGGCACGCATGATCTCTGGATTCGCTACTGGCTGGCGGCCGGCGGCATCGATCCCGACAAGGATGTCTCCACCATCGTTGTCCCGCCGCCGCAGATGGTGGCGAACATGAAGGTCGGCAACATGGATGCCTTCTGTGTCGGCGAGCCGTGGGGCGAACAGCTCGTCAATCAGGGCATCGGTTTCTCGGCCTGTTCGACCGGTGAAATCTGGTCCAAGCATCCGGAGAAGGCGCTCGGCATTCGTGCCGAGTATGCCGACAAATATCCCAAAGCGACCCAGGCCATCCTGATGGCCGTGCTGGAAGCCCAGCAGTGGTGCGACAAGCCGGAGAACCGCAAGGAGATGTCCGAGATCGTCGGCCGTCGTCAGTGGTTCAACGTGCCGGTCGCCGACATCATCGGCCGCGCCAACGGCGACATCAACTACGGCAACGGCCGCATCGAGAAAGGCTCGCCGCAGTTCATGAAGTTCTGGCAGGACCACGCGTCCTATCCGTTCAAGAGCCACGATGCGTGGTTCGTCACGGAAGACATGCGCTGGGGCAAGTTCGAGCCGACCACTGACGTCAAAGCGCTGGTGGACAAAGTGAACCGCGAAGATCTCTGGAAGGCGGCAGCGAAAACGCTCGGTGTTGCCGACACTGACATCCCGACAAGTTCATCACGCGGCAAGGAGACATTCTTCGATGGCAAGGTGTTCGATCCCGAAAATCCCGCCGCGTATCTGAAGAGTCTGTCCATCAAGCGTATCGAAGCCTGATCGCGCGCGGGCCGCTCCGCGTAGGCGACCGCGCATCACAGCTCCACGAGGCGATTTCATGAACGTGCCGCTCGTTAAGACCACCAGTCCGCTTCTCACTTCGGCGCCTGTGACCACAGCCGAAGTGGTCGCCTTGCCAAAGCCACCTCGCAGTTTCATGGCGAATACGCTGTTGCCGAACCTGCGGGCGCTGGCGGAGCGCGTCATTCCGCCGGTTATCATGCTCGTCCTGATCTTCGGTGTCTGGCAGCTCCTCTGCATGAAGCCGGGCGCGACGCTGCCGTCGCCGTCGCGGATCTGGACGGAGTCCAAGGATCTCATCGTCGACCCGTTCTTCGTCACCGGCCCACAGGACATCGGGCTTGGCTGGCGTGTTTTGACCTCGCTCCAGCGTGTCGCCGTCGGATTTGGCCTCGCAGGTGTCGTCGGCGTCCTGGTCGGTGCGATCATCGGCCAGTCGATCTGGGCGATGCGCGGTCTTGATCCGATCTTCCAGGTGATGCGCACCGTGCCGCCGCTGGCATGGCTGCCGATCTCGCTGGCTGCATTCCGCGACAGCAATCCATCCGCGATCTTCGTGATCTTCATCACCTCGATCTGGCCGATCATCATCAACACCGCGGTCGGAATCCGCAACATCCCGCAGGATTACCGCAATGTCGCGGCGGTGGTTCGGCTCAACCCGCTCGAATTCTTCTGGAAGATCATGATCCCGTCCGCGGCGCCGTACATCTTTACGGGTCTACGCATCGGCATCGGCCTGGCATGGCTCGCGATCGTCGCGGCTGAAATGCTCACCGGCGGCGTGGGGATCGGCTTCTTCATCTGGGATGCGTGGAATTCATCCCGGCTGCCCGACATCTTCGTCGCGCTCGCCTATATCGGCGGCGTCGGCTTCATCCTCGATCGCATCGTTGCCGCTGTCGGAAACATCGCCACGCGCGGTGCGCAGGCGAATTAACGGGAGAACGGCCGTGACCTATCTGAAGCTCGATCACATCGACAAAGTCTTCACCCGCGGTTCAACAACGAGCGAAGTGCTGAAGGACATCAACCTGACCGTGGAGCAGGGTGACTACGTTTCCATCATCGGCCATTCCGGCTGTGGCAAGTCCACGCTGTTGAACATCATTGCCGGTCTGACAAACGCCACCCAGGGCGGCGTGTTGCTGGAAGAGCGCGAGGTGAATGCGCCTGGCCCGGATCGGGCAGTGGTGTTCCAAAACCATTCGCTGCTGCCGTGGCTGTCGACTTACGACAATGTGCGTCTCGGCGTCGACAAGGTCTTTAGCTCAACCAAGACCCGCGCCGAACGGCACGACTGGGTGATGCACAATCTGGACCTCGTCCAGATGGGACACGCCAAGGACAAGCGGCCTTCCGAGATTTCCGGTGGCATGAAGCAGCGCGTCGGCATTGCACGCGCGCTGGCGATGGAGCCGAAAGTCCTGCTGCTGGACGAGCCGTTCGGCGCCCTCGATGCGCTGACGCGCGCGCACCTGCAGGACTCTGTCATGGCTCTGCACCAGAAGCTCAACAACACCGTGATCATGATCACGCACGACGTCGACGAGGCTGTGCTGCTGTCGGATCGCATCGTGATGATGACCAATGGTCCCAGTGCGCGGATCGGGGAAGTGCTTGAGGTGCCGCTGCCGCATCCGCGCAAGCGGCTCGAGCTGGCAACCAACCCGATCTACCTCAAATGCCGGCAACGCGTGCTGGAATTCCTCTACGAGCGTCATCGCTTTGTGGAAGCCGCATAAGGACGCCATTCATGAGTGAACCACTCGTCATCATTGGAAATGGAATGGCAGCAGCTCGCTTCGTCGAGGAGATGGCGAAGCGATCACTCGGACGATACGCGATCGCCGTGATCGGAGACGAGCCGCGCCTCGCTTACAATCGGGTTCTTCTGTCATCGGTGCTCGCGGGTGAGGCGACCTCGCAGGAGATCGAGCTCAAGTCCGCTGGCTGGTGGCGCGATCGCGGCGTGACCGTCACATACGGCTGCGCAGCCACGAGCATTGATCCATCGCAGCGAACGGTCGCTCTCGCCAATGGCGGCAGCGTCAAATACTCCAAGCTCGTACTTGCGACAGGATCGATTCCACTACGCCTCAACGTGCCGGGGGCAGACCTGCCCGGCGTTCATACGTTTCGCGACAGCCGGGATGTGGACTACCTCTTGACGCTCGCTGATGAGAAGAAGCGTGTCGTCGTCATTGGCGGCGGGTTGCTTGGTCTTGAAGCCGCCTATGGCCTCGCCAAAGCCGGCGCAAAAATCACACTGGTCCATCTGATGGATCGATTGATGGAGCGGCAGCTCGATGGCCCCGCCGCGGCACTCCTCAAGCAGCTCGTCGAACGCAAAGGGATCGAGATCGTTCTCGGCGCCAACACGAAGCAGATCACCGGCGAGGGGTATGTTCAGGGCGTCGAACTGACCGACGGGCGGACAATCAGCACCGACGCCGTGATCTTTGCAGCCGGTATCCGTCCCAATAGTCAGCTTGCGAAAGATGCCGGCGTCGAGGTCAACCGCGGTGTTCTTGTTGATGACCGGATGCGTACAGCGCATCAGGACATTTACGCCCTCGGTGAATGCGCCGAGCATCGGGGCGTCTGCTACGGACTGGTCGAACCCGCCTATGAGCAGGCGCGCGTTCTTGCCGATCACTTGGCGGATAAGCCATCCCAATACACGGGAAGCGTAACGGCCACGAACCTCAAAGTATCGGGCGTGAATGTGTTCTCCGCTGGAGACTTTCTGGCGGAAGACGATTGCGAGACGATTTTATTCAATGACGTGCAACGCGGCACATACAAAAAGCTGGTGGTGGCGGACAGCCGCCTGAAGGGCGCGGTCCTGGTTGGCGATACCCAGGATGCGCTTTGGTACCTCGAACTGATCCGGACAACGGCGTCTATCGAAACGGTGCGTGGGGACATGATGTTCGGTCGCGCCCTTGCACAACCGAAGGCGGCATGACGATGTCCGGCGACTTTTCTTCTGATCAGAAGCGATATCTCGAGGGTTTTGTTTCCGGCCTCAGTGCATCGCGGCTTTCGCGTGCCGCTGCGCCTGCGAAGTCCGAACCGGTTGGACCTGACGCCATCCATCTCAAAGCGCAGGATCGGACGGTGGCGGCCGGTGGCAAGCTCAATGACCAAGAGAAGATCAAACGCGACGAGCATCCGTTCGATGCTTATCCGCGACTCGTAGCACAGGCACGCAATGACGAAGCCCCGAAGCCGGCCGACAATTTCCGCTGGCGCTATTACGGCATCTTCTACGTCGCGCCGACCCAGTCGTCCTACATGTGCCGCCTGCGGATTCCCAATGGCGTCCTGAAGCATTGGCAGTTCGCCGGTGTTGCCGAGGTTGCCGAGCAATTCGGTGGCCCTTACGCCCACGTCACCACTCGGGCAAACCTGCAGCTTCGCGAGATCGAGCCGAAGAACGCGGTCAATGTGATCGAGGCCATCCAGGATCTCGGCCTGTGTTCGCGCGGCTCGGGCGCGGACAACATCCGTAACGTCACCGGCACTCCAACGGCCGGGATCGATCCGCAGGAACTGCTCGACACACGGCCCCATGCACGCGCGTGGCATTACCACATCCTCAACGACCGCACGCTCTACGGCCTGCCGCGCAAGTTCAATGTCGCGTTCGATGGAGCAGGGCGCATCGCTGTCCTTGAGGATACCAACGACATCGCCTTTCAGGCGGTCGAGGTGCTTGAAGGACATGGCGTCGCGCCGGGCATCTACTATCGGCTCGCCCTTGGCGGCATTACGGGACACCGCGACTTTGCCCGCGATACTGGCGTCATCCTGAAGCCCGAAGAAGCAACCTCAATTGCCGACGCAATCGTCAGGGTCTTCATCGAGCATGGCGACAGAACCAACCGCAACAAGGCGCGGCTCAAATACGTGCTCGATGCGTGGGGTTTCGAGAAATTCCTCACCGCGGTCGAAGAGAAGCTCGGGCGTAAGTTGACGCGCTTGCCCACTGAAGCGATTGCACCGCGGCCGGTCTATGATCGTCTCGCGCATATCGGCGTTCATCCGCAGAAGCAACCGGGGCTGAACTGGATCGGCGTCGCGCTGAAGCTCGGCCGCCTGTCGCCGGACCAGATCCGGGGACTGGCCAAGCTCGCCGCGGATTTCGGTGACGGCGATATTCGGCTCACGGTCTGGCAGAACCTGCTGCTCTCTGGAATTGCGGATGCGGATGTATCGATCGTCGTTGCCGCCGTCGAGGCACTGGGGCTGTCCGCCACAACATCCGCCATCCGTGCCGGCCTGATCTCATGCACCGGTGCGACGGGCTGCCGCTTCGCCGCCGCGCATACCAAGGAAAACGCCGACGACATCGCGACATGGTGCGAAGAGCGCATTCAGCTTGAAACGCCGGTCAACATCCATCTCACTGGATGTCATCACACCTGCGCGCAGCACTACATCGGCGACATCGGCCTGATCGGCGCACGCGTGCCGGTGAATGACGACGGCGATACCGTCGACGGCTATCACATCCTCGTCGGCGGCGGGTACGGGACAGACGCAGCAATCGCGCGTGAACTCTACCAAAACGTCAAAGCCGATGAAGCGCCCCAAGTTGTCGAGCAGATCCTGAAGACGTTTATCGCCAATCGATCATCCGAGCAGGAGACATTTGTCGCGTTTACCCGCCGATACGAGATCGACGCCCTGAAGCGGCTGATGGCGCATGAGGAGATGGCCGCATGAATCAGATGTCGCCGCCTCCTGTTGTCGAGCTGATCCCCGACACCGCGCCGTTCTCGCCGGAACAACGCTCATGGCTGAACGGCTTCTTTGCCGGGATCGTGTCGCTCGACAGTGCTGTGACGCCGCTATCGTCCGAACAGGGCGCCGCGGTCATGAAAGGCCCTGGCGACGGTGATGACGGCGAGGCCCCTTGGCATGACCAGACCATGCCCATCGACGAGCGGATGAAGCTCGCCGAAGGCCGTCCGTTGCGCCGCCGGATGATGGCAGCCATGGCGCAGCAGGATTGCGGGCAGTGCGGCTACAACTGCCACGACTATTCGGAGGCGATCGCGAGCAGGGCAGAGGCGCGTCTCAATCTCTGCGTTCCCGGCGGCAAGGACACCGCGCGGATGCTCAAGAACCTTTATGAGGAACTGGGCAAGGCTCCGGCGGCTGCCACACCACCCGCAGTTCAGCAGGCAGCACCGGCGCCTACCGCTTCGGCCTCTTCCCCAGGGCGCTCGCGCGATAATCCGGTGGACGCAGTGTTCCTGTCACGCAGGCGGCTCAACAAGCCGGGCTCCGAGAAGGACACATGGCATCTGGAATTCGATCTGTCCGGATCGGATCTCGATTATGTGGTGGGAGACTCGTTCGGGATTTTTCCAGTCAATGATCCCGCATTGGCGGACGCAGTGCTGGCTCGCCTCAAGGCTGAAGCCGATCACATGATCGGAGCACGATCGCTGCGCGACGTCCTGATCAGCGACGTGTCCCTCGCGCCCGCACCGGATTCGCTGTTTCAGTTGATCTCCTACATCACCGGCGGCGAGCGTCGTCAGAAGGCGAAAGCGCTGTCGTCCGGAGACGATCCCGATGGCGACGCGACGACGCTCGACGTGCTTGCGGCACTCGAAAAGTTTCCGGATGTCAGGTTTGACCCGGAAGCGTTCATCGAAGCGCTCGAACCGTTGCAGCCGAGGCTCTACTCCATTTCCTCGTCGTTCAATGCAACGCCCGGGAAGATTTCGCTGTCCGTCGACGCCGTCCGTTACGCCGTCAAGAACCGTAAGCGCACGGGCGTTGCCTCCACCTTTCTCGCGGACCGCGTGAAGCCCGGCGACGTGTTGAAGGTTTATGTGCAGAAGGCCCATGCGTTCGGCCTGCCGCAGGATTCCAACGTGCCGATTATCATGGTCGGTCCGGGGACTGGCGTGGCGCCGTTCCGCGCATTCCTGCATGACCGTCAGGCCACTAAGGCCAAGGGCCGCAACTGGTTGTTTTTCGGCCACCAGCGCAGCGATTTCGATTTCTTCTATTCGGACGAACTCAATGCGATGAAGGCGTCCGGATTGCTGACGCGCCTGTCGCTGGCGTGGTCCCGCGACGGCGCCGAGAAATTCTACGTGCAGGATCGCATGCGCGAAGTCGGCCGTGAGCTATGGGCGTGGCTGGCAGACGGTGCCCACGTTTATGTGTGCGGCGACGCCAAGCGAATGGCCAAAGACGTCGAACGGGCGCTGGTGGACATCGTTGCCCAGTTCGGTGCGCGTTCAACCGATGACGCGGTCAGCTTTGTCGCCGATTTGAAGAAAAAGGGCCGTTATCAGCAGGATGTCTACTGATGGCAGACATCGCACACGGGAAAATTTGTTTGCACGGGAGCCGGGCAGGAGGGAATTTCTCTCCTCCGCCACCACCAGAGGTAAGAATATCGTCTTTTTTCCCAAGGACTTGTAACCCGCAGCATCACCCCTTTTTTTATGGGCATTATGATACAGCGGAGTTCCACCATGCGAGGCGTTCAGTCACGCGCCAGCGCCCAGGCCGAGGTGCGATCGGAAGATCGCTTCCACACATTTGCTGTCTACGGCGCATTCGCGGTGATTGCAGCGATCGTATTCGGCACGTTGTCCTATCATCCCTTCTAACCATTGACGTCTGCGTCATGCGGGCTACCGCATGACAGCGCTCGATCCCGCCCTCAAGGCCACACGCACGACATGTCCCTATTGCGGCGTGGGCTGTGGTGTCCTTGCGACCCCGAATGGAGCAGGCGCCGCGGCGATTGCGGGCGATCCGGATCACCCCGCGAATTTCGGCCGCCTCTGTTCCAAAGGCTCTGCGCTTGGCGAAACGCTGAGCCTTGATGGCCGCCTGCTGCACCCGATGATCAGGGTGTCGAGCGGCAAGCTGGAGCAGGTGGCATGGACCGACGCGCTCGATCACGTCGCGCATCGGCTGCAGCACATCATTGCCAAGCATGGACCTGATTCCGTTGCGTTCTATTTGTCCGGACAGCTTCTGACCGAGGACTACTACGTCGCAAACAAGCTGATGAAGGGATTCATCGGCACCGCCAACGTCGATACCAATTCGCGGCTTTGCATGGCCTCGTCCGTTGCCGGTCATCGCCGTGCCTTCGGCGCGGATACCGTACCCGGCTGTTATGAGGATCTGGATCAAGCCGACCTTCTGGTGCTTGTCGGCTCCAATGCCGCCTGGTGCCATCCCATCCTGTTTCAGCGCATGATTGCCAACAAGCAGACGCGCGGCGCGCGGATCATTGTGATCGATCCGCGGCAAACCGAAACGTCCGGCGATGCCGATCTATTCCTCGGCCTGAAGCCCGGAACAGACACCGCGCTGTTCTGCGGATTGCTGGTTTACCTCGCTGATAACGGTGGGCTCGACGACGCCTACATCACACGGCACACGTCCGGGTTTACTGAGGCTCTCGAACGCGCCCGGACCATTGCAGGAAGTGTTGCAGCGACAGCCTTGGCGACCGGACTTGCCGAGACAGACGTCGCGACGTTCTTCAATCTTGTCCTCAACACGCCGCGCACCGTCACGCTGTACTCGCAGGGTGTCAATCAGTCGGCGCAAGGCACCGACAAGGTCAACGCGATCATCAACTGTCATTTCGCCACCGGGCGGATCGGCAAGGCCGGTATGGGGCCGTTCTCATTGACCGGTCAGCCCAATGCCATGGGCGGGCGAGAGGTTGGGGGCCTCGCCAATCAGCTTGCCGCGCACATGGGCTTCACGCCACGTGACATCGATCGGGTGCGGCGGTTCTGGCATGCGCCGCATGTCGCCACCCATGAAGGCCTCAAGGCGGTTCAGATGTTTCAGGCCATCGGCCGCGGCGACATCAAGGCGCTGTGGGTGATGGGGACCAATCCTGCTGTATCCCTGCCGAACGCCGATGCGGTTCGCACGGCGATGACAAAGCTCGATCTTCTGGTGATCTCGGAAAACGTGACGTCCAACGACAGCATCAACTCCGGTGCGCATGTTCTGTTGCCGGCTTTGGCATGGGGCGAGAAGTCCGGCACGGTCACCAATTCCGAACGGAGAATTTCAAGGCAACGCGCGTTTCTGCCCGCGCCAGGGGAGGCAAAGCCCGACTGGTGGATCATCAGCGAAGTCGCAAAGCGTCTGGGTCACGGGCAGGCCTTTGCCTACACATCGGCGGCTGACATCTTTCGCGAGCACGCAAGCCTTTCGGAGTTTGAAAACAGCGGGAGCCGCGACTTCGATATCGGTGCGCTCGCCGACATGACGGACACCGACTTCGATACGATGGCGCCGTTGATGTGGCCTGCAAGCCGCGGCGGCGATCCACAGACGCGTTTCTTTTCGGATGGCGGCTTTTTCTCATTCGACCGCAAAGGGCATTTCATTGCACCCGAGATGCCGATGTTGCGCGGTGCGACGTCAGCCGCCTATCCGTTGCGCCTGAACACCGGCCGCATTCGCGATCAATGGCACACCATGACCCGAACGGGGAGCAGTCCGCGGCTGGGGCAGCATCTGCCTGAACCGTTCGTCGAAATTCACCCGGCCGATGCTGCGCAGGTGGGTGTTGTCGATGGCGGTTTTGCACGCATTGCGACCGGGCTCGGCCAGTGCGTGCTGAAAGCCGTGGTCACCGAACGGCAGCAGCGCGGCATGGTGTTTGCGCCGATTCACTGGAGCGATGAGACAGCGTCGTTCGCACGAGTCGGCTCGCTGGCCGCGCCGGTCACGGACCCGTTCTCGGGACAACCTGAGAACAAGGCAACACCTGCCGCGATCGAACCCGTGATCTTTGCACAACGTGGCTTCGTGCTGTCGCGCAAACCGCTCACGTTTCCGAGCCATGTCTGGTGGGCGCGCGTCGCAGTCCCGGCAGGCACGGGCTATCTGCTGGCCGCCGATGATGCCGTCGAGAATTGGCGATCATGGTTCGGCACCACGGGGAACGATGGAGAAAATATTGAATACGCGGATGCGGGGCGGGGCGTTTATCGCGCTGCACGGCTCGATAATGGCGAACTCGCGGCCTGTCTCTTCATCGGCCCCGCCGGCACCGCAATGGATTGGGAGGCGGTCAAACCGCTGCTCACGGCGGGGGCCTTGAGCGATGACCAGCGACGCCTTCTGTTGTCGGGCAAGTCCGCGGATGGCGCCGGTGGTTCAGGCCCCATTGTCTGCGCCTGCTTTGGCGTCGGACGAACGACGATCTGCAACACCATCGCCGCCGGTCAGGCCACGCTTGCCGATCTTGGCGCTCAATTGCGCGCCGGGACAAACTGCGGATCATGCATCCCGGAGCTCAAACGGCTGATCGCTCAACATTCACCGGCTGAAACCGCCGAACGTCCAGTGCCACGGGAAACCGCGGCAGCGAGCTAGTTTCTTGACCGCCTCGAATGTTGCAAAGCGAAAAGGCCGGCCCGTCCTCAAGCGCGCCTTGACGCGCTGCCTTGCTTTGGCAAGAAGGAGGCCGATCATTCCCTGGAGTTTACGAAATGCCGCTGACGCCCCAAGCCATCGAGACCCTGAAGCACGTTTCGACGGCCACCATTACGACTGTTCTGCTCAAAAAAGGCCTTCGCAACATCTGGATGCGCGGCACGCGTCCGCTGCGGCCCGGGCAAGAACGGCTTGTCGGCCCTGCCTTCACGTTGCGTTTCGTGCCGGCCCGCGAGGATCTGGCGACGCCGGAGTCCTGGTCGAAGCCGATTTCGACCCGCACGGCCATCGAGGCGATGCCGGCCGGCTGTATCGCGGTGGTTGATGCCATGGGCATCACTGACGCGGGAATCTTTGGCGATATTCTTTGCGCCCGCATGGCCAAGCGGGGCGTGGTCGCTCTGGTGACTGACGGCGTGGTGCGCGATGTGGAAGGCGTGCTTGGCACCGGATTGCCTGTGTGGTGCGACGGTGCTGCCGCGCCTCCATCCGTGGCAGGTTTGACGTTCGTCAATTGGGGCGAACCGATCGGGTGCGGCGGCGTCGCCGTATTCCCTGACGACGTTGTCGTTGTTGACCAGGATGGCGCAGTGCTGATCCCTCAGGCATTCCTCGATCACGTGCTGGCGGAAGGGCCGGAGCAGGAAGCAACCGAGGCCTGGATCGTCAACGAGGTTATCAACAATGGCGCTGAGCTGCCGGGTCTGTATCCAATGAACGCAGAAACCAAGGCACGTTACGCAGCCTCAAAGGGCAAAAAATAACTGGTGGTCTGATTCTAACGTTCGCTGGCGGGCTCAAAACTGGGCCCGCCGCCATCCTACGACAGCGGCTTCAACACGGCTTCCGGACTCGCTGTTGCGCCATTCGCCGTCCACCCAGCGGCAGGGAAATGGCAGTTGATAGGTGCCGCTTTTATCCTCGCACAGCAGTTGCACGGACTCGTTCGGCGGCGGCTCACCGTGTCCGTTAAATTCCGCCAGACGTTGCATGCGTGTCGCCATGGGCAATCCTCCCGGGCACAGAACGCGCAGTCACAAGACGCGTTCCTGAATTCATATTGAACTTAGTGTTTGGAGAGGTTTGCGTTTTTCGTATGGCACGGCTTGTGCCACGAGGAATGGAACTCACAACACATTTTGTTTTTTCGAAGTTGCAACGGAGTTTCTGAGATCGAGAAAAGTATTGGTTTACGTCTGAGCAGCGAATGTTGGCGTGCACAGAAAGGAGGTAGACCATGCAGCCAATCATTCTCGTGTTCGTTGGCGTGGCCGGCGTTTTCCTGCTCGCCGGTGTTACAAAGAACCAGGGCTGGTATCTTTCTGACCAACTCTGTCAGCAGGGTGCAATTCTCTGTGATAATCCTGGTCTTATACTTATTGGTGTTTGTGTCATCGCGTTGATTGTGTCGATCCGAGCGGTCGTCAAAACCTGAGCCTGCAGTACGTCTTGTTCTGAACGGGACGCGTTCACATCACGTGGACGTACCAGGAGTCGTCTGCCTCGGTCATAGCGGAGGCGGGCGCGATTGTTGATATCGTTACGTCTGCATCGGGGTTGGCTGGCTTCGCTTCGGAGCCAGTCGCCCCGTGCATGGCAACTGCAATTTCCGGTTGCTGAACGCGCTTGATGCCTTCCGCGTCGACTGCGAAGACGGGTGTGTATTTGCTGATCTCGGCATCTTCCACCATCACGAAGAACCGGTTGTCGAGAATGTGCCAACGGCCATCGACACGTGCGGCGACGACGGCGTGATCCTCACCGGTTGCATTCTCGCGCATGATGATCAGGCGGACATTGTCGCGAGAGACGCCGGCCTCGTGCAGCGCGACCAGTTTTGCGATTGCATAGTCCTCGCAATCGCCCGCACCCGCCGCAAGCGTTGCGAGAGGCGAGGTCCAGTGATCGTCGACGCCATATTGAGCGCGATCACTCACCGGCCGGACGGCCAAATTGATGGCCCGATTGATCTCGCCCAAACGCGCCAATCCGTCGCGCGATGATGCGGCATTAGCGATCTTGAGAAACTGGATGGCAGCGGGGGAGATGCAATTCGAAATATCGGCCCGACAATCGGCAATGATGTTGATGTCGCCCCGGATTGCACGTTCGGCATCGCGCCACTTTGCCACCAGAGGTCCTTCAGGGAGCGCGACGGTGAGAAGACCGAATGGCTCGCCCTGGGACTTGCCCGCACTGAGGATGGATTGTTCGGTAGTGAGACCACGCTCCGCGTGGGCGACAGCATGATCGATGACGATCAAAGCCACGACAGCAAACGCAACAGCCCAGGCGCGCGAGCGCAGGGAAACCAACAAAGCCGACATGTGACGCCCCTTGTCCGGACATCGGCTTGCAGTTGTCTGCCCGCTCGTGACCGGATCATTCGTCACACGGTTTACGCGGCGGTCTTTTCCAGGCCGTTTAACGGGGAGGGAATCCCGCTGATTTGCTTCAAATAGCGCGAAAGATGACCGACCGTTTTCGCTAAACTTTTAGGTACGGCTAATACGGCGAGGAAGGCGGCGGGATGGCTTAGGTCTTGAGTAAAACCTGGGAGCTGGCGGCCCTTTATCCTCAAGCGCTCAAGTCAAATGAAGTAATAATTTGCCCGGACACGACTTTCAGCGGCCAGTTCTAGCCTCGAATAGCGGTAGTTTGCCTTGCGAAAGGCTGAGCGCGCCCAAAATCTGATTGCGAAATCACGGGATTAGCGCCGATTTCACGCAGGGTTAACAGTTATAGTCAGGTGCTTTTACGCAACAGTCCGGGGCAAGGCCGTGGAATACTGCAATTCACTATTAAAGTTCCGGCGCGTGATGTTATAAATCGTTCATCCTATAAGTTTTTGAAGTATTAACCTTTTGAACTGGCGGTCGCCGTGAATTTTTCAGGAAGCGTCGATGCGGAGCTCTCGCACGGTTCGCCGGCATCGTTTGATGGCGAGAAATTCAACTTCGATTCCAAGCCGGGCGTTGTGCTCAATCACGATGCATCCGGCGCTGTTGTCGTGCCCGATGCACATCTGCTGTTTTCCGGTGACTACAAGCGGATGGGAAATGATCTGATCATTTCATCGTCCGATCAGAAATTCGTCGTTGGAAACTATTTCAAAGGAGAAGGCCGCCCGTCGCTTGCGACGAAGGACGGCGCGACTTTATCCGGCCACATCGTCGATGCGCTCACCGGGCACGTCATGTACGCGCAGGCGGCGGCTCCCGCAGGAAGCGCGGTGTGCGGGCATGTGATGAAGATGACCGGCAGCGCGAGCGTGATCCGCAACGGCGTGTCGGTCGAACTCCACATCGGCGATGCCATTCAAAAGGGCGATGTGGTTCAGACCGGATCGGATTCGTCCATCGGTATGACGCTCGTTGACGGCAGCGCATTCGGCATGACGTCGAACGCCCGCATGGTGATCAACGAGATGATCTATGATCCCAACGGATCGTCGAATTCGTCGCTGATCAGTCTTGTTCAGGGGACGATCACATTCGTCGCGGGACAAACCGCCAAGAACGGCAACATGCGCGTCGACACACCTGTCGCGACGATGGGTATTCGCGGCACGGCAGTTCTGGTCGAGATTTCCGCGAACGACGGTCCGACCAAGTTTTCTGTCCTGGTCGAGCCGGATGGGCACACCGGCTCATACAATCTCTACGACAAAACAACCGGGCAGTTGCTCGGGACGGTGTCGCAATCCGGGCAGGTGACATTTGTCACCTCAACAGGGCTTGGCCTGCCGGCGACGGCCACGGAGCAACCCAAGACCCTGCAGGATCAGCAGTCGGAGAAGGCCCTCATTCAGCAGGTCTTCCAGCTTTACTTCCCGAATTACGTTCCCGATGACTCAAAGCCGAACACGACCAAAACCGGACACACCGATGTCGGTGTCCCGGATAGTTCGCTCCCAAAATACGCGTTCGACCCGACAACGGGACGGCCGACACTGACCGTGCCCACGCAGGTCACCAATCCGGAAACCGGCAAGATAACCGTCGTCAATATCACCTTCACGAATACGCCTGCGATCTTCCAAGTGACAAATGCAGCGGATGTCCAAGCGTCGCCGTCGGACGCTCTTGGCCCTCACAGCTTCCGGCTTGGCGATCACGTCACGATCATCGACCCCGACATCGGCATCGCCGTGTTCTACGACCGGGCTGTACCGTACGTTACGAACACCGGCGTAATCGTTCAAACCACGGGGCCGGCGTCGATCTCGTCGAACACCGCATATCTGCTCGATCCGAGTCTGATCACGCTCGATCGCGCGACGGGTATCGTCACCTATGATCCGGAGGCTTTCAGGTTTCTCGGCGAAGGTGAGACGGCGGTCTACAAATTCATATTCACAAGTTCATCCGGACCGGATTCGGCGAGCCAGCAGCTTGTCTTTACGGTCACGGGCCACAACGACGCACCGGTATTTGCAGTCAACGACACCCCGCTGGCGCTCAGCGAAACCGCGGGTCAAACCGGCCAATCGACGTCAGACAAGATTACCTCGATCCAGTTGAACTTCACGGACGAGGACTACAGCGACGTCGCCAGCAGCTTCACGCTATCCAGCAGTGTCACCACGAAAGTGACAGGGACGCATTCGACGACGCCGGATCTGTCCAAGCTTCCCGACGGCGACACGCTCAAATCATACCTCAAGATCGTTGCGGACGGCGTCGATACCAATCTTGGTGTCTCGCGGACGGTGTTGTCTGACTCAGGACAAATCACCGCGAAGTTTACCGCGCCGGACAACGTCTTCGATTTTCTCGCCGAAGGCGAGCAGATCCAGCTTGTCTATACGATCGTTGTGACGGACGCGCATGGCGCATCCGATACGCAGACTGTCACCATCACGGTGACGGGCACGAACGATGAGCCCGTGATTGCGGCAGGTGATCGTGCACAGGTCACCACGATCCATGAAGTGGATAATCAGACGGGAGTTCCGACCGCAGACTCGTCTCCGGGTGGTTCGATCCACTTTAGCGATGTGGATCTGACGGATCGGCCGACAACATCGATTTCGTCGCAAACCGCGACCTATACATCGGCCGACGGTCAGGCGCTGACGCTCACCAGCGATCAATTGGCTGCCATCAAGGCCGGGTTGACGATTACGGCAGGTGCGAACAACAACAACGGTGTTGTCGATTGGGCCTACAGCATCGACGATGACAAGCTCGATTTTCTTTCAAAAGACGAGGTCATTACGCTCGTCACGACAATTGAGGTCACGGATGGTCACGGCGGCGTGGCCACCGCAACGGTCACGCTCAACATTCAGACGGGTGCCAACGACAAGCCGGTAGTCGAGGCCGTACACGATGTATCACTCGTTGAGCAACCCGACTCGCTTCACGAAACAATCGTGGCGCAGTTCACAGATGCCGACCTGACCGAGACCGGACATACCGCTTCCGTCGAGAAAGTAATTGTCACGGGCGTTGTTCCTCCCGGGACACCATCCGGCGAACTGACAAGTGGGGCGCTCTACGGTCTTCTTAGCCCTGGTACAGTTACCAAGCTGTCCGGCAAATCGGTCGGCACGGCGGAATTCAACTTCAATGCGAAGCCGGGTGTATTCGACTATCTCGCCGCCGGCGAGGTTGTCACGCTGGTCTATACGATTGCGGTCACCGATGCGGCCCATGCTTCGGATACACAGACCGTCACAATCACGGTGACCGGAACGAACGATGCCCCGACGATCACGAGCGCTGATCTTGTCGGCGGGGTGACCGAGCAGTGTTCACCGAACGGATCACTCACCGATAGCGGAACGATCGCTTTTGGCGACGTTGATCTATCGGACACGCATCACATCGATCCGATCCCTTCCAGCGGGACACTGGGGACCCTGACCGCTGAAGTCTGCAGGGACACAGTCGGCGGCATCGGCGGAGAGATTGCGTGGAAATACAAGGTCGACAGCCACGCCGTTGAATATCTTGCCGCAGGCGAGAGCAAGATTGAGACATTCATCGTCACACTGGACGATGGTCACGGCGGTACCGTATCGCAAACCATTGAGGTTACGATCACCGGCACCAACGACGCGCCTGTTATTGATACAATTGCAGCTACCAACCTGACTGAACCGGCCAATTCGTCTGATGCGATCTCATCGCTGCCGATCACCGTCACTTTCTCGGACGCTGATCTCGCAGATACGGGATATCACGCAACCATTACCGGTATCGCAATCGCGGGCGATCATGATGGGCTGCTGCTCAATGACGCCGCACTCAAGGATTTGATAACTGTCGACCAAGCCACCAAGGCGAGCGGTTCGACTGCAGGAGAGGTGGACCTCCACTTCTCAGCTCCATCATCAGCGTTCGATTATCTCGCCGCCAATGAATCCGTGACACTGACCTATACGGTCTCCGTCAACGATGGTCACACCAATGGCACAGGGACTCAGACTTTTACGGTCACCATCACCGGCACCAACGATGCGCCGGTTCTGACTGCGGACGCCGAGCACCCGCCGCAGTTGACAACCATCACTGAAGACCAGACTCACAATGACGGTCAGACCGTTGCTTCGTTTCTGGGACACAGCATCTCCGATGCCGATCACAACGCCCAAATCGGGATTGCTATTACCGGCGCAGAAAGCGCACACGGCCATTGGGAGTTTTCGATCGACGGAGGCGGCTGTTGGGACGGCTTTGGAAACTATGACCCGTCATCCGCTTTGTTGCTCAAGGATACGGACTTGATCAGGTTCGTACCGGATGGCGAGCATGGCGGAACCGATACGTTCAGTTATGTGGCCTGGGATGGGACGACCGGCACTCACGGGGAGACTGCCGACTCGTCCATGCGCGGAGGAGATACCGCGTTCTCCAATGCAAGCGACACGGCTGAATTATCGGTCACCTCAGTCAACGATGGCCCCACCATCAACTTCGACAACCTGCAGATCAGCACCGGCCACGGACCGACGACAGTCACAGGCCTGTCGATTTCAGATCCGGACAGCGATCATTTCACGATCGGAATTGACGCCGATCATGGAACTGTTTCCTTGGAAGGCGGAGAGTATGACGCGGCTGCAATCAGTGCGGCCTTGCAAGACGGGGTGGACTATAGGCGCGGCACGGATGGTTCCCCGTCTGGCAGCGTGACCTTTACGGTTTCAGATGGCAACGCGACGGACACCGTCAACTTTGTCTTCCGGCAAACCAGTTCCGGCCCTGTCACTCTTTTGGCGACCGAAAAAAATGACGTTCTCATTGGCGGGGCCGGGCATGATTATTTTGTGTTCTCGTCCGACTCCGGACATGACGTCATCACAAATTTCGATCCAGTCCGCGACAAGATTGTGCTCAACGGATTGGCAAGCGTGCCCCAAGGAGACCACTGGTTCAGCGAATGGGCGCACGATGCTATCGTCCCGCAGGGTGAGGACACCCTCATTCACCTCGACGGAACGGACACCGTTCTGCTGAAGAACGTGAATGCAGCCAATCTTCATGCCAATGATTTCATCATTTACACTCCCGTCTAACAAAGGCGGCGTGCAATAACTGTTTGGTAGTCTCGGCCGTCGAGAGGTAAGGGTGGTGGCATAGTGGCTTTCCGTACAGCCACGTTTTTCAAGCCACAATGTTCACAAGTGCCGGCGGCATGGTCTCAGGTCTTCGTCGATGAAAGCTGCACACCCTTCGATTCCAGGCCATACGCCACGTTCTGAACTCGGCGGCGCGCTTCGCGCATGCCGGACCGCGTTTATCGGTGTGGGCGTGATGAGCATGGTCATCAACGTGCTGTACCTCACCGGCTCCTTCTTCATGCTCGAAGTCTATGATCGGGTGTTGCCGAGCCGGAGTATTCCGACCTTGGTGGGCCTGATCGTTCTGGCGGGCGGTCTCTACGTCGTGCAGGGCGTGTTGGACCTTATTCGGAACCGGATTCTGGTCCGGATCGGATCAACGCTGGATGAAATGCTCAGCCAACGCGTTTACGACGTGGTGGTGCGCTTGCCATTGATCGCCGGCAATCGTGGCGAAGGTCTTCAGCCGTTGCGAGATCTGGATAACATCCGTTCTTTCCTGTCAGGAATGGGACCGGGAGCCCTGTTCGATCTGCCGTGGCTGCCGCTTTATCTGGCGATCTGCTTTGCGTTTCATCCCTTGATCGGCATTACCGCGCTTGTCGGGGCTGTGTTGTTGATCACTTTGACTGTGTTGACCGAATATCTCAGTCACGAGCCGATGAAGCGGACCGCGGGCCTCGCCATGCGGCGGCAGGAGCTTGCGCTTGGCAGCCGGAGAAATGCCGAGGTGCTGGTCGCCATGGGAATGGCCGGGCGCGTCGGCCGTCATTGGGACCAGTCCAACCGTGCTTACCTCGCCAATAATCAGCGCGCGAGCGACGTTGCAGGCGGCCTGGGCTCCATCTCCAAAGTGATGCGGATGACGCTGCAATCCGCCGTCCTCGGCGTCGGCGCGTATCTTGTGATCAATCAACAAGCCACTGCGGGCATCATTATCGCAGGCTCCATCCTCAGTGCCCGTGCACTGGCTCCAGTGGATCTCGCGATTGCGCACTGGAAAGGGTTCGTCGCAGCGCGGCAGAGCTGGCGCCGGCTGAACGGCCTGTTGGGCAAGATGCCGGAACAAACCGTTCCAACGTTGCTCGAACCGCCACGTGCGAAGCTCTCAGTCGAGGGACTGACCATTGCGCCTCCCGGTGACCAACGCGTCGTGGTCCAGGACGTGACATTCGCAGTGGAAGCCGGGCAGGGCGTTGGCGTCATCGGTCCCAGCGGGTCGGGAAAATCCTCTCTTGTTCGCGCACTGGTCGGCGTATGGCACCCCATGCGGGGGAAGGTGCGCCTGGATGGCGCGGCACTCGACCAATGGTCCTCTGAAGTTCTCGGCCGCTACGTCGGCTATCTGCCCCAGGACGTCGAGCTCTTTGCCGGGACGATCGCCCAGAACATCTCGCGCTTTGAGGACGATCCTGATTCCGAGACGATTATTGCCGCGGCGAGAGAGGCCGGCGTGCACGATCTCATCACCAGTATGCGGGATGGCTACGATACCCAGATCGGCGATCAGGGCAGCGTTTTATCGGCGGGGCAGGCTCAACGCGTGGCGCTTGCCCGCGCGCTTTATCGCAATCCGTTTCTCCTTGTCCTCGATGAACCCAATTCAAATCTCGACAGCGACGGCGATATTGCCCTGAACCGGGCCATTTCATCCGTGCGTGCCCGCGGCGGGGTCGTTGTTGTCGTCGCGCATCGCCCCATCGGCATCGAGAGCGTTGACCTCGTTCTGGTGCTCAAGGACGGCCGGGCCCAGGCCTTTGGGCCGAAGGAAGCGATCCTTGGTCAGGTTCTGCAGCGGCCCGTGGCCGCGCCGCCTCCGATCAAGATCGTCTCTGAAGCGGGAGGATCAAAGTCATGACGCGATCCAGCTTGGCGACAACGGAAGACAAGGTTCGTGGCTTTTGGGGCACCCTGTTTGCGCCATTGGAGCGCACCTCGATGTTCAAGAGTCTGGATCAGCCGGGCTCGCGAAAATCCATCCGTCTCCACCTCATCGCGGGCCTTACGATTGTGGCGCTGCTAACCTTCGGCCTTGGAGGCTGGGCGTCGACCGCTCAGATATCAGGCGCCTTGATCGCGCCAGGCTCGATCGTGGTCGATTCCAACGTCAAGAAGGTTCAGCATCCGACAGGTGGGGTGGTGGGCGAAGTTCGTGCCCGCGACGGAGATCGCGTCAAAGCCGGCGATATCGTTGTCCGCCTCGACGACACCATCACAAAATCGAGCCTTGCGATCGTGACGAAGGGCCTGAACGGACTTTGGGCGCGCAGCGCACGGCTTCTGGCCGAACAGGACGGTGCGGAACGGATCACGTTTCCTCCGCAGCTCATGGAGTCCTTTGGCGATCCGGAGGTTCAAACCCTGATCGGAAACGAGATCAAGCTGTTTCAGGTCCGATCCTCGAGCAGGGTTGGTCAAAAGAACCAACTCAGGGAACGCATCAGTCAGCTCAAGGAGGAGATTAGCGGGCTCGACGCGCAGGAAAATGCCAAGTCCCGCGAGATCGATCTGATTCAAAAAGAGCTTGTCGGCGTCCGTGATCTGTATTCCAAAAACCTGGTTCAGCTTTCGCGATTGACGACACTCGAACGCGATGCCGCTCGCTTGGACGGCGATCGCGCGCAGTTCATCGCGCAAAAGGCTCAGGCCAAAGGCAAGATCACCGAAACGGAATTGCAGATCATCCAGATCGACAAGGATCTCTCCAGCGAGGTCTCCAAGGAGATGCGGGAGATCAACGACAAGATCGGCGAATACGTCGAGCGAAAGGTCGCTGCAGAAGATCAATTGCGCCGCGTTGACATCCGCGCACCCCAGGACGGCATGGTGCTGCAATCGACCGTCCATACGGTGGGCGGCGTGATCACTGCCGGTGACACCATCATGCTGATCGTCCCGGACACGGACAACCTTTCAGTGGAAGCCAAGGTCAATCCTCAGGATATCGACCAGCTGAAAATCGGGCAGAAGACCCTGCTGCGGCTATCTGCCTTTAATCAGCGCACAACTCCTGAATTGAACGGCACAGTCAGCCGTATTTCCCCCGACACGACGACTGATCAGCGAACCGGGCAGAGCTATTACACCATCAGAGTGTCGATGCCGCCCGAAGAAGTCGCCCGGCTGGGCGACGTAAAACTCATCCCGGGAATGCCGGTGGAGGCGTTCGTACAGACCGGCGAACGCACCATGCTATCCTATCTGGCGAAGCCGCTGAGCGATCAGCTCATGCGCGCCTTTCGCGAGAAGTGACAGAGGATTGGTCACGGGCTGACATGGTTCAAACGCAATGAAGCGACTTAAGCAATACGCGCGGCGTTTTGGCTATGCGCGGCTTCTGAGCATTCTCCTGCTGATCGTCCTGCTGGGCGTTCGCGTGGCTGATCCGCTGCCGTTGGAGGAGTTGCGTGTCCGGACCTTTGACATGTACCAGATCCTCCAGCCGCGCGTAACGACGCAGCGTCCGGTAGTGATCGTCGATATCGACGAAAAAAGCCTTGGCAAGCTCGGGCAATGGCCGTGGCCGCGGACGCGCGTGGCAGATCTTGTCAAACAACTGACGAACCTCGGTGCCGCCGCGATTGCGTTCGATATCGTGTTTGCCGAACCGGATCGCCTGTCGCCTGCGCTTGCAGCCGATACATTCGCCAACCTGGACGAGGACACGCGCACGAAACTGCGCGTGTTGCCGAGTAACGATCAGGTTCTCGCCAATGTCTTGAAGGCGTCACCGGTTGTTCTGGGTGAATCGGGTCTTCCTCGGGCGATGCCGCAGGTCGCGCTCAAGCTTCCTTCGACCGGCCTTGCGACGCTGGGCGGCGATCCTCGTCCGTTCATGCTGAACTTCCCAGGTCTGCTGCGAAATATCCCGGTGCTCGAAGAAGCGGCTCCCGGACGGGGCTTGTTCACGATCCGCACCGAGCGCGACGGCATTGTCCGCCGCGTCCCGATGATCATGCAGGCGCAGGGCGAGCTGATGCCGTCGCTGACCTTCGAGATGCTGCGCATCGTCACGAAGTCCGGCACCATCCTGATCAAATCTGACGAAGCTGGCGTGAAGAGTGTTGCTGTGCCCGGCTTCGAGGTCCCGACCGATCGTAATGGACAGCTCTGGGTTCACTTCAATCGTCACGATGCCGCGCGTTATGTTTCCGCAGTGGACGTTCTGGAGGGGCGGGTCGGCGCGGATATGATCTCCCGCAAGCTGATCTTGATCGGAACGTCGGCGGTGGGGTTACTCGACGTGAAAACCACACCGGTTGATCCGGTGATGCCAGGTGTCGAGGTGCATGCACAGGTGCTCGAGAGCGCGCTCACGCGTTCCGTTCTGTCTCAGCCGAATTACGCGCTCGGGGCGGAGCTATTGGCGGCCATTCTGTTTGGCATCGCGATCATCTGGCTCGCGCCAGTGCTGAGCGCCTTCGCACTGCTTGCCTTCGGCGCGGTGATTGTCTGCATCATGGTTGCGACGTCGTGGTATTTTTATACCCAATACCGAATTCTGATGGACTTCACGTTTCCGCTGCTGTCGAGCACGGCAATTTATCTCGTTCTGGTCTTCGGCAGTTACTTCCGGGAGCAGGCGCAACGTCGCCGCATCCGCTCAGCCTTCGGCCAGTATTTGTCACCAGCACTCGTGGAACAACTCGCCCAGTCGCCAGAGAAACTTGTTCTGGGCGGCGAGGAGCGGGACATGACCATCATGTTCAGCGACGTGCGCGGCTTTACCAGCATTTCGGAGTCGTTCAAGCACGACCCGCAGGGGCTGACATCGCTGATGAACCGCTTTCTGACGCCCCTCACCAACGCCATTCTCGATCGTAAGGGGACCATCGATAAATACATGGGGGACGCCATTATGGCGTTCTGGAATGCGCCGCTGAACGACAAAGCACATCAGATCAATGCCTGCGAAGCTGCGCTCGACATGATTGATCGTATTGAAGTGTTGAACGTCGAACGCGAGCAGGAAGCCAAGGCAAACGGCAAGCCGTTTATTCCCATGCATGTCGGCATTGGCCTGAACACAGGCACCTGTGTTGTCGGTAACATGGGATCCGACCTGCGTTTCGATTATTCGGTGTTGGGCGACGCCGTCAATCTGGCGTCGCGTCTGGAAGGACAGTCGAAATCTTACGGCGTTCCGATCATTGCCGGATCAAAAACCGCACTGGTTGCCAAGGACAAGTTCGCTATCCTCGAACTCGACTTCATCACGGTGAAGGGCAAGAAAGAGCCCGAGGTGATCTATGCCATCGCGGGGCGCGAGGATATGGCCCAGTCGCCTCACTTTCAGCGGCTGCGGAATCTCACCATCGAGATGTTATCTTGCTACCGCAACCGGGATTGGGACGGGGCGCTCGCAGCTATTGCGAAAGGCCGCACGGCCGATGAAACGCATAGTCTAAAAGCTTTGTTTGATCTCTATTCCGAGCGGATTGCTGCGTTCCGGGAGACGCCTCCGCCCGAAAATTGGGATGGCGTGTTTGCGCTGACCACAAAGTGAGCAAAACCGGCCGCTATCTCCTGACGTGAACATAAGCAAGGCGTTTTTTTGGTGAATGACGGCTTGCATCACGCTGGTGAAGGCGACGGACACGTGCAATTCTCGTGACGGGTTCTTTTGAGTTGTTTGATGCCGATGACAATGTCCGTACATTTCTGGGGAGTTCGTGGGAGCATCTCGTGTCCCGGCCCCAATACCTTGCGTTATGGCGGCAATACGTCATGCGTCGAAATTTGCTGTGGTGACCATCACCTCGTCTTCGATGCCGGTTCGGGATTACGCATACTCGGCAACGCGATGGATCGAGAGGACAGAATTGCCGATATCGATCTGTTTCTCAGTCATTGCCACATCGACCATCTGATTGGTCTGCCGTTTTTCGTGCCTGTTTTTGAGAAGGGCAGCCGTCTGCGCCTATGGGCCGGCAACCTGAAGCCGGCTGGCGGGGTCAGGCAAACGGTGCGAAAACTGATGAGCTATCCGCTGTTTCCGATCGAGATCGAAATGGCGCAGGGGAAAATCGAATATACGGATTTCGAACCCGGAGAGAGCTTGAAACCCCGGCCGGGAGTCGTGGTGCACACCGCTCCGCTGAAACATCCCGGCGGCGCGACCGGGTATCGCGTCGAATATGGCGGACGGGCTGTCGCCTACATCACGGACACCGAACTCAATGACGACGTCATCGATCCAGGCGTGCTGGCGTTGGCCAAGGATGCTGCGCTCCTGATCGTGGACTCGACTTACACAAACGCTGAATTGCCAGACCATGTGGGATGGGGACACGCGAGCTGGCAGCAGACGGTGAAATTGGCGAACGCAGCCGGCGCCGAGAAACTCTGCCTGTTTCATCACGATCCGGAGCATGACGATGCTGAAATGGATCGCATTGCAGCCGCCGCCGATCAAGCGCGTCCGGGCACGATCGTGGCCAAGGAAGGCCTGTCGATCGAAATCTAGGCGCCCGCAGCGACAAACTTGGGCGTGGACTCATAAATAGCCCTCCCGATGCGGGGTGATGTCCGCTTGGCCCCCGAGATCGGATATTGGGGGGAACGAAAGCATGTCCGCGAGGGGCCAATAGCAGACATTATTGTCGCAGATGGCTTAGTCGAGTATGCTCAACTCTTGGTTCTATCGGGCAAGGATAGCTAATGTTCGGCTGGCTGCGGAGGGCTCCCGCGCCTCCCACGGAGGAGCAGCGACACGTGTGGCAGGCGTTGTCTGAGTATCCGCCTTATGCGCCACCCGAGTGGGATCCGGACAACAAGTCGATGCATGATGCGTGTGTCGAGTATCAGAACTACTTTTTTGATAGCAAGCCACTACGGCTCGAAGCGTTGCGCACTTTTCTTGCGAAGTTCGATATCGCGTTAGGTTTCGACGATGCCGGCATTTTGGCCCTATCCGAATGGATGCATAGGTACGCGGACTTGCTTGTCCGCGATCTTACAGACCATGCTACTGGGGAAGCATACCACGGTTTCTCGACCCCGTGGACAGGCGCGCTGGCGGGCCTCAATCCCATATTCGATATCGGCGTATATCATGCCGAATGCCTTTGGTTGCGCCGGACAAAGCTCAAATGGATTGTGGGTAGGGGCCCTCAAAAAACTATATCGACGCACTTCATTTCCGGTCTTCCAGGCACCGGCAAGTTATTCGACCCAATATTCGACGCATACATGAACTGCTGGAGTATCTCCAACGCAAGAAAAGAAGTGCGAAAACGCTTCCCGGCTGTACACGCCGACGCTGCGTTGGAGATAAAGCGCGACAGGTTTTATCGTCTCATCCTGTCCCAAACTCCACCGGGCCGCAGAAGCCGCAAAACGTAGCTGCGGACGCCGTCGTCGCGGGGCCATCTGGTAACTTTGCGTCGGCCACATTACTTTACCTCGCCGGAATATCCGAAGAGACCACTATGTTTCGTCGGTTGCATCGCGATGCCAAGCGTTGTCGGCCATGGTCCGCAGTGGGTCATTTGCGGCCCGTCTCTCGCGACGAATTTCCATTCCATGTCCGCGTTCGTTCGAAAGCCGACCTGATTTTAATGCCGCGATCACCACATACTCCTCTTCTTCCTCACCGAGGAGTATGCCATGCGAGACCTAGCAAACTTGACCGCGGTACGCGTACCCTGGAACAAAGGCAAGGTAACCGGCGCGGAGCCGCCGCTTCAGCCCAAACATGTCTGGTCGATCCGGACAAAACTCCAGATCGAGGGTCGCGTTCGCGACCTCGCCATGTTCAATTTGGCGATTGATAGCAAGCTTCGAGGTTGTGACGTCGTCACCATAAAAGTCGAGGATGTCGCTGCCAACGGATATACGGCGAACCGAGCGACGGTCCGACAGAAGAAGACCGGTCGGCCGGTGAGGTTTGAATCGAGCGAACAGACCCGTCAGGCGGTCGATGATTATTTAAAGGTCGCCAAGAAAAGGCCGGCCGAGTTCTTGTTTACAGGGCGCCGTGGTCCTGCACGCAGCATGACAACACGCCAATATGCGCGCCTCGTTTCTGGGTGGATTAGCCGCGCTGGACTGGATCCGAGGCTTTTCGGCACACACTCGCTCCGGCGCACCAAGGCTACTTTGATCTACCGCCGCACTGGCAATCTAAGAGCCGTTCAGCTGTTACTCGGCCACACCAAGATCGAAAGTACGGTTAGGTATCTCGGCATCGAGGTGGACGATGCTTTGGCCATATCAGAACAAGTCGACGTCTGAACTATCTGGGCAGGGCGGACATGCTCTGCCCAGCCTCCAGCCGCCGATTAGGGCCACTAGGCGACATCTTTGGTCGCATTTGATATGAAGAGGCCGCCTGCCTTTGTCATAGAGGTTCGTATGATAACCGATCGAAATGCACTGTCCGTTGAGGTGGAATACGTCATTGACGGGAATGACACGAAAATTGTGTTGGTGGTCGAGACGAATTTGCAGCTCGACCCTCCCGAGGTTGATTTTGATAAGGCGGCAGTAAATGCACTTTGCTCTGATCTAGAACGACATCGCTCATCAAATCCATACATCGACGCTGTGCGGCTAGTCAGAAAGCGGCCCGGACCGGCGGAGCCGCTGAAGCTGACCGGAACGTTGGGGATTGGGACCGCACGCATATTGGAGCCGTAGGGTTACCTTGGAGTTTGCTGGTGATGATATCCGATGATGAGCTGGACCGCAGGATTCTTGAACTCGCGCATCCCACCTTCAGCCGGAAAGTTTTCCGCATCGTTACGGAGATCGGTCAATCTCTCCCGGAGGGCGGCGAGGCGAAATACCATCGGGTGAGGGACCGCGTGCTGGCGCTGGTGGCCGAGGGAAAGATGATCGGCGAGCGGGACTTAACCGACTGGAAATTCGGTGAAGTCCGACGGGGCGACCCGGCAGGGTAAGACGACTCCGAACTCAATATAGTGCGATGGTCATTCCGACCGGATGTTCGTTTTGGGCCAAACAGCGACATCACCGGAATTCAAAGGTCAATGATGGGCGAGCATGCGACCTTCGGCAACTCGCGCCACACCGCAGGCTCGTGCAACTCTATGCC
Source organism: Bradyrhizobium sp. SYSU BS000235 (assembly GCF_049747295.1). Lineage (NCBI taxonomy): Bacteria > Pseudomonadati > Pseudomonadota > Alphaproteobacteria > Hyphomicrobiales > Nitrobacteraceae > Bradyrhizobium > Bradyrhizobium sp. SYSU BS000235. Next base: position 5,302,006 of record NZ_JBMHJM010000001.1, read on the forward strand.
AGAGCAGCCCTCATTAATTCGTTGTGACGGGTCTCGGTCGTCTCATCCGCCGGGAACATGCATTCAATGCGCAGTTCCTGTGCCGCGACCGTCTGCGGGGTACCCACAGTCGTTACCATTGAGAAGTAGTTCAGAAATTGATCGTCCTTGACAAAGCTCATGGGGATCACAGGCATGAAGCTCAAAGCCACGGGGTTCTTCCACTCGCTGTTCACATCGGGATAAGCGAGCAATGCCGTGAGCAGTTCTTTGGTCTTCTCGTCCACGACGCGTCCGATCGATTCCCGATAAACACGTTCGAACAAGCTCTTCGCAACGTCATCCCAATTGGCGATGAAGGAACGCATGCCTTTGGGGTCAAACATCAGATGCAGCATGTTTCGCGGGCCTTTGCGAGAAGCCATGTCGATGAAACAATTAAAGAAGCGAGGCGTGCATTCATTGGTCATGAGCACGTTCCAATATCGGTCCATCACCAATGCAGGAAACGGTTCGTGCTGCCGCAAGATGCGCTTCAGAGCGTCCGTTACGCTTTTCATTTCAATAGAGTCCCAGGGACTATCGGAGAAAATTGGAGCATAGCCGGCCGCCAGTAGCAGGGTATTCCGATCTCGCAACGGAATATCGAGAGCCTGAGCAATCGCCGTCAGCGTCGAGCGGCTCGGAACGCTCCGTCCACTCTCGACAAAGCTGATTTGCTTTTGGGATACGCCGGTGTCGAGTGACAAATCGAGCTGGCTCTTCCCACGTACATCGCGCCAATGACGCAATAGTACGCCAAGTTCGCTTGTCGTCTTTCTGAGATTCGGCGATTTCATCAAATCCACCTTGCTATGAAACCATCGAACGATTGACCGTTCCCCGTTCCGGGCATCGGCAGGGTAACAGCGGCAGCCACCCACTGCAGGCGCGCATGCCTGCAGTGGGTGGCGAGTTCGTCCATGGAACGGTACATCAATTATTCCACGTATAGGCTTGGAACGGAGCGTCTAACGCCGGCTTTGTGACGCTGCCCGTGTAGTTCGTTATGGTGGAGGCGGCAACGACCGCTATAACTTCAAGCACGAGATCTTTCCCGAAGCCGGCGTCGGTGAATTGGTCAACATCCCGATCGTCGAGTCGTCCGCGCTTCTCAATCAGGGTCCTCGCCAGGGTCGAGAGCGCCGCATACTGGCTGTCTTTCGGCGCACGACCCTCGCGAATAGCGCTCACATCTGTCGGATCAAGTCCTTCCTTAAGCGCGAGCGCCGTATGAAACGCGACTGCCCAGGAGCAGGCATTTGTTACAGCGTTGGTGAGAAGAAGGGTTTGAATCTGCGCTTCCGTGAAACTACCGCCGTGAACCCTCTGGAAAAGGCCCACTAGGCTATTGATCAAGACGGGGGACGTTGCCATCGCACCAGCGATGTTCGGAACCATGCCAAATGCAGCCTTCAGACTTTGTAGCGCGGGCTTTGACTGCTCGGGCGCCGATTCGATCGTATAGATGGGAAAGCGTTCCATTTTTTTGACCTTTCATTAGCGTTGAGAGACCGAACAAGCCCGTGCATCGAGAATGTCTTCTCTCTTGTTGGACAAGAAAATGAAACGTGCGAGCGATGAACTCAATTACATGAGATGTAATATCTTTCGAGATGGCCAGATCTTGCTTCACCGCCATGACGAACCGTCAGCGGCGCACGCTACCGCTAAACCCCCACGTTCCAGAAAACTTGCGATGCTGCCTCTGACGCACGACTTCCGAGATGGGGCATTTGCAGATGTTTCCGGCGGGGCATGCGATGTCTGCTCTCCCTCTAGAAGCGGACAGCTCGGATTTATGAGTACGCACTCTAGCTATCGTCCAGCTTGTTCAAATCGCGCACCGACTGCATCAACGGTTCAAAGTTCTCACGAGCATCGAGTGCATCGAAGAGCTGGCCGGTGTCGGCAAGCAAGGCGCGAGAGCGGGCGATGGCCAGATCGATATCATCATGCGGCGTGGTGGACAGCCGGCCGTGGCCCGGTAACAGGAGCTTCGCGTCAAGACCTCTCAGCTTCTCGAGCGATCCGATGTAGTCGCTGATGCTGCCTGACCCAAAGATCCCGCCCATGACGCCGCCAGCCATCAGGGTGTCAGCAGCAAAGAGCAGTCCACGATTTTGATCGAACAGACTGATGCATGCCGATGTATGCCCCGGCGTATAGAGAACTTTGAGCTGAAAATTGCCAAGATCGATGATGTTGCCTTCTTCGAGCCAAATGTCGATGTGAACAGCCTCGTTGGGTTCGTTGAACATCTTCCGCAGCATTGCGAAGTCATCGCGAAGGGCAATCTTGTTGGCGGCGAGGCGATGGGTTGCGATGATGGTCCGGCCCTTAAAGAGGTGTGCCGCACCGATGTGATCCAGATGTTCATGGGTCAGAATGACCATGTCCAGGTCTTCGGGCTTGCAAGAGAGGCGGGCGAGGCCCTTTTCGATGTAGGAATAAGTCGAAGCGAGGCCCACATCGATCAGCACAGTTCGAGAGGTGCCCTTGATGAAATAGGCGTTGGCCGCGCGGCTCTTGAAGCGGAATTGGTAGACATCCTCCGCAGCCTTGATCAGGGAAAAGAGATCTTCGTTCAGTATGGTTTCGAATTCGATTCTCTGATGAGTGTTCATTTCCTGATTACTCAAGAACGACCGGCTTGAAATTGGCATTGTTGGAGGCGCGCAAGCGTTTGCTCAGAGCATCCATGATCATCAATGCAAAGGCAGGCTGCTGACTGACCAGATAGACAAAGCGGGCGTGGTTGATCTGCATCACCCGCGTGTGGTCGGCGGCCGCAACCGCAGTGGCGGAGCGGGGAGAGGCATCGATAACGGCCATCTCGCCGAAAAATTCGCCCTTGCCGAGGGTGGCGATGACGTTCGACCGATCGCCGGTTACTTTGATGATGTTGACGCTGCCGGCAAGCACCACAAACAGCTCGCGCCCGACCGACCCTTCCTCGAAGATCACCTGCGAGGCTGCATACTCATTGATGCACTTTTCAATGGCCATGGCACCCGTCCCGGGGCTTTACGCAATCGTAGAGCACCCAGCCAGATTTCGCTAATGTTTCGCATGCTGCAGAGGCGAACTGAGGTTAAACGCTCCCGTTGCCCGCCGGACTTCACCGCTTCAGGGTAGCGGGGTAGGCCCAAGTCAGGTGCCGCTTGAGTGGAATGTGCCCAGAGTCTCACAGAAGCCAACAGATGGCTGGGGGAGCCCAAGGGGCTCCTCAACTTTGCGCCGTCGATCCCTGAACAGGCGGCGCCCTCGGGACGCGGTCGTCTTCGATGTTTCCGTCAACGGGCGTACATAGGAATTATGACAGTGCCGGCGGCTTCCTATGAAATACTTATGTTACCGGGAGCAGTGGAGCGAGTGGCTCGCCGTGATCTATATTGAGGTGCCTGGTGAGGGGCCCTTCACCTTGAAATTGCATCCCGGTGCCGGGGACCGTTGTTCAGAAACGTCCGGACCGGCATAATACAGCTATTCGAATATCCCTTATCTATCATCAGGTTGATTCCCATGGATGTATCAGGTCTCATCTCCGGTGCGGGTGGCTTTATTGCATCTGCATTCGTCGTTGCCGGATATACGATGCGAACGATGATCCCGCTTCGCATCTTCGGGATCCTCACCAACGTCTTCCTGATCGCGTACTCACTTCCGCACCACCACTACGCCATCATGGCGCTGCACCTCATTCTGCTGCCACTGAATATCTATCGGTTGCGCGAAATGCTGTTGCTGGTCCGCGAGGTCAAGAAGTCGGTGAACAGCGATCTATCCATGGCCTGGCTGAAGCCATTCATGACCGAGCGGAAGTGCAGAACGGGAGAAGTTCTGTTCTACAAGCACGAAAAAGCAGAGGAGATGTTCTACATCGTCAACGGCCGTTTTCGCCTCGTGGAATCGGGGATCGAACTGCCGACCGGAGCCATCGTTGGCGAGCTTGGCATGCTCTCTCCCTCCAACAAGAGAACGCAGACCCTTGAATGCATCGAGGGCGGCCTGGTGTTGAGCGTGACTTACCAGAAAGTGGAAGAGCTTTACGTCCAGAACCCTGAATTCGGATTCTATTTCCTTCGCCTGGTCAGTGCGCGATTATTCCAGAACGTGGGTCGGCTTGAGGCTCAACTTGCAGAGAGCAGTGCGCAGGCATCGTCGTGAAGGTCAGGGTCAAAGTTCCGCCATCTCCTTTCAGGCTGCTAAAAGAGCGCTATTTCGGCGAGGAGACGAGAAATCCGTGGGTGGCCCGGAATGCGCTGACGTCGTTGTCTGCGCGGCTGCCGGCGGATGTGGTCCCGATCGTGTCCCAGGCAGTCCATTCCTTGATTGAGTATCAGGATCCTGACTATGCGTTGCTCTATATCGAGCGTATCGAACGTTACATCGGACCAAGAGGGCCGCTGCTGCCGACGCTTGGAGAGCTTGCGAGTCTTTTATCGCAACGAATGCAGTTTGCAGATCCAATTCGGATCGCGCAGCTCAAGCTGACTGAGATAGGCGGTGCCTCAGCCAAGCCGGATCGCAACTCATCCATACAGGTTGAGAGATTTCGCTGGGACGAAATCATTCAAATGCTCCCTTCGGTCGCGGCAGCGAAAGCGCAGAATGTCTTTGCACGCTTGCGGTTGGCACGTTTGTCCAACAGAACCGTAACGTTGCGTTTCCGTGGGACCGGCTATTTTTCCCTTCTTCGATTGCGCGGGCTTACCGCGCTGCGGATCAGCCGACCTTTTTCGCAGCGTTTCAAGGCTGAACGGACATGGGTGGAGCGCTGGCTCCATATGGTCGATCGTACATTGGTGAAACAACCGGCCGCGGCAGCCGAAGTCGTCAAAACCGCCATGCTCGTCAGGGGCCATGGAGACCAGTATCAACATAGCCTGTCCAAATGGAACGTTATTATCGACAGTCTCGTGAAGCCCACCTGCGATGACACATTGCCACTGCAAAACTTGTCAGATGCGGTAAGGGACGCACGTCAGGCCGCAATGGAAGAGGCGGGAAATAGCCGCCTTTTACATGTCATCGAGCATATCAGGGCGGAGGCGAGGCGAGGGAGCGGCGCAGATACAGGCTCCGGCTTCGGAAGTTGAGCCGCGGAATGCGTAACGACATTACTTCCAATGTAACGCTCCTCAGATGGCCTATATTCCATAATTGCTCTAGAGTTCGCCGCGGCTTGGGACAGAGTCGCGACGCTGCGGTGTGGTGGAGATCAATAAAATGATGCGATTTTTTGGATTAGTTTCTGCTTTGACGCTCGTTCTTCTGGGAAGCATGGCTGCCGCGAGTGCCGCCGACGACATCAAGCTGAGCAACAATCAGCGCATTTCCTGCGGGCGCGGCCTCACGGCTGGTAAACTGCAGAACATCAACTGCAAGTCCTACGCCTATATCTTCAATTCCCGTACCTCGGAATTCTACCGTTGCCAGCTCAACGTCGCGGTGACGCGTGACAACAAGGAGGTTTTGAAGGTCGATACCGACGGCGGATGCACGCTCAAAGCCCGGATCTTCGCCGAGGATTCATCCTACGCGTTCGACGCCACCGAAACAGAGCCACCGAACACCAATGCCTTCTTCGGTTCGGGAGGAACGGCCATCTGGGTGAGCGACACAACCACACTGAAGGCGAGAGGGTGCATGATCATCAACGTCGGAATAGCTCCGGACGTCTTGAAGTGTGTCGATATGACGTTTGGAAAGTAGCCCCTCGCAAGGTCGGGGAGGAGAACTAAGGCGGGTTCAGTTCTGCTTCAACACAAGTATGACGACCAACACCGCTAGCCCGAGTACGACCGCGATACCGATCGCCCATGTCGTGACCCGAACGCTGCTGGCCAATTCGCGAGAAGCCTCGTTCCTGGCGATCTTCAGGTCCCGCGTCTTGTCGTCGTGCTCATGATCAGTCACGGTTTCTCCTGACCTTGACCATATCAACCCATCTGTCGGCGATCGCGATTGCCCAAACCAGCAGCGCGCCCAAGGCAACGATCAACCCGCAAAGCATAAACGAAAGATCTGCCGCACTCATCAACGGATCCATCGGAAACTCTCCTTCGAGGCCGCCCGCCTGCCGTTCACAAGATAGTCATTTCACCGAATAATGGCAGAGGCGCGCGAAAAACCCGGAATAATTGTTCGCTCTCCGGGTTTTGATCAAACACTTGCAAGCGCAGCTATAGTCTCATCACTCAGCTCATTTGAATCGAGGTCATTATGCGGAACGTAACTTTGGCTCTCCTGACACTGGCCGGGCTGCTGGCCTTCAATCAGGAAAAGGCGCACGCGGAGAAAGACTATCCGTATTGCATGAGTCACGTGATGGGCTGGGGCACCGGTATGGTCGAAGAATGTATGTATTCGACCATGGAGCAGTGCCGCGCGGCCGCAACTGGTTTGAACGGAATGTGCGACCCCAACTGGCGGCTTCAGTATAGAAGCGGCAATCCGGAGGCGCCGGTGAAGCACCCGCGGTCCCGCCGCCAAAGCTGAGCAATCCGGGCTTGCGGCCGCCAGGGCCAAAGCGGGGCAAACGAACCCGAGTTACTATCTTGAGAGGTGTGCCGCGGCTGGTAGCGACCGCAGGCGCACCTGCTATTCGTCTGTCCAGCCGAGAAGCTGCCTGACCAGCAGCGGACCAGCGACCAGCAGCAGAAGAACGATTGCAATGATGTCGAGCGCAGTGCTTTCCATTGTGCGCGACCGTTAATTTGTCTCAGGTCCGCGTGAGGAATTCGACGCCGATGATCGCGCCTTTGCGCCAAACCACCCGGCACCGGGTGGTCTTCCTGACGTCCTTGGAAAGCGCAAGATCGAGCTTGCTTGCAGTCAAACCGGAGTCAGAGAGCTGAAGGCGCGCTCCGCCGGCGGACAGATCGAGGATGGTGCAGTTTCGCTTCGCGAAGCCCCCATCGAGCGTGACCCACGCGTCGTGTTGCGTCCTGTGACGAGCTTTTCGGCTTTCTCGTTTGAAAACAGCCATGAGGTGCCTCCGTTTCTGATGCACCTCTATAGCCGCCAGAACTTTCGGAAAATTTGAATCAAAGCTCCAGACAAAGGGGCTTGTTGCAACGAACAATTAACCAAGGGCGATCGAGGGCGGATCTAAGGCTCTCTGATCGCAGGGCGATTTATCCGCGCTCAAATTGCAGGGGAGTTCGCCGCCGGAGCGCCGGCCTTCCTGCCAGCATCCGCGTGCAACCAACACTCACAGAACGAAAGTGGCAAACCTTCCGCTTGAGAGAGTGGCGAACTCATTGATTTCATTGAGGTTTGGCGGAAGGGGTGGGATTCGAACCCACGGTACCCTTGCGAGCACGCCGGTTTTCAAGACCGGTTCCTTAAACCACTCGGACACCCTTCCAAGTCGTTGGATTGTATAGCTAAACCCTAAAGAAGGGGGAGGCGGCCCCGTGCCGTCATCTTTGCTAGCCAACTTCCGACGTGCTTCTTTATTGCAGCACGTGGAGCTTCGTCAACGCGCCAACGTTTTCGTGCACAGACGGTCTGAAGGCGGATGGCTCGAACGGTTGCGCTATGACCCACACGCGGTCGGCCCGGCCGGGCGGTGTGGGTAGGGGGATGTCGCCCAACCGGGCCTCGCCGCTATGACCTCGAAGCGGCACAGGACAAATTCTGCCCAAGTTGTCCGTTCCATCATTCAATGGAATTAAAGGACTTTGGGATGAAAGGACTTTACGGATAGGTGAGCCCGCTGCCGACGTTCATCGCCGCGTGAAGATGGCGAGCCACAACCGCGTCGCGGCTAACGCTTATTCATTCGCGCGTTCCTTCGTGCGGTCCTTGGCTCTCTGCTCGAGCATCCGGAGTGCTGCTGCAGCTTCATTGGCTGCCGCTTGAAGATCGCTCGCCGATACGATCTTGAGCCCTGCAATATCCAATGCTTCCAGGATGGATTTTGCGGCCTCTAGTCCCATCACCCGGCCTTCATCTTCCGTGACGGGTTCAACGGCCGGAAGATGAGCAATAATGACCTTGGCAGTCTCGTTCATCGACGTGCCCCGCATTATCAGTTGGTCACAATAAAATTGGGCGCCTCAGCGCATGACGAAAATATTGAAATCAGAAATCGCAGCATGCAGTTGGTCGGGGCGGTTCGTGTTTAGCTTAAGAGCAGGAGCGCGCCGCCCAGCGCCATAAGCATAAGACCCAACCAATTCTCTTTCGCGTAAAAACCCGCCGCCGGCTTAGGAGGCTCCAACGTCGGCTCTCGCACCGCCGTAGACGTGTGCCTGGCGTCGCTCAGGCGGCCACGCCAAATCGGCAGAGCCACCATCAAGAGAAGACCCCCAAACACCAGCAGCGCGCCGAGCAAGGTGAGTCCCATTCAGTCCTCCGCACGACGAACAACACCGTCTAAGCACGAGAAGATCGAAATGTTCCATGAGGTCCAGTTGATTGATGACCGCGGCTTTTTGATTTGCCTTGCCAGATGTCCTGTCTAAACTTCGGATATGACTTGTTTTTTGGCCGGCCGCTTTCGCATGCACAGGGGTAAACATCGGCCGACAGATATCCCCAAAATCAACCCTTGGTTTACTACGTCTGGCGGCGCGCCATTTCCTAAGGCCGCGCGATAGGTTAGTTCTTAGCGTAGGAAGAAGTGATCTCTTAGCCTTAGCGTCGCGGTAGGCGGGCGGGCTTTGGGATGTTATTGGTGTTTTATGGGGAAGAGTGCCAACGGGTCGGGCAAAGGTGTCGCGCGCGCCGTGACGGCTGGCGTGGTGTGTCTGTTCGTCGCGAACTGCGCATCCTCCAACAAGTTTGCCAGCCGCGTCGATCCGAAATACGGCGTCTCATCCAGTCCCAGAGTGGTGGAATTCGGCGAGCCCGTTCCCAAGGGGGGCGGCACGTATCGCGTCGGAAAACCTTACGTTGTTGCCGGGCGAACCTATGTCCCGGAAGAAAACGCCCACTATCGCGCCGAAGGGCTTGCATCCTGGTACGGGGATGACTTCCACGGTCGCCTGACCGCCAACGGTGAAGTGTTCGACATGACGTCGCTGACGGCCGCACATCCGACCATGCCGCTTCCGAGCTATGCGCGCGTCACCAACCTTGCCAACGGCAAGTCCGTCATCGTTCGCGTCAATGACCGCGGTCCGTATCACGGCAACCGCATCATCGATGTCTCGAATACCGCGGCCCGGTTGCTCGAATTCCGCAACAACGGCATCGGGCGCGTGCGGGTCGAATATGTGGGACGGGCACCTCTCGAAGGGTCCGATGACCGTCAATTGATGGCGACGCTTCGGACGGGCGAACCGGCACCCGCACCATCCAATGTCAGAATTGCGTCCGCGCGTCCGTTCATTCCGGAAGCCGTATCGACGACCCGTGGCGTCGCCGCGGGCGATGTCCCGATGCCGCAGGGACGCCCTTACAGCCTCGGCCACACCGCGGAGGACGCCACTGCATCCAATCGCATGTCGGAAGTGTCGGCATCGGCGCGTGTCCGGGATCGGCGCTACAGCCAAACGATGGCATCAGCGACCAGCGAAGACGCCGTTGACGCGGCACCATCGGTCAAGCCGGTTGCCGCCTTTGCACCGGTCGCTCGTGACGGAAGCGCGAGCCTGATGTCCGCCCGGGGCCTCTACTAACTGATCGAACCGGCACTGACGTTTCTCAGCTCCTTGTCAGAGACTCCCGCAACGCTTCGAATCGCAATCATCCAGTGATCGAAAGCCGAGGCACTTTCTGACTCCGCGGCGATCGCGAAGCTCACATTGAACGAAGGATCTGCTGCGATGTCGCTGCTGACCTGGGGTGACAAGCAGGTGCTGACACTCGACCCGGAGGGGCCGGAGATCGACAACCCGCAACATGCAACTGACCTTATCGGTGAGGCGGCGTTTTTCGGCGCCGCGATGATCGCCGTGCCGGTCTCCCGCCTCGGATCTGCATTCTTCCAGCTCCGCACCGGTCTGGCCGGCGAGATCGTTCAGAAGGCAGTCAATTACCGGCTGCAGCTCGCAGTAATTGGCGACATCTCGGAGCACCTCGCGGCCAGCAACGCATTTCGCGACTGGGTGCGAGAGGCGAATGGCGGCCGAGATATCTGGTTTGAGCCGAGCATGGACAGCCTGGCGGCACGGTTGCACCACCACGTTGAAACCTGACAGAGGTTCGCCTCATTCATCCAGGCGATGAGCTTGCCGTTCAGTTTGAGACTTCCTTCAAGAAGTCGATCAGCGCGGAGTTCACTTCGGCCGGGCGCTCCTGCTGGATCCAGTGACCAGCCCCGTCGATGATGAGTTTGCGCTTCAGGTTCGGCAGCACACGCTCCATTTCACTGACGCGCTTGCCACCGATAATGCCGGTGATGACGGCATCCTTGGCGCCGGCGATAAAGATCGAAGGCTGCTCAATCTTCGCGTCCTGCCAGGGCGCCGTCAGGTCCCAATTCCGATCGAGATTGCGATACCAGTTCAGGCCGCCGCGAAAGCCAGAGCGCGTGTAGTTTTCGACCACATGGGCCTGATCTTCCGGCGTGAGCCATCTGGCCAATTTGCGTTCGATCGTCGTGTCACCGAGAAAGCCGAAGCCTTCCTTCAGGAAGAGGGTATCAACGCCGTAGGCAATGGCGCGCATGCTATAGTCGACGTCGCGCTCGAACTCTTTCTCCGCGACGCCCGGTGTCTGGAAATACTGCCAATAAAAGTTGGTGATGCCGTTCTTGGCGAGCGCCTCCATCGGACGTTCACGTCCCCGGAATGGAGGCGGAACGCTGAGGCCACCCACGGCCTTGAAGATATCGGGCCTGAACAAAGCCGCGTGCCAAGCCACCGGAGCACCCCAGTCGTGACCGATGATGATGGCCTTGCTCTCGCCGAGAGCGGCGACCAACGCCACCATGTCGCCGACCAGGTGGAAAATCGAATAGGCCTCGACATCCTGCGGTGCGGACGTTCGCCCGAACCCGCGCATGTCGGGGGCAACAACGCGGAAACCCTCAGCGGCGAGGGCAGGGAGTTGATGTCGCCATGAATGGGATAGTTCCGGCCAGCCATGGCAGAGCAACACCAGCGGACCGGAGCCCTGCTCGGTGACGAACATGTCAATACCGTTGGCCGAGATCATCCTCGATGTGGACATCTAGTCTCCGTCGCGTTGAACTGGATTGGAACGTCAGAAAAGGCCCGCGGGATAGCCGAAAACACCGCGTTGTTTGCCATTATGCCAACTGTTACAACGCCGTCCTTAGGAATCGACGCATGGCAGCCATTTCGCTCCTCTCCCGGATCTGCAGCCGCCCGATGGGGCGCGCTTGGCGCGTGGTCGCGGTTGGTCTGCTCTTGGGCGCAGTGGCGTTTGGCAGCACCGTCAAAGCGGCCAACCAGAGCGTTCAGGGTGCCAAGAAAGAGGAAGGCGGCTTCGACAGCGGTGCGCCGACCGCGATTCTGATCGAGGCGAAGTCCGGCAGCATCCTGTTTGAAAAGAATGCGGACGAACTCCGCGCCCCGTCCAGCATGATGAAGCTGATGACGGTCGAAGTGGCCTTCGATGCTCTCAAGAAGGGCGAGATCAAGCTCGAGGACGAGTACAAGATCAGCGAGAATGCCTGGCGCAAGGGCGGAGCGCCCTCCGGCGGCTCAACGATGTTCGCAGCCATCAACAGCCGGGTGAAGGTCGACGATCTCCTGCACGGGGCCATCATCCAGAGTGGCAATGACTCCTGTATCGCACTCGCCGAGGGCATCTCGGGCAACGAGCGAGATTTCGTGGACCGGATGACCAAGCGCGCACGCGAGCTCGGGCTGACCAAATCCACGTTCGGCAACGTGAATGGCCTGCCGGATCCCGGAAACAAAATGACCGTCCGCGAGCTTGGTATGCTCGCTCGCCATATCATTTTGACCTATCCGGACTTCTACAAACTGTTCGGCGAACGTGAATTCACCTGGAATAAAATCCGGCAGCAGAACCGTAATCCGCTTCTGAACTCGCTCGAAGGCGCCGACGGCCTGAAAACGGGCTACACCAAGGAAGGCGGCTACGGCATGGTCGGCTCGGCCGTGCAGAACGGCATCCGGCTCATCGTGGTGGTCAATGGCCTGGAAGACTCTGAGGATCGGGCCTCTGAGGCAAAGCGACTATTAGAGTGGGGCTTCCGCAGCTTCGAAATCCGGACGCTGTTCGCACAGGACCAGACGATCGGTTACGCCAAGGTGTTCGGGGGAGACAGCGGCTCGGTCAAACTGACGACATCCGAGCCGGTCAAAGTGATGGTGCAGCGAAACGGTAACGACAAGCTGCTCGCGCGCATGGTCTACAACGGCCCGGTCAAGGCGCCGATCCGGGCTGGTCAGGAAATCGGGACATTGAAGGTATGGCGCGGTAGCCACCTTGCGCTCGAAATGCCACTTTTCGCGGGTGACGCGGTCGACAGAGGTTCGACCACGCGCCGCGCGCTGGATGGCGTCAGCGAACTCGTCATTGGACTGTTCAGGGCGGGCGTCGAGAAGCTTTAAGCATGGCCAATCTCGCGAAAGGATTGAGAGCAGCACGCGGACGCTTCATTACGTTTGAAGGCGGCGAGGGCGCTGGCAAATCTACACAGATCAAGCTGCTGGCCGAACGTCTCAATGCCAGTAAAATACCCGCCATCACGACGCGCGAACCCGGCGGATCGCCCGGCGCCGAAATCGTTCGCCACCTGCTGCTGTCCGGTCTCGCCAAGGCGCTGGGAGCGGAAGCGGAATCCTTGTTATTCGCCGCCGCACGTGACGATCACGTCACAACAGTCATCAAGCCGGCCCTTGAGCAAGGCAAATGGGTGTTGTGTGATCGTTTCACCGATTCCACGCGCGTCTATCAGGGTGAACTCGGCCATGTGGACCCGCAGCTCATTCGCGCGATGGAGCGGGTCACGATCGGAAATCTGAAACCCGATTTGACGTTCATCCTCGACGTGCCCGTTGCTGTCGGCCTGAAAAGAGCGATCGAACGGCGCGGAACGGCAACGGCTGATCGCTTCGAAGGCGAGGGCATCGAGTTTCACGAGAAGCTCCGCAATGCCTATTTGGGGATCGCGGCGAACGAACCCAAGCGATGCGTCTTGATCGACGCGAACGCCGACACAGAAACCGTCGCATCCCGTATCTGGACTGCGTTACGGGATCACCTTTTTTCTGCGGCAATCGCAGGCGATAACAGCAAGACATGAGTTCGAAATCGGCCGAAAGAGAAATATCCACGCTCGCTCCTCGCGAGACAAACGTCCTGTTTGGTCATCGCGAGGCGGAAGCCACGCTGCTTGGCGCATATCGCAGCGGGCGGATCCCTCATGCGTGGCTGATCGGGGGGGCTCAGGGAATCGGCAAAGCGACGCTGGCGTATCGGATGGCGAAGTTCGTGCTGGCACACCCCGATCCGTCGTCCTCGTTCGTCCAGAGTGCAACAACGCTTGCGGTCGATCCGGATCATCCGGTGGTGCGTCAGGTGGTCGCCGGCAGTCATGGCGGTTTGTTGACGCTGGAGCGAACCGCAAACGAGAAGGGCACACTGCGAACTGTCATCACGGTCGATGAATCTCGCGAAACCATCGGCTTCTTCGGCTCCACCGCCGCCGTCGCTGGCTGGCGCATCTGTGTGGTCGACACCGTCGATGAGTTGAACGCCAACGCGTCCAACGCACTTCTGAAGATTCTGGAAGAGCCGCCGGCGCGCGCGCTGTTTTTGTTGCTCAGTCATGCCCCGGCCCGCGTGATGGCGACGATCCAGTCGCGTTGCCGCAAGCTGCCGCTGCGGCCTCTCAGCACCAACGACGTCATGGCAGCGGCGTCCGAGGCGGCCGGTCTTGATGCCAGTGATCCGGGCCTGCGCCAGGCCGCTGCCGAATCCGACGGCAGCGTGTCACGGGCACTCACATTGCTGGGTGGCGATGCGTTGGGTCTTCAGCAGCGCACCCTCGAACTCCTGAACGCGTTGCCGCGTGTCGACCCGCGAGCGCTTCATGCGTTGGGGGACGCATTGGGTCTCAACGACCGTGTCGGGTTGAGGGCGTTCGTCGACACCATCGACCGCTGGCTGACGGGACATCTGCACGCGCCGGATGCCGGCGCAAACCTGCCGCGCCTTGCACGGCTTGCCGAGGTATGGGAAAAGATCAACGGTGCCGCGCGCGAGACTGAAGCATTCAATCTTGAGCGAAAACCTTTGGTATTTTCGGTATTTGGCATGCTCGCTGATGCGACCGCAGGTTCCCCGTCGCAGGTTCGATAACTGGACATTTGCCGGCTTTACAGCGCCGCTTCGAGTGAAAGCGATGTCGTCGGTATTGGTATGAAATTCTAAGGAAGCGTGATGGCCAAAAAGAAAAAGACAGCGAAGAAAACGACCGCGAAGAAGCAAAAAAAGGCCGTCAAGAAAGCCGGCAAGGCGGCGACGGTAAGCGCGTCGAAAAAGAGCGGCGGCAAATCCGCGGTGAACAAGAAGGCCGCCAAGAAGACGGCGGCAAAAAAAGTGTCGTCGAAAAAGACCGCGGCCAAAAAAGCAGCCACGAAGAAAACCGCGAGCAAGAAGACAGCGAGCAAGGCGACCGCGACCAAGAAGGCTGCGACCAAGAAAAAAGCGGGCAAGGTTGAGACTCGACCGTCCAAAACGGCCGCCAAAGCAGCAACGCCGGAGAAGAAGCCCGCAACGAAGCCGGTTGAAAAATCGAGGAAGGTCGCAGCCAAGGCGATCGAGACATCACCCGCGGTTCCGTCGGAGACTCCGGCCGTCGTCACCACGCCTGAAGTGAAGGGCGCCGAAGCGCGCGCGCAAAATACGTTCTACATCACCACGGCGATCGCCTATCCGAATGGCGCCCCGCACATCGGGCACGCCTATGAGGCAATCGCGACCGATGCTCTGGCGCGCTTTCAGCGCCTCGATGGCAAGGATGTATTCTTCCTGACGGGAACGGACGAACACGGCCTGAAGATGGTTCAGACCGCGCAAAAGGAAAATATGACGCCGGCCGAGCTTGCGACGCGCAATGCGGCGCGGTTCAAGGAGATGGACCAGCGCTTGAACATTTCGTTCGATCGCTTCATCCGCACGTCGGAGAAGCAGCATCACGAGTCCAGCCAGGAAATCTGGCGCCGCATGGTTGCCAACGGCGACATCTATTCCGACACCTATGCCGGCTGGTACTCGGTCCGCGACGAAGCCTATTACGCCGAGGATGAAACCACCGTCGGCGAGGACAACGTGCGGCGAGGGCCGCAGGGAACGCCGGTCGAGTGGGTTGAAGAGAAGAGCTATTTCTTCGAGCTCTCCGCCTACGAAGAGAAGCTGCTCGCGCTCTATGAAAGTCAGCCTGATTTTATCGGTCCGGACGTCCGCAAGAACGAAGTCATCAGCTTCGTCAAAGGCGGACTGAAGGACCTGTCGATTTCGCGCACCACCTTCGAGTGGGGCGTCAAAGTGCCCGGCGACGAAGAGCATGTGATGTATGTCTGGGTCGATGCGCTCACCAACTACATCACCGGCGTCGGCTTCCCCGATGAGTCCGACAAGAACTGGCGGTACTGGCCGGCTGACGTTCACATTATCGGCAAGGACATCATCCGCTTCCATGCGGTGTATTGGCCTGCGTTCCTGATGTCGGCCGGCATACCGATCCAGAAGCGGGTCTATGCGCATGGCTTCCTGTTCAACCGCGGCGAGAAGATGTCGAAGTCGGTCGGCAACGTCGTCGATCCGTTCAATCTGGCGGATCAGTACGGCGTCGACCAGCTTCGTTACTTCCTGCTGCGCGAAGTGCCGTTCGGCCAGGACGGCAACTACAATCACGAGGCTATCGTTGCGCGCACCAACGCGGATCTCGCCAACGACCTCGGCAATTTGGCGCAGCGCTCGCTGTCCATGATCGGCAAGCAATACAGCGGCGTGCTGCCGGAGCCGGGCGCCTTCACCGACAATGACAAGGCGATCCTTGCCATGGCCGATGGCATGCTTGCGCCGGCGCGCGAGGCCATGAACACACAGCAGATCCATCAGGCCTTGAATGCGATCTGGGCCGTGGTTGCGGAGGCCAACCGCTACTTCGCGGGAGAGGCGCCTTGGGCGCTCGCGAAGACCGACCCGGCACGGCAGCGGACGGTGCTCTACGTCACGGCGGAGGTCGTCCGTCAGATCGCCATCATGGCTCAGCCGGCCATCCCGGAAGCAGCTGGCAAGCTGCTCGACATTCTCGGGATCGGGCAGGACGAGCGGGACTTTGCCGCGCTTGCAACCCGGATCAAGGCAGGCAGCCAACTGCCTCCACCGGCACCGGTTTTCCCGCGTTACGTCGAGCCTGCGGACGACAAGGGCAAAGCCTGATGCTGGTTGATAGTCACTGCCATCTCGATTTCCCCGACTTCGCGGACGACCTCGACGGGATCGTGGCGCGCGCGGAGGCCGCCGGCGTCGGGCGCATTGTGACGATCTCGACCCGCGTCCGGCGCATCGACACGCTGCTGGCGCTCGCGCAGGGATATCCCAATGTTTACTGCTCGGTGGGGACGCATCCGCATCAAGCGGATGAGGAGGATGGCATCACGGCCGACGAACTCATCGCGCTGACCAAGCATCCCAAAGTCGTAGCGCTTGGTGAAGCAGGGCTCGACAATTTCTACAAGGATGGTTCGCCGGAGGCGCAGGAGCGGGGCTTTCGCGCCCACATCGCGGCGGCGCGGGCGACTGGCCTCCCGCTGGTGATCCATACCCGCGAGGCGGACGAGGGCTGCGGCCGCATCCTGGATGAGGAGATGGCCAAGGGTCCGTTCAAGGCCGTCCTCCACTGCTACACCGGCGGTCGGGATCTCGCGATGAAGGCGATCGGCCACGGCCTGTCGATCTCCTTCACGGGAATCCTGACGTTCAAGAACTCGCAGGCCATCCGCGACATCGCCGCCGAATTGCCGGCCGATCGCATCATGGTCGAGACCGATGCACCGTTCCTCGCGCCCGGCAAGCACCGTGGCAAACGCAATGAACCGTCATTCGTGGTGGAAACCGCGCGGGTGCTGGCCGAAACGCGCGGCGTGTCGCTTGAAGAAATTTCACAACAAACGACCGAGAACTTCTTCCGTTTGTTCAACAAAGTACCCCGTCCGGACGCAAAGGCCGCATGACCGTTACGCTCACCATTCTGGGCTCCGGATCCTCAGCCGGCGTGCCACGGCCAGCGCTCGGGTGGGGCGCCTGTGATCCGAACAACCCGAAGAACCGCCGCCGCCGCTGCTCGCTGCTGGCCGAGAAAGCGGGCGCGGAAGGCATCACAAGGGTTCTGATCGACACGTCACCCGATCTGCGCGAGCAGCTGATCGATGCCAACGTCGATCATCTCGAAGCCGTCTTCCTGACCCACGAACATGCCGACCAGACCCACGGTATCGACGACCTGCGCTCAGTGGTGCTGCATCAGCGCAGTCGCATTCCTGTTTTCCTGAACGCGTCGACCGCGAAGGACATCCTGCTTCGTTTCGCATACTGCTTTCAGCAGGCGCCCGGCAGCGATTATCCGGCGATCCTGAGCAATCACTGGATCGAGGCGGGCCAAACCAAGACCATCGACGGGAAGGGCGGCTCCCTCGCCTTGACCGCGTTTCTGGTTCAGCACGGCAACATTCCTGCGCTCGGCTATCGCATCGGTGATGCCGCCTACACGCCGGACGCCAACGATATCCCTGAGCAAAGCTGGCCGTCGCTGGAGAACCTCGATCTCTGGGTCATAGATGCCTTGCGCTACACCGACCATCCCAGCCACTTCAGCGTCAAAGACGCGCTGTCGTGGATCGAGAAGTTCAAGCCGCGCCGCGCGGTGCTGACGAACCTGCATTCCGATCTGGACTACGACGAATTACGCGCGAAGCTGCCGCCGGGCATCGTGCCAGGATACGACGGCATGCGGTTGACACTGGATATCTAGAGCTTCAAAACCGAAGCTCTAGATATTTGTTTTGACGCGTTTTCTTCACGCGAACCGGTACCCACTTCGCTTGAAAACGCTTCCAAAGCTAGGCGGAAATCGCTTTCGCGGAATCAAGCTCTGCCCGCAGCGTGAACTTCTGAATTTTTCCGGTCGAGGTCTTGGGAATAGGGCCGAACACCACGGCTTTCGGCGATTTGAATCCCGGCAGCCTTGCTTTGCAGTAGCTCAGGATGTCCGCCTCGGTCGCTTCGGCACCTTGCTTGAGCTCGATGAAAGCGCAGGGCACCTCGCCCCATTTGGCGTCGGGCTTCGCCACCACGGCCGCGAACAGCACCGCCGGATGCTTGTACAGCACATCTTCGACTTCCACCGACGAGATGTTCTCGCCGCCGGAAATGATGATGTCCTTTGAACGATCCTTGATGATGACGTAGCCGTCCGTATCGAGCACGCCAAGGTCGCCGGTGTGAAACCAGCCCCCAGCGAACGCCTCCTGCGTCGCCTTTTCGTTCTTCAGATAGCCCTTCATCACGATGTTGCCGCGGAACATGACCTCACCGATGGTTTCGCCATCCCGCGGCACTTCCTGCATGGTCTCTGGATCGATCACAGTGACCGCTTCCTGAAGCGGGTAGGACACGCCCTGCCGGCGCTTGAGCTGCGCGCGCTCCTCCGCAGGAAGGTCATCCCAGCCGGGCTGCTCGGCGCAGACGGAGGCGGGGCCATAGACTTCGGTCAACCCGTATACGTGGGTGATCTTGATGCCGATCCTTTCCGCACCCTCCAGGACCGCCACAGGCGGCGCCGCGCCTGCGATAAGTCCTGTTACAGGTTTTGCCGCCTGGCCCTTCGGCGCGTCCGGCGCGTTGATCAGCGTGTTGTAGACGATCGGCGCGCCGCACATGTGGGTCACGCCGTGGTCTGCGATGAGTTGGAAAATCTTCGTCGGATCGACCTTGCGCAGGCAGACATTCACGCCGGCGCTTGCCGCCACCGTCCATGGAAAGCACCAGCCGTTGCAGTGAAACATCGGCAGCGTCCAAAGATAGATCGGATGCGTGCCGAGATTGCCCGCAAGGATGTTGCTGACGGCATTAAGATAGGCGCCACGGTGATGGGTGACGACGCCCTTGGGATTACCCGTGGTGCCGGACGTATAGCCGAGCGCAATGGCATCCCATTCGTCCTGCGGGGTCAGCCAGGCAAAGTCCGGATCGCCGGACGCGACCGCGGCTTCGTACTCGAGTTCGCCGATCCGCTGCCCGCCGCTGAACGTCACATCGTCCACGTCGATGACCAGCGGCTTGGGACCGGTCATGAGGTTTAGGGCTTCTGCGATGACGCCGGCGAACTCGGGATCGACCAGGATGATCTTGGCGCCGCCATGATCGAGCTGGAATGCAATCGAGGCCGCGTCCAGCCGGATGTTGAGCGCGTTGAGGACAGCGCCGGCCATGGGTACGGCAAAATGAGCCTCATTCATCGCCGGGAGGTTCGGCAGCATCGCTGCGACCGTATCGCCGCGGCCAATCCCACGGCTTGCCAGAAACGATGCGAAGCGTTTGCAGCGCTCGAAGGTCTCAGCCCAAGTAAAGACCCGGCCTTCGTAAACGGCGCTCGGGAGCTGTGGGTAGACCGTGGCGCTGCGGACCAGGAAGCTCAATGGAGACAGCGGCACATAGTTGGCCGGGGTCTTATCCAGCCCGATGCTGTAGTGACCCTGATGGATACTCATTGGCGTTCCTCGGAATGTTTTTTTGGCCGCAGCTTATGCTTTGTAACGACGTTCTACAGTCGGCGCACATACGGTCAATTGCGCGCTGTGGAGACGATCACTGTGGTGCCGATCGCACCAGATTTCTAGATCATTTTATCGATGATTTGGCCGATCCTCCTGATATCGCTACGGTAATTTATTAGCCGAAGTAGGCGGTTTCGGTCGTGTAGCTGGGTGAGTGAATGATGAGCGAGGCCTAGAAACAGACAAAACCGGGGAGGCCTTACTAGTAGGGTGTTGCACTCGTTTTTCGATGCATTTGTTGCTGTGAAGGCGCGTCGACGCAACAGGCCAGAATAGCGCGGGCTGCATCTATATACCGTCTGTTGCTCTGCAGATGAGCCAATAAGAAAGCAGCTGGCTGATCGGACCTTATGAGTGTGGATCAATCCCTCGGAAAACTCTTCCTAACGTACCGGGCGTTGATTTTGCTGAAGCCGAGTCGGGGGACCGCGCAAAACTCACGAAGATCAAACAGATCCGAAATCTCAGCGTCGGGAATTGCCAGCCCGCACGATCCTTCGTGCGCGAAACGGGTAGCGCCCGATACTCAATTTCGGCAGAGAAGTGGAGCTCGGCAAGGTCGGTGGGGCCGTGGAAGTTGGATTGAGCGCGTTGACAGCCCGTGTCCGACGCCGAGCCGCATGCGATTGGGGCCTATTGTCATCCGACCGCCTGGCGATAGCGGTCGTTAAGTAGTTGTACCGAGTATCTACAAGGAGAGGGCTTGTTATGGTGCAAGGCGATCCACGAGCCGTAGCGTCACCTGAGGTGCCGAAAATTACTACGGCTGAAGCAGAGGCGATGGGGCGCGCCGTGGTCAAACTGCTTGAGAGACGGGGCTTAAGTGACGGAGATGCGCGTGAGATTCTTGGCGGTTTGTCGGCCAGCACCTACGCTCGCTGGAAGGCCGGCGATCCGGGACGCATCTATGGGAGCCGCCCGGACAATGTCATGATGTCATTCAGGCGACGCCAGCGTTCAAGCTCCCGGCGTAAAGAAGCATTCTCCGCCATGAGACGGAGATTCAGAGATTCCAGTTGAGCGCGTTCGGCATCGACTTTTGCGTTTCGCTCCCGGGAGGCTTCAGCCACCTCGATCTTGCTCAAGCTAGCGGGCCGACTGCCCTTCTCCGCCTCCTCAAGCAATCGCCGGCATCGAGGGTTGGTTTGAAACACCTTTCGGTCGAAGCCGCAGGCCTTGGCGATCGCGCTTTGGTTGAGTTCGACGCCATAGCGGGGAAGTGATTTTCCCTGGTGCGATTCAAGATAAGTCTTGAGGGCATTGTAGTTAGCCTGCGCTAGCTGAATGCCGCTTCTCCTGGAGGACTTTCCCATAAGCTCACTCAGGCCGCTGATGAGGAACGACGTCCGCAACTGGAAGTGCTCCCAACCTTCCCAAGACATCAAGCGAGGTTTGCTGCTTATCGAAGAATTTCTTCCAGATGTTAAAGCCACCCATCTCCGTGATAGCGAGAAATGTAGCACGGTGCGAAGCGACCAATAGCTCAATCTTGCCTTTGAGGGAGCTAATTTCGGCGTTCTTCAATGCAATGAGCCGTTCCAGTTCAGACCGAGATGACTTCGTAGTCCTCTCTATCGCGCGACCAATGGTCGCCTGCTGTGTGACATATTTATTCAGAAGCGAGCGCCTTTTATCATTGCGAGTTAGATCCGTGGGATGCTTGAACACTCGATCAGATCGTCGGATGACGGCGCGCGTCGTGATCTTTTCATTCTCCATCAGCATTGCTTCAAGAATTTTTTCCAGCAACTCTAGTTTCTCGGTCATTAGCGTTCGATCTTCCTGTCGAGTACCGACGTGCCAAGCGTGCTTTCTGCAGATCGATAGAGATCGGCACCATGGGGGAAGGGCTTAGTCCCGGGGCGAGCCTCCAGAGTCCGAAGGATATTAATGTGTCTGACCTTCGCGTGCTCAATCTGATTGCGCCATCCCACGGGACGTTTGTCCTCCGATAATGCCTCTAATCTAGTTAGTGCTGCCTTGGTGCGTTCCGACAGCCGTTCAAGATGAACGCGCTCGTCGTCGACGTCCGTCCTCGCCAAATGCCTACAGCCGTTAAAACATTCCAGGTGCTTTGGGCACGGGTCAACAGCAAAGCTGTTCACGCAGAACCCATAGGGCGTAACATGCAGACCATCGGCTTCAGCATTCAGGAAATCAAATGCAACTTTGTCACCGTGTTCCGCTTGAATCCGCCGAAACTCGTCGATGATTGGACCGCTCGCCTTGCCCTTCAGAACCATCGCATAGACGTCTCGGGCGTTGTCCGTGAGTACCTCTTGCGCCTCATCTGGAACATCAATATCGCGCAAGTCTTCAATTAAGCTTCGATGATCGTACGCATGACTTTGCACAACGTCATTTCTGTTGAACCTCCTGGTGATAACCGTGTCGGATACCCCGAGACGAAACATTTCGGCATTCTGCAGATGTCGCAATTCATGAGGTAAGAGCTTCATTGACTTACCATTTTCACCCGAGCCGTACCGATAGAAAATGGAGTCGGTATTGCGCCCATCAAGTGCCCTATGAAGACTTGCGGGGGAGATCGGAGCAGATACTACATAGCGCGTAGTATCGAGAAGCCCTCCGTTTCGCCCCTCAATAAGGCCTCGATATGGAACAAGAAACATGAGATCATGTGGAAGTATCTGGGATCCATCCGAAAGATTTGCCGAAGACATTTCTGGCAGCTTCACGGGTGTATGCGTACGGATATCTTCTTCGACATCGCCGACTCTTACATAGGCATGAGCCCAATCCGTAGTCTTTAACACAATGTCGCCGAATGAATCTCGCCTGGGGACAGATCCTCTTCTTTCAACAAAGTACCTCGCGACCGACTTTAAGCTAGGCTTACCTGCTAGTTGCGACGCTCTAATCTGTTCAAAGATGTCGGCATCAAACGTCTGGCGATACTGCGCGTCGAGAGCGGCATCGAAACGCTCAAGCGATGATAGATAGGCATTTCCAGTTAGCATCGTGTAAATCTCGTACGCCGGCACAATGGCGTCAGGCTCAAACTCAGGAAAAAGACGATTTGATTGGTGTTGCTTACGCAGTCGCTCGCGCAAGGGCGCGGTGAGCTTTTTCACTTTTGTAAGAATTTCGACGACCGTTTCTTCAAACATCGTCGGCACGTATTGTGAAGCCTCAACTAAGCACAAGCCATCTTCAAGCTCATCTTCGTCCTTCTTTTCGGCGAAGAACCGAAGCGACAGCGCTCGCGAAATCCCACCTTTCTTTCCGGCAACTTCGCCATCTGCATCGACGTAACTATGCCAGCGATCGCAATCTAAAGGGAGCGAAGCAATTTCGTTGATGCGCAATCCTGTGATGATCAATAATTGCAGAGCTGCAAAACGGATCGCGTCTGAGAACGTGCGTGGATGCTCTGTAAAACATATTCGCACAAGCTCCCAGAATTCGCTTTCACCTGGAAGCTTAGCTGCCGATTTACGGTCAGACAGACGCTTCCTCGTATTGCCAATGCTATCGGCGCCACCATTTACTTCAAGCCGGCGATTGAGAGCGACCTGGTGGACCTCGCGCAAATTGTCAGAATCGAATGGAATGCAATGCTGGGAGAGCGTTGGTATCTCGACGATGTAGTTCCTCTCCAATATCATTACAATTGCTACTCTGAGGTCGTCGGCGGTTTTCCCGGATCCTCCGGCTAGCAATAGACTGTTGTATGCTTGCCGCACATGTTCCGGCGAGACGCTCCAAGGAGGTGTATTGTGTGCAGCTAGGGCAAGGTCTTTAATCGATCGAGCGTTCACCATTACGCTTTGCGGCTTCATCCTTTTGTGGAGGAGGCCATCGATCACGACCGCCTTGTAAAAGTCGCGCCAATGCTGCGTCAGCTGACCGGCCTCAAGCTCGGGCTGACCGATCTGGCGCCTTATGGTATTCATGATACGCAATCGATCGACGTCAAATCCGAAATCGGAAACGTACGAATTGGGGGGGCGAGCGCCCACTATGGCATTTAAGTTCCAGCGCTCATCATGCGATACCTTGCCAAGCCGATCGAAGGGAATATCCCACGTGAGGCCGCGCTTACGTGCAGTAGCTTTGGCTTCCAAGATAAATGACGTATATCCGGGGGTAGTCATCAGGAGTTCTTCTCGATCTTGAGCGATTCGGTTAGTCGCCGGATGCTATCGAGCGTCGACCGTAGTTGGACGTACGCTGGGGATTTCTGGTTGCCACGCGAAGACTTTGCGAACTCGACGACCATAGGCCTTAGATCGTTGAGAACTTGTTCGTGGATTGCCGGCTCACTAACTGGCATGAAGCGCCGACAAGTGTAACACGAGAGAACGGGGTTCTTGGTGCAGGTCCTTTGACCGACTTCACATCGGCCGATCCCGGTAATGGGAATTCCGTGCGGTACCCCTCCAATCTGTTCCTCCGGTGGCGCGTCATGCAAGGCAGCCGAGTCTATTGTTCGTTCCTTGGCGACCTTCGCGACGCGCGAGTAGATCTCTGAAATTGCAAGAGCTTGGTTTACGATAAGAGCCTGCGCCGGAGACGCCCAGTGATACTGTAACGCGGTTCGCGATCGCGTATGATTCAGAAACTCGGATATTACGACGCTAGCGACTCCAGCGTCAGCCAAGCGCTGTGCTGCCGTATGTCTTAGGTCGTTGGCACTCCATGAAGTGCCAGTTAGACCAGCACACGTTCTAAGCACCATGAGGCTGACTTCGTTTGGGATCAGCTTGAAGAGACGACGTTCAGGCGCTCGGATATTATTGGGGTGATCATGAGAACCGGTCCGTCGTTTCAAGAGCTCAATGAATAGCGAAACCCATTCGCGCTTAATACGACGGGTTACTCGAGTTTTCTTTTTAATGTCGTGCTGTTTGATGATGACAACTGATACGTGAACGATTTCCTCGCGAAATATTCGAAGATCTGCTGTATCAATGCGCGCAATCTGACCTGGCCGGAACCCGTACTGGAAGCAGAGCGCGATTATGCACGCACTCCAAACGTTGTAACTACTGACGGCCTCTGGCGATGCAATTACGCGCTCACACATATCATCAAGGTAGGTGATGATCGCAGTCTGATCGTCGATTGGTAGAAAGCACTCGCCCTCTCGTACGGTTTTGTATTGGTCTTTCTTTGGTCCTTTTAGCCTACGAAGAAGAGGCACATCCTCTGGCATCCAAGATCCGATCGAATGGCTACACAATGCGTGAAGCATCAACCGAAGGAAATCAGCGTGCTCGAGTGCGTGGACCCGCACGTAAGAATTCCAATAGCGGTGCACCTCCCGCGCCGATGACGCAATCAATACTGAGAGTGCGGAGATTCCGTGGTTCGCGACGAACTTTTCAAGCGCCGAAAATGCAGTGAACACCGACGACGTATCTTTGCGAGGAAGCCAGTGTGCAAGAATGAGCCTGAGTATTGGAGATGCGATTCCAAAGAATTCGATCTTGATCGTTTGGCGTAGTCCGTCGAGATGCACCTGTATCTTCGGGAGAGCAGGGAAATTCGTGATAGAGCGATACTCATCGGTGAAGTCGTCGTAGTACCGAACGGTGGAAGGTGGATGCGGAACGGCTTTCGCTAAAGATATGATCGTTGCGATCGCTTCGGAATCTCTTTTCTGTTCGGAGGCCGGCTTCATGCAATTTCTCGATGAACGCAATCGCGCAATGCATTGACGAATTTGTCAAAGGTTTCGTTCCACACTTCGGCGCTAGTCGTCTCAAAGTACGCACGTCCGTACAGTCGCGGCATCTCTGAATTGGGAGTCCATCCAAAAAACATGCGCAGCTTCTCCATGGCACGATCTAGGTCTACTCCTGCGTCTTTATACAATCTCATCCGTGTCACAGCGCAGGTGTGCCTCAATTCGTGACATGACACGCTGAAAAGTCCCTGCTTTTCCAGCGAGCGGCGCGCGCTTATTGATAGGGCCCGCGTAGCAACCTCAAATATCTCGCTAAGGCCTCGGAGCGAGAGGGGATTTCCCTTCTGAGACATCAACAGTTGCGGGTGATGGGTCCTGCCGCGAAAATTGTTAGTATAGTGGTCGTATACCGCGACGAGATCGGATGGAACGGGAAGCTGTCGTTTTGCGAGATAGGTTTTAAGGCCGGGTCTCTCGCGTCGAGGATCGTCATCATCGTCCGGGGCGCCTTCGACATCGAGCCAGTATATTGTTTTGCCTGTCGATAGATCGTCCTCGTCCTTAATGGCGTTTGCCAGCAAGATGTCAGCTTCTCCACGTCTTAGGCCAAGGCGAAGCAGCAAGGTGAAGATAAGAAAGTTGCGCCAGCGCTGAGGAGTGGATCTGAACGGGTTCCGATCTGATGCTGGGTTGAAAATTGCGTAGAGGTCTTCGACTACATTAGGTGGGAGCGCGCGTATCGGAGGAGGGGCACGAGGTGGGGAAGGGCAGAGCTGACCGTACATTTGTTCTAAACGAAGTAGCCGAGCTTGAAGTGCCCCTGCCCGAGGACCAGCGGTGCTACTTCCGAACCTTAGGATATCCATCACGAATGCAAGAGCGGTGGTCCACGTTGCAGTTCGATCTTTGCCATCCATCGCGGTTTCGTTGCGAAGGCTTGCGAGAAACCCGATGAGCACGCGTTCAAGAGCATCGACGTCCAGTTCACTTAGAATTCTGTCGAGGCAATCGATGCCGGCATGCTGAGCCTGGGCGGCGGCATACAAGCGATTGATAGCGCGAAGATGTCTTTCCCTTGTGGAAGGTCGCGCGGCGATTTTTAGAGTATCGATCCATACTGACGGCCAAAACCGCGGAAGATACAATTCTGACAAGCAGACACTGCCGCTGAGCTCCTTGGGGACCAGTTCCGAGCGGAAAGCGAGGATGGTGGCTTGTGTCATTCAGTTTCCCAGTAAGAATAGCGTCACGAGCTTCGTCGCATGTGATCATGTGCACGCCGTCGTGCGCGAGGGTGATCGTGAACACGGACAAGAACAGATGGTCGTGCGATCAACCCGCTTGGACTGAGTGCTGTGAACTCCAGTAGTGTGCACCATCACCCCAAACCCAACCCCCTAGCCATTACGGGCGCTGTCCTCAGCGGCGACGAGGTCACGACCCCGTTTGAAGAGACCCATCGATGCCACATCACTCGACCAGAGTCGATTCAAAAGTTCAGCTAACTAATTGATGGTACTTGTGTTTTTCAAGGATTCGTTTGGACTCGATTTCAAGGATTCATTCGCCGTTTCAAGAACTGAGTTCTCGAATTGCTCCCTCGAATTCTTGAAATTCTGAAAAAGCGCTGGAGTGAGTCGTTCCGCATCAATCCCAAAGGTGGACCACACCGCATTTGTGGAGCAAATGGATCGTCGGCTGATGTCATGCATCGATATCCACTCGGAATAGCGGATCGAAGAGCGGATTTTCATCCCCGTAACCGATTGGGTTTGAAATCAAACGGGTCCGACCGCGCTTTAAGTTCATAGAAAAGTGCGTGTGTCCTGAGACCCAAAGGTCAGGTTGATAGCGATCTATGATGGTCAGAAGATCGGAGCCATAAGCTGCGGATAGGATGTCGTTGTTGCGGAATGGCGCGATCGCTTCCAAACAAGGCGCGTGATGCGTAAGGACAAGCGTAGGTCCTTCGTGCGGCTTGGCAAGCTCTCGCTCGATGAACGCCCTGGATTCGCGGTGTAGGATCTGGGCCTGGTTCGGAAGAAAAGGCTGTGAGGGTTCTTGCTGCCAAACGATGCGAGAGTGATCAATCATGGCATGCTGCGCTGTTCGCATCGCTGGAGCGCGTAGCTCCGCGCCAAAGAGCTCATAGTCAGTCCATAAAGTTGCGCCGATCACGCGCAACCGACCAACTGTCACGGTATCGTTCTCCAGAAGGTGGATGCCAAGCCGCAAAGCCGCCAGCTTTCCAGCTTCGAGCTCATCGGACCATGTGGTTCCAAAAAATTCGTGGTTACCGGCCACGACGACGATTTCAGCTGACGGAGGATACTTACGCCGAAGGGCGCTCACTGCTCCTATCAGACCCTCACATGTGTCTCCAGCAACAACAACGACGCGCGCTCCTGCTGTAAGTGGAGGAAGGCCACGCGCACCGGGATAGTCGATGTGTGCATCAGAGAAGATCTGGAGTCGCATGAAGGGAGTCTGTTCTGGCGGAGGTGGACTATTTCTGGTTTGAACTCGGCGCCCAGCGGTCGGTTAGAACGAGCCAACTATTGGCAGGCGTGCTGGACAACGGGGCGAAGGCATATTGCGCTTAGAGCGCCCCGAAGAGCAACAAGCCGCGGCGTTACCCGAATTGAAGCGAGCGAGTATGTCACCATTTCCGAATGGCATTGTAATCAGCGCGCCGATGGGTTGATGACTTCGCCGTCCTCCTTCACGAACTCGCCGATGTCCGTATTGGGAGGGATGTCGAGCCTCCGACGGGCGGCAGAGTTTGACGCCCTTGGGTGTCACGACGATTGGCGATTGATCAGGATCGGATGGGCGAGCATCGCGTCGATCAGCTAATCGTCCGACGGCGAAGTATCCGGAGAAATGCGGACTGCCCGTCAGGCTTTCCGCTTGGAGCTTTTTTTTGACGGCGCTTGTGACCTGGATTTGGCGGGAGGGCAGCAGGCTTTGCTGACGTCCTCGACAACCAAGTTACAGAGTTCCGGGTGCCCGTCACAGCACTCGCTGATCAGAAAACCTATCACCGCGCGCATGCCTTCCACGTTTGAGCGATAGATGATCGTCCGTCCCTCGCGGGTGCTGCGCAGAAGGCCTGCCCGCACCAAGATGGCCAGGTGGGACGAAAGTGTGTTGTGCGGCGCGCCAATGGTATCGGCGATCACGCCGGGCGGTAATACCGACAGGCTCGTGCTTGATCAGCAACCTGAAGATCGCGAGACGCGTAGGTTGCGCAAGCGCGGCCAGAGCGGAAATCGCATGGGGCTCGGACATCTCACCCTGGACTGGCCGGGTACTGGCGTGGCTGGTTACGGCAAGCATCGATTTCCGCATTCCTTAGTCTCCGCGCGAATTGTCCAACTGCGTCATCTTTAACCTACAGATTAGGTGACAAGCCAGCACGCTTCGATTATTGAATATGTCGAGACGTCTCGACACATCGTACTCCCTCGATGTGAAGGGAGTGCGACAGAAGCGAGCGCTCCGGCCGGTAGGCGTACCGGGCCGATCTCGAGGAAACAGCCAGTAGGCGTACTGGCGAACCCGAGGAGCATTCACCATGTCGCGCTGCGATCGTATGGTCGATGTCGGCCGCCGTCGCTTCATGAGCGGGGCGGGTCTTGCCGCCGCCGGCGTTGCCGTCAGCTCATTCTCGCAATCCCCCACACAAGCTGCGCCGGCCTCCGCCAGGGTCGATTATCCAGTCAATCGTCTGGCGAACGTCAAGGATCTCAAACTCAACGAGCCACTTAACGTCACCTATCCCGACGACAACGCTCCCGGTGTGCTCCTGAAGCTCGGTAAGCAAGTGCCGGGCGGGATCGGCGCCGATGGTGACATTGTCGGCTTCACGACGATATGTCCGCACAAAGGTTTTCCTCTCAATTACAGCGCGGCCGATCGGACCATGAACTGTCCCGGCCATTACTCTCGGTTCGACTGTGAGGCAGGTGGTCAGCAGATCTGGGGCTAGGCCACGCAAAACCTCCCGCAGTATGTGCTCCGCGTGGACGGCAAGGGCGATATCTACGCCGAAGGCGTGGACGAACTGCTCTACGGCCGCCTTTCCAACGTACTCTAAGGGGGAGGAACGACCATGGCCTACAAGCGTCAAATCGATCGGCTGCCGATCGTCCCTGCGGATGCCAAGGAATTCAATGTAGCCTGCCACTATTGCATCGTTGGATGCGGCTACAAGGCGTACACTTGGTCCACCAGCAAGCAGGGCGGCACGGCGCCCGATCAGAACAAGTTCGGTACGGATCTGAGTAAGCAGCAGGGCGCGGAGACTGCAGCCTGGTATTCGCCTTCGATGTACAACGTCGTTCGCCAGGACGGACAGGATGTGCACATTGTCATTAAGCCCGACAAAGACTGCGTTGTGAATTCGGGCTTGGGATCGGTCCGCGGCGCGCGCATGGCCGAAATGAGCTACTCCCAGCAACGCAATACGCAACTGCAGCGCCTCACCGAACCCATGGTCTGGCGCTATGGACAGATGCAGCCCACAAGCTGGGACGATGCGGTTGATCTCGTTGCGCGCGTGACCGTCACAGTGATGAGCGATATGGGCGAAGACGGCGTGTTCGTCTCAGCATTCGACCACGGCGGCGCTGGTGGCGGATATGAGAACACATGGGGCACTGGGAAGCTCTACTTCGGTGCTATGAAGGTGAAGAATATCCGGATACACAATCGTCCGGCGTACAACTCGGAAGTCCACGCCACGCGCGACATGGGCGTGGGAGAGCTTAACAACTGCTACGAGGATGCCGAGTTGGCCGACACGCTCGTCGCTGTTGGAACCAACGCGCTCGAGACCCAGACCAATTACTTCCTGAACCACTGGGTCGCTAACCTGCGCGGGACTTCGCTGGACAAGAAGAAGGCCGAGTTTGGCTCGGAGTCAGTGGAGCGCGCCAAGATCATTATCATCGATCCGCGTCGAACGGTGACCGTTAATGCCTGCGAGGTCGAAGCCGGGAAAGACAACGTTATGCATCTGGCGATCAATTCAAGCACTGACCTTGCGCTGTTCAACGCGTGGATGACGTACATCGCGGACAAGGGCTGGGTCGATAGAGCCTTCATCGAAGCCTCGACGACAAATTTCGATAAGATGAAGGCCGCCAACAAGATCAGCTTGGACGACGCTGCGCGGATTACGGGTTTGACCTCCGAACAAATTCGCAAATCTGCCGAATGGATTGCTCAACCCAAGGCAGGCAATGCCCGTCGTCGAACCATGTTCGCATATGAGAAGGGTCTCATCTGGGGCAACGACAACTATCGCACAAATGGCGCTCTGGTGAACGTGGCGCTCGCAACAGGCAATATCGGTCGGCCCGGTGGCGGATGCGTCCGCATGGGCGGACACCAGGAAGGCTATTCCCGGCCATCCGATGCGCATGTGGGACAGCCTGCTCCTTATGTCGACCAGCTCCTGATCGACGGCAAGGGCGGTGTTCATCACATCTGGGGATGCGACCACTACAAGACGACGTTGAACGCATTCAAGTTCAAGCAGGCGTACAAGAAGCGCACCGACATTGTGAAGGACGCCATGATGACGGTGCCCTATGGTGATCGTCCGGCGATGATCAACGCGATCGTGGGGGCGATCAAACAAGGCGGCCTGTTTGCGGTCGACGTCGATACGTAATTGGGCGAACCGCGTGGCACGTGATAGCTCGGTGCGAAGGTCGCGACCAGAAGGTACGGACACGTGCGCTTGTGGGGAGACGGTAACGGCGCCCTTCAGTTCGAGCTACACCCCGGAAGCAGTAGTGAACAAATGGCGATGCAGCGCTTGTGGTCGACGATGGAAAACTACCGTCGGCATTTAGCGAACTCGTTCCTTGGAAGGAACCGAGGGTCACCTCCAAAAGATGCATTGCCACCATCACAGTATTTTACTCAATCCATCTAAAGTGGAGGAAAGCCACGTGATCTCTTACAAAACAAACGCTCGCAAAGCTCTTCTTCCTAAAGCGCGGATCGATCAACCGCGCAGTCTAGACGCAGAGCTAGCAGAACTGGCGCTGTTACGAGAAAAAATTCGATTGGCTGAGGCGCGAATCCGCCAAAGAAGGTCCTCGACATTATTTCCCGCGCCAAGATGTTCTCCGCGCTCATGAGGCCTGTCCTCTCCTTCGCGACCATGATGGGTCTTTTAACCGTCACCGCAGACGCTCAGGAACTGAACTGCGCGGATTTCCAACGGATTCCAAATGGCTCGTGGATCCCAATCAAACAACTTCTAATTATCAAGCCTGCCGGCCATGTCTCCATCGGACCCGGCAATGCCTTCGATCCGGGCATTCCTTTTAAAGGAATTGATTTCGCCACCCTGCTGAATGCAAAGTGCAGATAACACGGATAGCCCTTATCCCCCCGGTGGAAAACATCTCGCGGCACATGATCCTTTGATCAGGCATGGCGCTAGTCGCTTTGCTGCGTAAGACGAGAAAAATCCGCAAGCACCGCCGCGATAAGATCGCGGTGACGCGAATCTTGCGGCCCTAACGAAGTGGCGTAAAGATTCAGCACGTAGCGTGCCTTGGCAGCGGCCTCGGGCCACGTTGTTGCAAGCGTTTCTATCAATTGTGTTTCGATTTGCGCCTCACGTTCACGAACCAGCTCTGAATGCCTTTCAGCTTCCGCCAACACCCGCCGAAGATCAGTAGCCTTCTGCGCAGCCATCCCACGATGAGTGTCAAGATCAACCGGGTCGTCCGTCATATGGCATACTCGCATCGGTCAGGCGGAAGCCACGATGATGCGCCTTAATCAATCGGGATGCACGTAGAAAAGCGCTCGGCTCATCATCATCCCACCGAATAGAAGGCAGGCTGCGGGTCATGTGTGAGGGTAACGTGCGCCTTTGTGTCGTCTTGCTGAAGGGCGGGTTCGCCAATCAAAAAAAGGCCCGCAGCCGTTGCCGGCGCGGGCCAGTTCGCCAGTCCGCGCAGATTGGATAGCGCTGCGGTTGACGCTTCTCTATTGATTTTGAGAGGCTGACGCAACCCACGCCACGCTAGAGTACTTCATACAATGCCAGTGTCAGAGATTCTCAAGATGCGGGATTGACGCAAGTTCTCGGTCATTGGCACGACGAAGAGATCGAGGAAGCTGAGATGTCCAGGCCGCCGACACGGAGGAACCAATGGTGTCACGCGAACGAGAGATAACGGATCGCTATGCCAAGAAGATGCACGCTCACATCAGGTGGATTAACAGTTTGTCACCCCTGCAATCTATTGTCGTTCGGAAACGCGATATCCTGCGCCATTGCCTTCTCCTCAGACGATTGATCAGAGACGGCTACCGCTCGTCGGATCTCCATGCCGATGATTTCCTCATGCGCGCACAATGGGGTTTGGTCCAACTTCGCAGGGAGCGCGCGCTTGCTAGGAAAACCATGCACTAACATTTCGAAGGTTGACCCAGATCACTGCCCACACCTCACTATCGCTATGCGGGATATCCGGATTGAACCGCAACGATGCTCAAATTACGCCATTGTTTTTTTGCATTGCCTAATTTCTCAACCGGCCGCCTTAACTCATGGGTAAGGACACCGCACCTAGAACGTTGATACAACTCCTTTGCCTAGGAATGGACAACGTTCAGTTGAATTGTCCGCCACCGGTGGGGAGTTGGAATGCAAGGCTACAGATCAAACGCGCCGGTCGCGAGTTTGTCGTTACGTCGGTGACAGTGAGATCCTCAAATGCGCGACGAAACGAGAAGCGCAGAAAGCAATTAGCTATGCGCGGCACGGCCCCCCTGGTCATTCTATGACCAAGAAACAATCCGTTAGCTTCGGTTGGATTCTCGGCGGCGGTTTGGTTCTGGCCCTCGCACTGCTTTATACGTACCATTTGAGCAACGTGCATGTCGCGCTTTAGTCCAGTCCATTCTACCATTCACAAGATCGGGCTGAGCTGATCTTCTGTCACAATCCGCTCAACGTTGTCGCTCTTGCTCCTGATGCGGTAGCGTATGCGCATATCAGCCTCGATCGGCATCCTTGAGATCACGGTGTAGATGTTGGATCGAACGTTGTCCGAGCGACCCTGCGGCCCCTGGCGTTGATGATAGACATCTTCATCTTTCAGAAAAACCTGCGCCATTTATCTCACTCCCGCTGTCCGAGTTGGTGCTAAAACTCCATACAAGCAAAAAACCCCGTCACTGCTGACGAGGTTTTATCAAATCGTTCCAGTACATCCGTGAAACGACTTTAAGCCAGCTTGAAGCGCTATTCCGGTACATCCGCGTAATAGCGTCCAATCTGTCCGCTAGACTAGGGCGAGATTCTCCGCGCTGACTTTGCCTCGCATCTGGTCGACCTTAGTTTCATAAGAGACTTTTTGACCTTCAGCGAGGCCGGTCAGGCCCGCGCGCTCAACTGCGCTGATATGAACGAACACATCGGCGCCGCTGCCATTCGGCTGAATGAAACCAAAGCCTTTTTGGCCGTTGAACCACTTTACTGTACCTGTTGTCATTTGCTTTCCTCTAGGCGCACAGATGCCCGTTGTCGCACAAGATTGCGCGAACCTATCCAATTTCAGCGATGTCTTTGGAAAGGGGCCGGAGGCGCGTTAACAAAAATCAGTGCCAGCAATCGAATGAGGACAGCTTAACAGGTTAAGCCGGGAAAGCCACAACTCAATTGTGTTCATGGCAAGGCCCTTGTTTCTTCGCTTTCCTCGTAATGTGGCCCGGATACCCTTATATAAGAGACTACGACAACAGAAAGCGGGTGAGATGATAAAGCAACCGACGGCCACCCACATCGCGCGCGTCGAGCGCATGCGTATCGCGGCTCAAGCCGGCGCTGAAGCGCGCGCTCACTTCCAGGCTCAAGATATTGCTATCCGTAAGAATATGGAGCGGCTGCGTGCAATCCGCCTGGCCAAGGAGGCCGAAGACGCTGCTATCGCACCGAAGCTGGCGGCGACGCCCCGCCCATCGAGGAAACGAAAATCGAAACTTGTATAGCTCGTCAAAGCTCCGACGGTTTCGCATCTCATCCGAGGGAAGAAGCTATTCCGTAACAGCGGCTCGGATCGCATTCTTAAAAATTTGCGCACAAGCTTCCATTGCGCTCGGCTTCGGCCCGCTGGTAATAAGTTCCAGACTCCCAGGAATTCTTTCAACTAGCCTCGCTCTTCTTTGAAGCGCATAGTCGTTCATCGCCGCAAGGATCCTGGCATCCGGTGACTGAGAGACCGCTCGCGCTCCCGGCTGC
Organism: Bradyrhizobium sp. SYSU BS000235; assembly: GCF_049747295.1. Taxonomy (NCBI): domain Bacteria; kingdom Pseudomonadati; phylum Pseudomonadota; class Alphaproteobacteria; order Hyphomicrobiales; family Nitrobacteraceae; genus Bradyrhizobium; species Bradyrhizobium sp. SYSU BS000235. Next base: position 5,336,696 of record NZ_JBMHJM010000001.1, read on the forward strand.
AAAGGGAGTGCAGCCATGACGGCCATTGTTTATCCGATCCATTTTCAGCGAAGATTCGAACGACGTTGGGCAAACCGAGTGGCGCGCTATGCGGTCGTTCGAAAGTCACGGCCGGAAGGCACTGACACATGTGCTTGTGGACACGATGTGACGGCGCCTTACAGTTCCAAATATACACCAAAAGCGGTGATCAATCGTTGGCACTGCTCGGCTTGCGGTGCGGATTGGAGGACGAGCGCTGATGTTCGTCGTCGTGTTTCGGATTTGAGCGAATGAGAAGCCGGGCGTGGACCGCCGCGGAAACCGAACAATTACGAAAACTAGTTCAAGATGGCATCAGTCCCGCCAGGGCCTCGGTGTACTTCGATCGACCGACAGCTTCAGTGCAGCACTATGCTGCCCGATCTGGATTTCCGTTCACTCACATCCGTGAATTGAAGCGGGACAGACTAAAGAAAGAGGACGCAATCAGGGCCAAGCTGGGATTGCCACGGCTACACCGATGAAGCCGAACCTGGTCTGCGAGACTCCAACCAACCGAGGAGAAACTCATGCCTTTCGTCGAAATATCGCGGGACCAGTTCGCCAAAATTGCCGACCAAGTTGAGGATCGCGCCTACACGCTGCCTGCTGGTCCCGAACGGACAGACGTGCTCCTGCAAGCTTACAGCATGCAGACATTGGTAAACCGAGCCCAATGGGACGACGAGATTGTATTCAGAACCGAAACGTTCGCGAGGCCTGATAAGTTGAAGCCCTCATGAACCCGCGTGTTCGACGGTCAAGTCTCTGATGCAAAGTCCGCTTCGAAAAGCCGACCTCGCGAAAGGCGTTTTGCTGGGACTCGTCGTAGGCTTGTTACTAGTCGCTGGGATCACAGGCGTGGCGGTTTATTTCTTCCCCGAGCTAATTGTTGGCTCACCACCACCTCGCTAGGGGCACGGGCTGGAGCGCCCCCTCTATTAACCGTCATTCGCTGCGGTTACGTGGGTTTTGGCTGGAACTAAGTTCCGCTCTGGGATTTGAATCTGCCGAAAAAATCCATCGCTAAGATCGCAGCAATGAAAACGTCAGATATCTACCGAGAGAACGCTGAGAACTGCCTGCAGCTTTCAGAGCATGCAACGTCCGAACCGGCTGCGAAGCGCTATCGACGAATGGCGGAGGCTTGGATAGCCCTCGCCGACGAACAAGATTGGCTCGACGGCGAAATCGGGTTAGGAGCATCCGCGGTCCCCTCTCGGGAGACGAGGCCGCAATGAAACATCCAACGAGCAGAAGCTGGACGCCCGACGATATCGAGAAGCTGCGTCACTTCGTTGAGACCGGCGTATCGCCTGCGCGAGCGGCGGCGCACTTCAAGCGGTCGATGGTTTCGGTTCAGGCGAGAGCGCGGCAGGAAGGCTTTCCGTTTCCGGATCGGCGGTATTTGCAAAGAGAACGGCGCGCGAAAGGGCAAGCCATGACGGAATTCAATGAGACGGCTTAATCCGAAGGATGCAGCGCCAGCTTTTCGGCTTCAAGTTCTTGAGTAAGCTTGATGAGCGCGTCCAATGTCCGCCGATCACCGATCTGGCGACCGAGGCTTTGATACTGCTCGATCCGACGTTCAATGATTTTGCACCGTTCGCACATAACGTCTCCGATCTGGCGGGAGCTCGCTATGTCTCTCAGTCACCGGCTGCCATAAGCCGAACGGTGATACCGTCCAATACCGTACTTTCAAATAAGTTCAATCTACGTGGAATTGCCAGTTCGCCAGTCTGTTGATGCCAGTGCATGCCGCATTCTGGCAAAAAGTTCCGCTCGCTTTTAAATATTTCAAGCTCCTGTTCTTCCTGTACGGAGTGCATACTCGTAACCATCGGAGAAAGGAGCGGTGACTGAGCATCAGTCGTCCTGCTAGTGGTGCCCATGCGTCGGAGAGTCCGATGGCCCAGATTCGGGGGTACCTATCGAGAGCAGATTCTCATTGAGGCAGCGCAGTTGCGAATCGAAGCAGCAAAGCTTCCCCCTGGCCGAGCGCGCGACGCCGTACTCCAGAGAATCGGCAGGCTGGAATTATCTGCAAATATCGATGGCTGGATCAATTCGCCCGGCCTTCGATGCCCTGAGGATAAGCCGGATGAGAGTTCTCGTCGCGAGTTGCGGGATCGCACTAGACCTCGAGCAACTTAAAGATAGTCACAACCGGCTTATCTACCCAGGAACTGCAGTTTCGGCGAAGATTCAGGGAGGACGCTTTGTCGAGCGCGTACTGAGCGTCAGCTGCGGGGAGCACGCTAATAATCTATTCCTTGCATGTGGATGCCTATCGCCTCCAGCTCCTCACCTAAACTGAAAAATGTACTTGCCTCGCCGGAGCGCAAGCAACAATCCAACGACACATCCCTTCAGTTCATGGGCGGAATATTGCGCTGAGCTAGAGAAACTAAACAGCGGTAGTTAGCCGAGCGGTTCGGCTAAACCGTCTCATAGGTCGAGGAGCATATGAGCAAATCCGTTCTGAAGCGGAATAACGTACAGGTCCGAGGCTCCGGACCGCGAGCCATGGTCTTCGCGCATGGCTTTGGTTGCGACCAGAACATGTGGCGATGGGTAGCGCCGGCATTCGAGCATGACTTCACCACCGTGCTGTTCGACCATGTCGGCGCTGGCGGCTCCGATCTCACCGCCTACGACAAAGTGAAGTATTCAAGCCTGTCAGGCTACGCGGACGACATTGTTGAAATTGGCCGCGAACTCGGTCTCGACGAGGCGGTATTCGTCGGACATTCCGTTAGCGCCATGATCGGGGTGCTGGCTGCTCAAAAAGCGCCGGGGTTGTTCGGCAGGCTGGTTCTCGTTGGTCCCTCCGCTCGCTACATCAACGACGGCGATTATTTTGGCGGCTTCAGCTCGGCACAGATCGAGGAGTTGCTGGAGTTCCTTGAATCTAATCACATGGGCTGGTCGGTTCAGATGGCGCCCATGATCATGGCTAATCCAGAGCGGCCCGAGCTCGCTGAGGAGCTTACGAACAGCTTCTGCCGCACCGACCCCGACATCGCCAAGGAGTTCGCGCGCGTCACGTTCACCTCCGATAACCGCAACGATCTGCGCAAAGTCGCGGTCCCGACGCTCATCTTGCAATGCAGCGAGGACATTATCGCCTCTAGCGAGGTTGGCGAATTCGTTCATCGCAATATTCCTGGCAGCCGCATGATCACCCTCGACGCGTTTGGCCATTGTCCAAACCTTAGCGCGCCCGAGGAAGTTATCTCGGCCATGCGGACATTCGTATGAACGACGAAGGCGGACCTGACTTCAATGATTTAATCGAGAATGCACCCTGCGGTTATCTCAGCCTGCGGCCGGGCGGCCAAATTGACTTCGCCAATCGCACCTTTCTGGAGTGGAGCGGCTACACGATGGAGCATCTCCACCGAAAGCGTTTCAGCGACCTTGTGAACGTGGCGGGCCGGATCTACTACGAGACGCATATCGCGCCTTTGCTTCGCATGCAGGGCTTCTTCAATGAATTCGCCATTGACGTGGTGAGGTCAGACGGCGTCCCCCTGCAGATGATCGCGAACGCCAACGAAGGGCGCGGTTCCGATGGCAAGGCGCAAGTTATTCGGATCGCCTTGATCAAGGCCACCGACCGCAGGCGCTATGAACGCCAACTTCTTGATGCCCGCGAAGCTGCTCGCACTGCCGAACAGAACACATCGGAGGACCTCTACCGGGAACGCGAAACTTCCGATCTCAGAGAACAATTCATCGCGGTCCTTGGCCACGATCTGCGAAACCCTCTCGCCTCGATCAGCGCGGGTGCGCGCATTCTTGGCCGCACGGTGCAAACAGAAAAGGAGCAGCAGGTCATTGCGATGATGCAGACGACCGTGAACCGGATGGCGTCGTTAATAAACGACATCCTGGACTTCGCGCGGGGTAGGCTTGGAGGTGGCATGACGCTCGAACGCGAGCCGAGCAGGCCGCTGGAGCCGACGCTTGCCCAGGTCGTGGACGAACTAAGATTGGCTTCCCCAGGCAGGATTATCGAGACCGAATTTCACATTGAAGCGCCGGTCCCTTGCGACCATGTCCGCATCGGTCAACTCGCTTCGAATCTTCTTGGCAACGCGTTGACGCACGGTGCAGCCAACCAGCCGGTTTATCTTCGCGCGGAAACAAGGGACACGACTTTCACGCTATCCGTCTCCAATACGGGCGAGCCGATACCGGAGGCCGCGATGGAGAAATTGTTTGAGCCGTTTTTCCGTGGCGTAGCGCGGCCGAGCAGGCAGGGTCTTGGCCTGGGCCTCCACATATCTTCGCAGATTGCCAAGGCGCACGGGGGAGAGCTCTCGGTCATTTCCACACCGGAAGAAACGCGCTTCACGTTCTCGATGCCGGTGACCTCCTGCGAAGCGCAGTGATGCTGCCTCCATCTTCTTGGATGCCCGGAACCGAACGGACGATCGGCATTACTACCGTCGAGGAGCCCATAGCCCAGAATGCCGAAATACTTTTTCATTCATCATGACCGGCTGATTGACGACCCGGAAGACGGTGTGAGCGTCGCCAAGGAGCTTGAGCTGGAGAGGACAAGCTCGAAAACATGGGCGTACAGATGCGCTGCCGAAGGCGTATGGCCGTTTTTTTCGAGATGCTTTTTGATCAGGCAAGCCGCGCTCCTTAACCGGGGAGCGACTTTTTATTCGCGCATAGCGAAGAAACAATTTCTCAGACTCCACGATCGCTTTGAGCGCGCGTATCGCATTGATTTACCAATGCCGAGCATCGCGGTAAACGCGTCGCTAATGTTCCTGCATGGCATTGAGCGGGATATTGACCTCGCAGATCAATCCACTGGGATCAAATCTCAAGCGGGCTTCACCCTTTAGCTGGCCTGGCAAAGCTTGCTCGATGAGCCGGCTGCCGAAGCTTTTACGCAAGGGCTCTTGAACGGGGGGGCCGCCGCTTTCTCTCCAATGCAGGATGAAGCGCTTCGGATTGTCTTCCGAAATGGTCCATTCAATCCATACGCGACCACCCGACACCGATAGCGCGCCATACTTGGTGGCATTCGTGCAGAGTTCGTGAATGACCATTGACAGCGACATGGCCGGACCGGCTGAGATCGCAATGTTCTCACCATCGATTTCAAACTGATCAAGACTTTTAGACTGAAAAGCCTTGACTGCATTTTCGATCAACGTTCGGCAGCCGGCTCCGGTCCAACGCTCGCGGATGAGAAGATCTTGAGCCGTTCCCAGGGCCAGCAACCGATCACCGATCGTCTTGGCGGCTTCCTCCAGACTATTCGCAGTCCTTAACGTTTGGGATGTAATTGCTGAAGCAATAGCGAGAGTGTTTTTGACACGATGGTGCAACTCGCGGATAACCACTTCCTGAAGCGTCGCTGCTATGGCGCTCGCCTGCGCATCGACGCCGGCTTTCGCAAGCAACTCCCTTAGATAGTCTGGATCGCTCTCAGGCGAAGAAATTGCCATCATTCATAATAATACCCGGAACTTCTGGCTTCGTACACGGACGTTGTGCTATGCTGTAGTGGCACTTAGCCGCGTTCCTTAACCGGGGCGCGGCTTTTTAATTGAGCTTACTCTGCGCAGCTTCCTGAGCAGAATTCGCGCGCAACGGCCGGCCCGGGTCCATGGAATCGCGAGCCCGAGCCGACCTTTGCCACCCGCTGCGTTCCCAGGCGGCAAACAAAACGAGGCACGCGCCAATTGCTTAGTGCAGGGAACGCTTAGCAAGTGCACGCGTCTTGCGAAGCAGAACCAGGCACTCTTGCGCGTGGAGGAGAAATTGAACGGCGGGAAGGTTGGGCGAACGGTATCCGCCCCTGATTATTTCGCGGAGTAGGAGGCACTGTCGCAAGATATCGCGCCTCCGGACCGCGATGGATTGCATCGGCGGCAGAGTACCGAGCCACTTCACGTGGGCCAGTGTCTTTTTGGTATAGCGCTTAGCTATCTCTTTTTCTCGTGAGGCCATCAGTTCCTCCGCGTAAGCGGCCCCGTGACGCGGGAGGGCAGCGCTCTATGTTCCGTTAAGATGCAAGGCGCAAAGATTTCTGAAGAACGTCAGGATCGAAGCGGGTTTCGGTGTATAGGTCTTCTTCGTCCCACTCGAGCCTCGCGGTCGCGACCACTTGCCAGACCGCGGGGTTTATCTCGCTGTAAATCTCTCCGGGTCCTGGCGGTGCTACCCAAATGTCAAAGGTGTCGGAGTCGGCAAGAGCGTGAGCAAAAGCATACAGACGCTGCGTGGCGGCGTAGATCGCATCAAAATCAAACATCGTATGCTCTCGGAGTATCGTGTTTACGATGTCTCTCCGGCCTGGCTGATTTGCGACTGCATGCGTGATGATCATCAATTCAGCGGAAACCTGCGGTACTATCATCGGGTATTCCCCCGGCAACTAAGCATCAGCGTCTAGCGAATAAAAGGTCAGGACCGGTGACCATTAGGCAGCGCGCAGGTTCGAACGAACTTCACTCCGCTTGCATCATGTAGGTGCTTGCCGATGTTCTCCGGCTTGCGCATGTCGAAGCGCTCGGCGCACGCCGACCACAGCATCCAGTGGTCGTCCTCGTTGAAAGGTTCCCACTCGGTCGGAAAGCCTTCGTTCGGTTCAATCAATGGGCCGAGGTTTTCTCGCTCGCTTGACTGCCGCTCGCCTCAACACGCGCTCCTCCGGGAATGGGGTTCAAGGCGTTTCGCTTGAGTAACGCCACTAATCGTCTGATGGAAAAACACCCTGCGCGCAGCGGGCACACGTTGCTGTACCATTCTCTTCAACCGTTCACAGCGATGCGAGTCAATCGTCGTGATCATTAGACGGCCGGAGCTCGGAAGACTCTATCCAGCTTTCTGTGGTGGCGGCTGCACTTTCGATGCTTTGGGCTTCCAGAAGCAGCCCGTCACGAATTGCGCCAAGTGGCACCATTTCCATCTGTCTGCGAAGTAGCTCAGCCTCAGCGCGCAAGTGCATCTGACCCTTTAACTGCCTTTGGGACATCGGTCGCTCCATTCTTCGAAAGAGGCGGGAGCACGACCGGTCTCTCTGTCACCGATGCCAAACTTTGCGGCGATGAGGTGAGTGTCACACCGGCCCCCGCCAATAGCCAGTCGTTTATTTGCCGACATCCATGGAACAATCTGTGAAAACGCGAAGTCGTTCAGGCCAGATTGCCTGTGCGGTTTCTCAAGCTTCAATGGCCTATACGAAAGATATGGCGCCATCTTTTCTCGGGATGAAGCGCAGGTAAATATGAGCCCCCCAGTGAACACAATTGAGTTCTGGCCTCTTGGGCCAAAGATGCTAAAATACTTCTATTCGATTGCTGGCGCTGCTTTTGTTAATGCGCCTATGGCCCCTTTCCAAAGACATCGCTGAAGATTGGATAGGTCCGCGCGATGCTGCGCGAGAACGCGCATTCGTGCGCCTGGAGGAAAGCAATATGACAACAGGTACAGTGAAGTGGTTCAACGGCCAAAAGGGCTTTGGCTTCATCCAACCAAATGACGGTGGGACCGATGTGTTCGTTCACATCAGCGCAGTGGAGCGCGCAGGCCTGACCGGCCTCGCCGAAGGTCAGAAGGTCTCCTACGAGATCAAGACCGACAGGATGCGCGGTAAGTCGAGCGCGGAGAATCTCTCCCTGATCTAACAGGCGACGCCATTCCGCGGATGTAGCGGAATGGTGTTCCTCAAACTCGTTTACGGATCTAATAAAACGATAAAACCTCGCAGCAGGGGCGGGCAGTGACGCTCTGATCGGTGCCGGCCATTGCCCGCCAACGCCGTGACCACCTTTGGTATGTTGGCTTTCCGACCGCACAGCAGCTTGCCCCAGTGACAGACAAAGGGTCTTGGCTTGCTCAAATTGATTGGAGAGCGAGATTACCCGCGAGCCTTTGGCAATCGACGGCGAGTCGCAACTAAGACGTTGGACCGCCTTCGGGCTCTAATGCGAGGTCGAAGTCATCAATCAAGGTGTGCTTTCCGACGTTCGTCTCGGTCGAATCTCGAACCTCTCGGGGATACTGCCAAATGCGAGAGGCAAGCGGCCCCAGCGTTGGATGATTGACCCTTCCCTCGAAATAAACCTCGTTCTTCGCCCCAAAACGGGAGTCCATTCCCATGTGACCTGGGCCGGCGAAATCGCGAACTGCTCTTTGCTTTCGTGGTGTTCGATCTTCGCAGAGCCCTTGGCGGCTGGATGCGGCGGCAATGCGCTTCCTCCCCAAAAACTTTGAACGTTGGGAGGCTGTTTTGGTGCCTCACGTTCGTTCTTTTAGTCAACCTTCGGGATGCGGACCACGACCCGCGAGCCTTCCCAGACTTCGACATCGCCGTTCTTAGCGAGATCGAGTACGGCGTCGCTTGCCTCAGTGTCGTCCTCAGCCTGAAGATCGATCGCCTTCACGATGTGGCTGTTTCTATCGAGCAGATACGCCCGGAATTCTTTTGGCATCGCGAGGCCCTCTGGAGGCGAACGTACCTCAGAGTTCCACGCGAGTCTTTAGGCTAGAAATCAATTCTCTCGCGGTCGGCAAACCGGTCTATTCCGGCGCCCCGAATCCGAATGAAACGGCGGGAGGCCGAGGTGGACAAGGCCATCAAAAAAGTGAGATGTTGAGAAGTCTTTCGGCTTCATTTCGATCGATGCGTTCATCGGCCGTCTGTCTAAATAAAGATGCCTCTTCCTGCGTAAAGGCTGCTTAGTGAATTGTGGAGCGCGAATGACGTTCTCGGTGCCACGCAAAGCAACTAGTTTTTCTCAGTGATCTTCGCCAAGGTTCTCGTTGTCGTGACCTTCGGGGTGCTGTGGCTGCTTGTTGATGCTCGAGCGGCGGTCATGATCAATGCCCGCGGCTAGGGCGTAGTGGGATTGGTCGTGACCGCTCTCATTCTCTCTGGCGTCCGACTGTCTGGAAAAGCCCGCTGGGATGAAGCGCGGTGATCTCGGCGTCTAGTTCAACGATCAGGCCGTCGATTGCCTCTGAGGTCTGCCGGTCCGATACTGCGCGTCTAATGCAGCGATACTTGGCAATTCGCGCGATGTTTTCTGCGCATTTTTCGCACATGGCGGGTCCATTACGTTAAGGCGGGACCGAAGCGCGATCTCATCACCGATAGAAGCCAATGGCGGGGCGGTGATGCTCACCAACTAACATGTTGGGTTTGGGTTCGATCGGGCGCTTGTCCAACAGAAAATTGGCCTCTGGAAACCACCCAGCGCTGAAGTGTCCCGGTTTTTGCTCGTGGGGTATTCACGAGAAAGGTGTACAATTGTCCTTTCCGGCTTGCCTTATTTGATGACGTTAGCCGCGCTCCTTGACCGGAGCGCGGCTTTTTATTGCAGGGCCTCGACGCCGCTCCTCCTGAAATCCCGAGCCATGATCAGGATGCGCTGCTCAGATTTCAGACATTCGATGACCTGCGCGCGGGATTGCCCGTCAATGTTGGCAGCGACGAGGGATCGAAGTACCGTGCAGCGTTCCAGGATGTTTTTACGCAATTGGTCGGCAAGTTCTTGTGGCGACAGCGCGTCCGCCCGTCCAAGGATATCGCGGAATTCATTCGCAAGACGGAGGGCTGTCGTCGTCTGAATTTCGAACGCCATCACATCCTCCGCGTTGCCGAGCTAAAAGGTTTTGACTGCCTAGGCTCCAAGATCCCGAAGTACTTCATTGTGCCAACCACGTGTGAGGAGTGCGGGGTTGCTAACGGTCTCACTCTCCGTTCGCATCGAATTTTGCGACTTGACGGCCGCCCTGCCAGAGCTCGATGCTGAGCCCGTCAATAAGTTGTTTGGCCGTTTTGATCGCATCCTCGTCATCAGGGCAGAGTAAATCTGCTGCTTTGATGAAATGGCCATCATGACCAATGAAATACGCTCTGTATTCTTGCACAATTAGCTCCCTGATCGGCGGGAGCGCAAAACTCCCAGTCACCAGTAATTGCCGGTGTGCAGGGTGATGGTTGACCATGCGCCCACGGGCCTTCAGAATGCGAGTCTTTAGTGTTCAATGCCGATAGAGTGATCGCGGAACTTGGCGTAGGAGAACCCCTCTACTTGCCTTATTTGGGATGCGCGCCGCGCTCTTAACCGGGCGTCCTCTTTTTGGTTAATTGAACTCGTTTAACGCCTGTTTTGGCGAATCTTTCGAAGATCCAACATGGTCTGCTGCGTGTCCTGCAGAAGCTCGCGCAATGTAGCGTGGGCCGTGCGCGAAGTTCTACGTAGCTCCAAGCAATATCGCAGCGAAGCACGGGAGATTGCCGCCCGTTCCCAATGCGGGATGCTGCTAAGCCGACGGATCAGAGCGGCAAAGCGATCCCATTCAGGAGTTCGACATTAGAGTGGTCCGTTTTGAGCCTTTAGAATCGCGGGTAGGCTGGCCGAATGCTGCTCGCTTCCACGAGAATACTCGGAGATCCGTGGCCTTCTATGCTGATCACCTGCGCATCCGGGATGGCTCACGGTATACTCGCGTCGGCCAATTGCGCGTCCGATAAATCAACGGATCCGATAGATATCATCTCCATCGATGAGCCGTGCTCGCTTGGTAATAGGATCAACGTGGCAACGCGCCGATAAACGGGGAAGGAAATTCCCTCGATCATTTCTTCATCGGTGACCACTTCATAGCTTCCGGCGGGGATGGTTCGATCAACTCCCTTGATGCGTGCTGGATGCTTGAAGGTGACCAATTCCCGTCGCGTTCTAGTACTCATTGACCCGCTCCGCTCTACGTGACCATCGAAATACGCGTCGTGTCGCCTGATGCAGGCTCAATCCAACAGCTGGAACTTAGTTCCGTCACTACATCGATGGGAGAAGGTTGCCGAATGCGGCGTGAGACCAAGGCGGTTAGCACCATTTTGTCAGCGATATTTTTAAAACGAGCGCCCTCCCATTGTAATCTGGATCATAGACCTACAGCTGTATAAAGCACCTGAAGATCGTTTTCTTGAAAGAAGCGGTCTTGCGATTTTGAAGCAGGCCGAATGAAGTGCGAATTCAGCCGCTCAAAGCGAAGCCAAGCTCGTCATTCAAGACGATAGGGCGATCTAGTCAGCGCCAAGCACGACGCCTACCACGGTGCGCAAGAAGAGCTTCGTAAACCGCAGGCTCGGGGAGATTTCGTATGTCACATGAAGGACTATTCCGCATCCGAGATTGGCTCGTCCCTCCGATTATTATCCCCCTGTGCTGCGGCTTGGTCGTTTTGGGAATGGCATTGCTCTCGTGACGACTGATCGGCGCAAGGATCTCCCGCCCCCGGTCACAAAAGAAAGCTTGCCGTATCCGGGAGACAGCTTTGGCACATATGCCGTTGTCTCAACCGCGACTTTCGCCGTTGCGCTGTTTTTCTTTGGCAAGTTCTATAGCTTGGATATTTCCAATTATCCATTTCTTGCAATCACGGGGGGCGGCTTAATCGTGTGTCTGTCATGGCTCCTGCGTTGGCAGCGGATGAAGCGCCACAAGATCCGTGAGAAGTAAAAGCGAGCGGTCATGAGTTGATTGTGCCCACAAGAGGATTTGGTCATGAATCAGAGCGATGACGTGAGCCGAGGCGGTGTGCCACCGGTAAGATACGCGCCCGAAATCGACAAGCTGTTGACCGTGCAGGATTTAGTTACGGAGTTGAACCAATGGGACGGGAGCGCTCAGGTGACATTCCGGTCAACATCAGATGGCGGCGCGCTGAGATTTTATTGTTTCAGATCGCCACAGCCCGGAATCCTAGAGATAAATCTCAACCCATAGGGCTTTTCTCATCGGGCATCGCCGAGAGGAAAGGTTCGGACCTTGGCGTAAGGTTAAGCGAAAGGTAGAGACGGCGCCCGACCGGCTCCCGTGTAAGTGCAACTTACACGTCGATTGTGAACTCCATTACGGGTTGCTCAGCACCATGGCTGAGTTGTCCAGCTGACAGGCGTGCGCCCCTGGAAACTTCGTCTTTTATTGCAGCAAGGCTTGCCAACATCCAGTCTTGCGCAGCTTTCTCGCGATCAAAAGCAAGTGCTGCTCTTGCTTGAGCGCCTTCGCGAGCGGGACACCGCGAACCGACGCCCTTCCGCTTCTAATCCAGGCACGAAACTGAATGCAGCAGAGCAAAGAGTGTGTGCGTTGGAGAGCTACTGCGTCCGAGGGGGCGAGTGGTTTAAGCCGCTCGATATGTGCGTCGATCTCGTCGAGGATCGTTACGGTCTTCCTATCAGCATGTGTCATGACGTCCTCCTCGGTGGGTGGACGAAGTTTTGCTATCAAGGTTGGTTACAGCGGCTTGCTACGTCGCGCGCCCTGGCTCCTGAGCTTAACGGATAGCCCCTATCGCCAATGGCGTTCCCTGATTTGGGATTGTTTCTTGCTGCGATGCCATCGCGTGACAGGTCGCGATAGCTTCACGTAGGCTGCCTGCAGCGATGTCGGCCTTTGCCGTCGCACGCAGCGCTTCCAGCGATTCGCTGTCGAAATCCTCGGCCCAGCAACCAATCATGATCGCCGCGTTGGGCAGCTTGCGACGAAGGCGTTGGACCGCATAACGCATGTGAGCGGGACTGCTGACGTCAAGATAGGACAGGCATACTAACGCGACGCCAGCCGTCTCAAGCCGAAAGATGTTTGCTGTCGAAAGCGCTTCGGCGGGCTTGATCCGAGCGGCTAGTCCATGCGCATTCGCAAGTTGCCCAAATAGTCTCGCCGCAGCTTCATCAAGCGGCGTCCGCGCGGCCACGCATAGCACGGGGCATTCACCCTGCCAGTTTGGTTCGAGATCCTGCTTCTGAAGCGCAGGTAAATTGGCGACTGCGATGTCAGAGATGGACTCAACGGCAGCTGCAGCTTCCGAATCCTTCGTGTGCGCTGTCACCTCGGGCTCAAAATCAACCTGATCGGAAAGGTCGCTGGCGAATTCATCGACCGCGTCGCGAATTTTGGACATGCGAGTGTAATCTAATGCCCCTCTCTTGGCGTCAATCTGTGCCAGCTGCAAGCCCTTGATCGCGACCTCGTCAAAGTAAGCGGATAGAGATTTTTCCTTCAAGAATGCTTCGGCCTTTTCGGCAGCTTCAGTCGGATCGCCGGCAAGCATCCGTTGATAGAACATCTCCGCAGGCGAGAGGGCAGGTTTATCGCCGAAAATTACGTCAAGAAATTCCAAGCGCTCGATATGTCGCCCGAGGACCACAAGGCAGACGGTCAGGGGCGTGGCAAGGACAAGTCCAATCGGTCCCCACAACGCGGTCCAAAACGTCGCGGAGGCAACAATGGCGACCGGAGAAAGCCCGGTACTCTGTCCATACACCATAGGCTCAATGACGTGACCAACGATAGGCTCTACGACGACGAATAGCGCCAATGTCCAGAGCAGCATCGACCAACTGGGGTCAACCGCAGCCGCTAACGCGAGAGGAAACGCAGCCGAGATGACTGCACCGATGTAGGGGACAAAGCGAAGCACACCGGCCAGAACGCCCCATAAGATCGCACTTGGGACGCCGATAAAGGATAGACCGACCCCAATAATCAAACCAAAAGCTGAGTTCAGAAGCAGCTGGATTAAAAGTAAGCGACTGAGGCGGCTTGCGGCATCGTCGAGCGCCGCGGTGGTCCGCTGCAAGTCATGCGAACCTGCGAGCCTGATGAGACGATTTCGTAAATCCTCTCGCTGAAGCAGGATGAAAATGACGAAGATGATAATGATACCAGTCGTCGCCAACGGATGAAGCAGTGGCGCAATGAGTGCGCGGATGCTTTCCAGGGCTCCTGGGTCTGGCTGTCGCACTTCGACCGGTACCGGTTTAACCGGCGCAATCGTCGGCGCTCCGACACCGTCTTTGATCGATTTCGCGTCCTTAGGCTTGTCTAGTTCCTTGCTTAGTTCCTGGAGCATGTCCGCCGCGCGCTCGAGCGTGCCGCTACTTGCCGCCGCACCGCGGACCGACTTGATTTTCTCACGCATCGTCGCTTCGTAGCGCGGCAAGTCTCCCGCCAACTGGGTCAACTGTTGGGCCACCAGGCTCCCCAAACCGAAAATCGCGATGAATGCGAGGACCACGACGCCGACGACAGCGAGGCCGCGAGGCACACGGATACGCTGCAGAAGCCCCACAACAGGTGCGAGAACAAAGCTCAAGAGTATCGCGAGCGCTAAGGGGACAAATATTTCGCGACCGAAATATAGGGCTGCAATGAGTAGTGCTCCGATTATCGTGAATGCCACAGAACTGAGTAGGGCGATAAGCGCTTCAGAGGATCGCCGGGTTACTGCCTTTCTGATGACAGAGCTCATTATAGTCCTACGCTAATGCACCTGAACTACATGTCGTCGCGTGCGCCAACGCGTCAGCTGCGTGGGCATTTCCTTGCGCCGCTCCGATATTAATGTTGGCTAATGGGCACCTGATGGGTCTGTTCCGTACGAAAGGCATTTTGCCGCGCATTTAATGCCGTTAGCATCCGCGTCTTTCGGTAGAGTTGTAAAACCTACATCGATGTGGCGGGTCGATCAGTGCAGTGTTTCTGCAGCCGCTTCATCGATCGCTGCCATCAAATGATCGGTTGAGGACTGTTGGATCATGTGGCCGGCTCCCGCGATACGATAAAATTTGCTTTGCTTCACTTCGTCATGCAGCCTGCCTGACTGCTCATCGATATCGATCACGCGGTCATTTTCGCCTGCAAGAATGATCGTCGGCATCGCAAGTTCGTTGTATGTCTTTGCGGACGCAAATGCGGCGGGGATCATCAACGCCGTTTCCGCTGCGCCGGCGCGGATCTGTGATGGCCGGACGGCCATTTCCTTAGGAAAGCCAGCAAACTTCTCGGGAACCGATCGCGGCCCGAACATCTTGCGCAACATGGCCGGCCACAGCAACCGGCTGGCGATCGGTGAGATGGTGGCGCTGAAGATATCGCCAAGCCCCGGTATAGCGGGGGCCGACAAGGCCGCTACGTCGAAGCGCGCAGTTGGAAAGTAATATCCCGATGCCAGCACCAGCGCCTCGACAAAAGAAGGATGCCTGGTCGCGAGGGCTACGGCGACAGACGCTCCCCACGAATGTCCAAGCACGATCGCCTTCTGGACATTCAGCTGATCAAATGCCTTCATGAACAGATCCGCTTGCGCCTCCGCGGTCCAAACGACATTCCGGGGGCGCAAGCTATGTCCAAATCCTGGGCGGTCGAACACGATCACCCTGTAATTATCAGCCGCCAGATCAATCAGGCCGCTCGACTCGAAGTCCTGGATCATGCTGCCGTTGCCGTGAAACAGAACCAGCGGCCGGCCGTCTCCGCGTTCCACGTAATGCAGACGCACCCCGTCGATGTCGACGAATTGCCCCTGCGGGGGATTATCGCGCTGCGCCTTCTTGGCAAGCTGCCGGTTGACGATCGCCGTCGCCACCAGAACACCTGCTGCCGTAACGGCGGCGGTCGCTCCCGGATAGTTCCTCGCCACGGCGAGACAGTTTGATAGCAATGATGGGGATCGCCTGTGCGCAAGCGCCATGTGCAGGACCTTGGTCGGACTGCACGATGACTCAGATATTGAGGAATGTTGCAGCACTGAGTGAATGGGCGAGATGTCCGTTCGTTCCATTCCCGCAAACGCATGCGAATGATACTTTAGCTCTCTTCCTTGAATCTTAGATGATCAAGCATCATTTCGCGGCCATTCACCGCAGCAGGCGACTCATTCGTCTTGGCTGAGGAACTAACACGGTAACGAAAGGTTACGAGCGCTCCTACTCTCTTGGAGAACACAATGAAACGCTCAATTCTCTTCGCCTGCATCGGTCTTCTTGCCGTGACGACAGCATCAGCTCAGAGTCCACCGGCGCAGTCGGGACCCAACAACAACGCGGTCAACAGCTCGGGGCAGAACAATTCGAATGCACCTGTTGCGGGTCGCAACAGTTTTACGGAAGGCCAGGCCAAATCGAAAATCGAAGACGCCGGCTATACGAACGTCTCTGAACTTAAAAAGGATGACAACGGTGTTTGGCGTGGCAAGGCAAGCAAGAATGGCTCCTCCGCGGCGGTCAGCGTCGATTTCCAAGGCAACATCAACGCTGCAAAGTAACGGGAGGATTCCACATGACCACTACAATTTCTCGACTTTACGATAATTATGCTGAAGCCCAAAAAGCCGTTCAGAACCTTGAAGCGGCCGGGGTGCCGCATTCCGACATCAGCATTGTATCCAATAATTCCGACAATTGGTTCAGCACTGACAAAAAGGTCGATCGCGACCACGATGGCGTCGACGATCGCGCCGAGGGAGCAGGAAAGGGCGCCGGCATCGGCGCAGGTGTTGGCGGCGCGGCTGGCTTGCTCGCTGGCCTTGGCTTGCTCGCGATCCCCGGGCTCGGACCAGTGGTTGCCGCCGGATGGCTGGCCGCAACGGCAGTCGGCGCCGCAGCGGGCGCCGCAACGGGTGGTATCGTAGGTGCACTCACGGAAGCTGGCGTTTCAGAAGAAGATGCGCATTCGTACGCCGAAGGTGTTCGACGCGGCGGCACGCTTGTCTCCGCACGCGTTCCGGAGGCAGATCGTTCTCGTCTTGACGCGGTTCTGAACCAGTCCGCCGTCAACTTGCGTGATCGCAGCGCGGCTTGGCAGAAATCGGGCTGGAAAACGTTCGATCCCGCCAGCAAGCCGTATGGTGCTGATGAAGTGCGCAAAGAACGCCAGCTCTACGGCGGCAGCCTTCGCTAATCGCTTATGAGACGGCCCGCTTCGGCGGGCCGTTCTTTTAAGCCAATCAGCACGATCGCGTTTCGCTTCATCGCGTGCACGTGCGGCCATTCGCCCCCTCGCGATCCTGTGGGTCTCTTCTCAAAGAATGCCGGTGTGCTGGCCAAGCGCTTCGCTGCGGCGAAGAAGTCGGGCGCGGTCTTCTTGTAGCGTCTGCAGAGCAGGCGCGTCCTTTAAGGTGTCTGTGTGCTGCACTCCGCCGGAAACAGACATACACGGATCAGTTGGGGACCGGTCATAATAGGTATTTAGCCCTACGACAGCGCACTAAAGGGGAAATCTCGGGATACAGCCAATCCTCACCAAGTTTTCCGCTGACAGCTTCTTTACTATATGGTCTTCCGAAGCACGCTCAGCTTCCAAAGGAAGGCCCTAGATGTCCGTTGCCACGAGGAATAACGTCCAAGTCA
Source organism: Bradyrhizobium sp. SYSU BS000235 (assembly GCF_049747295.1). Lineage (NCBI taxonomy): Bacteria > Pseudomonadati > Pseudomonadota > Alphaproteobacteria > Hyphomicrobiales > Nitrobacteraceae > Bradyrhizobium > Bradyrhizobium sp. SYSU BS000235. The sequence goes on from NZ_JBMHJM010000001.1 coordinate 5,353,896, forward strand.
GGGGAAGTGGCGACAAAGCGATGGCCTTCGCCCATGGCTTTGGCTGTGACCAAAACATGTGGCGTCTCGTTTCGCCGGCTTTTGAAAACGATTTCAAAACAGTCTTGTTCGATCATGTAGGAGCGGGAAGTTCCGATCTCTCGGCGTACGACAACAAGAAGTATGCGAGTCTGTCGGGGTATGCCGACGATCTGATTGAAATTATTCGCGGGCAAAATCTGGCGAAGGTCATTTTCGTCGGTCACTCCGTCAGTGCAATGATCGGAGTTCTCGCATCGATCAAGGCTCCCGAATTGTTTGATCGCCTGGTAATGGTTGGGCCTTCCGCAAGGTATACCGACGATGGCGAATACGTAGCGGCGACCAGTCAACTGCGGCGCTTTGCCATCGTGCCGGCTGCAACGTCGGCTGCGTGGCAATGGGGCATCTGCTTTCATTAAGGTCGCGGACGCCAGACACCGACGAAAAATAGACGGTTCGATAGTGGAGTAAAACTTCCGGACTTTTTTGAATGCGATGGGAGATTGATTCCAGGCAACCTTTCCACGTTCTCGATGTTATCATCGCGCAACGGAACCGGGTTGACTGGCAGTTGCTTAAAAAGCCGCTCGGCGTAACGCCCGTGCGGCTTTTTTTCTTTCGATGAGAGGGAGGATGACATGCCGAATGACAAGGCGCTAAAGCCCGATGATTTTCCGATTGAGGTCGAGGGCGAGAAACTCGTAACTGCGGACGGCAAGCCAATTGCCAAGGCACAAGCACCTGCGGTCGCGGAAGATCTGGCGGACCGTCTCAATGAAGATGAGTACCGCAAAGAACAGGATAAATGGTCGGCCTGACACCGGACACATCAATTGATCGATGCTGTTTACAGATTTGAGCAGGAGTGTGTCCGGCACCCCTTACACTCAACGGCGTCGCAAGCGGTCGCGCTACTTTTTTGGCGTGCTGGCCTCGACTGTCATCGCCTGCCTGGAAGGCCACAGCTAATCGACCTTAATGCGGGCGGTAGGCTTGATGTGGATCTCAAAAAGCGGGTTCTTAAATTCGTCCGCGACCTGCATACACCAGTCTTGACCTGGCTTGAGGTCGCCATCCAATTCCTTCAAAAGCTCGCCCGCTGAGGTGGTCGCCTCATGCCACGCTGCCTGGATATCGGGAAGTTCGAGACCGTCTAGATCGAATCTTTGATGAACATGGCGCACGTGAAAGAAATAAAGAGGCATCATAAAAAGCTCCGTCGGAACTCGGACATGCACTCGCTCGAAGCAAATGCACTCCAATCTCCGAAAGCAAGGGGTGTTGCGTACACACGGCGTCGCTTTGCTAAGCGAAAATGGATCACGACCCTTGGGCTACTCAACGATTTCAACAATACGTCGAGTTCGAGGTTCGACGAGCACAGTCCGGCCATTCACGACCGTGTAACGGTATTCGCGGGCTCCATACTCTGGCGGAACGTCGTAGTAAGTAACTCCATCTGCCGGTAGTTCTGCGCCAACGACCACATCGTGCGAATAAGTATAAGATGGCCGACGTTGTTCAACGACGTAGCTGCGAAAGCGAGGGCGCTCATCTACGCCTAAGACACCGGCAACGCCCCCGGCGACTCCGCCCAGAACGCCGCCAACAACGGCTCCAACCGGTCCTGCTGCGCGTTCTCCTTCGCGGGCACCGCGGTCGACGCCGCCCGGCACACCTTGTGCACTTGCTGTAAGAGGAGTCGCAAGAGGAACGATCGCGGTTGCGAGGATGAGCGTGAATTTAGCGTATGAACGAAACATTTGGTTCTCCCAATGAATTGTGAAGGACGAACAGGCTTGTGTTGGATCTGTTCCGGACGCGCTCGCCGGTTTGCCCATAATCTCCAACACCTGTTGAAGTCGTTGATTTGCCGCTTTTCGTCGTGTCTCAGCAGGCCTTTCCTTTGACTTAGTCGCATTCCGGTCCTGGGACGTGTCCTCAGTATCTGGTTCGCGGCGATGGAGGCCGTTGAGTGTCATGAAAGGTTCTGGTTTTTCGTTTTCTCCAACAGAAAGCCCCCGCAAATGCGGGGGCCAGTGTATGACGCTGAAAATAGTTAGAGGGGCTTCTTGAGGGCGTCCGCAGTCTTATCAACGGCCTCTTTTGTCGTGTTCTTCGCGTCGCCCGATAATTTCTGAGCGTCGCCTTTGAGTTCTGGCGCCGCGCCTTCCGATTTCAATTTCTCGGATCCGACGACACTGCCGACGCCTTGCTTAGCCTTGCCGAGAGCCTCATTAGCCAAACCCGCAGCTTTTATCTGTATTCCCGCTCATGTCCGTAACTATCTGTTTGTGTGTAGGTCCGAACATCGCGAGAGTACGTTTGTTCCGAACATGCTGGCCACTCGTAAGACCGCCCGGATTATGACTCGCATTTCATATTGGGACAGAGCGAGCGGGCAGGGAACAGCAGGAACAACGGTTCGTTTCGTGATGAGAATGGAGCGATAAACGCTCTTGGAGGACACAGCGATGGATACCACCACGCTTTTGATCATCGTTCTTCTGATACTACTGCTCGGCGGCGGCGGCTGGTATGGCCGTGGTCGTTGGTACTGAATGGCAAGGCCAGCATCTGGCTTTCGTCTTGCCTGTTGTCAGTCGGTCCAACAGGCCTTCCATCGCAAAGCGACCGGAGGCAAATTTACCGAGCGTGAGGCGCTTAGGCGAGCTCGCTAGCTATGAGCAAAACGGCGCGCGTTGTTCGTTCAGCCGTCATCATCTGCAGTTTTATGTTAACGGTGGCGCGACGATGAGCCGCGCCGCGGCTGAGGAGATCAAGCTCCCACGCGGGTGACGTGCGAGGTCGTCCGCGAGATGGTCACCCTGCATGGCACGCTGGCAGAACATGATCGACGCCCTAAAAAGTGCTCCCAAAGTTGATCACCCTGGTGAGACCTCTTGTCGCGCGCGCGTTCGTGCGAAGCTTCTGACCATGAGGGGCCAACTGCTACCGGATGGACGAGGATTGCAAACTTTTCGGCCCCTGGTCTGTTGCGGCTAACGTTTAATGCGGAACCCACGCAGGAATGGAACGTTGCCGCCGCAGTCATTCAGCGTCAGGAGCTAAACATGTCACGCGGTTTCCCATCGATGACGGCGTTGTTGGGTTTGCTCGCTCTGGCGGGTTATCAGAATAGGGACAAGCTCGCGGAGTTGCTGAAGGGCGCGGGCAATACCCAGCCCGGTGCGAGCAACGAGAAGGGACCGTTGGATGGCGTGCTTGGTAATTTGAGTGGCGGCCTCGCGGGTACTGGGATCGGAGGGCTCTTGGGCGGCGGGCTCCAAGAACTACTCGAGCGCTTCAAACAGAACGGTCAGGGAGATGCCGCAGAGTCTTGGATAAATAAGGGACCTAATAAAGAGCTTCCGGCCCCTCAACTTAAGCAGGCCATTGGTCCGGACGTGTTAGCCGCGCTGGAGCAGCAAACTGGCCTGTCGCAACAGGAACTTTTGGCGCGACTGTCACGCGAGCTTCCTACGGCTGTCGACCAATATACGCCTGACGGCCGTCTTCCCTACTAGACAATAAATAGCGAAAGGATCTGCGCATGGGCATTATATGGACAATCATCATTGGGTTCATAGCCGGCGTTATCGCGAAGTTCATAATGCCAGGAGACAACGAGCCGACTGGTTTCATTCTCACAGCCATTTTGGGAATCGTGGGAGCGTTTGTTGCGACGTTTCTTGGCCAAACACTCGGTTGGTATCGTCCAGGTGAGGGGGCGGGGCTGATCGGCGCCGTGGTCGGCGCCATTATCGTTTTGCTTGTTTATGGCATGATCGCAGGACGTCGACGCGTTGTCTAATGGAGCGCAAGTCGAACAATGGGCTATTTGCAAAACGGGATTGAACACCTTAATCAGCTGGCATCGTTACTATCGATAGCGGTACCTTTTCTGATCGCGAGTATCGCCGGTTGGTGCGTGGGCAGTCTCATCCATTGCTTCCGCCGATAACGCCGAAGAGAACCGGGCTACACCATCGGCACTGATATCAACGGCAGGCCAATCGATCCCAACTACCCATGGAATAAGGGCGCGGCGCTGGGCCTAGTCACCGTGCTTCTTGTTTTGGATGTAGTCCTCGACTGCTGAGACCCCTACACCAACCGCGCGCACAGCTTTTTGAAGCTCTTCCTCTGTGCACCGCAGACGATCGGTCCAGTACTTCACTTCATGGGGCTCATCGATATTGACCTTACCCCGGTCCGGCGCTCCTCGATTATTTCGGTCGTCTGGCATGGTGCTTCCTCCTTGGCCGAACTTGACAGTACTCCGATAGGCCAGGGCAGAGCCAAAAGTTCACAGCCTGGGAAGCGTCGAGACATGCGCAGCTGTTCGTCGCGCCGCTCGGCAGCTAAACGCGACGATCTCCTTAGCGAGTGTAGTCGTCGCGGAGGTCTCGTCGCCGCGGTGATCTATTGAGCATCAACGCCAGCATGAAGCCTACGGCTCCTGCTACGAGTAGTGAACCGAGAGGTTGCTCCTTCACAGTCGAGGCGAGTGCGCGGCTACCTTCCCGATAGTATTCGGTGCCGGTGTCCATCGCATCCTTCGCGATGTTACTCGCAGCTTCGCCAGCATCGCGCGCGACGTCTTTGGCCTGACCATAGAGGTCCTGCACAACACCGATTGCGGCATCGCCCGTTCCCTCGACTTTGCCTGCTGCATCATTTGCAGCGCCTGCGATTCTATCGTTGTTCATAGATCATCCTCCTGATGTGAAGGCTAACTGGCGTCGTTTTTTGGTTCCGTCGACCGGATCGGATCATCACCTCGGCGCAGATTTCCGAGACCGCTCTCCCAGTGTGCTCGCTGCTGGGCCCAGAGCAGACTAAGCGCCGACCGAAAACGTGTCGGGCCATGCTATCCTTGACGTTTCCTCGGCGTCGGCTGCGTAATTGTCCGCATGCCGCGTCAGCACAGCCTAATGCAGGGTGGCTTTCGTAGCGTCAGGGGATGCGGTGTCCACGGCTTCCTGTGTGATCTGCAGCATGCGCCGCGGTTCCTCGGCATATTGGGTAAATGCGTTCTGCCAGAACTCGCTGTAGGCCTGCTGCAAATCCGGAAGTGACTGGCAGCCCTGAATGGTCTTGATCAGACGCATCTGCTGGCGCGTCCGCTTGCCAAAGAACTCGAACCACTCATGGACGAAATTCTGAAGAAACATGCCTCCCTGCAGTTTCGTGCTTTCCGTCAGCGCGTTCTCGTTCAACTCGCTGGGATTTACGCGGCTAAATGAAAACTTTTCCGCAGATACGAGGGGAGTGCCCTGACTAACCCGCTCTGCAGATGCTTTGAGGGTACCCTGCGGGATCTTTTCCGTAGATTCGTCGCGCTTTCTCATCGTTTTCCGAGCGCCCTTATCGCTAGTTCTCGCAGATGCGTTGAGAGCTCGCTTCTTCATCGTTCCTCGAACCCCCTTATTGCTCTTTCTCTTTGATTTAGCTGTCATCGTCTTTCTTCTTCTCGGTTTGCTTTGAATCTTGATCTCGTGCGCCGGACGATTGGCGGTCATTTCGTTACGCTACGGCACGCTCACGATCGCTTCTGTGGCATTGGCCGCCTCTGAGGAGAGTTGCCACCATCGCAATCGAAAGCTAACTGTTCTGTTCCCTACGGGACGATTGGTCGCGCCTTGTTCAATTACAGCGAGCGCCGTTCAAGCGCGTTCAACGCGTGGCTCGCGGGCAAGCGATCCTCAGGAGCGTCTATCAGGCCCCGGAAACTTATGTTTTGAAAAACACAAACCAGACAATCGCTAAAAGAAAGACGGATCCAACTGTACTCGTAGCTAAAATGCCAAGGATCGTTGGCCCACGTTCTCCTTGCCTGGCTTCTGTTGCTGTTTCGACTGTCCGTGAATGGTCGTCGATATGTTCCGATTTCGGCATCTCACCCTCGCTGGTTACATTGAGGCATCTCGTCAAAGGTCGAGTCCAAGAGCTTTCCGGGCCTCAGCTTCACGAAGCTGCTGCTGCCTCTTGACGTGTCTTCGATCCGGGAACGGAACGCCTGCCTCTTTGGCCTTCATTTGGACTGATACGGCTGATCGCTTGAGCCGTGCCGCAGCTTTAATAGGCGATGCGCCGGCCTCAACGAGTTTTCTCAGTACTTCGATCTGTTCGGGCAGCCATGTGCGGCTCGTAATGTGACGTGTCATTTGCACTTCCTTCCGGACCGCGAAGGCCCGACGAGTTTGCCCAACCTTCGGTGATAGCGGATGACTCCATGTTATCGGCGCGAACCAAAAGACCGTCGCGCGCTGGTCCTGGCGGAAGCGAGCGAGCCGCCTGCCGCAGATGCGCAGCTTGGGCTCGCAATTGCGCTTGCGTTGCAGGTTGGGTCTTTGACATGGAAATGCTCCGCTGTCGGAACAGGCGGGAGCACAAGTATCTCTCTGTCACCGATAAACGCCGAGGGCAGTGCGGTGATGTTTAACAAGTCGCAAGGCGACACCAAGTTCAAATCAACCAAAGCCAGCCCAGGACCGAGCGAATTGGGAACACAGGTCAGGCGGTCTGACACTTTAAATACGCCCTAAAATCGCAAAGCCGAATGCGAAATGACTTAAGCGCGGCGCAACGCACATAATCGCTTTCCATGCCTTCCCTTATTTCATGACGCAAGCCCGACTGTTTCACTGGGCGCGGCCTCGTTAGCTTGTGGTCCAAAAATCCCGGCTAGGTCGAACTAGCCGGGAAGTTCATTGGAGCCAATGCCGGACTGGGCGTTGGTAACAGTCAAACCTAATGCTCGGCTTGCCGTTCCACGACATCTACCGCCCGTGCAATTTAAGTGCTCGATCGTCTGGAAAGCGGTAACCGCGCTTTTCTCCGCGTGGCCTTTGGCGGTCGGGCCAGTGCTCTGAGGTTGAAGAAGGGCCGTGGGTGCGCACGGAACAGCTGTGGCATCCATTTAAAGGGCGAGAGAAAAGATGTTGTTACTAACCGAAGCGACCCAAGCAAGGATCGTTACGACGGAGAAGGACCCGTCAGGTTCTTTGCGTGCCGCTCGGCATTATCATAATCGTTCGTAGCAAGCTCCGTTGATTTTCTGGTGCGTCGACGACGCGACGCACGTTTCAATGCAGCGCCCGCTTCGCGATAGCGCGTTCCTCGCGCAGCGAAAGCAGACTTTCTTGCGCGCGCAGAAGGAACTCCTCGGCAGGAAGATCCGGGGAGCTGTAACCATCCCTCATCAGTTCGCGGAGCAGGAGGCAGTGACGCAAGATATCGCGCCTTCGGACCGCGATGGATTGTAATGGCGACAGAGATCTAAGCCACTTGATATGCGCAAATGTTTTTTTTGTGTACCGATCTGCAATTTCTCTTTCGCGTGATGCCATCAGTTTCTCCGCGTTGGCGATCCGAGCGTCTCAATCACCTCGACCCTCCAGTGTGGAGGTGGGCCACCACTTTATCAAGCAGGATGAGAGAGCCGAGTGCTTACCTGAGCTGGAGGAAGGACCTCTCGCGCCGCACCTATCGGCAGGAGTAGAGCAGGGCGACTGCGATAACGAGAAGCCCGCCGAAGACCCATGCCGGATCAAGCCGGATTGGTCTTTTCATGAGTGAACAATGTAGATGACTACGTCACGTTCCTTCTGCGAATGGTATTTCGCAGCTCCGCAGTGACGACGCATGTTCAATATGGAACTTCGACGGCCACCTTACTCGTTAGTTTTGGCACCAGCGCAGTTTTGTTGCCAGCTTCGCGACGGTGCATAGGCGATGATTTCATGTCCGTCCCGGGATAGCCAGGAAAGCTGCGACCGCCGCTTCGAGGTCCATGACGGAGTTAATCGGTGAGACCGTACGATCTTAGGGCCTAAGATCCACGTCATCCACGGCGATAGTTAACCACTTTGCTGGGTCCTTTGCCTTGGACAACTTCATTCTTGCCACCGCTTCGATCAATCGGCGGTGTTTCAGGAATAGGCGCGTCGCCTGATCTAGCTCGGTGATGAATGGGCAAGATCCCTCTAAAGCCGCGAGAGCGCGCAGTGACACTCGGCAGCGCTGTGGAGGTCTGCCGGAGAGGTCTACAAGGAAATGAACATATCGTTCGCTTGCAAAGACCATAGTCTCACCGGTCGCGTAACTCCTAACTTAGCACTGCCGTTCCTCAGTGTCCGACCTCTGAAAAATGGCCTTCTGCTTTCTCTCCTTGGTTCAGTCACAAGCGCGCGCGAGCGGGGAAATCTTATCGGTGACGAGCCAACCAGCTCCATTGATAGGTACTACGGCGGGCGCATCTAGATTCCGACGGGCGTACATGGTCCGGTGAGCAACAAATAAAACGTGCGACCGGTTTAACCGCTAAATCAGCAGTACCGAATCCGCGCTTATGCTTGCGAAAAACGACGCGTCATGGTGCCGCAGGTGGGAACACGCGCATCAGTAGGGGTTCGCCTTATTGAGCCTTGAGCCTAATTGGGACCGAGACGGAGATTCGCCATGACATCGGTACCAAGTGATAGAGATATGCCGCGCGTATCATCGGTAACGCCGTCGGAAGACGTTCGAACAATCATGGTGCACGAAATCTCATGGGGCGCCGTGTTCGCAGGCGCCGTGATGACGCTCGTGCTGCAGCTGGTTCTAAACATGATTGGCGTTGGTGTTGGCTTAGGAACGATCGACGCAGTCGCGCGAGACACGCCGAGCGCGACTTCGCTGTCCATAGGAGCAGGGGCATGGTGGGTTGCCTCCGGGGTCGTTGCGGCGGCTATCGGGGGATATATCGCTGGCCGACTTTCGGGAAAGCCATCAGAAACCACCACTGCGTATCACGGCTTGATCGCATGGGCAGTCTCAACACTGATCGTGGTTTATCTCGTGTCATCAGCGGCCGCGAACCTATTTGGAGGGGCGTTCAACTCTGTCTCGACAGTGGTTGGCGGCGCCGGCAAGGCTGCAGGAGGTGCTGTACAGACGGCAGTACAAGCGGCCGCCCCGTCACTGGACAACATGGGCGACCCGTTCTCG
>NZ_JBMHJM010000002.1:0-277260 GCF_049747295.1 Bradyrhizobium sp. SYSU BS000235
GAGCGTCATCACGGCGCCTGCGAACACGGCGCCCCATGAGATTTCGTGCACCATGATTGTTCGAACGTCTTCCGACGGCGTTACCGATGATACGCGCGGTATATCTCTATCACTTGGTACCGATGTCATGGCGAATCTCCGTCTCGATTTCGCTCCCAATCAGGCGCAAGGCTCAATAAGGCGAACCGCCACTGATGCGCGTGTTCCCACCTGCGGCACCATGACGCGTCGTTTTTCGCAAGCATAGGCGCGGATCCGTACTCGTGATTTAGCGGCTGAACCGGTCGCGCGTTTTATGTGTTGCTCACTTGACCCCGACGCCCGTCGGAATCTAGACGCCCGCGCCGTAGTACCTATCAATGGAGCTGGTTCGCTCCTACCGAAAAGGTTTCCCGCCTCGCGTTCGCTCATGGCTGAAGCAAGGACAGAAGCAGAAGGCCATTTTCCAGAGGTCGGGCACTGAGGAACGGCAGTGCCAAGGTAGGAGTTATGCGACCGGTGAGACTATGGTCTTTGCAAGCGAACGATATGTTCATTTCCTTGTAGACCTGTCCGGCAGACCCCCACAGCGCTGCCGAGTGTCACTCCGCGCTCTCGCGGCTTTAGAGGGATCTTGCCCATTCACCACCGAGCTAGATCAGGCGACGCGCCTATTCCTGAAACACCGCCGATTGATCGAAGCGGTGGCAAGAATGAAGTTGTCCAAGGCAAAGGACCCAGCAAAGTGGTTAACTATCGCCGTGGATGACGTGGATCTTACGCCCTAAGATCGTACGGTCTCACCGATTAACTCCATCCGGGAACTATACGACGCCTCACCCGTCTGATTCGCTCATCGCAGGACTAAGATGGGCATTCCACAATACGACGTGGTGGCAAAGGACGAAGGCTGGCCTTCCAGTAGGACTCATCCTCTGGAATGGCTGAATGCGCACGATTGATGAAGTATGGCGCACCTTCACGGCCGGAAGGTCGAGATGATTGAGACGTTCGGATCGCCAGCGGAGGAACTGATGGCATCACGTGAAAGAGAAATTGCCGATCGGTACACCAAAAAAACATTTGCTCATATCAAATGGCTTAGATCTCTGTCGCCAATACACTCCATCGCGGTCCGAAGGCGCGATATCTTGCGTCACTGCCTCCTGCTCCGCGAACTGATGAGGGATGGTTACAGCTCCCCGGATCTTCCTGCCGACGAGTTCCTACTGCGCGCGCAAGAAAGTCTGCTTTCGCTGCGCGAGGAACGCGCTATCGCGAAGCGGGCGCTGCATTGAAACGTGCGTCGCGTCGTCGACCCACCAGCAAATCAACGGAGCTTGCTATGAACGATTATGATAATGCCGAGCGGCACGCAAAGAACCTGACGGGTCCTTCTCCGATCGTGATGTTAGGGCTCTCCCAGTCGTAACGATCCTTGCTTGAGTCGCTTTCGGTTAGTAACAACATCTGTTCTCTCGCCCTTTAAAAGGATGCCACAGCTGTTCCGTGCGCACCGACGGCTCTTCTTCAACCTCAGAGCACTGGCCCGACCGCCAAAGGCCACGCGGAGAAAAGCGCGGTTACCGCTTTCCAGACGATCGAGCAGTTAAATTGCACGGGCGGTAGATGTCGTGGAACGGCAAGCCGAGCATTAGGTTTGACTGTTACCAACGCCCAGTCCGGCATTGGCTCCAATGAACTTCCCGGCTAGTTCGACCTAGCCGGGATTTTTGGACCACAAGCTAACGAGGCCGCGCCCAGTGAAACAGTCCGGCTTGCGTCATGAAATAAGGGAAGGCATGGAAAGCGATTATGTGCGTTGCGCCGCGCTTAAGTCATTTCGCATTCGGCTTTGCGATTTTAGGGCGTATTTAAAGTGTCAGACCGCCTGACCTGTGTTCCCAATTCGCTCGGTCCTGGGCTGGCTTTGGTTGATTTGAACTTGGTGTCGCCTTGCGACTTGTTAAACATCACCGCACTGCCCTCGGCGTTTATCGGTGACAGAGAGATACTTGTGCTCCCGCGTGTTCCGACAGCGGAGCATTTCCATGTCAAAGACCCAACCTGCAACGCAAGCACAATTGCGAGCCCAGGCTATGCTTGTGCGACAGGCGGCTCGCGCTTCCGCCGGAACCAGCGCGCGACGGTTCGCGCCGATAACATCGAGTTAGCGGCTATTACCGAAGGTTGGGCAAGCTCGTCTGGCCTACGCGGCCCGAAAGGAAGTGGAAATGACATGTCACATTACGAGTCGCACATGGCTGCCCGAACACATCGAAGTACTGAAAAAACTCGTTGAGGCCGGCGCATCCCCTATTAAAGCTGCGGCACGGCTAAAGCGATCAGCCATATCAGTTCAAATGAAAGCCAAAGAGACAGGCGTTCCGTTCCCGGATCGGAGACACGTCAAGAGGCAGCAGCGGCTTCGTGAAGCTGAGATCCGGAAAACTCTTGGACTCGACCTCTAACGAGATGCCTCAATCTAACTAGCGAGGGTGCGATGCCTAAAACGGAACATATCGACGACCATTCACGGACAGTCGAAACAGCAACAGAAGCCAGGCAAGGAGAACGTGGGCCAACAATCCTTGGCATTTTAGCTACGAGTACAGTTGGATCCGTCTTTCTTTTAGCGATTGTCTGGTTTGTGTTTTTCAAGACATAAATTTCCGGGGCCTGATAGACGCTCCTGAGGATCGCTTGCCCGCGAGCCACGCGTTGAACGCGCTTGAACGGCGCTCGCTGTAATGAACAAGGCGCGACCAATCGTCCCGTAGGGAACAGAACAGTTAGCTTTCGATTGCGATGGTGGCAACTCTCCTCAGAGGCGGCCAATGCCACAGAAGCGATCGTGAGCGTGCCGTAGCGTAACGAAATGACCGCCAATCGTCCGGCGCACGAGATCAAGATTTAAAGCAAACCGAGAAGAAGAAAGACGATGACAGCTAAATCAAAGAGAAAGAGCAATAAGGGGGTTCGAGGAACGATGAAGAAGCGAGCTCTCAACGCATCTGCGAGAACTAGCGATAAGGGCGCTCGGAAAACGATGAGAAAGCGCGACGAATCTACGGAAAAGATCCCACAGGGTACCCTCAAAGCATCTGCAGAGCAGGTTAGTCAGGGCACTCCCCCCGTATCTGCGGAAAAGTTTTCATTTGGCCGCGTAAATCCCAGCGAGTTGAACGAGAACGCGCTGACGGAAAGCACGAAACTGCAGGGAGGCATGTTTCTTCAGGATTTCGTCCATGAGTGGTTCGAGTTCTTTGGCAAGCGGACGCGCCAGCAGATGCATCTGATCAAGACCATTCAGGGCTGCCAGTCACTTCCGGATTTGCAGCAGGCCTACAGCGAGTTCTGGCAGAACGCATTTACCCAGTATGCCGAGGAACCGCGGCGCATGCTGCAGATCACACAGGAAGCCGTGGACACCGCATCCCCTGACGCTACGAAAGCCACCCTGCATTAGGCTGTACTGACGCCGCATGCGGACAATTACGCAGCCGACGCCGAGGAAACGTCAAGGATAGCATGGCCCGACACGTTTGCGGTCGGCGCTTAGTCTACTCTGGGCCCAGCAGCGAGCACACTGGGAGAGCGGTCTCGGAAATCTGCGCCGAGGTGATGATCCGATCCGGTCGACGGCACCAAAAACGACGCCAGTTAGCCTTCACATCAGGAGGATGATCTATGAACAACGATAGAATCGCAGGCGCTGCAAATGATGCAGCAGGCAAAGTCGAGGGAAGGGGCGATGCCGCAATCGGTGTTGTGCAGGACCTCTATGGTCAGGCCAAAGACGTCGCGCGCGATGCTGGCGAAGCTGCGAGTAACATCGCGAAGGATGCGATGGACACCGGCACCGAATATTATCGGGAAGGTAGCCGCGCACTCGCCTCGACTGTGGAGGAGCGACCTCTCGGTTCACTACTCGTAGCAGGAGCCGTAGGCTTCATGCTGGCGTTGATGCTCAATAGATCACCTCGGCGACGAGACCTCCGCGACGACTACACTCGCTAAGGAGATTGTCGAGTTTAGCTGCCGAGCGGCGCGACGAACAGCTGCGCATGTCTCGACGCTTCCCAGGCTGTGAACTTTTGGCTCGGCCCTGGCCTATCGGAGTACTGTCAGGTTCGGCCAAGGAGGAAGCACGATGCCAGACGACCGAAATAATCGAGGAGCGCCGGACCGGGGTAAGGTCAATATCGATGAGCCCCATGAAGTGAAGTACTGGACCGATCGTCTGCGGTGCACAGAGGAAGAGCTTCAAAAAGCTGTGCGCGCGGTTGGTGTAGGGGTCTCAGCAGTCGAGGACTACATCCAAAACAAGAAGCACGGTGATTAGGCCCAGCGCCGCTCCCTTATTCCATGGGTAGTTGGGATCGATTGGCCTGCCGTTGATATCAGTGCCGATGGTGTAGCCCGGTTCTCTTCGGCGTCATCGGCGGAAGCAATGGATGAGACTGCCCACGTACCAACCGGCAATACTCGCGATCAGAAAAGGTACTGCTATCGCGAGTAATGATGCCAGTTGATTCAGGTGTTCAATCCCGTTTTGCAGATAGCCCATTGTTCGACTTGCGCTCCATTAGACAACGCGTCGACGTCCTGCGATCATGCCATAAACAAGCAAAACGATAATGGCGCCAACCACGGCACCGATCAGCCCCGCCCCCTCACCTGGGCGATACCAACCGAGTGTTTGGCCAAGAAATGTCGCGACAAACGCTCCCACGATTCCCAAAATGGCCGTGAGAATGAAGCCAGTCGGCTCGTTGTCTCCCGGCATTAGGAACTTCGCGATGACGCCGGCTATGAAGCCGATGATGATCGTCCATATAATGCCCATGTGCAGATCCTTCGATATTAGTTGTCTAGTGGGGGAGCCGGCCGTCAGGCGTATATTGATCGACAGCCGTAGGAAGCTCACGCGATAGTCGCGCTAAAAGCTCCTCTTGCGACAGGCCGGTTTGCTGCTCCAGCGCAGCTAACACGTCTGGTCCGATGGCCTGTTTCAGCTGAGGGGCCGGAAGCTCTTTATTGGGTCCCTTATTTATCCACGACTCTGCGGCATCTCCCTGACCGTTCTGCTTGAAGCGCTCCAGTAGTTCTTGGAGACCGCCGCTCAGGAGTCCTCCGATCCCAGTACCCGCAAGGCCGCCACTCAAATTACCAAGCACTCCGTCCAACGGTCCCTTCTCGTTGCTTGCACCGGGCTGGGTATTGCCCGCCCCCTTCAGCAACTCCGCGAGCTTGTCCCTATTCTGATAACCCGCCAGAGCGAGCAAACCCAACAACGCCGTCATCGATGGGAAGCCGCGTGACATGTTTAGCTCCTGACGCTGTATGACTGCGGCGGCAACGTTCCATTCCCGCGTGGGTTCCGCATTAAACTGTCAGCCGCAACAGATCAGGGGCCGAAAGTTTGCAGTCATCCTCCATCTGGTCGTAGCAGTTGGCCCCTCATGGCCAGAAGCTTCGCGATCGCACGCGTGAAAGAAGGTCTCACCCGGCCAGGGCTGAAGCAGCTCTATTTTTTTGACGAAACCATCCAGACCTTGTTACCCACGTCGTCGGCGATCAGCAGGTCACCGCTTTTGTCGATTGCAAGCCCAACGGGCCGGCCTCGCGATTTCTCATCCGAGTTCAAAAATCCCGTCACGACATCCTTGGCAGGACCATTCGGGTGGCCGTCGGCAAATGGCACGAAGACGACCTTGTACCCGTTCAAGTTCGGACGGTTCCAACTGCCGTGCTCGCCCACGAATGCCCCGCCTCGATATGACGCCGGAAGATTGTTGCCTGTATAAAAGACCAGACCCAAAGGCGCCACGTGAGAGCTTAGCGCATAGTCGGGAGGGATCGCTTTGGCCACCAAATCCGGGCGTTGCGGCTGGACGCGGGGATCAACGTTTTGCCCGTAATAACTATAAGGCCAGCCATAGAAGGCACCGTCCTTAACGGACGTGAGATAATCCGGCACGAGATCGGGCCCGATCTCATCGCGCTCATTGACAACGGCCCACAATGCATGACTTTGCGGTTCAAAGGTCAGTCCATTGGGGTTGCGAAGCCCGCTGGCAAAAATACGCGATCGTCCTGTAGTGCGATCAACTTCCCAAATTGCTGCCCGGTTTTTCTCTGCCTCAATTCCATTCTCTGTGATGTTGCTGTTCGAACCAACGCCGACATAGAGCAGCGAGCCGTCCGGACTTGCGACCAGACTCTTCGTCCAGTGATGGTCAATCGGCCCGCCTGGCAACTCAGTTAGCGTCGTGCCGGGCTTCGTAATCTGCGTCTCGCCAGTATGATATTCATACCGGACAATGGCATCGGTGTTCGCCACGTAGAGATCGTTTCCGACAAGCGCGACACCAAACGGAGATCGAAGATGATCCAGAAATACCGTCCGCACCTCCGGCACACCGTCTCCGTCTGCGTCCCTCAGCAGCGATATTCGATTGCTCTTACCTGTGTCACCGCCTGAGGTTGCCCAAGACTCCACCCACTTCATGATGAAATCCTTAGGGCGCTTGATGGGCTCGGTACCCGGCGCCTTCGACTCAACAACGAGAACGTCGCCGTTAGGAAGCACGTAGAGCGACCGAGGATGCTGCAGCCCGGACGCCAACGCCTTGATTTGAAGCCCATCGGCGACCGTTGGTGTTTCGTTTTCCTTCCAACCGACAACCGACGCGATATGCATTGGCGGAAGTAAAAATTGTTGTAGCTGCGGGAGATTCAGCTTCGCGCCAATCTGGACGTTTGGATCAGAACCCGCATCATTACATCCAGCCACGTTGAGCGACGCGATCAAGCAGGCAGCGAGCCGCAAATAGCTCCAGCGCCGAGGACGAAGAACAACAGTCATGAACCGATCACTCCAACCCGATGCCGATAAACCATGGTCCAGCCCATCCATCCCGTTAGCACCATCACCATGACAGTAAGCGCTGATAAAATCAGGCCGGCTGGAACGACGGATGTCCACGCGTCTCGGCTGTGAATCAACGAATTGAAGAACGCGAGGACAAGAACCAGTCCGCTCCCTCCTGCGTGTATCCAGGCCGGTGTGATCTTTCGGATTTCTCGATTACCAACGAAGTCAATAATCCCCGCTATTGCAGCCAAGACGCCCATTACCAGTCCAGCGGCAAGGAGCCATGCGGATAAGTCAGCCCACATCATCTCGGCTGTTCGCCAGTAGGCGACATCCGTTACAAATGCACCAACGAAGCAGACGATGGGAAATGACACGAGCATCGCGTGAAGAGGATGAAATTCGATGCTTGCTGTGGAAGGAAGTTGGCGCGGAAAAGATTCAGACTGGACTTTTTCTTGCATAAGAGGTCTCCAAGTACCTCCCCAACCCGCACAGCATGACGATGTTCCGTATCGCCGCGCACACTGATGGGGTCCGCACTCAGGAAGTCCCGAACATACACTCCCGCGCTCGATCGCTACTGTAGTAATGCTCACCTGCAGGACGCAAATCCCACACGCTCATTGAGCTTCGGAATACCCGGAAAGCCGGTGCCGATATTAACGTGTGACAGCGAGTTAAGGTTGGCCTGAGCCGCCTGCAGCACCATACACTTGACCGGTTGCGTAACTCGCATCAGCCGCAGCAAGTTGAACGTAGATCGATCCGAGCTCGGCCGGCTGCCCGGCGCGCCCCAAAGGAGTTTGGCTACCGAAGTTCTCCAGTCTTCTCCATGGTTGCTCCGCCTGAAACTTGTAACGGCGTCCATATCGGCGCCGGTGCAACGGCATTAACTCGAATTCCCTTTGGGGCGAGCTGCTTGGCTAGTGACTTGACGTAGTTCATCGTTGCAGCCTTGGTTTGCGCGTAGTCGTAAAGTTCGGGCGATGGATCGTAAGCTTGCTCCGACGACGTGCCAATAATCACCGAGCCTGGCATCAGATGAGGCAATGCAGCTTTGATAATCCAGAAAGGGGCATAGACATTGGTCTTCATCGTCGCATCGAAGTCTTCGGCCGTGACATCCAAAATGGATGCGCGGGTTTGCTGACGCGCCGCGTTGTTCACGACGATATCAAGTCCCCCTAATCCCTTCACAGCATCGGCGACCAGCCGTTGGCAAAACGCCTCGTCTCGCAGATCTCCGGGCAGCGCGAGGCCGAGCCGGCCTTCCTTTCTGATGAGTTCGATGACTTCCTTCGCATCGGGCTCCTCGGTGGGAAAATAATTGATGGCGACGTCAGCCCCTTCACGCGCATAGGCGA
The DNA here is from genome assembly GCF_049747295.1 of Bradyrhizobium sp. SYSU BS000235. NCBI lineage: Bacteria > Pseudomonadati > Pseudomonadota > Alphaproteobacteria > Hyphomicrobiales > Nitrobacteraceae > Bradyrhizobium > Bradyrhizobium sp. SYSU BS000235. Next base: position 8,227 of record NZ_JBMHJM010000002.1, read on the forward strand.
TCGCCGCTGCTCGACCCATTCCGGAGTCTCCCCCAGTAATGAGTGCCTTTCGGCCCGCAAGCCGTCCGGAACCGCGATAGGTCCCCTCACCATGGTCGGGCCGGGGATCCATTTTGCTCGCGAGCCCGGGCCAAGGTTGGGATTGCTTCTTGTAAGGGGGCTTAGGATATTTCCCGCGGGGATCCTGCAAATTCTCTGGGGGCATTTTGTATCTCCGCTGGGAGGGTCGCTCAAAAAGATTGCGAGCGGTTTGGCGCTAACCGTAACAGCCACTGAAATCGAGCCAAGAAAGCAGGCTGGTCTACTCAACATTTCCTTTGAGCGTATCGGGCGGTGTTAGCGGGACCTTACCCTGCTGCCCACTGGCATCAATCTCCTGCTCGGCTTGCAACCAGAAGGCCATTTCACCGCTTTCCGGTTTTCCGTTCTGCTCCCAAAGCTCGTATGCGCGACGTCGTATTCGCTCTTCTCTCGGATCCACGCTTGCAGTCCTTATCTTGCGCTTTCGCTTTCCGGACGATTGCGAATGCCCTCCTTCGCAGCAACGCCAACTCCCACCGCGAGTTCCGTCCAACTGCGGACAGGCGTGTGCGAAATTGGTCATCATCCAACATCGCTTCTGACCGCTGGATTCGGCACTTACACTTAGCGCGTATCTTCTTTGACACATCGGAACTGTTTGGTTCTTTGGAACTTCTTCCCGCTCTCACACGCGGGTGATCTCATGGACAAGCCAGTGCAAAGCATCTCACCTGCCGAGGCCACGCAGTTGCTGCGGCGGTCTCGCATACGTGAAGGAAAGCCGTTTCCGCTTGGCGCAACCTGGGATGGGCTTGGAGTCAATTTCGCGCTATTCTCCGCTCACGCGACGAAAGTCGAGCTGTGCCTCTTTGATGACACGGGGGCAACCGAGCTCGAGCGCATCGAACTGCCCGAATACACAGACGAGGTGTGGCACGGCTATTTGCCGAGCGCCCGGCCCGGCACTGTTTACGGCTATCGAGTTCATGGTCCTTATGAGCCCGATGCCGGCCATCGCTTCAATCCCAACAAGCTTTTGCTTGACCCATACGCAAAACAATTGGTCGGTGCCTTGCGATGGGGACCCGAGCTGTTTGGTTACAAATTGAACCATGCGGACAAAGACAAGTCGTTCGACGATCGCGACAGTGCCGATCTGATGCAAAAGTGCCGCGTCATTGATCCCGCCTTCACTTGGGGCACAGGGCGCAAGCCCGAGACACCTTGGGAGCGAACGATCCTCTACGAGATGCATGTGAAAGGTTTCACGAAACTGCATCCCCTCGTCCCGCCAGAACTACGTGGGACCTTTGCCGCGCTCGCACAGCCAGAAGTGACCGAATATTTGCAGTCACTCGGCATCACAAGCGCTGAATTTCTGCCGATCCACGCGTTTGTCGATGACAGCTATCTGGTGGAGAAAGGCCTGCGGAATTATTGGGGTTATAACTCGCTCGCCTTCTTTGCGCCTGAACCAAGATACCAACAGTCCCCTTCTGTGAGTGAATTCAAGACCGTGGTCAATCAATTCCATGCCCACGGCATCGAAGTCATCCTCGATGTGGTCTACAATCACACGGCCGAAGGTAATGAACTTGGCCCGACGCTCTCCTTTAAAGGGATCGACAACGCGAGCTATTATCGTCTCCTGCCCGACCAGAAGCGTTACTACATAAACGACACAGGAACGGGAAATACCGTCAATCTTTCACATCAACGAGTCTTGCAGATGGTGGCGGATTCTCTCCGCTACTGGGCATCTGAAATGCGAGTTGACGGCTTTCGCTTCGACCTCGCGACCATTCTGGCCCGCGAACCCTACGGCTTTGATGAAGGGGGCAGTTTTCTTGATGCCTGCCGGCAAGATCCCACGCTATCGGCGGTGAAGCTGATCGCGGAGCCCTGGGACATAGGCCCGGGCGGATATCAAGTCGGACAATTTCCGCCAGGTTGGGCTGAATGGAATGACAAATTCCGCGATACTGCACGCCGCTTTTGGAAGGGCGACGCAGGGATCCTGCCGGACTTCGCCAAACGCATCACTGGATCGGGCGATTTGTTCAACAAGCGCGGGCGCAAACCGTGGTCGAGCGTCAATTTCGTAACGGCTCACGATGGCTTCAATCTTCACGACCTTGTCTCTTACAACGACAAGCATAATGAGGCGAATGGCGAAGACAATCGAGACGGCCACTCAAACAATCACTCCTGGAACCATGGTGTCGAAGGTCTGACTGATGACTCGCAGATCATCGCCCTTCGCGAACAGCAGAAGAGAAATTTCCTGGCGACGATATTTCTGTCACACGGTACGCCGATGTTGCTTGCCGGAGATGAAATCGGTCACTCGCAGAACGGAAATAACAACGCATACGCACAAGACAACGAAATCGCATGGCTCGATTGGATGGGCAGCAGCGCGCGAGGGCGCGCTTTGCGCGAGTTCACACGCAAGCTCATCGCCACACGTAAGGCATTTCCAATTCTTTACCGAAGCCGTTTCGTCGTTGGCTCTCAGAATGAGGAACTCGACGTCAAAGACGTCTCATGGCTTGCGCCCACTGGCGACGAAATGACGACCCACCAATGGCATGATGAAAACGCGCGATGCCTAGGCATGCTGCTGGATGGGCGCGCTCAGGAAAGCGGGATCAAACGGCGGGGATCGGATGCGACCCTCCTCATGATCTACAACGCCCATTATGAGCCAATAAACTTCACACTTCCCTCGGTACCTGAGGGACGAGAATGGCAAGGGCTGATTGATACCAGTAAACCGGAAGAAACTCTTTCGACTTTCGGATTTGGCGAAATCTACCCGATCAACGGTCGATCAATGGCGATGTTGGCCCTCTCGTCGGAAGACAGCACTGGCCGTCGTCTGCGTGAGGGCGCCCTTGATGCCGCACAGCCCCCGCCGAAGAAGTAGAGCTACGCACTGAATAGCCAAGTCCTTTGTTCGCGGGCTATCGCCTCAAGTCCCAAACCAGAATGAACTCCAATTCAACCCGTTCGTTGTTGCTGCATACTCAAGCCGTCAGAGCAACGAATGGCGAATACGCAGGAGAGCAGCAGGCAAGAGCTCGAGACGCGAATTGCCAAATACCGACGTATGAAACTTCAGGTCGACGGTTTGACGGCGGCGCGAATCCAATCGCTAATCGAAGACCTAGAACGTCTCCTTCAAGAAGCAAAGAAGCACGATAAGTAACTTCGTCCGCGATCCATCTGCGAGGATTCTCGGCCATGAGATGGTATGCACGGAACAGACCTATCAAATAGCTATTGAGCTAAGGTGAGGATCGAGCTTTCGGTGGATCGGCGCGCGAGATCGCAGCGACGTCCTCTTTAACCGCAACTCCGAGGCGTCGATAGAGGAGCGCAATGAGCTCTGTAGTCCGAAAGGTCGTAACTGGAAGATCCCCTGAGGAGGCTATCGCCCTACTGAGTTCGGTTGCACTCGCAATAGTTACCGCGCTTCTCATTACGGCCCTCTACTTGGGTCGCGAAATCTTCGTCCCCTTGGCGCTTGCGATACTTTTGAGCTTCGTCCTCGCACCTGTTGTGGGGCTTTTGCAGCGTGTGCGGGTGCCACGCGCCCTCGCCGTCATCAGCGTGGTTCTGCTCGCGTTCATTGCCATTTTCGGCTTGGGTAGCTTGGTGGCACAACAATTGACCCAGCTGGCAGGAGACCTGCCACGCTATGAAGCGACGATGCGGGAGAAAATTAAGTCGGTGCGCGGCGCCACGGCAAGCAGCGGAACGCTCGAGCGCGCGGCGGATATGCTCCAGGAACTAAGCAAGGAACTCGACAAGCCAAAAGGCGCGAAATCGATAAAAGACGGTGCCGGAGCGCCGACGACTGCGCCTGTCAAACCTGTACCGGTTGAAGTGCGCCAGCCAGACCCAGGAGCCCTGGAAAGCATCCGCGCACTCATCGCGCCTCTCCTCCATCCGCTGGCGACAACTGGTATCATCATCATCTTCGTCATCTTCATCCTGCTTCAGCGAGAGGATTTGCGAAATCGTCTCATCAGGCTCGCAGGTTCACATGACTTGCAGCGAACCACGGCGGCGCTCGACGATGCTGCCAGCCGCCTCAGTCGCTTACTTCTGATCCAGCTGCTACTGAACTCGGCTTTTGGCTTAATTATTGGGGTCGGTCTATCCTTTATCGGCGTCCCAAGTGCGATCTTATGGGGCGTTCTGGCCGGTGTGCTTCGTTTTGTTCCCTACATCGGTGCAGTCATCTCCGCTGCGTTCCCTCTTGCGTTAGCGGCTGCGGTCGACCCTAGCTGGTCGATGTTCCTCTGGACGCTGGCGCTATTCTTCGTTGTAGAGCCCATAGTTGGTCACGTCATTGAGCCTATGGTGTACGGACAGAGTACCGGGCTTTCTCCCGTCGCTATTGTTGCCTCGGCAACGTTCTGGACCGCATTGTGGGGGCCGATTGGACTTGTCCTCGCCACGCCCCTGACCATCTGCCTTGTCGTCCTCGGACGGCATATCGAGCGCCTGGAATTTCTTGACGTGATTTTCGGCGATAAGCCTGCCCTCTCGCCTGCGGAGATGTTCTATCAGCGGATGCTTGCCGGCGATCCGACTGAAGCTGCCGAAAAAGCTGAAGCATTCTTGAAGGAAAAATCTCTATCCGCTTACTTTGACGAGGTCGCGATCAAGGGCTTGCAGCTGGCGCAGTCTGACGCCAAGCGAGGGGCATTAGACTACACTCGCATGTCCAAAATTCGCGATGCGGTCGATGAATTCGCCAGCGACCTTTCCGATCAGGTTGATTTCGAGCCAGATGTGACAGCGCACACGAAGGATTCGGAAGCTGCAGCTGCCGTTGAGTCCATCTCAGACGTCGCCGTCGCCAATTTACCGGCGCTTCGGAAACAAGATCTCGAACCAAACTGGCAGGGTGAATGCCCCGTGCTATGTGTGGCCGCACGGACGCCGCTTGATGAAGCTGCGGCGAGACTATTTGGGCAACTTGCGAATGCGCATGGACTAGCTGCTCGGATCGAGCCTGCCGAAGCGCTTTCGACAGCAAACATTTTTCGGCTTGAGACGGCTGGCGTTGCGTTAGTATGCCTGTCCTATCTTGACGTCAGCAGTCCCGCTCACATGCGTTATGCGGTCCAACGCCTTCGTCGCAAGCTGCCCAACGCGACGATCATGATTGGATGCTGGAACGGGGACTTCGACAGCGAGGCGCTGGAAGCACTGCGGGCGGCGGCGAAAGCCGATACAGCTGCAGGCAGCCTGCGCGAAGCCATAGCGACTTGCCGCGCTATGGCACGACCGCAAGAAGCGGTCTCAAAGCAGGAAACGCCTTCAGCAATCAGGGCGATAGTTTAGCTCAGGCGCCTCTGCGGCGACCGTGGCAGCGTCGCGCGCTACGCGAACGCTGCGCAGGACCAAATCGTGGCAACGTGCGGTGCAATTAAACGCACCAACAAACATCGGAGGGATCGTCGCAATGTCGGACGGAGAACAAGTTGTCGATTGTCTCATCGTGGGCGCGGGACCGGCTGGCTTAACGGCAGCCATATACTTAGGCCGCTACCGACGAAATGTTGTACTAATCGACAGTAACGATAGCCGGGCTTCGCTTATTCCCAAGACCCATAACTATCCAGGCTTCGCATCAGGGATTTCAGGGCCAGATTTGCTCAAGACACTTCGCAAGCAAGCTTATGCTTACGGCATCACTGTCGGACAAGGGCTTGTCCGGTCAATTGCGACCGATCCATCTGGCTCTTTTACTGCAGAGAGCACGCTCGGCCCCATCCTGGCGCGTCGCGTTATTCTCGCAACGGGCCTGATTGACAAAGATCTGCCAGTTCCAGGTCTTCGAAGTGCTATCGACGAGGGTCTGCTTCGATACTGTCCAATTTGCGATGGTTACGAGGCAATGAACCAGCGCATTTGTGTCATCGGGAGAGCGGAAGATGCTTCGAACAAGGCCCTGTTCCTGAGGACCTACTCCCGGGATGTCACACTTCTCTGTCCGGATTCCACTCCCTGCGACTCGATTATCGCTGAACGCTTAACACGCGCGGGGGTGCGCGTGATAAATGCAGCCGTGCTGGACATCCGAAGACTGGATGGCGACATCGTTCTCAACCTTGGCAATCAAACTGAGGAGATCTTCGATGTCGTTTATCCTGCGTTGGGCTGTTCGGTAAGATCAGAACTCGCCACCGCCCTTGGTGCGCGACATAATGATGTGGGTTGTCTGGAAACCGACAATCACCAAAGGACAGCCGTCGATGGCATCTATGCAATCGGGGACGTGGTTTCCGATCTGCACCAGATGGCAGTCGGCACGGGCCACGCGGCCATCGCGGCGACCCACATTCATAATAATCTTAGTCGAAACTTGGTTTGACCCTGCGATACGTCGCGAATTTAACCATCTTCCTCTTCTAACGGCTCAGTTTTTGAACCGGCCGTGCCGGGCTCCGCCATTTTGCGATGCTGCCTTGCCAGCATTCCGGCCGGCGTAATATGGGCGAGAGACGACTGAACCTTGTTTTTCCATCCGCTGACGATGCTTCTGCATCGCTCATTTGACGGCGGTGGACGGAACGCGCCCTTCCCCGGGGTGGATCGATCTGCTTCGATGTCCGTTGAGGGCCCAACAGCGGACATTGCGGCGGCCTCTCTGTAATTCGGCGCGGCGTTTGGCTCATTCGGCGCCAAAGGCTGACGCCAGCCAGCATCAGCTCGGACTTTCAAAGCATTATGTGAGGGTCGTTGTTGAAAGCCGATGGGAGAAAAGCCTTGGCGCTCTGCACTCTTCCGAACACTTAAACGACACGCATCTATTCAGCGACGCTTCCTCATCGCATGCTCTAAACCCTGGCGAAGAGACTGCGGGGTGTAGGGCTTCACGAGCAATATCGCGCCCAATCGCGCGGCTTCAGATTGCACCCCGCTGTCACCTGTCGCGAGAACTAGGCGTAGACCGGGCCGGCGCGCGTGGAGGTCCCTTGCCAGCTGCAGACCGGAAACTCCAGGGAGGCCGACATCTGTAAGTAAGATGTCCACGGGTTGCTCATCCAGGATCTTCAGAGCCTCTTGAGCCGTGCTGGCCTCTTTTACCTTGCATCCGATATCGCTCAGCATCTCCGTCGTCGTAATGCGGATGAGGTCGTCGTCTTCGACGAGCAACACGGTCGCATCCTCGAAAGTCTTTTCCGTCGCCGAGTGATGCGATCCCTGAGCGACGCGCCTTTGAGCTTGATTGGCCAACACGTGTCTGATTTTTCGGGCAAGCGCCTCGCGTGTGTATGGCTTAGCCAGAAGCTCCACCCCGGGATCAAGCCGCCCGCCGTGCACGATGGCGTTCTGAGTATAGCCGGATGTGAACAGTACCGCGACGTTGGGTAATCGTTCTCTGGCTCTTCGCGCCAGCTCCGGGCTGCGCAGCACGCCGGGCATCATGACGTCGGTGAAGATCAGGTCTATGGGGATGCCGCTATCGACGACGACCAGTGCGCTCGCTGCGTCTCGCGCCTTGACCACGCGGTAGCCGAGCTCCGCGAGCATGGAGACCGCGACCTCGCGAACCTCATCGTCATCCTCAACCACGAGGACGGTTTCCTCTCCGCCCTTAATCTCGCTAGACGGAGCCCCGACCAGAGTGTCTTCACTTGCCACCTCTCGCGGGAAGTATAGCTTCACCGTGGTTCCAGCGCCTACCTCGCTGTAGATCTTGATGTGTCCGCCGGACTGCTTGAGAAAGCCATAAACCATGGCGAGGCCCAGGCCAGTGCCCTTGTCCTCCGCCTTGGTTGTGAAGAATGGTTCATAGACCCGTTCCAGGATGTCCGGAGGAATGCCCGTGCCCGTATCGGTCACAGCGATCATCACGTATTGTCCTGCAGACAATTCGTCATGCTGCCGGACATATTCGTCATCGAGGAAAGCATTGCTTGCTTCGATCGTCAGCCGGCCTTCGCCATTCATGGCGTCGCGGGCATTGATCGCGAGATTTAAGACCGCATTTTCCAGTTGATCCGGGTCGACGAGGCTATTCCACAGTCCACCCGCGACGACCGTCTCGACGTCGATCTCCCCACCGAGGGCGCGACGAAGCATCTCATCCATATTCTTGATCAGACGGCCGACGTTCACCACTCTTGGCTCCAGAGGCTGCCGCCTCGCAAAGGCAAGCAGTTGAGAGGCAAGTTTCGAACCGCGGGCAACACCTCCGAGGGCGTTTTGGACCCGCATCTCGGCTCGAGCATTGCCAGCGACATCTTTGCTCAGCAGTTGGAGGTTTCCACTGATGACCTGCAGCAAGTTGTTGAAGTCGTGAGCGACGCCGCCGGTGAGTTGCCCGATCGCCTCCAGCTTCTGCGAACGGATCATAGTCGCCTGCGCCGCCCGGAGGGCCGCCTCCGACTCGCGGCGTTCGGTGATATCCCGTGTCACCTTGGCGAAGCCGAGGAGCTTGCCGGCGTCGTCTCGGATTGCGTCGATCACGACGTGTGCCCAGAACGCAGTGCCGTCCTTTCGGACCCGTTGACCTTCGTGCTCCCAGCGCCCGTCTCTGGTCGCCGTCTCCAGGCCGGTACGCGGAAGCCCGGCGGCACGATCGGCTTCCGTGTAGAAGTCGGAGAAGTGCCGGCCAATGATCTCTTCAGGGGCATAGCCTTTGATGTGCTGCGCACCGGCGTTCCAGCTCGCCACGTGGCCACCGGCATCCAGCATGTAGATGGCGTAATCTGTAACGCTTTGAACCAGCAGTCGGAACTGTTCTTCGCTTTCACGAAGTTTTGCCTCGGCGGCCCTTCGCTCGGTCAAGTCGCGAGTGATTTTGGCGAAGCCGACAAGGTCCCCCTCGGGCGAGCGGATCGCGTCGATTACAACATGGGCCCAGAACTGCGTGCCGTCCTTGCGGACACGCCAACCTTCGCGCTCGAAGCGGCCGTTGCGCTCGGCCTCCGCCAACGCCTGAGCAGGGACGTTCTGTGCCCGCTCGGCGTCGGTGTAAAAGGTCGAGAAATGCCGACCAATAATCTCATCCGCCTCATAGCCCTTGAACCGCCTAGCGCCAGGATTCCAACTGGTCACGCGACCCTCGCGATCCAACATGAAGATCGCGTAATCAGTGATCGCTTCGACGAGGAGCCGGTAGCGGCCGTCGATGGTCTGAGCGGCTTCGAAGCGGCGGTTTGGCGTTTCCATACGAATCCTATCCCAGCCCCATGGGTTGGGACGCAGTCTACTGAAAACACCACTCAATCGATTCGGTTCCGTTGAACCGCGGTATTGCGGGAGATGGACGCGGATTGTGCTCGCCGGACCAGCTTACAGCGTTCAATGTCCGCAACGGGTCATAGCGGTCATTTGCAGACGTCCACTTTGCGGCCTCGTGGGCGGAGGGCACCGCCGAGCTGCCGCTTTTTTGCAGGCGTTCCGCCACGCTCGTCAGAGCCGAGCCCGATTTATGTAACGTGAAATCGCTTCATAGATTCCAACTGCCCCTCCCATTGTGCTAAGTTGCAAGCAACATGTCGGGTTAGACCGCCCGGTTGACCTTCCAGCGACGCCCTTTAGCCGACGCCAGGAAGTTGATCCCCGACTCCGCGGCCAAACAGCGCGACACCCAGCCGGTTAAGAACCGCCACCTCTGATGGCGACAGCAAAGACCGGCCCGATCCTACGTGCTCGTGATCTAGTTGATTCATGTGAAGCGGCCGCGTTTACGCAGCCGGGAAAAAGAAGCTCCGTATCGGCAGGAGGCTTGCGAAAAATGAAAACACATAGATCCCTGAAAACACCGTCCCATATAAAATTGAGTGCCGCGTTTGCATGCCTTGTGCTCACTGCCGCGGCGACAACTGTTCTCGCCGCTGAACAACCGAAGCTTCCACCAGGCTTCACTCCGAAGCTTCCCCCGGGCGTGACTTGCGAGGTTATCCGAGCGAAGATCGCAGAGCATGGCATGCACGTTGCCTATGCGTGGGCGAAACAGAACGGATATTCCGACAAGCACATTGCGCAAGCGAATAAGTGCCTCCGCTCTTGAATCTCGTCACCCAGCTCTTCACTTGGCTTGAAACGCGCGAACCTACAGCCCAACCATTCTGACGATCATGAGGATCGTAGACCTCACGTTGCATGGGCGTGTATCCGCCTTGCGCGCGCCGCAGCAGGCGTTTTGCCTACTTCGACAGTCGAAGCTAACCTGCCACAACTGGCCCTCGCCCACCGCCAAGAACACCAACTCAAATCTTGAACAGTGATCATCCAGCGCGCCGCCGCTATGGAAACGGCTCAGCAAATCAGCCGCTGCGACTTTCGTCTCAGCCTCACCTGCGTATTTCGTTCTGAAGTGGCATCGCCCGATGCAACGAGCGTTGGATGCACGGCGCGGCCGATATAAAAGCGAAGCTACGCTACTTCATGCTTGAATCCGCCGAACTCGTTTCGGGATCATTGGTCGCATGCGGTAGTCGGCGGCATCGTGCCTGTTGAACCAATAAGACCGCTGCTTGCTTGCTCATCTCAGCTCCATTCATGCGGCGGTCAGCTGCGCGGAAGCCGAAGGGAGAAGGTCGTGCCTGTCTGTTCGTTGGAAGTGACAGAAATATCGCCGCCGTGGGCTTCCACGATTAGTCTTGCGATATAGAGGCCGAGGCCCAGGTGTGTACTGTGCTCGGGCGGATTCTTGACGTCCTGACCACGCATCCAGGACTGGAAAATCAACTTTTGCGTTTCAGGGGGAATTGGTGAACCCAGGTTGTGCACGGTTATAGTGACATTCTCAGGATCGTTGCCTGCGACCCTCACCGTGATTGGGCTTAATACATCGCCATACTGGATAGCGTTGCCCATCAAGTTGGATAACACCTGCCCTAAGCGCGCGGAGTCCCATGAACCTATTGGGTCGCCTTCATGCGCGACTCTAAAGTGCCGGTCCCCGTTGATGGCACGAAGCTCGTCCGCGATTTCTTGACAGAGCGCTGCGATGTCGATTTTGGTTTTTGCAACCGGGATTGCAGTACCGAAAGACGAGCGCGTGAGATCAAGCAAATCGTTTAGAATTTGCGTCGCCCGGCCCGCCGCCGTCCTGATCTCCGAAATCACCTTCGCCTGCTTCGGACTCGTCGTTCCGGACCGTTCCATCCACTGAGCGCCCATTGAAACCGCGCCGATGGGATTGCGCAGATCGTGACCCAGCACGCCTAGAAACAGATTCCGGGAGTTATTAATCGTCTTAGTATAGTGAGCTACCGACTCCGTTACTGCCTGATCGATAGCTTCGTTGAACCGCGTCAGATCCTCGATATCAGTATTGGCCGACACCTGATGGTGCGCCAGCCATTGCTTGACGACACTTGCCCGAAGCGCCCTGTATTCCGAAACCATCTGATCGATGTCAAACCCATCAGCAAGGCGAAGAGCGGCATGAATTTCTGCCGCGCTTTGAGAAAACGGACTGTCTTTGGGGCCGTCGCCGCGCGATTTATCAAAGCGCTCTCGCGGCGTTTGTGCAGTGTCGAGGTCATCCGCAACAAAGCCAAGAAGATCGACGATATGATCTTCTAAAGCCAGCTTCGACATCTGATCGCTGGCAGGCGACAGAGTTCGCGCAAACTCTATCCATTCTTTAACGATAGCGGCCTCGTTTTGGCGAATGAAGTCCGCCAGGCGTTCGTGCGCTTGCGGCTCAGGCATAGTATTGGAATTGCTCAATACCACCCCCTTGGCACATGATTGGGTCCAACTTAGCGTAGTTTCGCGAGAACGCTATTCGTCGATCCATCTGCGAAGCCTCTGATCAATTTTCTAGAGTGCCCAAGCCTTGAGTACATGCGATGGTTCCCCGACCTCTCTTAGTTCACGATCCCTCAGGCAGGAAAGAGGGCTGCGCCCCTGGCCGCCAAGGGCGAGTTCGCTCCGCTCGGTCCGCAGTCGCCGTAAGGAGCGTCCGGATGGCCGTGTTCCGAGTCAGACGCCATCGAAGAGTTTTGACAGCCAAAACGCAAACTCACCTAGATATGCCAGGGTCGAAGTGCCGCTTCCGGTCAAAAAATGCGTGTGTCGAGAGTTAGTACTTAAACTCCGGCATGGCCTTCAGTTCGTCCTTAGTGGCGTTATACACCGCGTGATCGGGATACCAACGCGGACTGGCGCTGCTTGTGGTGGTGGTCGTGGTGGTAGTTGCAGCACCGGTGGTGGTTCGCGTCGCGCCGTCTGGAGCGGAAGTAGTTGCCGGCGCGCTCGCCGGTGCGGACGTTGTTGACGCAGTTGTCGAGGTCACCGGCTGGTCAACCCACTTCAGCTTATCGAAGGCAACCGCCACGTAGTGCTCGCCTAGGCCGAGAACGCCGCCCACACCCAGAATGACATTGGCCACCTTGCCTGACCTATCCAAAATCACGTCGTGGATATCGCCGATCTTCTCGTTTGCGTCATTATACACATCGACGCCGGCGAGCTTGGACGCGCGCCATTCACCCTCCTTGTGCGTGTTAGCACTGGTGGTCGAAGCCCCCTGGTTTGTGGCTATTTGCGACGTCGCCGCGCTGGTCATCGACGCGATAGCCAGGAATGCTATTGCAAGGCATTTGGAAATCATGATGTTCCTCCATTGTTTTGGGGAACAATCACGCGGTGTGATTTTGGTTCCGGCAGCGGAACGGTAAATCATCTCACAGGGTCTGTGAGAAGCGGACTAGCACTCCAGCCGGCCCCTCTATGCTGGCTTCCAGTGATGTCTCAGTTTCCATCGAGCGAAATTTTGTAGCCTGCAGTTTTAAGAGCTGAGAGGATGGCTGTTGCGATAGTCTTGCATTCTTTGGGCTCTTTGTAAGTTTTCGGCCACACCGTCCCGTTTCCCGCGTCAGGAAAATCGACGAAAGCTGATTGAATAGCGCGCTCGATTATCCTTTGAAGCTCCTCATCCCGTATCATCGCCTTGTCTCCCGCCTCTCGACGATCGTCACAGTATCATCAGCCCTTACGGTACGCTGCCAATGGGCTGGAGCGCACATTATCCTGTTTGACGTGCAAAACGTATTCTCTTCCCTCGGATAGCTCCCATTTTGCTCGTGACATCCATCATATCTGCTTAGCAATGCGGTCGCGGTTAGCTTCCTGCGCATGCGAGCGGCACTTGCCCGTGCCGCGCCGTGGCTCAAGTCAATGCCGTACAAAAAAGGACAACTCGCGATCAGGAAGCCAATTGGCTGCATGCGCCGAAAGTCCATTCAATTCGTTGCTGCGCATGTACTCTCCGAAGTCCGAGGCGCTCACGCCCAAGTGCAACCCGACGCCGGTTACAAAAGCTCAAAGCATTTCAACCCTGACGGCTCAATAAGTCATCAAAGGCCCTCTCGGCCCCGCAACTGCCGGGACCGAGAGGGTTGGCCTTGCCATCCTAGTCTGCATTGGGTCATTCGCATCGGTTTGACCGGACCACGGAGACTTCCGCTCTATCCCGGTGAACGAACATTCTCAGAATATGCGGGCATGTCTCAAAGGGGCCAATGAGCGACATCGCAGGGTGGCCTGACATGGAAGAGCGTTCGCTGAGTGTTCACGGCAGACTAGATTTCTTTGATCTAGATCAAGGGTTGGGCCAGCATCCGGGGCGCATAGGAACAGTTGCTCAAGGTGCCAGATAGCCGCTCGCGACTTACCGAACGCCTGCTGCGGGTAACTCGCGGCACTTTGACCGCGCGCTGCTCGACTCCTGTCTTCGCCGAATAGCGGACATTCTCAGCGTCAGTTAATCGGAGAAGTAGTCAGCCTCGCTTGGGGAACAGCTTGTCGCGGATGTAGCGGGAGGTCGGTGTTAATCGGATGCCGCGCTGATGCGGTTTATGCCACGCCGCCTTGTCTATTTCCTGCTTGTCACCGATGGCGAGACGACCGCAGGCTTTATCGGCGATGAAGATAGCATCGCTCATCTTGCGTCCTGATCTGGGGTTTTTGGCCCTGACTTCTTTCCAGAGCTTCAACCGCCCCGGTTTGAGCTTTGGAAGCTCCTCCCGGATTTCCCTACGCAGGCAATCTTTTTCCGTTTCCCGCCCGCGCCTGCGCCCCCCCGGGAACATCCATAACCGGTCGCGTCTTCTTCTCACCAACAAGACCCGCCCGCGCTTTGCCGCAACGAGTTTTGATGACTTTGCCATTCCTATTCTGCCCTAACATCGAATCATTCGCACGATTTTATAAGATGCTCGACGAGATTCTCCAGCAGCGATGTCCGAAGTTGGTCAATCGTTGAAAGTGCCAATTGGGTCGAACTGGGACCCGCCGATTGAGGTGGGCTTGTCGATGCAGACCGGTAGCCTCGGTGACGCTGTCCGTTGGTGGTCTGATGGCCGCAGCTGCGGCTCGTTCGGGCGCTTTCCTGAGCATGGCGATTCAACGGCGAATGATAAGAACGATACGTGCGGAGCTTTGAAAGGCTTGGAACCGTTTTCACTGACGTCGGACGTAGGTGGCGCCCCAGCCAAGGCCGAGTATGGCGGCGACAAGCGAACCGAAGAGTACGCCCAGTTTCGCCGCCCTCAATAATTCTTGATCGGAGAACGCGAGCATCGAGATGAAGATCGACATGGTAAAACCGATGCCAGCCAGCAGGCCGACCAGACAGACGCCACCCCACGAAACTCCTGGAGCAAGCCGACACCAGCCCAATCGCACCGCGATCCAAGTCGCGCCGACTACGCCAAGTGGTTTCCCAACGATCAAGGCAAGCGCAGTGCCCATCATCACGAGATAGCCCCCGGCGGAGAGATCAGCGCCCGTTAAGCTGACGCCGGCATTCGCCAACGCGAAGATCGGCATGACGCCGTAAGCCACCCACGGATGCATTGCCATCTGCACCCGCGACACCGGCGGCAACATCTCGCGGCGAGCTACGCGAAGGTCTCGCAGCGGTTGCTCCAACAGGTGCGGATCCCTTGCCTTCACCGCATCGCTAGTTCGCAACTGTTTGAGCACTCGCGACACTATTTCCAGCGGCGTTTCCCGCATCGGTATCGGGCGTGCCGGAGTTATCAGACCGAGCAACACACCTGCAAGGGTTGGATGGATCCCAGCTACCATGAACCCAATCCAAACTAAGGAGCCGGGCAATATGTAAAAGAGCGCAGAACCGATCCCAATCCGCTGAAATCCTAAAGCCGCGAGAACGCCGATCAACGCGATGACGAAACCGCCAAGCTGACGACTGGGGGTGTAGAAGAGTGCAATGATCAGTACCGCAATGATGTCGTCGATGATCGCCAGAGCAAGCAGGAAGACCCGCACACTGACCGGGATCTTTCGTCCAAGCAGCACGAGCACCCCAACGGCAAATGCGATGTCTGTCGCCGTTGGCACGGCCCAGCCCTGCGCTCCAGCCGGATCGCTGTTGAGGCTCACATAAATGAGCGCCGGGACGATCACGCCACCAGTTGCTGCGACCAGCGGCAAAATTGCTTGGTCCACTCTGCTCAGTGCGCCTTCATGCACCTCGCGCCGAATCTCCATGCCCACGACGAGGAAGAAGATTGTCATCAGCGCGTCGTTGACCCAGAAATGCAGCGACCGAGAAAAGACGTATTCGCCGACACCGATTGTAAGCGGAAGGTTCCAAAAGTCGTGATAGCTATGAGCGAACGGAGAGTTGGCCCAGATCAGTGCAGCGGCGGCCGCAACGAGAAGCACGGCACCGCTGACAGCTTCGACATGCAGGAACCGATAAAGGGTGCTGAGGGCCTGCTCAGCCAGCCGCTGGGCTTTCGGCAGATCGTCAAATGAAGAGCTATCGTTCATGGGGCGCACGCTTTCCGCGTGGCGGCCCGACCATCGCTTAACCTGTCGCTGCTCAATGCAGCGAGCACCCGAACGCCGTTATACATCGCTATGGCGACAATTCAACCTTGGAACGATGAACCGTCGCCAACTCGGCCGTGGCGTCGCGTCGTCGTTGAGTCTGCTTCACCCCAAAGAGCTATCAACTCCATCTATCTCTTCCGGAAGGGGCCAATCGCGTCATTTTGCGTCTCAGTAAGAGCGTCCGTTATTTGATCGATTCGTCGGCGTACTGCCCGATCCGCTCGCGACCGCCAATGCAAATTGATCCAGATCAACGAGGTGTCCGCGTCTGTAGGTTTGCTGAAAATACCAAAGAACTTCGCGCGGACGTGGAGGAGACCATGAAAGCAAGAATTGCTGTCGCGTCATTCGCCCTTCTAACAATCGGGTTCATGGCGGCGGGCACGGACACCGCAAATGCCGTGGTGTACTGCCAATACGTCAGTTATCCGGCGGGCTGCGTCGTAAGACCCGGCGTCGTGCTCAGGCCGCGCCCGGTTGCGCGCGCTGTACGCGGGTCGGTGACACACGGGACGGCAATAAATCGCGGCGGTCCAGTTAACCGCGTCGGTCGTCGCTAGCCTCTCAATTAGCGTTCAAGCGCTTTGCTTCCGGGCAATGCCCGCTTTGGGTCATTCGCGTCGATTTTCCGCGTCTAGATAAAGCCCGATCTAGCCCTGAGAGCAGACGCGGTCACAAGGGTCGGGTTCGTCGCATACGGGTCAAAAGCCAACCTCAAGCCGTTAATGATCTTACGTCAGCTCTTCCCTTGAAAGCCGACGTGTGCACCAAGTTGGCGAAGGTGGTTAAGGGCCAATTGCCTCGAAATGGATTCTCCGCTCCATGTCTGCTTTCCTTCCTGCAACCAATTGGCTGGTCGCGCTGAGTTCACTCGTGCCTTAACAACAGACATCTATCGAACGAGTTGGGCTGACGCGAATAGCGGCGCACATCAATCAAGAGTCAGAGTCTCGAAAATGATTGGCGCGCTCGACGAGATCTACCATGTGAGCGGCCGCATGAATCGTGAGAGGATGCTGGGTAAAGCCGGGCCGCGGGGAGATATAGCCTGCCATTTCACGAACCAATCGGAGTTGGTCATCCGATGCTGTTGCAAGCAGGGAAATCATCAGATTCTCCAACGCAATGACACGGATACGCAGCGTCACGAGTTCGGCATTGGTCAGATCGGGGACTGCAATTCGCTCAGCGTCGGGCGACGAATCCGTGGCGGGCCCCTCAGGCCCCGCGCCTCCTTCGTTGTCCCATCTGGACAGAGCGCGTTGACGCTGGTTCCAGTCGCTGGAAGTATCGGAGTTTTCTCGCGGCATGCGTAGCTCCCTCATTTGGTCACGAACTCGTCATCCCGGGGCGATCAGATCGGCATCCGATAGCCGTAGAACTCGTGGTCCTCATTGTAGCCGCCCTGACCCGCGCCGAGATCGACGAAATCGTGCACGAATTCGATCGCCGCGATCCACTTGACCATCTTGAAACCCAATTCATTCTCGCAGCGCAGCCGCAACGGCGCGCCATGCAGCACGCTAACCGGCGCGCCGTTCATCTCGTAGGCGAGGATCGTCAGGGCGTGGCGCATGTTCTCGATCTTGTGGACGTCGTAGTAGCGCCCGCGATCGGCGCCATCGGCCAGCGAATAGAACACGGCGTAACGAGCCTCCCGCATCGGCTTCACCAGAGCGAGGATGTCGCGCATGGTAACGCCGCCCCATTCGGCGACACCCGACCAGCCCTGAATGCAGAAATGCGTCGTGATCTGCTCCTGTTTCGGCATCGCCTTGAGGTCGGCGAGAGAGAATTCCTGAGGCGCCTCGACCAGCCCGCCGATCCGCAACCTGTAGCCGGCAAACTCCTCCGCGACGAGATCGTCAAACTCCCTGGAGTCGGGCATCGTGCCGTTTGGCCAGAAGTAAAGCGAGATATCCTGCTTCGTGAGCTGGGAGCGCGGATCCCAACTTTCCGCCAGTCCCATGATCCAGCCGATCATGAACGCGCCGGCGCGCTGCACCAGACGGGCGTGCCGGATGGTGAAGGGCGAAGCCAGCAGCCAGGCGATCGTCAGGATTGCCATCGCCAGCACGAACAGCGGAAAACCTGTCCAGGATGCGTTATCCACGCCGCCGAACATGTGGTTGGTGTTCTCTCTGATGCCGGTGACGAACACCATGGCGCCATGCGCCAGAATGAAACCCACGAACCAGGCAAAGGAGATGAAGTGAAGCGACCGCATCGCCTGCCGGTTGAACAATCTGCCGAACCAACCGAGCGCGTTGGAGATCGCCGGGCTATGCATCACCCCGGTGGCGATCGAGACCGGCGCGGCGACGAACATGAAATAATTGAGCTGCTGGAGGCCGTTGTAGCGGGTCCAGCTATGATCGACCGGAAAGTTCAGTGACGCATACTGGATCGCCGTGGACAGCGCGGCCGGGAAGACCTCCCAGGTCAGCGGCACCAGCCGGCGCCACTGGTCGGTGGAAAACAGCAGCGCATAGAAGGCGACGCCGTTGATCAGCCACAGCAGGTTGACCGAGAAATGCCACCAGCGCGACAGCCCTAGGGTATGGCGCAGGCCGGGAATGCCGAACCAGGTCGGCAGGGTGACGGAGTCGTCCTTGGCGGTCCAGACGCGGCCCTTCGGCACCGGTACCTGGAAGCGAAACCAGTCGGTTCCGGGCGTGCAATCGCGGCCCCAATAGAGCCGGGGATGATCGGCCAGAATTCGCAGTCCGGCCCGCATGGTGAACAGCATGAAGAACATGTTCAGGAAGTGCTGGAGCTGCAGCCACCACGGGAATCCCGAATCGACCGACGGCGCGCCCTGGGCAATGCCGGGATGCTGTTGGATAAAGGCCTCCACGCCGGGAAGTTCACGCAGGCTCTGAGCCAAGGCAATCAGACAAAGCAGCGCCGCGGCTGCAATCGGCAGACCCCACAGCGTGTTGATCCAGCGCCGGCCAATGCGAATCCGGGGTGCGATCCCCTGTAGTGGCGGCATCCAGTGATTGAGGCGGATGCGATCGTCGGCATCGCTAAGTTTTGCACGGAGCGGCTCAACCGGGAATGATTTTGAACCCGTGTGCATCGACCGATCTTTGTCTATCATCGGGCACACCTGACAATGGGGACGTCAATCGCCAAGCCTGGCAAGCGCGGAAGCCTTGTGGAAGGCGATATGATCCGTCTTGCTGCTCTTGATCTCGTATTGCGGCTCGTCCGGGGTCGCATGGTGGGTGTAGCCATTGACCTTGAAATCGCGGGTATGGATGCGGATAACCGTGCCGCTGACGCGGCCCGCCTCGGAATTCCAGCTTACGCGATCATGGATCTTGAAGCTCTTCGGCATGGTCGTTCGATCGGCTCCATCCCCCGTTTTTCCTAGAGCAGCATGAACATCCCAACCGCTGCGCGCTCTACCGGTTCCCCGATGTCGCAGTATTTACGTCGCAGTGTTTACCCGCCTTGCACTTCTGGTGTTTGGGACCCCGCGCATGGATAATGCTGGCTCATCATGTGTCTTGGTCGGTCGGGAGCAGCCCACACGAATATCTTTTTCACCATAGGGCACTCAACCAGGACGATCGTCGAGTTTGCCGATCTCTTGCGGGAGTCTGACGCCGACTTCGTTATCGACGTAAGGTCGATCCCCCGGTCGCGGACCAACCCTCAGTTCAATCGGGAAACACTCCAGGTGACGCTGGAGCCCTGGCAGATCGGCTACGAGCATATCGCCGAGCTCGGCGGCCGCCGCGGAAAGTCACGCGGCGCCGGGCCATCGCCCAATTCTTATTGGCGGGTTCAAAGTTTTCAAAACTACGCAGATTATGCCCTGACGGCGCCCTTCGCGGCCGGCCTGGCGCGGCTGCGGGAACGGGGCGGTCGGCACCGATGCGCGGTCATGTGCGCCGAAGCCGTCTGGTGGCGGTGCCACCGCCGGATCATCGCCGACTACCTTCTGGCCGCAGGCGAGCAAGTGATGCACATTCTCGGGAAATCGCATGTCGATGTGGCGAGCTTCACACCCGGCGCCGTTGTTCGCAACGATAGGACGGTGGTCTATCCCGCTCAAGATACGCAACCGGATTGAGGCAAGGGCTTCCGTGGGCTCAACCGCCGAAGGCAATTTGCAGAGTGGCGATGATGCCGATCACGGCGAGACCGTAACAGCCGAGCCGGATCGCGACTATTGCTGCAAACCTGACATCTGAATGGACATAATCCTCAATCACCACCTGCAGACCTAGCGCGGAATGATGAAATAGTGCGATCAACAAGAGGATCATGCAGTTGGTGGCAAGCGGCGACCTGATCCAGGCGATGAAGGCCGCGTAATCGCTCCCGGAGTGAGCGACAATTGAGGCGACGAACCATAAGCACAGAGGCACAAGCGCGACTGCTGTGGTGCGTTCCGCCCACCAGTGCCGGACGCCACTTTTGGCCGAACCGAGCCCAAGGGCGCGAGCCAGGGGCGAGCGGAACGAACGGCGATTCATTGGGGCCAACCCGCGACCAACAGCCTGATCTCCATGCGGTCACAGTGAGCGCTACGCTGGCCACTACGACCGTCCATCCAGAAATGTAGATCGACCGAGGTGCGAAGCTGTTGACCGTGTCCCAGACGAGATGACGGATGCCACCGCACAAATGCAAGAAGAAGGCGAAGGTGCAGCCGAACAGCGCGACCTGACCGACCCGGGATCCTATCACGCTCTGAACGACGCCATAGGCCTGGGGACCAGCCGCCGCAGCGCTAAGCCAGATCACTAGGCCCACGGCGCCGAGGCTCAGAATTAGCCCGGTGATGCGGTTGGCGATCGACAACACCGATGTGAGTTGCGGCCGATAGATCTGGATATTGGGCGAAAGCGGGCGTGGCCGCGCCGGCGTCGAATTGCCATCTGTGGTCCCGTTCTTGATCATTTCTCGCGCTCGACGATCGCCTTCTTGATCTCAGCGATGGCCTTGCCAGGATTCAATCCTTTGGGGCAGGTCCGGGTGCAATTAAGAATGGTATGGCAGCGATAGAGCCGGAACGGGTCTTCGAGCGCATCGAGCCGTTCTCCCTTCGCCTCGTCGCGGCTATCCGTCAGCCAGCGCCATGCCTGCAGGAGTGCCGCAGGTCCCAGGAAGTGATTGCCGTTCCACCAGTGGCTCGGGCATCCAGAGGTGCAGCAGAAGCAGAGGATGCACTCGTAGTAACCGTCGAGTTGGCTGCGTTCCTCGGGGGATTGCAGCCGTTCCTTCTCGGGCTCCAGCGTCTTGGAATGAAGCCAAGGCTCGATCGCTGCATACTGTGCGAAGACGTGCGTCAGGTCGGGAACGAGGTCCTTGATGATCCGCAAGTTGGCGAGCGGATAGATTGTTGCGTTCGTTCCCATGTCGGAGATGAACCGCGTGCAAGCCAGCCAGTTGGTGCCATCCATGTTCATAGCGCAGGAACCGCAGACACCCTCGCGGCACGAGCGGCGGAAGGCTAACGTCGAATCCACCTTGTTCTTGATCCAGAACAATGCATCAAGAACCATCGGTCCGCAGTCGTCGACGTCAACGTGAAACGTGTCGAGACGCGGATTGCCGCCGGAGTCGGGATCGTAGCGATAGATCTCGAACGCCTTTACCCGCTTTGCGTCAGCGGGTGCCGACCATGTGCGCCCCTTCTCGATCCGCGATTCCGGCGTGACCTTGAAGTTTCGCGGAATGGGAAACCGCTTGAGCCAGGAGAGGCGAGATATTTGATCCGAGGATTCGATGATCATTGTGGATCTTGCCTTTAGCACGATTAGGCCGCGCCAGCGTAGAGCACAATACACCTTTCAACTGCCGGCGTCCGCTTGGTTCCATGTTCGAATAGATTCCGGTCCGCCCTTATCGAGATAAATCGGTGATTGTCGCCGGGAGAACGGGACGGCTAGTCTGGCGGATTCCTCAACTTTGTCTATGACGCCGAACTCGGCCAAGTCTGTTGCGGGTCAGACGCGGACTTCGGGAAACGTTCCCAAAAGCTCATAGGCAGTTGTCGCCGAGGGTGGCGCTAGTCTGAGATAGAATGGTCCAGGCTCAACCCTCTTCTCAACCGCATTCTCAGGCCGCCGATGCACTGCGTTCGGTTGGCAACGGTACCGACCTATTCGTTGAGGTTTATCTCGAGGACTCCAGGCTCTGGCGATCTGAAACAATAAAAACGCAGGGCGCCGCCATCTGACGTCGAGCGGAATATAACCTGGGCATCACCGTCCCACTCGGTCAACTCCGCAATCAAATCCTGCACCGTCAACAGCTTGTCGAAGTTGGGCGCGGTCCTTATTGGTGGCACACCGCCTCGGCTCACCTCATCACTGCCCTTCATGATTATCCTCGGTCGCTCAACGATTCAACGCTCAGCTTGTGTTCAGTTCTGATTGACTTTGTGCCGCTTCACTCTCCGCCAGCGGAGAAGACATGACAGACAGACGATTAAGCCGCCCCCAACGAATGCGAGGATGGGATGATCGGAGATATTTACGCCATAGAACTTACCAAAGAAAAATAACCCAACGGCAAAAGCCGCGGCCGAGACAACGACATATGTCCCGAAGCCGTCTCCGGGATACGGAAGATATTCTTTTGCAGCCGTAGACGGAGAATCCCTACGCCGATCAGGCGTCATAAACGCAATGCCATAACCACAACGACCAAGCCGCAGAACAGGGGAATAATAATCGGCGGAACGAGCCAATCTCGGAGGCGGAATGGCGCTTCATTTGACATAGCTAAATCTCCCGAGCCCGCATTTGCCAAGCTCTTCATTGTCCACAGCGGCAAATTATGCAGGCGTGCTCGCCGCCGGCTAGAACGGCTGTGCTGTAATGTCTTAAAGGACACGAGCTTATCTTCGCTCGGGCAGCGGCCTCATTTGGTTGGCCGCAAAATCGCACAGGTATCTCCCTTCGGGAAACGGATACGTGCACCCTGTAACTGTGGATCTGTGACCCTGATTACAATGGTAGAGTGCTGCTTTTAAATTAAGCACCGAAACACTGCCGACCAAGATCGTCACGAATTAAGGCAACTCGAAAAAGCCACTATGCGCGCTCCGCTGTGACCGCCCCGCGACAATAAGCCCAATGCTCGTGGATCACTCTATCGGCGCCGCGGCGATTAATGACTCGCTATGTGTAGGTCAACGAGCGCACAGTGAATCCATCACCCGCGTGCCCTCGGCAGTTACTGGTGACTGAGAGTTTTGTGCTCCCGCCTGATTACGGAGAGCAACATGACAACAGTCCATCCGACGCCGCATTGCGTCTTGTGCCA
Organism: Bradyrhizobium sp. SYSU BS000235; assembly: GCF_049747295.1. Lineage (NCBI taxonomy): Bacteria > Pseudomonadati > Pseudomonadota > Alphaproteobacteria > Hyphomicrobiales > Nitrobacteraceae > Bradyrhizobium > Bradyrhizobium sp. SYSU BS000235. Next base: position 31,393 of record NZ_JBMHJM010000002.1, read on the forward strand.
CAAGCCAATGAAATTCATGCTCGTCAAAGGCGGCGGTCGCAAATTCCAATGCGAAACATGTGGCCAGCCTGATCCTCTCCATTCCGACGAAGCACTTGGCTGGCTGAAAGGCGAGCTTGGAAAGCGGAACACCGAGACATAAATCCGTCTTAGCGGTCGCGGGTGGATCGTTCCTTCATCACCTTTGTTCACCACCAGCCAAGCACTCGGCGGAGAAACTGATGGCGTCGCGGGAAAGAGAGATAGCTTATCGGTACACCAAAAAGACCCTGGCCCACGTCAGGTGGCTTAGTACTCTGCCGCCATTACAATCCCTCGCGATCCGGAGAAGCGATATCTTGCGACATTGCCTCCTGCTGCGCGGAATGATGAGGGATGGATATCGTTCGCCAGACCTTCCTGCCGATGAATTCCTGCTGCGTGCGCAACAGTGTCTGGTTCTACTTCGCAAGGCCCGTACTCGTGCGAAGCGAGCCATGCACTAAATGAAAAAGCCGCGCCCGGTGAAGGAGCGCGGCTAACGTCATGAAATAGGCAACAGGTAAACAACGACTATGCGCCTCTGATTGAGGCCGCGTCCCGCGACATAGTGTCCGCCTTTACCGGGCATGGTCTGTATCCAGTTGCCGTCCCTTGCCTCTGTTGGCTGGTTGGACCGAATAGACCGTCTGGACAGGAATGTCCGCTAATGGGATGGACCGGCTGCTTCCCCGTCGGAGCAGTCTGCCTAGACTACTCCGCATTAACCCGGAGAAGCACCTATGAACACTGCCCCACACCCTCTCGCATCGATCGGCATTGATATCGGCAAGGAAGTTTTCCACGTCGTAGGCTTCGGTACTGATGGTAAGATTGCTTTCCGCCGCAAGATCAAGCGGTTTGCGCTTTTTGCAGCATTCAAGGAACTTCCGCCTTGTATCGTCGGCATGGAAGCGTGCCTCAGCGCTCATTTCGTCAGCCGCTCCTTGCGTCAGCTCGGGCATGAGCCGCGGATTATTCCTGCAATTTATGTGAAACCTTCGTGAAGGGGCAGAAGAACGATTACAATGATGCCGAGGCCATAGCCGAGGCCGCATTGCGCCCCAACTTACGAACCGTCCGAGAGAAGACTCAAGATCAACTCGATCTGCAGGCCTGTCATCGTGTCCGGTCCCGGCTCGTCTCTCGCCGGACATCGACAATCAACCAGATACGGGCGTTCCTCTTGGAGCAAGGCATTGCGGTCAGGTCTGGCACAAGCGCCCTTCGCAAATCCCTGTTCGAGATACTGAGGAACCGCAAAGACGAGATCTCGCTCCGAATGGCCAAGCTGATTGCTGGACTCTATGAAGATTGGACTCAGCTGGATCAACGTATCGAAGCCGTCACTGGGGAGATCGAAGAGCTTAGCCAGAGCGAAGCTAACTGTCGGCGACTGATGAGCATACCCGGGATAGGGCCGATCATCTCGACAGGCTTGGTGGCCGCGATCGGGACAGGCGAAGCTTTTGAACGCGGTCGCGACTTCGTGCCTGGCTCGGGCTCGTCCCTCGACAATACAGCACAGGCGGCCGCTCAATCCTGGGACGCATCTCAAAGCGCGGCAGCAAGTACCTCCGGACACTCTTTATCCAGGCCGCAAAGGTCCTTCTGATGCGTCCGCAAAACTGGGACCGCTATAGCTTTGGCGCTTGGCTCAAAACTGCGGCGGAGCGATTGCACAGGAACAAGCTTGCTGTCGCCTTGGCCAACAAGCTCGCTCGCATCGCCCGGAGTGTCCTGCGCAAAGAAAGAGCTTTCGACAATCATTTTGAGGCTGCGGCTATCTGAGCTGTCACCTCAACCGAGTTCGCGAGCGACAACTGCATGGAACGGATTGATAGACGCACTCTGAATCTGGTGACCCAAATGGCTGCTCCGCAACCTGTCCGCTAATGAGATCACGGTGCGTGCGTACTCCCATCAAGGCCACGGCCCGCGAGCCGATCAACAGGCCGGATACATATCAGCGACTTCCGCCAGCACATTTCACTTGCGAAGTGCAGCCGGTCCATACATTTGGGTCAGAAGCGGACTTCGGGAAACCTTCCCTTTGCGCCAAAAGCTCATAGGCAGTTGTCGCCGAGGATGGCGCTAGTCTCAGATAGAGTGGTCGAGGCTCAACCCTCTTCCCAACCTCATTCTCCGGCCGCATGCACGATGCGCGGCGTTCGGCTGAAGCCTAGTTGAGCGGCTCCAGTCCCCATGTAATGAACATCACCGCACCGCTTTCGGCATCTATTGGTGATTCTGAGTTTTGCGCTCCCGGCTCAACCAGGGAGCGCCCTCATGCGCGACTATCGCGCGTTTACATAATTCAGACGGCCATTTTGAAAACCCCGTCGCTCTACAATGCGCGGATGCGATGAAGCTACTCCAGGCGCGTCCAGATGTGCATGCGGCTAGGATTGAACCACACGAAGAAAGGCTTGTTGTCGCGATTTGCCCGCTCAATGAAGCCGTTCGTGGCGTCAAGGAATTCCTCGTCGATGGTTTCCATGCGCTTCTTGGTCAGCGGTCAGGGTATCCTCGCATCTGCTTGCCAGGACCGAACGGGCATCGTCGCCTGGCGTGTCGGTCGCGACGGCGACGGACACTTCATCACACCACGCGGGCCGCACTGGGCTCTGAATGCCGGATTCTTCGGAAAGTCCTGATGTTCCAGAAGGCGGCGCGGCCGGCGGTGCAGGATTGCTGCCCGTTCCGCATTGACACCGGCACAAGGGTCCCTTCGTTCTGCAAGGAACCTCAGCAGACCTACTTGCTTGAATCCCGGTTCTGTAGGCGTAAAACCGGAGTTTCCGCGTATGGCCCCCCGCGCCAATTGGAAGGGTTTTCTTCGACTGTCATTGGTGACATGTCCGGTCGCCCTTTATCCGGCGACGTCGGACGCTCACAAGGTGAGCTTCAACCAGATCAACAAGAACACTGGCCACCGAGTTCGCTACCTCAAGGTCGACGCCGAGAGCGGCGAAGAAGTCGCAAACGACGACATCATTAAGGGCTACCCGATCGACAAGAACAACTACATCCAGGTCACCAAGGATGAACTCGAAAACATCGCGCTCGAATCCACACGAACGATCGACATCGACGAGTTTGTGCACAAGGACGACATCGACACTCGCTACTTGATCCGCCCCTACTATCTGGTGCCCGACGGCAAGGTCGGCCATGACGCTTTCGCGGTCATCCGGGAGACCATCCGCAAAATGGGCATGGTAGCGATCGGCCGCGTGGTCTTGACTAGCCGCGAGCACATCATTGCCCTCGAACCTCTGGGTAAGGGATTGATTGGCAATCTACTCCGGTACCCGAACGAGGTGCGTGATGAAAAGGGCTACTTCGATGACATTCAGGACGTGAAGATCACGAAGGACATGCTGGATCTCGCTCAGCACATTGTTGAAGGAAAATCCGCCGACTTCGAGCCGGAGAAATTCGAGGACCACTACGAGACCGCCCTGGTCGAGCTAATCAATCAGAAGCGAGCGGGACAGCCGATTAAAGCGCCTGCCACATCACGCACGAGCGGAAATGTGATCGACCTGATGGATGCTCTGCGAAAAAGCCTCGCGCGCGGGGGCTCTGAAACTGCGCTCGCAGCGAAGAAGCGTAAGAAGCGCGCGGCCGGCCAAAAGGAAATGCTACTGCCAATCAGCGGGAAGGCGAAGGCCGTAAGAAATCAGCGAAACCCAGTTCGATCGCCTGCGCGCACGCGAAAGGTCAGTTAGGTGGACAAACCGAGCGATGGTGTTCCTATGGGATGGGAACCGTTCAACGACGACGACCACCGGATGACGTGCACAGTGTGCGGCGAGCGGTTCGACATGCGGGAGCTGGAGAACATCGGTAAGCACCTACATGATGTAAGCGAGGTGGAATTCGTCGAAACCTTCGGGCCGCCAACGCGGAGGGACTGATGCCTCTACACTTGGAAGCGATCATCGCGCTGCGACTTCCGGATGAATTGGCTGAGTGGGCCGAGCAGTTCGATACATTGCCGCATGAGAGGCTGTGGCCGGTCTCCCGTCCTGCGACTGCTTCGGCACGTCGCCCACGCGGCCGCCGAAGGTGCCCCGCGCAGGATTTCCGTCGACTGACTCTGTGGCATCGCTGACTGCGCCGCGCTTTCGTCGCTCCCCAGTAGGAGGCTTCCTTGACGAACCAAATCCCCCGCTCAGTCGACAGCGACTTCAACGTTCTCAATTGGCGCGGAACGCCGCACGGGCCGTTCCGCCGTCTTTTGCGCCACTTTATTCATTTCTTCTCATATCATCTCATCCTTAGCCGCCAGAACATCCGAACGACCCGCGCGGCGGGCTTCCGCCTGCGCGTACGGCCGACGGTCTTCCACCCCCGCTTCTTTCTGAGTAGCGAGTATTTTGCGGAGTTCCTCGACGGGCTCGACCTGAGCGGCAAGTCCGTGGCTGATATTGGCACAGGGTCTGGCATCTTGGCTCTGGCGGCCGCGCGCGCCGGCGCGGCGGAGGTTTTGGCGCTCGACATCAATCCCCATGCGGCTCTCTCGGCGCTGGAGAATGCGCAGGCGAACGGCTTTGGTGACCGTGTGAGCGTCGCCTGTATGAACCTCCTCGCCGCGCTTCCAGTGCGCCCGCTTTTCGATGTGATATTATCAAGCCCACCCAAGCATGCTGGCGAGCCGCGCGACCTCGCGGATCGCGGCTGGCACGCCGGCCCTCAATATCGGGACGTGGCTGCCTTGTTCAAGCAGGCCAGCGAGCGGCTGAAGCCCGACGGCCGTCTCTACGTCATGGTATCGTCGGACTCCGATCTCGACCTGTTCCGTCGGCTGATTGACGAGGCCGGCTTCCGCGCACGCCTCGCCTACGAGCGCTCATTCTACATCGAGTCGATGATTCTCTACGAGCTGCGTGGTCAATAGCGTCGGTCCGGCTGGCTTACCCTTGCTGCCGGTCCGCTCGCTCATTTAACTCCCGGGTCATCGCACTTTGGCGAACAAAGACAGCGTTCGGCGGCGAGCCCTGGCGAGGCCTTTGACACAGGCAAGCGACGGCGCACACAGAAGTGCGACCACAACGACAATGCGGGACATGGGATTTCCTGTTATGTATAGAGTGCGTTCAATGGGCGCCGTTGAGTTTGTGACCCCTTCTCAACGGCTCGAACTTCAAGCGGCCAGTCCGTGCAGGAGCTGGCCGCTTTTTTGGAACCTGCCGTACAGCTTTCCGTTTAGCGGCTGACCGTAGCGCTCTGGGATGGGCCGCAAGTTTCTGTTTTGCGGGATCGTTGCGCGTGTCGATGGCCGGACCGCTCATCGGTATTCCCTTTCAAGATTCGCGCGCTGCCCTGTTATCCACCCGTTGCTTCCGCAGTTCGCGGAAGTCGTCTTCTAGCGCTGTGACGCGACGGCCGGTCTATCTGCCGTTATTCGGCGACAGGAATCGACGGGTTCATTTTCGCGACTCTTAAGCACTTCACCAGCTTTTCGATTTCATCTTCCATTGCCTTCATTCCCGAGATCATGGCGATCCCTCTTACAGCGGTGCAATTGCGTCCTCGAGCGTTTCCGTAGCATCGGCCTGCGCCGAAGTTCGGCCTGCTGGGCGTCAAAGGTTGCCTGCGACGTTCCTGCAGCTTGGCGAGGTCCGGCGCATCGTTATCTGCGGCGCTCCGTTTCCTACCCAGTCATCCACTTGGTACGCAGACGATGGACATTTTGCCTCATGCGGCAATAAGGAACTCCGTTCCGTTCCGATAATTGGCCCGGTACATCTAAGAAAGACACCGCATGCCTTTTACATCGCCACTTTGGAATCCCGAATGGATAGGGGCGATCCTTATCGTGCTGCTTGGCGCCGCTATAGTTTATGGCGTCATGCGAAATCGCCAGCGCATGCCTAAGGATGTCCAACGTACGGAGGCGGCAACAAAGGCTCTTTATGCGGAAGAAGATAAACGCCAAAATGATTAACGGGTGACAGATGATTGCTTGAGCCATCCCACCCCCGCGACATCTGATCATTTTTCACGTCGCTAAACCTTAAGCCCACGCCTTCGCTTTGCTGGCGTTCGCCACAACATCTTATGAAGGCCCCCGAAAGACTTTACCCTCCTCTCCGGCGCTATCGGTCTGGACCGCAGTTGTTTAGCGCGTCTCTATTTTGATGCAGAAAGCGCGGCGTCCTGAGCTTATCTTAAATTAGAGTAATCCTCCTGCATCTAGGCTCGATGGGGGCACCCGAGCTAGGCCGTTCTGGAACAAACGCAAAAACCGTCCTTGGGAGGTCTCTCTCGGAGGACATTGAAATGTATCGAATCTTAATAGCTATTGCGTGCCTTGGCCTCGCGACTGCGGCGTCCGCTCAGTCGGTCGGCGAAAAGACTGGCGTCAATTCGACCTTGGGCATTAGCCCTACTACAGCGGATTTTGTGAAACAGGTCGCAATAAGCGACATGTTTGAGATTCAGTCCAACAAAGTAGGTGAAGAAAAGGGAACTGGTCCAGACAAAACGTTCGCGAAGCAAATGGTGACTGATCACACTAAAACCAGCACCGAACTGAAGACGCTTGTATCATCAGGTAAGGTGAAGGCCGAGCTGCCGACCGCGCTAGACAGCGCGCATCAAACCAAGCTCGACAAACTTAAAGGCTTAAGCGGAAGCGATTTCGTCTCCAATTATCGCACGATGCAGGTTGATGCACATAAGGACGCAGTTGACCTCTTTGAGCGGTACGCAAAGGGCGGCGATGACGCGGAACTTAAGAGCTGGGCGGGTAAGACTCTTCCTGCGCTCAAGCATCATCTTGAGATGGCACAGGGCTTAGAAAAGCAGGCGACCAAATAGACGTTACCCTAGCAGGAAAAGTCCGCGCCTTCTAAGCGCGGATTTTTTTGACCGGCGGACAGTCAGGGCCTAAGGACGACCTTGATCACGCCGTCCTCCTTATCGCGAAACTTCTTGTACATAGCAGGCGCGTCTTCCAGGCTCGCTGGATGGGTCACGACGAAACTTGGATCAATTTCGCCCTCTTCGATCTTCTTCAAAAGAGGCTTGGTATACGATTGGACATGCGTTTGACCGGTCTTAATGGTCAGGCCCTTGTTCATGGCCGCGCCGATCGGGATTTTGTCGCCCATCCCTACATAGACGCCAGGAATTGAAATCGTCCCCGCCTTTCTGCAGCACATGATTACTTGGCGTAAGACGTGCACGCGATCCGTCGCCAACATGGTTGCAGCTTTCACTTTATCTAAAATGGCATCGGCCGCACCATGGCCGGCTGCCTCGCAGCCCACGGCATCAATGCAACTGTCCGGGCCGCGCTTGTCGGTTAGCATCATCAATTCGTCGTACACGTCGGTCTTGGAAAAATCGATTGTCTCCGCGCCTCCTGTCCGCGCCATTTCAAGGCGCTCTTGCACTTCGTCGATTGCGATTACACGGCCCGCCCCCATCATGTGAGCCGACCGGATCGCAAACTGCCCGACGGGACCGCACCCCCAGACGGCAACGGTGTCTCCGTTCTGAATTTGAGCATTCTCTGCGGCCATATAACCGGTCGGAAAGATGTCTGAAAGGAAAAGGGCCTGTTCGTCGGTTAAACTGTCGGGCACCTTGATGGGGCCTACGTCAGCCATCGGAACGCGCAAATATTCAGCCTGTCCGCCACTATAACCGCCGAGCATATGGCTGAAGCCAAACAAGCCGGCCGGCGAATGTCCCATCGCCTTGATTGCAATTTCAGCGTTTGGATTGGTGCGATCACAGCAAGAATACAAGCCCTTTTCGCAAAACCAGCACTGGCCGCAGCTGATAGTGAATGGGACAACTACTCTGTCCCCTTTTCTAAGGTTTTGTACTTCGCCCCCGACCTCGACCACCACACCCATATTTTCATGGCCTAGGATGTCACCGCTCTTCATGGTCGGTTGATATCCGTCCAAGAGGTGGAGATCAGAACCGCAGATGGCGCATGCAGTGATTTTGATAATCGCGTCGCGGGGATTCTGAATTTTTGGGTCGGGTACAGTATCGACCCTTACATCGCCTTTTCCGTGCCAACATAATGCTCGCATGGCGTTTCTCCTTGTGAGACGCCAACTGACTTATTCACGGCACGTTCCACCTATTGGACGCTAGTCACCAAAATCGAGTGATTTCGATGCCTCGTGATCCGCTGAAGAAGATTTGGGATTGGATACGACGCGCGCCACTTTCTCCAGATTTCGTTCTGGCCGTGGCATCGGGCCTCATTGCGTGGCTGGTGGTGCTTTTTCGCTGCAGGAGCAGAAGATGATGCCCGCTTTCTTGAAGGCGCGATAAACTTCCTCGTTCCACCAGCTCTTGTGCCGGAATTCCACGACGTTGCGGCGCGCCGGATCGAGTTGGCTCACAATCGAATTGAGGCGCGGCTTCGTGTAGTGATAGCTGGGGGGCAGCTGGAAGAGAAAGCACCCCATCTGCTGCCCCAGAATATCAGCGATGATGCCAAAATCGCGGATGAGAGTCTTAGTTCCCTTAAATCGCTTCACATGAGTTATGAGTTCGCAGACCTTGACCGTGTAAACGAACTCCCTGTCACGCGACTGACGGCGCCAGGCCTGAACGTTCGCAACGGTGGGCCAGGAATAAAATGAAGCATTGATTTCGACGGTGTCGAAGGCGTTCGAGTAGTGGCCGAACCAGCCCGGTTGCGGCACGTCTGCGTAAAACGAATCCCGCCATTTCCAGTATCGCCAGCCCGAGCATCCAACGAACACCGATTTTCCCAACTCATGCGAAGTATGTACCCCGTTCGCTTCCATCTTTCGCCGCGCGAAATGCATCTTCGCGGCACGTCTGATATTGTCATTTCGCTGTTTCTCGCGCCCGAGCCGACGCCGCTCACGACGCTCCTCAGGCGTTAGTTCCCTCTTCTCGGAATGTGTGCTTGCACGGGGCATGGTCAACTGCTTGCCTTGCGGACGGCTGCGTCCAGCCGGTGCTTCGCTTTCTTCCAGCGCTCATCTTCAGCTTCGGCACGGCGTTGGACCGCCTCAAGATCCTTCTCAATCTGCGCCGCTTTCTCTTCATGCTCCTGCGTTTCCCTTTCCGACGCTGCCTCTGCTGCTTCCCGTGCGGCCTTCCTCCGCGCCCGATCCTTTGCCGCTGCGGCTTCTTCCTTCTGCCGCTGCTTTTCGCGGCGCGCGCGTTCTTTTTCGAACGCGGCTGCTGCTCTGCGCTCCGACTTCTTATCGGTCGTCAGTGTCCTGCCTGCCTTTGATTTCGCCGCCCTGGCTTTGGCCTTGCGCGGACGGGCGTCGAGCGACACGGCCGTTGGCAAATCCGCATGCTCACGGAAAGGCGCGTCAGATCCCACGGGCCGATGCAGGACGACGCCGGGCTGGTCCATTGCCGCCGCGATGACTTTGCTGTCATCGGACTCTTTTGCAAAACCCTGATGGAATAGATTGCTGCCCGCGCCCCAGGCTTCGAGCGCCGCCTTCATCGACGGCGCCGCTACGGCAAGATCGTAAAAGCCCTGCGATGTCTGATAGACCTTGAGTTTCCGCGCCATAGGCTTCCAATGTTCCGCGGCAGCCTCTGGTTCCGCGTCAGATGCCTCTGCCCGCCTACCCGGTCATTTCCTTCTCAGCTCTGGGAAACCAGCGCCAGATGCCAAGGATATTGATCAGGAGGAGAATGACGTTCTGGATGACGAGCGAGGCCTTCTCCTCGAGCCAGCCGTCGACCATCCATGCGACGGATGCGACAATGAAGATTGAAAACCCCGAGACCATGACACGGGCATTCCAGTTGGCGGCCACAAGCGCTGCGGCAAAGACCGTGGCCACGGCTGCAAACGTCCTCAGCAGCATCATCCCATCCATAAGCGCTCCTTGATCGGTGCCATGTTGTCCGAAGGCTTCACAGCTGAAGGATTTCTTGCGCGCGAATGACGATCTCCTCCTGACTCAACTCGGCTTCCAGCCTCTTGCGCAAAGATCGCCAGAATTCAGGCACGAGCCGGTCCGTCATCACCTCGACGAGCGATGTTGTCGCGCTCCGTTTCGCCGCCGCTGCGCCAAAGTCCCTGAGCGGGAGCGCGCACGAAGCTCGTCGCGCCGCCAAACCTGCCGGTCAGCTCTTTCAGAAGCCCTTCGAACCAGGCTTGCGAGACGGGTTCACCGTTGCCGGCTTCTTTAGGCAAAAGGATCTGGATGAGGTGGGATACGCTCATGACAATTGCCCTGCCCGCGCGCAGCCGGGCCAACTGTCAAGGATGGTTCCGGTCGTGACGCATTCAACTTGCTGGGCAAAGCGGTTCATGTAGACATCCATCGTCGCGTCATGGGTTTTGTCGGCCGAACTGCACAGTGCGTCCGTAACGAGAATGGTACGGAAGCCCCAGTCGATTGCGCCCAGCATAGTCGCGAGTACACAGACATCGGTCTCACCACCGGTGATGATGATGGTCTCGACTCCCGCTCCGCGCAGCTGCCGATGCAGGTCGGTCCCGGTCCATGGCGAATAAACATGCTTGTCGAAGGTGCGGGCTGGCGGGACGAACTGCGCTAGTTCGGGGACCAGGCCGACCATTTCTGGGCCGAGTTGGTCGATAGTCATCGATCCCCAGCGCGCATAATAGTGCCGCCACATGCCGACGCCGTGGCCCGGCTTCGCGGCGGGGATGAAACGCGTGAAGACCGTCCTCTCAGCATGGGCGGATGCAATTGCCACGACGTTCGGCAGGACGCGGGGTAGCCATGGCATCTGCCATTCGGTGCCTTCCGCGAACATTCTCTGCATGTCGACGCAAATATGGACCGTATTTTCTCCCGGCGCTCCGTAGCGGAGCTCGTCGTTCTTTGACATCGCGATCTCCTTAAAAACCAGCTCCAACGGAGTCTTTTAAGGTTAGTTCCTGTTTTCGAGAAGGGTTGCAGGGCGCAACGCAACCTCACTAGCCCCGCGGGAATTTGCGGGGATAGACAGTTAAGGGCTGCTCCAGAGCGCGAGCGCGCTTTGCCCCTTGACGGCCGGTAGGCGAAATCCCCTCCTGATGCGCCAAGGGGGCGTATCTTCGGTCCCGACGAAGAGACTTGCAGTCCACCAGGACGCCTAGAGGCAAGGTCGACAGCGCAGATGGCGGCGCACCCGAAAAGCCGTAGTCAACCTTGCCCGCATACTTGAGGTCGTTGCCATTTCGGTGACCGGGGAAAAGCCCATCTCCTTCAGTCGACGTCGAACGCTATGAGCACCGGGAGTTTGTCGGAACGGACGCAAAACTTTTCTGTTTTAGCGATGTCCGCGTTGCGACGAATGCTTCCATGCCCCCGGCCTAGCTCGCAGACTTGGCCGACTGATTTCCTAGACTTTCAATGAGATTTCACGAGTGAGAGAACATGCCAATCAGGGTCTCACCAACAAATTTTGACATAGTAGTAGCGAATGTGGTCGCCGACCATGCTCATCCGCTGCCCGAGTCAGTCGCGCGGACTCTCACCTACGGCGCGGACGAGAAGCTTCTTATTGCGCTTGCAGGCGCGGTGTGGATCTACGCCCGCGAGAGAAAGCCTAGTCTCCGACCCGCAGCCGACCATCTCTTAAGGGTCACCCTCGTGACGTCGATACTTCCGCATTTCCTGAAGGCATACGTCAATCAGACGCGCCCGGACCGATACGTAGTCGCCGCTCACCGGCGCGGCATTCCGATCTCCGGCCATGCGAACGATGCTTTTCCGTCCGGCCATGCCGTGCACATGGGCGCTCTGGCTTCTGCGGCGACCATGCTGCGACCGAAATATCGCAACGTAGTGTGGGCCGCGACGGTTGGGCTTTCCATTTCACGCATCCTTATACTCGCGCATTGGACGAGTGACGTGATTGTTGGCTTCGGTATCGGTGCCGTGATAGAGCGACTTGTGCGGCCCTTCACGCGCTTCCCATCACCGCCGGGAACCAGACGGCGGAGCGGATGATGGGCGAATACGCCATTCGCTTTGTTCTGGGCGGTTTTGTCGTTTCCGCATTTGCAATGCTTGGCGACTTACTCCGTCCTAAAAGCTTCGCAGGGCTGTTTGGCGCCGCGCCGTCCGTTGCCCTTGCAACGCTTGCCATCGCCATCGTCCAACACGGTCCGCTGTATGCCGCCGTGCAAACCCGAAGCATGGGGATTGGAGCCGTTGCGCTTGCTGTCTACAGCGTGCTCGTCTGTCATAATCTAGTGCGTGCGCACCTTCATGCACTCGCAGCGACGCTGGTGGCTCTTGTGGGCTGGCTGGTCGTTGCTGGCGGTCTTTAGGGACGGTGCTTCAGGGCACCTGGCACTTCGGCTTCGGCGACAAGTTCGACAAGAGCAAGCTGAAGACGCTACCGGTCGGCTCGGTTTACACAGAACCCGATAAGGCGCCGCACTTCGCAATGACCGGCGACGAACCAGTGATCGTACTGCTCACTGGTAACGGACCTACCGACACAATCTATGAAAATCCCGCGGACGATCCAACAAAGAAGTGAAGCAATACAGGTACCGACTGCGTCAAAGCTCAGGAAACATAACCCGCCGGAATCTGCGGGTTTTCCGCCTATATTTGGCCGAATTCTCAAACGGACCTGGAAACTTCCACAATTCTGCATTGAAAGGAACGAGGATGTCGACAAGCGAACCAAATGAGCTGCTCATGATGCCGCAGCCGTCGCGATCGATGGCGCGAGTATCCCAGACAGCAAAATGGCCAGGGATCTAAGGCAGTTGGTCCGCGATACGGAAACCGACCTTCTGTTTAACCATTCCACCCTCGTTTATCTTTTCGGAGCCTTAGGGAAAACGACGTGGGATGAAGTTCGACGCAGAGCTTCTTTACGTCGGCGCAATGTTTCAAGATATGGGTCGTACCGACAGATATCAGAGCTCGCAAAACCGCTTCGAGGTCGATAGTGCGAACGTCGCACGTGATTTCCTGCGGGGATATGCGATCCCCGAACGGGAGGTCGAAACGGTGTGGGATGCTATCTCGCTACACACCACACCCGGAATACCTGAACACAAGCGGCCCGAAGTAGCTCTATTGACGTCCGGCGTCGAGATGGGTCCCGCGTACGAGCAATTCACCGAGGCGCAATGAAATGCTGACAGCCTACCCTCGCGGAAATTCCTTCAAGAACAACATTATTGGCGCGTTTTATCATGGGATGAAGCACAGGCCGGATAGCACATTCGGCACAGTCAATGATGACGTCCTCGCTCACTGCGACCCGAATTTCAAGCGCGGGGACTTCTGCAAAATCATATTGCAGTCACGCTGGCCCGGCTGACCGCGACCTGTCTCAAAGGTCGGCCAGCGCGACGCCGTCAAGACTTGCGCTGTCCGATCGGCTGTCATCCCCTCACCCTGGATGCCGTCAGGCCGGTGGCGGCCCCGATCCTTTTCCTCTCCGAACTCTACGAGATTTGCCAGGAAAAGATCTTTCTTCCTGCTGGCTGAGATTGGATTCGACGGCGCACTCCCGTACCGGGCGGCGAGAGCTCGATCGGCTGGAATGCAAGGCTCCAACGCAGGCTTCACTGCGCCGCCGACGTGCATCCTGTCCACGGAAGGATCTTCAACACAATCGGTCACTAAGAGACGCGGCGTATTTTGGTGACGTAGCTCAACAAAAAGCCCCGGACCGTCCGGGGCTTTCAACCTTGCGCTAAGAGAAGAGATCAGTACCTCACGACAGCCGGTCCGCCGAACGTGTGGTTGATGCCAACGCGAGCAATCGCACCCGTCGTCTTCCATCTGTAACCAACTTGGCAGAGCCCAGTCCCACCGCAAGCTCCTGCAGGAAGACCTGGAATGCCATTTGCAGTTGTGGAGACCGTGCCAAGATCATAGTAGAGACCTTCGAACTTGGCCGACCAGGCGCCAGCAAATGCCCACTCGACCCCGCCGCCAGCTGTCCAGCCAACACGGGTGTCCGAAATGCTCGCGGGATACATTTGGTTGCCTGCAGGCAGAAAGTTTGAGTTCGCCGTGTATTTTACATCGCCATAGGCCAAACCTCCTGTCGCATACAGGAGCACTTGGGGTGCTGCGGCAAATCCTACGCGGCCGCGCACTGTCCCGAACCAGTCGATCTTCTCGCTGGTTGAAAGCGCAGACCCGGGACCGTATGGGGTGCCATTGAATTGAATGATTGGCGACTGCATCGCAGAGCCGTTTATGTCCGCTCCTTGAATGTCAGACTCGATTCCCCACACCCACGCACCAGTCTGCCAATTGTAGCCGATCTGCGCTCCGCCCAGCACACCCTTCGGATTGGGACCGAGAGTGGTCGGAGCCAGGCTGCCAAATCCAGCCGCAGTTGGCAATGGGTTGAAGGATGTATCCCCATTACCCCAACCGTAGCCGATGTTGCCGCCGACATAGAAACCTGTCCAGCTGTAGACTGGGACCGCTGGCGAAGGCGACTTTGTATACATCTTTGCTGGAAGATCCGCAGCCGAGGCTGCCCCGACACCAATGACAAGGGCGGAAAGGGCGAAAGAGAGTCTCTTCATATGGGCATTCCAAACAGGGCGGAATCAAACAATTTCCTGATCTGTATGCCGTACCTGTTTAGCCGCGTCTGTGCCCCATAAACAACAGCACACAACCATTGATGAGTTATTCGCAGAAGTCTCGTAAGTGACTGATTTTGTCAGTGCGTGCTCCCGCGAAACCAGAAGAAGATGTCCGTTCGGGGTCATTTGCAAATTCCCCGGCCGTTCAGGCTATGTCTGCTCTGCTCCTAGAAGCGGACAATGCCGGCCATATCGTCTGAATGAGGAGGGTCAGTCAGTCCATAGGTCGTCGCGTTCGTGACTTCGAGGCCCATCAACTCTTGCTTGCGTCTACACAGTCGTACTGGAGAGGTAAGCCGCAGGAGCGACGGCGCTTTCGTACCGGATATCGTTTCAACGGTACACAATCTTGATAGATTCTTGGTGCTTTTCTCCATCCCAGGAACTGACATCTTCTGGCTGGCAGAAGGAGAACTTCATGAGCATCCAGAGAATCGTAATAGCAGTCGGTGCCGCCCTTGCGATTGCAGGTGCTCCTGCAGCGTTTGGCGGTCAAACCGAAACGGTCGCGCCTAAGTTCGATCAAACGATTCCGACCATCCCTGGTAAGTCGCTTGTCGTCGTGGAAGTCAACTATGCACCGGGCGCGGCTTCCCCGGCGCACACTCACGCGAAGTCCGCCTTCATCTACGCGTATGTGCTCTTAGGTGAAATCGAGTCGAAGGTGAATGATGGTGATACCCGCATCTACAAGGCTGGCGAGAGCTGGTCTGAACCGCCGAGCGCGGTCCATCAGATCAGCCGCAACGCAAGCAGGACTCACCCGGCAAAGCTCCTCGCCGTCTTTGTCGTTGATTCCGCCGACAAGACGCTCACCACCCCCCTCAAGTAAAAAGCGACAGACCGATGACTGTGGGGGCTCACTACAACCGATCGCAGCAAATGGCGCGTCGGTTCGACGAGAAGGAGATGTCGGCTCTCACGCTCGCGATCGGTGTGATAAACGATTATACTCGCATCGCCATCGGCTTCGCAACACGCCGCACAGTCCGCACGGCAGACCAGACTCTAAGGGGTTTAGGAAGCAAAAACGAAAAGACCTAGTTTCGCCAGAAAGGAGACGGCCATGAAGCTTCGTTCCGCTCTCGCGTCTGCCGCCCTCGCGATGGTGATCGCCGGATCGGCTTTTGCATCAAACTGTCAGGCCGAACCGGTCTCGCCGAGCGGCGATAAAGCGGCCTCGAACGCCACAGCTGAGATTTCAGAAGTCAAAGTTCCCGACACAAAAATGACTCGCGACGCTGCGCATATTATTCATGAGAGCGAAAGCGATTTGCTGTATCAGCACTCTGCGCGCGTTTATTGTTGGGCGGCCTTGGAAGGAAAACGGAAGGGTCTGACCTTTGACCCGGAACTTCTTTACGTAGCTGCCATGTTCCACGATTATGGTTTGACGGCGGGTTATGGGGACAGCCATCTGCGCTATGAGGTGGACGGCGCGAACGCCGCACGCGACTTTCTGAGGAGCCACGGCATCTCAGAAGCTGATAGCCAGAGCGTCTGGCTTGCGATCGCGCTGCATACAACAAATGGGATTTCCCCGCACCTTTATCCCATCGCTGCATTGCTTGCCCAAGGAGCCAACATGGATCTCGTCGGCGCCGGTTTTCACGAGTTCACTCAGGCGCAGCGAAGCGCTGTCGAGGCGGCTTATCCGCGCCCGGCACAATTCGCCGAAGGTTTCCTGCAAGAGCTTTACGACAGCCTCAAGCACCGTCCTGAGACCACCCAAGGGACCGGTCTGGCCGACGTCATGGCCTACAAGGACCCTAGTTTCCACCGCAGGGACTTCAGCCTTCTGATGCGAAAGTCGCCCTGGACTGGCGGACGATAACCGAAGCCAGCGATCGGTATCGGATCGAACGGACGGACGGAATGCTTTTCGTGCCATTCGAACCCGGCTTTAAGGGCCGCGTCGCATCTGCTCCATGGTTTGCTTCATCTGCTTTTCCGTTTCGTCTGCCATCTTGAGCGACATGTCGGCCATCCGACGGCTGCTTTCCAAAGAGGTTTCCACGGTCTCCCGCACAATGTCGCTTTGTGCGGCCACAAAGTCCTGTGGAGTCCGGCAGGTCAATAACCTGTTGATGTGCTCCAAGCTTCTCTCGGCTTGATGTTGCACCATCTGAAAATATTCCTGAGAAATGCCACCCATCACTTTCGCGGCACCCGTACCGCTATACAGCAGCGCTTGCGCGTTGCGGGCTGAGTGCTCGGTTGCTCGCTTTGACTTTTCCGCGTCTTCTCCAGACAGGCCGAGCGTACGACCAAATTGCTCGCCAGACCGTCCCATGACCGAAGTCGCCGCTTCCAGACCGGAGCGCCAGGTGGTCTGTAATGTCTCGACGTTTTGTTTCAGCATATCCGCACTTGCACGAGCCACTTCCTGCCCGGCTTCGGCAGCATGGGTAGTTTGCTCAGCAGCCTGCTCGACGCGGTGGGCTGCCTCCTGGGCTGCCTCTTCCATACGTTGCTTATGGTCTGGGTCTGGCTTTGCCATCTTGGTTCTCCGGCGAGTGTGTTGACGACTTTGCCTCAGTCCCTTGCCGAGCAACACAATCGATGTGCGACAGTTCCTTGCGGGCCATTTTTATCTTGGTTTGAATCGCCGCCGCACGCGAGCTCTGACCCTGGATGGTCAGCGTGATGGGCTCGAACGTCGCGATGTTTTCCGGGGAGTGCTGATCTCAGCTGCCCCACTTCTTTTTGATTTAGATCGGGTAGATCCGGTGGCGATCGTGAACAGTTCGTTGACGAACAGCGCGTTGCCGCGTGATGAACAATACGACGTATAGCATTCACTCGTGCGGCCCAGGCAGGAATAGAATCATCCGCCCACCGCGACCACGAACACACCGACCATGACGACGATGGCGAGAGAACATATTCAGCAGCTTCATGTGCGCGCTTCTGGCTGCTCCGATGCGCGTTTTCTATAACAGCACACTCATCGCTAAGAGAACTTGGAGTCCGGAAGACAACAAGCCTCGGAGGAAATGAGCAATCCGCTGTATCGGCCGTTCGTGCATCGTGACGTTTCGACGTAGCGTCGTCGCCGTCAAATCTCAGGCCAAGAAATGCGGCTTCGCTTTTCCGGATGACCACATTCTCAAGCGTGAGCGACACGCCATCAGCTCGGATTTATCCCATTTGATATGGTCAAATGCGGGCAGCAGCTGAGCCAAGATTACTCATGGCTCGCACTCTCCGTGGAGGTGGAGCGCGGCTTACCTGCCGCCCGCGCCCTAACGTTCGTCAGAATGGGAGGAAACGGACGTTTCAAGGTTGAGAAGATTAAACATCGTCGCTCGGCGAACGAGCGAGGCCCGGCGAAAGTCGAGATGTTGCTTGCGCCAGCACGGCGCGCGGTGCGACTGATCAAGTAAAGCACCTACGTAGCGACTCAATGATTTGAAATGTCTGGTGTCGAACAGAGGTCCGGGTTTTGGCGAGCGAAAAGGGTTAGGCCACTAGTCGACCATGGAGGCCGCAAATGACATACAACAGGCCAGCAACGCGAATGCCAAGCACCGCACAGGGATCGGTTAAATCGCAGGCGATATACGATGGCTTGAGGCCGTTCCCAACGATCAATCGCCACCTATCTCCACACGTGCTTACCAGAATGGCTTCACCCTGAGATCCCCAGGACATGGAAAGGATGTCCCGCTACGCCTGCTCACGCTGCGAAACCTGAAGAACTGTCAATTTTCGACTTTCTTGATCTGGTGTCTGGAATTCGATTACCCGTCCAACCGACAGACCAATCAAAGCTGCGCCGACCGGAGTGAGTACCGAAATCCGCCGGATCGAGATGTCGGCTTCGTGCGGATAAACCAGCACGACTTCGCGGATCTCACCGGTCTTCTCATCGCGATAACTGACCGTCGATCCCATTCGAACTACGCTCTGCATTTCGCGGTCGTCTTGGATAACGCGTGCCCGTTCCAGTTCGCGCGCGAGGTACTCGGAAACATCCGGGAAACGACCCATGCTCGAGTTCACAAGCACTTGCAGACGGCTAAGCTCTTCACCCGCAATGTCGATAGGCGGCAGTTCGGATACAGTGTTGTGACTCATCTTGTTCATAGCAATCCTCATCAGGCAGCAGTTGGTCCCGGATCGCCATCGATCGGGTGGTGATCTGAAAACGCAGGAGCACTAGGCAGCGGTATGACCTTGGAATCCGGCCGCGTCAGACTTTCGATCCGCACAAAATGCAAGCGGCCGTCATTGAGGTAAGGCATCTTGTCGCCGACATGAAGACCAATCAATGCGGCTCCCAGTGGAGACAAGATCGATATCTGGTAACGATACAATCTGCGGTGTTCCGGCCAGACCAACTGCACCGTCTTCCGCAGGCCATCAAAATCCGCCGAATACGTGATCCACGATCCAATCGTTGCAGTTGATTGAATGTTTTCCGCATCGCTCTGAACTACCTCAGCGCGGTTGATTTCCGCCATCAGGAATATCCCACCTATATCCCCTCGTTGCGACGCAAGACACGCAAGTCGCTTGAGGCGTGGATACTCTGACGCTGAAACAATGACCTTAGGAAGAGACACCACAGCACATTCCCTCTGTCGAAGGTGAAACGGCTCTCCAAGGAAGCCGTGATCAATTTTGTTCGGAAGAGAATCCGGACGGCGCCGATCAACCGCCCGGCAAAATGCGAACTTGCAGGCGTCCGGCGTGCAGACATAACCGCGCAATGCGTGGATCGATGTCAACAAAGGTCATCATAAGACACAAGATAGTCTCGTAGGACGTCATCAACATTGCGACGAATGCGCGCACCAGTTCCAACGGTCGACAGGCGCAAACGCGCGCCGCGATAAACCCTGGTCGTGCCGTGTTTCTGCCGGACCAGATTGATAGTCTCGCGTAATCTGGCGTTCCGAACGCGACGACTTGGAACAAAAGCAGGGCCTGATGAACGGGACAACCCAGACATCAGACGAGTTGAAGGCCGTTCGGCCGTGACGAGCGGCTGGCGGCTGATCGGAGTATTAGCTTTCTATATTTTGCTGGGTGCTGTCGTAGCCGCATTGTCGGCGGCTATTGGTACTCTGCCTTTTTGGGCTTGGCCAACTCGATAATGGCTAACGCTGATCAGTTCTTCTCAACATTTTGTCGCGGCGCAGTGCACCGAACCTGCATGATCGTCAGTGTGAATCCAGGTGTCCGTTCGCTCCAGCTATGCGATGATCACAGGCGAACGTTCCGGTCTTCTTTCCAATATAAGGGAGTAAACGAACGCAGATGCTCCTCCTTGCCGTCCTCGTTCTTCCTTTTGCCGGAAGCTGCATCGCCGCCATCCTACCGGTCAATGCCCGCAACATGGAGGCATGGCTCGCAGGCTCGATCACACTTGTTGCGTTCAGCCTCATGACTGCTGCCTATCCGAGCATCGACGATGCTGGCGTGATCCACACGAGAGCTGCATGGGTCCCAGACCTCGGTCTCCAATTCGTATTGAGAGCAGACGGCTTCGCATGGACGTTCGCCATGCTCATCAGCGGAATTGGCTTCTTAGTCGTTCTGTATGCGCGTTACTACATGTCTCCCAGCGATCCTGTTCCACGCTTCTTCTCCTTTCTGCTTGCGTTCATGGGCGCGATGCTAGGCATCGTGCTCTCCGGCAACTTGCTGCAGATGGTCTTCTTCTGGGAACTAACCAGCCTGTTTTCGTTCTTATTGATCAGCTATTGGCATCAAAATGCAGCCGCTCGCGACGGGGCACGGATGGCGCTAACTGTCACATCAGGTGGTGGCCTTTGTCTCTTTGCCGGCGTCCTCATGATTGGACACATCGTTGGCAGCTACGATCTGGATCGGGTCCTGGCGTCAAGTAACGTAATCCGCTCGCATCACCTGTATCTTCCCGCCCTCATCCTGATCCTTCTCGGCGCCTTCACGAAGAGTGCTCAATTTCCATTTCATTTCTGGCTGCCCCATGCGATGGCCGCCCCGACGCCTATCTCGGCTTACCTTCACTCAGCGACAATGGTGAAGGCCGGAGTGTTCCTTTTAGTGCGGCTCTGGCCAGCGATGGGTGGCACCAATGAATGGCTATGGCTGGTCGGATCGGTTGGGCTCGTCACTTTTTTTCTGGGCGCGTTTCTCGCTGTATTCCAGCAGGACTTAAAGGGCCTCTTGGCCTATTCGACGATCAGCCATCTCGGGCTGATCACGCTTTTGACGGGACTCGATACGCCGTTCGGACAGATCGCGGCTATCTTTCATATCGTCAACCACGCCACCTTCAAGGCATCACTCTTCATGGCGGCGGGGATCATCGATCATGAAACGGGCACTCGGGATATCCGCCGTCTCAGCGGGCTATACGCATTCATGCCGATCACCGCAACGTTGGCGATGGTGGCCGCGGCGGCAATGGCAGGCGTACCTTTGCTGAACGGTTTTCTATCGAAGGAGATGTTTTTTGCCGAAACGATCGAAATTCACGACAATTCCTTCGTCGATCGTGCACTCCCATACATCGTCACCCTCGCAAGCACGTTTACCGTTGCCTATTCGCTCCGATTTATCCGAGATGTATTCTTTGGTCCGCCTCCTACCGGTCTGCCGCGCATTCCGCACGAGCCGCCATTACTCATGCGACTTCCGGCTGAACTTCTTGTGCTCGCCTGTCTCATTGTTGGCGTCGCCCCCTCGTTTACCGTAGGTCCAATCCTCGAGACAGCCGCCCGAGCCGTTCTCGGCTCATCGATGCCAGTTTACAGCCTGGCTATCTGGCATGGCTTTACGCCAGAACTCCTGATGAGCTTTGTCGCAATGATCGGCGGGCTCACCGTGTATCTGATGCTGCGCCCATATCTGCTAACCCAGGAGGGACCGCCCCTGCTGGGCCGTATCAATGGCAAGCGGATCTTTGATTGGGCATTCGTTACATTGTCATGGCGATTTGCACGATGGCTTGAGGTCAATCTCGGGACAAAGCGGCTACAGCCACAGCTAAGGCTTTTGGCAGGAGCTGCCTTCGTGGCGGCGCTGATGCCGCTTTACGCACGTGGAATGACAATCGACATTTTGCCCCCGGGACAATTCGACCTCGCGTTTGGACTACTTTGGACGGTTGGAGTTGCCTGCGCGCTAGGCGCGGCGTTTCAGGCTAAATTTCATCGCTTCGCGGCTTTGATCCTGCTCGGCGGCGCGGGCCTCGTCACGTGCATCAGTTTTGTCTGGCTATCTGCTCCCGATCTCGCTCTGACGCAGATCGTGGTTGAGACCGTAACCACGGTACTTCTCCTACTCGGTTCGCGATGGCTTCCAAAACGCTTCGCGGACATTAAACCAAGCAACGCGGCGGGCAAAATTCGTTGGTATCGCACTCGCGACTTCGCGATAGCACTTGTCGCAGGCGTTGGATTGGCGGCCCTTGCACTGGCGGCTATGGAGAGCCCTGCACCCGACAGTATTTCGGGATATTTCGTCGAGAATGGCTATACGAAGGGCGGCGGAACGAATGTCGTGAACGTCATCCTCGTAGATTTCCGTGGTTTCGACACACTAGGCGAGATCACCGTGCTCGCGGTCGTCGCTCTCACCGTTTATGCGTTGCTTCGCCGCTTCCGTCCGGCCCGCGAAAGCATTCCCATTCCCGAACAGCAGCAAGCCCAAGACGTTTTCGATCATGCGCATCCGGATCGCCAAAAGGGCGACAGCGTAAAAGATACAATGGCAACGGCAGCGCTGATAATGGGACTGCTGTTTCCGGTTATCGGCGTAACCGCTATCTTTCTGCTTTTGCGAGGGCACGACCTCCCCGGCGGGGGCTTCGTCGCTGGCATCACCATGGCGGCGGCTTTTATTCTGCAGTACATGGCTCGCGGCACCGTATTGGTGGAGACGCGTCTACGCGTTCTGCCTGTACGTTGGATGGGCGTCGGTCTTCTATTGGGAGGGGGCGCCGGCGTGACCGCCTGCATTCTTGGCCGCCCTTTCCTGACCTCATACTTTGCCTATGCGGAGATACCTCTGATAGGGCGCGTCCCTGTCGCCACCGCCCTCGTCTTCGATATTGGCGTCTTCTCGCTCGTTACAGGAGCGACAGTGTTGATGCTGATTGCAATCGCGCATCAATCCCTGCGGCGATCCGACTCGACTCTCCCGAGACAGCATCGCGTGTCTGCGAAGCGAACGAAAGACGAGGTCGGATGATGGAAGTCGTCCTGGCCATTGCTATAGGTGCGCTTGCTGGCTCTGGTGTGTGGCTGATCCTGCGCCCGCGCACGTTCCAGGTCATTGTTGGTCTGTCCCTGCTCTCATATGCCGTCAACCTTTTCATTGTGGCGATGGGGCGATTGCGGACGGGAGCACCAGTGCTCGCCGCTCCAGAAACCGGAGACGCGTCGCAATATGCCGATCCCCTCCCGCAAGCGCTGGTCCTGACTGCGATCGTGATCAGCTTCGCGACGACGGCGCTTTTTTTGGTTGTTCTCCTGGCGTCGCGGGGCCTGGCCGGAACAGACCACGTGGACGGTCAGGAGCCGGATGCATGACCAGCGCCACAAACCTGATAATCGTGCCGATCATTTTGCCCCTCCTCGCCTGTGGAAGCATGCTCCTACTTAGCGGAGAACGTCACCGCACCGCTATTGCTGCGATCAATGTGGTTGCAACTCTGGCACTCGTTTGCACGGCGATTGCCTTGGTCAGAGAATCGGATGCGGGCGCTCCGGATGGAAGCCAAGTTTATCGCGTGGGCGATTGGCCAGCACCATTCGCGATTGTGCTTGTTCTGGATCGCCTCTCCGCGCTTATGCTGCTCCTAACCAGCATCTTAGCCTTAGCCGCAGTGGTATTTTCCCTCGCTCGCTGGCAACGCGTAGGTGCCCATTTCCATCCGCTGTTTCAGTTTTTGTTGATGGGCCTCAACGGCGCCTTCCTGACCGGTGACCTGTTCAACCTGTTCGTCTTCTTTGAGTTATTGCTAGCGGCATCATACGGCCTTCTGCTGCACGGCTCCGGCCTCACGCGAGTGAAGGCCGGACTGCACTACATCGTGGTCAACCTGGTGGCATCGCTGCTGTTTCTGATCGGCGTCAGTCTCATCTACGGAGTGACTGGGACGCTCAACATGGCGGACCTTGCTGCGCGAATACCCGACATCCCCTCGCAGAGCCGCGGATTGTTCGAGGCAGGTGCTGGCATCCTGGCGATTGCATTCCTGGTCAAAGCCGGAATGTGGCCCCTATGTTTTTGGCTGCCGACGGCCTACGCGGCAGCGAGTCCGCCCGTCGCTTCCATCTTTGCGATCATGACAAAAGTCGGCGTGTATATCGTTCTGCGCCTATCGCTATTGCTTTTTGGTGCGGACGCTGGCGCGTCAGCTGGTTTCGGCACCACGTGGTTGTTCCTGGGCGGCCTGGCGACGATCTTATTCGGCGCAATCGGCACCTTGGCCTCGCAGGATACGGCCCGTCTGGCCGCATTTTCAGTGCTCGTATCCTCCGGAACGATGTTGGCGGCCACCGGGATGGCACAAGTCGGTGTCACCAGTGGAGCACTCTTTTACTTGGTTAGCTCGACGCTCGGCATCAGCGCATTTTTTCTTCTTGTGGAATTAATTGAGCGCGGGCGTGAGCCAGGGGCAGACATGATCGCCGTCACACGAGAAGCTTATGGGGAACATGACGAGGAGCACGAGCAAGAAGAAATTGGGCTAGCAATTGTTGCGACGATGGGTCTGCTTGGCATCGCGTTTATCGGGTGCGCCCTGGTTATCGCCGGCTTGCCCCCGCTGTCAGGTTTCATCGCGAAATTCGCTCTGCTCACCGCCGCCCTTAATCCATCGGGAATGCATCATGGAGGTGCAATTCCTGGCGAGGGATGGACGCTGCTCGTCCTTTTGATTTCATCCGGTTTTGCCAGCTTGATCGCACTGACGCGCGCAGGGATCCGTGTCTTCTGGGCGTCGCCGGATCGCACCGTGCCGCGCGTCCGGATGATCGAGATGGCACCGGTTTTGTTTCTCTTGATGATCTGTGTTCTGCAGACCGTACAAGCAGGACCCGTCATGCGCTTCATGCAAGCGACGGCGCAATCGCTGCACTCCCCATCGAACTACATTGGCGACGTCCTCGCGACGAGCAGGAGACATATGAGAAAGGCTGGAGACACATGACTAGACTGATACCTTTTCCATTCCTCAGTCTCGGGCTTCTTGTGCTGTGGTTGCTACTTAACCAAACAACTTCGTTGGGACAATTCCTTCTCGGTTGCATACTCGCGCTTGCCGGCGGGTGGATGCTCGTCAGGTTGCAGTTGCCAAGAGCCCCCGTCCGACGGCCGGGCACCCTCCTCCAATTGTTCTTCCTGGTGTTGGTGGACATCATCCACTCAAACATCGCAGTTGGCCGGATCATTCTTGGCTTGGGAAGGCGACATCGAACATCGGGCTTCGTACGCATTCCTCTCGACCTCCGTAATCCCTACGGATTGGCGGCATTAGCGTGCATCATCACGGCCACTCCGGGCACCCTTTGGGTCAACTTCAATCAACAGAAGGGCTCGTTGATGATCCATGTTCTCGACTTGATCGATGAAGGCGATTGGATCAGCACGATAAAAGACCGCTACGAACGCCGTTTGCTTGAGATATTCCCATGAGTTTGCTCGTTCTACAATACTCACTCGCGGTAGCGCAGGTATTCCTGGCGATGGCGATGGGTTGCGCCGCTATCCGCATTTTTCGCGGTCCAAGGGCGCAGGATCGTGTGCTCGGGATCGACACCTTGTACGTGAACGCGATGCTGTTGCTTCTGACCTTTGGGATTCGGTCGGGCAGCACACTCTACTTCGAGGCGGCCGTTGCTATCGGCCTTTTGGGTTTTGTGGGCACGGTAGCTCTGGCGAAATTCCTGCTGCGCGGCGAGGTCATCGAATGAATGGCGATGAAGATGTTCCAGCCTGGGCTGCCACACTCACAGCAGTTCTACTGTTGATGGGCGCCGTCGTCACATTGATTGGCTCGCTGGGCTTGGTACGACTCCGGACCTTCTATGAACGGGTCCATGCGCCAACGCTCGGGACCACGCTGGGGACCGGATTCATCGCACTCGCTTCGATGGTTTACTTCTCGGTTCTCCAAAGCCGTCCCGTGATGCACGAGCTCTTGATAATTGCTTTGGGTGTTGTGACGACGCCCGTTGCCCTGACTATCTTAGTTGGGGCTGCCCAGTTTCGCGACACGGCCGAGAATGCAACCGACGTTCTCGATCGCGACCACAAAAGAGACGGAGGTTAGTGCCGTTTGCTCTGC
Organism: Bradyrhizobium sp. SYSU BS000235; assembly: GCF_049747295.1. Lineage (NCBI taxonomy): Bacteria > Pseudomonadati > Pseudomonadota > Alphaproteobacteria > Hyphomicrobiales > Nitrobacteraceae > Bradyrhizobium > Bradyrhizobium sp. SYSU BS000235. Next base: position 57,276 of record NZ_JBMHJM010000002.1, read on the forward strand.
GGCACAGCCAGAATGTCCACGTTCAGAGAACGCAAGGCCTCCTCGGTGACGCTTCCGAGCAGTACCTTCAGTAATCCAGAACGCCCATGCGTTCCCATGACTAAAAGATCGGGCCGCATTTTATCGATTCTCGCTGAGATTGCTTCAAAAGAGGCCCCTTCCTCAACGCGCAGGGCAGCTCTAAGGCGGGCGAGATCGTTCTGAACCAAAAAGGCTGTCAGTTCTCCAGTCACCTCCTGGCGTTCACTCAGAACGTGGTCGTCAATGTCGGGCTGATCGAGACCCGCCATTGACATCTTGCCCTTGGCGAAGGGTGAGAATCCGTGAAGAATCTCAAGACGGTTTCCGCTCAAAAGTCCAAGATTTCGGGCAGCCTTGATTGCGTTCGCGGAGGCGTCCGAAAAATCGACAGGAGCGAGCACAGATTCATACGGCGAGTTCACTTCGTTGTTCACCATAAGCACGGGATGGCATCCGGTACGTACGACCCGCTCGATTGTCGTGCCTACGAATATATCATGCAGAAGCTGTTTGCGATGCGCCCCCATCACGATGAGATCAGCGGTGTGAGCCGCGGCGGTTCGTAAGATGGCGTCAAATGGGTCTCCGACCGCGACCATGGGGTGGCAACGCAGGCCCCGCAATTCTGACACCGCGCTGATCAGTTCTGCAAGCATGCGCTCGCTCTCCCGCGTCTCCATCTCGACAAATCGCGGCGGTTGATCATCATCCACCACATGAACGAGTGCGAGCTCTGCGGCGGCAGCTCGAGCCAATTGGCCAGCTCGACGCAAGGCGCGTTGAGACCGTGTCGAAAAATCCGTCGCTGCCAGGATATACATTGCACACTCCACGCAAAGACCATTCAGCAGGCCCGATCATTGTATCACTTGGCTCATTAAAATCGGAATTCCAGCCTTAGAGGGAAGCGCGCAGCGCGTCCCCTTGTCGCTGGTTGCTTTTGCCAGGAGGTATCGGCTTTATGGATATGAGCCCGTGTGCTGCGTCAGATAACGTTCATGTGCTTGCCTTTCGCTGCGTTGTGCATGGAGCGGAACATTCTTCCAAAGTGCGCAATGCTTTTGGGATACGGCGACGATACGGAATCAATAGGAAACGCTCACGGTTGCGGAAACGGAAGGTTCATTGTTCGGGTTCTCGCTGGCAAACCACGTCCGATGGGTTTAGGCTTTTGATAGTCATCTCGCGTTCTACCGCTCGGCCCGCTTCGCCGCAGCAACATATTAAATGTGCCCGTCTAGATATCGGCGCGTGTCCTTCGAGGGCGCTCACCTCCGAGCAAAATGTGCTTGGCGGCCATAGAGACGCGCTGCTTCTGACCAGATAGCCCGCTCTATTCGCTTGACTTATCGTCGTGCTGTTAGGAACTCAAAACGGAGGTCGCGCAATGCCGAACGAAAAGGAGACGCGCCAACAGCGTGAAAAGCGAGAAGTTGATGACGAGTTAAACCGTCAGCTCGAGGAGACATTCCCGGCCAGCGATCCGCCAAAAGTCACGCGTAGTAGCCCAGCTTCTCAAATCACTCCGAGAACGACAGGAGCGACGAGGAACGGAACACCTGATGAACCGCACTATTAGCGGAACGGCGGGCTGGTCACCATGATTATCACCATTTGGCTGTCTGCGCGCGTCGAGCAAAGCATTTGAGCCCGATATCAAGCTTCAAGAACGGAAGCAGCCTGATGGTCCGGCCATCGATAGGGCCGAGGCCGCCTAAGCGGCGCGCCGTCCAGAGCCGCCACGGTGGTCCGTCACCACAGGCTCAGAACTGGTCTGGCCCGGTGCGTCGAGAACGGCCACGTGATGGCTATAGACCAACTCCCAGCCTTTCCAGCCGGTGAACAGCAGAATGCCGACGACCACGAGCGAAAGAATCCAGCCCCACGGTCTTATCGCGGCTTCAGCGCCCTCATTATACCGGAGGACAAAGTTGACGATTGCAATGGCAACTGCGGTGAGATTACCGAACATATGATACCAGGCATCGTTCAGTGCGCGGATGCGAGGCTCGCTGAAAAAATCGATAAACCCGGCCACGGCAGCGAGAAGCGCCATCACAACGCCGGCGCCGATCAACCACACCGAGGCTCTCGCCCAGAAACCGTCGCCCATTCCAATGAACGCGAGGTCCGTCACAAAGGCTCCGACCAGGAAGGCGACGGGAAACGGAACCAGCATGGGATGTAGCGGGTGCGTGCCGAGCTTTGCTCTGCTTGCAGGATTGACGCTCATGGGGAACCTCCCTCTCAAAGCGATCTGCCGGAACAATTTCCACTGATCCTGCTGGTTCCTTCAAGAGGTCAGTGCGGTGCAGTAATTCGTCGCCTTCACACCATCCGCTGCCAAGGAGTCGGTAAACAGAGGTCCCGCGAATAGCATTGCATGTGCCGGCTCGCGTGACGGAGGCTTCCTTACTGTCGGCGTCCTCATTTCCCATGGGCTCAAGTTGATCGCGCTTTTCCTGGGAATGTTCCACGAGCGGCGGCCACGAGGCCCGTCCGCGCATGGACTAATCGATCAGACAGTCGGACTTGAATCCAGATTCGCCGCAGACACTACGGAAGCGTTTTCCTCTTTGCCTTGTTGACGCGCACTCGGCCACCCAGCACGCGCCGGCGAAAAGGCTTGTTTCACCCGCGACGCTCCCTTCGACGCGACAACGAGACGGTCGCTCGCGAAAAGCTGCCACGTGCCGGACGATTGGACGGTAAACTCAACGACCTCGAGGGCCAATCAGCAGACATTGCCGCGGCCCTCTGTAATTCAGCGGACTTTTAAACAGTGAGGGCCGTTGTTGAAAGCCGATCGAGCTTAAGCGCTCAGCACTCCTTCGAACACTAAACGAGACCACCTACTCAGCGACGCTTCTTCAGCGCATGTTCGAAACCCTGGCGAAGAGATTGCGGGGTGTAAGGCTTCACGAGCAATATCGCGCCCAATCGCGCGGCTTCAGATTGACCCCCGCTGTCGCCTGTCGCGAGAACTAAGCGTAGACCGGGCCGGCGTGCGTGGACGTCCCTTGCGAGCTGAAGACCGGAAACTCCAGGGAGACCGACATCCGTAAGCAGGACGTCCACGGGTTGCTCATCCAGGATCTTCAGAGCCTCTTGAGCCGTGCTGGCCTCTTTCACCTTGCATCCGATATCGCTCAGCATGTCCATCGTCGTAAGGCGGATGAGGTCGTCGTCTTCGACGAGCAACACCGTCGCATCTTCGAAAGTCTTTTCCTTCGCCGAGTGTTGCGATCCCTGAGCGACGCGCCTTTGATCTTGATTGGCCAAAACGTGTCTGATTTTTCGGGCAAGCGCCTCGCGTGTGTATGGCTTGGCTAAAAGCTCCACCCCGGGATCAAGCCGCCCGCCATGCACGATGGCGTTCTGCGTATAGCCGGATGTGAAGAGTACCGCGACGTTGCGCAATCGTTCCTTGGCTTTTCGTGCCAGGTCCGGGCTACGCAGGCTACCAGGCATCATGACGATTTTCGTCGATCATCATCGTCACCTAGACGGTCATAAGCGTCCTTTACGGGTTGGAATTGGGCCCTGCCCGATCGCGAAAATAATAAAAAGGATTTCTGCGTTCAAGAGAATCGTAGCCACTTTCCCTTGGTGGCCCTCACCGTAAGAACCACGAGAGAGCCCTCGCCTTCCTCGGAAAATATTTTCATAGCAGCCCTTGAAACTTTTTTTGGGCTTCCCGATTTTTTTGCCGTCGCTGGAAGGCGATCTGGGCGCCTCAATCAGGGCCCAGCAATGAGACGGGCGCCGGCAGGTTGTCCGGTGCCGGCTCGTACCCAACTTGCTCTAAGGAGGATTTGGCTATGAGGTATGATTGGACTCCCCTGTGGCGGTCGACAATCGGATTTGACCGCCTGTTCGACGTCTTCGACGAGGTCCAGCGGACCACTGAAGACAACTACCCCCACTACAACATCGAGCGGATGGACGAGAATCGCTTCCAGATTTCCCTGGCGTTGGCCGGGTTCAGCCCGGACGAGATCTCGCTGACCGCCGAGCAGAATGTCCTAACCGTGGAGGGTCGCAAGACCGCGAAGGACGGCGACCGGCTCTACCTCTTCCGCGGGATTTCAACTCGGTCCTTCAAGCGCCAATTCACGCTCGCGGACCATGTCGAGGTGAAGTCCGCCCAGTTCAAGGACGGCCTGCTTGTGATCGACTTGGTGCGCGAAGTGCCTGAAGCGATGAAGCCGCGTCAGATCGCCATCAACGCCGAAAAGGCAATGACGCCCGAACGGATCGAGGCGAAAGCCGCCTAACAAGAGGGGCTGCCGCCCCAGCGCGGCAGCTTTCCATCATCAACTCGTCAGACAATGGAGGCAACCATGCGGCCGACGACCGCACCTGATGAACTTCGTTCGGACCACAACGTATTCGACATCAATGCTCTTTTGCACCCGGCACGGGTTTTCAACCACCCCCGCGACGTCGTGAGAAGCACCGATCTCACCCTCGGTGAAAAGCGCGCTATTTTGGCATCGTGGGCTTCGGACGCCGCCGCGGTCGCGTCATGTCCCAGATTACGTGCACCAGCCGGGCTAACCGCGCCCGTCTCAATAGACGACATTCTCGAAGCCCTCTGCGAATTAGATGGCGGGCCGCCCCTCCCGCCTGGCGGCAAAGCGCAGCGCATCCGTTCCGCCTCCCGCGCAATGGCAGCCTAACTAGGGGAGGCAAAAGATAATGAAACTTCCAAATCATATCGTCGACAATATCGAGCGACGTTGGGCTGCGAAGCTTCAGCAGGAAGTGGATGTCTGGAGAGCGCGCAAGCATCTTTTGCGATCCGGAAGATCTAAACCAAACCGGATCAAGGAGCGCCTAGGACTTGACCAACTTCGCCGGAATCGCGTCCAACACCCGGCATGAAGTACAAGCAAGCAAGGCCCTTTGCCGATCCGAAAGCGGCCGCGATGGAGATGTTGCGGATATTCCGCGCAGCCATCGCGGCCAAGAACGACCCGACCTTGAAGCATACTTACGCCGGCATCACGAACCACGAGTTCGTCTGGAAGTCTGGCGGCTCTGTCGAGGAATGGGGCCTGGGCCGCGATTTCGGGAAGGCGGAAGGCTGGTGGACGATCGACGGCGGCGGGCGTATCTTTATCGCCGACACCGCGCCCCCCACCTAATCTCCAAGCGTTCTGCGGAACATAAGGATTCGACCGATCTTAAATCCGGTTAGTAGCGTTCCGGAGTAGCGTCGTGTCGTGGGAAGACCGGTTCGAGCGGCCGATAGAAGTGCCAGTTGGAAAGCCTTTAGAGACGCTGGCAGATGCCCGCGACTACATTCTCGCCCTCACTGAAGCGCAGCGAAAAACCGAACCCGTTTTGACCGCGACGGAAGCTCTCTTGATGGCGGCGACGAAAACCGGCCCTCTCCTCCATGCTCAGATTGGCATGATCCAGCTTGTCCACGGGAAGCCCGACGGGACATTAATGCGCGAAAAGAAGGTTGTTAAGATCGGCAAGAGGTTGCCTCGATGACCGACGACAAACCGAGCGATGGTGTTCCGGCAGGATGGGAACCTTACGAGGGGGACCACTGGACGACGTGCACCGTATGCGGTGAGAGCTTCGACATGCGAAAGGCTGAAAACATTGGCAAGCATTTGCATGATGCGAGCGGCGGCGAGTTCATCGAAATATTTGGAACGCCCACGCGGAGGTGGTGAGGGCGTCGGAACCGAAACCTTCGACGAGCGTTTTGGAAAAATTCCACCGCCAGAGGTCGAAGGGAAATGAGTACCCACGTCACTAATCGCACTTGGAAGCCCGAAGACATCAAGCGCCTGGAGGAAATGGTTAGATCAGGAGTGTCAGCGGTTCGGGCATCGGTGGCGTTCCGCCGTAGCGTCACCGGCGTGAAAGCCCAGGCAAAGAAACTCGGCTGTCCGTTCCCCGACGAGAGGCAATTGAAGCGGAATCGCCGCGGTGCTGGCGTCTACCCGACCGTGTACGAGCCCCGCTAAGGCGGAACTACATTGATGCTCCACGGTTGCCAACGTGACGGAGGTGCACAATGGCAAACGAGAACGACGGCAAGCCGTGGAGCGGCGACGATCTCAATACCCTGAAGACGCTCATTACCGAGAACACGCCGACCAGACTGATTGCGATGAAGCTCGGCCGGACCGAGGATTCGGTTCGGGATAAGGTTGCGGCGGAGGGCTTATCGCTGGCGCCGACAAATCAAAGCCCAAGAGATTAGACCATGACGGACGACGATCAGCAGCCAGAGAAGAACCTGATGGATCCCTCTCCGCTCGTTATTGGAGTGATGGCAGTCCCTGTTATCGTGGTGCTTGGCTGGTTTGCTTTCGGATAGAGAGCCGCCCGAGCAAAGGTTACACAGAACAACGAGAAGCAACGCCTCGCCTCAGATATAAACATGGGTCAAATCCGAAGTTCAGATTGTTCAGGTGCGAACCGACGACCAGGTTCGAGGCGTCGCGAGACGAGAGTACTGGGCCGCTGCCGCCGCGTTAACCGCGCCAGATTTCGCTGGAACGCTGCCCACCGATCGGCATTTACATTTCCCGAAAAATGAGGTGGCGATGCCGCGGTACTACTTCAACATTCACCATGATCGGGCTTACTACGATGGTCTGGAACTAGACAACAAATCACTCGCGTAGGAAGCCGCGCAGGCGACCACCTGAAGGTCAGCCGGTCACGACTGGCGAATGGAAGTGACCGACGAGTTCGCAAATCCCATCTTCGAAATTCTTGTGACGGCCGAGAGGAAATAATGGCCGCCATTGAAAACAAAAACCCCGCCACTGCTGACGGGGTTTCATCAAATCGCTCCAGTACATCCGTGAAGCGACTTTGAGCAGCATAAGGAGCACAGTCCGGTACATCCGCGGAATGCGCTCGAAGAGCTGTGTTAGATCAGGGAGAGATTTTCCGCGCTGGACTTGCCGCGCATCTTGTCAGTCTTGATCTCGTAGGAGACCTGCTGGCCTTCGGCGAGGCCGGTCAGGCCGGCACGCTCCACCGCGCTAATGTGAACGAATACATCGGCCCCGCTGCCGTTCGGCTGAATGAATCCAAAGCCCTTTTGGCCGTTAAACCACTTCACTGTACCTGTTGTCATTTTGCTTCCTCTAAGCGCACGCATGCGCGTTGTCGCGCAACATTGCGCGAACCTATCCAATTTCAGCGATGTCTTTGGAAAGGGATCCGCAGGACGCGTTAACAAAAAGCAGTGCCAGCAATCGAATGCATGCACCATAGCAGGTCATGCCGGAAACGCCACTACTCAATTATGCGGGTTTGGGCTGCCACAAGTTTAATTGAGCCCGGATGGCGTAAAAGACTCCCACGACTCTTTGGAAGACGCTACGGCTTAAAGATGCCGCGTCTCTCACGGACTGCGGCAAGGGCCGGCTGGGCTTGCGATTCCCTAACGCCCAGCCGGCTCTGCGCGTTTTGGGGTGTCGAAGGAACAAGCGCCGCAGCCGCAAGTTCACTCCAATACTTCCGACAGGACTCGCATTCAGCCAGTGCCTAGACGAGCTGGATCCCACGTAATGAATCAGATCACTACCGACTATCCCTCATCGTTGCTGGTTTAGATCGTCCGATGTCGACGCTTAGCACAGTCAGCGCCCCCTGAAATCGCAGAAATGCTGCAACTAATGGCGAGCGAGTATTGGGCGGAGTTTCATCGGCAGGCTTCCGGAATGACTATCTAGAAATTTTGAAAGCTGCGCCCCGTTAACTCGCCCAATCCATGCCACCGGACGATCTTGCAGCGTTCGGTCGCCGTCGCTAAAAAGGCGGAATGGATAGGCTTAAAAAATCCATCGACGAGTTGGAGCCCCCCATCTGTCCGACATGTCAGATAGAGATGAGGTGGACACGCTCCAGCTTGATCCAGGACGAGAACCCCGCCTTAATCCAGCATGTTTTTCTCTGTCCGAGTTGTACCCGGGTTGGAGAGACGAAGACCGAAATTCCAGAAGCAAAGATCCCGCCTGAGAAGCTATCCCGGCCCAGAAGCCGGTTCAGAGCTGCGTAGCGCGCCCGAACCTAGCTTGGTTCTCCGCCGCAGGTGTCCTCCTCCTGGAGAAGGCGAACGAGCGTCGCAAGGGACGAGTGATCCTCGTGGGGGTCGATTGGTTCCTGCGGCTCCGGGTAGATCCACAGGCGCACCCGCTGATAGAGTTTCCCGAGCATTTTGCTTCCTCGCCAAGGGCGATGCTCCGATGACTCCTATGTTTCCGATTTGTTGCGTAAAAAGGGAAAAAATCAGGCAACTGTGCCTTAATCGAAACGTAGAGGTCGCCTCAATGAACGGCCCTTCTTCGTTCATCCTAGATGTTCAAAACGAAAAGCCGCGCCCGGGTTAGGGGTGCGCGGCCACATAACCTGGGCGAAGCTGTAAGGCTAGCGGGATACATCTTGCTTGTTACCACCATCACCGCCGCCATTGCCGAAGCCATTGTTGCCGGGCTTAACTTTGCCATTGCCACCGTTCGAATTGGCGACGGCTGTAGAGTTTAACGACGTCGACAGCAGAAGCGTAATAGCGGGCGGAGTGACCACGGCGAACCTGCCGCATGCAGCGAGGAATTTGCGGCGGTCTTCGGCGGCCTCGTCGAGATGGTTGAGCTTGCCCTGTTGCATTGCGTCCTCCTCGAGGCTGGACATTCTTTGCTAAGGTAATCCTATCAGAAAGTCACAGTTCCTCCCATCACGCGAAGGGACTACCCGACCATCAATACGGGCGGCCTGAATAGAAACGTCGCCCCCGTTAAGGAGCGCCGGAGGCCTTGCCCGATCTTGGGGAATGGTTCGCCTTGCAATCTAGTGCAAGTGTTCGATCAATGGTAATATCAACCTTTAGGACCGATCATATTTTAGTTCGTTAAACTATATTTCGGAGGAGCATTTCGATGTCCGCCACAGGGACAGTTAAATTCTTCAACGCAGACCGCGGCTATGGCTTCATCAAGCCCGATAAAGGCGGTCCCGACGTGTTCGTTCATATTACCGCAGTCGAAAGAGCTGGATGGAACGGGCTGGCCGAAGGACAGCGCATTACATTTGATGTCGAGCCCGACAAAAAGGGCAAAGGTCCCAAGGCCATCAACCTGCACCAATCCTGAACGGCTATTGAATGCACACAAGGCGCCGGCTCCTCCTCACAGTGTCAGTTCTAGGAGCGCTGCCGATAATGCTCTTCGCTTTCGCTCTTTTTTGGCACTAGGGCGCGGGCTCATAACGCGCGGCCAGATCGCACAAAAGCGAAACTATCACTCATGATGGTCGGGCTTGTTCTTTGATTGGCGGGTGAAGCGCAGCTTTCGATGCCCTCACGTCGTCAATGATATTTTTGATGGAATCAAGCGTGCGCTGGTCAGTAATCTGTGGTTGCAAACGGTGGTATCGAAGGACCTTCCGGTCCATTTCATCGCACTTCTCACACATGACTTCCGCTTCGTCGCGGTGATTTGCTCATCAACTAGCATGTGCAGCATCGGTTCGATACCGGACAGAAGATCTTTTCAAATAGGCCACTGCCAAAACCAAAACAGGCCACTATGGGTTAAAACAGGCCAGCACCCGCGACCGCAAGGCAGGTGCGGAGGAACATTCAATTTTCCTGATTGTTATGGGCGGGAGGACCACCATCGAGTTGACGCGCGCTTTACCTCTGAGGAACTGGCCATGACAACAAAGTGAAACGTTGTTCTGAGCCGCGTTTTTTTGAACCGATGCATCGACCCCGTATTGGAAACTGATGACCCCTCGCGAGCGAAAAGACATGCCGTGGATCGTAATCGCTTCTGCCATCGTGGTGATAGCGATGGTCTGGGGCGTGATGCGTTGGCATAGCTGATCGATTTTTCCGATAATGGACAGACATCGAATGACATCCGGAAGCTTGAGCCCGGGGGCTCTCCATTTTACCAGGTGCTGACGGCATTGTACCAAGCTGAAACTTCTGAATTACCGTCCCGAAAAGTTTGAAGAACGAGACCACGGCAGATGACGCCATCGCGCCGTCTGACTCATTGTCCGGAAAGGTACCGGAGCTGTTAGCCGATGCCTTATTCCTCTGGACCTGAGTTGGTCTTCTTTCTGCTGGCTATCAACCGATCAATTGTCTGAGCGTATTCCTGGGCGGCGTTTTCGACCGCCTCCGTCAATTTGGTATCCATCGCCTGATTCGATTGGCTTAGGCAGTCTCGAGTCTGCTCAACCAACCAACGCTGATATTCCTCCGGAGTCCTAGTTTTCATAGCCGCTCTCTATTCCTGATACCGGCCGAGCTGCCGATTTTCGGACCCGTTATGAATTAGCCGGAATGCAATGGGAAATGTTTCGGCGCGGAGCGCCTCGAGCGTGGCTCTCTCCTCTGAGAGGCGGCGCTCAACGAACTGTCGCTCGGCCGCGGTCAGCTGGTTTTCCAGCAAGCGGCGGCAACGTCTGATATTGTTAATTGTCGAGCGGATGAGGGCTAGATTTTCGTCGATCATCATCGTCACCTAGACGGTCATAAGTGTCCTTTACGGGTTGGAATTGGGCCCTGCCCGACCGCAAAAATAATCAAAAGGATTCCTGCGTTCAAGAGAATCGTAGCCACTTTCCCTTGGTGGCCCTCACCGTCCACCTGTGGGGGCAAAGCACCGGTAAAGGCAATGACGACCTAAGAACCGCGAGAGAGCCCTAAACATCCTCGTAAAATTTTTACAGCAACCCTTGAAACTTTTTTTGGGATTCTCGAAGTTTTTCCGTCGCCGAGAGCGATCTGGGTGCCTCAATCAGGACAGACGGACGCTGGCGGGTGTTCGGTGCCGGCTCGTACCCAACTTGCTCTAAGGAGGATTTGGCTATGAGGTATGATTGGAGCCCATTGTGGCGGTCGACAATTGGGTTTGACCGTCTGTTCAATGTCTTCGATGAGGCTCAGCGGACCACGGAAGATAACTATCCCCATTACAACATCGAGCGTCTCGACGAAAGTCGCTTCCAGAATCGACCGACGAGAAGTTCTCGATCTTGCAATTTACGCCTCCCTGCTCGCCTGGATCGCATTTACTAGCTCCGCCGTGGTGAGAATTTCGTGCGCGTAGGTTGGACCGTCTATATCGAGAGCGGCGTGATACGCTTCCTTTGACCTGGCGGCTGTCCCATCGCGAACAAGCGTAACGTGGAAACCCAACTCCATGCCAATACGCGCTGTAGCCTCAAGGCATGTATTTGCAAGTAAACCAACGCAAATGATCCTCTCCTTGCCATAACGCTTCAGCTGATGTTCGAGATCAGTGTTTGGAAATCCACTCGACGCCCAATGTTCAGTGGCCAGAATGTCGCCCGGCTGAACTTGGAAGTCGTCGTGGAAGGTTCCTCCCCATGTGCCTTTCGCAAACGCCTGTCGTTCGCCCGCGCCCAACTGATAGGGCGATGGATACTTCCAATCCACATAGTCTCCAGGCTCCCACCGATGGTGCGGAACGTGATAGATCTTGATGCCTGCCTTTCGCGCTGTTGAGACGATAGTGCGCAAATTGTCGAGAAGATTGACCTCTTTCGCCATCTCTTCGACCCACGGCCACAGCTTTCCGCCCTCGCTTAGAAAATCGTTGTAACAGTCGATGCAAAGAAGAGCCGTTATCTTTGGGTCATAGGTAGTATTCATGAGTGCCTCTGATGCATTGCGCCCCTTACTTTCTTAAAAAGATCCGTACGTCGATTGTTGATCGCCCCTTACTCTGGCAACAATTCGCCTGATCCTCCGACCTCCGCCGGAAAGTCCTTGAATTTTGGCAAGCCGTCCCGAATTGGCAGAACCGTTTCGGCGTAGTTGACATGAAGGGATGGCTTGAACGCGAGCGTCGGAAGCGTCGTAGCGAATACGTTCACCGAGCCTAGTGTCGGAATGGCGAGCATCAATTGCCCGCCGCACCGCTCACAAAATTTGCGCTGACTTCGCTCGGTTTTCGCGAAATTTTTGAGATGCTCTTCCCCAGAGATAACCGTGACGGCTTCCGCCTTCCAGATCGTGAAGGCAACGATCGGCCCACTGGACCAAGCGCGGCAGGTTGCACAATGACAGTATCCCATGGCCTCTGGTGTTCCCGTAACTTGCAATGCAACCGCGCCGCAAAGGCAGCGCCCTATATGATTCATTCAACGCCTCGTGATGTTAAGGTGAACTCCATCAGGGCGCGCACGCCCTCGCCCGGCGCCATGCCCCCTATTTATGCTCGTGCCCGATAAGGACAGTTGGAGGAGCGCCTTTAACCTTCACATAGAAGACAAGTAATTTTGCAGGTTTCGTCGCACTGGCGTTGCGGCTCACGATATGCACGTCAGTGGGCCCTTCATAGAAGACATCACCGGCATTAACGGTTTTGGGGGCTTCACCTTCCACCTGCGTTACGATTCCTCCTTCCAAGACATAGACGAAGAGATCCGCATTATGTCGATGCGGTTGCGAGACTTCACCGGGAGCAAAGTCAACGACTTCGACCATTCCCTCCTTCCCAGGAAAATCTGGAAGCTCTTTGGTCATCAATGTTGTCGCTGTTCCGGTCCCAGCGTCCGCGCAGGTAAGTGGAACTGTCGCGCCAAGCGTAAGCGACAGAACGAGCATCAATCTCCTCATTTTTTGATCCTTCCCTTTAATTGGCTATGCTTCAGATGGCCAAGATCGTTACACTTCTTGGACTGATTGGTTAGCGCCATGATGTGCCTCGTGAACTAGGCCAAGTCAGTCCTTCCGGGCGAGCAGTATTAAAAAGGCTCTTCATAACGGGGTTGGCCCTGATCTGAGATAGCGCTTCATTTTGCGGCCTTGATCAGAACGTCGTAGATCTTTTGATCGAGGTCTTCCGCGACACTCCGTCATTGCCATATTGACCAAACAGCGTGGACGGCGGATCGTATTCAAAGGTCCCGGTGCCAGCCTCGTTCTAGTAGAGAATGACCCTCAGCGGCGCATAGAGTCCTGCTGCCAGCTCGTGTCGCGTCATCTCCGAGGAGATCAGCACATTGCCGATGACATATTGCGCGGCGTTGCGCTTTCCCGAACGGATTTGCAGCCAGTCTCCGTGGGCCGCGACGGAAAAGATGACAAGGCCGGCGTCACCCTGGATTCTATTCAGCTCCGCTTTAACGCGCGTAATGTCTCCATAGTGCAAAAGAGCGCGAATTCTATCATCGAATCTGGGAGGCTTCTCTAGCGCAACCCGAACGTCGTCGAAGGGTTTCCCGGAAATAATTCGAACATCTTCAATCGAAATGTTTTCGGAACTTACCTTGACCAACTCCGGCAGTTCCGCGCTGGGGATCGCGTCGTGTCCCATTGCCATCTCCCACGGTTCGGACGCTCAATAATGATTACGCCACGACGCTGTAATCAACGTCATCTAGGATGGCCTGCACAGGTTGAGCGCGCGGCTCATGAACATACGCGGAGGGTGTCCGATCGATCCACAGACTGAGAAGTTCTGGGCGACTGTAATGGCCGCGTGAATCCATCATGCGCTTGCGCTTGTCGATCAGGGAGAAATCGAGATCAGCAATCACCGCGCCTTCGCCGGAGCGCAGGGGCTCTCCCATCAATTGGCCTTGCGGTGAGACGATCGCCGTAAAGCAGCCGCTGGAGATCGGACCGATCGGACAGCCCGTGTCCTTCATGATGCGGGCCTGCTGGTCCGCATCCAACCAGGCCGTTGCGTTTACGACGAAACAGCCGGATTCCAAGGCGTGTTGACGGATGTTGACTTCCGTCTGTTCGGAGAAGATGTCGCCCCCGAATGAACCGGGATACATAGCGGCGTGGATCTGCTCGCCATCTGCCATCAGAGCGTAACGGGCGAGCGGACTGTAATGCTCCCAGCACGCCAGCTGGCCGATGCGTCCGACGGCGCTGTCCACCGCCTTCAACCCGGAGCCGTCGCCTCGACCCCATACCATGCGCTCGTGATGGGTCGGGAGAATCTTGCGGCGGCGCTGGATCAGGGAGCCGTCGGCATCGAACAACAACTGGGTATTATAGATTGACCCGCCATCGCGCTCGCTGACGCCAATGGCAACAACCATGTTGGCTTGTCTACAGGCGTCACCGATCGCCCGAGTTGCAGCCGAAGGCACTGTCACCGCCTGTTCAAGCAGCCTCCGGTTTTCCGCATATATCTCGAACGGCCGCAGAACGAAGGAAAAATACGGATAGTAGGGCACCACTGTTTCCGGAAACGTTGCGAACTGCACACCTTGTCGACCGAGCTCGATGATCTTGCTCACAACCCTGTTCACGGTGCCCTCCCGGCTGAAGAGCACGGGACTGATTTGGACGGCGGCAGCTTTGATGATCGTCATGGCGTCTACCTTTCCGATGTTTGGTAATAGGTGGTCTCGTCTTGTTGCTGCTATGCAGATGCAGGAAACGCGACTATCAATCTATTGCACCATGGTGTCGTCGATACCTTCGGATCAGTTGGCGTGTTTCACGCCGCGGAACGTAATCGGAATCCCGGAATCGACATCCGCCGGGTAACTTGCCGCCACACGCTGATGAAGACAGAACATCCGCTTTTTCTCAGACAACCAGCTTCTTCGCGCATTCCGACATGCTCGGCACGTGGATCAGGCCCTAGGAGGTGCGCGAAGAGTCAACCCCGCACACCGAACGAATCCCGAAAGCTACTTCGCCATATTGATGATCTTGGATTGCGTAAATGCTTCAAGCCCTTCCCGACACAATTGAGAGCCGATGCCTGATTGTTTGGCACCGCCAATAGCGATGTCGGGCGACACATCCAGAAACGTATTAATCCAGACAATGCCGGTTTCGATTTTGGTTGCCACTTCAAACGCGCGATCGAGGTCCTTCGCCCATATCGTTCCACCGAGCCCATAATCCGAGTTGTTGGCACGCGCTATCGCGTCCTCAATGTCAGAATACTGCAGTATCGGAACGATCGGTCCGAACTGTTCCTCTCTCACGAGCCGTGCATCATCGGCTATGTCTCGAACGATCGTCGGCCGAATGAAATAGCCCTTGCGATTGAGCACCTCGCCCCCAGCAACGATCTTCCCGTTCTGTTTGGCATCCTCGAGGAAGCCTTTGACTTTCTCAAACTGAGCCTTGTTCTGGAGCGGCCCCATCTGCGTGCCCTGCTTAAGTCCGTCGTCGACTACGCACTCGCTTGCCAAACGTCCAAGCTCTTCGCAAATTTGACCATACTGCGACTCATGGACGTAGATCCGTTTCGCGCCAAGGCATATTTGACCAGCGTTCATCATTGAAGCATTGAGCAATTTGGGAGCGACCTCGATCGGATCGACGTCATCAAGCACAATCGCGGCGTCGTTGCCGCCTAGCTCCAAGGTTAGCCGTTTCAGCGAACCAGCCACTCCGCTCATCACTTTCTTACCGGTCGCTGTGGAGCCGGTGAAAGCAACCTTGGCCACGTCGGCGTGACTAGAAAGCGCATCACCCAAATCATTGTTGTCGACAATGACGTTGACCACGCCTGGCGGCAGGATCTCACCACAGATTTCCCCAAACCGAAGCGTTGTTAACGGCGTTGTCGGCGCTGGCTTCGCAATCAGAGTGTCGCCGGCAAGCAGCGCCGGCGCCAATTTAATGACGAGCAGAAGCACCGGGAAATTCCACGGCACAATAGCCGCCACCACGCCGAGGGGCATGTTCTGCCGCACGATTTTATGTGAAGCGTCTTCCCTTAAGACCTTGTCCGACAGATCGAGCGTCGCATGGTGACGGATAATCTCAATGGTAAATTCGATCTCCCAAAGCGCCTCAGAAAGCGGCTTACCCTGTTCAAGAGTTAGCAACCGCACGAACTCGTCCTTTCTCGCCTCTAATGCATCCGCCAATTTGACCAGCAGCGCGCCGCGCTCGTGAACTGGCTTGGCCGACCAAGCGGGAAACACCGCCTTTGCGGCGGCGATTGCCTCGTTAAGTTGGGCGAGATCAGCTCGCGGCGCCTGTGCGAGCACCTCTTCGGTTGCAGGATTGATAACATTCAGCCTTGCGGCACCTGATACGAGTTGTCCGTTGATCAGTAAATTGAATTCTCTCATTGCTCTCTCCTCATCGCGTTAGAGCTAATCGGAATTGGCGATGGCGACTCCGGCGACGAAGTCTTCTCGCGAGGTTCAACACACACGTGATGACATCAAATTGGCGACGGCCCTATCAGACCAAGGTGTCGCCGACCCCTTAGGATTGCCTGGCACGACTTCACGGCCCCCTCACCGTCCCGACAGATCACTCGCGGCCGATCGGCGTCGAACTCGGACAAGACTGCTTAAGCAAAGCATCTACCCGCCAAGAACCGGCACCAAAGGACAATCGACGCTGCGCAATAATGGTCCACTATTCCCGGACGCTAAAATCATGTGCAACTACTCAGCCGATTAAGAGCGAACCTTCTTGCTATCGCCAGACGATTGGACGACGCCGTCTACAGGACAAGAATGGAGGCTTCCCCGCTTACGGGGCAGCGCATGGATCAGACCATAGAAATGCATCAATGAAAGGAACCATCATGACCAACCGAATCGACTATGCCAACGTGTCACCCGCAGGCTACAAGGCTCTAGGAGGACTACACGTCTCCCTACTGAACGGCGGCCTTTCAAAAGATCTCATTTATCTGGTTTATCTGCGTGTTTCACAGATAAATGGCTGCGCCTATTGCATCGACATGCATTCTCGCGATCTGCTCAAGTTCGGCGTCCCGGTCGACAAGCTTGTGCTAATACCGGTGTGGCGCGATGCAGGGGAATTATTCAGCATCCGGGAACGCGCAGCGCTCGCCTGGGCGGAGACGGTGACGAATGTCGCCGAAACAGGAATTCCCGACGTAGACTATGAATCGGCTGCAAGCGAATTCAGCGACAAAGAGCTTGCCGATCTAACCTACGCAATCGGCTTGATAAACACCTTCAATCGGCTGTCAATTTCGTTCCGCACACCGCCTGCGGCCGTCGCTGAGGCAAAAAGCGCGGCATAAATCATTGAACGTAACCGCAAACGATCTGCTGAGGGGACGCCTTAAGATGCGCCCTCTCTCAGATTTGCAAGAGGCACCATCGGAAAGCTTGCGGTCGACGCGGCACAAGCGGCTGTAGCGCAACCGCAGTCAACATCGGGGCGCCTGTGACAGGCGAAGTTTCTCGGCCATTGATGCAAGATCGACGAGAGACCCTGCCTGCATCTTATGCATTACCCGACCTCGATGCGCCTTCACCGTGATCTCGCTGATACCCAGATCATAAGCGACCTGCTTGTTCAGTCGACCGGTTACGACCAAGGCCATCACCTCCCGTTCGCGACAGCTCAACGTTTCATAGCGATCGGAAAGACTCTCTATTTCCGCCTCGTGCAAAAGTATGGCGCGACTTCGTTCGATGGCGTGACTGATTGCGCCCAACAATACATCGTCGCTGAATGGCTTTGTTAGAAACTCGACCGCACCCGCCTTCATTGCGCGCACCGTCATCGGAACGTCCCCATATCCCGTGATGAAGATGATCGGCATATCAAACCGATCCCCAGCGAGACGCGTTTGAAGATCAAGGCCATTAAGATCCGGCAGATTGACGTCAAGCACGAGACAACTGGGAGCCTGTACCCGTGGACTGGAAAGAAACTCCTTCGCCGAAGAAAATATCTCCGGCTTCCAACCAGATGAGCTGATCATCAGCTCCAGCGAGTCTCGGACCGAAACATCATCGTCGACAACGAATACAATCGGCATGATGTTCGACATGGATGTTGACTCCAATAAACATGGGTCTATGGCTTTACGTGCTTTCTTTGCAGTAAGTGCACCGTGTAACGTTCACCTTATATTAAGCGCAGCGTCCAGCGCCTCCCGTAACGAGGCGTCGCTGAACGGCTTGAGAAGACATTCCGCGGCGCCTTCCACCAGAGCGCGGGGGCGAGTTGTCTCGTCGCCGTGACCGGTGATGAAAACGATCGGAATGTCTTGCTGGCGCAGCTTAAGCTCTCGCTGGAGGTCCGGCCCAGACATTCCTGGCATAGCCATATCGAGGATCAAGCAACTGGTTTTACCAACATGATCCGAAACAAGAAACTCTTCAGCCGACGAGAACGCTTCTACCGCGAATCCGAACTCCCTGACCAAGTCTGGGAGCGATTCACGTACAGACTCATCATCATCGACAATACAGACGAGCAACCGAACCACCATTACGACTCCTTCATGTCCTACCCCCCACAGCAGGTCCCGAATTGATACGATGCTCGTGGTTATCCGGATTCTCAAGGCGACGAGGAATGGAAAATGAGAATGAAGCACCATAGCCGTCATTCGGCTGCGCCCAGATCCGACCATGGTGGCTCTCAATAATTGAGCGGCTAACTGACAAGCCGATGCCCATGCCATTCTCTTTCGTCGTAAAGAATGCATCGAACATTCTGTCGGCGTCCATCGAATTGAACCCCACCCCCGCATCTTGCACGGTTAGGCGAACGCCATCGTCAGTATCTCGTTCGGTTCTGACGACTAACATTCTAGGCCGAGTATCGACATCAACCATTGCATCTAGTGCATTTCGGGCCAAGTTCAGGATAACCTGTTGAATCTGAACGCGATCGCCCAAGACAGGCGGAAGCTCATCGGAAAGTTGCGTCCGAACGTTGACTCGGTCTCTCCTGAGTTCGTTCGTCAACAGGGCGATGACCTCTTGCGTCGCTTCATTCAGGTCAACCGGATCCATCGTAAGCTTTCTCTTGCCGAAGAGCGCTCGCAGTCGAACAATTACGTCAGCGGCACGATTACCGTCGCGTATCGTGCGCCGCGCAGTTTCACGCGCTCCATCGATGTTGGGAGGATCGGCGGCCAACATCCGCAGGCAGGTGCTGGCATTCGTTAGGATGCCTGACAATGGTTGGTTTACTTCATGCGCGATCGATGCCGTTAGAACCCCGAGGCTCGCGATCCTCACAACATGCGCCAGCTCCGATCTGACCTCCTCGAGTGCTTCTTCGGAAAGTCGTCGCTTGGTCACGTCCTGCACGGCGCCGATGTATTCAATCTGGCCGGTTCGGTTCCGCGTTGCATGGGCCACAAGGTGAAGGTACTTGACCGACCGATCAGGCAACAGCAACCGGTGCTCGTACTCAAAGTCTTCCGCTTCCGCCTCCGCCCGGGCAACCATGTCCCGCATCAACGGGATGTCCTCAGGGTGAACCCTCGCGCCAATCAGATCGAGCGTAACGGGAATCGCCTGATCAAGCTCGAAAATGCGATAAACCTGTTCTGACCAGATGATCTCCCCGGTCGGCACGCACCATGAAAAACTACCGGTTCGACTTAAACGCTGGGCTTCGGTAAGAAACGCCCCGCTTCGTTGAAGCTCGTTTTCCGACTGCTTGCGTTCCGTGATGTCACGCAGATAGCAGGTGAACGACGGCGCTCCCTCAAGCGGGATGCGAGAAATCGCAAGCTCGACCGGGAACTCGCTGCCGTCGGCGCGTAGTGCAGTCATCTCAACCCTTCGGCCGATCAATCGCGTTTCGCCCGTAGCTATGTATCGGGCCATTCCCTGCCGATGCTTCCTCCGCATGGCTGGTGGAATGATGGCATCCGCCAGTTGCCGCCCCACAATCATGTTGCGGGGATAGCCGAAGGTCTGTTCAGCAGCAGGATTGAACTCGATGACCCGCCCTTCGTGGTCTATCGTAATGATGCAATCGAGCGCCGCGTTCAGTATCGCGGCCTTGCGGGCCTCGCCTTGCTTCAGCTTTGCGTCGCTTTGCGCGCGTTCAATGGCTATGCTTGCGACGTGCGAGAACTGGGCAACGAGCTGCTGTTGCTCCGGCGTGGGTGTCTGGGGTGTGTCGTAATAAATCGCGAAAACGCCCACGACCTTACCCATCGTTGATAAGATCGGCGTTGACCAGCACGCCCGAAGTCCATGTGCTACAGCCATAGGACACCACGCGTGCGACGCCCAGCGGGTCTCCAACGCGAGGTCAGGAGCAATCACCTGCTCGTTCAAATACGCTGCCATAGCGCAGGGCCCTGACTCGATATTTACAGGCCCACCAATGATTGAGTTGATGAAGCCGACTGGAAGGCTCGGTGCAGATATCTGTTCAAGCCGGGCTCCGTCGGCGTCTAAGAGGACAACGCTGCAGTAGCATCCGTCCGTCGATGCTTCGACAAATCGGCAGAGCTCCGCGAGAATATCTGACATCGAACTGCCCGCGGCCGTCATTTCCAGCAGATGCTTCTCTCCCGTGAGCAGAGTTTCAGCTCGTCTTCGGTCATCTATGTCGGTTTCGATCATGTACCATCGAACGATATTTCCCCGCACGTCCCTTCGAGGCATTCCGCGCACATGAAACCATCGATAGATTCCGTCAGCACGGCGCATGCGCTGCTCGATATCGTAAGGTTCCCCCGTGGTTACCGATCGATCCCAGGCGGCAATCACTGACGCAAGATCGTCGGCGTGAACAAAATTTCCCGACCTCCAATCCTTCAGCTCTTCAAGCGTCTTGCCGGCATACTCCAGGACGTGTTGGTTGACGCTCTCTAGCTCGCCGGCTGGCGTCATAAAGAAGACCATCGCCGGAATAGTGTCAGTGATCGAGCGATAAAGACCTTCGCTCGCACGACCAGATCGCCCTCGATCCTCTATATCGACATTCAGTCCGAGCCATTTGACGATCCTTCCGGACGCATCGATCAATGGTCGAACTCGAAAAGTGAACCAGTGATACCCCCCATCGAAGCGTCGCAGGCGCGCTTCCATCGCATTCACCTCGCCGGCTGACAGAATGGATCGCCAGCGTTTGAGCAGCTCGGGTAAATCTTCCGGATGGATCGCACGCTGCCAACCTTCTCCATACAGCTCACCAAGCCCAAGTCCGCTGTACTCACACCAAGGAAGGCTTGCGAAGTCCAAATGTCCGTTGGGTAGCGCTGTCCAAACCAGACCGGGAAGCTCATCAAGGAGTGGACTGAGGTCTTTCTCCATCGGGGCCCTTTCCTGACAGTCGCGTGCCAAAACAATGCGCCAGATTACGACCGACCGTCGATGATACCTTGGTGTCGGTTGGACGACTGGCACCTAGCTACCGTCGAGTACCCTACTCTCCAACCCGATCGATCGACAGACGATTTCGCTCGCTAGCTCCGACATTTGTCGCTGTGAGAGTTGGCTCGCGACGTGGACACACCGCAACGGTTTCGCGCCAGAAGTTACTTGAAACGAATTCTCGACGACACCTTGGTGCAATGGATTCACGGGCCGATTTGCGCGACTTGGAGTCAACAGACGAGACAACGTCTCGATGTCGTTCTTTTCCCTAAGCCGAGTCGAAACACTTTAACTGCTGGAGTGGTCCATGGACCAGAGCGAGTTTGACTACGTTATCGTTGGCGCGGGTTCTGCTGGGTGCGTGTTGGCCTCGCGTCTCACTGAGGATCCGAACATTACAGTCTGCTTGCTGGAAGCTGGTGGGCAAGATACGAGCGTCTTGATTCACGCCCCCGCGGCCTTAGTTGCGATGGTGCCAACGAAAATTAATAACTATGCGTTTCAGACTGTACCGCAGCCAGCCTTAAACGGCCGCCGCGGATATCAGCCGCGCGGCAAGACCCTCGGGGGCTCAAGCTCGATCAACGCGATGTTCTACGTGCGAGGAAATAGATGGGATTACGACCACTGGGCCTCCCTTGGAAATCAAGGCTGGTCTTATGATGACGTCCTACCGATCTTCAAGCGAGCCGAAAACAACGAACAATTTGAGAATGATTTCCACGGACAAGGCGGTCCCTTAAACGTTACTTATCCACGACACGAGAGCCCGCTCACTAAGCTGTTCCTCCAAGCCGCAACGCTGCATCAAATTCGCCTAAATCCCGACTACAACGGAGTCGAGCAAGAGGGTGCGTTCGAGTACCAGGTCACCCATAAGGGCGGCGAACGCTGCAGCGCGTCCAAGGCTTATCTTACTCCCAACCTGTCACGCAAAAACCTCAAGGTTCTCACCGGTGCTCTCTCTGCAAGAATAATACTGGAAGATCGCCGTGCCTCTGGCGTGTCTTACTACCAGGAAGGAGATCTGAAGGAAGTTAAAGCCAGACGAGAAGTGATACTAGCAAGTGGAACGTTTGGTTCGCCGCAGCTGCTGCAACTTTCCGGCATCGGTCCCGGCGACGAGTTAAAAAAATTTGGCATTGCGGTGGTGAATGACCTGCCTGGCGTCGGCAAAAATTTGCAGGACCATATCGACTACGTTCAATCGTGGCACGTGCCAAGCGATACCGAAACGGTTGGCATTTCACTTCGAGGAGCGTTGAAGCTCGCACGCGCGGCATTCGAATGGAATAAGAAACGTACCGGCCTCGTGACAACCACCTACGGCACGGCGGGAGCCTTCCTTCGTTCGTCGCCGGAAGTCTCAATTCCAGACCTTCAATTGATCTTCGTCATCGCGATCGTCGACGATCACGCGCGCAAACTCCACACAGGTCATGGCATCTCTTGTCATGTTGATGTCTTGCGCCCCTACAGCCGGGGCACCGTAGGATTAGACAGCCCAGACCCCCGGGATGCGCCCCGTATCGATCCCAACTTCCTTTCCGACGAGCGCGATCTGAAGCTCTTGGTCAAGGGAGCCCAAGTCCAACAGAAAATTATCGAATCTCCTCCTTTCGAGCGGTTCCGCAGGAAAATGCTTTACCCGACGCGGGTCGACGATGTCGCCGGCATAGAAAAGGATATTCGCCGCCGTGCTGACACGCAGTATCACCCGGTCGGCACCTGCAAGATGGGCCCGGATAGCGACCCGACGGCCGTAGTGGACGCAAGGCTTCGGGTACGGGGCGTTGACGCGTTACGCGTGGTCGATGCGTCCATCATGCCAACCATAGTCGGCGGCAACACCAATGCTCCCACCATTATGATTGCCGAGAAGGCTGCGGATTTGATCCGAGCGAGCTCGTAAGCCCGAGTTTTATATCAAATTCATATTTGAGGAGGTCGAGCATATGCAGACGATCCATTCCCCCCGTGGCGCCCAAACGAGCGCTGACTTTTCCCTCGCATCAGCTTCCATCGAGCACCTCCTCGTCCGAGAGTTTACCCATCGGGTGAACAATGAGTTCACATCAGTGATAGGGCTCGCCGGATCGATTGCTAACCGCTCGACTTCTCATGAAGTCAAGTCAGCGATCGCCCAGCTAACAACCGTCCTCCATTGTTTTGCAGAAGTGCATCGGGCTTTGCAGATGCCATCGCACAGTTTGGAGATTGACGCATCTGCATATGTTAGCGCGCTCTGTCATTCACTGAAGCGCGCGCGGCTCGATCCTCAAGGAATTGAACTCGTGCTCGTGTCGCGCCCCTTCAAGTTGAGCTCAGAGCGTTGCTGGAAGCTAGGTCTGATCATTTCGGAGCTGATCACAAACAGCGCCCGGCACGCCTTTGGCAATCGAGGCGGCCGCATTGAGGTTCTGCTATCTGCTTCAGATTCGTCGATGGAATGCTGTGTCAGGGATAGTGGCTCGGTTCGACGTCCATGCAGGATCGGCCACGGACTGAAGATCATTGATGCGTTAGCGCAGGAACTAGGGGGCTCGGTTAGCCATAAATTCGGACCTGAGGGCGCCACATCCTTACTGAGGTTCCCTGTGCAGGGTGAGGCACCATTTATCGACGCCAGTGCGACGAGAACGAGACCGGCTCCAGGAGATGCTGGCGCAACCAGATAGTCTGCGCGCGGCCATCAGTTTCGTTCAGGACTCCGCAGCGATTTGACGCGGAGCTCCGCGCAGATGGCCTTGTCTTCAACTGAACGTTCCGAGCCATAACGACTGTTGTGCGACGGATTGGCCTTTTCTGATTACCCGCCGCCACCTTCTGCGTCCAAATAAGCGCGCACGCGAGCCAAAGAAAACATATCGCCCTGCCCCATAATCTCTCTAGGCGAACGCTCGCCGAATACATAATTCGGTTTTCCGATCCAATCGTACCCCTGCTCAGGGCTCGTGAAGATGACGCGCAGCCGCTTGTGGATGCCCATCACGAGCGACAGGCGCGTTGCAAGATCCCTGTCAATGCGTCCAGGGTTGCCGGCCTTCCATCGCGCGTAAGTCCGCGCCGACAATCCGCCAAGAATTTCGCGCGCATCTCCGTCACCTAATCTCCATTTGTTGAATAATCTGACCACGGCGCGCGCCATCGCCTCTGCTTCGACCCCTGTAATCCTCCCCGTCTCAGGCGACGCAACTGATTGTTGAATCTCGTGCACCATAAGCAGGCCCTAATCTATTGAGTTGCTCGGCTCAAACTAGGTTGCGCGCGCTTTGCTCAAGGCCGTCATGCATAGCCGCCAGACGTCCGAAATATAGTTCAACGAGTTTGAAACCAAAAGGTGTCATGAGCAGGTCGATCAGGCGGCGGAATATGGCGATGCCCGGCAGCCTCGACGCCACTCAAACGATTTGTTCACAGCCCATCCCTAAATTGCCGTCAAACTCGGAGGCATCCAACTCTTGCGCGACGCATCTACGATCTATGCCATTGGCGATGTCCATGGCAGGTCCGACCTATTGGACCGCATCGTTGCATTCGTTCAACAGGATGCACTGAACCGCGAATGCCGGCCACTTGTTTTCTTTCTTGGAGACATCGTGGACAAAGGGCCCGACAGCTGCGGTGCCATGAAAATCGTGTGTGACACTATCCAACGCTGGCCCGGCAGTCGGCTGATCTTGGGAAATCACGATTACATGTTCCGGGACGCGTTGACGGTACAGAGGCACGATATTCTCAAATGGCTGCTTCGAAATGGAGGTCAGGAGACGCTCGCCTCTTACTCGAGAACACCCGAATACGATCCTTCAGAGATCTTGATCTCTATCCGAGATGATTTCCCGGAGCACGTACGTGTACTCCACGAAGCGTCCTTAATCGAAACGTTCGGCCCATATGGTTTTGTCCACGCAGGGATCGACCCAGCCGTACCCATACCAGAGCAGCAACTGCCGGACTGCATTCAGATTCGGAGCCGATTTCTCGATCACGTCGGGATTTTGTCACACGTTATCGTTCATGGACATACCCCTGTCACTCCACCGCGCCCGGTGATCACCGAAAATCGAATCTCGCTGGATACCCACGCATGGGATACGGATATCCTCTCGATGGCAACATTTGATATCGCGCGAGAGACGATTGAATTCTTTTCGACCGACGAATACGGCTCTGTCGTACAGGTAGAACCGGTATGCATCGACCGGGGCCTGGGTACCGCCTGGACTCAGATGCGCTGAGCGACGTTTGCTGCACCGATCGCCCGAGAGGCTCAGAGGTGGCCGGAACCTTTAGATAGCCGGCCTGCCGTTTACCATATTCCCGGAACCCCTCCGGCGTTGCGTCGACGGACATGGTATAGTTTGTCTCAAGTTTGATGAATCCTTCGGCCGGGCGGGCGAAATCAACATCGACAACTCGACGACACAAACTGCTTTGATCTTGAATCCTTAAATAGCAACGGCGACGCCTGGGCCTCCGTCCGTGCGGCAGGATTCATCACCGACTATCCCTACCCGTTCTTGCAACACTGAAACCAGCCCTTTCGATCCTGTTTAATGGGAGGATGACGCATGCGCGCAACGACCAATCGCACCTTCGATGTCGCCGAGTGTTCCGGATCGCCTCCGATTACAAGGACGCCGGCGGCCGCACTCTCGGGCGGCGAGAACCATTCGGATGGCCCGTTGATCTGGTGGAGAACGCGGGCTCCGAGCGAATTCACCGGGAAAGACGTCGCTGTCCTGCGATGGACTTTGATGCAGCACCGTATGGCCGGAGAGGCTTACTGGTCTGATGCAGTGATTGGTAAAGTGACCACCGCGATCAATATTGCTGTCAGGCGTCTTAAGGCTCGCCCCATCGATCATCCTGAGATCGATTTGGCTCTCTCAGCCATGCTTGCCTGTGCCCTCGACCACGATGTCACGTCAGGAATTCTCATCTCTTCCGCACTGAGGAGGCGGTCAAAAATTGATCCCAGCTGCCGCTTGCTCAGCGACCAATGGTTGATTGCCACTGTCTGATTGGAGAGATGAATGACAATCGAGACGCCATTCCGGAACCTCATCGATCTTCAAAATGCTTTGGCCACCATTTCTGATGACATCAATGACCTCTGTGTTCGTGGTCGACCAAGTCCATCGTCTCTAGTTGACGCGCCTCATCTCGAGGACTGGTCCTTCGCAGCCGTGTACACGCCGTGCCTGATTGGCGAAGTAACTGGTCATCCTCTACTGGGCGATCGTCCCCGGGTTCACACCAGCCAGCTTCTCGCGCTCGACCCAGAGGGTGGATGGGCCCGCACGTGGTCCAGGTTCTATCGCCTCGGGAGGCGGCATCGAGGCGCTTCGCGCCACTAAATCTGGTGGAAGATTTCCAGTTCAGCATCAAAACTAGCCAAGGACGGACCTCGATATGTGGTCTTCGGAAGCTACAAGCAGCACCAGCCCGACAGGCACAAGCACCATACCATCGTCGGATGCGCTCGCGCGCGTTTTCCTCGAACAGCTTGCAAGGAGTTCTATCGCCGAAGACAACTTATTTCCGGGTATCGAAATTCCTGACGATCCATTCGCGACAATTTCGTATGACCCGTCCGCCGTCGTTGTTCCAGCTGATAGATTGACGGTACGTTCTGATCTCGCAGCCGTTGCGGTCCTCTTGGCCCGGAGTATTGAGGCCGAACCTGGCCTGCTTGAAGAAATGCGTTGCGGCACCCTTTCCGTCACGATTGCGACCCGCAATTCTGAACTGGTTGGACTTGTCGCCAGGGTCCTTCGGACGTGCGTATTTGCGACGGAGGTCCATACCTCGCCAAAGCAACACCTTGCGTCGTGCGGAAAGCGTGCCCCGCGGCTCACGCTCGTAAGGGATGGGACAGAGCGTGGTCACACACCAGACAAAGGCAACGAGCTAGTCGTATCCGCCATTCACGAACTGAGGCAGATAATTGGGATTGCTCCCGAGCCGCAACGTTATTTGCCGCGCGATCTGATGCGCGCCGCGGACTTACACCTAGTCCTTGGTAATCTAGATGAAAGCGCTCTCCGCCTGGTCATCGAGGCTGTCACCGGCACGACACCGACCGGCCCGATTGATCATGACCTGGTGAGCGTCGTCGATGTCGGCGACCTCCCCCTCGCGATCAGAAAACGCCAGAGTCCAGAGGAATGCCTGAAGCGTCTCAGTGAAATCATCCGCAACAAGCGCATTTCTGATGACGGCGGCCCAAAGCTTGAGGAACTTTCCGGATACGGTAAGGCGAAAGATTGGGGACTAAACCTGGCGGCTGATCTCGCAGCGTACAAGCGCGGTCGGCTGGATTGGGCGTCTATCGACAAGGGCCTCCTGCTGGATGGCCCACCCGGCGTCGGGAAAACGCAGTTCGCTAAAGCGCTAGCACGCAGCGCCGACGTGCCAATCGTAGCAACGTCGGTCGCCCAGTGGAATGCGGCCAGCCATTTATCAGGTACGCTTCAGGCCATGCGGACTGACTTCGCGCGCGCGACGAAGCTCGCACCCTCGATCTTATTCGTTGACGAACTGGATGGAATCTCAGACCGCGCACGCCTTCAAGGCGAGTACGTCGAGTATTGGTCCCAGATCGTTAACCTATTACTCGAACTTCTGGACGGAATCGACGAGCGCTCGGGCGTCGTCGTGATCGGGGCGACCAATCATCCAGATCGCATTGATCCCGCTATCCGCCGTGTTGGCCGTCTTGATAGAACTGTCACGATTGAGCGGCCTGATACAGATGATCTGTGCAAAATCATTCGCTTTCATCTCAAGCAAGACCTTGCCGACGCTGACCTCGTGCCGCTTGCGCTGGCCGGTCGTGGCGGTACCGGAGCCGACGTCGAAGCCTGGGTCCGCCGCAGCCGATCCCTCGCGCGACGCCGGAACCGCTCATTAACGGCGGAAGACATCTTGCAGGAGATCAGAGGACATCACCCTGATATCCCATCCCAACTGCGCCATGCGATCGCCATCCATGAAAGTGGTCATGTGATCGTCGGCACGATCCTCGGCTGTTACCAGCCCGACATGGTTTGGCTTAACCAAGTTGGCGGGCGCACCAGCGGACGACTTGAGTCCTCCGATGTCTACACGTTGGCCGGACTGGATAACCTGATTACAACGCTCCTTGCTGGGCGCGCGGCCGAACGAACATTTCTAGATCCAACCGAGGTCACCATCGGTGCTGGTGGCGGCAACAACTCCGATCTGGCACGCGCTACAGAGATCGCCCTAAATATCGAATCCGCTTTCGGTCTCGGCGAGCATGGCCTGTTGCATCTGCCCGCAATTTCTAGGGAAAAGATGCTTCTCGACAAGTCAGTGCGAACGACCATCAAGCGCCGCCTGAATGATTGTCGCCAGCGAGCTCAGGCAATCATTCAATCTAATCGGGCGACTACACTCGCAATTGCAGATGCCCTCAAGCGCAACGGTTATTTGGATAGATCTACGATAGCGCAGATCATGAGCCAACAGCGCGCCTCGCACCTCGCGAAGATTAACGTAACAGAATATTCGTCGACTGAGTAACGCTTCTTCGAATGCTTATCACAACATATCGCGTGCTCGGCCGATGAATCACATCATTTTCAATTTTCTAGGTTTTTGAGTTTTCGCCTTTAGCTCACGTTAAGCCAACGTGGCAACACGCGCCATCCCGACGGAATCAGATCTTGTGCCGACGCCCTTCGAGCCGTATACGAGCCGTCTGCCAAACGCACTCGTTTGGTCTATTTCGCATCCTGCGAAACGCACTGCAGCCCGATCATCTCCGATGATGATCCCAACTAAAGGAGGCTCGAAATGTTGAATTCATTCGCATGCGCCTCCGGCTGCAATTCTTCGCGTACATCCTCAGCGTTCTTCGGCATATCGGCCTGACGTTTTTGGCGGCTTGCCGCCAAGCACCATCTCGTACCGATGCGGGAATTCCCCTTATTCCCGGACGACGACGCTCGACGCATTCCCGCGTCGGCGAGAGGAGATTACGTCCATGATCACCCTCACCGCTCTGACTGACGACCTCATAGCGCGCTGAAGTCGCGGATACGTCCGCGATCTCACCGCCGTTTCGATCGCTTGATCCCGAAAAGCGTTCCGCGTTGCCGGGGAGTCGTTTCCCGGAGCGCTCCACCTTTACTTGGAGGTCGTCATGGACTTTTCTAAACCCACTGAAGCTCCTGTCGCAATCGTTGCCGACAAGAACCCCGCTGCCAAGGCGGGATACGAAAATGCCCCCGCCGGATTGCCGCGTCTCCGTGGACACATCGAGCGAGTGTTCGGCACTATGCATACGAGCCTGATTCCCGATTTTACCGGACGGTCGTTCACTTCGCTTGATCACCAATGCCAACGTAAGAGCATCGAACCCTCCGTTCTCGTAAGCGGACAGCCAACGGCGAAACGTGCGGGCGGAGGGCGGCTTCTTGTAGGTGACCGTCTGATCGCAACGCGCATTGCGCAGCGTGCGGGATGTCTCGATTGAAAGAAGCGCGACAGTAATGGACGCATCAGTGCGCTTGACGTTCTTATCGTTTTGCTCGCGCTTCAGGAACTCGGTGATGAAGTATTTACGGCGCATGAGTTTCTCAGCTTCTCCGCGCGAAAGATCAGAGAGGCTATTAACCCCGGCGATCAGCCGGGTGCGCGCATGTCCTTTTTCGTGCCAATTGCGGTCAATACGGATTGTCCCTGAGGCGATCATCTGCTTGATCTGGTCGTGCGAGAAGGTTTCGTGCAATTCCGGGCCGGATCCAACACGTGCCAAGACGTATCCGTCGTCAGAGTTGGAAATGAAGCGAAGTTCGGCGGCTCCCATGGTGATGCGGTCGAGTGGGCTGATGTTCATCTTGGTCACGGCGACTCCTGCAAAGTTTCTGGTGAAGAGGGCATTTCGTTGGGTTTTCTGAAGACGGATCCGAGTCCACCAGCGCTAGCTGGGGCCAGCAGATTAATGTCAGTGAGTGAGCGGGAGCTGGCGCTATCCCTCGCTGGTGGAGTGGGTGGGCGTCACGTGGCCCGCTCTCCGACAGCGAGTGAGTCCGAAGTGATCCGTTCTTGACGGGCGCGAGGTTGCGGACTGGGTACCGTAACAGTGGAAGCCCCTACTCCAACATTGATCCCGACGTGCACCGCCTTCTGAGCACGTATGCGGCCTCTTATTGCGACGTGCGTCGCCCTTCCATGAGTGCTGTTTACGAAAAGATGGCGGCCGAGATCACTAGCCTCAACATCCAACGCGAAGTGAGCGGACTTCCTCGCCTTATCTGCCCGGCAAAGGCCACCTTGTCTCGCAAGATCAAGGCCCTCAACCAGTTCGAGGTGTATGCCAGCCGCCACGGTAACTCCCAGGCTCGCGCGAAGTACGCCATTGCCAGTACGGGACTGGACATGCCCCGCCGGCTTCTGCAAGTGCAGATCGACGAATGGTCTATCCAGCTTCATACGATCGCGGCGGACCTCGGCTTGGCCGATGATCTTACCGAAGAAGGCCGGAAGGCCCTTAAGAAGGAACGTCTGAAGGTTTGCCTGGTACTCGACGTCGCGACGCGCTGCGTCCTTGGCTTCCGCGTGACATCGCGAGGGGACGCAGAAAACGCCATCGGAGCATTGGCAATGGTCGTTTCCGACAAAAATTCCATTGCCAAGGCAGGAGGCTGTAAGTCGGACTTCTAAATATATCGGCCCGATCGTTTGGCGGCTCGCCGCCAGCACGGCCATGGGTGATCCCCGAAGATTACCTCTTCCGAGAGATAGCTATCCGACGCACTCCCGCGTCGGCGTGAGGAGAATACGTCCATGATCACGTTCACCGCTCTAACTGACGACCTCATAGCGCGCTGAAGTCGCGGATACGTCCGCAATCTCACTGCCCTTTCGATCGCTTGATCCCGAAAAGCGATCCGCGTTGCCGGGAAGTCGTTTCCCGGAGCGCTCCATCTTTGCCCGGAGATCGCCATGACGTCGCTTGACCACACACAGGAACACTCCTCGGATCTGCGCAAGTTCTCCACGTCGTTTTCTTTGCCTTACTGGCTTCGGATCGATGCCCATGACTATGCGCATCGCACGGCCAGCATCCCCTCGCCCATAGCCAGCTGACACCTCAGCGGACAGCAGTCCGCATCGTCATCTGCTCTCGGGCTTCGCCAAAGCCTGAATTACCCCCCGCGACAATGGTGGCGCGGGCGAGCGAGGACTCACGCGTGAACGAAAAGACCGTTATCCAATATCTGCACGAACGAAAGGCAGGCGTCAGTTCCTATCTGAAGCCTGTGCCCGATACTCCGATCTATTTGGCGCCCGACAAACCGTTCGCAGGCCGCTTTGAGCGTGTCGATGGCAATCCAAACGAATGTCCTACGCCCGGCGAACATGATCGTGAGGATTTCATCTGGATTGAGTGTCAACCGACCACCGCTTCGCGAAATATCTCGCAACGGACGAAACGCTCATTTCGTATCCGCTCTTACGATCATGAAGACAATCGAGAACTTGTAGCAGAATCCAATATCGAAGAGGGATTCCGTCTGATCAAGCGCGCCGAGAGCCGTCATAACCGTATCTGGGATCAACCTCCAGCGCGCCACTACAAACTGCGAGACGGATCGGAGCACGCTCACACCTTCGACTATCTTATCGACGAATGGAATGGCTCCACCAGCGCATACGCTATTCGCCCAGAAGCCGACGTCGACGAACAATTAAGGACTGCTATCCGGTGCATCCGTGAGCAAAGTCTTCATGGATTCGCCGACAACGCGTTCATCGTTACGGAACGTTTTGTGACCAAGGCAAAAATTCGCAACGCGATCGAAATTCTCGACGCACGCGAATCCCGCAACGAAGCCGACGTTCAGATTGTTTCCGGATTGATCAGCCGAATTCGCGGCGGAGTGATGCTCGATCATCTGGTTCAAGCAAGTCGACTCGGGCCACGCGGTCGCACCGCACTCCTGTGCCTCGTTGACGATGGCATTCTTCAATTCACTCGTAAGGAGCGGATTGGTCCGACGACGCTCCTCCGTCCCGCGAGCGGCCTTTCCAAACCACACTGAATCAGAGGAGCCGACATGAACACACACGCAGAAACTGAGCAGAATGTTCCGATCGCCGATGGGTGAAGCGTTACGAGGAGGCTGATTTCGATCGCGATGCACTGATCGACCGGTACAATGGCCCCGGCACCATTCGCGTGACGCTGGATGCCGATTCGTATGCCCTTCATCACGAATACGCGATGAAGTACGCCAGCCGAAACAAGCCAAAGAAAGCATTTCTCTTTCTCCAATTGGAAGGGGCTCTAAAGGATGCGGACAAAGTTCGTTTGGCTGAGGGAAAAGCCCCACTCCGCCGCCTTAAGCGGCGCGCCTTCGAGAAGATGATCGATCGTCTTGACCCATTCTTCGTCTGCCTTGGACGCGAAGGACGCGAGGTCGCACTGCGAAAGTGGGGAATTCTCACCACGGGCCTCGATGTTGAGAAGCCGTTTGAACGCCTCGAGATGGATGAATGGAGGGTCAGCCTCATGACCCTTATGGTCGATGCAGGCGTGTGGGAAATGCTCGATGAAAAGAAAAAGATTGCCGTCAAGCGAAAACGCGTATGGCTTTCGGTCGCCATCGATGCCCGGACTCGCATGATCGTCGCGATGCGCTTTCTTGACAGTGACCCCTGCATTGAAAGCGCACTCGCAACAATTGAGCTTGCAATGAGGGACAAGTCTCGGATCGCGGAGCACGTCGGCGCCAGTCCGACCTACATTCACGCAAAGCCGCGATCGATTGCCATGGATAACGGATCTAACTACACCGCCAATGACGTTATGGCGCGGATCGTACGCCTGGGAATTAGTGCCCACTATCCGCCCGCCGGCCTCGCTGAAATGCGAGCACGTATCGAGCGTCTTTTCGGCACGCTCAAGACCAAAATCGTATCCCATTTTACCGGGCAAACCTTCTCCAACATCCTTGAGAAGGGAGACTACGACTCTAGTGCAAATGCTTCGCTTAACGTCGAGGAACTAAACCGTTGCTTTCTCCGGGGTGTTCTTGACCTTTACCATCACCACCCACACGAGGGTTTGCTTAACGAAACTCCGTATCAGTGCATGTTGCGCCTGAGCAAGGAGTATGGTCTGCCGCTTCCACCTGATCGCGACGTACTTCGGCATGTCATGGGCGTCTCGTGTCAGCGCCGCATCGGCGACGCAGGCGTTCGTGTTCTGGGAATTCGCTATCAATCTAAAGCGCTTCAGCTTTTCCGCCGAGAGGCGCGTCAGAAACCTATTGAAATCCGCGTCGACCGGTTCGACTTGTCCAGCATCTCCGTGAAGACCTCTCGCGGTTGGATCGTCTGCAATGCTCGTTATAAGGGGCTCGAGGGAGTATCCCTCTGGCAATGGACGGAAGCCATCCGCGACTTGCGTCGACGCAATGTCGATTTGGCGGCCGCCTCACGACATTTCGTTATCGATGCCGTGCGCAACTTGTCCAACGCAGCGGCCGAGGCCGTGAAGCGCGCCGAGATCAAAAATCCGATTGTAAATGCGGGGACCTTCCAAACACTGGAAGGCACCCTATTCCGTGGCCTGACTTTCGCCGATGACGGCGAATGGGGCGATGAACTGGTGTTGTCCGACGGAACGTTGCCTGCCCCGGACCTTGTCATGGCCAATCAATCGAATGGGCCTGTCAGCCAGGACACGGAAAATACTCAATCGCCCCAAGATGATCTTTACCTCACCGATCACGGCTTTGGAAGCGAATCCGAATGGACCTCTAACTAAGGAAGGATTGATACATGGACAGAAACACTGACTTTTTTCCCGATGACATTGAGATCGTTGACTCCCACCTCGTGGACCGCATGGAGTCTGACGCGCTCCAATTGGCAACGCGCATGGCGGAAATCAATTCTCGCTATCTTTCTACCAAACGAGACAAAAACATCGAGACGGAGCTAAAACTTTTGATCGGCGGAGCCGCTGTTTCCGCCGCAGGATTTCAATCTGAGCGGCGATGCCTCGCGGTGATCGGCGAGACTGGAGCAGGAAAGTCCAGAAGTATCGGCCGCGCGATTGCCGCGCGACCTGAATTCCAACCGCGCGTAACCGGGATGACGGAGACTGTGCCAATTCTCCGCATCAAGGCCCCGCGCCCCTCGACGTTGAAACTCATTGCCGAGGAAATTCTGGACGGTCTCGACTAGGATGGCCGGACTCGGCCAACGAGCACCACAAATCATCCCAACGTGTCGCTGCACCCGCGGCGACAGAAACAAAACCCGCCGGAAACGGCGGGTTTTCTGCTTTCGGCGCACCAATACGCCAATGACGACGATGCAGCCGCTGCGGCGACGCATATTAAGCGCCGCCTACTCAAAACACTCTCTCGAAGCCTTACGACTCGCCAAGTCTATCCGGTCGAGCCTGTTGATGCGCGCCGCCCGCGAAAATGTCGTGCACGAGCCCGAGTTTCCCAAGCCCCAGAATAATCAGGCCATTGATGTCGACCTCGTACCAGGCGTGCGAAAGGTAGGCGTCCCGCGGAAACCGATGATGGTTGTTGTGCAGCCCTTCACCAAAGGTGAGAATATTCGTCACCATCTCATTGGTCGTGCCGTCATTGGTCTCGAAGCGGCGATAACCGTAGCGACCGTCACTGTGGCAGACCGAGTTAACCAGCGAGGTGGAGAAGGTCATGACGTAGCTGCGGAACAGGCCGGAGAACAAGACGCAGCCGATCATCGCGTGCACGCCGCCAAACGCGTAGCCGATGGCGCCGGGAATGAACACCGCCGACAGCGCGTACCAGAACCAGCGCGTCCGGGTGAAGAACATGGCGATCGGGTCGGCCAGAATATCCTTGGCGTAGTATTCGCCATCGGTGGTGGCATGGTCCCACACCCAGCCGCCTTGCGCATGCATCATCCCCTTGGCGAAGCTGACAAAGCGGTTGCCGCTGCCGTCATAATAAGGGCTGTGAACGTCGCCGGGCTTGTCAGCGTGAAGATGGTGCCGGCGATGATTGGAAACCCACTTCAGCACCGAGCCCTGCACCGCCATCGTGGCGATCGCGCAGAAGAACGCCCTCATGACCGGACCGCAGCGAAAACTCCGGTGCACAAGCAGGCGATGCATGGCGACGCCGATCCCGACCGTGGTCAGCGAAAACATGCCGAGGAATACCCAGATCTCCACCCAGCCGATGCCTTGCGTGAATGCCCAGACCAACCCTGCGATCGAACCTGCGATCAAAATCCCGAATACGACGTAGGATTCGCGAAGCTTGGCATCGACCAGCGGACCTTCGACGAGGACGCCTGGCGGCAGGCTCCCGACGCTTTCATCCGGCACCGAACTCTGCATCACGGTCATTTTAGATGATCCACCCATAGAAAATTCTTCCGCAACGGTACAGGTGCGGGTTGTTTCCGGCAAGGACTCAACCCGGCTGCACGGCGCGGAGCCGTGCCCCAAAAAGACACGAGCAGATGAAGGTGAAGCCAATTCTAAGGGACGCCCTATGCTCGACGCCGTAGTCGCTTGGCTACAATCGCAATCTTTTGCCAACGAACTGAAACAGATCTGCAATACGGCCAATCTAGTTTCTGCTTCAGAAGATCAGCAGCAGGGCAAAAGATTGGTGGCGGGACAACAGGTTCAGCCACAATTCTCTTATCGGCGCCTCAACATGCAAAGCGCAAACGCGATTGACAGCGCAACATTCGATTTTCACACGGAAGCGCGCACCTACAGGGCCAGCCGACCGCCATAAGGGTTCAGCGATGTCGAGTGCCCGGTCCGAGGACGCTGCACTGGGCCGTGGAACTCAGTTCGCAAGGCTGCAATCCGACCGGCGCCGCCGTGAGTTCACCTGCCGCCAGTCTTTTGCCCTGCCCTCCTCTTGCATCGACATCAGCCAACCCGTCTGCACGGCCACGGGCACCAGCTTGGGGTCGCTTTGACGTGATCAACAGGTCGATGAAAGCTCGCAATAGCGCCACCGCCTGATGGCATCATTTTCCGATTGCGGTTTGTGGAATGCATTTGTCGGTGAAACGAGCATCGTCGGCCTGCTCCCGATCGCGCGTAGGAAAAGGTCGAAATGAACAGCCTCTTATCACGCCTGTTCGCGCTGGTCGCAGCCGCTATGCTGCCGGCAATCGCGATACAGGCGTACAACGAAGTCGACCTGCGTCGCACACGTCAAGTTGAAGTCCAGGAGGAAGTACGCGGCCTCGCCAAGCTCGCTGCCGCCGAGCAGCAGCAGATCGTCCAGGGAGTTCGTCAGGCGATGATTGCCCTCTCGGAGCTTCCCGCGATCAAGGAGAAGGACGTCGAGGGATGCAATGCCTACCTTTCCAGGATCAAGAAACGATACCCGGAATTCATCGCGTTTATCGTGGTCGATATCAATGGCGACTCCTTCTGCGACTCTTTCAGCAAGCATACGCAATCGACCGCCGCTGGACGTGCCTACTTTGCGAGCGTCGTGAAGACCGGGAAATTCACGATCGGAGAGTTCGCGATCGGCCGAAACACCGGTCGCACCGTCCTCCAGTTTGCGCTGCCATTCTACGACGACAAGAACCGCATGGGCGGTGTCATCGTAGCAGCTCTCGGCCTCGATTGGCTCGCTGACTACATTGCGAAAAAGGGCGTTCCCGAGGGAGCCGCGATCGCCATCACGGACCGCAACGGCATCTGTCTGGCTCGCTATCCTGACAATGCCCGGTTCGCCGGCAAGAACCTGGCCAGCCGCAGAGATCCAAGGCTCTACGACGGCACTGTTGTGGACAAGGTTGGCGTTGACGGCGTGCAACGAACTCTCGGCTTCGCCGCGGTAGGGAAAGATCTTCTTGTCAGCTTTGGCGTCGGCAGAGCGCAGACGTTTGCCAAGATCCAACATCGCACGCAGCGCGACGTGTTGTTCATTCTGACGAGTGCCCTGGTTGTTTTGATCCTGACGGCGTGGGGCGCCGAACGGTTCATCCAGCGCCCGTTTGCGCAATTGGTTGACGCAGCGAACCGTTGGCGGCTCGGCGAATTCGGCCAGCGTTTGGACATTCCGGGCAGCTCGGAAATCGCACGGGTCGCCAGGGCATTCAACGCCATGGCCGATGCGCTGAAGCACCGCGACGACGAATTGTCCGAAGCGAGGGAGCAGTTTTATCAGAGCCAGAAGATGGAGAGCGTCGGCCAGCTCACCGGTGGCGTTGCGCACGACTTCAACAACCTGCTTACGGTCGCCTCCGCGAACCTCGAACTTATCGAGGCTAGCCGGGATATTGGCGAAGCCCGGCGCTTCGCTGCGGGTGCACGACGTGCTGTCGATCGGGGGGCAAAGCTAACGGCGCAGCTTCTCGCCTTCTCGCGACGGCAGGTCTTGAATCCCAAACCCGTCGACGTCAACCAGCTTGTTTGTGAGTTTCAGGGGCTCATTCGCAAAGCCGTCGGAGAGACGTGCCGGATTAAGGTACGGACTGATGATGGATTGTGGCTCTGCCACGTCGACCCGGCGCTGCTTCACACCGCGCTCCTCAACCTCGCCCTGAACGCGCGCGACGCCATGCCGGATGGCGGCCTGCTTGAGATCGAGATGGCGAACATCATCGTGAACGAAGGAGCCGTCGTGGGATGCTCGCCAGGATCGTACGTCAGGCTGTCTATTCAAGACACTGGTTCTGGAATGCCCCCCGAGGTTCGGGCTCGGGTGTTTGAGCCCTTCTTCACAACGAAGGAAGTTGGCAAAGGTACGGGGCTCGGCCTTAGCATGGTCTACGGCTTCGTTCGTCAGTCCGAGGGGCATGTTGAAATAGAAAGCACGCCTGGAGTGGGAACCACCGTCACGCTCTACTTGCCGAAAGCCACGCAAAAGTCCGACGTAGAGATGGAAGACGTCCGGCCCCAAGGGATCGTGGCGGGCTCGGAGCGTATTCTGGTTGCCGAGGATAACGACGATCTGCTGGATCTCATGTCGACGATGCTGACCCAGTCGGGCTATCAGGTTCGTTGCGCCCAGAACGGTGCTGAAGCCCTTCGGATGCTCAAGGCAGAAGACTTTGATCTCTTGCTAAGTGACATCATGATGCCAAACGGGATCAACGGCATTGAGCTTGCGCGGGAAGCGAGACGATTGAATAAGGGAATCAAGGTCCTGCTTGTCTCGGGCTATGCGGGAGAAGTGTTGGAACGACATAAAGCGGTGGGCGAATTTCCGCTTATCGACAAACCATTTTACATGTCGGAATTGGCAGCGCGTTTACGATCGATCCTGCACGACGATTGATCACGCAAGCTTCGCAAATCTTAAGTCGATGTCGCTCTTGTTTGTATTGTCGACGCGAACTCTATTGCCCTCGCGCGAAGACATTACGTGCGACGTTATTAAGTGTGACGTTATTAAGTGTGACGTTGCCCCACGGCGGGATGGACATGTCGAAAGTGTCCAAGCGAGCCAAAACGTCCGTTTCATACACCCGTCCCACTTGTATTTGTCTGCGCGCTCGCTCTCCGCGACGTAGATGCGTCAAACAGCGGACGACTTGCGGGATACGCGTTTCTTGGCTTTTGACCATTCCGATGCCGGTCGTCCCGGCCAAACGCTTCGCGGCGCGGCCGAGGCGGCCTCAAGGTCGAAAAGCTGCCGCACTCGCGGCACGCAGATTTTGTCTGCGTCGTAGTGATCAATCACGAAGCGACGGGCGGCGTCCCTGATTGCGTTGAACCGTTCAGGCCCCTGAAGCGCCTCGACGACCCGTTCGGCAAGCTCATCGACTGCAAAAAACGGAACCAGCAGGCCGTTCTCGCCGGAGTTGATGACCTCGCGTACCGGCGGCGTGTCAGACCCGATCACCAGGCATCCCGCGCTCATCGCTTCCAGCATGGACCAGGACAGCACAAAGGGGTACGTCAAATAGACATGCGCCGATGACACCTGAAGAGTTGAAATAAAAGTGTCGTATGGAACGCCGCCCATGAAATGGACGCGCGACAGATCCAATCGATCGCGGACTTCTTCCAGGAAGATCGACTTCCACGTGTTGCCCACCGGCGGAGGAAGGCCATAGGACAACCCATCCCTCCCGATAATCACAATCTGCGCTTCGGGCCGGCGCCTCAGGATTTCGGGAAGCGCGCGCATGAAGATGTGATACCCCCTCAGCGGTTCGAGATTGCGCACCACGAACGTCACGATCTCATCTGAACGGCTGACTTGCCGGCCGTTCGGGAGCATCAGGCGCGCTTGCGGATTCGGCCGCACGCGCGAGGTATCAATTCCCTCGTGGATAACTTCGATCTTGCTTTGATAGTGCGAGGGAAAAGTAGAACGCTGCCAATTGGTGGGCGAGATCCCAAGTTCACAATCGGCGAGCGCGAGCAACGTCGTCGCATTCTTAAGCTGCAGACCGATATGGCCGTCCAGCCCCGACATCGGAAATTCCGGGTCGAATCCGATGTCGCGCCTCTCGGCTCCGTAAAAGAATTCGCAATAGACGAACAATCTCGCCTTGGGAAACATCGTGCGCAGAGGCAACGTCTCGCCCCATCCGGGATGAGCAAAGATCACATCCGGCGCAAACCCCGACGCCGCCAATGTCGAAAGGCTGTACAGGACCTGCTCGGCACGGCGGCACTCCAGATCGAAACGTCGGGCGAACGGGTGGGTTGCAGAGACATCGGCATGGGAAAGTGCATATTTAATCAACTTGACCGAAGGCATCGGATGCGCATTCGACGCTCCAATGGCAACGAGCTCGACGCCAGGCACATGAGCCAGCGCCGCCGCCAGATTGCGGTACTGCGCCGGAAAATTATTGTGAACGAATAAAATTTTCATCGACATAGAATCTTCATCGAAGACGACGTCCTACTTCAACGCTTCATATCGCGGTCGATTGAGGACACAATGAAGCTTCAGCACCACGTTTACAGCAAAAATTTTTCGACAGTGAAGATTTCAGTGGCGTCTCCTTCTAACCCTTCGCGCGCTGCAGAGCAGAATTGCAATACCGTGCAATTTGCACTTCATCGCGCTTTCGCGTTTTTCTGACATCTTCCTGCCCTAAAAGTCGTTGATCAATTGTCATCACAAGAACGCGAATTCAAAAGTAAGCGTCGTACTGGGAATGCAAGGGCAAGCGCGAGATGAGAGTCAGACTCACACAAGGTCCTTCAGGCGACCAAGCGCAAATCCAGCATCTCGATTTAAGCAGCGCTGAGAATATCGCAGACTCCATTGCATTGTTGCGAGAAGAGAACGACAGGCTTCGCAAGATGGCTGTGTCGCTCAGTATGGAAACCGAGGACATTCGGCGTTCTCTTTCGCCGGCTGCCAACCTGGTGGCCGCCTCTCACCCGAAGGCATTTCTCGGATTGTCTTGAGTGAGCGGGTCATGAGCCCTGCCATTCGCAAAATGAATCTGTTCCGGAGAGTTTGATGAACAGCGCTGAGCAACAGAAAATGGCGAGTCTCGACCGCGGATTGTTCTTCATAAACTATAAGAGCGCGGAGGATTCCCTCTCACCACCTCATGTGACGGTCGCCCCGGCCGAAGGGCATGAGCGGCGCATGGAGATCATCCTGCATCCCGACGCAACCGAGGCGACGCTGCGGGAGCCCAATTCCGGCTTGGTGGTGCGTGTCAATACGCCCGGTACTTTGCAGGTCCGGGTTCAGCCGAGGAGCTTTGGAGGATCGCAAGCTGCCGTGGTGCGTATCGAGCCCATCAACGCCGGCCGACTGTCCACCAACCCAAGCAATGGCATCGGATTACACACGCTGGTTGCAACGGAAGGCCTGAAGCTACTTGGCCACGTGGCAGGTCGCGGCGACGTCATTGTCGGTCCCAATGCATGGATCGCGGGTCCGACCGCGCCGTCTCGCGTGGAAGGTGTGGCTCTGGAATGGCCGGACAAGCCGCCGGGTGTCGATATTCGCTATGCAGTCCAATTCGCCAACGGTCAGGCGGGCAGCGGCAGGATGATGCCGCTCGGGACCTATGCCGGCACCCGCGGACAGGCCTTGCCCCTCACGGGCGTGGTTCTCGAAATGAGCGGCACCGATGACCTGGAGTTTGTCGCGGACGCAGGCTTTTTGAATGCACCGACCTTGCACGCGGTCGGCAAGCGTGTGGTGCTGTCGGGTCCGACCAGTCGCGAACCGCTGGTCGGTCTTCGTATCGGCATCGAGCGCATCGCAACCGCGGAACAGATCGCACCACCCGCAGGGTCGCGGAAGCCCGCCGGTCCGGCGCGGGTCCGAGTCTTTCGCAGCCGGCTGCGCCAAGCGAACGCCATTTGATAAATCATGTCCGATGAAATGGACGCAACCGGTCGGGGCACCGTCAGATGGTTCTCGGCAGTGCCCCTCCGCTCCTTGTCGGATCTCACTCACATATCACGCTCGAACGCCTGGCCGCACAGGCACTGACGGCTCACGACTTTCCTGCAGCGTTCAAATACGCGGATCGACGTTGCCGTGTCGAACCACCAGCGGCCGCGCATTGCTTTGTTCTCCGCGCGGAAGCGAACTGGAGGCTCGCACGCAACGACGCAGCACTGGCGGACCTCGCCGAAGCACTGCGTGTCGATCCCTCCGACCTTGGCGCTAACCGCCGCATGTTCACCTGGGCCACGGGCGATCGGCGGCGAACCGCGGCCGCCAATTTGATCAGTCGTGACGGCAATCCGCCGATCCTCCGGGCTGCTATAGCAGAACTCCGGCGTGCAGGAGAGCAGCACTGGGCCGCCTGCTCGGTGTTTGACAATCACGTGACAGGCTGGGTCGCCTGGACCAGCGCGACCACGATCGAAGCCAGCCTTGCAACCGAGCACGGCACTCTCACCAGCCTGCTCGAACCCAATTCGTTTCACCCCTTGGCCGGGATGGACGTTCAGGCCACCGCCTTTCTGGTTCGGCGGCCGCCGTCCAGAACGCCTCAGACGCTGACGTTGAAAAGCGACGGAGAGATTTTCCAGGTTCGGCGGCTGGCTCCCAATCTGTCCTTGCCGCCCCAGTTGCGAGATGACGCGCCCCGCTCTGCTGCGCCACGATCCGACATCGCACCCACCGTTATCGTTCCGGTGTACCGGGATGCACGGACAACGCTTGCCTGCTTTGACAGCCTCATCAAGGCACGGGCTTCGAATGAATTCCGCATCCTGGCGATCGACGATGCCAGCCCGGAGCCGGAGTTGCGGCACGATCTCAACGCGCTTGCCGCCGCCGGGACGATCGATCTTCTCGTGAACGCGGCTAATCTGGGTTTTGTCGGTTCGGTCAATCGCGCGCTGAAGAAAGTGCCCGCGGGCGACGTCTTGTTGCTCAACTCCGACACAATCGTGCCGCCCGGCTTCATCGAGCGATTGGCAGCGGTCGCGCATTCCGCGCCTGACATTGGAACCGTCACGCCGCTGTCAAACAACGGCGACATCTTTTCGTTTCCGACGCCGAACGATGTCAATCCGATGCAGGGCTATGAGCAGATCCTCGGGATCGATCGGATCGCGAGCACTGCCCATGCTGGTGATGCGATCGACGTGCCGAGCGGCATCGGTTTCTGTCTTTATATGACGCGTCGCTGTCTCGACGCCATTGGCGGGCTCTCGGAAAATTTTGAACGAGGCTATCTCGAGGATGTCGATCTCTGCTTGCGCGCACGCGCGAAAGGTTTTCGCAACGTCTGCGCCCCGTCGGTCTATGTCGGACATCACGGCTCGAAATCCTTTCAGCACGAGAAGCGGGGGCTGGTGCTTCGCAATCTCGACATTCTGGACCGGCGATTCCCGAACTACCGGCGGGAATGTCGTGCGTTCGAGATCGCCGATCCATTGCGGCCGGCGCGCGAAAGACTCGATCGCGCCCTACCCTGGCCTTCCGAGCCCTCCGTGCTCCTTGTCGGGAATCAACGGAGCTTCGCCGCCATCGCCGAGGAACGAGCGCGCCATCTCCGCGAGCGCGGCGAACGCGCTGTTGTCCTGTTGCGGGACCGCGATGTCTTTCACCTCAAAGCCGCCGACGGGACCAGTCCACAGGCTGTCCAGTTGAAGCTCGACACCGAGGCAGCCATCGCCGACGCCGCCACGGTCCTTGCACGGCTGCACGCTGGCCGCGTCGAGATCGTCGAACCGAATCCGCTTCCGCAGTTGATCGCGCTGATCCGGAAACTTGGCATTCCCGCCCATCCCTGGCTGACAGCAGGTGGTCTTGGCGAGGCAGTCACCTCACTTCCCGAGGCCACGCCGATTTTTGTTCCCAGCAAGACGGCCAAGGCGTTTGCGCAAGCCCGCTGGCCCGGCCGCAACATCATTCTGCAGGATTGGCCCACCCGTCCCTTGACGCTGGCGCCGATCTCCGGCGCAAGCAAATCGCTTGCCGTCGTTCCGTCCGCGCCCTCGCCCGCCGCCTTGCGCGTGATGAGAAGGTTGGCGGATCGCCTCGGGCAACAGGATCCATCCAGATCGATCGTCGTCGCCGGTGCCACCTGTGACGACGACCGCCTGATGTCGTATCCGAACGTCTTCATCACGGGCGCCGTCGCGGCCGATGAGATTGGCGATGTCCTGGCGCCGCATCATCCAGGCTGGCTGCTCATCGATTTCGACAAACCGGTCTTCGGACATCCTGTCATTGAGATGACAAGGCAGGCCTCGATCCCTGTCGCATATCGCGACTGGTCCGCCGGATCGGCCAAAGCGCGCAAAGGCGACCTTGCCATTCCTGCCGATGTGGACGAGCCGACACTTGTCGATGCCGTCATTGCGTGGATCGGACGCTGAACATGGCGCGTGTCATCCGAGCCCGCACAGAACCAATGGCCAAGCCCAAGCTGATCAGCCGGCTGATGCTCGCGCAGGACGGCACGGTTTCGGGATTCGTGTTCGATCCACAAACCACGGAGCGCCGCTTTACGGTCGACATCCTGCTCGATGGCCTGGTGCTGAAGACGACCTATGCCGATGCCTTTGTCCCCGAACTCACTCAGCAAGGCCAGAACAGCACGTGCGGCTTTGCGGTGACCGTCGAGCCCGAACTGCTTCGTACGGCGAGTCTTCTTGAGGCGCGTCTCGCCAATCTCGGGACCCCCGTGGGAGATCCGATCGACCTTGAGACTGAAAGCACGGACCCCGCCGATCTGCGGCCGACCTGCAAGCTGCATTGGTTGGGTGGCCTGCATTTCGAGGGCTGGATCGACGGCGATGCCGTTGTCACGCTGGAAGCAATCGTCGATGGCGAACCCGTCGCACAGGTGCGCGCCACGGCCTGGACGCATATCAGTGGCGAGGCCGAGGGGCAGGCATCGCGCAACGCCCGCGCGTTTGATGTCCACGTCCCGCAACGCTTTGCAGACGGACGTGTCCATCGGATTGTCCTGCGCAAAGAGGACGGCGAACAACTTCCGGCGACGGCCGTCTTC
The DNA here is from genome assembly GCF_049747295.1 of Bradyrhizobium sp. SYSU BS000235. NCBI lineage: Bacteria > Pseudomonadati > Pseudomonadota > Alphaproteobacteria > Hyphomicrobiales > Nitrobacteraceae > Bradyrhizobium > Bradyrhizobium sp. SYSU BS000235. The sequence continues at coordinate 101,823 of NZ_JBMHJM010000002.1, forward strand.
GTTGCCTTTCCCGATGGCCTCGCCGGAATGATCGATGCCATCGGCGGCCACGACGCCGAGCGCCTGCGTGGCAAATTATATGATCGGCTTATTCCCGCTTCACTCCCGCTCGCCGATTATGCCGATTGGCGTGACCGCTTTCCGCTGCCGAAGCCGGCACCAAGCGCGCTTCAACTGGCGATTGTCGTCGCCGGCAGCGCCGGTGCTCGGCAGACGCTTGCCACCCTGGAGGCGCAAAGCCACGAGAACTGGACCGCGGGTGCGATGGACGGCCAGCCGCTCGTGATCGACAGCGATGCCCTGCTGGCGTTTCTCGACGATGCCGCAGCCGATGCGCGCCACGTCGTCGTGACCATGGCCGGCATGTCCCTCGAACAGAACGCGCTGGCCCGCATTGCGGCTGCCTTCGATGCCTACCCGGATGCGGTCGCACTCTACGGCGATCTCGACTTTCTCGCTGACGACGGCCGCCTCTGGCCGCTTGCCTTTCCGGCGTTCGACTACGAGAGAATGCTTGAGCAAGGGTATTGCGCCCACCTGTTCGCGGTGCGCCGCGATGCCCTGATCGCGGCCCTTGAGGCGCGTCCGGACAACCTCTATCGCCTCTTCAACTGCCTGCTCGATCACATCGCTCCGACGCAGGCAAATATCCTCCATTTGCCCGGAACACTGGCGACCATGCCCAAGCTCAATCCAGCCAAGGCCGCCTCGCACCTTTCCGCTGCGAGCCGCACGCACCTGCGCGCGCGCAGCATCAAAGCGGACGTGACCGAGCAGCAAGGCCATCTCTTTCCCGCTGTCCGCATCAAGCGGCCCATTCCGAAAGACCGCGTAAGCGTGATCATCCCGACGCGCGACCGCGTTTCTCTCTTGCGCCGCTGCCTTGACAGCATCGCGCCTGCGGTCAAGCGCTGCCACGCCGATATCCTCGTCGTCGACAACGACAGCACCGATCCGGAGACGGTCGGCTTTCTTGCGGACCTGCCCCGGCGCGGCATCCGGACATTGCGGATCGAAGGGCCGTTCAACTTCGCAAGGCTCAACAATCGGGCCGCCGCGATGCTCGATAGCGACGTCCTTTGTCTTCTCAACAACGATATCGAGGCAACATCCGACGACTGGCTCGAGGAGATGCTGACGCGACTGACCGAACCGGATGTCGGCGCCGTCGGTGCACTGTTGACCTGGCCCGGCGGCGTCGTGCAGCACGGCGGCATCGTTCTGGGTATGAACTTTTCGGTCGCCCACGCCTTCACCGACCGATTCGCTGATGATCCCGGCTTCCTCAATCAGCTCCTTGTGGCGCACGAATGCAGCGCGGTGACCGCGGCCTGTCTTGCGACCCGACGCAGCGATTATCTCGCGATCGGCGGAATGGACGAAGCCCGCTTCGCGGTGGCGCTTAACGATGTCGACTATTGTTTGCGACTGCGTGAAGCCGGCAAGCGCGTTGTCTTCACGCCGCACGCGAAGCTGGTTCACGCCGAATCCGCCAGCCGTGGAAAGGACAATCGCGTCGATCGGCGAGACCGGTTTGAACATGAACTTGATTTGCTGCGCGCGCGCTGGGGCGACGTGCTGAACGACGACCCGGCCTACAATCCACAACTGTCACGCGATAGCGTCCCCTATAGCGGTCTGGCCTGGCCTCCGGGACGACGAAGCCCTCGCTATCATCGCCCGCCGACCGCGCGCGATCTGCCATTGGGATTCTGACGACGTGCCAGAAGCATTTTCTCTCGGTTAAGGCACTGCCACAACGCGGAATTGCATCTCTCCTGAGGTGACCGAGTGCGGCTTATCGAGTCGCCGGCTCGCTTTGCAAGGCGACGAAGGTGTCGAGCTCCAACTGCAGCGCGACCTGCCAGGCCGGCGTGGCCACCCCGAAACGATCTTTCAGACGCGACAGGTCGAGCCTGGAGTTACCGGGCCGCTTCGCTTTGGTGGGAAAATCGGCTGTCGCTATCGGCGTGATCGTCTCCACCGCGACGCGCACACCACGCGACTTCAACCCGGCGACGATGGCTTTCGCAAAGCCGTGCCAACTTGTTTCGCCCGCGCAGGCAAGATTGACCACGCCGCCGTTGCGCGCGAACAGTCCTTCCAGGTTCGAGGCATTCAATTTCACGATGCCGGCGACGGCAGAGGCGATCGTTCTTGCTGCGGTCGGGGCGCCGATCTGGTCGGCGACAATGCGCAATTCCGTGCGCTCGCCAGCCAGCCGCGCGATGGTGCGCAGAAAATTGGCTCCGCTCGCCGCGTAGACCCAGCAGGTGCGCGCGATCAGATGCGCCCCTCCCGCCGCCTCGACGGCCAAATCGCCGGCAAGCTTGCTTGCTCCATAGACCGATAACGGGCCCACGGGGCTATCCTCACGCCACTGCTTGTCACCTGATCCATCGAAGACATAGTCGGTGGAGAAATGGATCAGCGGCACGCGATGCCGTGCCGCCCATTTCGCGATTGCCTCGGGACCCTTGGCGTTGACGAGAAAGGCAAGCTCGCGCTCGTCCTCGGCACGATCCACTGCAGTATAAGCCGCGGGGTTGATGATCAGGTCGGGCTTGAAGCCATCGAGCGCTTCGTCAAGCGTCTGCGGCTTCGACAGATCGAACTCGCTACGTGACGGAGCGATGACCGTGTCGTGCATTGCCAGCAGCGGCCGCAGCGCCCCACCCACCTGACCATTGGTTCCTGTCAACAATATCCGCATCAGATCTGCCCATAGACTGGAAGGTTCTTCACGTCGGTCAACAGCGGCGCATCGGCATCCTTGGTCGATAACGACGGCTTCTCGACGCCCCAGTCGATACCGATTGCTGGATCATCCCAGCGTATCGAGATTTCATCCTTCGGACTGTAGAGATCATCGCACTTATAGAAAAAATCCGCAGTCTCGGACAGAACGACAAAACCATGCGCGAAGCCACGGGGGACCCAGAGCTGTCGCCTGTTCTCCTCGCTCAATTCGACGGCAACGTGACGTCCGAAATTTGAGCTACCGACGCGCACGTCGACGGCAACGTCCAAAACCTTGCCACGTAGCGCGGTCACCAGCTTTCCCTGTGTAACAGGATTTTGCAGGTGCAGCCCACGCAATACACCATAGACGGAGCGGGACATGTTGTCCTGCACGAACGGGCGACTGACGCCCTGCTCGACGTAACGGTGAAACTGATAAGTTTCGAGAAAAAAGCCGCGCTGATCGCCGAACAGCTTGGGCTCGATGATGATGACTTCAGGAAGCTCGGTCCGAACGATATTCATTTTACGACACTTTGAATTTCTAGACTCACACACCGACTCCATTTCGATAACAGACTTGCGCACTTAACACTATATGTTATGTTTTGTTATCATTGAGTGTGAGGGGATCATGAAGGGTATCATTCTTGCCGGCGGGACGGGCTCACGCCTTTACCCAGTAACGACCGTCGTCTCAAAACAGCTGCTGCCCGTTTTCGACAAGCCGATGATCTACTATCCACTCTCTACGCTGATGTTGGGCGGAATCCGCGATATTCTCGTGATTTCGACGCCGCAGGACAAGCCGCTGTTTCAGCGGCTGCTCGGCGATGGCGGCGAGATCGGCATGCGCTTTAGCTATGCCACGCAGGAAACACCGCGCGGGTTGGCGGACGCCTTCATCGTCGGCCGCGAGTTCATAGGCTCGGACTCGGTTGCCCTTGTGTTAGGAGATAACATTTTCCACGGTCACGGACTGCCCGACATGTTGTCAGCCGCATCCACCCGCAACAAAGGCGCGACGGTGTTCGGTTATATCGTCAACACACCTGAACAATATGGAGTGGTTGAGCTCGATAACACCGGCCGCGCACTCTCGATCGAAGAGAAACCGAAACAGCCGAAATCAAACATAGCCGTCACAGGCCTGTATTTTTATGACAACGACGTCGTCGACATTGCCGCGCGCATCAAGCCATCAGCACGCGGCGAAATCGAGATCACCGACGTCAACAACGCCTATCTCGAGCGCGGCAACCTCTATGTCGAGGTGCTTGGCCGCGGCTTTGCCTGGCTCGATACCGGCACGCATTCCTCGCTGGTCGAGGCCAGCCACTTCGTCCAGATCCTGGAGCAGCGGCAGGGCTTGCGCATCGCGTGCCCCGAGGAAATCGCACTACGGCAAGGCTACATCTCGCTTCAGGCGTTCGAGATAGCGGCTGAGAAGAATGGGAAAAGCAGCTACGGCGAATACCTGAAGTCGGTTGCACGCTCACAATACGCTTAATGCACGGACCCGACCATGCACTTCAAAGCTTCGACTATCTTTGTAACCGGCGGCGCCGGATTCATCGGCTCGGCTGTGATTCGCCATCTCTTGCAGAATACCCATGCCCGTGTGGTCAATATTGACAAGCTCACCTATGCCGCAAACCTCAACTCACTGCCTGGGACAAACGAGAACCTGAACTACGCCTTCGAGCAACAGTGCATTTGCGACGGCCTCGGCCTGCGCCGCCTCTTTGAAAAATACCAGCCGGACGCGGTGATGAACCTTGCCGCCGAAAGCCATGTCGATCGCTCGATCGACGGCCCCGGCGAATTTATTCAGACCAATATCGTCGGAACGTTCACCCTCCTGCAGGAGGCGTTGCGTCATTGGCGGTCACTCTCACCCGAGAAGCGCGAGCAATTCCGTTTCCTCCACATCTCCACCGATGAGGTGTTCGGCTCGCTCGGTGATGACGGCTTTTTCACGGAGATAACCGCGTATGCGCCGAACTCGCCCTATTCGGCCAGCAAGGCTTCCTCCGACCACCTGGTGCGCGCCTGGCACGAGACCTATGACCTGCCAACACTGATCACCAATTGTTCGAACAATTACGGGCCCTATCACTTCCCTGAGAAGCTGATCCCGCACATGATCATCAAGGGCCTCGCCGGCGAGCCGCTGCCCGTCTATGGCGACGGCAAGAACATCCGCGACTGGCTCTATGTCGAGGATCACGCCAAGGCGCTCGCACTGGTGCTCGCGCACGGCGTGGTCGGCGAGACCTACAATGTCGGCGGCCGCAACGAGCGTACCAACCTTCACGTGGTCGAAAGCATCTGCGATCTCCTCGACCATGTCGCGCCGAGCGCAACAGGTGCACGCCGCCACCTGATGACCTTCGTCGCCGACCGCCCTGGCCACGATCGCCGCTACGCCATCGACGCATCAAAACTCGAGCGTGAGCTCGGCTGGCGCGCGCAGGAGAATTTTGAAAGCGGCATCGAGAAGACTGTGCGCTGGTATGTCGACGAACAATTCTGGTGGCGGGCAATCCTGGAGCGAGGCTATGCGGCGAAGCGCGTGGGCCTCAACCAGTAACGCAGCGCTCTCCCTGGAGCGGCTCGTCCTCTCCCTCTCATGACCGGAAACCTAGGACCGCGGCACGGATGCGCCGGCGATCGTGATGGAGTGGGCAACACGCCCGCACGGGGTCTCGAGCAAAAAATTGCGACGGCTGACGGCACCGTTATTTCTTCCACTCTGGAAAAACATATGCCGCAGAGGCCATCCCGCGGTTATTTCACGTGGGTCAGCTACGAACGAGCTTTTTGAGTTCAGGCAGGAACTTCTGGATCGTCAAATCCTCGACATCGTTCCGGTCTCGAAGTGTAAAGAATTCCATCGCTCGAATTCGCTGAGGGTCGCCCTCCGCCAAGGGCCTTCCACGCTCCCGCTTCTTCAAAAGCTGCTGCCGGGACTTCGTATAATAATGATTGATAGCCAACTTCCGGTGCTTTGAAACTGAACAGCGCCCGCCAATTGGAAAAACCGGGGCGCCGTCTTCCTGGACATAGCATCCCAGAACAAGCGATTGATGGGGATGAAGATAGGCCACGATCGCATCGGGCCGCACGATCGATTTCATGACATAGTGATCCGGAAAATCGTCAGGCGCACGTCGCGAAAACGACTCGATACAGAGGCCCTGCGGCTTCTCTTCGTGGCCGTTGGACCCAAAATTCAACCAGTGAACGGCAACGGCCGGCGCGGAACCAACACCTTCCAAAACGTCGTTGATACTATCCCCTTCGACGGGGTAGAGAAACTCGTCGGCATCGATAAACGCGCACCATTCGGAGCCGTTACGATAGCTGTCGATGGCGTGATGAAATGCGCGCATCTGACCGAAGTCACCCTCGACATAGTGATAGGTGATCATGTCCGGCCAGGGAAATGATTCTATAACTGTTCGTGTCTCGTCGGTGCTCTCGTTATCGTACAAATAGAAATGATCGACGCCAACGAGCTTGTGGAAATGCAACCATTCGAGCAGATCGTCCGCCTCGTTTTTTAACGCACACACCACGGACAATCTGTGCTTCTTGCGGCCCACTCCCGCATACAGCTTCCCCGCCTCCACGACTCGCAGGAGACCGGAAAATTCTCGGCGAAGGTTCTCGCTCTGGGGAGCCACGGCTAGCGCGGCAAGATAGGTGTCTTGCGCCTCCGGAGCCGAATTCAGGTTCAAATGAGCAATGGCAAGTCGATGCAAAATGCGAGAATCGGAAGGCAATTGTTTGCCAAGACGCACCAGAATTTCTCGTGCTGTCGCAAAATCGCAGGCTTGCATAAGAACCGCAGCCTTTGCGAACTGATACTCGCTGAACCCGCTAAAGCGCCCTTCCAGCTCCTTGACCGCATGAATGAGCTTTTCCGGATTTGGATCCGCAATGCGGCCGGAAAAGAATTCCCTCAATGTTCGCTCGATCTCGTTCGGCGAGAACGCACTGACATCCTGGTCCAAGCTGAAGCTTGGCCGTGTCGGAGTTTTCGTGTCCAACCTACAGCGCTCCAAAGTTGATCAAAGAATCCCTAACATTGATTCACATCGGAAACTCTTCGGTGGAGTTCCTTGATCCCGCGAAAATACGGCATGATTTACGTTGACGATCACCGCTCCGGCTCCAATGTGAACTCCATGTTGTATCGTTGTAAAGTTGCCTGAAGGAAAATCAATCCGATAACGATACAATAACACGCACATTTTGTGTAATGTTACAACAAGCGATGATCGAGGAATGTTTGCTTGATCTGACACTGACCAAGCCGGGTCATCGCCAGTTGAGCGGCATCGTCCGATCATTCCATTCAACAGTTCGATGATCCGGCTGATAAGGCGCATACAATTGCTTCACCCAGTAATTGAAATTGGGATGAAGCCTGATCAATTTGTAGAATGCATCGCCAAAATTTAGAGGACTGAGGCAAGTCCTGTTGATCGGCCGTCGGGCTATTGCGTTTATACAATACGACGACATGCAGGCTCTTGTCTCGCTTTCGGCCACGTTGCTCAGATTTCGAAAGCTGTTCGTGGAATGGAGCCGATACATATAACGATCCGCCTCCACGTATTTGGGCTCGACCACGGTTACGGCACGCAAGGCGAATTCCCAGTCGTGGCAGTATTTCAAGTCAGCCAGCCATCCGATCTGCCGCAGCAACTCGCGGCTCACCACGAAATTGCCGGTGGAAGCAGCAATCTGCGAATCCAGGAACGTCCAGGATAGCGGAGAACCCGCAACCCGAGCCCGGTCGATCGCATACCGAAGGCTCGTTGGAAATTGATGAGTCGTTATCGGCGTGCCGCGTTCATCGATCGGTTCAACAGCCGAAAAGCCGAAAAACATTTTCTCGTCGCCATGTTGGCTCGCGAATATCTGAATGCGATCCTTTGAAAAGGCATCATCCGAATTCAGGAAGAAGATCATGTCTCCCTTGGCAAGGGATAGCGCCCTGTTCCAGGTGTAGTGCGCTCCTAAATTGAGAGGGTTCCTCAAGAGCGTGCAAGACACAAACCGCTTGCAGAAAGACTTCTTCTTGAAGAGCCGCTGCGCGATTTCAAAGCTCTTGTCGGGCGAATGATCGTCAACAACAATCAACTCGACGTCCGGGAACGTCTGGCGATAGACCGTCTCAAGACACTCTTCAATGTACGCTTCATGCTTATAACAAGCGATGACGACGCTGACTAACATCTGGAATCCTCAGCTCAACGCCGCACGATGATCGAATGACTCGACATAATGAACGCACGGCTTCCCTCACCGACCTCCAGAACTGCGAGCCTGTACTCTCCATCGGGTATGTCGCGAGCGAGAAATGAAAGTTGGAAGCCAAAGTAGCAGTCTTTGCTTTCTGCCCTCATGTATTCCTTGACATCGAGGCGCTCGTGCCAGTCCACGATCAAGCAGTAACTATTCTGATCCTGCTTTTCAGGGTTCGAGGAGACTAGGATCAGGAAGCCCATCCTCTGCCTGCCTGCCTCAAAGCCGCCGCCTGGGCAGACCCATCCTCGCACGAGAATACCCGATCGCGGGTCGACCACCACGCGTTCGCCCGTTTGAGAGTTTATGTTCTCAATGACAAGCAAGGACCCCGCCAGGTTCTCAGATGCACCTTCCATTTCCGCGGGAATCCCATTTCTCGTATGCTGCAAGCCCGAATAGACCATCTCCGATCGATGAAGATTGGCGAGCAGTTCGACGTGCGTGGTTGTTTCCTTCATCGCCTGCTCAAGCTCCTGCCGGCTCAGGCAGTCGAGCAGCTCCGGATTCGAGCGCACCTGGATCGAGATCGGCTCGGACGAAGCCACCCTTCTCACCGCTTCGAGAAATGCGCGTCCGTATCGCGAATCCGGCTCCAGATGAGCCCCCTCGGCCCATTCATTCCAGGAATTGATGAAAACGATCGGCTCTGCAAATGCGCTGTTTCGCGCTCGGCGGGTTGCATCCCGCAGCCACACTTCGAACGCCTCCGGGCTCGACCTGTTGAAGACGTGCCCTCTCGATCCCTTGCGAGGCGTATTGTCCCAGCGCGGCATAACGGCTGGAAAATACGGAAAATCATATGTCTTTCCCAACGACGAACGCACCGCATCAACGTAGTCGTAGACCTTTCCCGTAAAGGCGGCCGGAGCTTCCATATCCGAGAGCGGCAGCTCCATCGTCGAGACGGTATGCGGAGGAAATTCCACCGCAGCATCGCAGCTCACATCTCGCGGATCAAATTCGCCGAACGTCATGGCGTTGCAGATCAGAATCTCCCCAATCCCCAACTCCATTGCCCGCGCGCGCCAGACCTCGAACAGGCGCTGCTTATCAGGCAATAATGACGGCCGATAGATGAGTATGATCTTGCGGCCATCCACCGTGATATAGCGCTCGTCGAGCAAGAGCTCCGCCATGTCATCGATAAAACGAACATCGTCCTCCAGAGAATGGCTTTGCCCGAGCAGAAGCTCGGCATCCGAGCCATCCCAACGACGTGACCAGTTCTCGTTCGCCCAGCAGATGCAGAACGGCAAATTCGGTTCGCCATCTTCCAGAAGGAGTTCCAGCGGCCTTTCAAGAAGTCTGCGCCCTTGAAACCAATAGACATAGTAGCAGAAGCCGTGGATGCCGTAGCGGCGCGCCAGATCGGCCTGTTGCCGACGGGTCTCCGTCAATCTCGCATCATAAAAGCCGAGATCTGCCGGCAGCCAGGGAGATTGATGCGCCGGAAATTGAGGACGCATGCGGGAGACGTTCGTCCACTCGGTGAAACCAGGCCCCCACCATCTGTCGTTTTCCGCGAACGAATGAAACTGAGGAAGATAGAAGCAAACATTGCGCACCTGTTTGTCGGCCGGATCCGCAGGCGGCGCAACAACCCCGTTGTTATTCGGAATCAGAAGGTCGCTGTAATCGGTGCTGGAAAATCCCAAGGCAACGATCACTTCGTCGGGCGCGAGATTATCGAAGAGCGGAATCTCGAAGTATTCCCCATCGTCCAGGCTGACGCGAAGATAGAGCTGTGGCTGATCGCCGTCCGCCAGCGTGTTTCTGAGAGCCCGTGCCAGGCGCCGGCGGGCTCCCGGATTCGCCAGATCGATACGGAAGCCGGGGCGACCAATCGCCTTGCGCGAACCAATCCCCGCGGGAGCCGCGCGGCCCGTTCTCGCCTCTTCGATCGCGTGAGAACCGACAAAGAGAGAAAGGTTAACAGATGCGGCAGGCGACCGGCCATCGACGATCCAACCCGAGATTTGCCGGCCGGAATACTCGAGTATCGCGCCGCGCAAACGGGCACCCGATTCCAGATCGCTCAAATCGGGATCAAGGAACAGGCTTTGGAGATTGTCCTCCTGTGCAAGGGGACTGGTGACAGGTTGCGCGTCCTTCGCATCCTTGACGCTGCGTTCAACATTCTTATTCATTGCGCCCCGATCTCCCACTCGCCCTCAAACAAACTCAACTATCGACCGGCGTTACGCCGATCGCGCTCAGCCGCCGCGTGGCACCTTCATTATTTTGCCGCGCGGCCTGCTGATACCAGTGCACCGCCGTGTCCCTGTCTTGTGCAATGCCGAGGCCCGACATCAACGCATCTCCCAGCGCAAGCTGTGCTTCCGCCATGCCTTGCTCCGCCGCTTTCTGAAACCATTCGGCGGCCTTCTTCGGATCGGCCTCGCATCCCTGCCCTTTTCCGAGCATCACCGCGAGATTGTACTGCGCCACCGTATGCCCCTGCTGCGCGGCGGCCTCGTACCAGCTCACGCCTTGAGCGAGATCCCCGGCCACGCCGGTACCGACGCAATACATCACCGCAAGCTGGAACTGCGCGCCCGCATGGCCTGCGCGCGCGGCCGTCGTCATCCATGAGACCGCCGCTTTCGCATCGCTCACGGTGCTGTTCGGATCGAGATACAGAAGCGCCAGTGTGTACTGGGCTTCGACATGACCGGCAGTGGCCGCGGATGTGAACCATGGGACAGCAGCTTGCGCGTCCGCAGCCTCGCCGCCGAACCTGCCCATCCGCAACGCACCGAGCTGGAATGCGGCCGGCGCGTGTCCGGCTTCCGCAGCTTCAGTCAACAGCGATCGCACCTGCTCAAGCTGCTCCGTCGAACCATCCTGATGGAGTAGAAAAAGCGCGTAAGCCGTCTTGGCGTTAGGATCGCCGCCGACAGCGGCCTTGCTCAGCCATTCCCCTGCTAGCTTGTGATCACGCGGAACACCGTTGCCTGCCGAATAGAGCCTCCCGAGTTGCACCTGCGCGGCGCTGATGCCGCCTTCGGAGGCACGCTCGAACCATTTGATCGCGGTCTCTACGTTGCGTTCGACCCCCGAGCCGTTGAGATAAAGGACGGCGATGTTGAACGCGGCGGTCGCGTGGCCGCTCTCGGCCGCGCGTTCGAACCATTTCGCAGCTTGACGGATATTCGGACCGACACCTGTGCCAGTTGCATAGAAGCGGCCCATGAAGAATTGCGCCTGTATATCGCCCCGCTCGGCGGCCTTCTCGTACCAGACCGCCGCTTCCCGCAGATCGGGCTCGGAGCCCGCGCCATGCGAATAGAACGCCGCCAACGCCTGGATGGCCGGGAGGTAGTCCTTGCGCGCAGCCTTGCGCAACGCCGTTTCCGCCTGGTCGATATCCTTCGCGACGCCATGGCCGTTCAGGCGCAACAGACCGATATTGTAGAGCGCGATCGGATCGTCATGCCTGGCTGCGCCCTGAAACAGCCGCGCGGCTTCGGCCGGAGCCTCGGGCATGCCCGTTCCCTTCAAGTTCATAAACGCGAGTGCAACCTGCGCTCTTACATGGTCCTGTTCGGCCGCCTTGTGATACCAGATCGCCGCCTGCTCGAAATCGACAGGAACGCCCTTGCCCTGATAGTAGACGTCGCCAAGCGCGAATTCAGCCGGCGCACACTTCTGATCAGCCGCGGTTCGATACAATTCGCGCGCCGCCTGAAGATCTTTCTCGCAACCATGCCCCCCGCTGTACAAGTTGCCGAGAACCGTCTGCGCCTCGGCCTTGCCTCTCTCCGCCGCAGCCGATATCCACCGAAAGGCAGCATTGATATCCGGCTCAACGCTTGTCCCATGCGGGAAGACAAGGTGATGAATATTCGATGCCTTCTCGCCCAGCCGGACGGCAGAAGATTGACGCCATGTTTCAGGCCGATATTGACCGAGCGGGGCTTCATCCCCGTGAAGAAGGATCAGGCCGAGCTGGAATTGCGCGTCGGCATTGCCAAGCTGAGCCGCACGCTCGTACCAGATGACGGTATCGGGCACGCTCCTGATGACACCCTCACCTCTCGCGTAAAGCTTCCCTATCCGAAAGCTCGCCTCGGAGACACCGGCCTCTGACGCCAACTTCCAGAGCTTGAGCGCCTCCAGATAGCGGCCGCGCTCGTACGCGTCTATTCCACGCTCAAAAGGACCGGCGTTGGAAAACGCGGAAGCTGGTCGAAACCACTCAAAAAGCGATCGCGCCGAAAGCGTCATGGCTCACGCATGGCCTCTCGCATGCCCTTGATCATTCCGCCAAGCAGATACATCGCAACGGATCGCGTGCCGACATTGATGTCCCCCTGAAGGGTCATGCCTGGAATGAGGCGAAAATTCCCCGGGACATCCTTGAAGTTGGACGCGTCCACCGAGCACCGCGCCTTGTAGTAAGTGTAATCGAGCGGCTTGCCATCCTCATCCGTTGTGAACGCGCCCTCGCTGATCCAGCGCACTTTCCCGCTCGCCGTGCCGTGCTCTGCCGCATTGAAAGCATCAACCTTCATGGTGCAGGGGTCGCCAGCGCGGATAAACCCGATATCCCGTGAGGAGATCTTGATTTCCGCCTCAAGCTTGGTGTCGATCGGCATCAGCGTGATGAAGGGATCACCTGGCTTAAGGACCGAACCGACCGAGAGCCTTGCCATGGTCAGCACCACTGAAGGTTCGGCCGCGGTCCATCGCACGAGGTCCTGGTGCTTGAGCGCCTTTTCGTAGGATGCTTTCGCCTCATCGAGCTTGTTGCGCGTGGCCACGAGATCCTGACTCAATTGCGCAAACCACTGTTGCTTGAAAGCGTCACGATCGGAAATGATCGATCCCAAAGTATTCTTCGCTTCGATCAGGCTGTTGTGGGTATTCTCCAATGTCCGCAACAATTCCAGCCGGGTATCCTGGGAAATGTACATGTTGAGTTGCGAGCCCGTGCCATGCTCCGCAAGCGTCGTGCGCATCGCCTCGATCTTCTGAAGAATCTCATCGCGTTGCCGATATTTGGCATCATCACCTCGCAGCTTCTCGATCGTGGCCTGCGTCTGTTTGATTTTTGATTCGAAGCTGTTGAGCTGGGCGGTATATTGCGCCATCCTCTGATCGTAGAGCGCCTTCTGCAGAGCAGCGTATTTCTGAAAGTCGGGATCTGACTTGTCGGCAAATACGAGCGAATGCTGTGCCAATTCAGCCTCGTCGCGTGCCACCTGTGTCTCGAGACTCGCGATCTGCAACTTCGCCTGCGTCAAGTCGGCCGACGTAAACGTGGCGTCGAGCGTGGCGAGCAACTGCCCGGGCTGCACCTGCTCACCCTCGCGGACATCGATCGTCTTGATGATCGACGGATCCAGCGCCTGCAAAACGCTGATCTGACCGGCCGGAACGATCTTGCCGCTGAGGCTGGTGATCACGCGATCAACCTGCGTCAAGCACAGAACCGCGACGATCGAGACCAGGAACGCGGAAAGCACAAACAGGGTTGCGCGCGCAACCAGAGGCTCGGCCTCCTCGCGGATTGCGTCGGTTTCCGATTGGAATTGGCGAACGGTAGCGAGCGAAGCCTGATTAGGAGACAAGAGTCGGACTCCGGAAATTTGGTTTGTCCGTGCGAGCCGCTGGCGTCAGATGCGTATTCTGCTGGTACCAAAGCGAGCTATAGATATCGTTCCGCTCCAACAAGTCCTCATGCCGCCCGATATCGTCGACCACCCCGCGATTGAGCACGAGAATGGCGTCCGCATCCGTCAGCGACGAAAGCCGGTGCGAGATAATGATCATCGCCCGGCCATTCGCGATCCGCGTAAGGTTGGCGTTCACGATGGCCTCGCTATCGGCATCGAGCGCGCTCGTTGCCTCGTCAAGAATGAGGATCGGCGGATCGACGATCAGCGCACGTGCGATCGCAAGCCGCTGCCGCTGTCCTCCGGAGAGATTGGGCGATCCTTCATAGACATAGGTTTCGTAGCCGCGCGGCAGCCTGTCGATGAATTCCTCAGCACCCGCCAGCCGCGCCGCCTTGACGACATCGTCAAAGGTCGCATCCGGCTTTGCTGCACTGATATTTTCACGAATCGTCCCGCTGAAGAGAAAGTTCTCCTGCAGCACGACGCCCACACTCCGCCGCAGGTGATCGACGTCGTATTCGCGAACGTCGATTCCGTCGATCTTGATCAGACCTTCATAATCCGAATGCAATCTCTGCAAGAGCCGCGTGATGGTGGTCTTGCCGGAGCCACTCTTACCCATGACGCCAAGCGTGGTCCCTCTGGATACTTCGAACGAAACGCCTCTCAGCGCCGGCGAGACCGCGCCCTTGTATTTGAAGGTGACGCCGGAAAACTCCACTTTGCCTTCGACCGGCGAGCGGACGCCGTGTCCGGAACGCCCCTCTTCGGCAGGCTGATTCACCAGTTTTCCGACCGTGGCGACCGCACTGCGCGCTTCGTCGTATTGATTGATCAGCTGAGCCATCTGCATCAACGGACCCGACACACGCTGCGACAACAACAGGAAGGCAAACAGCGCTCCGATATAGACGGGATCATTGCTTTGAAGCGCGAGAAAGACGCCGATCGCAAACGATCCGCTCACCGCCAGCCGTTCCAGCGGCCGCACCACCACCTGGATCGCGTTTCCGGTCATCCCTTCCGCGAGCCGGGCCTTGGCGACACGCGCGACCAGTACGTCCCACTTGTGACGCTGTCGCGCGTCGAGCGCCAGCGATTTCACCGTCCGGATGCCATTGAGCGTTTGAACCAGGAACGCGCCTTGGTCCCCTTCCGCAACAAGGACGGCGTTTGACGCCTTGCGGTACGTCGGCAACATCAGGACAAGCCACCCGACGATCAATCCGGACAGCCCGAGGACCACGAATGTCATGATCGGGCTGAAGAAGAACATGACCGGCAGGAAGAAGATCAGTGTTGTTGAATCCAGAACCGTGCCGAACAACTGTCCCATCAGAAACATGCGGATGCGAAACACTTCGCGAATGTCACGCGCGACGAGACCTACGGCCGTCTGTTCGAAATAGTCGATGGGAAGATTGAGGACCTTTTCAAAGACGTAGGTGGACAGCTTCACGTCGAGCCTGGTCGTCAGGCGATGAACCAGGAGCTGCCTCAGGAACGAGAATGCCGCCTCGAAGGCGATGATGATCACCATCGATATGCACAGCACATAGAAAGTGTTGTACGCTTGATAGAAGATCACTTTGTCCAACACCAGGCGCCAGAACATGATGGGCGCCAGGCCAAGAAAACCGAGGATCAGCGCAGAGATCGCAACGTCCCGAACGATGCGGCGCTCTCGGAACATTAATGCGGTCACGAGGCCGAAGCTGAACGGCTGCGATTCGTCCGAGATTTCGTAGCTGCGCTTGGCAAGAACGACATCTCCGGACCAGATGTCTTCGAAGCGCGGCCGGTCGATCACGAGCAGCGCATCTTCCGCCGCATTCGGATCCCGGAGCATGATGCGAGTGTTGTTAGCGTCCCCGTCGACGCGAAGCAACACCATGTAGCTTCCATTACGCAGGCAAACGATGGCCGGGAGTGCTTTTTTCAGCTGCGAAAGACCGTCCCAATCGAGCTTGACGAGTTTCGACCGCATGCCGGACTTCTCGGCGCAGCGAACGAGTTGATCAAGCGTCACCTCCTGATCGGTGAGAAGGTTATCCTTGATAAGTTGCGTCGAGGTGAGATGCAGCCCGTGCTGTCGCGCAACGATGATCAGGGACTCGAGCCCGGACGGCGGCACTGGATCAACATAGGTGTTTTCGGCGGCAGCTTGGACAGTCATGAAGCTCGGTCCGTCTGTTGTGATTCATCACAAATTATCGCCCAATATTCGGCGAACGATAATCCGCTTCTATTCATAACATTAGATACAACAAAAATGACGGCAACACTAACATTTAAAGTGATGAACAACATTCTGGAAGGTGTCGGCAACTGAACGAATGTCGCTCGCTAGACCGATGCTTCCTGAAAATTAAAACCCGTCTCTAACAATGTTCTCTGGATGGTCACGCCGTCGGCGTCGGGCATGAGCGCCAGCGCACAGACTTCGAAGTTTTCGGTCGTTACGGACACGGTCGCAAAGCCGGCCATCAACAGCAGATTGCCAAGCCGCTCGGTCGTAAACCCGGTGCGATGGGCCATATAGAGGTGCCCGTCCTCGATCGCGCGGGAATGACCGTAGAGCATGTCGAGCGGCCTGATCGGGCCCGCCGGAGAATTGTAGGCGACCGCGGCAATGCCATGTTCAACGATAAAATGAGCCACAGCCTCGATATCCGGACTCATGATCAAGGCAAAGCCGTCCAGTTTCAAAACCTGACGAAACTGACATAGCGTTGGAAAAACCTCATGGGCGTAGAGATGTTCAAGCACATGCGACGACCATACCCCATCGAATGATTGCGGCTCGAAGGATCTTCCGATCTCGATGACCGAGCCCACAACGTCAGGTCCGACATGCGGATCGATATCAAAGCGCACTTCTTCCCAGCCTTGCTGGTCTACCATGCGAGCAATTCGTCGGGCTGTTCCGGGTCCGGAGCCCGCGTTAAGCAAGCGCTTGATGCTAGCCGGCAAGATCGGCTCCTGACGCCACAATCGGGCATATCGAACGAGGACTAAGATATTCGGAATTCAAGAACCGATTATCACTCTGTCGAATATCACTCTATCGATGTGACTTCACAAAGGCACAGATCTCCTCTCACGCCTTCAATGCAGACAAGCCTTCAGTGCAGAAGAGAGCGAAAGCCCCGCTGAAAGCGGGACTTTCACAATGCATGTCCGTCAGCCGAGTTAAGGCTTCGGCAAGGTGACATCCTGGTCGGTGAAGTGAAGGTTCTCAACTCCACTGACTGCAACCGTCTGGTTGTCGCTGAAGTGCAAGGTGTAGGTCGACGCGCTCTTGTCGACGTCAATCTTGGTCACATCAAAGAATGAGCGGTCCGCAAAGCTGACCGTGTCATTCCCGCTGCCGCCGATGATCGTATCGTTGCCGCTATGCGACTGAACGTGGAATATATCGTCGCCACTTCCACCCTGCAGCGTAGAACCGGAAATACCACCATTGAGCCAGAAGTGATCGTTGCCGGCGCCGCCCTGCAAAACATCGCCCTGCGCGCCAACCAATGTATCGTTGCCATCACCGCCCGTGAGCGTGCTGTGCGCGAATACAGGTGCCGGCGTCTGGGACATGTCGTTGCCGCCACCGGCAACATCCGAGTGAGAATCACCATGCCCGTGAGAACCGCCCTGCCCGTGAGAGCCGCCGTGCCCATGAGAGCCGCCGTGCCCGTGAGAGCCGCCATTTCCGGGAAGGACTTCGCTGGCAATTCCGCCAGAGATCAGGAGGTCATTGCCTGCGCCGCCGTCCAATGTGTCATTGCCGGAGCCTCCGTAGATACTGTCATTGCCATCACCTCCGACCAGCGAGCTGTCACCGTGTCCTCCGTGGATCACGTCGTTGCCGCCGCCGCCGTAGACCGTATCATTGCCGTGATCGAACAGGTTGATGGTGTCGGAGCCCTGGCCCGCGGCAACGAACACATCGTTGTGGCCACCCGTCACATCCAGCTTGGCGCTGTTGCTATCCAGGATGATCGCCTTCAGGTTCGGATTCGTCTCGACGGTTGTCGACTTAGACACGTCCAAAACCTGGATGGTTGGCGGTACTGCCCCGCCGTGAAACGGTCCAGACTCGAACCACGCCCTCGTACCATCCTCGCTGCCATCCTGAAAAACACCACTATGCGCAAGCGAGTCGAAAAGCGCTGATTTAACACTCGCTTCGATGTTTCCGTTATGTTGGAGAATATCACCTAGTTCAGTTTTCGTCAGGTAGGTAACGGCCATGGCACACCTCTGGCTGGCTTTTCGAATTCACGGCATATACAGACGCCCGATCGAGACCAAAGCGCGCCGCGGCTTGAATGTGCTAGATCGTGAACGAGAGCAATGAGATCACACTACGGATCCGGCGCGCCGCATATGTTATGCTCGCCGGATCATTTGTTATGTTAATGTTAGTATCGCGATGCGATCCAAGTCAAGCGTTAGATGAGCCTGACATTAACTCACACTTGAACAATTCGGCTCGAGAAAAACCGACATCTCCTTTGAGCGCCGCTGCTTTTCAGCATTCGCCCGCATCCAGCGTTCGTGTCATTCGAAATTCGCCGCCGAGACATGCAAAAGTATCAGACGTAACCAAGCGGCGGCGGGGTCTCAGTGAGATGCCAATTGTGAAGCCGATTCAGAAATGATATTGTTTAACAATGTAAACATTTTTTAGCGCGACTCGCATGAATTTTTCCGACTCGGTGCGAAGAACTATCACTGTTACCCAGCGGAAAGGCGGGGTTGGAAAAACGACGATTGCGATTTGTATCGCAGCCGAACTTGCCCGTCGCGGGCATGATGTCGTGCTGGTGGACAGCGATGTTCAGCGCTCCGCTTCGCAATGGGCGGAGCCGGGCAATCTGGAATTCCCCGTGTACGAAATGGCTTTAGAGCAGATTTCGGTATCGGCATGGGCTCGGGAGGTGCGCAACATTCAAGCCGGCCTCGTTGTGATCGACACTGCGCCCAATGCGCGTGAAATGGGGGCATCGATCGCCCTGGCGAACCTTATCCTGGTTCCATGTACCCCGTCCGGCCTTGATCTCGACGCGACAGTGCAGACGCTTGCGATCATCGACGCGGCGCGTGAACACCGGCGAGACCAAATCAAGGTTATTCTGGTGCCCAACAGGCTCGATGGCCGTACCCTTGAGGGGCGGCAACTGGTCGAGGAGTTGAGCGAGTTCGGCGAGATGGTTGCCCCGCCCATCGCCAGTCGTTCGGCATTCGTCCGCTGTTTCACCACCGGCCAATCCGTCGCGAGTTTCGTGCCGGGAGATGCTGCGGATCAGGAAATCCAGCAACTCGCAGACGCAGTCGAATGGGCTGCGGGACAGGAATAGCGGAACGGTCGCCTTGGCGTTCTCGTCCGCCTCGGCGGGCAGTCAGGCGAAGACGAACGCAGACCTCACAATGCGAGAGATCATATCATGTCACAGTGATCGTTACCGCGAAGCATGTGAGATTCCGCTTGGGCTCGCCGGCCCGCTCCCTGGAGCCTTAGCGCAACCACCTTGCGAGCCCACTATCCGGAGCTGCCAGGACCAAGCAAAGCTTGAAGACGCCCTTGCGCACTTGATTGACGGGGCAAGGTGGCCGAGGCAGCTTCTTCCAATCTCATTTTCTCGAGCAGAAGATCCGTCACGATCTTCCGAAGCCGCTGATTCTCGAGCGTAAGCTCCTCCAGCACGCGGCGCATTTCGTCGTTTGACAGCACGTTAGCCGGGACCTTGCTATCGCCTGCGCGATCCTGCGGAGCCACGGCTTCACGCTTGGGCAGAGGCAGCTTCCGCCAACGATGAAGGGTCATGATGCTCACCCCAAGCGCCTTGCAAATGTCCACCTGGGATTTGCCAGCCCGGGCAAGTTCCTCTGCTCGGTCGAGCTTCGAGAGAATTTCCTCGTGAGTATGCTTCTTCATCTTCCTGCCTATAGGCTCAGGCCCCTCACCGGCCAAGGGTCAGCCCGCGCGGGGCACTAAAATTAACATAAATACTTATGCTCAGAAACAAGGTGCCAACAGTGCGTAGCACAACTTGAACGTTAATCCGGCATCACACAAGTTAGACATTCGTGGTAGTTGCGATGCAATATGAACCACTTAACGTTCATCGCGCACAATCCTGCAAAAACTAACGCCCCGCTTTTCGATCTCCCACGTTCATATGATCGACTGTGATGGCTTAACAAAAGCGGCCTCTCTATTGTGAGCACAACCGATCCGCGTAGGCATCAATGTTCTCAGCTCACGTCGCGCGTTGCGGCGTCCGGTTTGCTTGGTCATCGCGCCTAGTTTGTGTCCATAAAGACACACTTCGGGCGGCCCATTCATGGGATTTTCGATCGCTTCGAGGAGCGTAGTTACAGGGCTCACCCCGGAGGCTTAATTGCCGGAAAATCGGTGAGAGCGAGATTCTTCCTTGATGATGCATGGGTCACCATGATCCTGGTAGGTGCTTCGCGCCGTATTGCGCGCATCGTATCAGTTCTGCCGCGAGGCCGACCCCAGACCGAATCTCCGTTTCCGTCGACCCGGTTGCCGAAGCCAGACACATGTCCGACCGAACAGAGTGGACGATGTGGCAGTCAGGTCTGCAATGCGGAGATCGCGCGCGACCGGAAGAAAGACAAGTCAAGATCACAAACAGTGTCGAACCGTCGGCCCCTGCGACTGAAATTAAATTGCAGATCGATAAAGCTACAGCCGAGCTGCGGTCGAGCCGGAAGTGGTTGCATTGCTCGAGTGCGCCGACCCACTGGATTTCCTCACCCATCCGCACCGAACGCGTTCGCTGTCGCGGATGATGTCGATCGCGAGCCCAGAATGTCGAAGTTCATGGCCGGGATTTCGAGAATTCCAGCCATGTCGGCCATATTCCCCATTTGGGCCTGCGCCGCTCTTGCGCTCGTCATCGTGGCCTTGCCGTTGGGCGGCGGGGCCCTCGTCATGCTGATCTGGGTTCATCGCTGGATTGAATGGTTCAAACCTTCCGTGGCTCAGAAAACGAATCCCGGCCCCAGCTGATCGCACGCAGTTTGCGGCATTGTTCGTGCCTCGGCTCCAGAGAAAATTGGAAGCCGCCTGCCCTCGCCGCTGTGATGGTCAGTGACAATCGCAACGGCCGGAACTGACCGGAGCTCAAACGGCAGGCTCAGCCTTCTTCTTGCGCCCACCGAAGCGTTTCTTGGTCGCTTCGCGCGTGCGCTGGAAGATGACATAGAGCATCGGGATCAAGAAGATTCCGATCGAACTTGCCGCCAGCATGCCGCCGAACACAGCCGTGCCGACGCCTCGGCGGCTGAGCTGGGCGGCGCCGGTGGCGAACACCAACGGCACCAGTCCAAGAATAAAGGCGATCGAGGTCATCATCACTGCGCGGAAGCGCATCTGCGCGCCGAGAATGGCGGCGCGTTCGATCGACTCGCCGGCCTCACGCTGCTCCTTCGCGAACTCGATGATCAGGATGCCGTTCTTCGCCGCCAGGGCGATCAGCACAACCAGACCGATTTGGCCGTAGAGATCGAGACTCAAGCCCGAAAATTTGATGGCGACGTAGGAGCCCAGCACACCGACGACCACTGACAGCAAAACCGGGATCGGGATGGTCCAGCTTTCGTACAGCGCGACCAGGAAGAGATAGGCGAACAGCACGGCGAGCGCCATGATCAGACCCGTCTGGCCCGAAGCCGCCTGCTCCTGATAGGCCGTGCCGGTCCATTCGAAACTGTAGCCGGGCGGCAATGTCTTTGCCGAGACCTCGGCCATCGCCGCGAGTGCCGTACCGGACGACACGCCGGGCGCCGGACCGCCGTTGATGGTGATGGCGCGATAATTGTTGTAACGCGTGATCACCTGCGGACCGGTCTGGAATTTCAGGCTGGCAATCGACCGCATCGGAACCATCTGGCCCGTATTGTTGCGGACGTAGATCTGCCAAATATCGGGAATATCGTTGCGATTGCTCGCATCGCCCTGAACGTTCACCTGCCAGGTCCGGCCGAGCATATTGAAATTGTTGACGTAGATACCGCCCAGCGTCGCCTGCAGCGCGGTGAACACGTCACTCATGTTAAGACCGAGCGCCTGCGCTTTGGCACGATCGATGTCGAGATAAAGCGAAGGATTGCTGGCCGTGAACGTCGAGAACACGCGCGTCATGCGTGGATCCGCGTTCGCAGCCGCGATGAGCCCGCCCATCACGCTGCTCATGGCCGATGGGTCCTGCCCCTCAAGAGCTTCCAGCACATATTCGAAGCCGCCGCCGGTGGAGAGACCGATGATCGGCGGCAGATTGAAGGCAATGACGTTGGCATCACGGATCTGCTGGCCCGCGCCGAACACCTTGCGGATCACCGCTTGCGCGGAATCGACCGCCGCCGTTCGATCATGGAACGGCTTCATGCGCGCGACCACGAAGGCGTTATTCGGCAGGTTGCCGCCGTCGAGCAGCGAGAAACCGATGATCGACAGCGTATGTTCGATCGCCGGAATGCCCTTCAGGATGTTCTCGACGCGTTTGGTGACCTCGCTGGTGCGTGCCACGGATGCACCGTCAGGCAATTGCACCATGACAAAGAACGCCCCTTGATCTTCTTCCGGGACGAAGCCGGTCGGTGTCAGGCGAGACACTCCGAAAATGCCGCCAGCAAAAACCGCGACTGCGACGAGTGCAAATATCGCCATGCGCAAAAGGCGCTGAACCGCGCCGGCATAGCGGTCGCGGGTCCAGTCGATGGCGCCAAGCACCCTCGCCATGATGCCCCGCCGAGGACCGTGGTGCGGGCGCAGGAACACCGCGCAAAGTGCCGGCGACAGCGTCAACGCGTTCAGCGCGGAGATCAGCATCGCGGCACTGATGGTGACGGCAAACTGACGGAACAATGTGCCGGAAATGCCGGGAATAAACGCCACGGGGACGAAGACAGATAACAGCACCAATGTGATCGCGATGATCGGCGCAGTGATTTGCGCCATCGCCTTCTTGGTTGCTTCGGCCGGAGATAAGTCCGGCTCCTCCTCCATGACACGTTCGACGTTTTCCACCACGACGATCGCGTCGTCGACCACGATGCCGATCGCGAGCACCATGGCGAGCAGCGAGACCGTGTTGGCGGAAAAGCCCATCGCCAGCAGCACTGCGAAGGCGCCGATGAGACTGACGGGGACGGCGACAGTCGGAATGATGGTGGCGCGAAAATTTCCCAGGAACAGGTAAACGACGATCACCACCAGCACGAAAGCTTCGCCGAGCGTCTTCAGCACTTCGAAAATGGTGTCGGTGACGAACGTGGTGGTGTCGAATTGAACCAGATACTTCATGCCTTGCGGAAAGCGAGTAGACAGTTTCTGCAAGGTTTTCTGAACGGCGGCTGCGGTCGTCACGGCGTTGGCGCCGGGGGCCAGATAGATACCCATGCCGACGCCGGGACGGCCGTCGATGCGGGACTCGCTGTCCAGGTTCTGAGCGCCGATCTCAACCCGGGCCACGTCCTTCACGCGCAGCAGCGAGCCGTCCGGATTGGCGCGCAGGACAATCTCTCCGAACTGTTCAGGCGTGGAGAGCCTGCCCTGCGTTTGCACATTGAACTGGAATTGCTGATCATCGCTGATCGGCCGTGCACCGATACGGCCGACGGGCGCCTGCACGCTCTGTGCCCGGATCGCGGCAACAACATCGGACGGCGCCAGATTGAGGCTGGTCAGACGTTGCGTATCGAACCAGATCCGCATCGAGTAGTTCATCTTTGCGAACAGGCTCGCCTGGCCGACGCCGGGCGTGCGCGAGATCGCGTCGAGCACGTTGACGATCGCGTAGTTCGTAATGAAGATCGGGTCCTGATCCTTTGCCTCGCTGTAAAGGATCACGAACTGCAGCACCGCCGATGACTTCTTCTGAACAGTCAGGCCCTGGAGCTGAACTTCCGGTGGCAGCTGCGCCAACGCCGCCTGCACGCGGTTGTTGACGTTCACCGTATTGATGTCGGGATTGGAGCCGAGCGCGAAGCTGACGGTGAGCGAATAACTGCCGTCGTTGCCACTGTTCGACTTCATATAGAGCATCTTGTCGACGCCGACGACCTGCGCTTCCAGCGGCTGCGCGACACTGCTCTCCACCACGGCGGCCGAGGCACCCGGGAAGGAGCCGGTGACCGTGACCTGCGGCGGCACGATATCGGGAAACTGCGCAACGGGAATCTGGGTCAGCGCCAGCAAGCCCGCGATCGTGATGATAAACGCGATAACGATCGCAAGGCGCGGACGGTCAACGAAGACGGAAGAAATCATTTGCCCGAGCCTCGTGCGTTAGGGGCCGCCGGCTTGTTATCATTGCCCGGCATCGGTGCCGGGGCGGATGAATTCGGGTTTGGCGCGATCTTCATCATGGCCTGGATTTCCGGTCCAGCCGGTCCGGGGCTGACAGGCTGACCTGGACGCACGCGCTGCAGCCCTTCCGCCACAACCCTGTCTCCGAGCGACAGACCGCTAATCACCGAAGCGACGGTCGCCGTCGATTGACCGAGTTGGATGCGACGCTGCTCGGCCTTGTTGTCGTTCCCCACGACGTACACGTAATCGCCGCGCTGATCGGACAACACCGAAGATCGCGGTACAGCCAAGACTTCAACCGGCTGCACGCCTTCGAGCAGCACGGTAACAAACTCGCCATCGGTGAGTTCCCGCAGCGAGCTTCCGCTCTTGACGTCTGGAAACAGCAGCGGGTTAGGAATGCGCCCGCGAACGAGCAACGTGTCGGTCGCCTGCGTGACCGTGTTGCTCGCGAAGTCGAGGTGCCCGACCTGATCGTAGGTCCGCCCGTCGGGCAATTTGAGGCGGATCACGACCGCGTCGAAACCTCCCTCCTTGGCGTAACGGTTACGCAGCTCAAGGGCTTCGCGCACCGAGATCGGAAATGTCACATACATCGGATCCTGACTGATAATCGTCGTCAAGACGCCCGAGCTTGCACTCACGACGTTGCCTTCCGTGACCGCAGTGCGTCCGATACGACCGTCGATCGGCGAGCGGATATCCGTGTAGTCCAGATTGATCTGCGACAGGCTGACCTGCGCCTGGGCCGCCTGCACCTGTGCCTCAAGGCTCTTTTGATTGGCAATGGCGGAATCAAAATTCGATTGTTGGCCGGCCGGGCCAGTCAGCAGAGTGCGCTGGCGCTCCGTGGTCAGGCGCGCGTTCGTCAGGGTTGCCTCGAGCTGATCCACCTGAGCCTTCTTGGCCGCGAGGTCCGCTTCGAATGGTCCGCGCTCCAGCCGATACAGGTGATCGCCGGTCTTGACCTCTGCACCTTCCTCAAACAGGCGCTTGTCGAGGAAGGCCGTGACGCGCGCCACGACATTGACGCGATTGATGGCCTCGATGCGGCCCAGGAACTGATTGGTCTCGGTGATCGGGCGCTTGGCGACCTCGATAACGCCGACGGCCGGAGGCGCAGCAGATGGCGCCTGCGCATGTGCCTCACCGATCAACAACGCGGCAACCGCTCCAAGCGTGAGCATCGTCGTGTAGCGCATCATCAACTCCTTAGGGGAAAAGCTCAGGCGACGGTCATCAAGCCGATCAACGGGAAAGAAGATGGTTTATCTCATGCTGCGCTAAAGCGCCATATATCACGAGATCTTGCGCGTTTTCATCCAATTGATCGTGTTTAACAGCCCAAGCAAAATTTGACTGAGTTTGCGGGTTCAAAACGAACTGCAGAACCGCAGCCGATACATTCTTCGACGAAAGTCGAGCGCCGCGGGAGGCGAAGCCAAAGGCACGAAGTCACATATGTGACAAGCGCGGTCGAACGGCATTCATCACGACCTCGCGATGACGCCCTGCGGGCACGGCGACCTATTTCAGCTGTAACCATCACGGCCGATAGCGAAACCCACCCGCAACAATCGGATGGAACAGTCACGCCACGCCGCAGTCGGTGGCGTATGGCAGGTGCGCGGCCTAGCCCGCGTCACCAAAAAGCGGGTCTCTCAAAATGTCTGCTAAACTCAATGCGAACAGCCGTCGCGGGACGGGAACGGCAAACGTCTCAGAAATTTTTTCTCCGCAAAAGGACTTGCCCCCGACCAACACCTATCTGACCGAAATCTCCGACAACGAAGGGGATTATTGTGTCATGCAATGCGCCCTGCCCGCCGGCGCAATTGTGCCGTTGCACAGCCACGCAGATCGGGAGACGTTTTACGTGTTGTCCGGAACGCCGAGCTCTCTGCGGGAAGACACGTGGACGGAGCTTGGACCGGGCGACATCGTCGATGTGCAGGATGGCGCCCGGCATGCCTGGAAAAACGCGTCGCAAGAGCCCGCTTCCATGCTCTGCGTGACGACAATGAAGATGGCCAAATTTTTGCGGGACATTTCGGCCTCGAGCAATGACGTGTCAAATCCGGATGAGCAAGCCCAGCGCTTTCTCAACCTTGTCATGGCACACGGCTACTGGCTCGCTAATCCCGAAGAAAACGCCGCGGTGGGGCTGGATGTCAATTGGAGCGGATCCCACGGCTGACAGCGCAGATTGCGGGAGCCTGCAGATACAGCTCGCTCCCGCTATGATTATCGGCCGTACCGCTGTGCGGCTTCGATCGTCAGCCCTTTTCCCACGGCCCCAAAGGTATCGCCCTCGACGATCTGGGCTGCGGGCATTGTCTTCATGATCGCATTTCGCACGTGGGCGAGCTGCACCGAACCGCCGGTCAGGAATACGGCCTCGATATCGCCGGCCGCAAGCCGCGCCTGTTCAAGACATATCTTGATACGCGCGGCGATGCGCTCGGCCAGTTGCTTGGTGTGACGAACGAGATCGGCTCGAGACATCGCAGCATTCAAGCCCGGTTTGATCCAGTCGAACGAAATGGCGGCCTTCTGCTGATCGGATAGGGCAATCTTCGCACCTTCGACCTCGATCGCCAGCGTATGGCCGCGCTGCTCATCGAGTACGCGAAGCAGGCGGTCGAACAGTTCGGGCTCTGCCGCCTCATAGCGAACCTGCCGAATTTGGCTGATGATCTTCTGCTCATACATACTGTTGATCCGCGACCATGTTGCCAGATCGTGGAAATATCCAGTAGGTGCATTCAGTCCAGCGCGCTTCATCTGACTGCCGTGGCCGAAGAGCGGCATCACGACACCCAGGCTAAGCTGACGATCGAAGTCGGTGCCGCCAATGCGCACGCCATCATTGGCGAGAATGTCGGATGTCCGATCAGCCTTGCGGTGACGCTCCGGGCTGAGCCGCACAATCGAGAAGTCGGATGTACCGCCGCCGATGTCCGCGATCAGCGCAATCTTCTCCCCGGAGATCTGGCGTTCGTAGTCCAAAGCTGCCGCAATCGGCTCAAACTGAAATGTGATATCTTCGAAACCGATCTCCCGAGCGATGTCCCGCAAGGTCTCTTCTGCCTTGCGGTCCGCATCCGGTGCATTATCGACAAAGTGCACTGGCCGGCCATGGACGACGTGCTTCAACTCATGACCAATGTTCTGCTCGGCGCGCCGTTTCACGACAGTGAGGTAGTAGGCAATCACGTCGCGAAAACTCGCCCGCTCACGTCCAACGCGCGTGGTTTCGTCGATCAGGGCTGTTCCGAGAACCGATTTCAGGCTCCGCATCAAGCGGCCCGGCGCACCATCGACATAGGCCTCGATGGCCGTTCGGCCGATCAAGGTCGCGCGGTTCGGCTCATAAAAGATGGCGCTCGGGACCGTGACGTGGCCTGTCTCCAGCTCTGCCAAGACCGGAACGTCGTCCACAACAGTACCGAGCGTCGTATTCGACGTTCCAAAATCAAGTCCGCAGGCTGACATCGTTGCTCCCGAAAGGAGTGCCCGTCTACACACTTCGGAGCCGTCGATCCAGCCCTGTCGACGCAGATATTTCATGCATTCGCCTTCGGAGAGTGGAGCCTCCGAAAGCGAACACGTTTCATCTTGCGGTCATGATTCCTGCCGTTAACTCACATTCAAGCTGGAGCCTTGAAATCATACGAGATGCGGCCAGCCGGCAGGTAGAACAGAGCGATCAAAGCCCCGCCCTTCACCTCCGGATAATGGCGGCTTCCCGGATCGGGTGCAGTCCATCCAGGTCCCTGCCAGCCTTGAAGTCCCTTCAACTCGGCCCCCTTGTCCAGCGGGATCACCATGTTCAATTCGCCATACGGATGCCCGTGGTACTGCCCTCGCAGGACATCGTCGTCATCGTCGTCCTTGAACGCTTTTGGATCCTTACTGTCCATGTAAACGGCCGTGATACTGAAGTGAAACGTCTCCGGCGACGGGTCAACTATTCTGCTGCGCCGGTAGCTCGGACCGTCGACCTCCTGGTTGGCCGCCCAGCCCTCTTCAACGCCGAGCTTTATGAGACGCGCCAGTTCCTGGTACAGCTCGCTGCGTTCGCCGTACTTTTCATTGAGCCATTTTTCCATCACTGCGCTCGGAGTCATGTCCTTGACCTCCTGCAGGAACGGAATGCTCTTTTGAATGAGTTCATCGCGGTGTTTGGTGCTCATGGCTTGTTCTCCGTTAAAATCCCATGGTCTGCTGAATCCGCAAAGCCGGCGAAATGTGCGAAGTCGGCGACAGCCGCCTTCGGCATGAGACTTCCTGTGTCAACGACACCGGTCTCGCCATATCCCATCGACATGCCGCACACGACCATCTCATCGGGCGTTATGGGGAGCAGCCCTCTCAACAGCGCGTGGTACTTTGCGAAGGTTTCCTGCGGGCAGGTCTGCAGGCCGCGTGCGCCGGCGGCGATCATGACATTCTGAATGAACATGCCGAGATCGAGCCAGCTGCCCACCTGCAAGCGGCGATCGATGGTGATGATCAGGCCAACAGCCGCACCGAAAAAACTATAGTTCCTTGCGGTCTGCCGTGCCCGAGCAGGCACATCCCATTGCTGGATCCCGAGCGACCCATAGAACAGCCGGCCGAACTGTTCGCGACGGGACACATAGGGATCGGGAAGCGGCGATGCGTAATACTGATATTCAGACCTGTACTGATCCCTCGCCTCCTCATGCGCCTTGAGCAAGACGGCGGAAAGCTCGTCCTTCCTGGCGCCCGTCACGACATAGACGTGCCACGGCTGGATGTTCGCGCCACTCGGTGCAAATCTTGCGACTTCGAGCACCTCTTCAACGAGATCCCGCGGCACGACCCGGTCGCTGAATGACCGGCAGGCGAAGCGGGACTTGATGACGTGATCGACGAGATCGCTGGCAGGCCCTCTCTCGTCGCGGCATGATGGTGCCGGGTCTATCATTTCTTGCTGAGCAGAGGGCATCCGCCTTCCTCCTGAGGTCTGAATGCTTCCTTGCCGGGGATCGTTGCCAGCAGTTCGTAGTAGTCGAAGCGACATTTTGATTCCGAAGGCTTTTTCACTTTGAACAGATACATGTCACGCAGAAGACGGCCGTCCTCGCGGATGACGCCATTCTTGGTCATGAAGTCATTGACCGGCATCGCACGCATCTTCGCAGCAACCGTCGGCCCATCGACAGTCCCCGCCGCACTGATCGCCTTCAGATAATGCATGACCGCGCCGTAAGTCCCGGCGTGGATCATGGTCGGCACCTTGTTTGTCTTCGCGATGAATCGCTTCGACCATGCACGGGTCTCGTCATTGAGATCCCAGTAGAAAGCAGAGCTCAGGATCAATCCTTGGGCACTCTCAAGACCTAGGCTGTGAATGTCCGCGATGAACACCAACAGCCCGACCAGTTTCTGGGATTTCGTGATCCCGAATTCGCCGGCCTGTTTGACGGCATTGATAAAGTCGCCGCCAGCATCCGCGAGCGCGATGACGTCGGCTCTGGACGACTGCGCCTGTAAAAGAAACGAAGAAAAGTCGGGCGTGTTCAGCGGGTGCTTCACCGATCCGACGGCTTCTCCACCAAGCGAACCGATGACTTTTCGGCTGTCCGCCTCGAGTTGGGTGCCGAGAGAATAGTCGGCCGACAGAAAGAACCACTTCTTTCCACCCAGCTTGGAAACAGCTTTCGTCGTGCCCTGCGAGAGAGCATAGGTATCGTAAGTCCAGTGGACGCCGGTCGGAGAACACTCATCGCCGGTCAGGCGCGATGTGGCCGACCCGGTGGCGAGAAATATCTTCTTTCGGTCGCGGGTGATGCCCTGTACCGCAAGCGCTACCGCCGAATTGGGGACGTCCGCGATAGCTTCGACATAGTCGTTGTCGATCCACCGACGCGCAATACCGCCTCCGATATCCGGCTTGTTCTGATTATCGGCGGCGATAATTTCGACTCGTCTGTTGAGGACCAT
Organism: Bradyrhizobium sp. SYSU BS000235; assembly: GCF_049747295.1. Lineage (NCBI taxonomy): Bacteria > Pseudomonadati > Pseudomonadota > Alphaproteobacteria > Hyphomicrobiales > Nitrobacteraceae > Bradyrhizobium > Bradyrhizobium sp. SYSU BS000235. The sequence continues at coordinate 131,823 of NZ_JBMHJM010000002.1, forward strand.
GCCTCCAAAATCGTCCACGGCCATCTGTGCAGCCACGACCGATCCCTGTCCGCCATTGTCGGTATAAAGCGACGACATGTCCGACAACACCCCGATCCTGAGAGGTGGAGCAGATTCCGCACGCGCCCGATTGGAATGAAAAAACAAAGACAGAAAGACTACGGCCCACGTAGATCGCATTAAGGACCGGCGATCATGTATCGAGATCAACATTGCGCTTTCCTCCGATGACGACAGGGCGATGTTCGCGCCTCTTTTCTGCCGATCACTCTTCCATCCGGAAAATGGGATGCGGAAGTGAAAGTCCCTCAGAGTCCTAATGCGCCTCGTTCAGCACTGTTGAAAAGTCGAGGCAAAGTAAGCGTTTCATCGGACCTCACACGTCCCTGAAACTCCTTCAGCTTCAAACTGCGCGCCATGCATTTTGGTGGCTACGCCGGAAAGCCTGCCTATCAATAGCAGCCCGGATATGTCCGACGAGGACCGGGTTATAGCGGCGATGTATCTTTCCTGACGAAGGCTTGTTTTATAAGCTACGAGCCTTGGCGCGGGTCTTGCCAAGCGCGTGCTTCTCGATCGACAGAGCGCGCCGCCAGTGTCCGCACCTGTTTCAAACACAATAGCCGGACCCGGGCATGGCCACATTCAGTACCTTAGATCTCAATCTGCTCCGGGTCTTTGACGCCGTCATGGAGGAGCGCAGCGTCCTTCGCGCAAGCCAAAAGGTCTGTCTCAGTCAATCCGCGGTCAGTCACTCACTGGCCCGCTTGCGCGAGATGCTGGATGACGAACTGTTCGTACGCACGGCAACGGGCATGCAGCCCACTGCACGCGCGCAAGCGATGGCCCCCTTGGTGAGGGATGCACTCAAATCTCTCGAGGCAGCTATCGAGCCCCCGAAATTCTCGCCCGCGACATCGGACAAGAAGTTCACCATTGCAGCCAACGATTTCACGACCATGGTTGTTGGCGCGCGACTGCTCGCGTTGCTGCGGTCCGATGCACCTCAGGTGGACATCACAATCAAGCCGGTAACTCGCATTGATCTCGCCGAGCAACTTGATCTTGGCAGAATTGACGCTGCCATCGGCACGTTCTCCAATGTGCCTTCTCGGTTTTATTCGAGCTTTCTGTTCGAGTATGACGACGTCCTCATCACACACTCATCGCAGAAGCTTGGACCGGTAACCCCCTCCGTACTTGCGCGACTTCCGATCATCGTCGTGTCGTTTGGCGGCGAACAGGAAGGCGCGGTCGACGGCTTTATCTCGGAGCGAGGTCTCGCGAGACGGTCGGAGATGTACGATCGAATGGCCTTCGAACGTGCCTTAGCGGACTCCGAAACACTCCCGCGAATAGCAATGTCCCTGCCCCATTTTCTCGCGCTCCCGGCATTTCTTGAGGGAGCCGGCCTCGGCGCGATCGTCCCGCGCCCGCTGGCCGACACATTCGCCAAGACTTACCCGATCGCTGTCCATGAACTTCCCTATACAACAACGCGCATGGAAGTCCGCCTCCTCTGGCATGAACGCAATGAGGGCGACATGTCCCAAAAGTGGCTTCACGAGTTACTGAGGCGAGCGACTGAACAGCTCCGCATCAGCTCGGTTAAATGAGATGCGCTGTCGCTGATGATGCAGATGAATCTCCCGGCGTTCCAGGAATCGCAAAACTGAATTGCAAAACTGACCAGATGGTCTCGTTCTTGCTCCTTTTCAGAGAAATCGGCAGAGACGATGGAGCAAGTATGCGGCCAGGTTCATCGACCGGAGGATATTTTTCTTCGGCTGCGACATGAAGCGCTAATCCGACCGCGCTCCGGATATATTTGAAGAATTACGCACCAATATCTTGTGGACGCACCGTTATACCCACAGAATATCAGCGATAGAGCCGAGGTTACGGCCGTATACGCCAAAGGATTTATATCGAACAGATAACCCGATGCTAGAATGGGCCTTGCTATGGGACCCCTTCACAAACACTACTTCGACGGCGCACTGGACACCCTTGAACGGATTCGAACCGCCGAAGGACTATCGGCGCTTTCGGAGGTCTTGAACTCTGCCTTCTCGCGGTTCGGCTACGAATCATTCTGCGTCGTTGCAGCGCCGACAGCCGGTCAGCAGAAATTTTCTGACAAGCTGCTGCTAAGGAAGTGGCCCAGAGGGTGGTACGAACAGTACATAAGCTCTGATTTTCATCCGCACGACCCCATTTCGAACTATTCACGGTCGCAAACTCATTCCTTTCATTGGTCCAGTGTTTCGATTCCGAAGGAGGATCGGAAGGCGAACGGGATCATGACGATTTCGTCGAACGATTATGGAATGATCAATGGATACTGCGTGCCGATCCAGGGGTTGAATGGATATCAGGCCACCGTTTCCATCGCCGGCGGAGAAATCGATCCTCAAAGCGAAGCTCATGCGGCAATCGATCTCATCTCGATCTTTGCATTCCAGCGTCTTGCGAGTATTCGCCATGACATGAATGTGCCAAAGGTCCTTACCGCGCGCGAGAAAGAAGTGATCTCGTGGGCCGCCGTCGGTAAGACCGCTTGGGATACGAGCGTCATATTGAGCATTTCGGTAGAAACCGTGAATAAGATTGCCGCATCGGCAATGCGCAAGCTGAACGTCCATACCCGTGCTCAGGCCGTAGCAGAATCGATCCGCCGTCGCGAGATCGATATCTGATTGTCAATACCCAGCCCACGGTATCGAGTAATTCCCGGTAAATAACGAGGCTCTCCCCGCACCGCGGGGGAGCCTTCACATGATCAGATTGGTTGATCGCACCAATCGCCACCGTTATCCCGGCCTACTGGAGAAGCTCTTCCGCTTTCGCCACGACGTCTTCGTCAAGGAGCGGGGCTGGACCGATTTTGACCGCGGCGGCCTTTACGAAACCGACCAGTTTGACACGGAAGAAGCGGCTTACGTGGTTGCCGTCGATGACAGCGACACTGTCGTAGGCTGTTGCCGGATCTACCCGACGCAGTTGCCGCACATGCTCTCGGAGGTCTTTCCTTTCCTGGTGCAGGGTGAAGTCCCTCGGCGCAGAGACCTTTACGAACTCACGAGGTTTGGCGTCAGCAAGCATCGGCGCGGCACTTCGACCTACTCCGAACTCCTGGCCGGATTTCAGGAATATTGCCTGGAGCACGGGGCGACGGGAGCGACATCAGTCATCCGCACGTTTCGCATGCCATTGTTGCAAGCTGCCGGCATGTCGATCATTCCTCTCGGTCTGCCGCAGAGTTATCAGGACGAACAACTGCTCGCGGTGACGTTCGAGGTGAGCGAAGAGATTCTGGATCGCGTACATCGCTATGCAAATCTGGCGCGAACATCGGAGGCAGACTTTGGCCTGCAAAGGAAAACCGCCTGATGTGACCGTGTTGAAAATTCTCGACGTCAATTCACGTTTCGTAACTTTCGCCCTTCACCAGAGAGCTTACTGAGCACTGCATACGATGTTTGGGTGCTCACGAATGCTCTCGTCAGAAAACGAAAGCAGGCTCTCGTGATGTCCCGAAATATCCCAAACCCGCGCGTTCATACCGCCCAACCAGATCCCCGCCCTAAGATGATGACATTCCTGCGCTACCGCCGCCTCAGACTCGCACTCGAAACAGCCATCGGCGAGGCGACGGATTTGAAGGATCGCTTCCTGGCCTACCTGCTCTCCATGGCGTATCTCGAGTTGGATGCGGTCGAACTTCGCTCGCAGGATGAAGCCAAGTTTGTCGATTTGGAACAGACTGAGAAGGACTTCGCACCAAGCTTTCATCCGCCAAAGGTCGTCGGAAGCTGGAACTGGGACGTCAAACGGGACCGCGTCCGTGCTGATCCGGAAGTCGCCAGGCTCTTTCAGGTCGATCCTTCGATCGCAGCGATCGGCACACCAATGGCGACATTCGTTCAAGCCATTCACCCCGAGGATGCTCCCCGTCTGCAGGCGGCCATTCAACACTCTCTCAAGAGCGGAGAGTCTTTATGTCTGGCTTATCGCGTGCTCCAATCGACGGGAGGCAGCCAGTGTGTCTTGGCTATCGGCCGCGCGGTCATGGATAATGGTGTCGCAACATCATTCCCCGGCACTCTCGTGGACGTCGAAGACGATATCATAGCGTCCCGCCACTGAGGGCTGGACGCACACGATCATCATCTGTCGACGATCAGACCCTCTCCATGAATAAGGAAATCACAAAGGCGGCCGCGTTCATCGCGTTTAGACAGATGACATTTATCCTGCCTTCCGCGGCCGGAACACCTGTTCGCGCCAGATCAGGAGCGCGCGCTTTGCCGAAGAAAACGACATCTCTTCGTACTTTCGACGCAGTTGACCAACATCGACATCTGACGACGACATGAGGCGACTGAGGATCACGGCCTGCGTCGTTTCCCACGACAGGTCGGCAGCCCGGCACGCGGTTATCAGGCCATCATGGCGATGAACACGCATCAAAGGTTCAATCAAAGCGATCGGTGACGATGTCATCGCAGCGAGCGTCGCAATAATCGCCTCGTATTGCCGATCCGTGGCGAAGTCCGCCAGTCTATTTTCCGTAAGCTCACGGCGCTCCACAAGCCGCTTCACCAGATCGACCGCGGAGCGCAGATCACGCGGTCGTTCTGCATCGCGTTTGATTTGCCGCGAGATATCGTCCACATGCTTCTGGATTTCCGCGCGCAGTTGTGTGGGAGCCTTGTTCACAAGCCGGATATGAACGGCACTCGTGGCGTTATCGAGAAGTTCGCGCAGCAGCTTGTTCGGCAGATCACCCCGTAGACCCACCTTTTCGGCCAAGAGCGGATCCCCCTTGGATGCGGCGACCAGCCGCACAAGACCTCCACGCGTAAAGGACGCACCGGGATTGCCGGCGACCCGACGGCGGACCTCGCGATCGCCGAGTTCAATGATGGCATCCGTAAGCACAGTGTCGAGGGCAAAACGCCCAGCGATTGCCAGCAAATGTCCTTGTCCACGCGTCGTTGCGACTTCGAGCAGATCTTCGTTCGACAATCTTTCGGACACGGTCAGGACCGGGGTTGCGACCGCCCTATCGCAATGAATTGCCAGCCGGCGTATCACAGCGGATGGAGCAAACGGTACGGTTGCCAGCTGTTGGGCAAGCTCGGCGAGGTCTTCTGCTTCGACATCTCGGATGAATCCGAGCAAGAGGTTGTCGAAAATATTGACCTGCTCGGGTGTCAGACGATTGCCGTGCTCGAGGAAAAGATCCGTAATCTTACGAAGCGCGACGATGCGACGCCCCGTGGACTCGTTGCTGATTGCATCCTGCAATTCCTGAATCAGACTGTAGTGCACGACACGATCCAATATTGGCCGCAGCGGCAGCAAAACGATAACGCTCGCCAATAAATGCAGACGGCGCAGTTGAAAGGAAAAGGATTTCAGGCAACGTAAATTTCAAACAAGCCGAGAATACGCTCGCTTCGTTTCGAGGTCGTTAAATCTCAGGTGGCCGATAGCTGTTTGGAGCTGGCGATCGCCGGCAAGCTTCATCGGCCCCGCTAGGCGAGCCCAATACACGATTGCTGCTCATCGTCTTAAGGACGACGAGCAGCCGTGGAAGCTATAGCGGTGCTGTTACCAGCCCCACCTGCGCCAACCGTACCGGTAACCCCAGACGGGCCTGAAGGGCCGACCGTATGCGTACGCGTAGGGACTGTAACCGTATGACACGTAGCGTGGATAATAGTATGGCCGTGGAGCATAGCCGTAGGCCGGATAGCCGTAATACGGACCGCCTCCATAGTAGCCGTACGGGCCTCCGTAGTAGCCGGAGCCATAGCCCCAACCGCTGCTGGCTATTGCTCCGCCGATCAAGGCGCCTGCGACCAGGCCGGCACCAGCGCCGCCCCATCCCCAGCCACCACCCCAGCCGCGCCTGTAGCCCCAACCGCCGCCGCGCCAACCACCACCCCAGCCGCGGCGCCACTGCACCTGAACGGTATTTCCGACAGCTGTAGACTTCATCGCGTCAACGTTGGTTGGTAACGGAGCTGCCCCGGCCGAATGAACGGTCCCAGCGGTCAAAGCTCCAGCAAACGCACAGGCAATCGCAACTCTCGCAATACTCATGGCTGTACTCCATTGAGATTCCCACGCACTTGCCCAATCAATCAGCAGTTTCCAGGTTCCATCCCGTATGCGCGAAATTTTCGTCTGGAGCGGGTTGCCGGGCGCTCTCCGAACACCGCGGCGCGTGGCTTCATTGCAGATATCGCTGCTTAATCAGATCGCGGAGGATTTTTCCCGATGACGTTTTCGGCAAGGACTCGACATGAAACACACGAGCGAGCGGCACACCGCGTTCAGCGCACCAGTCAATCAGATGCGCATCCGACACCGGCCGCGACAGTGCAGACACGGCAGTCGACTGGATGTCCGATCGATTTGCGGGCGGTGCCGCGTCGAACGATTGCGGATCGATCTAGCGTGCAACGAGAACAGCAAGGTCTGAGGAAGTCTACGTCGTGGCGGAGCGGATCGCCTGCAAGTAGCCGGCGACCGCTGCGGTATCATCGGCGGCCGCCACACACCCCACATAACCATCGGGCCGGACAAGCCACATACCGCCCTCACTGAGCGGCGGCTGTATGGCCGGATTGATCAGACCGTTGAATTCCCGCACCAAGCCTTTGACAGTATCGTTGAACGTCGCCAACAACGTGAATCGCGGTGTATCCCCCGATCCGAATGGTGCCTGTCCGGTAAGCGGCATCACTCGTTCTCCCGGCGACGGTCCTTTCACGCCGTGGATAGCGTGCCCGTTGAGCGGACTGTGTTTGTAGCTAATGGCAATCTCGCTCATGTTGTTGACCATCGCCTCGCGGACCGGGGCGAGTCCGAGCAAGACGTGGCCCACGAGGTTTCGCACAACCTGGGCTGCGTGGTTTCTGAGCGTGGCGAGCGCGGTGAGGCGGCCGGAGTCGCTCAGCACCATCTCACCCACAGCACTGCGTTCGATGCTGTAGCTATCGAGCAGCTGCTTCTCAGCGCAAACGCCGCGGCAGACCAACGCCAGCTTCCAGGCGAGATTGAAAGCATCCTGCATGCCGGTGTTCATGCCCTGTCCGCCGGCCGGACTGTGCACATGCGCCGCATCGCCCGCGAGAAACACACGGCCGGATCGATAATCCGCCACCTTGCGCTCATTGATCCGGAAGGCTGACAGCCAGACCGGATCATGGGCGACAAGCCCTCCCGGGCCTCGCTGATCGAGGACCTCCTGAACTTCGGTAAGCGTCGGGTTGGCCGGAAGTGGACCCGTTGAAACTCCGATATCGGCGATGACGCGATACCGCCCGGGCGAAATCGGCAACACCACCAGAACACCTTTCTCGTGCCAGTAGGTTGCCAGCTCCGACGCAGGAAATGGAAAGGCCTTCAAATGGACATCCGCCAGCATCCAGTCGGTGTCCAGCGTACTGCCGGTAAAAGACATGCCCAGACCATGACGGACCGTGCTGTGCGCCCCGTCGCAGCCAATCAGCCAATCCACATTCAGACGCTCTTCGTCTCCCGACGCTGAGCGCAGTGTCGTCTCGACTTGCTTCTCGCCGGTGGAAAATTGAACCAGCTCCACCTGGCGCTCGATATGCACGCCGAGCCGATTGAGATGCTCTTCAAGAAGCCGCTCTGTCTCCGATTGAGGCAACATCAGTGCATAAGGATAAGGCGTTTTTGCCTCTGCAAGGCTGACACGAGCAATCAGCTTGTTGGCGGCAACGATATTCGCCGCATCGACCTTGTTGCCTGCAAGAATAAAGTCATTTGCGCACCCTGCCCGATTCAGCATTTCCAGCGTACGGCTCCAGACAGCGAGCGCTTTCGACTTATCTGTTCGTTGCGGGGCCTTGTCGACGATGCGGACGGCGACACCATAACGGGTGAGCTCGGACGCCATGGTCAAACCGACGGGGCCTGCCCCGACAACAAGAACCTGCGGATTTATCAAGGTTTCAGACCTTTGCTTATCTGCGTTGGAAGAGTCTCAGATTTGGAAGAATCCAGATGTCGCGTTCAAAACGGACCGCGCTGCCTGATCTGCGCCAGGGCAGATTCTAACTGCTTGTCGCGGGCTTCATAAACGTTGCGGAGACAGGGAACGCTTGATTTGCAGGCGTCACGTTCCTTCAGAAAGGCGCGTTGCTGATCTTGGATATCTCCGCGTTGTCCCATGGCAACGAGTGAGGTCGTGACCTCAAATAACGTGGCCACCCGCGCTTCCTGTTGACCGAGCCGGTAGTCGGAACAGATTGTCCGCTCGGCGGCGGAACTCGCCTTTGCGCAATCAAGCGGTGCGTAATCAGCGGCCTCGGCGGCGGGCACCGACCAAAGACCAACGACGACCCCTGACAAGATAAGCCAGCCAGCAGCCTTCAACTTCTTCATGGGGCCTCCAGGCAATGGATATCGGCGCGTTACTTCCATATACCAACATTCAATCGGCGATCACATGACGCGTCAGCAAAAAGCCACAGCCCGACACTTGTGTTGCTAGCAGCTGGTCTTCCACGCGCGCGAACACCGCGTCATATACTTGGCGCGTGCACGCATTCACTCGGCCGTGGCCGGGGGCCTCTTTTATCGATTGGCACGTTACAATTATCCAGCCGCTGCTCGTCGGACCATTTCCTGCCAAGGCGCTCCTTGCCGGTGAGAACACCAGGCTTTTTCGACGGGGCTGCCTCAATGGACGTTTGTCCGGCACTGCGTTGTTGCGAAGCTGGCGTCTGGGCTTGGACCCCATCCGCCGACAGCACGGCCAGAACCGCTGCCGCAACCAAACTGGCCAAGCGAAAATTTCGACAGTCCATCGCCGACCTCCTGACCAAAGATTGGGCGCGCATCCGCCGCACCGCAGCGCCGGACTGTCGCAGCGCACGATTGCCGTTTCCACCCGTTTCGAGGCAAAGTTAGTCCGGCGGAACAAAGTGTTGTGAAGTCAACCGAAGCGCCCTTCTGCTAAGCTCACGATTCCCAATCGATCATCGGGACTTGCCAAGGACGAGGCGCGCCGCCTCTCAACAATCCAGACAGCGGGGTACGGTTCACAATACTTTCGTGCATTCTGTTTCAGATGATGCGGACGATGACTGACGACGGCACCGGGCGCCCACGGGAAACATGTTCCTGCCCGAGCCGAACATCATACAGCTTATGAAGAGCGAGGGACGATCATGACCAAACTGAAAATCAACGGCCAGGAACAGACTTGGGATGGCGATCCGGATCTTCCACTGCTTTGGTTTCTTCGCGACGAAATCGGGCTAACAGGAACGAAATTCGGCTGCGGCCAGGCTTTGTGCGGTGCATGCACGGTCATCGTTGATAAACAGGCCGTACGCGCCTGCATCACATCCGTTTCCGACGTTGCGGATCGAGAGGTCACGACCATCGAGGGTCTGCACCCGACCGGAGATCATCCGGTTCAGAAAGCTTGGCGGCAATTGAACGTGCCGCAGTGCGGCTATTGCCAGACCGGACAGATCATGCAGGCCGCCGCCCTGCTCCAGGAAAACCCCAAGCCCACAAACGGCCAGATCCGGGAAGCGATGTCCGGCAACATCTGCCGCTGCGGCGCTTACCAGCGAATCGAAAACGCGGTGCATCTGGCTTCGACGGGAGTCTGATCATGAACATCATCACACAACCCGACAAACTGCGACACCCCATCCAGATCGAGAACGTCAGCCGCCGCGCTGTCCTCAAGGGTCTTGGGATCACCGCCGGCTTTGTGCTCGCCGCGCCGATCATGTCGCGCCCAGCCTTCGCTGCCTACCAGACAGGCGCCGGCGCAATGCCTCATGGCGTCGTCATCGACCCACGAGTCTTTGTCGCGATCGCCCCGGACGGAACGGTCACTATTATCGCCCATCGCTCAGAAATGGGTACCGGCGTCCGCACCAGCCTTCCGATGGTGGTTGCCGAGGAGATGGAAGCGGACTGGTCACGCGTTCACGTGCAGCAAGCCCATGGCGACGAAGTCAAGTTCGGCAACCAGGACACTGACGGATCGCGCAGCACCCGCCACTACCTTATGCCGATGCGCCAGATCGGAGCCTCCGCCCGCTCGATGCTGGAAGCGGCCGCGGCCAAGCGATGGGGCGTTCCGGCCACGGAAGTCAGAGCCGTCAACCACGAAGTCGTCCACAGTGCGAGCGGACGGAAGCTCGGCTTCGGCGAACTTGCGGCGGACGCCGCCAACCAGTCCGTGCCGGGCATCGAAGGTCTGAAGCTCAAGTCTCCGAAGGACTTTCGCTACATCGGCAAAGGTCAGATCAGCTCGGTCGACCTTCACGACATCACCGTCGGTAAAGCGCATTACGGCATCGACACCCGCCTGCCCGGGATGAAATACGCTGTGATCGCCCGGCCTCCTGTCACCGGCGGCAAGGTCAAGTCGTTTGACGGCGCAGACGCCCTGAAAGTGCCGGGCGTCGAGAAGGTGATGGAAGTTCAAGGCTGGCCCTGGCCGTCTAAATTCCAGCCTCTTGGCGGCGTCGCGGTCATCGCCCGCAACACCGGCGCAGCGATCAAAGGACGCGATGCCCTCAAGATTGTCTGGGAGGACGGCGCCAACGGCAAATACGATTCCGTCAGCTACCGTTCCGAGCTGGAAGAAGCCTCCCGCAAACCCGGTTTGGTGGTCCGGAACGAGGGTGACGTGGACGCCGCGCTCAAGCGCGCGGATAAGGTCGTCGTGGGCGAATACTATCTCCCGCACCTTGCTCACGTGAGCATGGAGCCACCTGTTGCGGTCGCCAATGTCAAGGACGGCAAGGCCGAGATCTGGGCACCTGTGCAAAGCCCGGGCGGTACCCGTGAAGACATCGCAAAGACGCTTGGCATCCCCGAGGACAACGTGACGGTCAACGTCACGCTGCTTGGCGGCGGATTTGGACGCAAATCGAAATGCGACTACGCGATCGAAGCAGCCCTGCTCTCCAAGGAGCTCGGAGTGCCGGTGAAAGTGCAGTGGACGCGGGAAGACGACGTCCGTCATGACTTCCTGCATACGGTGTCGTCCGAGCGGATCGAAGCCGGTCTCGACAAGAGCGGCAAGGTCATCGCCTGGCGTCATCGCAGCGTTGCGCCCAGCATTGCGTCCACTTTCGAACCGAATGTGCTGCACGCAGCCCCCTTCGAACTCGGCATGGGTTTGATCGACATGCCGTTCGAGATCGAAAACATCCGGTGCGAAAATCCGGAGGCCGCCGCACACACACGCATCGGCTGGTTCCGCTCGGTATCGAACATCCCGAGAGCGTTCGCGGTTCAGTCGATGGTCGGCGAACTGGCACATGCCACGGGTCGTGACCAGAAGGAAATGCTGCTGCAGCTCATCGGCTCTCCGCGGAAGGTCAAGCTGGATTCGGTCAAAGATCCGTGGAATTACGGCGAACCGTTTGACAGCTACCCCATCGACACAAGCAGGCTCCGGCGCGTTGTCGAAGTTGTCGCCGAGAAAGGCGGCTGGGGCCGGTCCGTGCCGAAAGGACATGGACTTGGCATTGCCGTTCACCGCAGCTTCGTGAGCTATATCGCGACCATCGTCGAGGCGTCGGTGGACGACGGCGGCAAACTCACCGTGCACAAGGTCGACACGGCGATCGACTGCGGAACGTTCATCAATCCTGAACGGATCCAGTCGCAGATGGAAGGCGCCGCGGTCATGGGCCTCAGCCTCGCGAAGTACGGCGAAATCACCTTCAAGGACGGCAAGGTCCAGCAAGGAAACTTCGACGACTTCCCGGTGGCGAGGATCGATGAGGCGCCGATGGTCACCAACGTCTATATCGTGCCCGCTGAGGACGACACCCCGCCAAGCGGCGTCGGCGAGCCCGGCGTTCCCCCATTTGCGCCGGCTCTCCTCAACGCCATCTTCGCGGCGACCGGAAAGCGCATTCGCGCGCTCCCGATCGGCAAGCAACTCGAGAGCTAGTTCGGAACATTAAACTTATCTCGCCGTTTTCATCGATCTGACAGGAGTTGGATCGATGGAAACGGCGAGATCTATTCAATTGGCGTTGCTATCGGGCTGCCTGCTGTTTGGCGCAGCGAGTACTGTGGCACAAACCTCTCCTGCCCCGAACACCACCGCCACGCGGCCAGCGGACACGCCTCCCGGGCAGACATCTGCGCCAAATGCCAGCCCACCCACCAACATCAAGAAGCCGACCGGATCGACCGATCAGGATGAGACGGTTAAGCGCATGAACGAGGAAGAGAAGCGCAAGGTGGACAGCAAGGGCAAATAGCCAACGCCTCAACACAGCCGCAACGCGCGCGCCTGCATCTTGCCAACGTCTATCTGTTTCAGCGCATGAATCAGACCGATACGTCCGTGATCAAACCCGTACGCTTGTCATTGTTTTGCTCGGCCTGCTGCTGGATCATTTGCTGGATTTTCTGTTCAACCGCTTTCTGAGCCGCAGGATCCATCGCGTTATATTCATCTTCCGTGATTCCCAGCTGGCTCATCATCGCAGCATGCATGCGCTCGGCCGGCGACATCTTCATATAGTCGAGGAATTTCTGCTCCGCCGGGGAATGAGTTGACTGGGAATCAGATGATTCGGAGTCGGCGGGTTTCAGACTGTAGCCTGGCGGCAGCGGCTTCGAGGTGAGTGACGATAAAATGCCGGAAAGCGAAATCGACATAACAAATCTCCGTTGAGTAACGAGAGATCAGCAAACCGCGTGCCACTCGACTCAAAATCATAAGATCGTTGATTTTCCAGAGAGATAAGCCACGGAAGGACTCGATATCCGGCTGAAGAAATTGCAGCATGAGAAAAAATTGCCGGGAAAAAAGTTCTTACACCAATGCCTGTTATCGGTTTCGACAGGCAGCTTTCGGAGATTTTCATGAAAGACACAATCGCATGGCTTGTTGTCGCAGCGCTATATGCAGCTCCCGCTGTGGCGGCCGACATCAATGTCATGAGCGGCGGCGCACCGAAGGAAGCACTCAGCGTGCTGATCCCCCAGTTCGAGCGCGCGACCGGACATCATGTGAAGATGACGTATGTCCTGATTTCAGCACTGCGCCAGCGTATTGCCGATGGCGAGGCCCCCGACATGGTCATCATGCCGACGACAGCCATCGATGGCTTGATCAAGCTGGGACGGTTGAAGCAAGACGGCTACGACACATTCGGAACGGTTCGCCTTGTCGCGATCGCAAGGAAAGGCGCTGTACGGCCTGATATCTCCACGCCGGACGCGTTCAAGGATGCTTTGCTCAAAGCACGCTCGGTCGTCTACTCGACGCCAACAGCCACACCGAGTGGTGCGCACATGGCGCAAGTGGTCAGCCGTCTGCAAATTTCCGATGCCATCGAAAAGAAGGTGCACTACCGCCCCGCCCTTGAAGGCGGTGTACAGATGGTCTCCGACGGCACCGCGGAAATCGGCATCTATCCGGCGAGCGAGGTTGTTCACGTCGACGGCGTGGACCAGATCGGACCGCTCCCGGAATCGCTGCAGCTAAGCCTTGTCTATGCTGGCGCGGTCACGACTGCGAACGCATCTGCAGAGCCAGCCCAGGCTTTCATCAAATTTCTGGCCTCGAACGAAAACCAAAATGTCTGGAAAGACGCGGGCTTCGTGCCGGCGCACTGAGTGGAAGCGGCGCGGCGTTGTCATGCTCGTCCATCCGGAGCCATGACAACGCCAGTGTGGCGGTTCGGAAGTTCGCATCGACCAAGCCATAAGCCTGCACGAACTTCGAATCGAGCCACTCGCAATCAGTGAGAGTAAACGACCATTGCTATCACGACGAACGCCGCGATGATCCCCAAGTGCGCAAGACTACGCTCAGCCGCCTCTCTCGCTGACTTCATGCCGCCTCCCCAAGATTCATCCAAGAGTCATCGACGGCCGGTCAGGCCTCGCTCCTCTCTGAATTCTGTCGCCATTTTACGCAAAACACCCGAGCGTTCGCATTGACGAGTCCCCACTCTGCGAACATGAACGAGCGTGGCGAGGTAATACGGCTAGAATTTGGTGGCGAGGCTGCCGACTAAAAAACGTGATCGCCGAATTTTGCAGCGCAAGAATTGCGGTCTCCGCACGTGGATTAGTTTTGGACGTCAAGGACATTCGCCTCGCGGCGATGCAACAACTACGCTCACTCTGCAGCATGCGCTGATCGGAAGATCGTCATCACCGTGAAAAAATGATGATCTTGAGTCGAAGAAAGCGAGCCACCCGCAGCTTCCATCGCGAGCGACGTATCGCGATGCGATGGTTAGCGCTGTCAGTGCCGTTTGAAGTACTGAACGGCCCGCTCGTGCTTCTCTGCGGCGGCACGTGACTTGAACGTTCCGAGGTTGCGGCGTTTTCCTGTTTTGGGATTCACCTTGCGCGAATAAAGCCTGTATTCGCCGGATTGCAATTTGCGGATCATGGACCGCTCCTGAATCAGCGTCTTCCGTGTCAACGACAGCGGGCAGGTCGTCGTTCCCCTCACCCAGGCAGATCCGTTTCGGAAGTCACGCGCTTTGTCATTCAGTGGCAATTGATTCGAAAGCCGTTGATTCGCGCTTTTCCAACGACTTAGCGGGGCGCTGCCTAATTCTCGACTCGATTCTGGGCGACCAAATCACTTGACCGGGGGGTCACCTGCCATTTTTGGCGGCTTTACGTCAAAGTCGACGAAACTGGCCGGTTCCGTTAACTTTTCTTCCGGATTTAATCGGCATTTAACGAAAACTCGCCTTAATCATGCTCCGCAGATCTGCGAAACGAGACTTGGGGAAATCGCACACTCAGGACTACTCGGACACAGCTTTGTGCTCGGCCGTGCTACCTGTGTGCATTGCGTGTCAACGCCCCCAGGAAAGGCAGCAAGTGGATTTATCCTGGACGTCTGGCGTATGAGTTATAGCACCGCGTATTACGAATCCGCCTCGACCGATCGACGACGCGCGTCGCGCAAAGCCAGCCCGCAGGCTTTGATCGGTAATGCTGCGCTTGCGTGCATCGCAGTGGCCTGTGCGTATACCCTGTACAGCAACGTTTTTGGTCCAGACGCCAAGGCCGTCGCGATTGATCTGCCGCCAGTATCCTTTGTCGCGACACAGTCAGGCGGACTGAAAACCTCCGTCGCGCAGCTCGACACGACCGGAGCCTTGCCGCCCGCCGCGACATTCAACGAACGCTTCCTGACCCAGGCCGACGACACTGATTCCCGTCCCGCTCTAGCCAAGGCCGACAAGCTGCCGGTGGCAGAGCCGCAGGTCGCTCAACTCGAAATCCCAACACCTCTGGCCCGCCCGGCGGTTGCGCCGCCACCGCCGACCGTCCAGCTTGCGGAGGCCGTGCCTCTTCCGACGCCACGTCCTTCGATCCTCAACGTGCCGGACGATAAGGGCCCCTCACGCCGCGACGTCGCTCAAGCCAACAACGCCGTTGCCATGCCGGCGCCAGAGAAGCCCTCAATTTTTGAAAGGCTGTTTGGAAAGCTGAAGGAGAAGGGTCCGTTACTGGCATTCGCCTCCCCTGATGGCGGTATTTCCAGCGATGGGCAAAGCCTGACGCCGGGCGCTCTCTACGATCGCGAGACCGCTGTGTACGATATCTCGGCGCGCATGGTTTACATGCCGGACGGCACAAAGCTCGAGGCGCATTCCGGCCTCGGCGACAAGCTCGACGATCCCCGTTTCGTCAACGTACGCATGCGCGGCGCAACGCCGCCGCATCTTTACGATCTGTCTCTGCGCGAAAGCCTTTTCCACGGTGTTCAGGCGATCCGCCTCAATCCGGTGGGTGGCGAAGGCAAGGTCTTCGGGCGAACCGGTCTTCTTGCGCACACCTACATGCTCGGCCCGAATGGCGATTCCAACGGCTGCGTTTCCTTTAGAAATTACGAGGCATTTCTCCGCGCCTATAGAAACGGCACTGTGAAACGGCTCGCCGTGGTCGCGAAGCTAAGCTGAGAAAGACATCGCGGGCGTCTTCGGTTGACGTCACGGCTCCAGTCCTGATTCACGCAAGGCCGGCGCAACGTCGGATGATTTCAGAAACTTCAGCAAGCCATTTGTCTGCTCTACCTTTTGAGACGCCGCCATGCGTCCGGCGGAAAACACGGCCGGGTTTTGCTGCAGTTCGACGGGAATGGGCCCGACCACTTCAATCCCCGGGACAAGCTTAAGCTCGCTGATCTGCTGCACGGCCAGCTCGGCCTCACCGGTCGGGAGCAGCTCTGCCGTCAGGCCAGCCTGAATGACCTTGGCGTTCGCGTTGACCTGTGGAGCGATCTCCATCTGCTCGATCAGCTTCGCAAAATAGATACCACTCGCCCCCAGCCGCGAATACCCCACGCAACGGGCGTTCAGCAGCGTTTCGCGCAAGGCCGCAACCGATGAAATATCCGGATGCGCCGCCCCCGCCTTGACCGCGAGACCGACGTAAGAGCGCGCCAAATCCACACAGCTGTCGCTCACAACCCGCCCCTGTGAAGCAAGATCCGCGAGCGCCTCACGCGTCAGAACGAGGACATCGGCCGTCTCTCCGCCCTCGAGCCGCTTCAGAAGCGCAAGTGTGGGCGCAAACTCGACATCAATCTTTACGCCGAAATCAGCTTCATATCGCCCGGCAAGGCCGCGGATGGCCCCCATCAGCGCTAGGGTCGAGAACACCCGAACAGCATCACCCATCCTGCAATTCCTCACCACACAAAACTGCTCACGCAGATCTATAACCACGGTTGTCTCGAAGGTCATCCTCACCATTTCACGGTGTGGATGAAAGCAGTGAAGGCCGGACTCCCGTCTATATCGGACGGGTGTATTGGGTATTCTCTCACCAGGCCGCAGCGGAGACACGCAATGAACGGAAAAGTCATCGTCATCACCGGGGCCTCAGGCGCCCTCGGCAAGGTGGTCGTAGAGGCAGCGCTCGCGCGAGGTTCGAAAATCGCCGCGATCGATCATGCGGCCACGACAATTCCGGCGACTGCGGACCAGCTCCATCTCGGTGGCGTGGATCTGTCCGATGCGGATCAGGCTCTCAAGACGATCAATGCAGCAGCCGCACATTTCGGCAGGCTCGATGCCCTAATCAATATTGCCGGAGCCTTTTCATTCGAGACCGTTGCTGAAGGCGATCCCAAGACGTGGCAGCGCCTCTACGCCATCAACGTCCTGACGGCACTCAACGCGTCTCGCGCGGCGATCCCCCATCTCACCACATCCGGCGAGGGCCGGATCGTCAACATCGGCGCGATGGGCGCACTGCAAGCCGGCGCCGGCATGGGCCCGTACGCCGCGTCCAAGGCAGGGGTCCATCGCCTCACCGAGGCGCTCGCCGCCGAACTGAAAGGCAAGGTCACCGTCAACGCGGTGCTGCCGTCCACCATCGACACGCCGGCTAACCGGCGGGACATGCCACAGGCAGATTTCAGCAAATGGGTGACACCGGACGAACTCGCCAATGTCATCCTTTTCCTCGCCAGCGATGAAGCCAGCGCCGTGACCGGCGCGCTGCTACCCGTGAGCGGGCGTGTGTGATGTAACCCAGCCCCTGAAGATCGTTCCTCATGCCGACTGACCTGCCCCACATCGTTTTGCTGCTCGGCCGCCTGTTGCTCGGCGGACTGTTCGTTTTCGCCGGCATACGACACATGTTTCTCATTCCGGTGCTGACGCAGATGATCGCCGCGCGCGGCGTGCCCTTCCCGCGAGTCGTGCTGCTCGCGGGCTCTGCGTTTCAATTCATCGCAGGGCTTCTGGTGATCTTCGGACTGTTCTTATCCATCGCCGCATTCGGCCTGGTGCTGTTCACCCTCGCCGCGTCGGTGTTGCTGCTGAATTTCTGGGACATGGAAGGCCAGCTCCGCCAGAACACCATCAATGTCTGGCTGTCCAACATGGCGATCATCGGCGGTCTGATGATCACCGCGGCGCAAGGCATGTAACCGGTTGGCTCCATGGCGGCCTGTTAGAACTGAGCCCGACTCAGGTAGGCTGTGGAAAATTCAGGGAAATTCCGCCTGCGGAAGGATCCTGTGCATTTCGCGAAAGTTAATCCCGAGCGCCGGATTGGGGGCGATAAAATAGCGCTGCGTCGGGACATTGAACTGGCGACTGAATGTCTGCGTATGGGAGAGTAGAATGCTCGCCAATGTTGCCCTCCGGGATGCGAAACCCGCAGTGGTTGTATGTCCAAGCTGCAAACAGCGGCTCATGGAGATCAGCGACGTGCAATGGGCAGCCGCGAAACTTGAATTTACCTACGAGTGCACGGGATGCGGCGCCGAGGTGAAAAAGGCGATCGAGGGAACCGCTGAAATCGCGACCTTTACGTCCCGCGCGTCCGATGTCCTGCGCAATCTGCAAATATTCACCTTCAGCCCCGACCTCATCGGCAAGGGCAATTCCGACATCGGCGGACAAGCGCCACACCGTTTCACCGAAGATGAACCTGTGGCTCGAACCAACGAACCTCGACGGCTCACTTAATCGCCCCCCTATCCTGCCGACCGTGGCGGGTATTCCGACTGGGACAATCCGGCCGGAACGCCTCTTGATTGTATCAGCGCCTGACCGATAAGCGGTACGGGCTCTGCAACGCAGAATTCTGCCAATAACAATCAAGGAGGATTGAATGCTGCGGGCCCTACTCGCGCTATGCTTTTTGACGGTCGCTGCAACAGCTCACGCTGATGAATGGCCGACCCGTCCGATTACGATGATCAATCCGTTCGCGGCTGGCGGCCCGAACGATGTCTTTGCAAGATTGTTTGCCCAGCGGATGGGAGAGCTTCTTGGCCAGCCCGTGATCCTGGAAAACGTCGGCGGCGCAGGCGGTATGAATGGCGCAAGCCGCGTCGCGAAAGCGGCTCCCGATGGTTACACCTTCCTGCTCGGCACCGTCGGCACTCAGGCACAAAACCAGCTCCTCTACAAAAAGCCGGCTTACAATTCGACGACGGATTTCGAGCCTGTTGCGCTCGTGGTCGAAGCGCCGCTCGTGCTGGTCGCGCGCAAGGACCTTCCAGTCAAGGATATGAAGGAGTTCGTTGCGTACGGCAAAGCCAATGCCAGCAAGATGCAATTTGGCTCCGCAGGTACAGGATCAGCCATTCACCTTGGCTGCGCGTTGATGAACTCCGTGACCGGTCTCGATATCATGCACGTGCCCTACCGTGGCGCAAATCCAGCCATGCAGGATCTCGCGAGTGGCCGCATCGACTACCTTTGCGATATCGTCACGACGGCAAAGCCTCAAATTGAAGGCGGCTCCGTGAAAGCTATCGCTATTCTTAATAAAGAACGCTCACCCGTGCTGCCGAACGTTCCGACAGCTCTTGAGCAAGGCTACGACGTCGAAGCCTATACGTGGAATGCGTTCTTCCTGCCGAAAGGCACGCCGGAAGCCATCGTTGCAAAGCTGAACAAGGCAACTGTCGATACGATGAAGACGCCAGAGGTTCGCGAAAAGCTGGAAAGCGTTGGGCTTCGCTTCGTCTCTGAAGATCGCACGACGCCGAAATATCTCGGTGATTTCGTCAAAAGCGAAATGGCGAAATGGGCAGCTCCCATCAAGGCCGCCAACATTTCGATCGACTAACCCAAATACCGCGCTGTGCGATCCGATCGCCAGCGCGGTTTTATCTGTGACGTCGGACGTGTCGCGACCGCGCAGGCTGCATCGTATCGGAGAAACGGTTCGCGCACAGCCGTCATTCCAGCTTTGACGCAACGTGGTTCAACATCCCTTGCAGATGCCCTTCACCTTGCGGTCGACCTCCTTCTCTGACTGATCGACTTTGGGATCGCCCGTCCCAAGAGGAGCGACACCAACGGTGCCGCCACCGCCGGACGGCATAGCCGTACCCGCAGAATTTGTCCCCGGCGATGTCGCGCTCGTGCCAAGTGAACCGCCAGACGCGGTGCCTGGCGACGAGTGCATCGACCCGCCGGCCGCTCCGCCCGCGCTGCCACCGGAGGAGCTACCGCCGGACGATTGGGCGAATGCTGCACCGGAAAGAACAAGCGGCGCAGCCACAAACAGAATGGTGAAGATTTTCATCACGGCCTCCAAATGCATTCGCCAATTGACTTTCAGAGGCAACCGCGCACCGTCGCGCTGGTTCCGAAGCGCCGCAGATCGGAACCATCGCCGATATCGATCGTTCTAGATCGGAATCATAACGAGGTAGTCGGCATGTCGATCTTGAAGTGGGCTCTTATCTTTTTTGTCATTTCGATCATCGCCGGCGTATTGGGATTTACGGGCGTTTCGGCTGCATCGGCTGATGTCGCGCGCGTGCTGTTTTATATCTTCGCCGTGATCTTCCTGATCCTGCTGATTCTCGGATTTACGATATTCAGGGCTTAGCAGCGCCGAGAGCGAAATTATTCCTCCGGCTCGGTGGTGAAGAACAGCGGATAGCCCTTCGCCTTTCCCATGTCGGTTGCTTCCTTGGCTTTGGTCTCGGCAACATCCCGCGTATAAACCGCAATGACGCACGCGCCTTTCTGATGAGCCGTCAACATCACACGGCTCGCCACCTCCTCACCCATACGAAACACAACTTTCAGCACGGTGACGACAAATTCGCGCGGCGTATAATCGTCATTGAGCAGAATGACCTTGTACAACGGCGGGCGCTGGAGCTTTGGTTTGGCGGACGTTTTTGGCTTGACGGTTGTCGGGCTCATCGATGTCTCTCGAATGGTTCCGGCAAGGATGCCCTGAGACTAAACATGGCTTGGACTTTGCGTACACTGCACAATTGCGAGACGCCACACGAGCTCCCACATTTGCCTAACAATGATGCACCGAGGCTTGCCGATGCCACGTGTTGCTTCCAGCGCAATTGCGCGTCTCGAATATAATGCGTTCGCGAGAGAACTGCTCGTCGTCTTCACGACCGGCCGTACCTATACCTATTTTGGCGTTTCACCGGAAGTGTACGACCAATTCGGCAGAGCGGATTCCAAGGGTGCTTTCTTCAATTTGATGATCCGCGACAGGTATCAATTCGAGGAACATCACCGCTGACCCGGCGTTATCAAGCTGCCGTGAACATAGGAGCTTCTGCCGCAGTCTTTCCGGAACCAACCATCGAGATGTGTATGGACGATTTTACGATGAGCGTTCACCACACCGCCGTCACCCCCGTTTCTTTCGTATTCGCTGACGATGGCGCTGTGCCGAATAATCCACTCCCCTTTCTGATCTACAAAAGTGCCTTCGAGTTCGAAAACCATCGCCCGGAAACCATGATCGAGAGCGTGTTCAAGACGAACAACTGGGGCCACCAGATGTGGCGCAATGGTGTGTTCGATTACTTGCACTATCACGCCACCGTTCACGAAGTTCTTGGCGTGGCCCGCGGCCGCGCGTTGGTCCGTTTCGGCGGAGATCACGGCGAAAAATTTGAAATGCGCAAAGGCGACGTGGCGGTCCTGCCGGCCGGCACCGGACATCAATGTCTGTCAGCCAGCAGCGACTTCCTTGTTATCGGGGCTTACCCGCCCGGCGCGGATATGCAGATCACGCGACCGACACCGGAAAACCATCGCAAGGCGCTCAAGACCATTCCAAAGGTTGCCCTACCGAAATCCGATCCTGTTTACGGGACGGGTGGACCATTGACCAAAATGTGGGGCAAGGCTCCGTAACATCTCATCTATATCCGGTCGGACTTTTCCTTGACATCGCCCTGCCCTCTTCCTTGAACGGCACGAGAAGCCATAACGTCAGGAAGGTGAACAGCGAAATCACCACGGCAACATCGTAGGCGCCAAGTCCGACGGCTGCGCCCGTCGCGCCGGTCGCCCAGAGACTGGCGGCGGTCGCCGTGCCCCGCACGGAATTTTCAGTCTTGAGAATGGCACCGCCGCCGATAAAGCCCATGCCGGTCATGAGCCCCTCGATGATACGCGCCGTTCCTTCAGGATGATCCTGAAGAATGTGCTCGGTGGCCTGCACGATGCCGCATGTCGCGAGCGCCACCAGCGGAAATGTCCGCAGGCCCGCACTTCGCTCCGCCTTCTCGCGGTTCCAGCCGATCGGCAGCGCCAGCAGATACGCAATCGTCAGCGCGAGCAGATGCGGCCCGAGCCGAAAGCTTCCCGTCGCCTCAAAGAGTGCCTGCATGGACGGCTTCTCCGATTGCACACGCCCGACGCAAGATCGCGTGAACGGCAGTGAAGGAACGCCGCTACATCAGCAACGTTTCCTCCACGCTTGAGACCATGGGCAATCAATGGAGCTGTCAATGCGACATAAATTACAGATCGCAGTTATCGCCACCGCTACGCTGATCGGATCAACACTTGTGGCGGCGGCTCAAGGAACGATCAGTCCAGCGACGCCTTCACCGACTGCGCCTCCCGGCTCGCCCGGCGTGTCGCCTGCCACGCCGCCTACCATGGCGCCGACGGCACCCAGCACGACGGGCACAACAGGAATGAGCACCGGGACGATCAATCAGCCGGGCGTGCCGAATACCTCGACGCCGGGTTCGATCGGCACCGGAGCATCTCCAAGCGGTCTGCCTGGCGATAGTCCGACCAATCCCGGCTATCCGGCCGGTACCGGTACAACAACGAGGTAAGTTGCAGATGACGGCGGCTGCCGTCACTCGGTCTTGACGTTGGTATTCGCGCTGGTCCGCGGCGTGCCGTCTTTGCCGGCACCCGCGATGCGAACCTGGTCACCGTCCGCAATACCGTCGAGCGGCGTGATGATGACTCGATCGTCGGCTGAAAGACCCGTTGCGATCTCGATCTCGCGACCGAGATCACGCGCGATCGTCACATTCTTGAAAAGGATTTTGTCCGCGGGCGTGACAGTCGCAACGCGCAACCCGCTATTGTTGAAGATCAACGCACTTGCAGGAATGCTGAGCGGCTGGGTGTCATGCGTCAAGTTGAGCTGAACGTCAGCGTAGGCGCCGGGACGCAACTCGCCTGTGCTGTTGTCCAGAACAAGCTGCATGCGCGTGGTGCCCGATGCGATATCGACCGATTGGGCGGATGCTTCCACCGTTGCCGGGAACGAACGGCCGGCATATTCCGGCACCGAGACGGAAGCCTTTGCGCCGATCTTGATCGACGGCAGATAGCTCTGCGGCACATTCACGTAGAGACGGAGCTTCTTTGCATCCGAAACCACGAACATCGCAGCGCCGGAGCCGGTGCCGCCGTTGATCAGGGCGCCGACATCCGTGTTGCGTTCAGTGACGATGCCGTCAAACGGCGCGGTGACAGTCTTGTAGCTCGCTAAGGCCTCAAGCCGTTCGACATTGGCCTGCATCGCGCGAACCTGCGCTTCCTTGCTGGCGAGGTCCGCCGACCGCTCATCGATTTCCTGCTGCGACACGAAGTTTGACGCCAGCAGGGTCTTGCGACGTGACAACGTTGCAGCCGAGAGCTTCGCCGCAGCCTGCGAGTTCGCAAGGTCGGCACGGGCCTGCAGCAACTGCTGATCGAGGTCAGGGGCGTCGATTTCGGCGAGCGTCTGTCCTGCCTTTACGTGCGCTCCGATGTCCACATACCAGTTCTTCAGGTAGCCGCTGACTCGAGCAAAGATCGGAGCGCGGGAATAAGCTTCCAGACGTCCAGGCAAATCGATCTTCGCATTGAGCGGCTTCGCACCGGGCAGCGTGACAGCGACCGAAGGCACGGCTTGTGCCTCCGTCCACTCACGCAACCTGGCGTCGCCATTGGATCTGGTCGATATTCCGGCGACGACGACGGCAGCCAATCCAACGCCGGCAACGATGCCGTACATTCGCAACTTGCCGCGCGACACGGAAGGGATCTCTTCAGGCATGAACTGTCTCCGGCGCCATCGCGGAAGCCGCGGGCTGCTTCTTGTGGACCATACTGAACACCACTGGCACGAACATGAGCGTGGCGAAGGTAGCTAAAATCAATCCGCCGACCACAGCGCGCCCAAGCGGCGCATTCTGCTCGCCCCCCTCACCCAGACCCAGCGCCATCGGCGCCATACCGATGATCATGGCCAGCGCTGTCATCAACACCGGACGGAAGCGAACGAAGCCGGCTTCCAGTGCGGCGGCAACCGGATCACCGAGGTGGTCGTAGCGTTCTCGAGCAAAGGAAATCACCAGCACGCTGTTTGCGGTCGCCACGCCCATACACATGATGGCGCCCGTCAGAGCCGGCACGGACAACGTTGTATGCGTCGCAAATAGCATCCAGACGATGCCCGCCAGCGCGGCAGGAAGCGCCGAGACGATCACAAACGGATCCGACCACGACTGGAAGTTCACAACGATCAACAGATAGATCAACACGATCGCGCCCAGGAGGCCGAACAACAGGCCCGAAAAGGCGCTGTTCATCGTCTCCACCTGCCCGAGCAGCACGACGTTACTGCCTTTAGGTACGTCCTTCGTGGTCTCCGCAACGATCTTCCGAATGTCCGCAGCCACGGCGCCGAGGTCGCGGCCCTGCGGTGTCGCATAGATCTGCACCATGCTCTGGATGTCGTATTGTGACACCACGGCGCTCGACGTGGAGCGCGAGATGTCAGCAATTCCGCCGAGGATCGGCGTAGAGGCCGCCCCTGGAGCCGAAATCGGCAAAGCCTGCAGCTTGCTCAAAGAGTCGATCTTGTACTGCGGTGTCTGCATCACGATGGAATAGGACACGCCGTTATCAGGATTGAGGAAGTAAGTCGGCGCGACCTGTGAACTGCCCGCGAGATTAACCACCAGACTGTTGGTCACATCCCTCGTCGTCAGACCAACATACTGTGCGCGGGTCCGATCGACATCGATATTGAATCTCGGGTTGTTCGGCGACTGCTGAATGCGGGCATCGGCAACGCCGGGGATGTGTCGAATACGCCGAAGCAGATCGCTGGCATATTTGAAGTTCGCATCGGCGTTTGCTCCCCGGATCTGAAGATCGATGGGCGCCGGCGCACCGAAGTTCAAAATCTGGCTGACGATGTCCGCCGGCAGGAACGCGAACGAAACACCCGGGAACAAGCGCGGCAGCTTCTCGCGCAACTCACGAACATATCCTTCGGTCGGCGGGTGATCTTCCTTCAGCTTGATCTGGATGTCGCCATCCTGCGTCCCGATCACGCCCGTGTTGTTGTAGGTCATGTTGATGCCGCTGATGGGCATCCCGATGTTATCGGCTATCGTCTCCAGCTGCTCAGGCGGAATGATCTGGCGGATAGCTTTTTGAATATCGGCCAGTTGGTTTGCGGTCTCTTCGACGCGGGTGCCGACCTGAGTGCGGACATGCATCAGGATCTGACCGGTATCGACCGCCGGGAAAAAGTTGCGGCCGAGGAACGGCACCAGCAAAAACGACGCCGCGACGAAGCACAGGAAACCGGTCACGAACACCTTTCGGTGTCCAAGAGCCATCGCCAGCAAGCCGTGGTATCCCGACCGCACCTTCTCGAAGCGCCTTTCAAATCCGCGCTGGAACAGCACCAGCGGGTTACGCGACGGCGGTGGCGGCAACGGATTGCCATTCTCGTCATGCGGATGAGGATGCAGCAGATACTTCGCCATCGTCGGCACCAGGGTGCGCGACAGGATGAACGACCAGATCATGGCGAACATCACCGCTTCCGCCATCGGCACGAACAGGAAGCGTGAGACGCCGGTCAGGAAGAACATCGGCACGAACACGATACAGATACAGAGCAGCGACACGAATGCGGGGGTCACGATCTGTGCCGCACCGTCGAGAATGGCGGGCTCGACCTGCTTGCCGTGCTCAAGATGCCAGTTGATGTTTTCGATCGTCACCGTGGCGTCGTCCACCAGGATGCCGACCGCGAGTGCCAGACCACCAAGCGTCATGATGTTCAACGTTTCGCCGATCATCGAGAGCATGGTGATCGAACCCAGCACCGCGAGCGGAATCGAAACCGCGATGATCACGGTCGAGCGCCAGCTTCCGAGGAACAGCAGGATCATGATGCTGGTGAGAACGGCGGCCATGATGCCTTCAAAGGCCACGCCAGCGATCGCGCCGCGCACGAAGATCGATTGGTCGCCGATGAAGCTGACCTTCAACGCATCCGGCATCGCGTCCTTGACGTCGATAACCTTCTGTTTGATGCCGGCAATGATATCGAGCGTCGACACCGCCCCTGCCTTCAGCACCATCATCAGCACGGAGCGGTTGCCGTTGACGTGCACGATGTTCGTCTGCGGCGGGTTGCCGTCACGGACCTGCGCAACGTCGCGGATGTAAACCATCGCACCGTTGACCGCTTTGATCGGCAGATCGCCAAGTTCCTCGAACTTCAGCGGCGAGTTGTTGAGCTGGATCGAGTATTCAAAGTTTCCGATCTTCTGCGTGCCGACCGGCGTGATCAGGTTTTGCGCAGCGAGCGCATTGGCGACGTCCTGTCCCGACAGACCCAGCGCCTGAAGGGCGTTCGGATTGAGATCGATCTGGATCTGGCGCTGCTTGCCGCCGAACGGATACGGAATAGCGGCGCCCGGAACAGTGACGAGCGGCGTGCGCAACTGATTGATGGCAAGGTCGCCCAGATTCTGCTCGGTGAGCCCGTCGCCCGACAGCGCCAATTGAACGATCGGAACGGTCGAGGCGCTGTAGTTCAAGATCAGCGGCGGCGTGGCACCCGCCGGCATCTGCTTGAGCATGGTCTGCGAAATTGCAGTGACCTGGGCGTTGGCGGTGCGGATATCGACGTTGGGCTGGAAGAAGATCTTGATGATGCCGACGCCGTTATAGGAATTGGCGACGATGTGCTCGATGTCATTGACCGTGGTGGTCAGCGCGCGCTGGAACGGGGTGACCATGCGGCCCGCCATCTGGTCCGGCGGCAGGCCGGTGTACTGCCAGACCACGCCGATGACCGGAATTCGGATATCAGGGAAGATGTCGGTCGGGGTCCGCAGAGCCGCCAAGGGCCCCACGATCAGCAGGAGAAGTGCCATGACCACGAACGTGTACGGTCGGCTCAGGGCAATTCGGACAATCGAATTCATATCGGGCGTTTCTCGGTCTCAAAGGGCCGGGTGCCGTCCCAGGGAACGACTTGAAGGCGTTTTGCGTTGATCTACCCGACTCCTGCGCAATGACGCAATGTCGCAAGACCTCACAGTCAGGTGTTCAGGGCCATTTCTGGCGCAATTTCCGCGATTTCAGCCAATTTCCTCTATAAAAAGCGTGGTTATCACAAGATCATCTGCGTTTGCGTGACGACGGCCACAAGCCGGCCCTCTCCGGTCTCGAGCCGGGTCTGCCAAACCTGGGTCCGCCGGCCGAGATGGATCGGCGTGGCAGTCGCCGTAACCGTGCTGCCGGCCTTGGCGGCGCCGACGAAATTGGTCTTGCTTTCGATCGTCGTGGTTCCCTTGGCATCTGGCGGCAGGTTGATCACCGTCGCCGCCGCACCGACCGAATCCGCGAGTGCCATCACGGCCCCGCCATGGATGGCATGCCCGACGGTGCAGAGATCCTCCCGGACCACCATGGTTGCTACGACCTTCTCCGGCTCCGCATGCGTGAAAGTCACACCCATCAGTTGGGCAAACGGCATCGGCAGCGAATTGATCTTCTCAAGCGGTGTCATTCGATGATCTCTGTTGCGACCAAACGATCAAATGGCAGCAGTTCACGCGATGGATGAAGATGTGGACTAGATCGGCTCAACGCCGCACCAGTCGGCCACGAACAGCGCGATCGCGCGCGTGGTCTTGCGCAGCGACTCGACCTCAACGCGCTCATTGAAACCGTGCATGGCCTCGGCCTTCGCGCCGAAGCAGAGGCTCGGAATGTTGCTGTTGAGACCATAAAACCGCGTGTCGGTCAGGGCTGTGAAAGCAAGCTCTTTCAATGGATTACCGTAGACAGCTTCATGCGCCTTGCGAAGGACCGCCTCGGACTCCTCGGCGCCGGTCAGCTCATAGCCTTCCGACAAAAAGCCCGACCATTCGACGGTCGGCGGATTCTGCGCCAGAAAAGGATGCTTTTTGGCCGCAGCGTCGACGCAGGCCACGATTTCCGCCTGATGCTCCGCAATCGACCACCCCGGCAACACCGCGATCCGGCAATCGACATCGCACCATGCGGGCACGCTCGAGGCCCAGTCGCCCCCTTTGATGATGCCTGGATTCAAGTTGATCGGGTGCTTCACCGATTTGAAATGCCTGTCACTTGCCGCGCGCCTGTTCCACTCCTCTTCCAGCTCCTCGAGCGCCTCGACCAGGTAGGTGGCCGCCTTGATCGCGTTCGCGCCGGCACCGGCTTCGAACACATGGACGGGCTTGCCGCGCACCTTGAGGCGAAACCAGATCACCCCGACCTGAGAACGAACCAACTTCGCATCGGTCGGCTCCGGAATGAAGCAGCAGTCGGCCCGATAACCGCGCTGAATTGTCGAGAGCGCCCCGACACCCGTGCTCTCCTCTTCGATCACCGACTGGAAATGAATTCGCGCTGTCGGCTTCAATCCTGCCGCATGAAGGGCGTCGAGCGCATACAGCGCGGCAATGGTGCCCGACTTCATGTCGCCGGCACCGCGGCCATACAGCCAGCCATCCTTGATTGTCGGTGTGAACGGCGGCGTATCCCACATATCGAGCGGACCGGCCGGGACGACGTCGCAGTGGCCCTGAAGGATTAGGGATCGGCCGGCGTCTCGTGTGGGCCGGTAAGTGCCCACAACGGTCCGCGCATGGGAAAAATCGTGCTCGATGGGCCCATAGCCCCGCAGATCCTTCAGATCGTCCGTATTGATATGCCAATCGTCGACCTCATAGCCGCGGACACGCAGCAGATCATGCATCATGTCCTGACAGGGACCCTCCGCCCCGCGCGTGCTTGGGATGGCAGAAAACTGCTTGGTTGTTTCCATCTGCCGGTCGAACGCATCGTCGACGGCATCAGTAATGCGGCGCTGCATGTCCGCGGTGTTCATCGCATCCATCGTTCTTGTCCATTCCAGCCCAGAGGTCGCTCAAGTACAGCGTAGCGGCGCGGGCTCCGTCAACGTCCATGGACGGACTGGCACGTTTGTCGCATACGAAGGGCTCGTCCGCCCTGCCACGGTAAGATTAAACGACAAATTACAGTTCAATGAGCACCAGCACCTCTCTTCTTGATCAAGTCGTTCGCGAAATTGCCGACGAGATGGCCCAAAGATCCGATCGCGGTGAAGTCGCGAGCTACATTCCGGAACTGGCAAGGGTCGACGCCAACTCCTTCGGCCTTGTGGTGGTCGATGCGGATGGACATGTGGCAGCCGCGGGCGACCGCGAAACGCCTTTCTCGATCCAGAGCATTTCGAAGGTCTTCACGCTGACGCTCGCACTTGGCAAGGTGGGAGACAGATTGTGGAGTCGCGTTGGCCGCGAACCGTCGGGAAGTCCCTTCAACTCCATTGTCCAGCTCGAGCGTGAGCGCGGAATTCCGCGCAATCCTTTCATCAATGCCGGCGCGATCGCGGTCACCGACCTGATCCTCTCGGGACACCAGCCGCGTGAAGCACTCGGTGAAATTCTCCGGTTCATGCGATTTCTCGCCGACGATTCATCGATCACGATCGACGAGGCCGTTGCGGCCTCCGAGCAGCGAACTGGATTTCGCAACATCGCCCTCGCCAATTACATGAAGTCCTTCGGCGTGATCGAAAACTCCGTCGACTTTACGCTGGGCGTTTATTTCCATCACTGCGCGATTGCGATGTCGTGCCGGCAACTGGCGATGGCCGGGCGCTATCTTGCTTACGCCGGACGCAATCCTTCAACAGGTCTCAACGTGGTTCAGGCTGAGCGGGCGCGCCGCATCAACGCGATCATGATGACGTGCGGCCATTACGACGGCTCAGGAGAGTTCGCCTACCGCGTTGGTCTCCCCGGCAAGAGCGGTGTCGGCGGCGGCATTCTGGCCATCGCGCCAGGCAAAGCCTCTATCGCGGTGTGGTCGCCGGGGCTCGACGCCAACGGCAATTCGCATCTCGGCAGGATGGCGCTGGAAGCGCTGACAAGACGGCTAGGCTGGTCGATCTTCGGAGTTTGATCGCAGACTTATTGCACTCAAACGGAAATGCCGAAGCGCATCGTCTCAGCGTTTCGAATTCCGAATTGAGCACGCAGAACAGACAGAAAGCTTTAGTGCTCGCTCGGCCGCCGCTTTTCCTCTTCGATAGCAGCGTCGTGGTACCAGCCGCTCCCGAATGTATCGCCCAGGACGGGTTGAAATCGCGGATCGGTTGTCGGTCTGATTGGCTCGTGATCGCCACCGGCGGTCTTCCGACCCCGCACCGGAAACTGATAGATCTTCGCGGTCCCGTGAGAAGCATTCGACGCCATTGCGGTCTCCCTCTCGGACGCTGCGCTGACACGCGGCTTGGACACTATAATGGAGTCGCCCCGCATTTGCGCGAATTGCTCCTTAATCGAGCAGCGATTGCACAAAATTTGGTCATTCGACCCTTTGCGTCTTTGCACAGCATTCCGTCGCCGGATCAAACGCGTGCGGCCTTGTGCAGTTCCGGAGAAGGCCGAACTGAGCCAAAAACGCCAAAAGAACGTGCAATCCTTTGCGCCGATGAAGAAATGGGCGCATAGGAATGGCCGGTCGGCGCCCGCCGGCCAGCTAAAGGCCCTGGAATCCACCTTCGCCAGCCTGCGGCATCTGACCACACCAACTGGCACGTTAAATGCTTATTAAGCCGCGGCCGTTGGCGGCCAACCACCCTGGGTGGCCAGGCCAGCTTGGGGGTCCTCCCCCCTTCGCATCGTCAACTTACGAGAGATCGAAATGACAAAGTACAAGCTCGAGTACATTTGGCTCGATGGCTATACCCCGGTCCCAAACCTTCGCGGGAAAACGCAGATCAAGGAATTCGACGCATTTCCGACGCTCGAACAGCTTCCGCTGTGGGGCTTCGATGGCAGCTCGACCATGCAGGCCGAAGGCCGCAGCTCTGATTGCGTGCTCAAGCCGATCGCAGTTTTCCCTGACGCGGCTCGCACCAACGGCGCTCTGGTCATGTGCGAAGTGATGATGCCGGATGGCAAGACCCCGCATCCGTCGAACTCGCGTGCAACCATCCTCGACGACGATGGCGCATGGTTTGGCTTCGAGCAGGAATACTTCTTCTACGAAGATGGCCGCCCGCTCGGCTTCCCAGAGAACGGCTATCCAGCACCGCAAGGCCCCTATTACACCGGCGTCGGCTACAAGAACGTCGGCTCGATCGCCCGTCAGATCGTCGAAGAACATCTCGACCTGTGCCTCGCCGCCGGCATCAACCACGAAGGCATCAACGCTGAAGTCGCGAAGGGCCAGTGGGAGTTCCAGATTTTCGGCAAGGGCTCCAAGCGCGCCGCCGACGAAATGTGGATTGCCCGCTACCTGATGCTGCGCCTCACCGAGAAGTACGGCATCGATATCGAATGGCACTGCAAGCCGCTCGGCGACACCGATTGGAACGGTTCGGGCATGCACGCCAACTTCTCGACCAAGTACATGCGCGAAGTCGGCGGCAAGGACTATTTCGAAGCGCTGATGAAGCAGTTCGGAAAGAACCTCGACGCCCACATTGCCGTCTATGGTCCGGACAACCACCTGCGCCTGACTGGCAAGCACGAGACCGCGCCGTGGAACAAGTTCAGCTACGGCGTTGCCGACCGTGGCGCGTCGATCCGCGTGCCGCACTCCTTCATCAACAACGGCTACAAGGGCTATCTGGAAGATCGCCGTCCGAACTCTCAGGGCGACCCCTACCAGATCGCTTCGCAGATCCTGAAGACGATCTCCGAAGTGCCGACCGGCGCAAAGGCCGCCGCCTAAGGTTGCTATTAGCAGCCCGGGCTTCTGCGTTCGGGCTGCTGAGCACTTTCCAAGCCATACTCTTTCCAAGCCATGAGTTACCCCTTTTGGCTTGGGGTCTGGAGCCGAGGAACGGTTGGTCGACCTTCCTCGGCTTATCTCACGTATGGCGCTCCTCGTCCCGCTTCCGCTGTTGAGCCCCTCACCTATGAGAATCAGGGGCGAGTGAATACGATGGGACATGACCTTCTTTTATCTCATCGTGGCCATCGTCCTTGAAGTCATCGGTACTTCGGCGCTGCAAGCCTCAGAGCAATTCACCAAGCCGAAGCCGCTGATCTTGACTGCGCTCGGCTATGCCGCTTCGTTCTATTTCCTGTCACTGGTCTTGCGCTCGATGCCCGTCGGCATCGCCTACGCCATCTGGTCAGGACTGGGCGTCGTTCTGATTACGCTTGTTGGCCTCGTCTGGTTCGGCCAGAAGCTTGACACACCAGCAGTGATCGGGCTCGCCCTCATCATTGCCGGCGTCGGCACGATCAATCTGTTTTCCTCGACAATTCAGCACTAGCGGCCGGAGCGGCCGGGAGCTTCACCATGAGCCATCGCAAGATCGTTTGCATCGCATTGTTTGTCAGCCTGCTGTCCGCCGTCCCGGCATCGGCCGACATCGTGATGCGGGAATCCGACATCCACGACCTGCGGCTCGGCCAGCACGTCTACATTGATGACGGTTCGTGTCCGGCAGGACAGATCAAGGAGGTCACCGGCGTGAAGCTGACGGCCGCGGGCGTCGCCCGCGTCCGCAAATGCGCTGACCGAAAGACCATGCGACGCTAGACCGTTCGGCCGCCATCGACCGGCAATACGACGCCGGTCACGAAGTTCGCGTCATCTGACGCCAGATAAACGCATGCTTTCGCGATGTCTTCGGGCTGCGACATGCGGCCGAGTGGAATCGTCGCGATGAATTTCGCGCGGTTTTCCGGCGTATCCGGTACGCCCATGAACGTTTCGAGCAGGGCCGTCTCCCCGATCACCGGCGCGACGCAGTTCACACGGATATTGTCCGGCGCGAGCTCCGCGGCCATTGCGCTCGACAGCAGGTTCACCGCGCCTTTCGAGCCATTGTACCACGTCAGTCCCGGACGCGGACGAATGCCTCCCGTCGAACCGATATTGATCATGCAGCCGCCGCCTTGCTTGCGCATCAGCGGCACCACGGCGTTGGTCATGTGATAGATCGATTTGACGTTGATCGCGAAGACGCGGTCAAACTCCTCTTCAGTCACGTCCATGATCGGCTTGTTGCGAAACGACCAGCCCGCATTGTTGACCACAATGTCGAGCTTGCCGAAATTGTCGACCGCAGCGGCAACCGCCTTGTCGATATCGGCGCGTTTGGTGACATCGCCCGTCACCGCGACAGCGCCGCCAGTGTTTGCGGCAACGCGCGCAGCGCCTTCGCCGTTCAGGTCGAGAATGACAACCTTCGCACCTTCATCCACGAAGTGACGCGCAATCGCCGCTCCAAACCCCGATGCCCCGCCCGTTACGAGGGCAACCTTATCCTTCAGCCGCATCTTCCCGGTTCCTGTTTATGTCGTTGTTCGGGAAGCGTCGATCAAACCGTGGAGGAACGCAAGCACTCCTCTTCAAGACTTTTTGGCTAATACCAACAATACCGCCACACTAGCGCGCGCCTGTCGACGCAGATGCCTGCTGAATATCGATGATCGGAGGACCGCTATAGTCAAACGTGCCAATGCCCGGCAAATCGCTATGATGCTGAGGTTGCAGCGGTCCAGCGAAAAAGAACGCAACGGTCAAAAGAACACCGAAAACACGCATGGGAATTTCTCCGCGACAAGATGCTCGTTAGTCGCGTCGATGCCGCTTATTGTTCAATCCATGGTTCGCTTCCACGAAGCACACGACTGATTTTCGATTCCGCAAGACATTTATGAATTGTCGACCGACTTTTTTTGCATGGTGATTTCGCGCGTGCAGCGTGACGACACTCCAGCAGTGCCTACAATCAAGGCGCCCGGCGTGTCCGGGCGCCCCTCGATGGATTGAAGCACCGGACCGGGAGACGAAGTCATGTCGGGCCTACTCGTCAATCTGGTTTTCCAGATTATTGGCGGCGCGATCGGCGGCAACATCGCGGCAAGCGCAGCAAAAAACGGCATCCTGCGGAAGGTCGATTACGTCATTGCCGGAGCGATTGGCGGTGGCGTCGGTGGGCAGATCATCGGGGCGCTGATTCCCGTGCTCGCCAACACGCCATCCATGCCAGACCTCGGTGTGATCATTGCGCAGGCGGTTGGCGGCGGCGTATCCGGCGCCATCCTGATCGCTATCGTTGGAGCACTGAAAAGCCGGATGGCATGACCGATTGAGTGCTTATGGCGTGAAGCGCGCACTGAAGTGCGCGCTTCACGCCAAGAGTTATCCTGAAATATAATCGCCACACTTCTGCACGATGTCATTGGC
This sequence comes from Bradyrhizobium sp. SYSU BS000235, assembly GCF_049747295.1. Lineage (NCBI taxonomy): Bacteria > Pseudomonadati > Pseudomonadota > Alphaproteobacteria > Hyphomicrobiales > Nitrobacteraceae > Bradyrhizobium > Bradyrhizobium sp. SYSU BS000235. The sequence continues at coordinate 166,127 of NZ_JBMHJM010000002.1, forward strand.
GCCCCACGGCATCAGCGGGACGGACGACGTCGAATTCTTCGGCGAGCCTTCGATCAGTTTGTCCGAATAGACCATGTAGACCAGCACATTTCTTTTGGCATCGCATCCACGCACGATCTGCATCTTCTTGAAGAGGAGCGAGCGCCGCTGCCGGAACATGTCGTCACCCTGCCCCAGCTTGCCCTTGAAGCGGATGGGGCCGATCTGCCGGCAGGACAGCGAGATATCGGAGACCTGTTCGGCAAGCCCGAGCCAGCCCTTGTAGCCGCCCTTTTCAGGGATCGTGAAATGGCACGCCACGCCCTCGATATCCGGGTCATCGATGCCATAGGTCGCCAATTTGTCATCGGGGCTTAGCAGCTTGAACACCGTAGACCGCCGGAAGATCAGGTCCGGCTCATCCCCGGCGAGAACCGGCGATGCCACGAACCCGGCGAAGGTCGCGGCGATCAACGCCCAGCACACGAAGGATAGGACCGAAAAGCGGGTCTTGCGGACAATCATCGATATCTCCAGCGGGGATCTCAGGACCAGGAATCAGCCCTGATCAGCCGTATGTGGGGTGGCCGCGTAAATGTTGGAAGGCACGTAATTGTGACTTCCACCGGCGCCGCTGTTAAGCGCTCATCAGGGCTTGGGAACTAGATTTTGGACATAATCTGGCTCCGGAGCGTCAAATTGGCGCCTTCGGTTCGTGCGGCACTAGTGAACATTTTGCCTGTCTGCGACACTCATAATTGGAATCAATTGAGGATACCGGGCGTGTTCGACAATCAGCGAGCCTCTTCCACGAGACAACCCAAAATGGTCGCAGTTGCTCGACTGGTCCCATCACGAACGCCATTGGCCGTATGCCTGACCGCAACGCTGACTCTCGGCGTCAGCCCTCCCGCGCAAGCCCAGCAATACTCCCAAGTGTATTGGCCCTCACAAAGAAACCAATACTACGGAGGTGCGGTCTACGACGACCCGGCCCCGATGGAGTATTACCAAGCACGGCCGATGCACAGGAAGCGTGCGACACCCAAGCTTGCCGACGCCCCCAAGAACACGCCGAAGCCGCAAGGCCCGATCGTGATCGCCATCTCGATCGAAAACCAGCACCTCAAAGTTTACGATTCAAACGGCCTGTTCGCCGAATCTCCGGTCTCGACCGGGATGGCTGGGCACTTAACGCCGATGGGTGTGTTCAGCATCATCCAAAAGAACAAGTACCACCGCTCCAACATCTACAGTAATGCGCCGATGCCTTACATGCAGCGCATTACCTGGTCCGGTGTCGCACTCCATGCCGGCGTGGTCCCCGGTCATCCTGCGTCACACGGCTGCATCCGCATGCCGATGAATTTTGCAATGCGCATGTGGGGCTGGACCCGTATGGGTGCGCGCGTGATCATCGCGCCGGGAGATCTGTCGCCCGTCGACTTTTCGAATCCCAACTTGATTGCGCGAAAGCCTGCGGTCTCCGCCGCGGCCGCCCCGACGGCGTCACCGCCGCGGAACGAAGCCGTCACCACGGCCAAGTCCGACAAATCCACGGTCGCGGACGCGACCAACTCGCCGCCCGCGTCAGAGAAGATCGAGCTGAGGCTTTCCCCCATTTCCGACAAAGGCGATGAAATTCGCACAGCGGATGCCAGCAACGCGATGCAACTGAAATCCGATGCTGACGAACGCCCCATCCAAAGCCCCAGCCCGCCGAAGGATGAGGCGAAGAAGGCGGCTAGCGATGTCCTGCCCGCGGCAACGGCCGGTGACGCAAAGACAGCGGAGACCGCAGCGACCAAGGATCAATCCCGCGCCACGGACGCGGACAAGACGCCTGCTGTCGCGAATGCAGTTCCGCCGCGCGAGGGCTCGGCAGAATTCATCGGTCCGGTCAAACCACGCTCCGGACACATCGCGGCCTATGTCAGCCGCAAGGAAGGCAAGCTTTACGTGCGGCAAAACTTCGAGCCGCTGTTCGAGGTGCCGATTACGATCGCAGCGGCAGATCGTCCGCTCGGCACCCATGTGTTTACCGCCCGCGCCGACAAGGGGGACGTCAACGCGTTCCGCTGGACGGTTGTGTCGCTTCCGGCCCCGACGCGGGCAGCCCGGCGTTCCGATGACGAACACCCGCACAGAAAAAAGAACGCCACGGTGACTGAAGAAAGAGCCCCGCTCCCGGCCTCCTCGCCAAGCGAAGCACTTGATCGGTTGACCATTCCACCGGAAGCCATGGAGCGCATCGCAGCTGCGCTGGCCCCCGGCGGGTCTCTGATCGTCTCGGACCAAGGGCTTGGCCAGGAAACCGGCCGCGGCACCGATTTCATTGTTCCGCTGCGATAGAGTCCCCCAGGGGATGCCCGGGACGGTTGGCTTGTCACGGATCGTTGGGCTAGAACCCCACCAGCATGAGCATCTCCACAGAAGTTCCCACACCGGTGGTGGCCGCCTCGGCCCAAGAAACACGCCCGGATGCATTCAAGCGGCTGACGCCGTTTGGATGGACCGGCGGCATTGCGGTCATTCTCGCCTGCCTCACAGCGTCATTCTTCCTGGCCGGCTATTTCGTCATCTATTGGCGCAATGCCGACATGGATTTCATGATCGTCTACAACGCGCTGGTGTTGAACGACGGCAAGCCTCAAGCTTTCTTTGATCATCCATCCTATTTCACCATCCTCTCCGTGAAAGTCTGGTTCCAGTTCATGCATGCCTTGGGCTTGCTTGATGCGTGGAAACTTTCATCGATTCCATCTGCGTTGAATCTTCCAGCCTTCGATGCCGCGATGACCAGCGCGATTCGCGCGGGGCGCGTCGTTGCCTGGCTGACGACGAGCGTCTTCGTCCTGGCTTACGCGGCTCTTGCCAAACACCTGGTGCGCGACTGGCGGGTTGCGCTGTTCTCCACATTTGCCTTCGCATTTTCAGGCGGCATTGCCGTTCACATGAGGATATTGCGCAGCGAATTGATCGCCGGCTGCCTGTTCACGTTCGCATTCATGATCCTGATCATCGTTGGCCGGAAGGCAACCTCATGGCGGCCGCTTGCAATAGCCGCCGCGGCTGCCCTGTGCGTGCTCGGGATGGAGAACAAAGTGCAGGCGATCCTGCTGATTGCCGCTCTTCCTGCGCTGCTGCTGCCGTTCGGGACGCCCACCAGCGCGAGCACGACATTCTGGGATAATTCTGCGCGCGCCTGGCTGGCGGCGATAGCTGCAGCCGTGATAGCCGGCGTGCTCTTCTATTTCGCCTATCCGCTCATCCTTGCGGGCCTGGATCCGGCAGCAATTGCAGTCGCGCAACTCCATCCGATCATCGGCGGAATGTTCGGAATCTACCAGATTGCCCTGATGGTCTGGATTGGCCTTGGCATGATCGTCTACGCGGCCTGGTGGCGGGTCAGTCTCTCGGAGACGGTCGCAGGACTGTTCGCGGTGATCGCGGGCGCCTCGCTCGGCCTGCTCGCGCTCTATCTGCAGTATGATGCCCAGAATGTCGTCGCGGTCATCAACCCCATTGAAAAGATGCTGGTGTTTGCCGATGCGCCGGTCACAACGGCGGTCGACGGCGGCAAGGCATTTGCGACGATCAGTCTGTTGTTCAATGGTATGGTTGCAGTCCTGAAACGCTACTCATTCGTGTTGTTCTCATCGCCTCGCCCGACAGTTTTTCTGACGTGGCTGATCGCTCCCGGCATTGTCTACGCGTGGCTCAAAGGCGAGCGTCAGGTCGCGCTGCAGGCATCGCTTTTATTGCTGGCCGCGATCGGGATTGATGCCTTAGGCATACGCCGCGGGCTGAAAGCCGAATATTTCTTGTTCACCGATCCGCTGATCATTATCGCGGGAACAGTCCTGCTCGATCGTCTGAGTCATCTGCGCTTTGCCAAATGGGCTTATCCCATCGGCGCCGCGCTCATCGTCGCGCATGTGGCAGTCAGCCAGGCCGAGCCGATCAAGCACGTGATGAAGCGCAGTGGACCCGAATACATCTGCGACTGGAATCAGTTCTACGAGCCCGAATTGCCGATGCCATGGTGCGATCTGCCGCCGAAGCGCCCGTAACACGCTGTTGAAGACAAGGCGGCAAGCTGTCGGCTAATCTACGTCCTGCAGCCACTGGCAGGAGCAGACCATGATCAATCGCAGGCAGATGATTGCAACCATGGTATGGGCCGCCACGGGCTCCGGCGTCGCCAGTTCGGTCCATGCACAACCTGCCATGAGCCGCATCACCGCATACGGGTTTTCGTTTCAGGGGCTGAAGGGCGGCGATATCCGCCTCGTCGACTACGCGGGTAAACCGATACTGGTCGTCAATACCGCCTCGCTTTGCGGCTACACGCCGCAATATGCAGGGCTCCAGCAACTTTGGACCCAGTTCCGGGATCGGGGACTGACCATTATTGGCGTTCCATCCAATGATTTCGGCGGCCAGGAGCCGGGTGGGACCAGCGAGATCGCTGAAACCGCCGAGCAGACCTATCACGTCACCTTCCCGATCACGGCCAAGACCAGTGTGAAAGGACCCAATGCCCACCCCTTCTACAAATGGGCAGCAGCGGAACGGCCGGCGGACCTGCCAAGCTGGAACTTCCACAAATATCTCGTCGGCCGCGACGGGCACATCGCCGATGCCTTCTCATCGCGGATCGAACCAACGGACACACGCGTCGCTACCGCGATCGCCCGTTCGCTAACGGCCTGATCATCGCGCAAATCCCCACGTCGAACCTGTGTTCAGCCGCCAAAAGGCGTTGGCGGACTGAACGATGTGAGACTAGGCTTGAGACTCGGAGGGTAGCGGCACCCGCCGCCTGCCCAATGACTGACCAACGTCGAGGGGGATGCCATGCGCATCAAGGCTAGTGTCATTGTCGCAACGATCGCAACTGTGTGTGCATTCGATAGCGCATGGTCGCAGTCGCTTATTCCACGTTCGGCGCAAGCCGCGCCGCAAAAGGCAGCAGCGCCTGCTCCGGCTGCCACTCCAACTCAGCCACCTGCTCCGACGCCGGCCAAAGCCAATTGCGCCAATCCGAATGCCCTTGGCGTCTCGCGGGTCGTCGCGATCGATACCACCGGCGGTCCCGGCTTCGGCTTCGAGCATTTCAAGCAACTGGACTTTCTCCGCGACAAGGAAGTGGTGCTGACGTTCGATGATGGTCCGTGGCCGGTCAATACACCGTCCGTGCTGAAAACCCTGGCCGACGAATGCACCAAGGCGATCTTCTTTCCCATTGGAAAGCACGCGACCTACTATCCTGAAATCCTCAAGCAGGTCGTCGAGCAGGGCCACACCGTCGGCTCGCACACATGGTCCCATGCCAATCTGAACAACAAGAAGCTGACCGAAGCTCAACAAAAGGAAGAAATTGAAAAGGGCTTCAGCGCGGTCAAGTGGGCCCTTGGCAGCGCGCCCTCACCGTTCTTTCGCTTCCCAGCTCTCCAGCATCCCCCCGCAATGGTGACCTATCTCGGCGAACGCAACATCGCCATCTGGTCGTGCGATCTCGACTCGTTCGACTTCAAGGCCAGCAAGGCGGAAAAAATCGTCGATACGGTGATGACGAAGCTCGATAAGCATGGCAAAGGAATTGTGCTGATGCACGATTTCCAGAAGCACACTGCGGAAGCGCTGCCGGAACTGATGAAACGGCTCAAGGCTGGCGGCTACAAGGTTGTGCAGGTCAAAGCCAAGGCCCCTGTCCAGACCATTGCGCAGTACGATGAGGAAGTGACCAAGAACGTCAAATTGCCGACGGTCAGCACCCGCCCGCTCAACAGCGTGGTGCAGACGATTTCCGAATGACGGCAAACAACCAATATTCTCAAGGACGAAACAACAATATCTCATGCGAATTGAAGGTTATGTCATCGTATCCGCCAACGGCATGCTGGCGGATGCGAACCGGGTCATGCCGTCGTCGTTGAAGTTCGATGCGGATCAGACATTCTTCGAAAGTGCGCTCGACCGGGCCGATCTCATCGTTCACGGCAAGAACTCGTTCGAAGATCAGGAGAGATCGCCACAAAGGACGCGCATTGTCCTCACGCGATCAGTCAGTGCGCTGGCCCCTGATCCGGACAATCCCAAAGCCACGTTGTGGAATCCGGCGCGCGCGACCTTCGAGGATGCTTGCCGTCAGGCCGGCGTCACGTCGGGTACCGCTGCAATCATCGGCGGCCCGGTGGTGTTCGACATGTTCATGGATCGCTACGAGACATTCTGGCTGTCGCAAGCCCATAGCGTAACGATCCCCGATGGGATCGGGGCCTTTCCCGGCATTCCAGAACGATCGGCGGAAGCGATCCTGGAATCACACGGCCTCAAGCCGACGGAGACACGCCTGCTCGATGCGATCGGCAAGGTCGACGTGACGGCCTGGAGCCGGGATTAAACGGCAGCGATCACGCTGCCCGGATGTTCCCCAGGAACTCGGTCACGCGGCCACGCAGTTGTTGAGCCTGCTCGCCAAGTGCCGCGGCTGCGGCGTTGACATTCTCAGCAGATGCACCCGTGGCGTCGGCCCCTTCTGTGACCCCCGCGATGTTGTTGGAGACATCCATGGTCCCCTGCGCAGCCTGCTGGGTGTTGCGGGTGATCTCCTGGGTCGCGGCGCCCTGCTCCTCAACCGCAGCCGCGATGGCGGTCGCGACCTCGCTGACTTCGGAAATGGTCCCGCCGATGCCCTTGATCGCCTCCATCGCCTCCTGGGTGACCTTCTGAACCGCAGCGATCTGCTGGGAAATTTCCTCAGTCGCCTTGGCAGTCTGGCTGGCGAGCGACTTCACCTCGGACGCGACGACGGCAAACCCCTTGCCTGCTTCACCCGCGCGTGCGGCCTCGATGGTGGCGTTGAGCGCCAGCAGATTGGTTTGACCAGCAATATCATTGATCAGGCTGATCACATCTCCGATGCGGCTTGCCGTCTCCGACAACCCCTGAACCGTCGCGTCGGTCTGGCGAGCCTGATCGACCGCACGCCCGGCAATATTCGCGGCATGGGACACCTGACGGCTGATGTCATTGATGGACGCGCTGAGCTCTTCAGCAGCGACCGCCACGCTTTGCACGTTGGCGGAGGCGTCGCCTGATGCTTTCGCCGCCTGGCGCACCTGGGTGTTCGTCTGCATCGAGATGGCGGACATGCCTTGCGAGGTCTGTCGCATCTGGTCCGAAGCCTCGCTGAAGGCATCGAGCACTTCGCCGATCTGCTGTTCGAACATCCCGATATGCGCCTCGATGGCCTGCTGGCGCGACGCGCCCCGTGCATTGCGCGTGCGTTGATCCGCCTCGATCCGCTCTTTTTCAACAGCGTTCTGCTTGAAGGTCTCCAGCGCTCCGGCCAGCGCGCCGATTTCATCGCGGCGCTGAGCGAACGGAACGTCGACCGAGAGATCGCCACTGGCGACTTTGAGCATCGCATCCTGGATGGACTGCAGCGGCTTGATGACACGACGGCTCACCGCAATGATGCTCAGCACACCCATGGCGACGGCGCCGGACAGCAGGATCAGTTGGATGATCAGCGCGCGAAGAGCGTCTTGATGAAGTTCCTTGCCATAATGCTTTGCGGCGTCCAACGCCTGCTCTGCGACGACCACCGCACTCGCCATCCGACCAACGGTCAAGGGCGACCATTGCGCAGCAGTGAGTTCGGGCTTTTCACCGGTCGACAAAGCAAACATCAGCCGGTCGCGCAGCGACATGTATTGCGGGTCGAAATAGGCCGTCTTGGCGGCAGCGATCGCACTTTCGAGTGCCGCGGGCAATTTCATTCCAGCCGCTGAGCTTTCGAGAGCGGACCAAGCGGCATCCATCCCGCCGACGAACTTGGTGTAGTGCAACTGGGCATCGCCGGAGACCTTACCGGCCCCGAGACCGTTCGACACAAGCAGCGAAGCGTCGCCGGCGGTGTTGCGGAGAATCCAGGCCATCTGCTTGATCGACAACAACTGGTCGACAACGGGATTGGCGTGATTGACCAGCGCAGCCAGCTGGTTCGAAATCTTGTCCAGCACGCTGATGAGAGCCGTTGTCGTCTCCGAATATTCCTTCGCGAGACCTGCGCGGCGCGATGCCTTCGGCTTGTTGGCGGCGTCCCAGAATTCCTTCTGCATCGAAGTCAGGGAGTTGGTCAAACGAGACAACTCCGGCAGCAATGTCCCTTTTTCCGGGAATTCCATCGACCCGAGAATATTGATCGCGGCGCTCAACGCCGGCATCTCTCTGTCCTGAATGCTCCGGATGTACTTGTCCATCTCGGGGATGATCGTCCCCTCGGCGTTCAAGGTGCGAACTGTCGACGACCTGTCGGTCCGCAGATTGTGCATCGCCTTGAACGCCTGTCCCGATGCATCCGCGATCGTGGCGATGCGGCTGGTTGCATCCAGGGTGCTCCACGACTGCCATGCCGACGTTGCAAGCAGGATGATGACGCAGGCTGCCATCGCAGCAATGACAGATTTCAAAAGCGCCGTAGCGCTCACGCGATCAAGCATGTCGTCCCCCAGATTGGCCCGACTGCATGAATTAAACGTGATTGGTAAATTTATAAGAAATTAGAACCGCGCGCGATGCGTAGCGGTTCCCTCTCACTTGATGCGTTGTACGCGGCCCGAACAAAACGCTGCGTACAAGCGAATGGCAGGCTCAATACTGGGTGTCAGAGACGCTGGAATAGCTGCTCTTTTCCATCATCGCTGCATTTCGCGGATAGCCGGCAATGATGAGCAGCCCTCCGATCAGGGACAGATTCTTCAAGGCATGAATCATGTTGTTGATGCGATCAGCACCCGTCATGTCCCAGAAGTTGTGGAAGTAGAACGTCGTCACCGCGACGAACAACACCAGCAGGATGGCGAAGAACCGCGCCCCAAAGTTGAGGGCGATCATCAATCCGCTAACGACCTCGACCACTCCCGCAAGGATGGCAAGGATTTGCGCGGTCGGCATCCCGGCCAGTCCCTCAAGCTGCGTTGCATAAGGCGCAAGCATGGCAGGAATGGCCACCTTGTCAGTGATGGCCTGGGTGGTGGACGCGATATCGAAAAGCTTAGAAGCGCCGGAAAATACGAACAAGACGACAAACAAAACACGCCCGAGGGAGACAAGAGCAGACATCGGCCGACCTCGTTGGGATGAGTACAGTCCTGATATACAGGACTTATGCTCACCCGAATAGCGTCGGCTGCTGTCGCCCTGCTCGTTCCTGTGCTTCGACGGCGGCAACGGCGGTCATGTTCAGAATGCCACGTGCGGTGACCGACGGCGTCAGGATATGCGCGGGCCGTGCTGGACCGATCAGGATCGGCCCCACCGGCAACGCACCAGCCAGAACCTTGATCATCTGGTAGCCGATGTTGGCCGCATCGAGGTTCGGCATGATCAGGATGTTGGCCGAGCCCTCCAGGCGCGAATGCGGAAGCACCAACTGACGCGACAATTCGGTCAGCGCCGTATCACCCTGCATTTCGCCGTCAGCCTCGATTTCCGGGTGGTCCTTCGCGAGCAACTCGGTCGCGCGGCGCATCTTGCGGGCGGATTCCGTATCGTAGCTGCCGAAATCCGAGTGCGAGAGGAATGCCACCTTCGGCGTCACCCCGAAGCGCTGGACGTGGACGGCAGCCAGGGCTGCCATCTCCGCCAATTCCTCGGCGGTCGGGTTGGGACGGATCTGCGTGTCAGCGATGAAATACGCGCCCTTGCTGGTGATCACCAAAGACAGCGCTGAGAAGTCTTCCAGGCCGGGAGATACCCCAATGATCTCGCGAATACGGCGAAGATGGCTCATGTAGCGCCCATCGACGCCGCAGAGCATGGCGTCTGCCTCGCCGCGGACCACGGCGAGTGCCGCGATCACCGTCGCATTGGTACGAACCAAGGTCCGCGCGGCATCGGGGGTGATGCCGCTGCGGCCCGCCACATCAATGTAGCTCTGTACATAGGAACGGTAGCGCGGATCGTCTTCGGGATTGATCAGATCGAAATCCTGTCCGGGCTTGATCGACAGACCGAAGCGTTGAATCCGCGACGCCACGACCGACGGACGGCCGACCAGAATGGGCCGCGCCACATTTTCCTCAAGCACGACCTGGACGGCGCGGAGCACGCGCTCATCCTCGCCTTCGGCGTAGATGACGCGGACAGGCTGGGTCTTGGCCTTGGCGAACACCGGCTTCATCACCAGGCCGGAGCGGAATGCGAAGCGGTCGAGCTGCTCGGTATAGGCGTCGAAATCGACGATCGGCCGGGTGGCGACGCCGGACTCCATGGCCGCCTTTGCGACGGCAGGGGCGACGCGCAGGATCAGGCGCGGGTCGAATGGGCTCGGAATGAGCGAACCTGGACCGAAGCCCTGGGTCTCGCCACTGTCATAGCGAACCACGACATCCGACGGCGGATCACGCGCCAGCTGCGCCAGCGCGTCGACGGCGGCACGTTTCATGTCCTCATTGATCGCGGTGGCGCCGACATCAAGTGCCCCCCGGAAAATGAAGGGGAAGCAGAGGACGTTGTTCACCTGATTGGGGAAGTCCGAACGGCCCGTGCAGATCATCGCGTCCGGACGCACCTTGCGCGCCTCATCGGGCATAATCTCGGGCGTCGGGTTGGCAAGGGCCATCACCAACGGCTTGTCCGCCATCTGCGCGACCATCTCCGGCTTCAGCACGCCGGCCGCCGAAACACCAAGGAAGATATCCGCGCCGCCGATCACGTCCCCGAGGGTCCGCTTGTCGGTCTTCTGTGCGTAGACCGCCTTCCACTTGTCCATGAGCGTGTTGCGCCCTTCATAGACAAGCCCGTCGATGTCACAGACCCAGATGTTCTCGCGTTTCGCACCGAGCGAGACCAGCAGATTGAGGCAGGCGATGGCGGCAGCGCCCGCGCCGGACGCCACGATCTTGACGTCCTCGATGTTCTTCCCGTTGAGGATCAATGCGTTACGGATCGCAGCGCAGACAATGATTGCGGTGCCGTGCTGATCGTCGTGGAAGACCGGGATCTTCATCCGTGCCTTCAACTGCTCTTCGATCTCGAAGCACTCCGGCCCCTTGATGTCTTCGAGGTTGATGCCCCCGAAGGTCGGCTCCAGCGCAGCAACGGTGTCGACCACCCGCGCTATGGTATCGGCGGCGATCTCGATGTCGAAGACGTCGATGCCGGCGAATTTCTTGAAGAGAACCGCCTTGCCTTCCATCACCGGCTTGGAGGCCAGTGGACCGATGTTGCCGAGGCCGAGGACCGCGGTGCCGTTGCTGACCACTGCCACCAGATTGGCGCGCGCCGTCAGTGATGCCGCTTCCTGCGGATCGGCGGCGATGGCCTCGCATGCTGCGGCGACACCCGGAGAATACGCCAGCGCGAGGTCGCGCTGGTTGGCAAGCGGCTTGATCGCTTGGATTTCGAGTTTTCCAGGACGAGGGTTGCGGTGATAGGCCAACGCCGCGAGGCGCAGTTCTTCAGACAACGTTGACGCCATACCTTAAGTCCTCAGCACGTCTACTCGAAATTGATATCGATGATTGTTCTTACAAATCAGTTTTGCGGCAGATTGAGCCTGATGTGAAGCTCCCGCAGTTGCTTAAGTGCCACTTCCGAAGGAGCCCCCATCAGCAAATCTTCCGCGCGCTGATTCATTGGGAACAGCGAAATTTCGCGCAGGTTGTTCGTGCCGCAGAGCAACATGACAATGCGGTCCACACCCGCGGCCATACCGCCATGCGGCGGCGCACCGTATTGGAAGGCCCGATACATGCCGCCGAAACGCTCGATGACGGTCTCCTCGCCATAACCTGCGATCTCGAACGCCTTCACCATCGCCTGTGGACGATGGTTGCGGATACCGCCTGAGGCGATCTCATAACCGTTGCAGGCGATGTCGTACTGAAACGCCTTGATGGTCAGCGGGTCCTGGGTCTGGAGCGCTTCCAGACCGCCCTGCGGCATCGAGAACGGATTGTGCGAGAAGTCGACCTTCTTCTCATCCTCGTTGTATTCGTACATCGGGAAATCAACGATCCACGCGAGTTCGAACCGATCCTTGTCGATCAGGTTCAGCTCTTCGCCGACCTTGGTTCGCGCGAGACCGGCGAACTTCCAGAACTTCGACGGATCGCCCGCTACGAAAAACGCAGCGTCACCTTCCTTGAGGCCCAACTGCTCGCGGATCGCCGCCGTTCGCTCTGGGCCAATATTGTTGGCCAGCGGACCAGCACCCTCACCGCCTTCGCGCCACATGATGTAGCCGAGGCCGGGCTGGCCCTCGCCCTGTGCCCATGAATTCATGCGATCGCAAAACGCGCGCGAACCACCGCCGGGACCTGGGATTGCCCAGACCTGATTGATCGGGTCTTCGAGCATGCGGGCGAACACCTTGAAGCCCGAGCCGCGGAAGTGCTCGGAGACGTCCTGCATCACCAGCGGATTGCGTAGGTCCGGCTTGTCGGTGCCGTATTTGCGCAGCGCCTCCGCGAACGGAATGCGCGGCCAGTTCTTGGTCACCGGCTTGCCCTTGGCGAAGTCCTCGAACACACCGGTGATGACGGGCTCCATCGCAGCAAAAACATCCTCTTGCGTGACGAAGCTCATCTCGAGATCGAGTTGGTAAAACTCGCCGGGCAAGCGATCGGCACGAGGGTCCTCATCGCGGAAGCACGGCGCAATCTGGAAGTAACGATCGAAGCCCGACATCATCAACAGTTGCTTGTACTGCTGCGGCGCCTGCGGCAGCGCATAGAACTTGCCTGGATGAATACGGCTCGGCACGAGGAAGTCCCGCGCGCCCTCCGGCGATGACGCCGTCAAGATCGGCGTCTGGAATTCAAAGAAGCCGGATTCCTTCATGCGCTTGCGCATGGAGTCGACGATCGCGCCGCGCGTCATGATGTTCTGGTGAAGCCGCTCGCGACGAAGGTCGAGGAAACGATACTTAAGCCTTATCTCTTCAGGATATTCCTGGTCACCGAACACCGGCATCGGCAATTCGCCGGCTTCGCCAAGCACCTCGATCTCATTGATGAAGAGCTCAACCGTGCCGGTCGGCAATTCGGGATTGTCGGTGCCTTCGGGACGCCGACGCACCTTGCCGTCGAAACGCACCACCCACTCCGAGCGCAGGGTTTCGGCCAATTTGAACGCCGAAGAATCCGGATCGATCACACATTGCGTCAGGCCATAGTGGTCGCGCAGATCGATAAACAGAACGCCACCATGGTCGCGGATGCGGTGACACCAGCCTGACAGCCGAGCCTCCTGGCCGATGTTGGCTTCGCGGAGAGCGCCGCAAGTGTGGGAACGATAGCGATGCATGAAAATCCTGGAAAAGGCTCAGAGGGCAGAATCGGGAATATGCGCTCACGGGGGCGCGCGCAGGGTTTACCCGAGCGGGCGGAACGCGGCAACCGAATGTGGCCGATGATGCGCTGCAACCGTGCGGAAAGTTTAAGGAAAACAACCCGTGTGGTGTTCGGAAGTTCGCTTCACTTTCGCTGCGCGCCCCTTCGAGCGAGCCGCGCACCCTTCAAGCGAAGGTCGGAACATAAATCTCCCTAGAATCATAGATTTGCTGAGGTTCTTTCAGATTCGACGCTCGCTGCGGAGCGCGCTTCATGACGAGGCGAACTTCGGATCCGGAACTCAAGCCCCGAGCAGCCTTTTTGATCAATTGTCAGGCCGAAGCTGTCACCTCACGCCCTGCTGGATCAGCAGCGTCGGGACACCAAAGGTTCCCGTCTTAACGGTGGCAACCCGGCTACCAGGCTTGCGGCCATCCCGGATCTCGGAAACCTCCAATCCTGCCCTTCGCAACCGCTCCCGCGCGGCGGCAATGTCCATGGTCCGCCAGGACAGGCCCCAGATCTTGTCGGGGCCCTGGCCGACGCCGTCTTTCAAACGATGGATAATTTCAACGATGAGGTCGTCGCCGCAGCGAAAGAACAGAAACCGCGTATCCAGGTTGGGAACAGTCCGGTCGAGGGCCATGTCGAGGCCGAGCCGGGCTCCATACAGCGCAGCCGCGCGGTCAGGGCTTGGGGTGCTGAGAACCAGGCTGTCGAGGGCTTCAACCGCATCGGAAGCCGGATCAGCCGGCCGGCCCAACGGTTCGGAACGCTGGAGAAAGAACATCCGGACCCCATGGGTCAAGTCGTCGGATGCCCGCATGCGCTGCCATGACATCGAAGCCCCGGTTGTTGAATCCTGGCTCTGTCCCTCGGTGATAGCGTCGGGCGCGAGGCTAAGGCGCGTCAGGCGGCGATGCGCCTTCGTGACATCGGCAACTGCGAAAGCGAGGCTGGCCAGCCCCTCACCCTGCTTATCAAGTGCGGCCTGAACCCGTTCTCCGGCGGCGCCCTCGCCGGACGGCGCCATCAATTCCAACGACATGTTCGCCAGAGTGAACAACGCGGTTGCCGCGCCGTGGCTCTGTGTTCGCCATGACGGTGCGCAGCCAAGCAGCGTTTGATAGGCATCAACGCCAGCGTCGATGTCACGAACAAGCAATACGACGTGGTCAAGTCCGGTAATCATGCGTGCAAGGTCCCCAATGGCCTTGCAGCTAATCATGACAACCGCCTTGACGCAGCCCTTCTGACGGACTGCATGGCTGCGGTGCGGTCGTCAGTCGTCCAGCCGGCACCGCTTGCGGACCGTCGCGCTATGGTCATTGCGCTTTGGGTAATTGACGCAGGATTCCGTAAAAGCGACATCGCGATAGAGACGCGGCTTAACATCGACATGAAGCGTTGTGTTGACCTGAAGATGAGGGCGAACGTGGATATTCAGGGTGTTCGCTCCAGCCTTAGCCGGTGCCAAAATCGCGGCTAATAAGCCGGCTGCGCCGGCCATCGAAAAAACGCTCCGGACCACTACAGTCTCCTCGACGTGTGCATTGCGACAACTGCCGATTTGGTCGCGCACGCCGTGGAACAAGTTCACGACGGCCCGTGGCCGCCCGGGCCATGTCCTGACGGCCTGTCCGCTAGTGTGGTGGTTCAGAAGTTCGCTTCATTTTCTCTGCGAGTCCTTCTAGCGAACTTCTGAACCTAAACCACACTAGAATCATAGATTTGCTAGTGTCCTTTCGAATCCGAAGTTCGCTAGGAGGTGGCTGCAGTATGAGGCGAACTTCGGATTCGGGACACTTGCCGATTTTCGCATGGATAATTTCGCTCAAAGCGGTAATAAGCCCCGCATGGAAATTATCTCAACAACAGGCGAACTCACCGCCGTCTGCCACCGCCTCGCCCAGCACCCCGTCATCACCGTCGACACCGAGTTTTTGCGCGAGACGACCTATTATCCGCTGCTTTGCGTCGTGCAGATGGCGAGCGCGGAGGAAGCTGTCGTGATCGATGCCTTGGCCGAAGGCATCGACCTGACCCCATTCTTCGAACTGATGGGCAATGAGAAGGTACTCAAGGTCTTCCACGCGGCACGGCAGGACATCGAAATCATCTGGCATCGCGCGAACATTGTCCCGCATCCTGTGTTCGACACGCAGGTTGCCGCCATGGTGTTGGGATATGGAGATTCGATCGCCTATGACCAGCTTGTGGAGCGGGTCACAGGCCACCGCCCCGACAAGACACATCGCTTCACCGACTGGTCGCAGCGCCCGCTGACCCAGGAGCAGATCCTGTACGCTGTCGCCGATGTGACTCACTTGCGCGATGTCTTCGCGGCACTCGATGCAGACCTGAAAAAACGCGGCCGCAGCGAATGGGTGAGCGAGGAGATGGACATCCTGACCTCGCCGAAGACGTACGACGTCCATCCTGAGCGTGCCTGGGAGCGCCTGAAAACCCGCGTCCGCAAGCCGAAAGAACTCGCGGTTTTGATGGAAGTCGCGGCGTGGCGCGAGCAGGAAGCCCAGACCCGCGATGTCCCTCGCAGCCGGGTCCTGAAAGATGACGCCATCGGCGATATCGCAACCCACGCGCCCACCACCCTCGAACGCCTCGCCAATCTCCGGTCCCTGCCGAAGGGTTTCGACAAGTCGAAATGGGGACAGGACATCATTGCCGCCGTGAAACGCGGACTGGCGCGCGATCTCACGACCTTGCCCAAGCTCGACAAGCCGCGTGGCAACGCCAACGGCTCTGCGACCGTGGAGCTCCTTAAGGTGCTGCTGCGCATGACCTCCGAGCGGCATGCCGTGGCCAGTAAGGTGATCGCGACCGTGGACGATCTCGAGCAAATTGCAGCCGATGACAATGCCGATGTTGGCGCCTTACACGGCTGGCGCCGGGAATTGTTCGGTGAAGCGGCGCTGGCGCTCAAGAAAGGCCACCTGGCGCTTGCCATCGACAAGGGGCGCGTGGTGCGCGTCGATCGCGCTTAAGGTTTAGCGTCAGCGCGTCTTCCGGAATGTGAGATTGATGCGCTGGCGCCCGAGCAACGGGTGCTCGCCGTCCGCCAACGGCAGCACGCCGTGAAACGCAAGCCGCGACGGGCCGCCCCACACCACCACATCCCCGTGCCTCAACCGATGACGCTCGGGCCGATCGCTTCGCTTGAATCCGCCGAACTGAAATGTCGCGGGCAATCCAAGTGAAACGGAGACGATGGGTGCATCCAGATCGAGCTCATCCTTGTCCTGATGCAGCGACAGCTTCGCACCCGGCTCGTACCGATTGATCAGGCAAGCATCCGGGCGAAAATCCATGAATCCGGTCTTTGCCGAAGCGTCTCGCGCCAACGCCACGAACACATCCGGCATCGTCGGCCATGGCCTGCCACTGTCCGGATCGATGGCATCATAGCGATAGCCCCGATGATCGCTGACCCAGCCGACATTTCCGCAATTGGTCATGGCAACCGACATCCGGTGACCACCCGGCGTGATCAGATGGCGGAACGGCGCGCGTTCAGCAATCGCGTGCACCTCCGTGATCAACGCACTCTCTCGCGACCGTGCGAAGCCGCCCAGCAGCATCGCCCCCGGCGCGAGTGTCACATCGTGTCCGATGTCATCGATGTCTATGTCGTCGAACAGATCGCGCATTATTTGGCGTCGTGAAAGATGATGCCCACTGTGTGGCGCTGGCCAGATCGTATCTGGCTCACGCCATGTCGAAGGTTGACACGATACGACCCCCGCGTCCGCTGCACGGGCCTGTTGTGCACAGCGAACACCACGGCATCACCTTGGCGCAAAGGCACTACTGCCGCACGCGATTGCATGCGTGGCCGCTGTTCCGTCAGCACGAACTCGCCGCCGGCGAAATCCCGTTCGGGTTCGGACAACAAAATCGCCACCTGCAACGGAAACACGTGCTCGCCATAGAGATCCTGGTGAAGGCAGTTGTAATCACCGGCGACGTACTGCAGCAGCAGCGGGGTCGGTCGCGTCTGCCCTGCCTTGTGGCAGCGCTTGATGAAGTCGGCATGCATGGAAGGATAGCGCACATCGATTCCCATCGACTCGTTCCAGCGGTTGGCAATGGGGGCCAATCGTGGATACAGCGCAGTGCGCAGGCTCGCGATGATATCCGGCAGCGGATAGGAAAAGTACTTGTACTCGCCGCGTCCGAAGCCATGCCGCGCCATGATGATGTGACTGCGGAAGGCATCGTCCGCGATGTAGAGGCTGGCAATCGAGCCGCATTCGTCGGGCGACAGCAGATTGCTGAGCACAGCCCAGCCGTTGTCATCGAGATGCTTCGCGATCGCGGGCCATTCGACCGCGTCAACGCGGGGCGCAATGTCACCCGCGCTGACGGTGAAAGGCTGTTTGAGTGCTGCGGTCATGTGCAGGCTCCAGAGTCAGAAAGAGTCTGGCTAACGCCCGATGAGGTCCTGATCCACCCGATTTCCGGGGGCAAAAAGCCTACGGCCTCACGACCACGCCGCTGCGCCCCATCAGCCGCGCCAATTGCTTGAAACGGTTGCTCAACCGATCCGACGCGAGTTCCGCCACACTCTTGTCGAGCACGAGTAAAAGCTTTCGCGCCTGATTGCGGAAATGCGTATGTGGCAGCACGCCGCGCTGAGCCGCGGAGATCAGAACCGCGACCCGGATAGCGGCGCCGATCAAACGCGCCCGGTCGACCATCGCCGGCGTCACCAACGCGCGGACGTCCTCCGGGGCCTCGTTTTCCTCGTTCAGTCCAGCGTAACGATAGTAGATCGCCAGCGCGAGGAACGCCCTGCCCTGATGGGTGATGGCGCCGAAATTCCCATTCGTAATGGTGTTGAGCGATTGCTCGCCGCGATGATCGGGGTGCGACCGCCATGCGAGATCGGAGAGCAGGCAGGCTGCGTGACGCAACCGGCGCTCGTCGTCGTTCTCCCGAACGCCCGCAACGCGGATGATCCGATCCGTCCATGCCATCAGGTCGTCCGCATGGCGCGGCGACCGGGCCCGCAATGTGTTCAGCGTTTGAGCCGCGGCGAGCAAGCCATCCTTGTGGCGCTCCTTCTCCGACAACATCTCGTAGAGCAACCCTTCGCGCACGCCGTAGGTGGAGAACACGATGGTCTTCGGCTTCGCAACGCGGATGACATATTCGAGCACCAGGGCCGCATACGTCAGCAGCGGTCGACGGGCATCCGCCACCGTCTCGATATCCGCAAGCGTATCGGTAGCCGCGAGACGGCGAAGCCGCTTCACGAAATCCAGCGCATCGGCGGCTGGAATGCTATAACCGTGCATCACGTGCAGTGGATAGCCGCTCTGAATAATGTGGATGCGCGCGAGCGCACGCCACGTGCCGCCGACCGCATAAAAGTTTCGTCCGGCACCTGCTTTAAGCTGGGGCAAGCCGGTAATCGCGTCCGAGACGATCTTCTCGGCTTTCTTCAGCGACTTCTGCGACGCATCCTGGAGCGCAAGGCCACCGAGCGGAAGCGTGAGCCCCTGACGAATGCGATGTCCGCGAATATCGATCAGTTCGAGCGAGCCGCCGCCCAGATCTCCGACGATGCCGTCGGGCTTGTAGACACCGGACGAAACGCCAAGCGCGGACAATTTCGCTTCACGCGCGCCGGATAGAATTTCTATTGAAGCACCGCAGATGCGCTCGGCCTTGGCAATGAAATCCGGGCCGTTGGTCGCGTCACGACAGGCAGCAGTGGCAATGGCGTAAACTTCGCCAACCTTCATCACTTTGCAAAGTGCCTTGAAGCGCTTCAGCGCTGCGAGCGCCTTTTCTACCGCATCAGCGGCGAGCAAGCCGGTGGACTGAACCTCGCGGCCCAACCCGCACAAGGTCTTCTCGTTGAACAGAGGCGCAGAGCTACGTGACTTGTCTTCATAAACGACAAGTCGAACGGAATTGGAGCCAATGTCGATGACGGCGATGCTCTTGGAAGGTTTGCGAACACGCTGTTGGCGTTCACGTACCGGCGGCGTGACTGTCACTGCCGCCGGCTCAGCCGCAGGCGTCGGAGCACTAACGCTCCGAACGGCGCGTAAGACGACGCGGCGAAGATTCTTTAAGCGACTTTCCACGGCCTGACAGACTCGGATTCGTCATGAAATAATTGTGCACGTTGAAAGGCTCCTCACCCTTCGCGGTCTTCATACGCGTTGACGAACCATCCGGCAACAATAGCCAGCTCTGCTCGTTGTCTTTCAGATTCGCGACCATGATTTGTTCGAGAACCTGCTGATGCACCGTGGGATTTTGCAATGGACACAATACTTCGACACGCCTGTCGAGGTTACGCGGCATCATGTCCGCCGACGAGATATACACAGCTGCCTTCGGACTCGGCAGCCCATGACCCATGCCGAAGCAATAGATTCGGCCGTGTTCCAGGAACCGTCCGATGATCGATTTGACGCGAATGTTCTCCGACAATCCAGGAACACCGGGCCGCAGACAGCAGATACCGCGGATAACAAGATCGATGGAGACGCCCGCTTGTGACGCTTCATACAGCGCATCGATGATATCCGGATCAACCAGCGAGTTCATCTTCATCCAGATCGCGGCGGGCTTGCCGTTGTGGGCGTGATTGATCTCGCCCTCGATGTGTTCGAGGATTCGCTTGCGCAACGTCAACGGCGACACCGCCATCTTTTCGATATCGCTCGGTTCCGCATAGCCGGTGATGTAGTTGAACACGCGCCCCGCATCCCGCGCGATAACCGGATCCGACGTGAAATACGACAAATCGGTGTAAATGCGCGCGGTCACCGGATGATAGTTGCCGGTACCCGCATGCACGTAAGTTGTGAGAGCAGCGCCTTCACGCCGCACCACCAGTGAGAGCTTGGCATGCGTCTTCAACTCAAGGAAGCCGTACACAACCTGCACGCCTGCGCGCTCGAGGTCGCGCGCCCAACGGATATTCGCCTCTTCATCGAAGCGCGCCTTGAGTTCAACCAGCGCCGTCACCGACTTGCCGGCTTCGGCCGCTTCGGCCAAGGCACGCACGATCGGACTGTCCCGCGACGTTCGGTAGAGCGTCTGCTTGATGGCAACCACGTCCGGGTCGCGCGCCGCCTGTTGCAGAAACTGCACCACGACATCGAACGACTCGTAGGGATGATGAACAACAAGATCCTTCTGCCGGATCGCCGCGAAGATATCGCCGCCGTGATCGCGGACGCGCTCAGGATGACGTGGTACGTAAGGCGTGAACTCGAGATCGGGACGATCGAGCCTGGTCAATTGCGACAGCTCATTCATTGCGAGCACGCCATCCACCATTAGCACCTCGTCGTCCGCGGCCGACAACGCGCGCTGAACGAAGGCACACAACTCCTGCGGCATTCCCGCTTCAATCTCGAGACGGATCACCGATCCGCGGCGACGGCGCTTCAGAGCGGTCTCGAAGAGACGCACGAGATCTTCGGCCTCTTCCTCGATTTCAAGTTCGGAGTCGCGGATGATCCGGAATGCGCCCTGCCCTTTGACGGTATAGCCGGGAAACAGGCGTCCGATGAACAAGCTCGTGGCCTGCTCGAGCGTGATCAGCCGCACCGCGCTGTCCTTGCCGGCAGGAAGACGAATGAAGCGATCGATCTTGCCTGGCATGCGGATCAACGCGTTCATCGTCTTACCGTCAGAGAGACGTGCAAGGTGAAGCGCGATGGTGAATCCAAGGTTCGGAATAAACGGGAATGGATGGGCTGGATCGATCGCGAGCGGCGTCAGCAATGGAAAGATGTTGTGGAGGAAGTGCTCTTCGATCCACTGTGTTTCAGCCTTGGTGACATCCTTGCCGTCAACGAGCACGATGCCGACATCGACGAGATTGGCGCGCAAATCACGCCAGATCGCCTGCTGGTCATTGGCGAGCTTGGAGACTGTTTCGTAGATGCTCGCCAACTGCTCGCCGGGGGTCGCGCCATCGGGGCTGCGTTCGGAGATGCCTTCGCGGATCTGCGCCTTCAGGCCCGCGACACGGACCATAAAGAATTCATCAAGGTTGTTCGCTGAAATGGACAGAAACCGCACCCGCTCCAGCATGGGGTGATTGGTATTGACCGACTCTTCCAGGACCCGGCGATTGAAATGCAGCCAGGACAGTTCGCGATTGATGAAACGTTCGGGACTTTCGGCGATCCCCGGACCGCGGGCCACTTCCTCGTTTTCAGCTTTCTTAACAACGACTTGTGCGGTGTCCATCAGGCGAAATCCATTTCACATCGTCAGGCCGTGCCATCCGGCCCGTTCGCGGCGAACAATGTGCCAGCGTCATGACCGTTCGATGACATGATGAGCCAATACCCATGACGAACCAAGGGCCTGCGCGATCAGGCCGCGGTTTCTTTCAACACCTCAGCCGCGAGCGCCCGCGTGACGGGCCGCCCTTGCCGCAGGGCCTCGTCATCGAGCAACTCAACCGCCTGCCGTGCTGCAGCGAAGGACCGTTCGATGCGGGTTGCGAGATAGCTGACAAGCGACTCATCCACGACCATCTGGCGGTCGGCGCAGAACTTCACGATCAGCGCCTTGAACAGATGGTCATCCGGTGGCGCCAATGTCACCACCGGCACCGCGCGCAGCCGCGACTGTAAGTCGCGCAGTTCCACCCGGATCGCCGACGGCGGCGTACGTCCAGTCATCAGAATATAAGCTTCGTCTTCGCGGGCCAGATTCAGCAAATGGAATAGCGCGCGGTCATCGACGTTGGCGGGATCGAGATCCTCGACCACCAGAGCACCGGTCGCGAGCTCTCCAGGTACATTCACCGACGTCAACGTGTGTGCCGCGACGGACCGCGCGCCCGCTTCGGCAGCCCAGATCGCAGCGAGGTGACTTTTGCCGCTGCCTTCGGGACCGACGATCATCATCACGCGATTGGGCCAGTCCGGCCACGCGTCAACAAGAGCCAGCGCCTGTGCGTTTGCCGGCCCCTCAAGAAAATTGTCGCGCGAAAGGCTTTCCGCGTGCGGCAGCGCAAGTGCAAGCTGACGGGGTTGGACGCGGGCAGCCACGTAATCACTCCTTGCCGGACAACCCGGCTTCAACACATCGCGACGTATGAGATTCAGGGCAACGGCCCCGTGGTGCTCATATGCCGTGCCCACTCCACGAGATAGAAGGACACCGAAAGTAGCGTCAAGATCGTTACGAAACCCATTAAGATCGTATCGTACGGCGACGCACTGAAGCCGAAGCCGAGCGAAGCGAGCACCAACGCCGCAAATGCGACCTGAGCCACCGTATTAAGCTTGGACACCATCAGTGGTTTCATCGGAACGGGGTTGTCCAGCAGCCACGACACGATCACCGCGCCCACAATCATGAAGTCGCGCGAGACCACCAGGATGACGAGCCAGCGTGGCATCGCCCCCCAGATGCCGAGCGCAACATAGATCGAAACCAGCAGCGCCTTGTCGGCTACCGGATCAAGCAATGCCCCGATCTCGGTCGTCATATTGAAGCGCTTGGCCAGAAACCCGTCGATGGCGTCACTGACACCAGCAGTCACGAAGATCACGAAGGCGATCGTCATCTGGTTCGAGGCGATCGCCCAGATGATGATCGGCACCAGAAGGATGCGGCCTAAGGTGATGATATTTGGCAGATTCACGAGAGGTTCCCCGGCTGGCTATCTTGTACCGAGCCATCGGAGGCTTGCATAGGATTTGGCCGGTGGTGCGCGATCTGCCGCATCATCTACCCAAGCTATACACACCCTGGACCCGGGCCATTGCGCGAACGCGAAATCCGACGTAACCACCGGCTAAACCTTGGAAACTCAGTACCGCCGATTTGAAGTCCCTGCATCAGTTGCAGCGATCTCATCCAGGGACTTCAAATCGAATGCGGTACTGGAATCATAGGGTTGCTAGTACCCTTTGCTTTCCGAAGTTCGCAAAGGGGCTGCTGCGGCGTGTTACGAACTTCGGAAAGCGGGTACTAGCATGAGCGACAAGAAAACCAGCCTCACCTATTCATCCGCGGGCGTGGACATCGACGCCGGCAACCGGCTGGTCGACCTGATCAAGCCGATGGTGCGGGCCACGGCGCGGCCGGGTGCGGACGCCGAAATCGGCGGCTTTGGCGGGCTGTTCGACCTCAAGGCCGCCGGATTCAAAGATCCGGTTCTGGTCGCCGCGACCGACGGCGTCGGCACCAAGGTCAAGATCGCCATTGAGACCGGCGTGCACGGCGGCATCGGCATCGACCTTGTGGCTATGTCGGTGAACGACCTCGTGGTTCAAGGTGCCGAACCATTGTTTTTTCTCGACTATTTTGCCTGCGGCAAGCTTGACCCCGAAGCCACCGCGGCCATTGTTGCCGGGGTCGCCGAGGGCTGCCGCGAGTCCGGCTGCGCCTTGATCGGCGGTGAAACCGCCGAGATGCCCGGGCTTTACAAGGACGGCGACTATGACCTCGCCGGCTTCGCAGTTGGCGCCGCTGAGCGTGGCACCCTGTTGCCTCACAAGAATATCGCTGCCGGGGACGCAGTCATTGGCCTCGCCTCCTCCGGGGTTCATTCCAACGGCTTTTCGCTGGTCCGGAAGGTTGTGGAGATGTCCGGCGTCGCGTTCGACGCGCCCGCTCCATTTGCACCGGTCATGACATTGGGCGGCGCCTTGCTGGCCCCCACCAAGCTCTATGTGAAATCCTGCCTTCGCGCGATCCGCGAAACGGGGGCGGTGAAGGGCCTGGCCCACATCACCGGCGGCGGCTTCACGGACAATATTCCACGCGTGCTGCCAAAACATCTCGGCGTCCGCATCGATCTGAATGCCGTGCCGGTGCTGCCCGTGTTCAAATGGCTCGCGGCTGAAGGCAACATCGCCGAACTCGAGCTGCTGCGCACCTTTAACTGCGGGATCGGCATGGTTGCTATCGTCAAGGATGACGCCGTGGGCGAAGTCATTGATGTGCTCACACAAGCCGGCGAGCGCGCCGTTTTGCTTGGTGCTGTTGTTGAAACCTCCGGCGACGAACGGGTGATCTATGATGGTCACCTCGACCTGGCGGAGTGAGATGGCAAAGCGCCGTGTTGCGATCCTGATTTCCGGGCGTGGGTCAAACATGACCGCGCTGATCGAAGCCGCGAAGGCTGCGGACTATCCCGCGGAAATCGTCCTCGTTCTCTCGAATATCGCAGATGCCGGGGGACTGGCGAAAGCCCAGCAAAGCGGCATCAAAACCGCGACCATCGAGAGCAAGCCGTTCGGCAAGGATCGCGAAGCGTTTGAGCGCGCGATGCATGACATTCTCGTCGCGCACGACGTTGAGCTGGTTTGTCTGGCAGGTTTCCTGCGTTTGCTGACGCCGTGGTTCGTCAAACAGTGGGAGGGAAAGATGATCAACATCCATCCCGCCTTGCTTCCGTCCTATCGCGGGCTGCACACCCATGAACGTGCGCTCACCGACGGCGTCAAGATTCACGGAGCCACCGTGCACTTCGTCGTGCCCGAAGTGGATTCCGGCCCGATCATCATGCAGGGAGCCGTCGCCGTGCGCGGTGACGACACGCCGGATACGCTTGCCGCACGCGTGCTCGGCGTCGAGCATCGGATTTATCCGGATGCATTGCGCCTCGTCGCGGGTGGCAAGATCCGCATCGACGGCCCCGTCTGCAAGACGGACGCCTGCGGCAGCCCCGATGACGCGTTGATTTCGCCGGAAATCATTTAGACGAGCCGAGCAGCGCTCCGTCTCACTGGTCAATGCGCTGCGGATATCGTTAAAGGTGTTTACACGCGCCGCAAACGTGCTCGTGTTCGGCTTGCCGTCAACGCGAACACTTCAAGCATTTCGGAAGAGCCGGAAAATTTGCGTGCAACTCAAATCCGTTGAAAAAAGAAAACCCCGGCTGGTCAGCCGGGGGCAGCACAACGTCCACTGAAGATGGAAGCTGACCTGAGAAGCCTCAGGATATCTTGAGATTCTCGGCTGATGCCTTGCCGCGATTTTCAACCAGATCGTATTCGACCGTCTGGTTCTCATTGAGAGTGCTCAGTCCAGCACGTTCGACTGCTGAAATGTGCACGAACACGTCCTTGTCTCCGACTTGCGGCTTGATGAACCCATAGCCCTTGGTTGGGTTGAACCATTTGACGGTGCCTTTTGCCACGTCTGTCTCCTTCGTCCCTCATCCGGTACAAAAAAGCGCGGTCACGCTCTTCGCGTGCCACGCCGCTAGCGGGCTTCTCAAAGTCTTGCAGGGTTTATTGACTACCAAGCGCACAGCCGAACGGCCCAAATCCGATTGCTGTCGTAATCCCAACATGAAAATTTCACCTTAGCAAGCCGGATGAACGGGTTCCTGGGCGAACTAGGCGCACCTCGCTCCCTTAAAACTGGAGTGCGGTGCGTCAAAACCACCTGTCAGTGTGGCTCGACCGCTACATCGTATCCCATTGCCGACGGGCGCTATGGCCAAATGTTGACCAACTCCGCGATTCAGGGCTAATCGCGCAGGGCGCGGCTCTTTTTTTGAAGTCGGTTTTTATGAAAAATTTTACGTGGCAAGCTTGGTTAGGCCTGCCGAGGTCGCCCCTTGCGGTGGCGACAGCGACGTCAATCGCCGTTCTCCTCGGGGCGTCAGGCGCCCGCGCCCAGGTACCGCCATTTAACCCAGTAGGATTGCCAATCCCGCTCCCCGCCGACAACAACATCCAGTTTTCGGCAATGGCAGCCCAGATTGATCTGAGCAGCAGCTTCTTGCAGCGCCTCAATCGCCAGGCGACCTATGACTTCGCGATGCGCGACAATTCCGGAGGCGGTGGCGCCTCCCAAAGTATTGCGGATCCACTCTATCGGGTATGGGGCGAGAGCTATGGCCTGACATCACGAACCGATGCTCAGGGCGCCTTCGTCGGCGATCGCCGCAAGACATTCGGCGGCGTCGGCGGCATCGGGGCGACGATCGCACCGGGGCTGACTGTCGGCTTTTCGGTCGACCAGAGCCGCACCAACATCGACGTGCCGCTCGCATTCCAGAGCGCGACCCTCGACATGACGCAGCTCGGCATCAACGCGGCTTACAACAATGGACCGTGGACGGTGGCGATCGCTGCTGTCCACGGGTTTGCACAAGTCGACTCCAGCCGGGCAACAATCATCGGCACCGCTGCCGCCAATTATGGTGGCAAAGTCGATGGCGTGTTGGGTGAGCTGAACTACACCTACTCATTCGGTCAAAGCCGGATCGTGCCCAAAGTGGCGCTGGAATATGTCTCGGCTGTCACCGACAGCTATCAGGAAACCGGGGGCGCCTTTCCGACAACGGCAAGCGAGGCTACCGGCGAGCGTGCTCGCGTGCTGGTCGGGGCCGAGGTCGGTCACTACTGGATTTTCGATCAGCAGGCGGTCGACGTGTCGGCTTATGGCAAATTCGTCGACAACTTCTCGCAGAACATCGGTGCTGTGCAGGTCGGCCTGTCCGTGCCCGGTGCCCCTACCATCAATGTCCAGGGTATTCGGGAAAGCATGTACGGTGCAGATGCCGGGGCAGCCGTATCATATATCCTGAGCAACACCGCACGGCTCTACGCCAACTACGACGGCAAATTCCGTGATGGGTTTACATCTCACCAAGGCACGCTTGGCGTTGAACTGAAGTGGTAATCCGCCGGCCGCAGTGGCGGCCGGCAGATTAGATTTCGGATCAGGCCGCAGCCGGAACCTCGGCTTCGTGCAGTTCGTTGAGTTTGCGGCGGCGCCAGATCGAGCCCACCGTCAGCACAATCACCACGCCCAGCAGCGCAACGACCATTTCACCGATTTCGCCAGCGAAGTGCAGATGCTTCGCAAAGCCGAGCAGTGTCGAACTTGTATCGACATCAAGGGCGATGTGGCCATCCAGCAGGCGATGCAGCCAGGGCGCCACCGCCGGATCGGTCGCGATGACCTCGCCGGCGATCCAGCCGAGCAACGCCGCGCCAAACCAGATCAGCGCCGGAACACGGTCGAGCAGAGCCATGATCAGAGCAGCACCCGCCACGATCATTGGGATACTGATCGCCAGACCCAGCATCATCAGCACGAGGCTGCCATTGGCCGCCGCGGCAACCGCGATGACGTTGTCGAGGCTCATGATGATGTCGGCGATCGCGACAATGCGAACCGCCGCCCACAGATGGGCTGCAGCCTGCACGCCGTCTTCGTCTTCTTTTTCCGGCACAAGCAGCTTGGCTGCGATCAGCAACAGCGCCAATCCGCCGATCAGCTTGAGGTACGGGAGCGACATCAGTGTCGCCACGATGCCGGTGAAGATCACGCGGAGCAGAACCGCGACGCCCGCACCGAGCACCATGCCCCAAACACGTTGCTTGGGCTGAAGCCCGCGACACGCCAGCGCGATGACCAGCGCGTTGTCGCCGGACAGGAGGACGTTGATCCAGATGATCTTCGTCAGAGCGACCCAGAACTGGGGATGCTGAATTTCGTTCTGAAATTGCGTGAACAATCCGCCAATCGCGGCGGGATCGAATATCTGCGTCACCCAGTTCACATCAAAGGCCCCCCGCCCCCGTTAGAACAGTTGAATTAGCCGGCGATCTCGTTGCCCGAGAAAAATTGGGCGATTTCGACGACAGCGGTTTCCGGTGCATCCGAACCGTGCACCGAGTTTTCACCAATCGACTTCGCGTGCGCCTTGCGGATCGTGCCCTCGGCAGCCTTGGACGGATCCGTCGCACCCATCACATCACGATACTTCAGAATTGCATTCTCGCCTTCAAGAACTTGGACCACGACCGGGCCCGAAATCATGAAATCGACCAGTTCGCCGAAAAACGGGCGGGCCTTGTGCACGGCATAAAACGTTTCAGCCTGTGCGCGGGTCATCAGAATGCGCTTTTGGGCAACGATGCGAAGCCCCGCCTTCTCGATGATGGCGTTCACAGCGCCTGTCAGATTGCGCGCGGTCGCGTCGGGTTTGATGATCGAAAAAGTGCGCTCAATCGCCATGATCTTGTCCTTGGAACTGCAGTTTTTGGGAAGGTGGCCGCGCTTATAACGGCGGGTTTGACGAACAGCAAGCAGCTACCACCCTGCCCGACATGGCAGATCGAACCAACCGTCACAAAGCATAAAGGCCCCCGTCATGCCAGCGGCTTCCCCTGCGACAAGTTGGCATCCAGTGTAGCGGTTCTGAAGTCCGCATCATTCGTGCGGCGAGTCCGGGAATGCGGACTTCAGAACCAAAGCCACACGAGTGGAGTGGATTTGACATTCGCTGCCCCACCCGGCTGCGAGTTCGTCAAGCGAATGTCAAATCCAAAACTCCACTCAAAACTTATATTTGCTAGTGGTCCTTTGATTCTAACATTCGCAGGAGGGGCCCGCCGAAACGGGATGCGAATGTTAGAATCGGACCACTAGAACAATAACTTGCTAGAGCCCTTCGATTCCGAAGTTCGCAGACGAACGAGCAGCGGAATGATGCGAACTTCGGAATCGGGGCTCTAGCGCCGGTGAACCGGGTCGCAAGACGCAGCGACCCATTTGCATCGAGGCTGTTGCCTCTCACCGGCGCGATCGGCGCGCCATACCGAAGGAGACCATTATGCGTAAATTTGCCATCGGCTTCGCAGCTGCTGTTGCCCTCTCGGCCACCGCGCTTCTTCCGACCGCGGCGTCGGCCAAGGGGGGCTGGCATAACCATGGCTTTCATCACCATGGCTTTCACGGTCACGCCTTTGGCGGCCCCCGCTTCATCGTCAGCGGCGGCTACACCGGCTGCTATGTGAAGCGTCTCGTCGAGACACGCTACGGCCTGCGCTACCGGGTTGTGAACGTTTGCTATTGATACAACTGCTCCGCCCTACGCTTCCCCAACGTCAGCCCGGCCGCCTCGCGACCGGGCTTTTTTGCGGATCAGGTTCCAGGTTCCCCAAAGTTAAATTTTTACCGATTGCTCACCATGCCCGGGAAAAGCGCCGAACCAACAGGCTGAACAAGGCTTTGTCAGGTGTAACTTGAGTCAACGTTGAAACGAATGGGAATGGGTCATGTCACATCGCAACGTTCCTGATGTTCAGATCGACCATATCCACGCCGATGCCGTCTGCAGGGGGATCGGCGAGCGCCTTCGCGAAGCATTGAACAAGGAAACTCACGATACGCCGCAGCGCTTGCAAGCGCTGATCGACCGCCTTCCGGAGCTGGATCACGTAAAAACGCCGTCGATCGTCCCGGCGATGGATGAATTCACCCTATTGAAGCCGTCACGATAAAGCTGTTGCGTTCGGCGGACCGTTTCGTAAAAGCCCGCCTATGCTCTCCCTCAATGACATTTCCATCCGGATCGCAGGACGCCTGCTGATCGAAAACAGCACAGTGCAGATCGTTCCGGGAGCCCGTGTCGGGTTCGTCGGCCGCAACGGCGTCGGCAAATCGACCCTGTTTCATGCCATCCGCGGCGAATTGGCGACCGAAACCGGCTCAATTTCGCTTCCTCCGCGTTGGCGGGTCGGCAGCCTTGCGCAGGAAGCGCCGGACTGCCCCGAAAGCCTCATCAACGTCGTTCTCAAGGCAGATGTGGAGCGTGATGCACTTCTGCAGGAGGCAGACAGCGCCACCGATCCGGAGCGGATCGCCGAAATCCAGACGCGTCTCGTCGATATCGACGCCCACTCGGCCCCTGCGCGTGCCGCGGCAATCCTCAGCGGCCTGGGCTTTTCCACGGCCGATCAGGCCCGAGCCTGCCAGGAATTCTCCGGTGGCTGGCGAATGCGTGTGGCACTGGCGGCAACCCTGTTCGCCGCTCCGGATCTGCTGCTTCTCGACGAACCGACAAACTATCTCGATCTCGAAGGCACGCTTTGGCTCGAGGACCATCTCGCGAACTATCCGCGCACCGTCATCGTCATTAGCCATGACCGCGATCTTCTCGATACGTCAGTCGATCAGATCCTGCATCTCGATCGCGGCAAGCTGACCCTCTACAAAGGAACATATTCGTCCTTCGAGGAGCAGCGCGCCACGCGCGAAATGCTCGATGCCAAGCACGCCAAGCGACAGCAGGAAGAGCGCAAGCGGCTTCAGGATTTCGTCGATCGCTTCAAGGCCAAGGCATCGAAAGCACGCCAGGCGCAGTCACGCGTCAAAATGCTCGAGAAGATGAAACCGGTCACGGCGCTCGTGACGCAAGACGTGCGCGAGATCACGTTTCCGACGCCCGAAAAAACGCTGTCTCCTCCGATCATCGCCGTCGATAACGTCTCGGTGGGGTATGATCCCGACCGCGCCGTCCTCAACCGCGTGACGCTGCGAATTGACAATGACGACCGTATCGCGTTGCTCGGTTCCAACGGCAACGGCAAATCCACATTGGTCAAACTTCTTGCGGGAAAACTGCCGCCGTTCTCCGGCAAGATCGTGCGAGCCGATAAATTGTCGATCGGATATTTCGCACAGCACCAGACCGACGAACTGGATCTGGAAGGCTCGCCCTACGATCACCTTCGCAGGTTGATGCCCGACGCACCGGAAACCAAAGTGCGCGCCCGCGTCGGCGCCATCGGCTTTTCCGGAAAAGCCGGCGATACGACCGTCAAATCATTGTCCGGTGGTGAAAAGGCGCGGCTGCTGCTCGGGCTCGCCACGTTCTACGCCCCCAACATGATCATTCTCGACGAGCCGACCAACCATCTCGATATCGACAGCCGTGCAGCGCTCGCGGAGGCGATCAACGAATATCCGGGCGCCATCATCATGGTCTCGCATGATCGCTACCTGATCGAGGCCTGTGCGGATCAATTGTGGGTGGTCGCCGATCGCGCAGTCACCCCTTACGATGGCGATCTTGACGACTATCGTCGCTCGGTCCTGACCGCTCGCGGGATGAAAACGCCGATGCGAGACCGCAACGGCAATGACCGTGAGAAGCCGCAGCGCACAAAGGAAAAGCGGGTTCCGTTGAAGCAGCGCATCACAGCCGCGGAAGCCGAAATGGAGCGGATCAGCGAGATCATCAGCAAGATTGATGTGGCTCTCGCGTTACCTGATCTGTTCAAGCGCGATCCAAAACAGGCCGCTCAACTGAGCAAAGCCCGCGCCAGCGCTACCGAGGCCTTACAGCGTGCCGAAGATGCCTGGCTGGAGGCGAGTGCGGCGTCCGACGAAGCCGCGAGCTGACACGCGGCGACATACAATTTCGTTCAGGAGTGCTTCTTCTTGGCTGGCCGCGCCGGCTTTGCAGGTGCAGGCACGTCAACGCGTTCGATGCTCGACAAGCGCCCCGACGTGAAGGTGTAAGCTCCCGGCCGCGGGCCGTGCATCCACGTCATGTTTACGAGACGATCTCCGCGCTCGTTGGCTGACACATTCACATTGTCCGGTGCGACGCCAATCGCGCGCGCGACGTCACATTCAGTATGTCCAATCGCAACGGGTGCCGTGGCGGGAACCTGCGCTTCAGTCGACGCATTCGCGTCAGCGGGCGCGCTCGGCGCGGGCATTCCAGGACATGCCCCATCTGAGCTGATGAGATCATTCGGCGTGACTGCTTTTGCGACGCTCAACGGCGGCGTTTCAATCGTCGAACTGTTCTTGAACATGCGGCCAGGACGCGCGAACCACTCCTGATCCTTCAACGAGAAGTCGGATATGCTTCCGCAACCAGCAACCACCGGGGCCACCGCAAGCAAAATCAGGATTTGCTTCGCATGAATGCTTTTACGCCAAGCGTTCAAGTTCGTTCTCACATCAACTCCAGCGCCTGGTGTTCCGGTTCTGACATTCGTATCACCTCGCAGCAGGCACTTTACGAATGTCAAAACCAAAGGGACACCAGCAAATACAAAACTCTACTGTGGCCTTTGGCTCTGACGTTCCTTCAAAGAGTGCGCAGCAAAACTGAACGGAACGTCAGACCTGCCACACTAGATGCAGTTTTAGCACTTCAATGTCGGGAAACACCCCTAAGGAAAAGTCCTCAACAATCATTTCCGCACGTTCCTCGATGGGAGGCGGAACATCATCCTAAAAAATCTTCAAGAAGGCCTTAGCACCATCCCTTTGCGGCACCAAGGTGGCTAACCGTAGGATTGATCAACGAAAAACATATCATCATTAACGCCGGCAGATCGCCCCGGCTGGAGATGAGCGGGATCAATCGCGCCGCTGCCATCTGCCGCGTTCATCTGTCTGCCAGTAGGTGCGTTCGAATCCCCGCGACTTGCTGTCGGTCCAGGCCGCACGCGCTACGGTCAAGGCCTCGTCATCCTCGCCGTTAAAGACCAGGACCACCCGGTCATAGGTCGCGGAATCTTCAGGCAGGCCGGCGGTATCAACAACGAACCGAACATTGGCTTGATTTGGGTTTGCTTCATTCATGACCAGCACGACCGGCTGATCCGCCGCATCCCCATCTCTCCACGTGCCGTGCGGCAGGAAGGAATCATCGCGATAGGTCCACAGATGCGCATCAAGCGCTTCGACGCGTTCCTCTGAGCCGGTTTGCACCGCAACCCGCCAGCCACGCTCAAGGGACTTCTCCAGCAGCGGAGGAAGCACCTTCTCAAGCGTGGTGTCCTGGAGATGATAGAACAAGACTTCCGTCATCACGCCGATCCGTTACCGTCCTGGTGTCCCGAATTCAAAGTTCGTCTCAGCATGCACCGTGGCCGGGGTGGAGTGCAAAACTCCGCCAACCGGTCGCCAGTTCGCTCGAAAAGCTTTAGCGCTTCGCTTCGTAATTATCTGCCACCAGCCGGTCCAGCAAACGAACACCGAAGCCAGATCCCCAACTCCGGTTCAGGTCAGATGCCGGCACGCCCATCGCCGTTCCCGCGATATCGAGGTGGGCCCACGGCGTATCGTCGACGAAGCGTTGCAGGAATTGTGCGGCTGTAATCGATCCGCCGTTGCGGCTGCCGGTGTTCTTCATATCGGCGAACTGGGAATCGATCAGCTTGTCATATTCGGGCCCGAGAGGCATGCGCCACACGCGCTCACCCGTCTCCTGCCCTGCTGCATACAAACGTTCAGCCAGTTTGTCGTCATTCGAGAACATGCCGGCATGGTCTATTCCCAAGGCAACCATGATCGCGCCGGTCAACGTCGCCAGGTCGATCATGAATTTCGGCTTGAACTTCTTGGCGACGTACCAGAGCACATCGGCTAGGACGAGGCGTCCCTCAGCATCCGTGTTGATGATTTCGATGGTCTGGCCTGACATGGACGTCACAATGTCGCCCGGCCGCTGCGCGTTGCCATCCGGCATATTCTCGACCAGCCCGATCGCGCCGATCACGTTCACTTTTGCCTTACGCGCCGCGAGCGCATGCATCAACCCAACGACACACGCCGCTCCCCCCATATCGCCTTTCATGTCTTCCATGCTGGCGGAAGGCTTGATGGAGATGCCGCCTGTATCGAAGCAGACCCCCTTGCCGATAAAAGCAATCGGCTGCTCGCCCCGTTTGCCGCCGTTCCAACTCATAATAACGGTGCGGCCATCGTGCGCGGAACCCTGCGATACCCCGAGCAGCGCGCCCATTTTCAGCTGGGTCATCGCCTTCACGTCGAGAACCTGAACGCCGACCCCGACTTTGCGCAATTGGGTCGCGCGTCGGGCAAATTCGGTCGGGAAAAGAACGTTTGGCGGCTCGTTCACGAGGTCACGGGCGATCAACACGCCGTCAACGACCGCGCTATCTGGAGCAAACGCTTTGCGCGCGGCAGCGACGTCCGCCACCGCGATCGAGAACTGCACCCGCAGCGGGGCATTATCGCCATCCTTTTTCTTCGTCTTGTAGCGATCGAATCGATAGGCGCGGAGGCGAATACCGGCGGCCACTCCAGCCGCCTGTGATGGCTTCACTGCGCCGGACGGCGTTTCGGCCACAACGGTGACAGCCTCTGCGCCGGGCTGAATTTTGGCCGCGATCTTGCCGCCAAACTTGATGAAATCGTTGTCCTTCAAAGAAGCCAGCTTGCCAACGCCGACGACAATCAGACGGCCGACTTTCAGTCCTTCCGGTGCCAGGATGTCCAACACACCGCCGCTTTTGCCCTTGAATTGATTGGCAGTTGCGGCGCGCTTCACCGCCGCACCGGCTGTTGTTCCAAGGACCTTCGCCGATGTGGTGCCAAACTTGAGCGCGTCGTCACAAAAGACCACCAAAACGCCGCGTGCAGCAGCAGAAAACGGCACGAAGCCGATCTTCACGGCGTCGGTCATAAGCAAATCCTCCAAATCATCGCGGCTTTCGCGGCAGAACACCCAGAATCCGGGTACGGATGGCCGTACTATGACGCCTTCCCCCTCGCGCTGCAAAGCACGGCGCTATCGGAGCGCCCATGCCGGCCTCGCGGACAGATTCGGCTCTCGAGCCGCGTGACCGGAAAGCCACGTCAAATGATTTATTAACCACGCTCAACAGCCAGCCTCGGCACAGCCATTTTGTTGACTAATCAAAGGGATGCTATGAACTAAGAATGTGCTTGGAAATGTTGTTCGTGTCCGTGGGGGATTTTTCTGGAAATCAGGGCGCGATCACCAATTCCGGTTTTGGGATTTGGGATATCGCTGCCTGATGGGGTCGATCGACACCATGATTTTGCAGACAACGTCCGTGTTGTCTGTGTTGACACAACTGCCCGCCCGGCTTTGCCGGCGGCGGCCGTTGGCATGAAGCGATAGCGACCATGATCACAACGATCCTTGCCCGCTATTTCGCCGCGCGCTTTCTTGTCGCGACACTTGCCGTGTTCGCCAGCATTTTTGTTCTGGTGATCACCGTCGATTACATCGAACTGATGCGCCGCGCCGCCGGTCTTGCCGATGTTTCCGGACTGTTCGTCGCTCAAACGTCGCTCTACCGCGTTCCGATTTCCCTCGAGAAGCTGATGCCGTTCTGCATCCAGATCGGGGCAATGGCATCCTTCCTCGCCCTATCGCGGCGCCTGGAGCTCGTCATTGCGCGGGCCGCGGGAATCTCCGCCTGGCAGTTCATCACGCCCGCAGTTCTGAGCGCACTCGCGCTCGGCGTGTTCGCCACGGTGGTTTACAACCCCATCTCGGCAGAATTGCTGGAGCGTGCGAAAGGGATGGAAACCCGGATCTTCACCGACCGTGTGTCCTCCGAGGGTGCAAGCTTCTGGATGAATCAGTCGACCAGCGAGGGGCAAAGCATCATCAATGCCGCGCGGAGTCAGGGACAAGGTGTGCTGCTGACGGGGTTGACGGTATTCAGGTATGATCCATCCGGTATTTTCAAGGAACGAATCGAAGCTCGCGAAGCGACGCTCGAACCGGGACGTTGGGTGTTTAAGCAAGTCCGCCGCTACACATTGGAGAGCCCGGTCGAGGAGCAAGCCACGTACATTTTGGCCACGACGCTGACTCCCGCCCAGGTCCGGAATAGCTTTTCCACACCCGAGACTGTGTCTTTTTGGCAACTACCTGACTACATCAAATCATCTGAAAACTCGGGACAAACCACCGCCGGCTATCGATTACAGTACCAAAAGTTGCTCGCACGCCCGTTTTTGCTGGCTTCAATGGTGTTGCTGGCTGCCGCGGTGAGCCTTCGGTTCTTCCGCTTCGGCGGCGTGCAAAAGATGGTTTTGAGTGGCGTTGCAGCAGGGTTTCTGCTCTATGTCCTGTCGAAAGTAACTGAGGATCTGAGCAAGGCTGAGTTGATGCATCCGCTCGCTGCTGCGTGGCTGCCCGTCGCTGTGGGCGGTCTCGCTGGCTTTTTGGCCTTGCTACACCAGGAGGACGGGTAGAGTGGCCGTTGTCGCCGCCCTCCAACGACTGACGCCTGTGTTCAGGCGGCGCATGCGTTTGCGCCGCCAACGGGTTGTCGCGTCTGCTCTTTCGGGACTGATTCTCGCGGGCGGATTAGCTGGTCTGGCGCCGACCCCGGCCGCCGCTCAGCTTTATCAAACCTATCAATACAACCCTCGCCCGCCTGCCCCGCCGAGAGCCGCTCCCAAAACGGCCAATGACGGGCAGATGCTGGTTCAGGCGACCGAGGTCAATTACGACTACAACAACTCACGGGTCTCTGCCGTTGGCAGCGTGCAGATCTATTACCACGGGTCGACGCTGGAGGCGGACAAGGTCATCTACGACCAGAAAACCAAGCGGCTTCATGCTGAAGGTAACGTCCGCCTGACCGACGCGGACGGCAAGATCACCTATGCCAACCTGCTCGACCTGAGCGACGATTACCGCGACGGCTTTGTCGACTCGCTGCGCCTGGATACGCCCGATCAGACTCGCATGGCGGCGGCTCGCGCCGATCGCAGCCAAGGGGACATCACGATCTTCCAAAGCGGCACCTACACCGCCTGCGCAGCCTGTAAGGACAATCCGAAGAAGCCGCCGCTTTGGCAGGTCAAGGGTGCACGGATCATCCACAATCAGACCGAGAAGATGCTCTATTTCGAGGACGCCAGCCTCGAATTCTTCGGTCACCCGATCGCCTACATGCCGTACTTCTCGACGCCGGACCCGACGGTCAAGCGCAAGAGCGGCTTCCTGATGCCCGGCTATCAGTCGAACTCGGCGTATGGCTTCAGCGTTGAAGTCCCCTACTATTTTGCGCTCGCCCCGGATTACGATCTGACTGTCGCGCCGCGCTACACCTCGAAACAAGGCCTGATGATGCAAGGCGAATTTCGCCAGCGCCTGATCAACGGCGCTTACGAGATTCGTGCTTACGGCATCCGGCAGGAAGACCCTGGGCTTTTCGGACCTAACCCTGGTAACCGCGAATTCCGCGGGGGCATCGACACCAAGGGTCAGTTCGCGCTGAACGACAAGTGGGTCTGGGGCTGGGATGCGGTCGCGGTGACCGACAAGGCGTTCTTCGTCGACTACAATCTGGGCCCCTACAAGAACGCGTTGAATTCGTTCTTGCTGGTGCCTGACACGGGTCTGTCCCAGATCTATCTGACGGGCGTCGGTAACCGCAGCTACTTTGATGCCCGCGTGATGCATTTCTTGGGCTACTCGACTGCTGACATTCAAAGCCAGCTGCCGGTGGTTCACCCGGTCCTCGACTATTCGAACGTACTCAACCGCAATCTGTTGGGCGGCGAACTGAGTTACAAAGCGAACTTTACGAGCCTCTCGCGCGACTTGGTGTCTTTCGATCCGATCACGAACACGGCGGCACTTACCGGCTTTTGCGCGCCAACTTCAGCCGACCCAAATGCCAGGGCACCTAACAACTGTCTGCTGCGCGGTATTGCCGGCAATTACAACCGCCTGTCAGCTGAAGTCGATTGGCGGCGGTCCTTCACCGATTCCATCGGACAGGTTTTCACGCCGTTCGCATCGCTGCGCGGCGACCTGATCGATGCTGATATTCTGAACCAACCCGGTGTCGCCAACTATTTGCCCCCCGGCGCGTTCCAGACGGCTCGGATCATGCCCACTGTCGGGCTCGAGTACCGCTATCCATTCATCAATGTGCAGCCATGGGGCACAACAACGATCGAACCGATCGCCCAACTCATCATCCGCCCGAATGAAACGAATGCCAGCCGCATTCCAAATGAAGACGCACAGAGTCTGACATTCGACGACAGCAATCTGTTCAGCGTGAACAAGTTCTCCGGCTGGGATCGTGTCGAGGGCGGCGGCCGGGCCAACGTCGGCGTTCAAGCAACGACACAGTTCGACCGCGGCGGTTTCGTCAACGTCCTGTTCGGACAGTCCTATCAGTTGTTCGGCCTGAACTCCTATACGGTCGGTGGCCTGACGAATACCGGCCTCGACAGCGGCCTTGACAAAGCCGCGTCAGATTACGTTGGCCGTATCTCCTATCAGCCGAACAAGATCTACAGCATTACGGCTCGCACCCGCTTGGATCAAGCAACGGGAGCGGTACGCCGCTTTGAGCTCGAAGGTAGGGCCAACTTCGACCGCTTCTCGCTCAGCATGCTCTATGGCAACTACGACAAGCAGCCGGAACTCGGCTTCCTGACCCGGCGCGAAGGCATTCTGGGCACGGGCTCGTTCAAAGTCGCCGAAAACTGGGTTGTGTCCGGCGGATTGCGCTACGACATTACCAATCAGTCGATCAATCAATATATCATCGGCGCAGGTTACGTGGATGATTGCTTCATCATGGCGGTTAATTACGTAACTGACTACAACTACACTTCGACGATCAACCTGACACCCGTCACGGATCATCGCGTCATGTTGCAGATTGGCCTGCGGACAATCGGCATGGGTTCGTTCAATACCGGGATCGGGTCGACAACGACGCAATACTGATCCTTCGGCAAGGTATGCTTGCGGACGATCAAATCGCGCGGAGTATTTCCAATCAATGGAAACGTGTTTGCCGCAAAAATGTGCTTTGAACTGATAGGATGAGCAGACCTCGCCGGGAAACCCGGGCGTGGAGTGTTCAGCCGATACAGCGATAACGGGCCCGACTATGACTTTGACCTTCCCGCTTCGTTTTACAAAACTGGGACTTCTGGTGGCGGCGATCATGATCGCGTCGAGCCAGGGTTCCACCGTTATGGCACAGTCCGTCGCGGCGATTGTGAATGGCGAGCCGATCACCAACCTCGATATCGAACAGCGGATCAAGTTGACGACTCTTACGACCCGCAAGACGCCCTCACGCCAGGAAGCCCTGGACGAGCTGATCAACGACAAGGTCAAGGTCAAAGAAGGAAAGAAGTACGGTCTCGACATGTCGACGACTGACATTGACGCCGCCTTCGGAAACATGGCCTCCAGAATGCGGATGAACAGCGATCAGTTGGTGAAGACCCTTGAAGGTCATGGAATCCGGCCTGAAACTCTCAAGTCTCGCATTAAAGCAGACATGACCTGGGGCAATCTCGTGCGTGGACGGTTCCAATCCTCGCTCGTCGTCAACGAAAAAGACATTCGAGCAACCGTTGGCGACAAGATCGACGACAGCAACCCGCAGACCGAAAGCTACGAGTATCTTGTTCGTCCGATTGTCCTGATCCTGCCACGCGGATCGTCGCAGGCCGTCGTGGAGCAGCGCCGTAAGGAAGCGGAATTGCTCCGCAACAAGATCCAAAGCTGCGAAGAGGCCAACGAACTCTTCCGTTCGATGCGGGACGCGGCAATACGCGACCAGCTGACCAAGACGTCCGCCGACCTCCCCCCGCCATTGCGCGAACTTCTCGATAAGACGCCTGTCGGTAAACTGACGCCACCGGAGGTCACCAAGCAAGGGATCGAGATGGTGGCGTTGTGCAGCCGCAAGCCGACAACGGCGGATACGCCGGCCAAGCGCGAAGCGCGCGAGAAAATCTACAATCAGCGTTACGAAGCCAAGTCCAAATCGTATCTGCAGGAAGCCCGCAAGAGCGCCATGATTGAAATGCGTTAGGATCTATCCAATAATATATAAGCCATGAAAAAAGCTCTCGCGCTGACGATCGGCGATCCCGCAGGCATCGGTCCCGACATCGCCATCGCCGCGTGGCTGGAGCGACGGGAGCTTAATCTTCCCGTCTTCTATTTGGTCGGAGATGCCGCTTTCATGGCATCGCGGGCGCGGGCGCTTGGAGCGGATGTCAAATTCGTCGAAACCACCGCCGAGAAAAGTCAGGCGGTCTTTTTCGACGCCTTCCCCGTGGTGCCGACTGGTGTCGCGGCAACCGCTCAGCCTGGTCATCCCGACGACAGCAGCGCGCCTGCAGCCATTGCCTCTATTCGCCATGCGGTCGCCGACGTGATGGCTGGGCGAGCCAGTGCGGTCGTCACCAATCCGATCGCCAAGAGTGTGCTGTACCGCGCCGGATTTTCGCATCCAGGCCACACGGAATTTCTCGCGGAGCTGGCGAGCATCGACGGCAAGAGCCCGATGCCGGTGATGATGCTGTGGTCGCCGATGCTGGCCGTCGTGCCGGTGACCATCCACGTATCGCTGCGCGATGCCATTGCAGAATTGACCACCGATCTCATCGTCAAAACGGCGCGGATTGTTGTCTCTGATCTGAAAACGAAGTTCGGCTTGCCGAACCCACGCCTCGCGATCTCCGGCCTCAACCCTCACGCCGGCGAAGACGGTTCGCTTGGTGCTGAAGATCAATCCATCATCGCGCCGGCGGTGACTGCGCTTCAGCGCGAGGGAATCGATGCACGAGGCCCGTTGCCCGCGGACACCATGTTTCACGCTGCGGCACGCACGACCTACGACTGCGCGATCTGCATGTATCACGATCAGGCGCTGATCCCGATCAAGACCATCGCGTTTGACGAGGGTGTCAACGTCACACTTGGTCTGCCGTTCATACGCACCTCGCCGGACCACGGCACCGCCTTCAACATTGCCGGCACGGGACGCGCCAACCCGTCGAGCTTGATCGCAGCGCTTCGTCTTGCGGCGCGGATGACACCTGCGCAATTGCAGTCGACCGGCCAGACATGAGCGCCATCGACGACTTGCCGCCGCTCAGCGATGTCATTCGGCGGCATGAGCTCTCCGCTCGAAAATCACTGGGGCAGAACTTCCTTCTCGATCTCAACCTGACAGCGCGAATAGCGCGGGCTGCCGCTCCTCTTGAAGGCTCCATCGTCGTTGAAATCGGGCCAGGCCCAGGCGGGTTGACGCGCGCCCTGCTCGCGCTTGGTGCCAAGCGCGTCATCGCTGTTGAACGCGACGAGCGCGCCATTCCCGCCCTCGAAGAGATCGCCCAGCGCTATCCAGGCCGCCTTGAGATCGTGGAAGCCGACGCGATGACATTCGATCCACGTCCTCTCCTCGGCGGCGAACGGGCAAAGATTGTCGCCAATTTGCCGTACAACATCGCAACCGTGCTGCTCATCGACTGGCTGTGTGCGGAGCCATGGCCGCCATGGTACGACATGATGGTCTTGATGTTTCAGCGTGAGGTGGCAGAGCGCATCGTCGCGCGAGAGGACGACGATGCCTACGGCCGGCTCGGCGTTTTGTCGAACTGGCGCGCGGAAACCAAGATCCTGTTTGATATTTCACCGAGCGCCTTCGTGCCTCCGCCCAAGGTGACGTCCTCCGTCGTGCGCCTCACTCCGCGCCCTCATCCCGAACCCTGCGACCGCCGGATGCTCGAGCGGGTTGCCGCGGCCGCATTTGGCCAACGACGGAAAATGCTGCGCCAAAGCCTGAAATCGCTTGGGGTCGATCCCGCAGCGCTCGCTGCGGCAGCAGGCATCGACCCGACACGTCGTGCCGAAACGATCCCCATTGCAGGGTTTGTTGCTATGGCGCGGGAACTGGCGAATATGTTGGCCGAGAAATCAAAACCGGAATGAGGGACAAAACGCGATGGCTTTGATGCGCCGCCAATCACTGGTGAAGTTCGACGCACCTCTCTGCGAAACCATCGTGGATACGCCAGCCCCCCAGGGACGCGAAGTGTTGCTGCGGGTCGAACGGTGCGGTTTGTGTCACTCTGATTTACACATCCAGGACGGCTATGCCGACATGGGTGGCGGTAAAAGGCTCGACACCACGCGCGGCATGAAGCTGCCATTTACGCTCGGACACGAGATTGCCGGCACGGTTGAAGAGATCGGCCCAGACGCCTCCAAGGACCTGATGGGAATGAAAGCAGCCGTCTTTCCCTGGATCGGCTGTGGCCAATGCAAGGACTGCGTCAATGGCGACGAGAACCTTTGCACCCGCAACCGGTATCTTGGCGTTTCACTGGATGGCGGCTTCGCGAGCCACATCCTTGTGCCTGACCCGAAGTACCTGCTCGCTTACGATCCATTGCCTGTGAATGTTGCAGCGACGCTGATGTGTTCGGGGGCAACAGCCTATGGCGCGCTGAAGCGACTGGTCGACCGCCCTCGTCAACGCAATCTGCTGTTGATCGGCCTTGGCGGCGTCGGAATGATGGGGCTGTCGTTTGCAT
The DNA here is from genome assembly GCF_049747295.1 of Bradyrhizobium sp. SYSU BS000235. NCBI lineage: Bacteria > Pseudomonadati > Pseudomonadota > Alphaproteobacteria > Hyphomicrobiales > Nitrobacteraceae > Bradyrhizobium > Bradyrhizobium sp. SYSU BS000235. Next base: position 208,348 of record NZ_JBMHJM010000002.1, read on the forward strand.
CCGCAATGTTCAAGCAACCGATTTCGATCGCGGATCTCAGCGCGACAGCCCGTGAGACCGCGCTCAAGAACGGCGCCTCTGTTGCCTACGATCCATCAGAGCCCGACATCGCCAAGCGGATCATCAAGGAAACCGAGGGCGGTTTCGACGAGGTTGTGGATTTTGCCGGCAATGAAAAGTCGATGAACTTCGCAATGAGCGTCCTGGCGCGCGGCGGCAAGATCGTCGTCTCCGGCCTGATGGGAGGCAACTTCAGTCTTCCGATGGTTCAGTGGATCTACAAGCGAATGACGATCGAAGGCTTCATGACCGGCACCCTGGCCGAGGCTCATGAGCTGATGGCCCTGGCACGAGCAGGCAAGATCAAGCCGACGCCCATGCGGGAAGAGCCGATGGGCGACGTTCAAAAGTGGATGGAAGAATTGCGCGCCGGAAAGGTCGTCGGCCGCATCATGCTGACGAACTGACAAAGCAGTCTCAGCGCCACAATTCATTCAACCAGCAATGGTTGGAACCGATCCTTCACGCTTTTCAGGAGCAGCTCACACGCCCCGAATTTAGCCTCATGCTGTCCAATTTGCGGCTCATTGCGACCCAACTTGTCACCGAGAACTTAACGCGAATGGCGTTCGCGTTGCGTGAGACCGGAGAGACAAATGTCAAATCGAGCCGTGGCACCCGTATTGGCAGTGCTTATCAGTTCCCTTGCCGGCATGGCTCTTACGGTATCGGCTATCGCAGCACCGGCGACAGAGGACAAGGCAGAGGCTTCTGCGGACCAGTGCCTTGCCGCCCCCAAGGGTGAAACCCCAAAAGGCGCACATTGGTATTACCGTCTCGAAAAAGGGACCAAGCGTAAATGCTGGTACCTCGCGGATGCGGCGGCGAAGGCGAATAAAGCGACGGCCTCATCGGCGCCTCCACCGGCAGCGGCGGCACCATCAGTGAATCGTGCGCCACCTCGCGCGCCTGAGGCTGCGATCCAACCCTCAGTCGCAAATGCACGTGCGGAGTTGGCGAACCGCGCGCCGAAGACGGCGGCTGCTTCCGATGATGCAACGCTTAGCGAAACCATTTGGCCGCAACCGGAAGCGCAGGCTGCCAGCATCGCGAGCAACGGTGATCAGAGCGCGAGTGGTCAGCCTGAGACGACGGGAACTGGCGTCGCGGCAACTCCGCCTGCAAAGGACTCGGCAATAACATCTCGTTGGCCTGACGCGAACATGCCGAGCACCACCGGTAACCAGTCAACCGCGCCGATTCAAACCGCTTCCCAGCAAACTGCCGCACCACAGGCCGCTTCGCCCAAGGATAAATTGACTGCTCCTGTCGCAGCAGGTCAGTTCCACGGAATCTCGTTGGACAGCACTTCGATGCTGCTCATCATGCTTGCAGGCGTGCTGACGATTGTCGCCATCGTCGGCCGCATGATCATCAAGTATGCTGGTTACCGGCAGGCAAAGAACAGAAGTCCGCGACGTCCTATCTGGGACAACGTCGCTCAGGAGAATGACGCTTCGCACGCGTATGAATCTCTGTTGCAGCCCCGCAGATCGCAGTTCGCAACAGAGCCAACTGAAGCTAACGATCCAGGCAGCGAGATCGAGCAACTGCTGCAGCGCGTCTCGAAGCGCGCAGCGGCCTGACGCTACTTTTCAAGCTGCCGCTGCAACTCGCGTACGAAGGTCGATAACCCCGTTTGGCGCTCGCGCTTGAGCCGCTCGGCTTGTAGGATCGTTGCAACTTCCGTGTAGGCGACATCCACATCGCGATTGGTCACGACGTAATCGTATTCCGCCCAATGGCTCAATTCGTGGCTGGCACGGCTCATCCGGCCACGGATGACATCGTGGGAATCCTGAGCCCGCGTGTGCAGGCGCTTTTCGAGGTCGGGAGCCGACGGCGGCAAGATGAAAACGCTGACGACATCGTCACGGGCTTTCTCACGAAGCTGCTGCGTGCCCTGCCAGTCGATATCGAAAAGCACATCCTGGCCCGATGCGAGTGCCTCCTCGACGGGCTTGCGCGGCGTGCCATAGTGATTGTCGAAGACCGGAGCATATTCAAGAAACTCGTCGTTCTTCACCATTCCATCGAACATCGCTTTGTCGATGAAATGATAGTGCTCGCCCTCGATCTCCCCCGGACGCATCGAACGCGTCGTGGCCGATACCGACATGCTGAGGCCGGGCATTCGTTCGATCAGCATGCGCGACAACGTCGATTTGCCTGCCCCCGAAGGCGAGGACAAGACGAACATCAATCCGCGCCGCTCTACGCCCTGCAAGCTGCCCCCTGCCGCCATGCCTCACTCCAGATTCTGGACCTGTTCGCGAAACTGCTCGACCACGTTCTTCATTTCAAGACCGGTATTCGTCAGCTCGATATCGTTGGACTTCGAGCATGTGGTGTTGACCTCGCGGTTGAACTCCTGAGCCAGAAAATCAAGCCGCCGCCCGACCGGACCACCCTTGCCCAGCAATTCGCGCGTTTGGGAGACATGCGAGGCGATACGGTCGAGCTCTTCGCGAATATCTGCTTTCGCCGCGATCAGGATTGCTTCCTGCGATAGCCTGTCTTCGTCAAAGCGATCCGAGGTTTCGAGCAATGCCGCGATCTGTTCGGCGAGCCGTGCTTTGATGGCCTCGGGCTTGCGCCCCGGCGCGGCCTCCGCTCGCTTTGAGAGCCGCTCGATGTCCTCCATGCGTTGCAGCAGGATTTGTCCGAGCGCTACACCTTCGCGCTTGCGCATATCGATGAGGCTTTCCAGCGCCTGCCCAAACGCCGCGGTCACCGCCACGCGCGCGGCCTGCATTTCCTCTTCATTGCTTTCGGGTTCGACGACTTCGATCACGCCTTTGATCGCAAGAAGTCCGTCGACGCTCGGCGCGACGGCGTCGGTTCTGGCCGAAATGTCACCGACGACTTTCAGGATCGAATTCAAAACGTCATCGTTGACGCGAACGACCGATGCCGCCCCGGTCCGCTTGACTGTCAGATTGGCATAGACCGTGCCGCGCGCGAGAAGCTCTGCGGCGCGCTTGCGTGCGAAGGTTTCCACCTCATCCCACCCTGGCGGCAAACGCAGTCTGAAATCGAAGCCCTTGGCGTTGACCGACTTCAATTCCCACTCGAAATCATAGGGACCGCTGGTCCCATGACTCCGCGCAAAGCCGGTCATACTCGACAGCGCCACGCAATATCTCCCTTTGTACGTATCTTCGGCAAAAACTGAGCGCGTTGAGCTTGTCCCCGAAATCCAGCGGTGGCGCAAGCCTGATGGTCACGGCTGGCAGACGTCCTCCGAACCTAAAGCCCGCCACGAAGCGCGCTGCGCACTGAGGCGGACGCTAGATGCAGGGACACTAGCCGCGGCTTACGTCATTGGGCCTGAGGCTCGGCCTCTTCGGCCGGAGCCGTTTCCGGGTTGCGGGCCTGTTGGGTTCGCTTGCGATGCGAATTCGTCACAGCAGCACCACTCTTGCCCTTGGCCGCTTTGGGTGCAGCAGGCGCAGGTGAAGGCGCCGCAGGCGGTGCAGCAGGAGCAGACGTCCCAGCAGCCGCAGTCGGCGGATCATCCTGTTCGACCGTGTCGTTCTGTTGCTGGCGTTCCATCGCGCGGAGCTTGGCAACGCCCTTCTGGTGCTGGTCGTAGGTTTCCGTAAACGTATGGCCACCGGTGCCGTCAGCAACGAAGAACAGGTCGCGGGTGCGTGCAGGATTGGCGGTCGCCTCAAGGGACGCGCGTCCCGGATTGGCAATCGGCCCCGGCGGCAGGCCGTCAATCACATAGGTGTTGTAGGGCGATGGCTGGGTAATTTCGCTGCGCTTGATCGGTCGGCCAAGGGTCCCCTTGCCTCCGACCAGACCGTAGATGATCGTCGGATCCGACTGCAACTTCATGCGCTGACGCAAGCGATTGGTGTAGACGGCGGCGACGCGGCTGCGCTCGTCCGCTCTGCCGGTCTCTTTCTCGACGATTGATGCGAGAGTGACAAGCTGCTCAGGCGAGCGGACCGGAATGTCGGGACTGCGCCGCCCCCAGACCTCAGCGAGCACCCGTTTCTGCGCCTGCTGCATCCGCTGAATGACCTGATCGCGCGATGTTCCCCGTGGGAAGTTATAAGTGTCAGGCAACAAGGTTCCTTCGCGGGGTTGTTCCTTGAGAGAGCCCGTAAAAATATCGGTGTCCTGAATCCGGGCGACGATCTGTTCGGACGTCAAACCCTCGGGGATCGTGAAAGCGTGCTGCACGACCTTGCCTTCGACAATGGTATTGATGACATCGCGCAGGCTGGCGTTCTTCTGGAACAGGTATTCGCCGGATTTCAGACCCGAGTTTGCGTTGAGCGCATAAACGGCGCCAATAAAGGTCCAACGATCCGCGTCGATCACACCGGCACGTTTCAGCAGATCGCCGATGTCGGTTTTCCTGAAACCCTGCGGGATATTGACGACCTTGTCCTCGGTCAGCGGTCCCTGCGCTTCGATGGTCTTCTTGCCGTAAAAGAAGATGGCGCCGGCGGCCAACATCAGCAGCACCAGTAGCGTAAACACTGCATTGCCGATGATGACCAACGGATTGCGGGCGCGCTTGGAATGCTTCGGCGGCTGCGGGACCTGCTCGGGCTCAAGCGCTGCGCGCGGGCTCCGGGGCGAAATGGGCGGTCTCTGGCTCATGGAAGCAACCTAAATCCTGCAGGCTTTTTCGCCCTACGGCCTTGTAGTTTCAGGGTTATACGCGCGCCCGTGATAGAAATTATGTCCGAATACGGCAAAACAGTGGACACAGTTTTGCAGCCTTCTCTCCACTCCCAGTGGAGGTCTCCTTCGTAAGCCTCGCCCTAGTGGAGTGGATTTGACATTCGCTACCGACCTTGCAGCGAGTTCTGCAAGCGAATGTCAAATCCACTCCACTAGAAATTTATAGTTGCTAGTGGTCCCTTGATTCTAACATTCGCAGAGTGCCTGCCTAAAAGCGGGGCGAATGTTAGAATCGGACCCTAACTTCTCTTGAAAACGCTTAGTTTGCGATACGCCTGACAATCAGTGAAGCGTTAGTGCCTCCAAACCCGAAGGAGTTCGACAACGCCACGTTGATTTCGCGCGGACGGGCCTTGTTCGGAACCAGATCAATCGCCGTTTCGACCGAAGGATTGTCCAGATTGATGGTCGGCGGCGCGATATTATCGCGAATCGCGAGAATGCTGAAGATTGCCTCAATTGCACCGGCCGCGCCAAGCAGATGTCCTGTCGAAGACTTCGTCGAGGACATCGAAACCTGTGACGCTGCATTGCCAAGGAGGCGCTGAGCCGCGCCAAGTTCGATCTCGTCGCCGAGCGGCGTCGAAGTACCATGCGCGTTGATATAGTCGAGATCGGACGCTGTGATGCCGGCCCGTTTCATCGCCATGCTCATGCAGCGGAACGCACCGTCGCCGTCTTCCGCGGGCGCCGTGATGTGGTAGGCGTCGCCGGTCAGGCCATAACCGACGATCTCCGCATACATCTTTGCGCCGCGGCGTTTCGCGTGCTCGTATTCCTCGAGCACCAGAACACCCGCGCCCTCGCCCATCACGAAGCCATCGCGATCCTTGTCGTAAGGGCGCGATGCGATCGTCGGGTTATCGTTGTACTTCGTGGCCATGGCACGCAGTGCGCAGAAGCCGCCCATGGCGAGACGGTTGACAGCGGACTCCGCACCGCCTGCAACCATCACATCGGCATCGCCAAAAGCGATCAGACGGCTGGCGTCGCCGATCGCATGCGCGCCGGTCGAACACGCGGTCACGACCGCATGGTTGGGCCCTTTAAGCCCGTGATTGATGGAAACATAACCCGAGGCCAAATTGATCAGGCGTCCCGGGATGAAGAAGGGCGACAGCTTGCGCGGTCCACGCTCCTTGAGAATGACAGCCGCCTCGCCGATGCCCTCGATACCGCCGATACCGGAGCCGATCATGGTGCCGGTGGCACAGCGATCTTCCTCGGTGGCCGGATGCCAATTGGCGTCGTCGAGCGCCTGGGTCGCCGCAGCCATCGCAAAGACGATGAAGTCATCGACCTTGCGCTGCTCCTTTGGCTCCATCCACTGGTCAGCGTTGAAAGTGCCGTTGGTGCCATCGCCTCGTGGCACCATACACGCGATCTGACAGGTCAGATCCGATACATCGAACGCATCGATGCGCTTGGCGCCGCTCTCGCCGTTCAGAATGCGCTTCCAGGTCGGCTCTACGCCATTGGCAAGTGGCGAGACCATGCCCAAGCCTGTGACGACTACCCGCCTCATCATTCGCACTCCGCCTTCGTGTCGACGACACTATAACAGCAAGACGGCGGGTCGCTTGATTACAACCCGCCGCATGCAATCATGTCGCCTGCTGAAATCAGCTTTTCGCGTTCTTCTCGAGAAACTTCGTGGCGTCGCCAACGGTGAGAATCGTTTCCGCGGCATCGTCCGGAATCTCGCAACCGAATTCCTCTTCGAACGCCATCACGAGTTCGACCGTATCGAGGCTGTCTGCGCCGAGATCGTCGATGAAGCTTGCGTTGTCGACAACTTTCTCGGGCTCGACACCAAGGTGCTCGACCACGATCTTCTTAACTCGCTCGCCAATCTCACTCATCGTTCAACCTCGTGTTGTTCCATTAAACTCGACCGCAAAACGATACGAGCCATCGCGGTGCGTATAAGATTCATGTTGCCCCGCCGCATACCCGGACAGCCGCGCCGCAAGGGCGGCAGCCTCCGAAACAGCGGCAGGCGTTGCAAGGGCAATATACAGGCTTTGACGATCCTGCAATGGCGTTATTCCCCCGATGCGCATTCCGTAGAGGTGGTTACCCCGCTCTGCGAAACAGAATACGCACTTATCAACATATCTGAGCATTTTCTAACGGCAAACCGTCAGGATATCTGCCGGAAAATGCTCTGTGAACGTCGCTCGGTACCATACTTCCCAGGGCTTGACCACAGACCTCCGGAACGCACCCACAGGTCTGCAGAGCCACGGAAAAGAGGCCCCGAAAGCCTTAAATCATCGCCATCCCGCCATTGACGTGGATGGTCTGTCCGGTGACGTAGGCCGCCTCGTTGGAGGCGAGGTAAACCGCCGCCGCGGCAATATCGTCGGGTGTGCCAAGCCGCCCCGCCGGCACCTTGCCCAGGATACCTTCCCGCTGCTTTTCATTGAGCGCGTCAGTCATGGGCGTTGCGATAAAGCCGGGCGCAATACAATTGGCTGTCACATTTCGTCGCGCGTATTCCGCGCCCACCGACTTCATCATGCCGATCAAGCCCGCTTTCGACGCGGCATAGTTCCCTTGTCCGGCATTGCCGGTGACGCCGACGATGGACGTGATGGCGATGATTCGTCCGAACCGCTTGCGCATCATCAACTTGGTCGCAGCCCGAGCCAGCCGGAACGTCGCTGTCAAATTGACGTTGATCACGTCGTCCCAGTCTTCGTCGCGCAACTGCACGAAAAGATTGTCGCGCGTGATGCCGGCATTGGCGACGAGGATATCGACCTGCCCCATCGCTTTCTCTGCCGCCGGGACGAGCGCTTCGACGTCCTCGGCATTTGCGAGATTGCACGGAAGAACATGCACCCGATCCTTCAACTCACCTGCGAGTTTGTCCAGCGCTTCGCGCCGCGTCCCCGAGATAGAAACTGTCGCTCCCTGCCCATGCAGCGCGCGGGCAATCGCTCCACCGATGCCTCCGGTTGCTCCGGTGACAAGCGCCGACTTGCCAGTCAAATCAAACATACTGTTCTCCCTGGTACCCGCTTTCCGAAGTTCGTAACACGTCGCAGCACCCACTTGTCGAACTTCGGAAAGCAAAGGGTCCTAGCACAACTGAAATTCTAGTACCGCTTTCGATTTTAAAGTCCCTGTCGCGCGTTTGCCGAGAGCGATGCAGGACTTCAAATCGGCGGTACGAGATCACGCACGAGCGCTGTTAATTGCATCCTTCGCGGCAGCGATGTCACCCGGGCCGCCAACCGACACGCCGACAGCGCCGTCCGCAATGCGCTTGACCAGCCCCGACAGCACCTTGCCGGCGCCCACTTCGAGAAAACGCGTGACACCTTGTCCGGCCATATACGCAACGCTTTCGCGCCAACGCACGGTGCCGGTGACCTGCTCGATCAGGCGCTTGCGGATTTCATCCGGCTCGGTGATTGCAGTCGCCAGCACGTTCGACACCAGCGGCGCTTTGGGCTTGTTGATGGTGACGCCCGCCAACGCCTCCGCCATCGCATCGGCAGCAGGCTGCATCAGGCGGCAATGGAAGGGAGCCGAGACCGGCAGCAACATGGCGCGCTTCGCGCCCTTGGTCTTGGCGATCTCCAGCGCGCGTTCAACGGCAGCTTTGTCACCCGACACGACCACCTGCCCACCGCCATTGTCATTGGCTGCCTGGCAAACTTGTCCCTGCGCCGCCTCTTCGGCCACCGCAACGGCTGCCTCGTAGTCGAGACCAAGCAATGCTGCCATGGCACCGACGCCGACAGGGACGGCCTTTTGCATGGCGAGGCCGCGCATGCGCAGCAGCCGGGCAGTATCGCTGATGGAAAAACTGCCTGCCGCCGCCAGCGCAGAATATTCTCCGAGCGAATGCCCCGCGACGAACGCAGCATCCCGCGCCACGTCGATACCTGCCTCTGTCTCCAGCACGCGAAGCGTTGCCACTGACACCGCCATCAGAGCCGGCTGGGCGTTCTCGGTCAGTTGCAGCGTTTCCGCCGGGCCTTCCCAAATGATGGCCGTCAGCTTCTGGCCCAGAGCTGCGTCCACCTCGTCGAAAACGGCACGGGCGGCAGGAAATTCATCCGCCAAGGCCTTGCCCATACCGACGGTTTGCGATCCCTGCCCCGGGAAGGTAAATGCTGCTGTCATGGAGGTCCCCAAAAAGATGGGTGGTAAGACACCGCCCGGGCCACCAGTGTCAAGCTGCGGTGCGGCGGAGCCACAACTGGTTGCGCCCCAAATGGTCCCGGAACACCAATCTGGAACCGTCCGGGAACGCCTTATATGGGCAAAATCCTGACTTTCGGCCGAAAATACCTGCTGTTTTCCTTGCCAAGCCAGGCAAAATCCTTATAACCGCGCCATCCGTGGATCCCGGCCGGGAGCTGAACGGACGGTCGTATCTCAATCAAACCACATCGGTATTCCTTATGTGCTTGATCGAAGCGGCAGGGCCAGTCGGCCCGTCGTCCCGTGCTTCCGCCTTCTGAGCAGATCGAGTCCTTTCCGAAGGTCTCGAAGGGCTTGCCGCCAGGAACCGCGCTAACTTTGGAAAGGACAGCCATGCCTCTGTATGAGCATGTATTTCTCGCGCGTCAGGACGCGAGTGCACAGCAAGTCGAAGAACTCGCCACCCAGCTCACCGGTGTGATCGAAGGTTTGGGCGGCAAGGTCACCAAGACCGAGAATTGGGGCGTGCGCTCCCTCACCTACCGCATGAACAAGAATCGCAAAGCGCATTTCATGATGTTCAACATCGACGGCCCCGCAGCGGTGGTCGCCGAAATCGAGCGTCAGGAACGCATCAACGAAGACGTTATCCGTTATTTGACCGTCCGCGTCGATGAGCTGGAAGAAGGTCCTTCCGCCATGATGCGCAAGGCCGAACGTGACCGCGAAGAGCGCGGTGGCGGCGGCTTCCGCGGCGATCGCGAAGGCGGTGGCTTCCGTGGTGATCGCGGTGATCGTGGCCCACGCCGGCCGCGTGACGATGAAGCAGCGGTTGAGGAGTAAGAATCATGGCTGAAGCAGGTGCACGCCGTCCGTTCTTCCGTCGCCGCAAGACGTGCCCGTTCACGGGTCCGAACGCGCCGAAGATCGACTACAAGGATTCGAAGCTGCTGATGCGTTACGTGTCCGAGCGCGGCAAGATCGTGCCGAGCCGTATCACGGCCGTTTCCGCAAAGAAGCAACGTGAACTCGCCCGCGCCATCAAGCGCTCGCGCTTCCTCGGTTTGCTGCCTTACGTGATCCGCTAATTACGCTTTTGACAAACGCGCGGCTTCCGCGCGTTTGTCTCTATTCTAGACGTTAGACGTTTTATTCTCATAACACTTTGGGATCGTCCCAAGGTGGATGGTTGGGGTTCAGCGAACCTCTAACCGCTCGAAAGGAGCGGGACAGCTGATGATGACAGGCATTCTTATCGCATTGGCGGCCGGCCTCGCGTCGGCATTGATGTTCGCGTCGATCATTTCGGGCGCGGTGATTTCGCTTGTCTTGTTTTATCTCGCTCCCCTTCCCTTGATGGTTGCAGCTTTGGGTTGGGGGTCCGCGACTGCGTTGATCGGAAGCATTACAGCAGCGCTGGGCCTCGGCGCCCTGTTCGGCTTTCCCTACATGGCGGCCTTTGCCATCACCGTTGCGCTTCCGGCCTGGTGGCTCGGCCATCTCAGCCTGCTGGCGCGCCCGGTCTCTGAAGATCCTCAACTCGCAGGGCTCGCCCCGGGACTGGACTGGTATCCGACTGGGCGAGTTCTGCTCTGGATAGCCATTTTTGCGGTGATCACGACGATCAGCGCGCTGCTCACACTGGGCACCGACGAGACGTCCATCAACGGTGCGCTCCGCCGCGGTTTGATGCGCGTTCTCGGCACACGCAGTGAATCTGCAGGCGATAGCGGGCGTATGGTCGATGCGCTGGTGGTGCTTGCGCCCGCCGCGGCCACCCTGATCGCCATGATCACCTTGACTCTCAATCTATGGCTCGCCGCCAAGGTCACATCGACATCAGGCCGGCTGCGCCGTCCATGGCCCGACCTGCGCACCACCACCCTGCCGACCATGACGATCGGGGCATTGATCGTTGTCGTGATGCTCTGTTTTGTCGGCGGGCTGGTCGCAATGGGCGCGCAGATCGCAAGCTCGGCACTGCTGATGGCTTACGCCATGACCGGCTTTGCGGTGCTTCACACCCTCACTCAAACGTTTTCGGGCCGCGCATTCGTGCTCGGCGCCGCTTATGCCGCAACACTGTTCATCGGCTGGCCCCTGATCGCCATGATCAGCCTTGGTCTTGCGGACGCGGTGTTCGGAATCCGACGAGCTTATTGGACCAAGCACGGGCCACCCGCGCCGACGTCCTGACGTTCAACATCAACTTCAACCAACACATCAACGGAGAACTGAAATGGAAGTCATTTTGCTGGAGCGCGTCGCCAAGCTTGGCCAGATGGGCGAAGTGGTAAAGGTCAAGGACGGGTTTGCCCGTAACTACCTGCTGAAGCGCAACAAGGCGCTGCGCGCCACCAAGGAAAATCGCGAGAAGTACGACGGCATGAAGGCCGACCTCGAGGCCAAGAACATTCAGGCCAAGGGCGAAGCCACCAAGGTTGCCGAGAAGATCGATGGCCGCAACGTCGTCGTCCTGCGTCAGGCATCGGAAACCGGTCAGCTCTACGGTTCGGTGTCGGTGCGCGACATCATGGCCGCGTTCGAAGCCGACGGCGTCTCGATCAGCCGTCAGCAGGTTCTGCTCGACGCACCGATCAAGACGATCGGCCAGCACACCATCACCATCGCTGTGCATCCGGAAGTCGAGGTGAACGTGTCCGTCACCGTGGCCCGCAGCGAAGCGGAAGCCGAGCGCATCAACCGCGGCGAAGACGTCAACAGCCGCCAGGAAGATCGCGATGCCGCCGCTGAGGCGATCGCCGCCGCCGGCGAGTTCTTCGATCCGGAAGCTGCCGACAATCAGGGCGAGCAGGAAGAAGCTCCGGCCGACGAGAAATAAGATCAGGCGCGAGCCACTTGCACAGAAAGAAAGGCCCGGTCTCATGCGAGACCGGGCCTTTTCCTTTGAGATGTCGCTTCAGACGCTACGCCAACCGCCCCATCACTTAGACGCGGGAGGGGTCGGATCGCCCGAGGGCACGGCGGCCGGCGGCGGTGTTGGCACCGACCCCATGTCAATGGTCAGAGGCCGATTGGGATTGTCTTCCACCGGCTTTGGTGGCGGTGCTGCTGCTGGCGGTGCCACAGCCGGCGGTGCCACAGTTGCAGCGTCAGGGCCTTTCTCAGGCTCCTTTGGAGCAGCCGGCGTCACAGCCGGTGCAGGATCAGGCTTTGCTTCAACCGAAGGTGCAGCCTCCTCCCGCTTTGGCGCTTCCGTGGCTGAAGGCGCGCCTTTGGCGCTCTCGCTCTTTTCAGGCTCGGCCTTCGGTGGCTCGGCCTTCGGAGGCTCTTCCTTGGGCGCCTCATGCCGTGCATCGATCTTGGGCGGCTCATCCTTCGCCGGCCGGCCCTTGGTGGCCTTTTGCTTGCCTTTGTGTCGCGCGGAGGGGTGCTCTGGCGGAGGAGCCTCAGCTGCCCCATCAGGTGGAGCGCCCGCCCCTTCCTGCGGACCTTCCGCATCGGCCGGCCTGGTCGTCTCCCGCGTATGCGGCTTGCGTCCCTTGGCAGCACGCTCCCGCTCCTGAACCGCCCGCTCCGGGCCGGGTTCTGCAGAGGGCCTCGGTCCGCTTTTGGCTTCCTGGCCTTGCCGGGTCAAATTCCCCCCGCCCACAGGCGCGTTGGCAGCCCCATTGGACAATACGTAGGCACTCATGGCGGACGCCATGTCCGTGCTCGTCGTGTAGTGCTGTCGCAAGAAACCCGGCAGAGACCCCGGCCCTACGGACTTCAACAGCCCTCGCGGGCTTTTATGGCACAAGGAACAGGTGCTGGAGAAAATCTGGCCGGGAGATTTTCCGGCTTCGAGGTTTTGCGCCTCTGCAGGAATTGCCGCGAAATAACCGAGCACAACAGTCACCGCCGCCAAAATGAGCGCTCGGCTCAACATTCCAAATCTCCAGATACAAATCGCGTTGGACTCAACTGCCCACCCCGCATGTGGTCACCTTTAGCGGATTGTGCCGCGAATGGAAGCGCCCAGTGTAAGTCCATTTTTTGTTCACCCGATATTCGATTTGAGTGTTGCCAATCGGTTTCCCGACCATGGTGAAAACGCAGATCAGCCCTCCATCGGACCACTTGGTCTGAAATTGCGATTGAAACTGTTCCAAAAAATACCCACCATAGGAGTGCTGGGGGCGACTGCTTGGATCATTGGACATGCGTTCGATGGATCATTTGCTGAAGTTCTTCTTGGGCCAATTCATCCGAAGGGGCTCCGTTACCTTCACAACGTCGACAGGAACCAAGTTTACCTGTGGCGACGGGACTGGCCGGCCGGTGGCCGTGAGGTTCACGACAGCAGCCGCCGAACGGCACCTGCTGCTCGATCCGGAACTCGCGCTCGGCGAGATCTACATGGACGGCGACTTCATCGTCGAACAGGGCTCGATCGCGGATGTCCTGGCGATTGTACTGGACCAGCCCGACATGCTGCCGCGATGGTCCAAAGCACAATGGTGGCTGCGCTACCTGATCAGGCACTGGCAGCAATTCAATCCACCCTCACGCTCAAAGCGGAACGTGGCATCGCATTACGATCTGGACGGGCGGCTCTATCGCCTCTTCCTCGATGCGGACATGCAGTACAGCTGCGCCTATTTCGAGACACCGGACGCAACGCTCGATGACGCACAGCTTGCCAAGAAGCGGCATCTCGCAGCGAAGCTTTTGGTCCAGCCCCACCACCGCATCCTTGATATCGGCTGCGGCTGGGGCGGACTTGGCCTCTATCTGGCAGACATGACCGGTGCGGATGTCACCGGTGTTACCCTATCGGAAGAACAATTGGGCGTCGCAAATGCGCGCTCAAGTGAACTTGGGCTTAGCGACCGGGCAAAATTCCGCCTGCAGGATTATCGCGACACCCCGGGACAGTTCGACCGTATCGTTTCGGTGGGTATGTTCGAACATGTCGGCGTCGACTATTACGACACTTACTTCAAGCGATGCGCCGAACTCCTCAAAGACGACGGCGTCATGGTGCTTCACTCCATCGGACGTTCCGAAGGACCGGGCATCACAAATCCGTGGATCGCGAAATACATTTTCCCCGGCGGCTACATTCCGGCGGTCTCGGAAGTGTTACCTGCTGTCGAGCGCGCGGGATTGCTGGTTGACGATATCGAAATTCTCCGGCTGCACTATGCCGAAACGCTTAAAGCCTGGCGTGAGCGCTTCCTTGCCCGCCGCGAGGAAGCCGCCAAACTTTACGACGAGCGTTTTGTGCGGATGTGGGAATTCTATCTCGCCTGTTCTGAAATGTCGTTCCGCAAACAGAACGTTATGGTGATGCAGATTCAACTCAGCAAACGTCAGGGCGTGGTTCCCATCACGCGCGACTATATGATCCGCGAGGAAGCTCGCCTCAGGGCCGTCGAGGCTTCGAAAGGTCCGATCCTGCGTCTGGCTGGAGAGTAGTTCCGTATTAAGGCTGCTGCGCGCGGCGGGCTTCGTCAAGCCCGGCGATAAAGAGATTTTGACCGCTTTATTGCTTGTGTGAATCGTGCATAAGACCGGGGAGCGCTTTCTCCCGGCCAAGCTGCAGTGCGAGATAGATGCCGCCGCCCAGCATCCGCCGGAAAGAAAGTATACTTCATCGCGATGGCTTCTCCTGATTCGAACATTGTGAAGCTCACCCCCGATGCCGGCGCCCCGGCCTATCGGACAGCTCCCCATAATATTGAGGCTGAGCAAGGCCTTCTCGGAGCGATGCTGGTCAACAATGACGCGTTTTATCGCGTATCGGACTTCCTCGAGCCGAAGCATTTCTTCGAGCCGATCCATCAGTTGATCTTTGAAACCGCAGCCAGCCTCATTCGCGCCGGCAAGGTGGCCACGCCCGTCACGCTGAAAACGTTCGTTCCCGCCGAGACCGACATCGGCGGCATGACGGTGGCTCAGTATCTTGCGCGGCTCGCGGCTGAAGCAACGACGATCATCAACGCACAAGACTACGGACGTACGGTTTACGACCTGTCGCAGCGGCGCGACCTGATCCGCATCGGCGAAGACATGGTCAATGTCGCTTTCGATGCGCCAGTTGACTTCGCACCACGCGCACAGATCGAAGACGCCGAGCGCAAACTCTATGATCTCGCGGAGTCAGGCCGATATGATGGCGGGTTCCAGAAATTCTCGCAGGCCCTCGCCGTCGCCGTCGACATGGCTGCGAACGCGTATAGCCGCGACGGCAATCTGTCGGGGCTGGCGTCCGGTTTGCGCGACATGGACGCCAAGATGGGCGGACTGCAGTCTTCCGACTTGATTGTTCTCGCCGGCCGTCCGGCTATGGGTAAAACCGCGCTGGCAACCAACATCGCCTACAACGTCGCCAAGAACTGGCAGGGCGAGATCCAGGCTGACGGCACGATGAAATCCGTCAATGGCGGGATCATCGGCTTCTTCTCGCTCGAAATGTCGGCAGAACAGCTGGCCACACGTATTTTGGCGGAGCGAACCGGGATTTCATCGAGCATGATCCGCCGCGGCGGCATCAGCGAGGCCGATTTCGATACGATCCGCGAACACTCGATCGAACTGCAGAACCTGCCCTTCTATGTCGACGACACGGGCGGTCTGTCGATTTCGCAGCTTACCGCGCGCGCCCGACGGCTGAAGCGGCAGAAGGGTCTCGATCTTCTGATCATCGACTACATCCAGCTGCTGTCCGGCTCGGGCAAACGATCCGACAACCGCGTGCAGGAAATCACCGAAATCACCACCGGCCTCAAGGCGCTCGCGAAGGAATTGGCCGTTCCAATTATCGCACTGTCCCAGTTGTCGCGTCAGGTTGAAAATCGCGAGGACAAGCGTCCCCAACTTGCAGACCTTCGCGAATCCGGATCGATCGAGCAGGACGCCGACGTCGTGCTGTTCGTGTACCGCGAAGAATATTACCTGCAGAGCAAGGAACCACGTCCGGGGACGCCGGAGCACGAGAAGTGGCAGCTCGACATGTCACTGGTTCACGGCAAGGCCGAAGTCATCATCGGCAAGCAGCGTCACGGCCCGACGGGCACGATTGACCTGCAGTTCGACGCAAGCGTGACGCGCTTCGGCGATTTGGCCCAGGATGCCCAGTTGCCGCATCAGCGCTAGCCTAGCCAATACAGATTGAACCGCCCGAGGGGCCCGCGTATTGTGCGGTTCAATTGATGAGCGGAGACGGCGCGCGCTGTTTTGCGCGCAGGAATTCGAGCCAAAATTTCAAAGCCATGGACCGCCTTTCCGACACGCCACAGACAGCCGCCAATTCAGCCGCGACGCTCGCAGTTGATCCGGTGACGATGACGACGACCACGGGCATCCTCACCATCGATCTCGACGCCATCGTCGCCAACTGGACCAGGCTCAAGAGCCAAGGCGTCCCGGCGGAATGTGCAGCTGTGGTCAAGGCTGACGCTTACGGTTGCGGGATCACGCCGGTCACTCGCGCGCTTTGGAAGGCGGGTTGCAGAACCTTCTTCGTCGCAACGCTCGACGAGGCGCGTGCCGTTCGCGACGTCGCGCGCACCGCCGTCATCTACGTGCTGGATGGCTTCTTTCCGAACTCCGGCCCGACATTCGCAGAAATCGACTGCCGCCCTGTCATTGGCGATGCGACGGAATTCGCCGAGTGGGAATCTCTGCGAAAGATCACCGGCCGGCAGAACGCAGCCGCTATTCACATCGATACGGGAATGAATCGGCTCGGTTTCTCAATTGCCGAAGCTGAGGCCCTGTTGCCGCGCATTCACGCAGGTAACCACGGCATCACACTGGTGATGAGTCATCTGGCCAATGCCGAGCTTCTTGGCGACCCCATGAACGGGCGGCAGGTCGCAGCATTCAGGGATATCGCGTCGCGCTTCTCGGGCGTGGCGGCCTCCCTCTCCAATTCATCCGGCATCTTTCTCGGATCACAATTCCATTTCGACGTGCTGCGTCCGGGTGCGGCGCTTTACGGCGTCAATCCGACGCCGGAAGCCGACACGCCGATGCTGCCTGTCGTGAATTTGAAGGCGAGGATTGCGCAGATCCGGCAAATCGAGCGCGGGCAAACCGTCGGCTATGGCGCGACATGGACAGCCCGGCGGCCGACGCGGCTCGCCATCGTGACCGCCGGCTACGCCGACGGCTATTTCCGTGCCGCGGGGAGCGTCGATAACCGGCGCGGAGCAGAAGCCGTCGTCGCCGGCAAGCGTTGTCCTATCGCCGGTCGCATTTCCATGGACCTGCTCGCGATCGATATTACCGACGTTCCGCCTCATGCCGTCCGGCGTGGTCACATGGCCACGCTGATTGGCGACGGCATCACTGTCGACCATCTCGCGCATCATGCCGGCACCATCGGCTACGAGGTGCTGACGAACCTCGGCAGGCGCTTCACGCGCGTGTATGTCGGCGAGGCGGATTAACCGCCCTGCCTCGTGGCGTGGATTTGGCTAGACCGCATTATTGCGCGGTTCGTTTCTTCAGGACCATGTTGCCGGTCAGCAGGAATTTCTGAGCCCGCTTCCCATTATCCACTTCCGTTGTGTAGACGTTGCCCTTGGAGTCCAGTGCAAGATTGTGGATCCAGTGGAAGTCGCCCGCCATGCGGCCGTTCCGGCCGAAACGGCCGACGATCTCACCGGTATCGCGCACCAGTGTTCGAACTTCATTGTTGGCGCCGTCGGCGTTGAGCAGAAACGTCTCGTTGGCGTCCGGCCAGATTTCCAGATCCCACACCGAGCCATTCGCCAAGGTGTTCTTCTCGACGAACATTTCCTTCACGAAAGTCCCGTCCTTCTTGAACACCTGAATGCGGTCGTTCTGCCGGTCGCAGACATAAACGAGACCGTCCTGCGCGATGCGCACGCAATGCACCGGATTGCCAAACTGCTGTGATGGCGCGGCGGCAGGCGTGTACGCAGGCAACTTCTCGTCGGTCGGCGGTTTGCCGTACGCGCCCCACATGCGCTTGAACGCACCGGTCTCGCTGTCGAAGACGATGACGCGGTGATTGTAGTAACCGTCGGCCACATAAAGTTCGTGGGCGGCCGTATCGACGGTCATGTTGGCGGGCCGGCCGAGACGCGTCGTGTCCTTGCTGTCCGTCTGCGGGCCGGACTTGCCGATCTGCATTACGAATTTGCCGTCACGGGTGAATTTGAGGATCATCCCGTCGGTTTCGCCATTTCCGGCAAGCCAGACGAAGCCCTTGCTGTCGATATAGATGCCGTGTTCGTTGGCGGGCCAATCGAAGCCCTCCCCCTTGCCGCCCCAGGCCTTGATCAGATTTCCTCCCTGATCGAATTCCATGACCGGCGGGGCCGGAACGCAGCATTTGCTCCGTGGCGGTGTCAGGCTTGCGGCTTTCTCATCGTCGGTCAGCGTGCGCGGACGCTGTACCACCCAGATATGATCGTCGGCATCCACAGCGACACCTGCCGCCTGCCCCATGATCCAGTTGTTCGGTAACGGCTTCGGCCATTGTGGGTCGACCTGGAATTTCGGCGCGTCGGCCGCGTGAACCGCGGTGGCGACAACAAGACCTGCGAGCGCAACGATCCATCTCATAACGTTACTCCCTAGTGCCGCGTCGAGCCGTCAGCAGTGATCGGTCATGCGCGGTCGTTGTTTGATTTGTTGAGGTGGTTGGAAGCGAAGAATGACGCGGAAGACTCCCTATCGTTATGCAAGGCACAGGATAGGCGCATCTGTCGGTCATCCGCTATCGACGACGGTGCGAATTCGGTTGACTTTCAGAAAGCAATTGTGAACAAAAGAGGAACGCAAATCCCAGCCGCACTGAGTCTCAAGTTCATGGCGAAAAACGCCCTCTCCTTCGTCTGCCAGAATTGCGGCTCCGCCTACAACAAGTGGCAAGGCAAGTGCGAATCCTGCGGCGAGTGGAATACGCTCGCGGAGGAAGACGTCTCCGGCGTGACCACCATGCCGGCGAACCTACGCCCCAAGCGCAAGGGCCGGCTTTTCAAGCTGGAGACGTTGACCGGCTCCAGCCCCGACGCGCCGCGGCTACCGTCCGGCATGGGCGAACTTGATCGCGTCACCGGCGGCGGCTTTGTGCGCGGCTCGGTGCTGCTGGTCGGCGGCGATCCCGGCATCGGTAAGTCGACACTGCTGACCCAGGCCACCAGCCTGCTCGCGCGGGCGGGACATCGCGCTGTCTATATTTCAGGTGAAGAAGCCGTCGCGCAGGTGAGGCTCCGCGCGGCGCGACTGGGACTGGCAGACGCCGCCGTTCAGCTCGCCGCGGAAACCTCGGTCGAGGATATCATTGCAACGCTGTCGGAAGGCACGCCGCCGCGCCTGGTGGTGATCGACTCGATCCAGACCATGTGGACCGACACTGTCGAGTCCGCGCCGGGCACCGTGACGCAGGTGCGGGCATCCGCGCAGGCGCTGATCCGGTTTGCCAAGAAATCCGGCACGGCCCTGATCCTGGTTGGTCACGTCACCAAGGATGGACAGATCGCCGGTCCACGGGTGGTCGAGCACATGGTCGACGCGGTGCTGTCGTTCGAAGGCGAAGGCTCGCAGCAGTTTCGTATCCTGCGCTCGATCAAGAACCGCTTCGGTCCGACCGACGAAATCGGTGTGTTCGAGATGACCGGGCTCGGCTTGCGCGAAGTGATGAATCCTTCGGAGCTGTTCTTGTCGGAGCGCGATCTCGGCAGTCCCGGTACCGCGGTGTTCGCCGGCATGGAAGGGACACGGCCGGTGCTTGTCGAATTGCAGGCGCTCGTCGCCCCGACCTCGCTCGGCACGCCGCGGCGCGCGGTGGTGGGATGGGATTCCAGCCGGCTCTCGATGGTGCTGGCCGTGCTGGAGGCCCATTGCGGGGTCAAGCTCTCGGGCCACGACGTCTACCTCAACGTCGCCGGCGGTCTGCGCATTCAGGAGCCGGCGGCCGATATGGCCGCGGCAGCGGCTCTGGTGTCGTCGCTGGTCAACGCGCAGTTGCCGGTGGATGCGGTCTATTTCGGAGAAATATCCCTCTCCGGTTCGGTTCGCCCTGTCGCCCAAACCTCCGCACGTCTCAAGGAAGCCGCCAAGCTCGGCTTCGGCCGGGCTGTCCTCCCCGAAACCACACGCGGCGAACCGGGTGGCGATGCAGGCTTGTCGATCAACAGCGTCGGTTCACTCACCTCGCTGGTGGCGGACATCGCGGCCCGTGGGCGGAAGGGACAGCCTCGCTCTGAAAGCAATGACAACGACTAGGTCGCGGGCTATCGTCCAAGGCCGGTTCCCATCGCGCCAGAAAGCCACAGCCGCGAAGAAATCGAACCTGATGCCCGGATTCGGCGGCGAAGACTGACAAAGCGCGGATGACGTCCGTAAGATCCGCGGTTATACAACCATCACTTGGCTGCGTTCCCCGCCCCAATCCATCAAAACGCGTCACCAAAGAAACTGTCCATTAAGCTCAACGGACGATCCCCGGGAACGACGTGGTTTTGACTGTGATGTGTGGTTTTTGCGGGTTCCGTGACCTTGCGGGACATGGCATATGGCCTTCACCTAATCGACGTGACGATGAGCTGATTCGCCACCTCGACCTGATCACCGGGACCTGACTGACCGATGCCGATAACGCTTCTCGACATTATCGTTCTTGCCGTGATGCTGCTGTCGGGACTCTTGGCCATGATCCGGGGTTTCATGCGCGAAATCCTGTCGATCGCCGCATGGGGCACCGCTGCCCTGACCACGCTTTACGCCTATCAAAAGCTGCTTCCGAGCGCCAAAGCCTACTTCAACAACGATACGATCGCGACCGTCGCCGTGGTCGCCGGTGTGTTCATCCTCACATTGATCGTCGTTTCGATCATCACCGTGCGCATATCAGACATGATCCTCGACTCGCGGATCGGCGCGCTCGACCGCACGTTAGGCTTCCTTTTTGGCCTCGCTCGGGGACTGTTGATCATGGTCGTGGCCTTCCTGTTCTTTGTCTGGCTGGTGCCCGACAAACAACAGCCTGAATGGGTGCGTAACGCCAAGTCGCGCGTGATGCTGCAAGGAACCGGCGATTGGCTGATGTCGCTCTTGCCGGATGACCCCGAGAACACCATCTTGAAGAGGTTCAAGAAAAAAGGCGATGAGGACCAGCAGACGGATGCTGCTCCTGATCAGCGTTCGACGGCGGCGGCAGGTAACGACGGTGGGTATGCGAAATCGGCCCGCGACGGGCTCAAACAGTTGATCGACGGCAAGGCGGCAGGGCGTTGATCCCTGTCCGGCAGCCACACATTCAAGGTGCGGTGGACCATATGAACGGCCAATCCAGCAATTCCGATACGCCCGACAACTACGACCGCGATCTGGACCTGCATGGAGACGGCGACACGCTACGCGAAGAATGCGGCGTGTTCGGGATCTACGGCCACCCCGAAGCGGCAGCGATTACAGCGCTCGGTCTTCATGCCCTCCAACATCGCGGCCAGGAAGCTGCCGGCATCGTCTCTTTCGACGGTCAGCGCTTTCACTCCGAGCGCCGGCTTGGCCTCGTCGGTGATGCCTTCTCCCGCGCCGAAGTCATCAATCGTCTGCCCGGCTCCAGTGCCGTCGGGCACGTCCGCTATTCCACCACAGGCGGAACCATTCTCCGCAATGTGCAACCCTTATTCGCTGAACTGAACGCCGGCGGCTTCGCCGTCGCGCACAACGGCAATCTCACCAATGGCCTGACGCTGCGCCGTGAACTGGTGCGCTATGGCGGCATCATGCAGTCGACCACCGATACCGAGGTGATCCTGCATCTCGTTGCGCAATCCAAGCGCAGCCGGTTCATCGAGCGCTATATCGAAGCGCTGCGCACGATCGAGGGTGCCTATGCGCTGGTATCGCTCACCAACAAGAAGCTGATCGGCGCGCGTGACCCGCGCGGTATTCGTCCGCTCGTACTCGGTGAGCTTGATGGCTGCCCGATCCTGACCTCCGAGACCTGTGCGCTCGACATCATCGGGGCGAAATACGTCCGTGATGTCGAACCCGGCGAGATCATCGTGTTCGACGAGAAGGGCCAGGAAATTCACAAGCCGTTCCCACCGGTGCCTCCGCGCCCCTGTATCTTCGAATACATTTACTTCGCCCGTCCGGATTCCATCGTCGGCGGGCGTTCGGTCTATGAAGTCCGTAAAGCGTTCGGCGCACAGCTTGCCCAGGAGAGCCACGCGGATATCGACGTCGTGGTACCGGTACCGGACTCCGGCGTGCCGGCTGCCGTCGGCTACAGTCAGGCTTCGGGCGTCCCGTTCGAACTCGGCATCATCCGCAACCACTATGTCGGCCGCACCTTCATTCAGCCCAGCCAGAGCGTTCGCGAACTCGGCGTTCGGATGAAACACGCCCCGAACCGTGCAGCGATCGAAGGCAAGCGCATCATCCTGATCGACGATTCACTGGTCCGCGGCACCACCTCGAAGAAGATCGTCCGCATGATGCGCGATGCGGGTGCACGCGAGGTGCACTTCCGTCTCGCCTCGCCCCAGATCATCCATCCCGATTATTACGGCATCGATCTTCCGGATCGTGGCGGCCTTCTGGCCGCGAGCCATAGCATCGAGGAAATGCGCGATATCATCGGCGCGGACTCGCTGGCGTTCCTGTCGATCGACGGCATGTACCGCGCCATGGGTGAACCGGGCCGCGATCCTGCCAATCCGAAGTTCTCGGATCACTGCTTCACCGGCGATTATCCGACGCCCCTCACCGATCAGAGCCAGGTCGAGCAAAACCAGCACCAGCTGTCGCTCCTCGCGGAAGCCAGCTGAGAACTCGCATTTCGTAAGCTCGCTGCAGTGAGCTTAAAAGAGGTCGCGCACCATGTATTGCGCGCCACCTTCATAGCTATCGAGCGTTCGCGCTAACGTTCGATCCTGCGTCGCGGTGAATCCCTGCCGTTGCCAAAAGCCCGCTGACCCGTTGACCGCGATCAGCGACATATGGCGGATCCCTTCCGCCAGCGCATACTCCGCGAGCCACGCGACAATCTGGGCAGCTGCGCCGGTGTTTCGAACCGCGGGCGAAAGCGCGAGATCGTGGATGTAAAACGTGGACGGGCTGGCCGGCAAAGCTCCCAATAGCGAATTGAGCGGCGGCGCCTCAAAACGCCGCCATGGATGGCTGACGACGTAAGCCTCCGCTTGACCGCCACGGTCGAAGACTCCGCAGCCGGCCGGATACAGCGCGAGCCGTTCGACGAACACCGCATCGTCCTCCGGAAACGCGGGATGAATGGAGGCCGCGAGGGCACTGGCAGCCGGGAGGTCCACTTCAGCCATAGGCCGCCACCGCCCCTCGGCGGAATGCAGGTTCAGGTCCATGACCTCATCTACCATGAATGGCGGCTCCATTCTGCCATTCCGGTCTTGTGCCGCACGACCACCGCTTTAAAAGACGGTCCACGAGCGGCCGAGGTCGGCCGCGTGATGAGGATTTCTTTGATGGCTGCCGATCTTTCCTCCCGCATCGCTCTTGTGACCGGCGCATCGCGCGGCATCGGCTACGCTACGGCTCGCGCCCTCGCGCGCGCAGGCGCCCACATCATTGCGGTCGCCCGGACCCAGGGAGGGCTTGAGGAGCTCGACGATGACATCCGAAAGGATGGTGGAACAGCAACCCTCGTCCCGCTCGATATGACGGACCTCGACGGCATCGCCCGGCTTGGAGCGGCACTGAACGAACGTCACGGCAAGCTCGACATCCTCGTCGGCAATGCCGGCCTCGCGGGAACATCCTCGCCCCTCGGCCACACCGATCCCAAGTTCTGGGACAATGTGATGGCTGTGAACGTCACAGCAAACTTTCAATTGATCCGCTGTATGGAGCCGCTTCTGCGGCAGTCGGATGCGGGGCGTGCGGTGTTTCTCACCTCGGGAATTGCCCACCAGGCCAACGCTTATATGGGCCCCTACGCAGCGTCCAAAGCCGCGCTGGATGCGCTCGTTCGCGTCTGGGCTCACGAGACGGCGACAACACCCATCCGTGTCAATCTGTTCAGCCCGGGGCCGATCCGCACCCGCATGCGCGCGACAGTCATGCCGGGCGAAGATCCGATGACGCTCGATACGCCTGAGCAGGTCGCGGAGTTTATCGTTCCGATGTGCGCCCCATCATGGATGGAATCCGGCAAACTCTACGATTACCGGACCAAGACAATCATGACGTTCCGGCTGCCAGCTTAAGATCGATCATCCGGATTTCTAGGACTTCCGTTTGGCTTTATGCGCAAACGGATTTGCCTTCTCGCGCAGCGTAATCCGGATCGGCGTGCCGGGCAGTTCAAAGGTGCTGCGCAGGCTGTTGCTCAGATAGCGCAGATAGGATTCCGGCACCGCGTCGGCGCGAGAGCAGAACACCACGAAACTCGGCGGACGCGCCTTGGTCTGTGTGATGTAGTTGAGCTTCAAACGACGGCCCGACACCGCAGGCGGCGGATTGTTATGGACCGCCTGCTCGAACCAGCGATTGAGCTGACTGGTGGATGCACGCCTGTTCCATACAGAATAAGCATCTTCAATCGCCTTCATCAGTCGATCGATGCCCTCACCCATCAGACCTGAGACGGCGACGACCGGTGCGCCTTTGACTTGCGGCAGCCAGTGATCCACATCCTCGCGTAACTTTGCGATCTGACTTGGCGCCCGATCCATCAGATCCCATTTGTTGACCGCGAGTACGATCGCACGGCCTTCACGTTCGATAAGATCCGCAAGGCGCAAATCCTGCTCTTCGAAACGGTTTTGCGCGTCCATCATCAGCACGACCACTTCGGCGAAACGAACCGCGCGTAATGCGTCCGACACCGAGAGTTTCTCGAGCTTGTCCTCGATACGCGAGCGCCGCCGCAGACCGGCCGTGTCGAACACACGAAAATCACGCCCCTTCCAGGAGACGTCGACCGCGATGGAGTCGCGGGTTGTGCCGGCCTCGGGGCTGGTCAGCAGGCGCTCTTCGCCAAGCAGATGGTTGATCAGTGTGGACTTGCCGGCATTGGGACGGCCAAGCACGGCGACGCGAATGGGGCGTGTCGAGAGACTTTCATCGGCCCCGTCAACGTTCGCAAACGAATCCGGATCCCCATCCTCATCTTCGTCATCATGGACGGGCTCGGGCATCAATTCGCGCAAGGCATCGTAGAGGTCGCTAAGGCCTTCGCCGTGCTCGGCAGAGACCGGGATCGGATCACCGAGCCCAAGCGCGTAGGCCTCCATCGCACCGGCATCGCCATGCTTGCCCTCGCTCTTGTTGGCGAGCAGCAGAACCGGCTTGTTGGCACGGCGTGCAAAATCGGCAAACGCACGGTCGTTCGGAGTCAATCCAGCGCGGGCGTCGATCACGAACATCAAAGCATCTGCCGAGGCGATGGCAGCCTCAGTTTGCTCCTGCATGCGCGCGGTGAGTGAGCCCTTGGCGCCTTCGTCGAGACCCGCAGTATCGATAATGGTGAACTCGAGATCGCCGAGACGGGCGTCACCTGCACGTCGGTCACGCGTGACACCGGGCTGGTCATCGACCAATGCGAGCTTCTGTCCAACAAGCCGGTTGAACAGGGTCGACTTGCCGACGTTTGGCCGGCCTATGATGGCAATTGTAAACGACGACATGTTCGATCCGTTCGCCCTTTACGGACCACGTGTCAATAAAAAGGATCAGCTGAAGCGCCGCGGTTCATGAAGAACCGCGGCCAAACCTAAGAAAATCAGCGCGCGAATCCGCCGCTCGGCAAAGGCGCCGGGAATGGCGTTGATGATTGCTGTGGCGGCGGCGCAGGAGGCGGCGGAGCCGCTTGCTGGGCCTGCGGGGCCGGCGCATCCGGAGGTGGAGCGGTAATCCGCTTGCGCTTCACCTTGGGCGGAGGCGGCGCTGGCGGGACCGCAGCTGCGCCCCCCTCGTCCGACTCAGACGGCGCCGCATTTTGTGCTGGCTCGGCCGCTGGAGCAGACCGCGCGGCGGTGTGAGAGCTGGACCTGCGCTTGGCTTTCGGCTCGGGTGCCGGCGGTGGCGGCGGAGCCGTCTCGGCTACAGGCGCCTGATCCTGCTGCTGTTGCGCCCCCTTGTAGAGGTCCTTCGGGACGCCCTGCTCGACGCCCGGAACGCCATCCGGAAATACCGGCTTACGCTCGCCTGGAATCTTCTTTTTGGTGTCGAACCAATCCATCAGATCGGTCGGATCGAAACTACTACTGCTACATCCCGCCAATGCCATACCAATGGCTGCCAAGACGGTGATAGCAATCAGGCGCTGCGAAAGACGCATCGATTTCATCCGATCAAGCTTCAGCTTTTGGCCGCAGGTGGCAGCAGCGCCTGCAGGGCCTCCGCGCGGCTACGCATCCCCGCTGGCGTTTGCCCATCATTGGCTATCATGTCGAGCCACTGACGCGCCGCGACGGCATCGTTATTCCGCCATGCTGACAAAGCGAGAAGCTCACGGGCCGAATGCCGGTAGGTGCGGTCCGGGCCCGTCGCAGGCTCAAGCCGCTGCCGCATGGCATCATAAGGTGCCGTTTCCATCAGCAGGCTCCCCGCACGAAGACGAGCCAGATCCTGTTCCGAAGTCGACATCGCTGGGTTTGCAGTGATTGAATCATAAAGCTTCGCGGCCTCCTGCGGATCGCGGACCGCGACCTCCGCAGCGGCGCGCAGCCGCGCCAGCCCGGCGTATCCCCGTGACGAGCCTGCGGCGATCTTCGCGAACGCGGCCTCTGCCTCGGCGTGTTTGCCCTGCTCGGACAAGGTGATGGCAGCTTCGAAAGCCGAACCGGCCTCGGCAGCCTGCTTGGCCTGCCAATACTGGTAACCGCGCCAGCCTCCGACGGCTGCGATAATCAGAATCGCACCGGCCACGATGAAGACCGAATACTGCTCCCAAAGCTTCTTGAGCTTCTCGCGGCGCAAGTCTTCGTCAATTTCACTAAATAATTCAGACACTTATGTCGTCCCGCCGATGTTTATTGAGAACGCCACACAGCCGCGCGGCTCGCGCGCGCTCCCCAATGTGGCGGCGGCGATACAGTACCGGTATGGCGGCCACAAGGCAAAGCAAGACGGACCAGAGCCTTAACGATACCGGCCGGCGGGCGGCCAAGGTCCATTGCCCCTCCCGGCCGAGGGCCGGGCAATCAGTCAAAGGTCTGTCCCCGACAGTGGCACTAACCTTCTTCAACTTTAGTGTGCCGATGCGGAGTCTTTGCGCTGGATGAGACGACTGATTTTGGCACGGGTGCTATGCATTTGGAGCCGGCGGGCGCGGCAATAATCTCGCCGCTGTAAACCCTCTTGGTACGCGGGGATGTTTCGACATATTGCGCCGGGCATCCTCGCACATCACCGACATCGATGAATGGTTGATGCGTGCCGCGCGCCGATGATAAGAGCCGCGACCTCTCAATTCGAAGATTCGTAAAGATTCGTGAAATGTACGTCGTTCTATTTCTCTCTGCGAGCTTGTTCGCTCTCGCGGCCCTCATCTGGGTCAGGACAGTTCGCAACCGCCCTGCCGCATGGAGCAGGAAATTTGGTTGATGCCGACGCAGACATTCCGAAAGCATTAACCCGCTAACGCCAACGACCGACTCGACCACACATCAACAACATTGTTCGATGAAGGTAAGCACGGGTCCCTCCGTGCTTGCTACCCCAAGCCAGGCCGGCTTCCCCCCAAGTAAGCCGGCCTACTTGTGGAGAGAGCGGATCGCGTCGTGCATGGCTGCCTGCGCCATCGATCGATTTGCCGTCAAGCAAATCTCGACGATCATGAGTCCGCAAGAAGATCGCAACACCCGATCTGCCAATACTCAAGCCCGGCAGAACGGCGGGCTTTTTCTTTGCTCAAAACAGCAAAGCCGATGCGCTCACCACCGATGAAGCGCGACCATGCCAACAAATCTGATCTGAATCTAAGATAGAAGGATTCCGGGGCTCGCCCCCTGCTCGAACTACAAGCGCAAAGAAGACCCTCACACGATCGGCTTCGTTTGCTCTCAATGCCGAGCAGAGCGGCGAAAACGCCGACAGGTCAACCATGCGGAATAGTTCAATCGTAAATCAAATCGCGCGCTGCTCAAGCAGAGTTTCATAGCATTCGCAGGACAATGCTTTCAGTGCCAGCAAGTCGATGATCCTGATCACGCCGCGGGAGTAGCTAATCACACCTGCACCTTGCAACTTCGATGCAACATCGGTCACTGACGTGCGGCGCACGCCGAGCATTTCCGACAGAAACTCCTGCGTCAGGGTGATGGTATCGCTTCCGGTTGTTTCGCGCGTCTGCAGCAACCACCGGCAAAAACGCGCCTCGACTTTGTGCAAAGCATTGCACGCAGCACTGATACGCGCCTGAACTAACAAGAACTCGTTGTAGTCAATGCAGAGGTTCTGAAGCTCTCGGCTTCCTTGCGTAGCTTTTCTGAATTGCAGCGATGGAACGCGGATCGCAGTGATCGGCATCTGGACAATTGCTCGGACCCTCGAGATGTACGGTCCAAACCCAACCATAGCACCAAAGACACCGTCGCGGCCGACGGTCGCGGTCTCAATCGCCTTGCCATCCTTCATCACAACAACGATTGAAATCATGCCGCTCAGAGGGAAGTAGACAGACTCAATCTCCTCACCGGCCTCAGCCAACACGACGCCCTGCACGAAAGCTCCGAACACGAAATGTGGGCTGAGAGTTTCGAAGGCTTCGCGCGACAGGGTTGCGAGTAATTTATTTCCGCGCGGATCAATGTGAGGACCGTTCAATTCAATACCCTGCCCGTCCGGGCTGTTGGCACCGCAGCAGATGAGGAAAACCCGGCGTCCCGATTCGACGCCGCTGCGGATTATTTCCACTACGCGAGCAACAAACGCGTTGTCCGCCCGGAACCCGACATAAGGCTCCGCTAACACAACGGAATATCAGGTGATTTTCACTCGGACCGAAAAGCCCGGTGCTTTAAGAGCCAACGATCGCGCAGATGTCAGGTTCCATAAAGGCCTATGCATCGGCAGATAGAGCTCATGCAGGTCCGCCTCGAATAGCCAGAAGAGTTCGTTCCCCAAGGCGAAGAGGTCGGTATTTTCCAAATGCGATGAGAGCTTCGAAACGAGTTCCGAAAACTGGAACCAGAACTTGCTGCGCGGCAACAACAGGACAGGCCGACGAAACAAGCGACTTGCAGTGGCCGAACTGTTTCGATCTGTCTTGGACTCACGCCGTCTTGCGCGTGCCCCGCTCGAACAACGTTTCGGCAGACTGTGGGCGTCCCGTCAGATATCCCTGAACGGCGTCACAGCCCTCGCGAGCCAGCATCGTCAGTTGTTCTTCGGTCTCGACGCCTTCCGCAAGGATGGGAATGTTGAGACTTCGACCGAGACCGATCACCGCGCGAACGATCGCCTGGGAATGCTTGTTGCGCTCGAGATCCATAATGAATGCGCGATCGATCTTGATCTTGTCGAATGAGAACGAGTGAAGATAGGACAACGACGAATATCCGGTGCCGAAGTCATCAAGAGCGATATCGACACCGATTGCTTTGAGGCGCTTCAGGATGGAAACCGCGCGCGAAAAGTCGTCGATCAAAACGCCTTCGGTAATTTCCAATTCCAGCAATGACGGCGAGAGATTGGATCTTAGAAGAGCTGAAACCACGATCTCCGGCAGATTACCCTGCTGGAATTGGCGCGGGGAAATGTTGACCGCAATCTTTTTAGGTTGCGGCCACGACGCTGCTTCGCGACACGCCTCACGAAGAATCCATTCGCCGAGTTGAACGATCAAGCCGCTCTCCTCCGCAAGCGGAATGAATACGGCAGGCGATACGTTTCCGTATTTGGGAGAATTCCAGCGCGCCAGCGCCTCGTAACCAGTGACTTCGCGGCGCATGCTGACTTGAGGTTGGTAGTAAAGCGTGAATTCCCCTGCAGAAATCGCCTGCCGCAGATCTTCCTGCATCGCGCGGCGCTCGCGCACCTGGACGTCCATTTCGGAATTAAAGTATTGAGCCGTTCCCCGGTCATGGCCCTTTGCCCGATAAAGCGCCAAATCCGCGTTCGCGAGCAGGCTCTGCGTATCTGTGCCATGCTCCGGGTACACCGCGATGCCGATGCTCAAGCCAACATGAAGCGATTGCCCATCGAAATCGATCTTTTCCGCCATAGCCGACAAGAGCCGTGAGGCCAATTCGAGCGAAATATTGCCATCCCCATCATCAGCCGTGATGAGCATGAATTCGTCGCCGCCGAAACGGGCAACGAATGCATCCGTCGCTGTTGCGGAAAGACGAGCAGCAACTTCACGCAAAACGTGATCGCCTGCCGAATGCCCATGAAGGTCATTGATCTCTTTGAAGCCATCGAGATCCAGACACATCACGGCGACGCGCGTGTTCTGCGCAGCTGCATTCGCAATGGTCGCCGCGAAACATTCATCAAAAGCGCTACGGTTAGCGAGATCCGTCAGGCGATCATGGTGAGCCATATACGCGATACGAGTTTCCGCCTCGCGCCGCTCCGTAACGTCTTCCAGCAAAACGACAAGGTATTCTGCAATTCCAGCGTCACTCCGGATCGCCACGCGCTGAGACGTGACAAGCTTCGTCGCTCCAGCCGAAGTCTCGATCGAGTGATCCCCGGAAAGCAGTGGTCCCTCTTGAAGCAGAGCGTTCGTATCGAGCTGAGTGGACAGCTCTCCGGCGGCGTTGGGATAGATTTCCAACGATGATCTTCCAATCCACCTGTCGCGTTCGATACCATACAGATTTTCTGCCGCCCGATTAACCAGGGTCACGCTGCAATTGCGCGCGTCCGTCGCGCATGGAGGGACCTTCTTCACGATAATGGGCAGCGGAACATGCTCGATGACCGTGTCGAGGAACTTTTGCGCACGTCGCAGATCGGCCTCAGCCGTTCGTTGTTCGGTAACGTCTACGCTTGCGACAAGTCGCGCTTCCCTGCCCTCGTAATGCAACGAATGAGAATAACTGCAAACCTCGAAAATGCTGCCGTCCGCACGCTGATGACGCCGGATATGCCTCCCGGTATCCCTTTTCGGCATTGATCTGACGAAGGTGGCAAAGCGCTCGCGCTCTTCGACAGGCCGAATATCGAGTACGGATAGCTGGAGGAATTGCTCACGGTCGTAACCGTATTGTTCAATCGCCGCATCATTGACCGCGAGAAATTCAAGCGTTTCGCGATCGAACACCCACATCGCGATCGGATTGTTATCGAACAGAAGCCTGAACGATTCTTCGCGCAACGTACTCTCGGTCACGTCTTCATGCGTAGAGATGTAGCCGCCGCCCGGGATCGGCTCGTTGACCACACGTATCGTGCGGCCATCCGCAACCTGCAGAGTGTGCTCGGTTCGGAAACCCCTTCCAACTTCGTCGAGGACCCGGCGCTGGTATTCGGCTGGATCGCCTTTGAACGTGCCTGACGCCTTGCGATAATTCAGCAGATCCCTCAGCGGCGCCCCTGGCTGAGCGACCTGGGCAGGCATGTTGTACATGCGAAGATAGCCCTCGTTGCCAACAACGACCCGGGCCTTATCATCGAATATCAAAAGCCCTTTCGCGGTATTGTTGATTGCGGAGCTGAACTGCGCATTGTGGGCATTGATGTTGCTTGCGAGACGTCTCGTCCCGATAAAAACGACGATGCCGATTGCGATGAGGACAATTGCGGCAGCGCCAACCAAGTAAAACGCGGCCTCGCGCCAGACTGTCATGGCGTCCGCAACGCTTGCGGTAACCACCACAAACACGGGATGGTTCGGCAGCCGGCGCACCGCCATCAGTTTATCAGTACCGTCGATCGGGCTTACGCCACGCACTTCCACGGCATTGCCGGATACCAGCGAGTCGCGAATGCCCGGAAATAGCCGGCCGATGACAGATGCCTTTCTGGGAACGCGAACCAGCAACGTGCCGTCTTCGCGGAAGAGTGCAATCGTGCTGCTCTGGCTCGGCTTGATGCGCTCGAAGTAGCGCTCGAGGTAATCAAGGTGAATGACACCGTTGATCGTCCCCAGAAAGTGGCCGTGAGAATCCGTCAGCTTGCGCGCAATATTGAATCCGTATGAGTCACTCGCCGGAATCCGGACCGGTCGTGTGACTGTTACTCTCGACTGGGGGTTGGAGCGAAATGCTTCTGCGGCTTTTGAACTTAGCGGTCCGTTCGCGGATGCCACGATCGTCGCAGTGCTATTGACCAGACTGCCGTCGACAGCTCCGATGCCAAGCTCCGAGATGTGCGGAAGGGCTGCGATATTATTTCTAAGAACAGTGCGAACTTCCTTGCTCGCCATGTGGAAGTTGAAGGCGTCGGGAGTGGTGATCTTGAAGCGCTCGATATCATTCGACAGAGCGCGTTGAGCCATTTCAACCGACTGGAACGAGCGATCAGTCTCCTCGGCGAGGATCACCGCGAGGTTTCGCAAGTCCGATTTTTCATGTTCGACGAGGCTCTGGTGCAATGTCAGGATCACGGCAGCCGTGGCGGCCACGAACAGCAGCGCCAAAATCGCTGTCACTGCGATGATCCATCGGCTCAGTTGCCGCGCACCTCCTCTGAACAGAGAAGGACGCATTGGCGCCTCATCCGACTTTCGATCCGGATTCGCTGATCCCTGGGATTCCGCTCGCATTGTTCTTGTCTTTTTTCAACTGCGAGTCGCACCATCTCAGCCTTCAATTAAAATACTTCCTTGGTATTCTTGTAATCAGCGAAGAAATTTCATTAACCCTGACGAAATGTAATCACCCGGCCCACATTTAGCCGACCGCGCGATTACCATTAAGTACCGGATTTATATCAGCAAAACGGCTTTAGCCTGGATTTAGCCTTTGGGCTTAACTCCATAGACGTGCTCGGGTCCGGGAAATGCCCGCGAACGAACTTCCGCGGCGTAGTCCTTGATCGCGGCCTCAATGCCTGGACCGAGATTGCCATAACGTTTGACGAATTTTGGAACCCATGGCGACAGCCCCAGCATGTCCTCCAGCACAAGCACCTGGCCATCGCATGCGGCACTGGCGCCGATGCCAATGGTTGGGACCGGCACGACTTCGGTAATGCGTCGCGCCAAAGGCTCCGCCACGGCTTCGACCACCATCGAAAACGCGCCGGCCTGAGCTACTGCGACCGCATCGTCCTGAATAGGACCACCGCCGTTGCCGCCCTCCATCAGTTTCAACGCTTCCTCGCGCCCCTGCGACTTGAAGCTCCCGAGGGTGTTGATCGATTGTGGTGTGAGGCCAACATGCGCCATTACGGGAATGCCCCGTGTGGTGAGAAACTCGATCGTCTCCGCCATGTGGACCCCACCTTCGAGCTTCACCGCGCCGCAATGGGTCTCTTTCAAGATGCGCGCTGCGGAATGAAACGCCTGCTCCTTCGAAGCTTCATAGGAGCCGAACGGCATATCCACCACGACCAGAGACTGTTTTGAGCCTCGCATCACCGCATGGCCCTGCAAGATCATCATATCGAGCGTGACCGGCACCGTGGTCTCAAAGCCGTGCATCACGTTACCGAGCGAGTCGCCGACCAGGATGACATCGCAATACTGATCGACCAGCGACGCAGTATGCGCATGATAGGAGGTCAGCATGACGATCGGCTCGCCACCCTTGCGCTTGAGAATGTCGGGGGCGGTCTTACGCTTTACCGTCGTTTGCACGGACATAGTCTTAAACTCCAACTACAGGAACGCCGATCACCAGTGGATGAAAGGCAAAAGCGAGAGCGAGATAGGCCACTGTCCCGACCACAACCGCGACCAGGTCATTACCGAGACCACCAACCGGAATGGGTGGTGCACCAGGATCTTCGCGGCTTTTCAGGGAAATACGATCGTACACTGCCCACGCGAGAACAGAGCCGAACAGGATGATCGAGCCGAGATCGCCATTGGCGAGGAGGTGTAGCACGGCCCACAACTTCACGCCCGCAAGCATAGGGTGCTTGACCGTCGCATAGATGCGCCCGCGGATATAAGACGCCACCACGAGAATGATTGCAGGCAGCATCAGGCCCAGCGCAATGTGCCGCATGGCAACCGGCGGATACCAAACATTGATCCACTCTGTCGCACGATAAGTGCTGAAGCCTCGTCCGATCAGGTAAATGCCGACGATGGCGATCACTGAATAAGCGATTTTGTAGCCGCTTTCACCGAGACGCGCGATGATCGCCGCGCGCGTGTCGCGCAACGTCGTCAGGACGTGGGTGCCAAGAAACAGCACCAACCCTACAACCATCGTCAGCAGTCCCATGTCCCCCACCTCTCAAATCCCGCATCCGGGACGGGTCTCTTGAAACCACCAGAACGTTATCTGTCGAACGTTTCCTCTGCGTGCCGAGACTGCTAGGGTCGGGCTACGCTGTGCTCGGGTATCATTTTTAGGGTCCCGCGCGCAATGCCGCTTCCGCATCGCAACCCTGCATTAACCCCCTCAAAACCCATGAAAATCGCTGCTCTTGCCGGTCTGGCGCTTGCCGTCGCCATGATCACCGCCGCCCCGGCCCAAACGCCCGCGCCATGGCCACCCAAGCTGGTCAAGATCGTTGTCCCCTATGCGGCGGGCTCGACACCGGACCTCGTCGGCCGTGTGCTCGCCGACGATCTGCAAGCACGGCACCCCGGCTCCAGCT
Organism: Bradyrhizobium sp. SYSU BS000235; assembly: GCF_049747295.1. Classification (NCBI taxonomy): domain Bacteria; kingdom Pseudomonadati; phylum Pseudomonadota; class Alphaproteobacteria; order Hyphomicrobiales; family Nitrobacteraceae; genus Bradyrhizobium; species Bradyrhizobium sp. SYSU BS000235. Next base: position 242,911 of record NZ_JBMHJM010000002.1, read on the forward strand.
TTGTGGTCGAGAACAAAACCGGCGCTGGCGGCAATATCGGCACCGATGCCGTCGCCAAGGCTGAACCGGACGGCGCAACGATCGGCATCAGCCTCGGTGGACCGCTTGCCATCAATACGCTGCTGTTCTCGAAGCTGCCTTACGATCCGGCAAAAGACATTGCCCCGATCACGCTGCTCACCTCGTTACCAAGTGTGCTGGTGGTGCCGACCAGCCTTGGCATCAATTCGGTGGCTGATTTCGTCGCAGCCTTGAAGCGTGATCCTTCCAAATTCGCGTTCGGGTCCATCGGCGCAGGTTCGCTGTCGCACCTCACCATGGAAGCCATCGCGCAGCGCGCCGGTGTGACCATGACCCACATTCCTTATGGTGGCTCGCCGCAGGCCATTACGGCGGTAATCCGCGGCGACGTTCAGGCGGCGTGCCTTCCCGCCATCGCGGTCACGCCCCAGCTTGCCGAAGGCAAGGTGAAGATCCTTGCGGTTGCAACCCCTCAACGCTCGCGCTTTCTAAAGGACGTCCCGACGCTGAAGGAAAGCGGCATCGACGTGGAGTCGGATGCATGGAACGCGCTGATCGCACCTGCCGGTACGCCACCAGCCATCATCGCCCAGATCAACGACGAGGTGCGCGACACGTTGACCAAGCCGAGCGTGCGCGAAAAACTCGAAACGCAACTGATGGAGCCTACTCCCTCAACGCCCGAAGCCCTGCGCGTACGGATGGGGGCCGAGATCAAATTATGGGCGGATGTGATCAAACGCGGTGATATCCGAATAAATTAGCTTCCCGTGATGGATACGGAATTGCCATGACCTTTGCCTTCGAGCGTAGCCATAACATCATCATCGACGCGCCGGCGAAGGCTGTGTTCGATTACGTCACCAATCCGCAATCCTGGCCGGAATGGCTGGCGGCGTCGCATCACATCGACAGTGAAAACCGGCCGCTCGACACGGGCGAAGTGTTCAGCGAGAAGTGGCATATCCGCTCCGGCGAAGTCTCGCTGAACTGGATCGTACGGGCCTGCGTCAGTCCCAAGCTCTGGATCGTGCAGGCTGAGACCGACTTCATGGGCCCCATCGTCATTCAATACACCTGCGAGGAAGCAGAGGGACGCACAACGTTCACCCGAACGGTGCGCAATCCTGCCCGCCCCAAGCCGCCCACCGATGATCAACTCACACGTATCGATGACGAAGCAGCAATCGGGCTGAAAAACATCAAGGCGAACGTCGAGAAGCGAATACTTAAATCCTGATCGCGCGGCCGCCGCGGGCCTGCTGAAGCGCGTCCCAATTGATCATAAACGGCGGCGGCGACCAGATCGGGACGCCGGCCATGGTCGACACCAGCAGCACGAACTTGGCAATCGCTCCAAACACGGTGCCAAGCGCAGCAACGACAAAGGTCGCCGTGTGCGCGCCGTAACGCTTGGCGACAAGCATGTACAGCAGTCGGCCGCCATCGAGCGGAAACGCCGGCAGCATGTTGGCAATGGCTAACGCGGCGTTGAGAAAGCATGCGAACCGCGCGATGTGCACGATGCTCGTGGGAGGAACGAGTACGTCCGCAGGATTGAACGAGAACTGCTCAGGCGAGATGTACCGAACAACGGCAAGAACGAGAAGTGCTAAGAGCGCCAATGCGGCGTTCGATAGCGGCCCCGCAATCGTGATCGCAAAATCATGGCGCATCAGGCGTGGTGAGGTCGCAAAATGGACGACGCCACCAAACAAATTAATATCGATACGGCGGGCCGTGACGCCGTAGTGACGCCCCACCTTGGCATGGGCCAATTCGTGCAGCAGGATCGAGCCTAGCAACACTCCTGCGCCGCAGATCACCAGCAAAGGTCCAATACCGCCGGGCAAGTGCCAGAAATGAAACGTCAGTACGAAGGCTGCAAGGAAGAATGTCGGATGGAGCACGACAGGTGCCTTACCAAATCGGCCGATCTCAATCGTTCCATCGCTAAAGCTCAATGTTGGAAATCGCATTGGCATCAGTCCGAATGATTGTCACGGCGAAAGAAATGAAAAATCATGTGCAGCCAGAACACGTCACCGGCTGCGCGCTCACCACGCAGCCACTGATACAGGGAGAAAAACAGACACATCACGAAAAGAGCACCGGCAAGGATCAGGGCTTCCTGATTGGAGACATCTTGTGTGCGCGCGACGATCCAGCAGACTACGAACGCGACCGGTGAAAGAATGAGAAACATGCGGGCGCGCACCTGCGCCTGCTCGGGCGTGTCCTCTGGGCCGGTTTGTGTGTGCCGTTGACCATCCATCCCGCCACTCCCATCCGAATTATTGGATCCTCGGAGATTGGTCGCGGCAGGCAGGAGTTGGGTTCAGCAGAAAGCTTGCTAAAGGAAGCACTATTGCTTTGGGGAAGTCTGGCTGAGCGGACGATTGTCCACGTAGCGGATCATGATCGGCCGTCCCGCGATGGCCCCGCCCAGCCCATGGCTCAAGGTCAGCGGCGTGCAACCGTTCAGCGCCTCCTTGATGGCGCCGAGATAGACATCACGCGTCTGCCCAGAAACGCCGTCGGTCGCGTAAGTGACGCGCGGCGGCCCGATCAACCCGCCATCGCGCTTGAACGAGAATTTCACCGACATCTGCATCCCTTCGCGGGCTTCGTTCTCCGGCGGTGGCGTCCAGCAGGACCGCAGGGCCGCGAACAGATCGCCAATCGTGTCGAGATCGTGATCGGGCTTTACATATTTCGAAGCGTCTTTGCCGTCCGGTTTGCTCAGGACGGTCAGTTGCAGGTTTTCGCCGATCGGATAGTCAATCTCGGGTATGCATGGCCCGTGATTGAGCGGGCTGCAATAATATGGCGTGCAAGGCCCCTCGCTCAGCACGCTGCACGGCGAATGTGAAAAGGGTATTGGATTATTCTGATTCTGACGCTGCGAGCGGGCGTCGGATGGCGCGGCCGCAACAATCAACGCCGCAAACGTGAGGATGAATAAAGCCGTACGTTGGAGCATGAAACCGCTCGCAGCCCGTGAACACCTTAGAAATAAGGCACGAACACCTCGCATCAAGGTCATCGCGCGAAGTTGAAGACCGCGCGACACATCGATGCAATACGGGAAGCCGGACTAAATGAGCTATTTCGGGCTCACGCCCTCTTCTTCACGTCCTTGACGCTCGAAAAGGTGATGCCGTCAGAACGCTCGCGGGTGTAGTCAAGATAGAACTGGTTCTTGGCCAGAAACACCGGATCGTTGTCGACGTCGTCGGCAACACCGGAATTATTGGCCGCCAGAAAAGTGTCGAGCTTTTTTCTGTCTTCCGCCGCGATCCAGCGCGCCAGCTGGAATTCGCTGATCTCGAAATCCACCGGCAGCGAATACTCAGCATCCAGTCGCGCCTTCAGCACGTCGAGCTGCAGCATGCCGACGACGCCGACCAACGCCGGCGCACCGTCGCGCGGCCGGAACACCTGCACGACGCCCTCTTCCGACATCTGCTGCAGAGCTTCCTTGAGCTTCTTGGCCTTCATCGCATCCGTCAGACGCACGCGGCGCAAAATTTCCGGCGCGAAGCTCGGCACGCCGACGAAGTTGATATCCTCGCCCTCGGTCAACGTGTCGCCGATGCGCAATGTGCCGTGATTGGGAATGCCGACGACGTCGCCCGCAAATGCTTCATCGGCGATGGCGCGATCCTGCGCGAAGAAGAATTGCGGCGACGACAGGCTCATGTTCTTGCCGGTGCGCACCAGCTTCGCCTTCATGCCACGGGTCAGCTTGCCGGAACAAAGTCGCGCGAAGGCAATGCGGTCGCGATGGTTCGGATCCATGTTCGCCTGAATCTTGAAGACAAAGGCGCTCATCTTGGGATCAGCCGCTTCAACCTTGCGCTTATCGGCCTCCTGCGCGCGCGGCGGCGGGGCATAACGGCCGAGACCTTCCAGCAGATCGCCGACGCCGAAATTACGTAACGCCGAGCCGAAAAACACCGGCGTCAAATGGCCCTCACGGAAAGCTTCTAGATCGAACGGCTTGCATGCCTCCGATACCAGCGCAAGTTCTTCCTCAACCGCATTGGCGTCGAGGTTGGGATTGCGCGAGGCAAGATCCGAAATTGCGATCTGCTCGGCCTGTCCCGTCTTGGCGCCGCCGCCCTCAAGCAGCCGCACACCGCCGGTTTCAATGTCGTAGGTGCCGAGAAAATCGCGGCCGCGACCCACCGGCCATGTCATCGGCGTGGTGTCGAGGGCCAGCGTCTTTTCAATCTCATCCATCAGGTCGAAGGGATCGCGGCTTTCGCGGTCCATCTTGTTGATGAAGGTGATGATCGGAATGTCGCGCAACCGGCAGACCTCGAACAGCTTGCGGGTCCGCGCCTCGATGCCCTTGGCCGCGTCGATCACCATCACAGCCGAGTCGACGGCCGTGAGAGTCCGGTAGGTATCTTCCGAGAAGTCTTCGTGGCCCGGGGTGTCGAGCAGGTTGAAAACGAGGTCCTGAAACTCGAACGTCATCACCGACGTGACGACGGAAATGCCGCGCTCGCGCTCGATCTTCATCCAGTCCGAACGCGTGTTGCGGCGCTCGCCCTTCGCCTTCACCTGCCCTGCCAGATTGATAGCGCCGCCGAACAGCAACAACTTTTCCGTCAGCGTCGTTTTACCGGCGTCAGGATGCGAGATGATCGCGAACGTACGCCGGCGCTTCACCTCCTGGGCGAGCGGCGCGCGCGATGGGGACTCAGTGGTCACTGCAATGTCGGTCATGGTGGCGAGCGTGTGGCAAAGAAACGCGGCAGGATCAAGGAAGATTCAGAACTCCATGCACTTGCATCTTGTTCCTCTCCCTGTATATTTGGGATGCGAGGACGACCTCGACATCACCGACATCTGCAGGGACGGCCCTGCCATGAAAGGATACCTCCATGGCATGGGGAATACTGTTCATCGCCGGATTGATGGAAATCGGCTGGGCGATCGGCCTCAAATATACTGACGGTTTTACGCGTCTGGTGCCCTCGGCGCTGACCCTGGTCAGCATGGTCGCCAGCGTCGTCCTGCTCGGCCTGTCGCTCAAGACACTCCCGGTCGGCACGGCCTATGCGGTTTGGACCGGCATTGGCACCGTGGGAACCGCCCTGCTGGGCATCTGGCTGCTCGGCGAACCCGCCACCGCCATCCGTCTCGCCTATATCGGCTTGATCATCGCCGGCATCATCGGGCTGAAACTCGTCTCCTGACGCAATCAGTGGACGAACAACGAGACGGCATAGAACGTTGCGCCCGCGACGAGCGCCGATGCTGGGATCGTGAAGATCCAGGCAATCACGATGGAGCCGGCCACGTTCCAGCGCACGGCCGACACGCGACGGGCGGCACCGACACCAACGATGGCGCCCGTAATGGTATGCGTGGTCGACACCGGCACACCAAGGAACGTCGCCATGAACAGCGTGGCGGCGCCGCCGGTCTCCGCACAAAAGCCCTGCATCGGCGTCAGCTTGGTGATGCGCAAGCCCATGGTGCGGACGATCTTCCAACCGCCCATCAAAGTGCCCAGCGCCATGGCAGCCTGACAGGACAGCACCACCCAGAACGGCACGCTGAACTCGGTTCCAAGGTAGCCTTGCGAGTACAGCAGGACCGCAATGATGCCCATGGTCTTCTGGGCATCGTTGCCGCCGTGCCCCAGCGAATACAGCGAGGCTGAAGCAAACTGCAGAATTCGGAACGCGCGATCGACCGCAAACGGCGTCGAGCGGACCGAGGCCCATGACACGATCGCCGTCAACAACAATGCGAGCAGAAACCCGACGAGCGGCGACAGCACGATGGCGAGCAGCGCCTTCGATAACCCGCTCCACACGGCAACCGAAATTCCGGCCTTGGCGACACCTGCCCCCAACAACCCACCGATCAGCGCATGCGAACTGCTCGACGGCAGGCCAAGGGCCCACGTGACAATGTTCCATACGATGGCGCCGCTCAACGCGGCAAAGATCACCTGTGAGTCAATGACTTCGGGGTGAATGATGCCCGTACCGATCGTCTGTGCGACGTGAAGGCCGAACACGGCAAATGCAATGAAATTGAAGAAGGCGGCCCATGCCACCGCGTATTGCGGTCGCAGCACACGGGTGGACACGATGGTCGCGATCGAGTTGGCAGCGTCATGCAGTCCGTTGAGAAAATCGAACACCAGCGCGACAGCGATCAGCCCTACCAGGACCGGAAAAGCCAGCGAAGCATCCACGGCCTAGACCTGCTCGATTACAATGCTGTTGATCTCGTTCGCCACGTCGTCGAACCGATCCGCCACCTTTTCGAGGTGCTTGTAGATTTCAGTGCCGACGACAAAGTCCATGGCGCTGCCATCCCGATGTTTGAGGAACAGCTCCCTGAGACCAATGTCGTTCAGATCGTCGACGCGGCCCTCGAGCCGGGTAATTTCCTCGGTCAGCGCCGTGAGGGTCACGACATTCTCGCCCATCGACTGCATCAACGGAATGCAACGGCCCACAAGCGTCGCGCATTGGACCAGGATGGTTCCGATCTCGCGCATCGGCGGTTCAAACGTCCGCACCTCGAACAGGATCACAGCCTTCGCCGTCTGCTGCATCTGGTCGATGGCATCATCCATCGCCGTGATCAGGTTCTTGATATCGCCGCGGTCGAACGGCGTGATGAAGGTGCGCCGAACGGCCATCAGCACCTCGCGGGTGACCTGATCGGCATCGTTTTCGAACTGGCTGACACGCTGGCAATACACCGGGGTTTCCTCGCCCCCGCGCATCATTTCCTCGAGCGCTTCTGCCCCCTTCAGCACCGCCTGTGAATGCTTGGCAAACAGGTCAAAGAACCTCTCCTCCTTCGGCAAGAGAGCACGAAACCAGCCAAGCATGATCATTCTCCGGAAGGACAGACGTCATCTATCTGTCACAAACCGCTTCGCACGCCAACTGATGCCGCCCAAGATATCTTGGGCGGTCATCCACTGGTTTGTGCGACCGAGAAAGCTCTATAAATCAGTCGATTACAGCGACCGCTTGAAGAAATGGGCGATTTCGCCGATGACACCGCGGCGGAAGGTCAGCACGCAGATGACGAAGATCGCGCCCTGAATCACCTGCACCCACTGGCCGAAGCCGGCCAGATACTGCTGCATGGCGATGATGACAAAAGCCCCGACCACCGGCCCGAACACGGTGCCGAGGCCGCCCACCAGGGTCATCAGCACCACCTCGCCCGACATGCTCCAGTGCACGTCCGTCAGCGAGGCGTTCTGCGCCACGAACACCTTCACGGCACCGGCCAGGCCCGCCAGCGTGCCCGACAGGATGAAGGCCAACAGCTTGTACTGGTCGGTCTTGTAGCCGAGCGAGATCGCCCGCTGCTCGTTCTCGCGGATCGACTTCAGCACCTCGCCGAACGGCGAATTGATGGTGCGGTGGATCAGCAGGAAGGCCGCCAGGAAGATCGCCAGCACGACGTAATAGAGCGTGATCGGCTTCGACAAGTCGAAAAGGCCGAGCATGATGCCTTGCGGAATGCCCTGAATGCCGTCTTCGCCGTGGGTGAATGGGGTTTGCAGGTAGATGAAGTAGATCAGCTGCGACAGCGCCAGCGTGATCATCGCAAAATAGATGCCCTGACGCCGGATCGCGATCAGTCCCGTCACCACGCTCATGGCGGCAGCCGCCAGCATGCCGAACAGGATGCCGAATTCCGGGCGGAAGCCCCACTCCTTCACCGCATGCGCCGTGGCGTAGCCGGCGGTGCCGAGGAACATGGCGTGGCCGAACGACAGCAGGCCGCCATAGCCGATCAGCAGGTTGAAGGCACAGGCGAACAGCGCAAAGCACAGCGCCTGCATCACGAAGTACGGGTAAATCGGGGTCAGCGGCACGGCGGCCAGCAGCACCGCCATGATGACGAACGCGATCATTTCGTCGCTGGTGGAACGCCCCGTTGCAGGAACGGCATTGTCAGTGATTGTCGCCATATTAGTTTGCCCGTCCCGTCAGTCCCGTTGGCTTCACCAGCAGCACCAGCACCATCAAAACGAACACAACGGTGTTGGAAGCTTCCGGATAAAAATACTTGGTCAATCCCTCGATCACGCCGAGCGCAAATCCGGTGATGATCGATCCCATGATCGAACCCATGCCGCCGATCACCACCACCGCGAACACGACGATGATGAGGTCGGCGCCCATCAGCGGACGCACCTGGTTGATCGGAGCCGAGAGTACCCCGGCCAATGCGGCAAGGCCGACACCCAGCCCATAGGTCAGGGTGATCATGCGCGGCACGTTGATGCCGAAGGCGCGCACCAAAGTGGGATTTTCAGTGGCCGCGCGCAGGTAGGCGCCGAGCCGGGTACGCTCGATCAGATACCAGGTCGCCACGCAGATCACGAGCGAGAAGATCACCACCCAGCCACGATAGATCGGCAGATACATGAAGCCGAGATTGACACCGCCCTTAAGCAGATCCGGGATCGCATACGGCAGACCGGATGAGCCGAAATAGTTCTGGAACACGCCCTGGATGATGAGCGCGAGGCCGAAGGTCAGCAGCAGGCCGTACAGGTGATCAAGCCCGGTCAGCCACTGCAGCATGGTGCGCTCGAGCAGAATGCCGAATCCGCCGACAATGACCGGCGCAAGGATCAGCGCCCACCAGTAGTTAATCCCGCCATAGGTCAGCAGGAAGTACGCACAGAACGCTCCCATCATGTAGAGCGCGCCATGCGCGAAATTGATGATGTTGAGCATGCCGAAAATCACGGCAAGCCCAAGACTGAGCAGCGCGTAAAAGGAGCCATTGATCAGTCCGACCAAAAGCTGGGCGTAGAGAGCTTGCATCGTATTCGGTCTTTCGCGCTCAGTTTGACATGGTAGCGAGAGATGCCCGGCGGCGACGCCGGGCATCTCAAATTACGTCATTACTTCTTCAGCAACGGGCACGAGCTCTTGTCGAGCGGCGTGAAAACCTGATCTGCCGGAATGGTGGCGACCAGCTTGTAGTAATCCCACGGTCCCTTGGACTCGGAAGGCTTCTTGACTTCGAACAGATACGCCGGATGGATCTTGCGACCGTTCGGCTGGATCGAGCCCTTACCGAACAGCGGATCGTCCGTCGGCATGGCCTTCATCGCGGCGACGATCTTGGCGCCGTCATGCGAATTGCCACCCTGAGCGGCGAGCACCTTGAGATAGTGCGTCACGGCCGAGTAGACGCCGGCATGAACCATGGTCGGCATCGCGTGGTTCTTCATGCGCTCCGCGAAGCGCTTGCTGAACGCGCGGGTCTGGTCATTCATATCCCAGTAGAAGGTCTCGGTCAGGTTCAGCCCCTGCGCCGTGTTCAGGCCAAGCGCATGGATATCGCTGATGAAGACCAGAAGACCGGCGAGCTTCTGACCACCGGCGACAATGCCGAATTCTGCGGCCTGCTTGATCGCGTTGGTCGTGTCGCCACCCGCGTTGGCAAGGCCGATGACCTTCGCTTTTGAGGCCTGCGCCTGCAGCAGGAAGGACGAGAAGTCGGAGGTGTTCAGCGGATGCTTGACGGAGCCGAGGACCTTACCGCCCGCTTCCTTGATGACGGCAGACGTATCACGCTCGAGCGCCGCGCCGAACGCATAGTCCGCAGTCAGGAAGAACCAGGTGTCGCCTCCCGCCTTGGTCATCGCACCGCCAGTGCCATGCGCAAGGTTATAGGTGTCGTAAGTCCAGTGAATGGTGTTGGGCGTGCATTGGGCATTCGTGAGATCGGAAGTCCCTGCTCCCGAATTCAGGAAGACCTTGTTCTTTTCCTTGGTCAGGTTGCTGACAGCCAACGCCACGCCGGAATTCGGCACGTCGACAATGACGTCGACCTTGTCCACGTCATACCACTGGCGCGCGACGTTGACGCCGACATCCGGCTTGTTCTGGTGATCGCCGGAAACGACCTCGATATTCCAACCCTTCTTGGTCAGGCCGGAATCCTCAACGGCCATTTGCGCCGCGATTGTCGAACCTGGACCACCCACGTCGGCATACAAGCTCGACTGATCGCTGAGCGAGCCAATCTTGACGTTCTTGTCCATGGTTTGCGCCGAGGCGCCAGTGGCCATACCCAACACCAGAGCGGTGCCGAGCAACAGCGCAGAAACACGTTTATTCATAATTCCTCCATCGACTTATTTAACTCGCTCCTGAACCATTCCTCGCGGCCCACGAACGAGAGCGCTTATTAAACTTCCACCTTCAGCCCCGGCGGCGGTGAGACCGTCGGGGAAATTCAGCTACATCTTCAGCAGCGGACAGGAACTCTTCTCAAGCGGAGTGAACGCCTGGTCAGCCGGAATAGTCGCAACCAGCTTGTAATAGTCCCACGGCCCCTTCGACTCCGAGGGCTTTTTTACTTCAAAAAGGTAAGCCGGGTGAAGCTTGCGACCGTTCGGCTGGATGGTTCCCTTGCCGAAGATGATATCATCGGTCGGGGTCGCCTTCATCTTCTCTACGACCTTCAAGCCGTCATGAGAATTTCCGCCCATCGCATCCAGCACCTTGAAGTAGTGGATGAGGGACGAATACACCCCCGCCTGCACAGTCGTCGGCATGCTCTTATTCTTCGAACGCTCCTGGAAGCGCTTGGAGAACCCCCGGGTGTTGTCGTTCAGATCCCAGTAGAAGGTCTCGGTAAAGCTCAGACCGTTTGCAACGTTCAGCCCGAGCGCATGCACATCGGAAATGAACATCAACAGCCCGGCGAGCTTTTGCCCGCCCTTCACAATTCCGAATTCTGACGCCTGCTTGATGGCGTTGATGGTGTCGCCGCCAGCGTTTGCAAGGCCGATCACTTTTGCCTTCGAGGCTTGAGCCTGCAGGAGGAAGGAAGAGAAATCGGAAGTGTTGAGAGGGTGCCGGACGCTGCCGATGTTCTTTCCACCCATCGCGGTCACGGCGTTGGTGGTGTCGCGCTCCAGCGCCGAACCGAAAGCGTAGTCAGCGGTCAGAAAGAACCAGGTGTCTCCGCCGCTCCTGACCATGGCGGAGCCCGTGCCATTGGCGAGTTGATACGTGTCGTAAGCCCAATGAATGGTGTTGGGCGAACATTGAGAGTTGGAGAGATCGGACGTCCCAGAACCCGAGTTCAGATAGACGCCGTTCTTTTCCTTCACCACATTATTGACGGCGAGGCCGACAGACGATGTCGGCACATCAACGATGACATCGACCTTGTCGCGATCGAACCACTGACGGGCAATATTCACGCCGACATCGGGTTTGTGAAGATGATCGCCGACAACAATGTCGATCTTCCATCCCTTCGCAAGCAGGCCTGAATCTTCGACAGCCATTTGCGCGGCAAGCGTCGAACCCGGCCCGGTGACGTCGGCATACAAACCCGACTGGTCGTTCAGCACACCGATCTTTGCGACCTTGTCCAGCGCGAAGGCCGCCTGCCCCGCACCGAACACCAAGGCAGCGCTCATCATCAAAGTCGAAACTGTTCTTTTCATGAGTTCCTCCCTTTGCTTGTGATTGAGCGATTTCTTGTTAAATCTCGATCGCTTTCTCTCGTGTCCCTACACGCCGAGATAGGTGTGCAGCTTGTCCATGTTGGCCTGGAGCTCGGAGTTCGAGAATGCGTCAATGATCTTGCCGTGCTCCACGATGTAGAAGCGGTCCGCCAGCGTCGACGCAAACCGGAAGTTCTGCTCCACCAGCAAAATGGTGAAGCCTTCCGACTTCAGGCGAGAGATCATACGCCCGATCTGCTGGATGATCACCGGCGCCAGACCTTCGGTCGGCTCGTCGAGCATCAAAAAGCGCGCCCCGGTGCGCAGAATGCGGGCAATCGCCAACATCTGCTGCTCGCCGCCGGACAGCTTGGTGCCCTGGCTGTTCAGCCGTTCCTTGAGGTTTGGAAACAGCTCAAAGATTTGCTCGATCGACATGCCCCCGCTGCGGATGGTGGGCGGCAACATCAGGTTTTCCTTGACGTCGAGGCTGGAGAAAATGCCGCGCTCTTCCGGACAGAACGCCACGCCGAGCCGCGCGATCCGCTCCGCCGGCAAGCGGATCAGGTCCTTGCCCTCGAACATCACCGAGCCGGTGCGCTTGGCAAGAATCCCCATCACCGACTTCAGTGTCGTGGTCTTGCCGGCGCCGTTGCGGCCGAGCAACGTCACCACCTCGCCCGGACGGACATCGAAATTGATGCCGTGCAGAATGTGCGATTCGCCGTACCAGGCCTCTAAGTTCTTGACGGACAGCACAGGAGTTGCCGCGTTACTCATGGCCAGCTCCCAGATAGGCTTCCTTGACCCGCGGGTCCTTGGTCAGCGTGGCGTAATTGCCTTCCGCAAGCACCTTGCCACGCGTCAGCACCGTGATGGTGTCCGACAGATTGGCCACCACATTCAGATTATGTTCGACCATCAGGATGGTGTACTTCGCCGAAATGCGCTTAATCAGCGCCGCCACCTTGTCGATGTCTTCGTGGCCCATGCCAGCCATCGGCTCGTCGAGCAGCATCATCTCCGGATCGAGCGCCAAGGTGGTGGCAATTTCCAGCGCGCGCTTGCGGCCATAGGCCATCTCCACCGCGGGCGTGTTGGCAAACTCACTCAAGCCGACATCGTTGAGCAGTTCGCGCGCCCGGTCATTGAAGCGGTTGAGCACCGCTTTCGAGCGCCAGAAATCGAACGAGCTGCCGTGCTGGCGCTGCAACGCCACGCGCACGTTCTCCAGCGCCGTGAGGTGCGGAAACACCGCCGAGATCTGAAACGAGCGCACCAGGCCCAGCCGCGCCACATCGGCCGGCGCCATCGCGGTGATGTCCTGGCCCTTGTACAGGATCTGGCCACGGGACGGCTGCAGGAACTTGGTCAACAAATTGAAGCACGTGGTCTTGCCGGCCCCGTTCGGACCGATTAGCGCGTGAATGCTTCCGCGTCGCACCCGGAGGCTGACATCACTCACGGCCACAAAGCCCGCGAATTCCTTTGTCAACCCGTGGGTTTCAAGGATGAACTCATCAGACAAGCAAATTTCCCCCGTCAGCCTTCACGCATGCTGCCGCGTGTGACCGAATTTTTGTCGCTGTACCGTGCGATCCGCTTCGATGAAAGCGCACCTGACCGGCAACCTCCGGGCAGGAATATGCAGCGAATTGCAAGCGTTGCGCAAGATGCAATGCTGCTCAGCGAAAAGCTTCATCTAAGCAAAAAGCCCAATACCGACCGTGACATGCGTCACCGCTGTTAGCGCGTGCAACAACGCTTGGAAAGAGATCGTTAAGCCTATTCCTGCGGCAAACCGCCTTTTCACGGAAAATTTCAACATCATGCGGATGAATGGTGATCAGTTATTTCCAAGCACGTTCCATTTTTCAGGATCTTGTTCATGGAATTCGAAAGCGCCAGCCCGGCGATCGTGAGATCGATCAAGCAACGGGACCTTTTGAATACCTGGCTGCGTCTTTATGCCAGGCAAGAACGCATTCCGGGACTGTCCGACTACCAACCGGAACGCATTGCCGACGAAGTCGACGACCTCGTCTTTTACAACGTGATCCGCGAAAGCGGCATGTCGAGATTTGTCATCGAAAGCGACGGCACGCGGATGTCGAACGCTTACGGCGCCAGCGGCAAAGGCCGCTACCTCGATGAATATGTCGGCGCCAAGCTCGCACCGATCATCATTCCGATCTACCAGGAGTGTGTTCGCCGGCGGCTTCCCGTCTTTACGATCTCAAAAGTTGAAGATCTCTATGGGCGCAAGGTCGACTACGAACGCTTGCTGATGCCGTTTTCAACCGGCGAAGACATCACTCATATTGTCGCCTCGCTGAAAACGATTTCCGACGACGGCGGATTTGAAATCCGGAATCTGATGCGCGCGAACAACGTGCTGCCGATCTATCAGCTTCGCGCAATCATCGACCACGACCTCTTTCACAAGAGGCCGGGCCGGATCGCACCAGGCGATATTATCGAATTCGTTTGAGGTTGGATATCCGCGCGTCAGGCGCGGATATGCTCCATCTCTTCGCCGAGTTCGATGGGATGCGCCATCGCCTCGTGCAGCTTGTCCTTGTCCAGCTCACCTTCCCATCGGCTGATCACGATCGTCGCAACACCATTGCCGACAAGATTAGTGAGCGCGCGGCACTCGCTCATGAACTTGTCGATGCCAACAAGGATCGCGAGCGCCGAAATCGGAATATCCGGCACGATCGCCAGCGTCGCAGCCAGGGTAATAAATCCAGCCCCCGTGACGCCCGATGCACCTTTCGACGTGAGGATCGCGACGCCAAGTATGCCGAGCTCCTGCCAGATCGTCAGATGCGTGTTCGTTGCCTGCGCAAGGAAAAGCGTCGCCAGCGTCATATAGATGTTGGTGCCGTCGAGGTTGAAGCTGTAGCCGGTCGGAATGACAAGGCCGACCACGCCGCGAGAAGCACCAAGCCGCTCCATTTTCTGAATCATCTGCGGCAGCACGGTTTCAGATGAACTGGTGCCGAGGACAATCAGTAGTTCGTCCTTGATGTAGCCGATGAAGCGGAGGATCGAGAAGCCGGAGAAACGCGCGATGGCGCCCAACACGAACAAAACGAACAAAACACTCGTCAGATAGAACGTGCCGATCAGCGCGGCCAGATTCCACAACGAACCAAGACCATAGGCGCCGACAGTGAACGCCATTGCGCCGAATGCGCCGACGGGCGCCGCACGCACGACAATGCGGATGATGCCGAAGAAGACTTTCGCCGCCATGTCGATGGCTTTTGAAATCGGCTCACCCGCCGGTCCCAGGAACGCGATGGCAAAGCCGGACAAGATCGAGATCAGCAACACTTGCAGCAGGTCGCCTTTTGCCAGGGCGCCGACATAGCTCTCCGGAATAATCGCCATCAGATGCGCGACAATGCCGTCCTGCTGGGCCTTGGTGACGTAGGTCGCGACAGCCTTGGGATCGAGCGTGGCCGGATCGATGTTGAATCCGCTTCCCGGCTGGATCAGTTCGCCAACCAGAAGGCCGATCAGCAGCGCGATGGTCGAGACGACTTCAAAATAGAACAGCGTCTTGATGCCGACGCGGCCGACCCGCTTCAGGTCGCCCATCGACGAGATGCCGTGCACCACAGTGCAGAAGATGACAGGAGCGATCATCATCTTGATGAGCGCGATAAAGCCGTCTCCAAGCGGCTTCAGGGCCTTGCCTGTTCCCGGATAGAGATGACCGACAAGCACACCGAGAGCGATGGCGATCAGCACCTGGACATACAGGATGCTATACCAAGGGGAACGCGCGGAAGCTGACGCGGGCGCGGAGGCAGTCACGGTCATTGAGAAGGGCCTTGATCAAAAAGAATGAATGTCAGGGGATACACAGGCGGGCGACCCTGCGCCAGATTGTCGCAACGCTCAAGAAAAAATCCTGTGAAACCGGTATTTTGCGGCTGATAACGGCCCGAGACGAGCTTCCAGCGGTTTCAGAGCACCGGTGAGTCTGGCCACCGCAGGCACGCGCACGCGATGCTCATTGCAAGGCCTCCATACCCGCGAGTGCTTATCGAGGAATTTTCCCAATGCAAAAACGGCCCCGGACGTGTCCAGGGCCGTTTCTTATTCTAGACCTGCCACACTGCGACCGGCCCCCTTGTTCATAAGTACGGGGCTTCAACCGACCTGCAGGTTCGTTCCGTCTGCGAAAGCCAAAGTGACGGGCCCGGAACCGAAACCGACATTCAGTGCGAGCTGATCGGCTCCGTCATTGAAAGAAAGCGTCGCAACGCCGTCCGACACGGAGACCTGCATCTTGTCCGCAGTCAAACCGTCGCCGAGTTGAACTGTGATATCGCGGCCGGCGTAAATGGTGTCCTTCCCGTCACCAGCGTTGAAAATGATGGTGGACCCACGATCAGCACGAATAACATCATCGCCGGCACCTCCGACAACGACCGTTCCGTTGTCCGCATTGATCGCATCATTGCCGGCACCGCCGTCGACAAAACCGCCCACGGTGGCAGAGATAGTATCATCTCCATCTCCGCCGCTGGCCCTGCTGTTGCTCCACACGCTGATGGTGTCGTTGCCCGCGCCGCCGTCTACCTGGCTGTCGGACCATGCGCTGATCTTGTCATCGCCGGCCCCACCGCTGACCTGACTGTTAGACCAAGCATTGATGGCGTCGTTGCCGTCGCCTCCGTCAACACGTGTGTCGGACCATGCCTTGATCACGTCATCGCCCGCGCCGCCGCTGACCTGGCTGTCAGACCAGGCGCTCATGATGTCATTACCACTGCCGCCGCTGCTGACGGTGTTGCTCCAAGCCCTAATCATATCGTTGCCGTCGCCACCTTCGACGACGCTGTCTGACCACACATCGACCCGATCGTTACCCGCACCTGCGTAAACGCCGGATCCCGACCACGCTCTGACGGAGTCGTTCCCTGCCCCGCTGTCAACCACGCTACCCGACCAGACATCGATGGCGTCGTCGCCATCTCCACTGTCGACGAGGCTACCGCTCCAACCCGCCAGCGCGTCGTTGCCGTCGGTTCCTTCGATGTGCGTCATGCCAAACTCTTGCAAGTGCATCAGAAACGATTGCACCACCGGAGATTGGCCGATGCTGTTCTTTGTAGGAGTTGCCCCCGTGGTCAGCCCAAGAATGGCAGCGGCTGTCGCTTCCTGCGACGTAACCGGGGCTGCCTGGAGGACGTTGGGAGCTGCGGGAGGTTGTGGCGTCATCCACCAGACACCAGCGAAAGCACGGTTCGTAAAGATATTCATGGCAGACCAATCCTTGATAATGCCGAACACTACACAGCTGATGGATGCAATCCATCAACGGCACAATGAAAGGTTGCTTCCAAGAATTCCTTAACCGGCCGCCACAAACGTCACGAACGAGGTGCGACAAACCACCCCACCCCCCCCCTACCCGCCGGCAAAGTCGAGTGAAGCCTACTTCCCAACCATCTTTTCATAGATTTCCGGCTTGAATCCGACCAACAAGCGTCCACGGCCGATATCGAGCACCGGCCGTTTGATCATGGACGGTTGCGCCACCATCAACGCCAGCGCCTTCTTCTCAGTCAGGCCCTCTTTCTCGTCATCAGGAAGCTTGCGGAATGTCGTTCCGGCCCGGTTGAGCAGCGTCTCCCAACCGACTTCCTTGCTCCATGTTGCCAGACGATCTTTCTCGATGCCCACGGCCTTGTAATCATGAAAGCTGTAACCGACGCCGTGCTTGTCGAGCCATGCACGGGCCTTCTTCATCGTATCGCAGTTCTTGATGCCGTAGATCGTAATGGTCACTTGAGAGGCGCCCTTCGTTTGCCTGATATGATTTAAGTGCAGAATGCAGCCGCGCACTTCGAGCCCCTTCGGACTCAAACAGCATACCACTTTAGCAAATCGACTTATCGCTCCCAAAGAGGACAATGACCATGACGGCCAATACCGCGAATGCGAATCCCCCGACAAAGGGCGGCCTTGTCACTTATCTGCAAGTTGATGGTGCGATGAAGGCCGCCGACTTTTATCAGCGCGCCTTTGGCGCCGAGGTGGCTGCAGCTCATCCCGTCGATGACAAGGGGCGCACGATGCACGTCCATCTCTACATCAACGGCTCGTCTCTGATGCTGGGCGATGCCTATCCTGAACATGGCCATCCGCTGCAGAAGCCGCAGGCATTCAACCTGACGCTTCAGGTCGACGACATCGACACCTGGTGGAAACGCGCCATCGATGCCGGTGCTGAGATGGTAATGCCCGTGGCCGATATGTTTTGGGGCGACCGCTACGGCCAGCTTCGCGACCCGTTCGGTATTCTCTGGGCGATGAACCAGCGCAAAGCCTAATTCAGTCACAAGAAACGGCAGCTATTCACAGACTGCCGTTTTTCAAATCGATACGCACCAACCACTCGCATTCATCGCAAGGGCCATCGCGCAAGATGGATGTGTTCATTGCGGCCGGGCCCTCGACCGCGAAGGCTGTAAATAAGCACCAGGTTATTCACAGGCCAACGCACTGCCTCGACGGCGCGTTCTTCGATGATCTGCCGGTCGTAGGACAACGTCATGTGTGGCTTAAACCGCCGGTCGACCCATCTATTGAGGCCTACTCTCGCCATCTCGCGACCAAGAGCTCGGTGCAACTCCATAAGCGCAGCGATCTCGCCGCCGGGCAGTACGACAAAAGGATGTGTTCTGTCGTTGCGCGGAAACGTCAACGCGCGATCTAAGATCATTTCAAAGCCCGATGCAGAAATCTCCGTCGCGGCCCTACACGCTGCAGCAACTATTTCGTTCGGAGGTTCGGAGTAAGCGCCAAGACTGTGCATTGAAATATGAAGGCATCTCGGAGATAACGGGCGCCCTCCTAAACCCACGTCTGCGCGCAATCGATCAATAACGTTTACAATCCGAAGCCGGCTTGCAACCGGCGGGACGAGCGCGAAAAACAAACCATTCGGCGGTCCCCGCTCAAATCCGGGAAAAGAAAGTTGCTCGGACATGATACGCACTCCGATATACATAAGAACAAAACAAGAACATAATGACGCAACCAAGGCAACCCGCACGGCACAAAAAAAACCGGTCCGGACGGGCCGGATCGGTGATCACACACGAGTTATGTTTTCGGCTTCAGGCTTCGCCGGCGGCGTCGAACGCGTCCATTGTTCTTGTCGAATAAACAAGAGCCGCACCGGCATTGACACTGATTGCAACACCGAGCGCCTCGGCGATCTCTTCCTTGGTCGCACCCTGCTTGCGAGCCTCGGCGGCATGCACAGTGATACATCCGTCGCAACGCAGGCTCACAGCCACTGCTAGCGCGATTAACTCACGCGTTTTCGCGTCCAGCCGCCCTGTCTTGGCTCCGGCGCCACCGAGCGTGGCATAACCTTTCACCGTATCCGGACTGAGTTTGGCGATTTCACCAACACCGGCAACAACTTGCTGGCGATATGTATTCCAATCGTACATGCGCATGGCAGGCCCCTTACGTTTCCAACGGATAGGAGATTAGTCCTTACCGGACCGATCGTTGATGCCCGCTCAGCGCAACCCGATGACCAAGCGGATCATTTTCGGGAGAAGGACCGCCGGCTGACTGCCCCTCGCCCTTATCTGATCACGTCCGCTTTGCCCTGCGCGCATCAATGCGACGATACGTCTTCGGAAGCCATTGCGAGGGATCCGAGGCCTGCTGCTCAAGGCCGCGACCGGCCGTTGCTATTCCATTGTCGCATCATCCAATACTTAGGAATTGACCTAAGTATTTCCTCGTGCTTATACCCCGCATGCGAACTTCGGAGTCGGAACGCCAGGACGCGCAGTCTCGGAAGCCTTGGCGGAAACTGCGCGCTATTTGTCCGATCCGCGGGAGCCGATGGTGACATCACGTGGCTCGCTTGAGGAGTATTGCGGTGACACCACAAAAAAATGACGGCGCACGAAGACGCAGCCGCGGAACACCCAACCCGGCTGTCGTGGACCGCGTCTTTCGCGCGCTATCGGACCCGACGCGACGTGACGTTCTGGAACGGCTGACGCATCGGCCAGCGTCAACGAGCGAACTCGCAGCGCGCTATGACATGGCCCTGCCCTCCTT
The DNA here is from genome assembly GCF_049747295.1 of Bradyrhizobium sp. SYSU BS000235. Classification (NCBI taxonomy): domain Bacteria; kingdom Pseudomonadati; phylum Pseudomonadota; class Alphaproteobacteria; order Hyphomicrobiales; family Nitrobacteraceae; genus Bradyrhizobium; species Bradyrhizobium sp. SYSU BS000235. The sequence goes on from NZ_JBMHJM010000002.1 coordinate 262,532, forward strand.
CCTGGAGCACCTCAAATTGCTCGAAGGGAGCGGACTCGTGCGGTCGAGCAAAGCCGGGCGCACACGCACCTATGAACTCGCCCCTGAGCAAATGAAGATTGCCGAGGACTGGCTCGGCCGACAGCGCAAGCTCTGGGAACGGCGCTTTGATCAATTCGACAGCTACTTGATGAAACTGAAGGAGGAAGAATCCAAATGACATCACCCATCATCAAAATCGACCCTAAACTGGATTTGGTGCTTGAACGCGAGATCGACGTGCCGGTCGAACTCGCTTGGAAAGCTTGGACAACGCCGGAACATCTGCGCCAATGGTTTGCGCCGAAGCCTTGGTCGATCACCTCATGCGATCTGGATTTGCGTCCGGGCGGAGCGCTCAATTTCGTCATGCGTTCGCCGGAAGGACAAGAGTACCCGAACACCCAATGCTATCTCGAAGTGACGCCGTTTGAGCGGCTGGTCCTCACAGACACGATGCAAGGCGGTTACAGGCCATCCGCCCGACCGTTCTTCACCGCGGTTGTCGAGTTCAACAGAAACGGATCAGGGACGCGCTACAAAGCGGTTGCCATTCATGGCAACGACGAATCCCGCAAGAAGCACGAGGAGATGGGTTTCCACGGCGGCTGGGGCACTGTGCTGACCCAAATGGTTGACTACATCAAGGCAGGAGATGTGCGGGGCTAGTCCGAAATCCGCGGCAACAAAACACAGCGAGTGAGACTGGCAGGCGCACAAAGCGCCTGCCACTTACGTGGTGCGGATGAACCGCAAGCCGCTTTGAATGCTGAAGGCAACGCCGCTTACCGCGGCAGCGTGTACTGGAAGGTGTAGAAGTGTTTACCGCCCTCGATCTTGATTGCCATCGAGCCGGTAAGCCCGACCAGATCGTCAGTGGCCGAGTCCGGTACCACAGTCACCGACAAGGTTGGCGTGCCTTTGTCCATCGTTCCGCTGTGCTGAAGCGCGAAAGTTCCGCTCTTCCCCGCAAGAGTGCCTGATACTCGCTCCATAGCGACGTAGCCAGCCGACCCGTTCACTGACGTGCGAACGGCAAGCATTTGACCTGTGCTGCTGCCGGAAAGATCGCCGCGAAATGTTTTGCTGATCGCCATACTACCGACAACGGCATCGGCAGCTCCAATCGGGGTGAGCTGAACATCAAATTCTCCAGTCGCGATCTGATCCATCACATTGTCCTCTTGCTTGAAGGACGTCTGCGACGGTCGAACTCACCCGACAGCGAGTGCGGTACCAGCCAGATCGAAGAACGTCTTCCGATTATCCGCGTTCATTTGCCTTGCCGTGCACCGATTGACAACAGCCGCCTGATGACAATGCCTTGATCCTTCAACGCGGACTATGAAATTGGCATGACAAGATAGCGTTCTTGGCAATACGCGGCCTGGTCATTCACTGACGTCTACTTCAGGCTGCCGGCGACCGACGGGAGCGCCAACGCTTGCCCGTATTTCGCATCTTCGGCTTTCAGGTAGTCGGCATACTCGGCTTGCGTTGAACCAATCGGGTCAATGCCCAGCAGCCGCAGCTTCGCCTGCACCTCGGGCTCCTTGAGTGCAGCGCGAATTGCTGCATTCCACTTGTCGATGATTGGCTGCGGCGTGCCGGAGCGCAACATCACGCCGTAGAACGAGCGGGAGGTGAAGTCCTTCATGCCAAGCTCCTGAAGCGTCGGCACGTCCGGCAATTCCGGCGAACGCTTCGACCCGGCGATCGCGAGAACTCGCAGATTGTCAGACTTCAAGCTCTCGTCGACATGGTCAGCGAACATGGCATCGACATGCCCTCCAAGCAGATCAGTCATCGCCGGCGCATTACCCTTATAGGGAACGTGCGTCATGTTCAGACCAAGCCGGTTCAGAAACAGCTCGAAGCCAAGATGGGACGACGAGCCGGCGCCGAACGACGCAAAGGTGGCGTTGCCGTTCCTGGACTTCACCCAGGCGACGAACTCAGCAAACGTCTTGACCGGCAGCTTCGCACTCACCACGAGAACGTGGTCCGACGAAGCGGCAAGCGACACCGGCACAAAATCCTTCTGCGGATCGTAAGACAGATTGGGCATCATCCGCGCCGAGATGATGAAGCTCGCCGTGTTGACATACACGGTGTAGCCGTCGGCCGGAGCCCTTGCCACCGTTGCCGAAGCGATCGTCGTGCCGCCACCTGTTCTGTTTTCCGGAACGATGGTCGCTTTCCACTCCGCGGCAATGGCGTCGGCAAGCGTGCGGCCTGTGACGTCCGTGCCGCCTCCGGGGGCCAGAGGAATGATCAGCTTGATCGGCCGGTCCGGATAGGTCTCTGCCTGGGCTCCCGTGGAGGTCATCGCGATTGAAGACGCCAAGACTGCAAGGGCCGCCGCGAGAACCAGCTTCCGTCTGAACGTGGTGCGTGGGCTGATAGCTTTTGTCGTTCCCTTTGGCTGAATGATTTGCTTCGCCATCTTCGCCCCCAATGTGAGTTGACCTTGTTAAGACATCCTCGACGCAGCGATGCGGTTCGTCAGCACGCCGATTCCGCCGATTTCGCATTGCACAACATCTCCCGGGACCAGGAAGCTCGGAGGCTGTCGTGCGTAGCCGACGCCGGAGGGCGTACCCGTCGCGATGATGTCGCCCGCCTCGAGCGTCATGCCGCGGGATAAATCCGCGATGATCCGCGGCAGATCGAAGATCATCTGCGCCGTCGTCGCTTCCTGGCGAATCTCGCCATTCACGGACAACCGGATCGTCAGTTTCTGCGGATCGGAGATCTCCTCACGGTGGACGATCCATGGACCAAAGGGACATGAGGAATCGAGGCCCTTGCCCTTGAACCACTGATCATGTCGGCGCTGCAGATCGCGGGCAGTGAGATCGTTGATGATCGAATAGCCGAAGATATGATCCAGCGCATCGCGAGGTGCGATATTGCGGCCGGTCTTCCCGATGATCACGGCGAGCTCGACTTCATAGTCGAGCTTTTCCATGACGTCCGGCTGGAAGGGAATCTCCGCATCTGGCCCCACCACTGCCGTCGGCGGCTTGGTGAAGAACTGGGGATACTCCGGGAGCTTGAGTTCGAGACCTCGGGCGCTGTAGCCCTCTGCGACGTGCTCCACGTAGTTTCGACCGACGCAGAAGACGTTCTTGGCAGGCCGGGGGATCGGCGCCAGAAGGCGGCAGCGGGACGCGTCGATCAGCGCGCCCTTCAGAGAGTTTCCGCTATCGAGAACCTGCTTCAGGATGCCGATGGTTTTGTCGTTGTTCGCAACGATCGACAGCACGCTCGCGAAAAGGATGCGGTCGGCCGCGGGGACGACCTGCTCGATGTCGAGAATGCCGTCATCAAGCCACAGTCCCGGCCTCGCCCTGCCCTCAAGTTCAAAAGTCACAAATTTCATAAGACGTCCCATGTGCGAAAGAATTGGGGCCGAGCGATGCTCGCCCGATCGACGTCGCAGATCATCCGCAGCGCTTCGAGTCTGATGGCGTGCGGCATCGCCGATCATCTCAAGAGGCAGAAGGCTTGGCGTGCGGCACATAAGCAACGGCCTCGATTTCAACCAAAATGTCGGGCCGCATGACTTCCGCGCGAAAGCACGTGCTGATCGTCGCTGACGAGCGGAAATACTCCGCCCGCACGGCGTTCATTTTTCGATAGTCTTCAGGATTCTTGAGCATGATGACGACCTTGTAGATGTCGTCCATGGTACCGCCGACGGCTTCGACACATTTCTTGATGTTGTCGAGCGTCAAGCGCGTCTGCTCCTCGATGGTGGGCGGAACGAAGCGCTCGTAGTAATCGCCGCTGATGTGGCTCAACGCTGTCGTACCGGCAATATGGAGATGCCCGTCGATCAGGATGGCTCGGGAGAACGGGCCCACGGCTTCCGCCATCCCTCTTGGCTGAATGATTTGCTTGGGCATATTCCCCTGCCGAACTTCGATTTGAACATTGGTGGCAGTTATCATAAATTCGAAAAAAATGGCTCTGCAAGCTTTTTTTCGAAAAAAGCCATTCCTCCCGTGAGAAGCAAGATGAGCGAGCGCATCCATACCGAGACCGCCTCAGGCACCGAAACGCTCGCGACGGTCGTCTACAAGCGAATCCGCCAAGACATCATCGGCGGCGCCCTCTCTCCCGGTCAGAAGCTCCGGATGGCGGAGATGTGTGAACGCTATGGAACGGGCCTCAGCCCGATGCGGGAAGCGCTCAGCCGGTTAGGCAAAGAAGGGCTGGTCCTTCAGAGCGACCGCAGAGGCTTCTTTGTTACAACCATCAATCGGGAGGATTTGGACGAGCTCATTCGCTCGCGATGCATGCTCTATGAGGTCGCCGTCCGCGAGTCGATCAGGAACGGCGACGCCGCCTGGGAAGATGCCGTTATTCTCTCGTTTCACAGACTTGAATCCGTGACTCAATGGGACGTTGGCGGTGACGGAGCCGACAGCGACTACAACGTCTGGCACCGGAAGTTTCACACAGCCTTGATATCGGCTTGCAAGTCGCGATGGATCATTGCCTCTTGCGAACAGCTCTTCGATCAATCCGAGAGATACCGCATCATGTCCCGCTCATCGAAGCTTTCACGAGATGTGAATAGCGAACATCGGGACATCATGACCGCCGCCTTGAAAAGGGACATCGACTTATCGACCCACCTGCTGCTGGAGCACATCAAAAAGACTGGCGAGTTGTTTCTCGCCAAGAATTTAATCTGACGTCTGCCAAACAGAAATCACGCTGCGTTATTCCTGATCCTGAAGAGCGGCTGGCCCCATTTCCTCCGATGGCCCCTGCTCGCACTTGATCGTCCCGCGTGGCGCCGTCAACGACACAGCCGACGCCTTCACGTCGCTAAATAGCCACCAACACGAGATGCTTAAAAAAACGCCGGCCGAACCAGATGGTTCGACCGGCGCAACTCTTGCTTCATCACACGGTGTGGGACTGACGTGTCCTACAAGCAGTTGCCGTGGATGATGATCATCACTGTGATGCGCTATTCGCGAAATCAAACATGTCGAACAGGTCACCGATCGCCGGCATATTCGTTGGCACCCACAGGTTCGTCTGATTCATGACCGGATTTGGCAAATTATCTCGGCTGCGATCAGAAATCTTGTCGAGATGCCAATTCCGTTCGATGAACTTCAAGACTGAAACCTGGTCATTGTAGGAATGCACCACGTGGCCTCCCGTAGAATACGGAGAGATCACCAGCATCGGCATGCGAGGGCCATCGCCGAAGAAATCGAGCGGCTGAATGAAGCCGCTGTCATACAAGCCACCGCTCTCGTCGAACGAGATGATGATTGCGGTATCGGCAAACAACTTCGGATTGGCCTTCACGTGCTCGACGACGTTCTGGACGAATTCTTCCAGAAGGCTGACCTTGCCGCTGCCGGGATGGCCCTGAAGTGCGCCGTCCGGCTTGACGAAGGTGACCGCGGGGAGATTTCCGCTATCGATGTCATCAAACAGGTTGTTTGAGGTGTCCTTCAGATGCGCCGCGCGCGCCTTCGCATCCGTCATGACCGACTTCGAGTACTGGAACGGATTGGTATGATCGCCGTATCCGGCCCGGAATACCTGATTGAAGATGTCGGTGGCACCCCCGGCAACCGCAACGGCAGAATCGTAGCCGCCAGCGTACCATGCCCACGAAACCTTCTTGTCGTTCAGTGCATCGCCGATATGGCGCTGAAGCACTGGCGGCATCGTCGTTGCCGTCGCCGGCACCAGCGCGCCGGCGGCATCGTACGGCGGGTCGGCGTCGCGGGTCGGGTAGTACGCATGTGCCGCACAGTTCGGGCCAACGAAATAAGGAAGCGACGCGAGATAGGTGTGGAATTCGCCAACGCCAGGCTGGTTCCGATCGGCGCAGTTCACCCACGTCCCATTCGATTGGTAGGTGTTGACGCTACCGACCACTGGATTCGGGTTCATGATGCCGTTGGCAGGAGGAGCCGCCGGACGGCCCTTTGCGTCGCTGTAGAAAGCGTTATCGCCGTAAGCAATTCCGATCGCGCCGGTCACGGATCCACCCATGATCGCCTGATGGAAGTTGTCCGAGATCGTGTACTGGTCGGCGAGCGCCTTGAAGATCGGTGCGTCGCCGGTGTTCATGTTGAAGAAAGCCATGTCCTGACCGCCATCGGTCGGCGTCTTACCCGGCAGCGTTCCGTTCGTGGTGGCGACGAACGGATAAAGATCGTGCAGACAGCCGGTCGGATTCTCCGGAGTCGCGTTCTTCATGCCGCAGTCGTTCTGCTGCCACATCTGGAACAGCTGGTGAATCGTGTCGCCCTCGTAAGCGTCGTAGGCCAGCGTCGGGCCGGTCTGCTGGAAAGGTCCCGCGGGCAAACGATTGACGCCAGGGATGCGGGTATCCGGACTGTTCTTGGGAATCGAACCGGTGCCGCCTGTCGCGAGTGTGATCTGATCGTCGAGCGGCAGAGAGGGATCGCCTTCAGGGAATGCGGCGGTCGGCTTTCCGGACGCGTCGACGATGCCGAACGCCAGACCAACGCCCACAGGCTGCGCCGATGAAATCGTCGGCACAGGCAAGAACGTGTAAGGGCTTTTGTGGAGCGGGCTGAGGACAAACCGGCCATTGCTCGAGGCCATCTGATACTGCTGACCCTTGGCGAAATTCTTGCCCGGGGTCCCATCTTCATTGACGATCCCCTGGGACAGCAGGTTCCAGATCTTCTGGTTATTCTTCGGCTTGTAGGTACCGAAGATGTTATCGAAGCTGCGATTTTCGCCGACAATATAAATGACGTGCTTGATCGGCGTTTCGGTGGAAATGTTTTCCGGCTTTGATGTGGCGACTTTTTCCGCCTTTGCCGCGGCGCGTGCCTCATTGGCGGCGAACGCAGGGCTGCCTTCACCATGCGGCAGCAGCGCGCCGCCGAGACCTAAGAGTGCGGTAGCAGAAACGCCGGCGATCAATCGCAGCCGGCCCCTTCCGCGAATCGTGTGTGGGAGCATGGACCTGTCTTTCTAAGAGGAATCGTCGTTCAAAACGAACGATCCGCAGGTCCTAGTCGCGATCAATGACAGTACACGTTCAAATTCTTGCATCATTTGCGAATGAATGATGACACCGGATCGCGACACAGTGACGCGCCACGTGTCACGCGCACGAACGTGATGCACCGCTGACTCGCCCTCGCGCGTCGGCAGAAGTCGTCAGGACGTGATATTGCACGCGCCCGGCGCGCATTCAGTTGGCTTGCTGCGGAGGCTGTTTATCCGACTGCAGAATCCGGCGTAGTGCCGCATAGTGTGCGTCGTGAACGATCGGGTTGAACAACGACCATGGCTCCGCGCTGCTGATGATGGCCGGTACCGCAGCGTTCATCAGCCGATCATAGGTTCTGTATTCGGCAGCTGCGGCATCGTAATTTCCGGACGCGGCATCGTTACCAATGCGCCGCAATGTCAGCACGACCTCCTTGAGAGCCATGCGCGCGAGATTGCGTTGCTTCACGCCTCCCGACACGATGGTGTTCTTTCGGTCCGGCACACGCTCGGTGAGCTCACGCAACTCGCCGCCCACCGTATCAACCACAAGATCAATGGTGTCGTTATCGTGTTCGGGAATGGCTTTCGTCAGAACGCCGACGAAGCCGGAGATCTCTTGCAGTCGGGCGGCAGCACCGTCACGCTCATGGGCCTGCACGCCGTCTCCGACAGCGGTCAGATAGGCCACGAGATCTGCCTTGTCCTGAGCCGAGAGCCCGAGTTGGAATTTGTTGTCGAAGTGCCCCACCACCTGGTCGTAGGTGTCGTAGCGCCCGTCGTGAAAGTAAGGTGCATTGAAATCCGCGTTCAGCAAGGTGGGCGTCTTGTACAGACCGCCCGTCCCGACATCGTGCTGCTTGTGATCGAGAAAAGCAGTCGCCGGATCATGGCAGCCTGCACAACTGAGACTGGGATCATGCGGGAAAGGCTTGCGGAAAAGCACCTCTCCGCGGCGTTCTGCATCGTTCGCCTCAGTGGTCAGCTTTCCGCCTGGGCCGAGACTCGGGTTGGGCAGAAAGTCGATATCCTGGATGTAGGCCACCAGGCCATCAAGGATTGCGGGCGATGGTTCGGGACCAGCGAACTCGACCACGATCACATTGCGGACGAAATCGCGCAGCGATGTCATTCGCCCATCGTTTCCGTAGGGCGCCAGATAGCGTGCGCCACGCAAGCTCGGGATTCGCACCGCGTCGAGAGCAAGATTATTTGCTTTCGGATTGAACAATGAGCCGGTGGTGTCGAAATTGCCGGGCCGGGTCGACATCCCGGGGATGAAGAGTTTGGGATTTGATGCGCCGTTGACGTGGCATGTACCGCAACTGATCCCTGCCTGCCGTGCGGTCCCCCCCAGAATACCCGGCGCGTTGAACGCCATGTCTCCGAGGTTTACCAGATGCGACCTGCGACCTCCGACAGCCTCGGAATGAAACACCTCGCGCGGAAGGTCGAGAGCATCCTCATTCAGCTCGCTTCCCGCGGGTAAAGTCGTTTGGTTGCCATCGACGGGAAACGCAAAGGCTTGTTGGACAACCACAGCCATGACAATGGCAAACGCCGCAACTAAGCACCTTCGAACAAACACTCAACGCTCCCGACTGGCGACATACGCCTAAGCGGTCCTTCTATCTGCGTTGACTTGACTGTTTCGTGACAAACTCGGGCGGTCGAGGCTTTCGCAGTCACAGTCTCGCGAGCGTCAATGTTCGCCCGAGTGTGCGTCCTCTACCCGTCTGCGCTATTCGGCGGATCATAAGCCCGTATCGGCGGAAGATTTCCCTCGAAGCGTTCGACATTCACCGTGGTGAGTTGCCCCGTACATCCTTGCGCAAATGCGGATGTCCCAATGTCGCGCGTCAGGACGTTTGGATTGCCATGAACGCAAAGAGGCATGTTCTCTTCGGGGTCTGATGGGTCGTACCAAGCACCGGTTGGCAATTGAATGATGCCTCGAACGATATCTTGCGTAAGAGTGACACCGGCGAGGCAGGCTCCGCGCTCATTGAAGAGCCGGATGATATCTCCGTCTTTGATCTTGAGCGGAGCTGCGTCCTCTGGGTGCATAGACGCGATTTCTCGTCCCCGCATTTTTGCGTTGGCGCTGTGATCGCCAAAATCGAGCTGGCTATGGAGGCGGGTTTTCGGCTGGTTCGAAACGAGGACGAACGGCGCGAGTTTGCTGGGAACATTCGTCGGTCCCAACCACGTCGGGTGCCCGGGGCAGTCCGCATCGTTAAAGCTCGAAATCTCCTCCGAGAAAATCTCGATTTTTCCACTTGGCGTTGGCAGCGGATTGCCGATCGGATCCGTCCGAAATGAACGTAGCTGCCCACCGTCATCCGGTGCCTGCGGAATCTCAAGTGTACCGGCGGCCCAAAATTCTTCGAAGCTCGGGGCGTTGGCTCCAAGGTCAACCAATTCGGAGCGCGTCCTTTCATACAGATATTCAAGCCACCGCCTCACCGTACGGCCTTCAGTGAACGCCTCTCCCCTGCCGAGTCTCTGTGCGAGTTCCGCGAATATTGCGTAATCGTCTCGGGCTTGACCATAAGGCTCCGCCACCGGGTGCATGGCGACCATCAGCGGATCATTTGAAGAGTAGCCGATGTCCTCTCGTTCGAGGGTCATCGTGGCCGGCAAAACGAAATCCGCATGCCGCGCGGTCGCAGTCCATGCAAGCTCGTGAACAACCAATGTATCCACCCTTGCGAAAGCATCCCGCAGTCGATTGATATCCTGATGGTGGTGGAACGGATTTCCACCAGCCCAATAAACCATCTTGATGTTGGGATATGTTCGGGTTTGACCACTGTAGCGATATGTCGTGCCAGGATTTAGCAACATGTCCGCGATACGAGCCACCGGGATGAAGTCTTTCACTCCATTTTTGGCCTGTGAAAGGGTTGGTCCCGAAACAGCATTGTAACGCCGTCCGTAGTACGCAATCGATCCCAGCGCGTATGCGTAACCTCCTCCCGGAAGACCGATCTGTCCCAACACTGATGCAAGGACGGCTCCCATCCACACCGGCTGCTCGCCGTGCTCGGAGCGCTGCAGCGAATGGGAGACGCCAATTAAGACACGCCGACCTGCGAGTTGACGAGCGATCGATAGGATCGTGTCTTCCGAAATCCCGCAAATCTGAGAGGCCCATGCGGCGTCCTTTGGTTGGCCATCGACCGCCCCAAAGACGTAATCCTTGAAGATAGGCCAACCCACCGTATACCGATCTAGAAACGCTTGATCGTGCTGGCCTTCGCGGACCAGCGTGTGGACCAGCGCCAACATCAACGCGATGTCCGTGCCCGGTGTTATGCCAAGCCACTCAGCGCCGGCTTCCTCCGGCAGGTCGCCGCGCAACGGGCTGATGAGTACGAATTTGCAGCCTCTCGCTTTTGCGCGGGCCATGCTCTGGCGTTCGATGTGCTGGCTGATGCTGCCCCCGGCAACCATACTGTTCTTAAGAGCCATACCGCCGAACGCCAATACGATATCAGTGTGTTCAGCAATCTGATTCCAGGACACATTGTTCTTTGTCATCTCCTCATAATCACAGATGACCTTTGGAATGAGTACGGAAGCGGCTCCCGAACTATAGGTGTTCACGGATTTAACGTAGCCACCGAGAGCAATATTCAGAAAGCGATGAACCTGACTTTGTGCGTGGTGAAATCTGCCGGCACTTGACCATCCGTATGATCCTCCGAACACCGCTTCTGGACCGTAGCGATCCTTCACTCTCGCAAGCTCGGTCGCGAGAAGTGTCATCGCTTTCTCCCATGTCACGGGTACGAATTCATCCCGTCCGCGCCGCGTGTCGGGCCCCGGACCTCTCTCCAACCAGCCACGCCGGACCATTGGCTCCCCAACCCGAGCCTTATGACGCAGGGCATTTGTAAAGTTATGGATCAGTCGATTGGGATCCGGATCCTTCGGATAGGGACGAACATCAAGCGTGCCATCGCGCCAACGCGCCGAAAAAACTCCCCAATGCGATGTGTGTGGTTTGTAATCGTCAGCGGGCAAAACGTCGTCGGTTATTGACACTTCTTCTGCGCTCCTTACGTCGTCTGGCATAATCCCAGGCAGCGTGGTGCTGGACGGTCGCCGTTTTCTTCGGATCGATCCGTCCCCTCGCACCGCGCGGGCGGCATCCCTTTGTGAACGATATTAGCCAGCTCAAGCCTGTTCCCACAACCGATAGCAAGGAGAGAGGCGGCAGCCTGGAACATGCCTATAATGCACGCCCGCGACAGGTTGCGCGGGCATTCGAGCCGCGTTCAAGCCATCCATTGATGTGAACGAGGCCGAAACGGCCAAAGCTATGCCCCACCCTAGAAGCACGGTTAGTGGCTTGCTCCGCTGTCGTAGAACAAAAGGTGCGAAATGGCGTTGAGTCTTGCCGGGTGACAACCGGACACAATGGGGATGTTGAACGCGGTGCCATTTTTCCGGTTTCTGCCCGCGACAGCAACGCATCGGTACGCGCTGACAACTAACCCGTTCCCGGCAACTCCTTCTACGCCGTCGCTTCCGCACCGTTCTCACAGAATTCAAACGGCCGCGGTGTCTTGGGCTTGGCTCACGAGCAGCTCACGCACATGTAGCCGTCCGGCTTGTTCTGCTTGATAAGTATTTCACTGCCCAGCAACGCAACCTCTTCCTGCGTCAAGATACTGGCAACAACCTTCACTGATCCCCAACCGCCGGCGTCACCCCCATAAGGTTTGACTTTAACTTTATGCCTCATGGCTGGCCTCATTGAATTTGGAGGATATGGAGAGATAGCGGCGAAAGCCGCTACTTCTTCGAAGAAACGGCCCAGACCTTGTTGCCGACATCGTCGGCAATGAGCAGATCACCGCTCTTACTAACCGCGAGTCCGACCGGCCGACCTCTGGACTTTTGATCCGAGTTAAGGAATCCGGTCACCACGTCCCGCGCGGGTCCGCTGGGACGGCCATCAGCGAACGGCACAAAGACAACCTTGTATCCATTCAGGTTTGGCCGATTCCAGCTGCCGTGTTCGCCGACAAACGCGCCACCCTTGTAGGACGCCGGCAGATTGTCGCCGGTGTAGAACGTCAGACCCAAAGGGGCGACGTGGGAGCTCAGCGCGTAATCCGGCGGGATCGCTTTCGCCACCAGATCCGGGCGCTGCGGCTGCACGCGCGGGTCGACATGCTGGCCGTAGTAGCTGTACGGCCAGCCGTAGAACGCGCCGTCTTTCACCGAGGTGAGATAATCCGGCACCAGATCCGGACCGATTTCATCGCGCTCGTTGATGACAGCCCATAGCGTGTGGTTGTTCGGTTCGAATGTCAGCCCGTTCGGGTTTCGCAGCCCGCTCGCAAAGATCCGCGACCTCCCGGTGGCGCGATCAACCTCCCAGATCGCCGCGCGGTTCTTTTCGGCTTCCATGCCGTTTTCAGTGATGTTGCTGTTCGAGCCGACGCCGACATAGAGCAGCGAACCATCGGGACTGGCGGTGAGGCTCTTGGTCCAGTGATGATCGATCGGTCCGCCGGGTAACTCGGTCAGAGTCGTGCCTGGCTTGGTGATTTGCGTATCGCCCGTGTGGTATTCGTAGCGAACGATGGCATCTGTATTGGCGACATAGAGGTCATTGCCGACCAAAACCATGCCGAAGGGCGAATGCAGATTATCCAGAAACGTTGTCTGCACCTCCGCTTTGCCGTCGCCGTCCGCATCTCTCAGCAGCGTTATTCGATTGCTCTTGCCGGTATCGCCGCCTGATGTCGCCCACGACTCCACCCAGTTCATGATGAAGTCTTTCGGCCGCTTGATCGGCTCGGTCCCCGGTGCCTTCGACTCCGCCACCAGAATGTCGCCGTTGGGAAGCACGTAGAGCGAGCGCGGATGCTGCAAACCGGACGCCACAGCCTTGATCTGCAGACCGTCCGCCACCGTCGGCGTTTCACCGTCTTTCCAGCCGACAACCGACGCGACGTGCATCGGCGGGATCAGAAATTGCTGCAATTCAGGAAGTTTGTACTTCGCCCCGAGTTGCTCTTTGGGATCGCCGCCGGGATCGTTGCAGCTCGCCAGGCCGAGCGCCGCGATCACACAGGTCGCGAGGCTGAGGTAAGTTCGATTGCGAAGAAAGGAGTTCACGGTCATGACCGGGTCACTCCCACGCGATGGCGATAGACCATGGCCCATCCCATCCATCCCGTCACCAGCAGCGTGAGCACGGTCAGCGCAGAGAGAATGAGACCGGTCGGCACCACCGATGTCCAGGCATCGCGGCTGTGAACGAACGAATTGAACAGGGCGAGAATCAGCACCAAGACGTTTCCCGCCAAATGAACCCACGCCTCCGACAGTTTCCGGATTTGTCGGTTGCCGAGAAAATCGATCAGCCCGGCAATGGCCGCCAGCACGCCCATCACAAGACCTACGGCAAGCAGCCACGCGGAGAAGTCGGCCCACATCATTTGCGCCGTCTGCCAATAGGCGATGTCCGTAACTAGCGCTCCGACAAAGCAGACGATGGGAAATGACACCAACATTGGATGGAGAGGATGCGATCCAATGCGTGCTGTGGAGGTTAGTCCTCGGGAGGTCGTTTCTTCTTTCGCCGTGATGTGCATAGGAGGTCTCCGAATACCTCCATAACCTCCATATTTCGTCGATGTTCCTTGTTATGGAAATCTAGCTGTTGGCACTACCGAGTGGGATCGGAAAGGTCAGCAGCACAAGATACACCGTGTTATCTTCTCGTTCCGACTAGCTCCCGGCACAGTCGCAATATCGTGATCCGATGTAAGATGACGAGGAGTGCGCGGAAGCACGAGCCCAAGAGACGAGCATGACCGCACGCTCTTTGGGCTCAAGATCGGCTGAATACTATTTATTCGTTTTATTGATCAGACCCGACAATGCCATCTCGTTCAGGACCGGGGGATGCTGCGCAAACGTAACATTTCAAGTCAGGCCCCGCTCCCATCATGCACCCTCAAGACGGCAAGATCATCGCTCCAATCGATCCCGTTAAGCTGGATCGTCTCGCTGAAGTCGCGATCAAAGTGGGGCTTCGGCTCCAACCGGGACAGGATTTGCTGGTCACGGCGCCGACCGCGGCACTGCCGTTTGTGCGAAAAATTGCCGAACATGCCTACAAGGCCGGCGCCGGTCTGGTAACGCCTTTTTTCTCTGATGATGAGATCACATTGGCACGTTATCGCTTCGGATCGGACATCGGCTTCGATCGCGCCGCCGGTTGGTTGTACGAAGGAATGGCCAAAGCGTTTGCCGGCAACACGGCGAGGCTTGCGATCGTCGGAGACGATCCGATGTTACTTTCGGGGCAAGATCCCGCGAAAGTTACGCGCGCCAGCAAGGCCAATTCAATGGCCTACAAGCCTGCTCTGGAGAAAATTGTCGGCTTCGACATCAACTGGAACATCGTCGCGTATCCCACCACGCCATGGGCAAAGCAGGTTTTCCCCAACGAGAGCGAAGAGGTCGCGCTGGCCAAACTCGCCGAGGCGATTTTCAGTGCTTCGCGGGTCGATAACGACGACGCCGTCGCATCCTGGGAAAAGCACAACGCCAGGCTTCGCGAGCGGACTGAATGGCTCAATGGGCAGCGCTTCGACTCGCTTCACTATACGGGCCCCGGCACAGATCTGACGATCGGCCTTGCCGACGGCCACGAATGGCAGGGCGGC
>NZ_JBMHJM010000003.1:0-207459 GCF_049747295.1 Bradyrhizobium sp. SYSU BS000235
GATCCACATCGACTGGATGATCGGCACGAACCAGACCGATATCGACGGCATTTATGCGGATGGGCGTCGGGTGCCCGTGTTCCGCAAGGGTGAATGGGCTACTGGCGTATAGCCAAAGCGTCATTACTGTCCCCGTGTCCTCGTCGCATCCCGAAAAGCCCGTCATCCGCAAAAAACGGATCCGACAAAGCTGGCGGACGGCGGCTCGTTCCGCTCGTCGCTGGCAAGGCATCCGGTGGGCCCGAGGGAAACTAACCACTGTGCCTATGGCGGTACGGATCGCTCTTATCGTAGCGATCATTCTCACGGCGGCAACGTTGTCGAACATCGCTTATCAGGTGATCCGCAAGCCGACCGAGCTGTTCTTTTTCGTCGGCCGGGCGCTCGACAAGATGCCGGGTGAAACCTGGCGGCAGTACGGCCTCCTCTTTCGCAAGTATTCCACCGACGCCGTCACGCCCGAGTTGCTTGCTGCCCTGGCGCAAATCGAGAGCGCAGGCAACCCGGTGGCGCGCACCTATTGGCGGTGGCAGCTAACCTGGAACCCTTTCGGGCTATACAAGCCTGCGTCGAGCTCCGTTGGCCTCTATCAAATGACCGATGCGGCCTACGCCGAGGCCAGCCGGTTTTGCGTCCGCCGTCATACAGTCGTGGATGCCGACTGCGGGTTCAACAGTCTCTATATCCGCGGGATACCAAGCCACGCCATCGAGCTCGCCGCGGTGTACCTCGATCGCAATGTCAAAACGGTTCTCGCCACCACACCGGGCAAGACCGCGAGCCCGCAGGAGAAGCAGAATCTTGCCGCGCTCATCCATCTCTGCGGCGCCAGACCGGCTCGGGCGTTCGTGCGACGCGGCTTCCATGCGATGGCCGGCGAGCGCTGCGGCGATCACCTCGTCGCGGCCTACCTCGCCAAGGTCAATGGAATGAAGCAACAATTCTTGCGCCTCGCTGCCAACAACGAGAATTAGGCGAACGACGAGCGCGGTAGATTTCGCGGTTTTTTGTGCTGATCTAAGGTCTGCCCAGGCCTCCTTCTGAATAGCTCAGAGCTTGCTACGCTCCATCGCCAGTTCGACCTTGAGACTATCCAGATCACGGAAGATCGATGCCACGGCCAGCACGCGGCCCTTGAGCTTGTATTCGAGCAGGCAGTCTTTCGCCGCGATGTCACCATGGACGGCGATTTCATCCCAGCGCTCGGCGTGTCCGACATAGTTGATCGGCACGTCGTAGTGCTGGCTCCAGAAGAACGGAACCGCGTCGAAGGCCTTACTGACGCCCAGCATGTTCCGTGCCGCGGCTTGACCTTGACGCTCGGCAACAACCCAGTGCTCGACCCGGATGTTCTCTCCCGAATGCGGATCCGGCCAGCGCGCGATATCGCCGGCCGCATAGATGCCCGGAACACTGGTTTCAAGATAGCGATCGACCAGGACGCCGCGATCCACCTTGATACCCGCGCGCTCGGCAAGCCCAACACGAGGCTGTACGCCAATGCCGGCGACGACAACATCGGCTTGCAGATCGCCGCCGCTTTTGAGCTTGGTCCCGCCCTTCTCGATGGCGACGACACCATCGTCGAGATGGAAGATAACGCCGTGCTCCTCATGCAGGCGGCGGATGAATTGCCCCATGTCGGGTCCGAGAACACGCTCCATCGGGATTTTCTCGGGAGCGACAACATGAACCTCGATGTCGCGCGCCCGCAACGCCGCCGCCGTCTCAAGGCCGATAAAACTCGAACCGATCACCACTGCCCGGCGCGCATCTTTTATCGCCGCGATGATGGCACGGCTGTCGGCCAGCGTGCGCAGCGTATGCACATGCGGCAAGTCCGATCCCGGAATGGTCAGACGGCGCGGCTCGGCGCCGGTCGCGAGCAGCAGGCGACCATACGACACCGCCTCTCCGCTCTTCAGCCTGACTTGGCGCGCGCCGGGATCAATCGCAGTCACTTCGGTCCCGAGTTGCAGATTGATCCCAGCATCCCGATAGTAATCGTCGGGCCGCAGCGGCATCCAATCTTCAGGGGCATTGCCGGCGAGATAATCCTTCGACGCATTGGGACGATCGATCGGCGCGGCCGCTTCCTGCGACAGCATCACGAGTTCGCCGCTGAAATTCTCGCGTCGGAGCATTTCGGCTGCGGCGAATCCTGCTGCCCCTCCTCCGATAATCACAATCTTATCCGGGCCTGCTTTTGATTTAGGCGCGGGTGCGCTGCCTGCGTCCACCTTGTCACCTACGAAGACCGTGTCACCACGCTCCTCGATTTTCCAGCAGTCGATGGGATTGAATGCCGGTGCGCGAACCGCTTCGCCGTTGCGCAAATTGAAACAGGCGTGGTGCCAGGGACAGCGGATAGTGTCACCGACAACGAGGCCGTCCGCGAGCGGACCATGGTAATGCGTACAGTGAGCGCCGACAGCGAAGATGCCACTCTCACCGCGGACCAGAAGCACCTGCTCCTCGCCGACGTGGCCGAGCAACTTGCCCTCTGCCAGCTCCGTCAGCTTGACGCCCTTGCTCAGATCAGGACCTTCTGGCGCGGTCTGTTCGTTCATCACCATCTCCCGTTGCGGACGCGACCTGATCAGGCCCAGACTATACCGCGAGACTGATAAATTCCTGACGTGTGGTCGGATTGTCGCGGAAGCAACCCAGCATCCGGCTCGTGACCAGATCGGTATCCGGCTTGTGAACGCCGCGCGTGGTCATACAGTGATGCCTTGCCTTGATGATGACGCCGACGCCTTGCGGCTTCAAGACCTCATTGATCGTGTTCGCGATCTGGGCAGTCATCTTTTCCTGAATTTGCAGCCGCTTGGCGTAGATTTCGACCACCCGTGCAAGCTTGCTGATGCCGACGACGCGACCGTTTGGAATATAGGCAACCCAGGCCTGACCGATGATCGGCGCCATGTGATGCTCGCAATGGCTTTCGAAACGGATGTTACGTAGACTGATCATCTCGTCATATCCTTCGATTTCCTCGAAGGTCTTTTTCAAAACTTCGACCGGATTCATCGAATAACCGACGAAGAACTCCTCGAACGCGCGCGCGACACGATGCGGGGTCTCCGCGAGTCCGTTCCGATCCGGATCATCGCCCGTCCAACGAACCAGGGTGCGCACTGCCGCCTCAACTTCGGCCCGATCGGGCTTGGAATTGGTTGTCGTCCGCCGATCATCAAGCATCTGCACATTTGAAGCCGTTGTTGAGGTCATGAATGGAATCTCCTGCTGCCGGTCAACTCCCGCTTTAGATGGCACCCGGCCGAAAAGGTTCCCAAGAAATTTCGGGCAAATTCACGCTCGATAACCATGGGTCGATGTGAACGCAAAAAAAAGTGGCGGGACACTCCCGCCACTGCACACATTCAAGGCTGGTCACATTCAAGGCTGGCGCGATCGCTTCCGCGGTGGCGCTACTTCCTCCTTCGCGGGCAGGATGCCATTCAGCGCCAAGGCGACATGTTGGCGAATGAAGGCTTCCGAGAGCGGCTGATGCCCAACCAGGAGCCGGTAGTAAAGCGGGGCATAAAGCAGGTCGAGAACAACGTCCGGATCCGCTTTGCGGATGAGCTTCTTGGCGATCGCGCGTTTCACGAGTTCGATGCCCTGCTGGCGGCGGGCGAGAACATAGCCATCACGAAACGCCTGCGCGATCTCCGGGTCGGACTGCCCTTCTGCGATAAGAGCGCAGATCATGCTCCCAATGGCGCCATGAAATTCCATGGCCATTGTGTTGAGCCGGTCGAAGATGCTCTTTGCCTCCAGCTCCTCCGGATATGGCAGCGCATACCGCGCCTCGCGCAGGAAAGCCGACATAATCACCGAGGCCCGGTTGGGCCACCATTTGTAGATCGTTGCCTTGCTGACCTTGGCCCGCGCCGCGATGGCTTCGACCGTTGTTGCCTGCAGCCCTTCCCGAAGAAGCAGATCATAGGCGGCATCGAGGACGGCTTTTTCAGCCTCGGAACTGCGCTTGCGGCCGCGCGGCAGCTTTGTGGGTTCGTCTGGTTTCTCGATTGACGTCATAGGCCTTGCCATTTAAAAACTAAACGTTCAGTTTAGAAATAGATGTTGGATGAAGACCGCCGGGCGTGGTGGGAACCTTCCAGCAAACCGCGGACAGCCCGGCTCCCGGGACTGCCCGAATTCCAAAGCCATGAAACTGCACGTGCGCAGCGAAGACGCGCGGCAGCTTCAGACAACATTGGCGAAAACATAAGCTTGGGGAAGCGACCATGGTCTCAGATTCAATCAGCAGTGATACGATCAAGCGCGTCTATGTGCGTATCATGCCGTTCCTTATCCTTTGCTACATCGTAGCGTTTCTTGATCGCGTGAACCTCGGCTTTGCCGCGCTGCATATGAACACCGATCTGGGATTCACCCCCTACGTTTACGGTCTTGGCGCCGGCATCTTCTCTCTTGGCTATTTCGTTTTCGAGGTGCCGAGCAACCTCGCACTCCACAAAGTCGGCGCGCGAATCTGGATTCCCCGCATCATGATCACGTGGGGTATCATATCCGCAGGGTTCGCCTTTGTTTATAATGAAAATTCCTTTTACGTCATGCGGTTCTTGCTTGGAGCCGCTGAAGCCGGCTTCTTCCCGGGCATCGTTTTCTATCTCAGCAAATGGTTCCCTTCGCGGTTACTCGGCGGTGCCACTGCTATCTTCATCCTTGGACTCCCGGTCTCGGTTCTCATTGGCGCGCCTGTTTCCACAGTGCTGCTCGAAACAATGGGAGGCATGGCGGGACTCAAGAACTGGCAATGGATGTTCGTGGTTGAAGGCGTCCTCTCCGTCGTGGTCGGCATCGTCGCCTATTTCGTGCTGACCAAAGGCCCGGAGGATGCACGGTGGCTTACACATGAACAGCGAGACTGGCTCGTTCGAACCCTTGCCGCCGAGAAGGCCGCGAAGGAGCAGGTGAAGAGTTATGGTGTCGTGGAGACGCCGATGAGCGGCAAGGTCCTGCTGCTCGCATTCGCGATCTTCTGCAATATCGGCGCGCTGTTCGGGGTCACGTTGTGGATGCCGCAAATCATCAAGGGTTTTGGCGGCCTCTCGAACACCCAGGCGGGGCTCCTGACGGCAGTCCCCTACTTCTGCGCCGGCGTCGCCATGGTCCTCAACGGATGGCATTCCGATAAGACAGGAGAGCGCCGCTTTCACATCCTCATTCCAGCCTGTATCGGCGGGCTCAGCCTGGCGATGGCCGGGTTTTCGCAATCACCGCTCGCCGGTATGATTGCCATTTGCATCGGCGCGTCCGGTATATTGGCGTCGAACATCCTGTTCTGGCCGTTGCCCAGCACGTTCCTGACGGGCGCCGCCGCCGCAGCGGGCATCGGTCTCGTCAACTCGGTCGGCAACCTCGGCGGTTTCGTTGGGCCCTACATCAACGGTTGGGCCAAGGAATACTTCGGGGATTACAGCGCCAGCATGTGCGTGCTCGGCGGAATGGTGGCGCTCTACGGCGTTATCATTTGCACCTTCCTGACGGTCAACGCACGGACGGCCGCCGGCGCGCGGACACAGTTCGCGCCGCTCCAACCGGCAAAAGCAGACTAAACCCGATGTTACACGGCGCTTGTGCGAGCCTGCTGGATGCCAACCTCGCCAAGCGCCGTTTGCCGGATTCAGGAACACTCAAGTTCTTCGATCCCGGCACACCGAAGCTTGAGGATTTTCGATGAACAAGGTCGCCCGCATGGATTCAACCAAGCCAAGGAGCGATCGCACCGCGACCGTTATTTCGATCCTGAGCCAACGCTTCGGCGATCAATTGTCGTGCAATCCCGTCATTCGGGAGCAACACGCCAACTCCACCTCCTGGCATCCGATCAAAACGCCTGATGCGGTCTTCTTCGCTCGATCGACGGAGGATGTCGCCGAGGTCGTCAAGCTTTGTGCTGCGCATGCCGTACCAATCATTCCCTACGGCACCGGAACCTCACTCGAAGCCGGCGTCAACGCGCCGTTCGGTGGAATCACGCTCGATCTCAGTCAGATGAACGCTGTCCTCGCGGTCAATGAAGACGACATGGATTGTGTGGTCCAAGCCGGCGTGACGAGGAAACAACTCAATACGCATCTTCGCTCGACCGGGCTGCATTTCCCGATCGATCCCGGCGCGGATGCATCCATCGGCGGTATGGCCTCGACCCGGGCATCGGGCACCAGTGCCGTACGCTACGGCACAATGAAGGACAACATCCTTGCGCTCACCGTGGTCATGCCGGACGGCACCATCTGCAAGACTGGAACCCGCGCCCGGAAGTCGTCGGCCGGCTACGACATGACCCGCCTCTTCATCGGCGCGGAAGGGACGCTCGGTGTCATCACCGAATTGACCGTCAAGCTCCACGGAATTCCACCAACGATCGCTGTCGCTGTTTGCGCATTTCCCGATCTTGCGTCGGCCTGCAACACGGTGATTGCCAGCATTCGCTATGGTCTGACGCTCGGGCGCATCGAACTGCTTGACGAGGTGCAGATCCGGGCCTGCAACGCCTATTCCAAGCTGACGATGCAGGAAAAGCCGACGCTCTTCGTTGAATTCGGCGGCTCGGAGAACGCCGTTGCCGAGCAAGTCCAGCTGTTTCGCGAATTGGCCGATGAATTCGGCTGTGAGTCCTTCGAGAACGCGTCGAGCCCCGAAGAACGTTCGCGTCTCTGGACTGCCCGGCACGATGTCTACTGGGCCTGCCTCCAACTGCGGCCCGGATCAAAATTCATCGCAACCGACGTGTGCGTTCCGATCTCGCGGCTGGCAGACTGCATGGTTGAAACCCACGCGGACATCGAGACAACCGGTTTGGTTGCTCCCATTGTCGGACACGTCGGCGACGGCAATTTTCATGTCTCGGTGATGGCCAATACCGACGACGCCGAGGAAATGGCAAAGACCAAATCCTTCATCGACCGCCTCAACCGCCGCGCCATCGCCATGGACGGGACGTGCACCGGCGAGCATGGCATCGGCGAAGGCAAGCGCGAATTTCTCAAGGAAGAACTCGGCGCAACCGTTACTTACATGCGTCAGCTCAAGGCGACGCTGGACCCGCACAACATCATGAATCCGGGGAAAATCTTCGACCTCTGATTGTCCCCGGAAATATCGAGACGCCACCACATAAGGACTTCCATGCACTTCGCCATTCTCTGCCATGACAAGCCGTCGAGCACCGCGCTGCGTGCGAGCATACGTCCATCCCATCTCGACTATTTGAAACCCTACCTTGACAAGATCGTCTTCGCAGGCCCCCTGCTCGCCGACGATGGTGAAACCTCGATCGGCGGCCTCGTCGTGATCGATTGTCCGGACCTTCCGTCTGCAAAGAACTTCGCTCATAATGATCCGTATGCGCTTGGGGGCCTGTTTCACTCCGTCGAAGTCCGACCCTGGCGCAAGGTCTTCCCCGCAGATACCTGAAACTGCTCTCTCACCTCATACGGAACGCCCCGATGTCATCCTCCAAACATAACCGCAACTTTATGTCCGAGCGGCGCAAAGCCGGTGCCGCAATCGTCGTAACCGGTGCGGCTGGCGGCATTGGCGGAGGCATCGCAAGACGCTTGCTCGCGGACGGTTGGCGCGTGGTGGCAACGGACCTGAACGCCACAACCCTCGCAGAGCTGCAATCGCAAACCGGCAGCAGCCAGTTGGTCACCATGCCGCTGGATGTCGCCAAAGCAGACGATATCCGAAAGACCGCGGCCTCGCTCAAAGAACGGCAAATTGCGGTTGCCGGCCTCGTTAATGCGGCAGGCCTGCTGCAGGACATCAAATCGTTCATGGCAATGGACGAAGCTGCTCAACGTCATATCTGGGACGTGAATTACTTCGGTGCCGTCACATGTACGCAGGTCTTCGCAGCATCGATGATGTCGGACGGCGGTGGGTCGATCATCAACATCACGTCGATCAATGAAACGCGCCCTCTCCCCCTGCACGCTTATGCTCCGACAAAGGTCGCGCTCGGTTCGCTGACGACCCTGACCGCAGGCGAGTTCGGCCCCAAGGGCGTACGCGTCAATTCGATCGCACCGGGCTTCACCCTGACGCCGATCATGCGTGAGAAGATCGCAAGCGGGAAACGAAACGTCAGCGCGATCGAGAATGCCACGGCGATGCGGCGGCTGGTCGAGATCGACGAAATCGCCGGCGTCGCAAGCTTCCTGATGTCCGACGATGCCAGCGCTGTCTCCGGTGCGTCCATTCCAGTCGATGCAGGCTGGCTTGCGACGTCCTACTGGATGAATTTCGGCGAGCTGCTGGACTCGTAACCGCACATTCAACACAGGCGGCATCGCGACGATCGCCGATCGTCGCGATGTGCCCGCCTTAGAAGATACTGTATCCGCCGTCGATCACGATACAGTCGCCGGTGTGATAGGCCGATGCCTGGCTCATCAAATAAACGCCGATGCCGCCGAAATCCTTTGGTTGGCCGAAGCGTCGCACCGGAATGCGCGGAACAGCCGCCGCCATGAACTTGTCGTTGGCTTGCAGGCCCTCTGTCATTTCGGTGTTGATCCATCCGGGCAGGATGGCGTTGGCCGTGACACCGTAGCGCGCATGCTCGACCGCCAGTGCCTGTATCAGCGAATTGATCGCGGATTTGGAGGCCGCGTAATGTTCGTTGCGCGCCGTACCAAACAGTGAAGCCATGCTCGAGGTCGCCACCAGCCGCCCGAATCCATCGCCCTGCGATGCGCGCGCGACCATATGGCGTACGACCGGCTGGAAAGCATGAAACACGCCATCGAGATTGACGGAAAACATGCGTCGCCAGTCTTCCTCGGTCCGCTCGGCAAACGGCGTGCGGCCACCGCCGCCGATCCCCGCATTCGCGAAGCAGCCGTCGATCCGGCCGAACTGCTTCAGCGTCGCTTCAGTTGCCTGTTCGGTTTGATCGCGTACCGCGACGTCGCAAACAATCGACTGCACCTTATCGCTAAAGGCGCGAAGCCGCGTTTCGGCCGCAGCGTTCTTCTCGGCATTACGCCCCCAGATCGAGACCGCACAGCCCTGCTCAGCCAGCGCCTCTGCAATCCCCAGGCCTATGCCGCCATTGCCGCCGGTGACAATCGCCACGCGACCGCTCAAATCGAACATGTTGGCCATCGGCCGCCCTCCTCAATCGATTGTTCAAAAAATGGCCTGATCCCTCCGGATCAGGCCACTCCGATAACATCAGCCGGGCGTTTTCAGAAGGGGTTGACGCAATTTCGCCGAAGGGCGTGGAAGTTATTTGGATCCGTTAGGTCAAGGCTGCCAATCTTGCGCGCACAGGTTTTCCGCCCGATCCGCTGTCGAGTGGGATGTCGCAACTCACAATGAACTTCTCATTCCGTCGATCGAGAGACAGCCGTCCGCCGAGAGCCAGGACACGCTCGCTCATTCCCTTCAAGCCTCGGCCCGGTACGATGCTGTTGGGTTTGCCGTGACCGTCGTCGATGACAGCGAGTTTTAACATCGGGCTCGGGGAATCGTCCGCCCGCGTGACGTTGGCCGTTATCGATACGTTACGTGCACCCGCGTGACGGACCACATTGGTAACGGCCTCCTGTACCACGCGATAAGCAGTTTCAGCGACCAGATCGCTGACCTGGTCGATGGCCGCATCAAGGTGACAACTCGCCTCGACCTGCGCGGCAATCAGTGCCGGACTGTCGGCAAGAGACCGCAGACTGCGCACGAGTCCCAGTTCCTCCAGGTGCGCAGGCTTCACCCGATCAAGGATGCGCCGGTGGCTCTCGTGCAGTTGCTCCAGCAGCGCGGCAATGATCTCCACCCGCGACAGAACCTCAGGCCGAAGCGGCGACATTTCCAGGCCGGCAATGTTCGAACGCAGTGCGAACAGGAGCGGACCCAATTCGTCATGCAGATCACGCGAGATTTCCTTACGCTCCATATCCTGTGCCGAGACGATTTCGGTCAGCAGATTGCGATTCTGGTCAGCCAGGGTTTTCAGCTTAGAACCCAGCGCGTCCAATTGACGGCAGCTTCTCTGCAGTTCCGGGGCGCAAATTCCGGCGACTCTCGCGTCGTAGTTGCCATCGTAAAGTTCGCTGATGACGTTAGAAACGGCGTGAAGCGGCTGCAAGGTCGAGCGTACAGTCATACTTGCAATCAGCGCACAGGACGGAATGATTAAGAGCGCCAGAACAATCAAGGTCAGGAAGGCTACCCACTTTTCGTAAACATCGGCTGAGACATCCACATCAGCAACAACGTGACCGCGCGTCTCCCCTTTGATTTGAACGGGAATTCGCAGAGTCTGCATATCGCCCTGCACGAGATGTTCGAACCACGTCGGGACGGTGTCAAACCGCTTGATGGGCGTTTGTGGGGTGGCACCAGTCTCTTCGAACCGCAAGGACGCGGTCCCCCCATTCAGGGACGCTGCAAGGGTCTTCAGCACGGGCTCCGGATCGGACGCGGCCGCAAGCGCTGCGTTCAGGGCTTGCGCCGCTTCCGTCGCTTCCTGCACCGCCGGCGCGCGTTCCTGGATCAGATGAACCCGCGAGAACATCAGAAGAGCCACGACGCATATAGCCAGCGTCCCCAATAGCATTGCCGATAGAGATACGGTCAACCGGCTTTGAAGCGACAGGTTCTGCCAGCGTGTCATGCTCTGCCCTTGTGTCCCGCTTGATCGGTTCTTACAGTCTGATGATGGCGACACGAAAGGGCCGCATCAAGGTATTGATCGTCGACGACCACCCCGTGGTGGTCTCCGGCTGTATCTCAATGCTTAATTCCGAACAGTTCGATGTGGTTTCCGCTTCCGACGCACTCTCCGGTTACCAGGCGTTTCGCAAGCAAAAGCCGACCGTCTCGCTGTTCGACGTCAAGCTGCCGGACGTCTCGGGTCTTGAGCTGCTGCGTAAGGTCCTTCGTTCCGATCCCGATGCCAAGGTCGTCATGTTCAGCATGAACGACGATCCTGCACTTGTGGTGCGGGCCATGGAACTCGGTGCCAGGGGCTACATCTGCAAGAGCAGCAATCCCCGCGCGCTGGCCGGTGCCATCAAGAGCGTTGCCGCCGGTGAAACCTTTCTTTCCTCGGAAGTCGCCGAGGCGACCAATGTTCCGAGCGCGTCCATTCGCGCCAATCCATTGTCGAAGCTTCGCCCGCGTGAGCTCGAAATCGTGCGGCTTCTCGCCAAAGGCAAGAAGATTGGCCAGGTCGCCGAGACCCTTGGTCTTTCTTACAAAACAGTCGCCAACACCACGTCGCTACTGAAGCAAAAACTCGGCGCGCAAAGTCATTCGGACCTGATTCGCCTCGCCTACGAATTGAGCCTGAACTGACGTTCTTGCAGTTCGCTCGCAACGGGACGATTCGGCAACGCATACCGGCGAGCCAAAGCTCAGTTCCTCATTCAGCCGACATTCATCTTCGACAACTGGCACCACATCGCGGCTTCATTTGGTCGCGCTTCTCGCCAGATTTTCTATCGAATGTTTTCGATTTCGGGAAAAAGTGGCAATTGCCCGGAACGTCCTCATCTTACCCGCGTTCGAACCTCCGATAGAAATCGACAGGGAGTGTTCCATGAAAGCTATTATTCTGGGAGGCGCGATCGCCAGCCTCATTGTTGGCTCGGCAATCGCACAAGCAACTGAATTCTATGTGGTGCAAGATTCGTCGACGAAGCGATGCACGATCGTTGACAAGAAGCCGACCACGACAACCACGGTCGTCGTCGGAAACGGTGTCTACAAGACCCGAACAGAGGCCGAAACGGCCATGAAGACCGTCAAGGTCTGCACCACCAACTGATATCGTTGAATTCGCAATTGCGCGACGCCGGACATGCAGGAGAGGTCCTGTCCTGTCCGCGGAAGCCTCTCGTTGCACGAAGGGATTATGCCCATGAAGACCAGGATATATCTGCTGACGACCGCTTTGGTCGCAGGCACCATTGCCATCGCACAGGCACAAAGTCCGAGCTCCCAGAGCCCGAACCAACGCCAGACGACATCCCCACCCGCCAAGCACATGGATGATTCCGCGGGCTCGACGCGCAGCACCGCCACCAAGGGAGCCGCCGGGCGATCCGATTCTGACCGGTCATCCGAGAGCAACCGATCCGACACAGGCAAATTTGACAGCGACAGATCGGACGCCGGCAAAGCCACCACAGGCACATCGACATCTGGCGCTGCGAATGATCAATCTCGCGATCAACCGCGCTCATCCGACAGTGCTCAGTCGCCGACACGAGATCGCTCCTCGAACGATAGCGCGCAGTCACGCGATCGCACGAATAACCGTGACGCGGATCGCTCGGACTCAAAGCATGACACACGCGACTCCGCGGATCGTGACAACCGTAATGGAACGAATACATCTCGGTCCGACAGCGATCGCCCAGCGACCAACCAGCAGACGGATCGCGGCCGCAACGGTGACACGGATCGAACCCGAACCTCGACCAATGTCGACGTCAACATCAACAGTCAGCAGCGCACCCGCATCAACCGCTCGATCGCGCGGCTGGACGTCAAGCCCATCACCAACGTGAACTTCTCGGTCTCTGTTGGGACGGTCGTGCCCCGTCATGTTCATCTCAGAACAATTCCTGCCGATATCGTCGAGATCGTGCCGCAATATCGCGGATATAATTTCTTCGTGGTCCGCGACGAGATCGTGATCGTTGAACCGTCGAGCTCAAGGATCGTGACCGTGATCCCGCGCAGCGGCGGCGGAAGCGCAGAGGCAGCGCCTCGTCAGCGAACAAAGTTCACCGAAAAGGATCGTGCGGCGGTTCGAAAGTATTCGCGCAGAAGCGAGCCGCGCACAACAGGATCGGCGGTGCGTAGCAGCCGTATCTCCGTCGGCGAACGCGTCCCCGCCAGCGTCGAACTGCAAAGCTTCCCTGAGGAGGTCTACGTCGATGCGCCCGAGCTGCGCGAGTATCGCTACCTCCGGCAGGAAAATCGAACCTACGTGATCGAGCCGCATGAGCGCACGATCATCGAGGAAATCGATTAACGCGACCGACACATCATTTTTCAGGAGAGAGGCATGAAAAAGATACTTATTGGAGCTTTGGCTATTGCAGCCACCGTTCTCGGCACATCTTCCGCGCCGGCACAGAACGGAGCGGCCGGCGGGGCCGTGGGAGGAGCAATCGTCGGAGGGACGGTTGGCGGCCCCGTCGGAGCAGCAGCAGGCGCTGCCGCTGGCGCAGTTGCAGGCGGCATCGCCGACGACACGCGTCCACGCTTCCACAGCTACGTGGTGGAACGGCATCATCCCTCCTATCACTATTCAGGCGATGTTCGGGTCGGTGCCGAGCTGCCAACGGCAGGCGTGACGTATTACGAGGTGCCGCGCGAATACGGCGCCACTCAATATCGCTACACTGTGGTGAATGACCGTACGGTTCTCGTCGATCCGAGAAGCCATCGCGTCATTCAAGTCATCGACTAACCGCAACTCGACAGGAGGCCCGGAGCCTCCTGTCCCAACCGTGGAGAGAGGGAGCGATGGACACAATCGACGTACAAGACGGCGGCGGCGTTTTTCCGCCGGAGAAAATCGACGAGATGCAGGCGGCATTGAACGAGGCGTTGTCGACGTTACCCGAACCGGTCAAAGCGCACACTGTTCAGATGCTCGCCCATTCCATCCTGCGTCTTGCCCAGGAACGGAATTGCGGAACCAAAGAACTGGCCCGCCTCGCGCTGCTGGAATTGCAGATACGTTAAACGACTATTCGTTCTTGTTTGGCACTTCCGAAACGCGAGGGCTTCCACACAACGGGCCGCAGACACTGTTCATGATCTTACCCCCTTCATTGAATTTGAAGGTGATGTGCAGCGGCTTCCCTTCGAAGCCCAAATAACGCACATCAAGGCCATCACTCACCGGGTGAATATCCTCGAGGAGGAAGCCCTCCGCGACCTTCCCGGACAGCTTTGGTCGCCAGTAGGCTTCAATCTCTGTAGCACCGCGATAGCTCCGGCCGTCACAGTTGCATTCGAGTGTGGCCTCCTGGTCGTAGAGCGCCAGAAGTGTCTTGAGGTCTGCCGCGCGACACGCATCAAGCCAATCGACAATGACTCCAATGGCATCGTAATTCGCCTGAAAGCTGTTCACGGTTCCCATCCCGCTCTGCCGCAGACTCTTTGGTTAATGAACCGCGAATGAATATCTCGTGAACATGCATACTGCATTCGGGTTAGTAGCCTCATAACGTGCACTGTGGTTCAATGCCTCATTGCCGAAACCAATGATTTACTCGCAGATCTTTTTAGTAACGATAGTTGAGCGCTATCCTTTGGCCAAACTCAAAAGCCCGCTGCAAAGCGGGCTTTTTGTTGAACGTGCTCACACGATGCTTTGGCTGAAATCGCTAGTCGGCTCATCCCGATGCAGACGGAATGTTTGCAAGCCCGAGGAGTGCGGGGGATTCCTCCAACACCAGACGCGTGGGAATAGCGCTTAGAAAGTGCTGGAACCGTCCCTTGCTTTCAAATCGTTCCCGAAAAGCAGATGACGCGAACGCCTCGCGGAAACGCAGCAGGATTCCGCCCGCAATATACACCCCTCCGGTAGCTCCAATCGTCAGCGCCAGATCCCCCGCTACGGTGCCGAGAAATGCACAAAAGCACTCGAACGCCCTGACGCAGGTGCCATCGGTTTTCTTGATCGCGTGGTCGGTGACATCGGCGGGAGAAAATTCGCGCGCCGTGCTTCCGTCGATGAAGCACAATGCCTGATATAAATTCACCAGGCCGCTTCCCGACAAAACCCGCTCCGCGGAGACGTGCGGCCAACGCGTGCGCAGGTACGCGGCGATCTGATCCTCCAGGGCCGTCGAGGTAGGCAGCGTGACGTGGCCGCCTTCGCCCGGCACGATAGTCCACCTACCGGCTTGTGGGATCAGAGTGCATACGCCGAGCCCTGTTCCCGGTCCGAGAATCCCAATCGGTCCTTGAGCGTGGGGACATTCCGGACCGACCAGGAAGACATCTTTTTCCGGCAGATGCGGCACTGCCATTGCGGTCGCCGCAAAATCGTTGACGACCCGAAGCGAGGTCAGCCCCAGGTTCCGTTTCAATTCCTCGATGGAAAACGACCAGCCATGATTGGTCAGCGAGACCTTGTCGCCAAACACAGGAGCGGCCACTGCGACCGCCGCCTCGGTCGGTCGTCTCGTCGGAGGCAGCTTGTCTAGATAAGTTGCCAGTGCGTCCTGGAGAGAAGCAAAATGACTGACTTCGACATGGGAGAGGTCGGAATATGCGCCCTTCTCCGCCACGGCAAACCGGGCGTTGGTTCCTCCGACGTCGGCGATTACGCGCAATCCGCTCAAGCCACTGCCCCACTCTTCAATTGATAACGGCATCGACCCTTGTCTGCTACCGTGATCATATCGAAACGACAAGCGTTGCTCGACCAGTTAGTCCAACGGCTCGATGATGATTCCTTCCGCACCACGTAACGTCAGCTCTCCATTCACCGCTTCGAATTGCCGATCCATGAAGGTCGACAGCAAAATCTGTCCTTTGTTTGTCAATGCCATCGAGGTTGGCTCAGCCCGGAAATTCAAAACGATCAGCGATCGTTGACCAGCGTGGTCGCGCTCAAAAGCCAGCAGGCTGCCAGTGACGGCGACAGGTGTATAGCTGCCGACGGCAAGTTCAGGACGTGCTGCCCGCAGAGCGATCAGGGCGCGATAAAGGCTGAGCATCGATGCTTTATCGAGGCTTTCGACGGTAACGTTCTCGCGGGAGGCGTTGGGGCTTAGTGGCAACCACGGCTCAGCGGTGCCGAATCCGCCGAACGCCGAACCGTTCCATTGCATGGGCGTCCGGCAACCGTCGCGTCCGACCCCGATTCCCGGCAGGTTCTTTTCGAAAGGATCCCTCACCCGGTCCGGTGGAATGTCCACCTGCTCCATCCCGATCTCGTCGCCGTAGTAGAGCGTCGGCGTGCCGCGAAGCGTCAGCAGCAGCATTGCGGCAACACGCGCTTGATCTCGCCCGACGCGGCTCGCCACCCGCTTGCGATCGTGGTTTCCCAGCACCCAATTCGGCCAGCCTCCCGAGGGCAGAGCCGCCTCATAAGTCTCAACGAGCCGAGCGATGGCCCGCGCGTCCCAGGGCGTGGAGATCAGCGCGAAGTTGAACGGCAAATGCGCGCCGGACAGATCGCGACCGTAATAGGCAACCAGCTTTTCCAGGGGCAGATAAATTTCGCCAATGAGCACCCGATCGTCGAATTCATCCATCACCTGCCGCATCTCGGCAACCACCTCGTGGACCTCCGGGCGATCGGTTGAATAAAGCGGCAGCAGACGCGTGTAGGGTTGATCGCCGTCGACAAAATCCGGATTTGGTGGATTGTCCCTCAGCAGGTCATCCTTGACGAGATGCCACATCACGTCGACGCGAAATCCGTCAACACCGCGGCGAAGCCAGAAGCGCATCACCTCGTACATGGCGCGTCGAACGTCAGGGTTACGCCAGTTCAGATCAGGCTGAGCCGTCAGAAAGGCGTGGTAGTAATACTGCCCGGTGTGGGGATCGAATTCCCAGGAACTTCCGCCAAATTCTGAAATCCAGTTGGTCGGAGGTTCGCTGCCCTCACGGCCGTCATGCCAGATATACCAATCGCGCTTCGGGTTGGTCCTCGAACCGCGGCTCTCGATGAACCAGGGATGCTGATCAGAGGTGTGATTGGGTACAAGGTCGAGAATGACCTTCAACCCGAGACCATGCGCTGCAGCCACCAGCGCATCGAAATCATCGAGCGTTCCAAACAGTGGATCGATGCGGGTGTAATCGGAAATGTCGTACCCGAAATCAACCATCGGAGACGGAAAGATCGGTGAGAGCCAGACGGCATTAACGCCGAGGTCATGCAGGTAACTCAGGCGATCGATCATACCACGCAGATCGCCGACGCCGTCGCCATTCGAGTCCTG
Organism: Bradyrhizobium sp. SYSU BS000235; assembly: GCF_049747295.1. Lineage (NCBI taxonomy): Bacteria > Pseudomonadati > Pseudomonadota > Alphaproteobacteria > Hyphomicrobiales > Nitrobacteraceae > Bradyrhizobium > Bradyrhizobium sp. SYSU BS000235. The sequence continues at coordinate 16,974 of NZ_JBMHJM010000003.1, forward strand.
AAACGACCGCGGATAAACCTGATAGAGAATACCGGATGTCCACCACGGAGTATCGCGCATGTTTCACGCAAACCAAGTCAGGAGCTGATCGGAATTAGGTCGATGTGCAGTTAGTCCCACGGAAAAGTTGTTGGCAAGCCAGGCTTGCCTTTCCGCGGCTCAGATCGCTTTTTCAGTTGAAAGCTCGCGCGCGCATGGTCAACTGACACAAAACTCTCATATGCCCGGACATTACAGCGATGAGTCTTCAAAGGTCACGATGGCAGCAGCGCGGACCGCAAGTGACCCGTATGGGCTCACAATCGGGACGAGGTCTTGTCGTCGCCGTTGTGTTGGCCGGCTCCCTCGGCATCTATGCAGTCGAGCGCTGGATGCGCCCGCCGGATGCGCCGATCATCGGCAGTGCTTTCGTGGTCGATGGCGACACGCTCAGCATCTCCGGCACCCGTATTCGCTTGATCGACATCGACGCGCCCGAACTTGATCAGACGTGCATGGATACACGCGATCACGAGTGGCTTTGCGGCCGTCAGGCGTCCGCTGAATTGCGAAGTCATGTCCGTGGGCGTGATCTGACCTGTCAGCCGAAATCCAAGGATCAGTACGGACGTGTTCTCGCCACCTGCGCGCTGCCCGATGGCTCCAACATCAATGCCTGGATGGTGCAGCAGGGTTGGGCTGTCACTTACGGTTACGCAGACATCTACGGTCGACAACAGGCCGAGGCAAAAAGCGCGAAACGCGGCCTATGGAGTGGATCATTCATGCCGCCGCGAGAATGGCGGCACGCGCACCCACGGGCGTCGGTGGGCGATCACGCCGATCGCCCGAGATGATTTAGCCCGTGGTGGCGACGCAGGGTTTTTCGCGCAGATGCCGTTCGGTCGACGCGGGATATTTGAGCAGCATCGCCGCCGGCCTGATCGGCCGAGCCACAAGATTTCCCCTACAGTTGGGACAAGTGCCGCCCAGGACGTCATTGGCGCAGGCCGTGCAGAATGTGCATTCAAATGTGCAGATCATTGCCTCAAGGCTGTCGGGCGGCAGATCCTTGTCGCAGCACTCGCAGTTTGGTTTGAGTTTCAGCATATCGGATGGCCCTCTCCGCTTCAGTTCAAACGACCTTCCGTTCAAACGGCTCCCAGGCGCTTGTCGCGCTCACGCAGCCAGCGAATGGCCGGTAGGGTCAAAACCACCATAATCGCCTTGCCGATGATCTGCCCAGTCAAAAACTCCAGAGCACCGAACGCAAGCCAGAGGAACAACAGCGAGTCCGCGACCAACCCAACAAAGCTACTGGCTGCAACGGCCAGGACAAGTCCGCGCCGCTGCAATGGCGTATAGACCGCAAAGTCTGCCAGTTCAGAAACCAGGAACGCAATCGTCGACGCCATCACGAGGGAAGCCGGAGCCAGCGCGGCCGAAAGCACGGTTCCCGCACCGATCGCGGCAAGCCCGTATGTCACGCCGAGGCGGCGCTGCACCAGGTCGCGTAGCACCAGGGCCAGCCCGGCCATCAGCACCCCGCTCGGCGCCATGACGCCGCCCGGCGCGACTGGGATCAGGCACGGGCCATTTGGCGGGCACACGGTGCCGACATGCAGGATCAGCCAGTTGGCGATGGGGATGCAGGCGATGTAGGCGGCCAGAAAACCAAACCCTTCCACCCGCAGACGCGGCGTGGTGATCATTCCCCCTCGCCCGCATCGCCGGCAGCATAAGCCGCCCAGCCCTTCGCGCGCAGACTGCAGGCCGGGCATTCACCGCAACCGTATCCCCAGGCGTGACGCGCGCCGCGTTCGCCCAGATAGCAGGTGTGGGAATGCTCGATGATCAGGTCCACCAACCCCTTGCCGCCGAGTTCTTCCGCCAGTGCCCAGGTCTGCGCCTTGTCACGCCACATCAACGGCGTGTGCAGTTCGAAGGGACGCGCCATGCCGAGATTGAGAGCGACGTTGAGCGCCTTGATCGTTTCGTCGCGGCAATCGGGATAGCCGGAGAAATCGGTCTCGCACATGCCGCCGACGACATGCGTCATGCCGCGCCGATAAGCGAGCGCTGCGGCAAACGTCAGGAATATGAGATTCCGGCCGGGCACGAAGGTGTTCGGAAGACCGCCCTCGCCCATCTCAATGGCGACATCACGGGTCAACGCCGTGTCGGAAATTTCACCGAGCGTCGGGATGTCGAGGGTGTGACTGGTGCCGAGCCGCGCAGCCCATTCGGGCCGCAGTGCCATCATCCCATTGATCAGCTTGTCGCGGCTTTCCAGTTCGACGAGGTGGCGTTGACCATAGGAGAAGCCGACGGTCTCCACCCGCTCAAATCGCGAGAGCGCCCAGGCCAGACACGTCGCGGAATCCTGGCCACCCGAGAAAAGAACCAATGCTGCGTTGGATGTGCTGTCAGTCATGGCCGTGATCTAGCACCCGAAACCCTGCGCTTCCATAGCGCGAAGTGCAGGGCTCAGATTTGGGCTGTGCGGCGGCCCCCTGATGGGTCATAAGGCAGGACGCCTTTAGCCTCACGGTGATCCATGAATTCTTCTCCGAATCTCTCGAAGCTGCTGGACATTATGGCGGCCTTGCGGACGCCCGGCTCCGGCTGTCCCTGGGACCTGGAGCAGACCTTTGCGACCATAGCGCCCTACACCATCGAGGAAGCCTACGAAGTCGCGGACGCCATCGCACGCGACGACATCGACCACCTCAAGGAAGAACTTGGTGATTTGTTGTTTCAAGTGGTCTTCCACGCCCGGATGGCCGAAGACCAAAAGGCGTTCAATTTTGACGAGGTGGCCGCTGCGATCTGCACCAAATTGATCCGGCGCCACCCTCACGTGTTCGGCGACAAAGCCGGCCAGTTGACGCCCGCTCAGGTCAAGGAGGCCTGGGACCGGATCAAGGCCGAGGAAAAGGCCGAGCGCGCCAAACAAAATCCGAAAGCAGCGAGCGAGCAATCCGGACTCCTTTCAAGCGTCAAGGCGGGACAGCCGGCTTTGCACCGTGCGCTGGCATTGCAGCGGAAAGCATCTACCGTCGGGTTCGATTGGAACGATCCGCGCGCGGTGCTGGCGAAGATCCGCGAGGAAGCCGACGAGATCGAAGCCGCGCTCGACAGCAAGGATCAAGCGCACATCGCGTCAGAGACTGGCGACCTGCTGTTTGCGGTCGTCAATCTGGCGCGGCATGCCAATGCTGACCCTGAACTCGCCCTGCGCAGCGCCAACGCCAAGTTCGAGCGACGTTTCGCTTATATCGAACGCACCTTGGCAGCCCGCGGCCGTTCTTTGGAGGAGGCATCTCTCGTTGAGATGGATGCCCTCTGGAACGAAGCCAAACATCACGAGGCAAAGTAACCAAAACAAAAAAGCGGCGGATTGCTCCGCCGCTTTTGAAGGCCTCGTAACAGGAAGGTCGGATTAGACGCCGGTCTGCGTGATGAACTTGGTGTTGAAGTAACCTTCCATCGCCTCGGTGCCGCCTTCCGAACCGTAGCCGGAATCCTTGACGCCACCGAACGGCACCTCAGGCAGCGCCAGACCGACGCTGTTGATCGCCACCATGCCGCTTTCGATCGCCGCACCGATCGCAGTCGCGGTCTTCGTCGAGCTGGTGAACGCGTACGATGCGAGACCAAAAGGCAAACGGTTGGCTTCTTCCGCGGCATCGTCGAACTTGGAGAAAGGCGAAATCATCGCCATCGGCCCGAACGGCTCGTCGTTCATGGCGCGCGCACTCTTTGGCACATCCGTGATCACCGTCGGCTCGAAGAAGTAGCCCTTGTTGCCGATGCGCTTGCCGCCGGTCTGAAGCTTGGCGCCCTTGCCGACCGCGTCCTGCACCATCTCTTCGATCGCGGCGACGCGGCGCGGATTGGCCAGCGATCCCATGCGGGACTCCGGATCGAGGCCGTTACCGACCTTGATGCTCTTGGTATTCTCGACGAACTTGGCGACGAACTTGTCGTAGACGCCTTCCTGCACCATGAAGCGGGTCGGCGAGACGCAGACCTGGCCACCGTTGCGATACTTCGCTCCAGACAAAATCTTCGCTGCAGCATCGACGTCGGCATCGTTGAAAACGATGACAGGCGCATGACCGCCGAGTTCCATGGTGGCCCGCTTCATGTGCAGACCGGCCAAAGCCGACAGCTGCTTGCCGACGCTGGTCGAACCGGTGAACGAGATCTTGCGGATCACCGGATGCGGAATGAGGTACTCGGAGATTTCCGACGGCACGCCGTAGACGAGGTTGATCACGCCCGCTGGAACGCCGGCGTCGACGTAAGCACGGATCAATGCGGCAGGCGCGGCCGGCGTTTCTTCCGGCGCCTTGACGATGATCGAACACCCGGCTGCAAGCGCCGCCGAGAGCTTGCGCACCACCTGGTTGATCGGGAAATTCCACGGCGTGAAAGCTGCTACAGGTCCGACTGGATCCTTGACGGCGAGCTGATAGACGCCTGGCGCGCGAGCCGGAATAATGCGGCCATAGGCGCGCTTTCCTTCCTCGGCGAACCAATCGATGATGTCCGCCCCGGCCATGGTTTCCATCTTGGCCTCGGCGAGGGTCTTGCCCTGCTCCATCGTCATGATGGTCGCGATGCTGTCAGCCCGCTCGCGCAGGATTTCTGCCGCCTTGCGCATGACCTTGGCGCGTTCGAACGGCGCAACGGCGCGCCAGACCTTGAAGGCCTTCTCGGCTGCGGCGAGTGCTTCATCGAGGTCGGCTTTGTCCGCGTGAGCGACGGTCCCGATCTTTTCTTCAGTCGCAGGATTGAGCACAGGAATGGTTTTACCTGAGCTGCTGCCGCGCCATTTTCCGTCGATGTGAAGCTGTACGTCCTGATAGCTCATGCCGGTCTCCTCGGGTCCTCGGGTTACGCTAGTGTCCCGAATCCAAAGTTCGCCTGATCGCGCAGCGCACTTCGTAGCGAACTTTGGATTCGAAAGGACACTAGCAAATTTAAGATTCTAGTGTGGTGTAGGTTCAGAAGTTCGCTGGAAGGACTCGCAGGACAGATCGGCGAACTTCTGAACCACCACACTAGTATTTTGATTGATCGGATGAATAAGCTTCGCCGGGAAAGGGTCAAGCCCTTCCTGTCATGGGATGCACGTTCCGCAATCGGGGCAGCATTGCTGCTCCGTCATTGCGGATCGACCGTCGCGCCGAATTTCGCGATGGCAATGTCGCGTTTCGTCTCGTCGACACGAACCGTCATATTGAAACGGCCCTCATCCAATTGCTTTTCCAAAACCTCGGTATTGCGGTGCAGCCAGCTTATTCCAGCACCATCGGAGGCATCAATGGACAGGCTCAAGGTGACTTTTGTCTCGGCAAGCCGATCCTCGATCGCGGTCAGCAGGGCGTCGATGCCCTCTCCCGTTTGCGCGGAGACGAGGAAACAAGGGCGTTCAGGCGGTCGCCGAGCCGCTATATTCGCAAGGTTATCACGCTCTTCCGGACTGAAGCGATCGATCTTGTTCCAGACTTCCAGCACCCGCGAGCCGCTGTCCGGGTCGATATTCAGCTGCCGCAGGACGGTGTCAACGTCACGCTCCTGGGCTTCCGCATCTTCGTGCGAAATGTCGCGCACATGGAGAATGACGTCGGCTTCGATCACCTCTTCGAGGGTCGCCCGGAATGCCGCGACAAGCATCGTCGGCAGATCGGATATGAAACCGACCGTGTCCGACAACATGGCTTTGCCGCCGTGTGGAAGGGTCAGGGCGCGCAGCGTCGGATCAAGTGTTGCGAACAACATGTCGGCGGCTTGAACGTCCGCCCGTGTCAGCCGGTTGAACAGCGTCGACTTGCCGGCATTGGTATAGCCGACGAGCGCCACCACGCGGTACGGCACCCGCCGTCGCCCGGCGCGGTGCAACCTTCGCGTCGCCTGCACTTTCCGAAGCTCGTTTTCGATGCGCGTGATCCGATCGCCAATCAGCCGGCGATCGGCCTCGATCTGCGTCTCACCGGGGCCGCCAAGAAAGCCGAAGCCGCCGCGCTGGCGTTCGAGGTGGGTCCATGAGCGGACGAGACGACTGCGCTGGTAGTTCAAATGGGCCAGTTCGACCTGCAGCGACCCTTCCCGGGTCTTTGCCCGGCGGCCGAAGATCTCCAGAATGAGGCCGGTTCGGTCCAGAACCTTTGCATTCCATTCTTTTTCGAGATTGCGCTGCTGGATCGGGGAAAGCGCGCAATCCATGATGACCAGATCAACCTCGTGCGCTTTGATAAGGCCGATCATCTCCTCGACCTTGCCTTTGCCAAGGTAGGTCGCAGGACGTATTTCGCTTAATGGGGCGACGATAGCTTCTGTCACGATCAAATCGATCGCACGCGCCAACCCCGCGGCTTCCTCAAGCCGGGCATCGAGATCGCGTACGCCGTGACCTATTGATAGCGCGTCGGGGTCTCCCCGTCGCACGCGCTTGTACGGGCCGATGACAAGCACCCGCCCTGTCTTGTCGCCCCGCGCCGATCCAGGTCGGTCGACGCCCCCGTCGAAATTCCGGGGTTCCAAATCAGTTCAATCTCAAGCTGACGTGTCCTCGCCGCCTTCGAACAGACTGATCGGAGCGCCAGGCATGATGGTCGAAATCGCATGCTTATAAACCAGCTGCGAATGGCCATCGCGCCGAAGCAGAAGGCAGAAATTGTCGAACCAGGTGACAATTCCCTGCAACTTCACTCCGTTGACCAGAAAGATCGTCAGTGGCGTTTTGGTTTTACGAACGTGATTAAGAAAGGTGTCTTGTAAGTTTTGTGCGCGGTCTGCCGCCATTTTTTTATCCCGCAGTCTTGTTGCTTGTTTTTATTTGGGCCAGGCCTGCCCTCTTCGGGGCTTGGTCTGGTGCCTGCGTCCCTGAGATCCCCCTCCGGGTGCTGCATCGCAATTAAAGGGCAGCACCGGGGGTTAGGCAAGGCCAGTTCGGCCGTTCCGGGGCCTTCCGGACCCAAATACTCAAGAAAATGATGAAAATCGGTGAAATTCTTCCCTTAACCGTTTGGAAACGGCCCCGGGGGTGCCGTTCCCGATGTTCCGGCCATCGATCCGGACCACGGGCATGACGATCTGGCTGGAAGCCGTGACGAAGGCCTCAGCGGCCTCATAGGCCTCCTGCGGGGTAAAGGGGCGTTCCTCGAACTTGACCTGGAGGGCTGCCATGGCATCCGTGAGGACGGATCGGGTAATCCCCGCCAAAATCCCCTGCTCGGCCGACCGGGTCACCACCCTGCCGTCTTTGGTGACGATCCAGGCATTGCTGGAGGAGCCCTCGGTTACCAATCCCTCCGCATCGACGAACCAGGCCTCGTAGGCTCCGTTCTCACGAGCCTGCTGCTTGGCCAGCACATTGGGTAACAGCGAGACCGACTTGATATCCACCCGCGGCCAACGGTTTTCGGGAACGGTGATCACACCGATGCCGTGCGCGGCTGTTTCCTGGTTCTTGGTGAAACTCAAGTTTCGTGCCGTCACCACCACGGCCGGCTTGACGGGTTTGATCGGAAAGGCGTGATCACGCCGCGAAACACCGCGGGTGACCTGCAGATAGACAATCCCATAGCCGACGCGGTTGCGCCGGATGACCTCGTGGACAACGATTTGAAGCGACGCCAGAGGCATCGGCATCGCGATCCGCAGTTCACTTAAGGAGCGCTGCAGGCGTTTCATGTGTTTTGGAAAGTCGACGATCTGCCCGTTGCGGACCTCGCAGACTTCATAGACGCCATCGGCAAATTGATAGCCGCGATCTTCGATATTGACGGTGGCATCCCGCATCTCGCGGTACTGACCGTTCACATAAGCAATGCGCGACATACGATTAACCTACACCCAGAGCCTTGAGCTTGCGGTGCAGGGCCGACCGCTCCATGCCGACGAATTCGGCCGTACGTGAAATGTTTCCGGAGAAACGGCTGATCTGCGCGATGAGATAGTCGCGCTCGAACACTTCACGTGCCTCGCGCAACGGCAGGCCCATGATGTGCTCGCCATTATTTCCCGTGGGCATCGCAGGAATCATCGAACCGACGTCCTGCGGCAGCATGTCCGCGGAAATGACGGCATCGGTATCGCCGCCGGCCAGGATCATCACGCGTTCGACGTTGTTGCGCAGCTGCCGGATATTGCCGGGCCAGACGTGAGACTGCAGCACCGCCATCGCATCTTCGCCGATACGCCGTTTCGGCAGTCCGGTCGCGGAGGAAATCTGATCCATGAAGTATTCGACCAGTTCGGGAATATCCTCCCGCCGCTCGGACAATGGCGGCACCCGGATCGGCACAACGGACAACCGATGATAGAGATCCTCGCGGAAACGGCCTTCTGCGATCTCCATCTCAAGATTGCGTGCGGTCGACGAAATGATGCGAACGTCAACGCTGACCTTGGTCGTGCCTCCCACCCGCTGGAACGTTTGATCCACCAGGACGCGCAAAATCCGGTTTTGGGTCTCACGCGGCATGTCCGCGATCTCATCGACGAACAGCGTGCCGCCATGGGCTTCTTCCAACGCACCCGGCTTGCGGCCCGTCTCGCCGTCGATCAATTCGACGCCGAACAATTCGACTTCCATCCGCTCGGGGGTAATGGCTGCCGCATTGATTACGACGAATGGTCCCTGTGCGCGGCTCGACATGGCATGGAGTGTGCGCGCAGCAAGCTCTTTTCCACCTCCCGATGGCCCGACGATCATGATCCGGCTGTTCGCCTTTGCGGCGCGATCAATCGTCTGACGCAACTGGTTCATGCTCGGCGAGCGGCCAACCAGCGTTCCGGATGACGGCGCATGCTGTTTGAGTTCGCGAACTTCGCGCTTCAACCGCGAATTTTCCAGTGCGCGCGTTGCAACAAGGATCAGCCGATCGGCCTTGAACGGCTTTTCGATAAAGTCGTAAGCGCCCCGCTTGATCGCCGCCACCGCGGTTTCGATGTTGCCGTGGCCTGAGATCATAACCACAGGCACTTCCGGATGCTCGCGCTTGATTTGCTCGAGCATTTGCAGGCCATCGAGCCGGCTTCCTTGAATCCAGATGTCGAGGAAGATCAGATTGGGCCGGCGCGCGGAGATTTCCGCAAAAGCAGTATCGCTGTCCCGCGCGGTCCTGGTCTTGAAGCCTTCATCATCAAGGATGCCCGCAACAAGCTCCCGGATGTCAGCTTCGTCGTCGACGATCAAAATATCGTTCGCCATGAATAATGTCCGTTCTGTCAATTGCCGGCTACGGCTTCCGTCTTCGTCGTCTCATTTTCAGGCTCGGCACTCTTTGCCTGGCCCGATATGGAAAATCTCAATCGCATCCAGGCACCACGCGCTCCCGGCCGCAAAGCTGATGCGTCGGCCAGTTCGATGCGGCCACCATGATCCTCGAGCACGCGCCCAACGATCGCCAGACCGAGGCCGGTGCCTTTCTCGCGGGTCGTCACATAGGGCTCAAGCAATCGTGCGCGGTTTTCTTTGGGCAGACCAATCCCGTTATCCACAACATCAATGACAATGTCGTCATTTTCGCGAGCCGCGATGACTTCGATCCGGCCACGCTCGATTTCGCCGGCAGGAACGGCGCCGATCGCCTCGGTCGCATTCTTGATGATGTTGGTGAGCCCCTGCGAGATGAGCCTTCGGTCGAACTTCGCAAGCAGCGGGTCCTGTTTGATGTCAGCCTCAATATCGATATCGGGATGGCCGACACGCATGAGGAAAACAACCTGGCGTACGGTATCGGCGACATCCTCGCCCTCAATCACCGGCTTGGGCATGCGTGCGAACCGGGAGAATTCATCGACCATGCTTCGGATATCGTCGACCTGCCGGATGATCGTGTCCGTACATTGATCGAAAATGGCACGATCATCCGTAATGACCTTGCCGAACTTCCGCCGGATACGCTCTGCTGACAGCTGAATCGGCGTCAACGGATTCTTGATCTCGTGCGCAATGCGCCGCGCAACGTCCGCCCAGGCTGATGTGCGTTGCGCCGTGACAAGCTCCGTGATGTCGTCGAGAGTGATAATGTGTCCTTCGTTTGACTGCTGCCCCGTCTGTTCGGAAGTGACGCGGACCGAAAGATTTCGTTCCGTATTGTCACGGCTGATTTCGACCTGGCCCTGAACAAGGCGCTGCGCACTGCTGCGAGCGGTTTCCATCAATTTGTTCAGTTCGGGCACCACCTCAGACAATGGCTTGCCGAGTGCTTCGGTCTCCGGACGGCCGATCAGTTTCTCTGCCGACCGATTGAGGACGGAGATGCGGTCTGCACCATCCACGCCGATGATGCCGGCGCTGGCGGACGACAACACCGCTTCAATAAAACGACGGCGGCTGTCGATCACATCGCTCGCGCTGACCAGATCATCGCGCTGCGTCCGCAACTCGTGCGTCATCTTGTTGAAGGTTTCGCCAAGCTGCGCCAGATCGCCTTCCGACCGGATGACCGGCACCTGCACGTGAAGGTCGCCGGTCGAGACAAGATCCGCAGCCCTCATGAGCCGGCGGATCGGCCCTACCAGCCAGTTCGCAAAATTAAGACCGATCAACACCGCCGAAAGCAGCAGGGTGAAAGCAATGACGGTAAACATCTGCGCAAACGCCAGCTGGATGGCCAACCTGTGCGTTTCGCTTTCGGCATAGTCTTTTACTCCGGCTTCAGTCAGCCTGAGCCGCGCGACAACGGCGGGATCAAGAAGCCGGGCAACATAGAGGAACGTATCCGCGGGAGCGTGCAGACGAAGAATCGCGGCCACGAAATTTTGCTCGATGATGAGGGCCACATATGGCTCATCCTCTTTGACCGTGCGGAGCAGTTCTGCCTGCGGCTTGGAGAAGTCCTGCTGACTTCCGGTGGTCGCGGCCACAAGGGATTGTCCGTTCTTGTCGAGGATCATCACGCCGGGCAGATTCCGTGAAACGGCGCTCTTGGTGAGGATTTGGCGAAACGACTCGCGATCCAGGTCGAACAACGCGCCGGCACGCGAAATATCGCTGGCCACTCCGATGATATCGCCACGAATGAGCTTGGCATGCTCGCCCACATAGGCATTGGCCACAACCAGCGAGTTTTCGATCATCGCGCGCGTTCGGGTCGAAAATACCCGGTCGAGACCACGCTCAAGCGTGACGTTGGCCGCCACTGACACGAGGACCGCCGGCAAAACAGCGATCACCGCAAACAGACTCACGACGCGGACATGGAGCCTTGCCGCCGCATGCCCTTGTCGCCGTGCCTGGATAATCTGCCAGACTTCCCGGACAACGATCGCCAGCAACAGCAGGATGGTGGCGCCGTTAATGAGAAGAAACGTGATGACCACCCTCGGGGTTGGCACAAGCGGCGTCAGGCCGGTCAGCACCACGAAGGTCAGGAATGTCGAAAAAAGAGCCAGGCCGACGGCCAAGGGAACCAGCAGCCGGCGAAGGCGCCAGCCGCGCGCGTCGGCAAACGACGGGTCAAGGGATCGGGCCGACGTTTCTGCTGTTGTCATGCCAGGATGAAGGTCAGACCAATTTTCACGAGATCGCGGCGCAACACCCCTGCGCCGACTGATGCATACATACCACAATGTTGCTCAATTGCGACATTTCCTTGGCGCGCGCCGGGTTGGAACGCACCTTCAAGTGGTTCTCAGACCTATTTCGAATGGCTGCGGACAGCGGTGAACGGGCGTCCCGAATCCAAGCTCGCTGGAAGGATTCGCGGGAAAGATAGCGCGAGCTTCTGAACCACCGTGTTAGCCGCCGCTGCGATAAACCTGTATATCGAGGTCCCGGATCTTCTTCCGCAACGTATTGCGGTTGAGACCCAGCATGTCCGCCGCCCGGATCTGGTTGCCGCGATTAGCCGCCAGCGCCGCCGTCAGAAGCGGGATCTCGATCTCCTTGAGGATCCGATGATAAAGGCCAGGAGGCGGCATCCCATTGGGAAATCCGGCGAAGTGCGAGGCCAAGTACATTTCGACCGCGCCTCCGAGGTTGTCGATCCCCTGGGGCATTGCCCCCCCTGACACGGCAGTCGGTGTCGCCAGCTCGCCTTCGATCACAGATCCGGTAATGACGTCCTGCGGATAGAGCGCAGCGAGACGCCGGGCCAGGTTTTCAAGTTCGCGAACATTGCCCGGCCAGCGATGCTGTTTCATCCGTTCCAATGCCTGAGCATCGAGCTTCTTCGGCGGCAGACCATCCTTTTCCGCCAGCGCAAAGAAATGCCGAACGAGATCGGGCAAATCCTCGATTCGCTCGCGCAAAGGTGGAAGTCGCAGCGGCACCACGTTGAGACGGAAGAAAAGATCCTCCCGGAACAACCCCTGCTGGATCAGGATTCGCAGATCCTTGTTGCTGGCAGCGACAATCCGGACATCGGTCTTGATCGGGGTACGGCCACCGACGGTCGTATACTCGCCCTGCTGCAGCACACGCAGCAGTCGGGTCTGCGCTTCCATCGGCATGTCGCCGATTTCATCGAGAAACAGCGTGCCGCCTTCGGCCTGCTCGAACCGGCCGGTCGCTCGCGCATTGGCCCCGGTAAAGGCTCCGCGTTCGTGTCCGAACAATTCCGACTCGATCAGGTCGCGCGGAATCGCAGCCATGTTGACGGCGACGAAGGGGCCGGCGCGACGCTTGCCGTAGTCGTGCAACGCCCTCGCCACCAATTCCTTGCCGGTCCCGGACTCGCCGGAAATCATCACGGTCAGGTCGGTCTGCATCAGGCGCGCAAGCACGCGGTAGATTTCCTGCATGGCGGGGGAACGGCCAACCAGCGGGATGGCATCGAACTCGCCTTCATCCTTGGTGGCCGCCGGGCGCTCCTTCGGCTCCGAAAGTGCGCGGCCAACGATCGCAATCAATTCCTTGAGGTCGAAGGGCTTTGGCAGATATTCGTACGCCCCCCGCTCCGATGCCCGGATCGCGGTCATGAACGTGTTCTGCGCGCTCATGACGATGACCGGGAGGTTTGGACGCATCTTCTTGATGCGCGGGAGCAAATCGAAGGCATTCTCGTCGGGCATCACCACGTCGGTGATCACGAGGTCTCCCTCGCCCTGACTGACCCAGCGCCAGAGCGTGGCGGCATTGCCTGTCAGGCGCACCTCGTATCCGGCGCGTGACAACGCCTGATTCAAGACCGTGCGAATGGCGGTGTCGTCGTCTGCGACCAGTATGCTACCTGCGGGCATTGTCTATTCCTCATCATCCTGTTGTGAGGCAAACGATGGCGTTCCCGGGCGCGCATCGCTCTGGTTTGGAGTCTTGGCGGCACTGAACATCGGCAGCAACACGCGGAAGATCGTCTTCCGTGGCTGCGATTCACATTCGATAATCCCGCCATGATCGCCGACGATCTTGGCGACAAGCGCGAGCCCGAGGCCGCTGCCGGTCGGCTTGGTCGTCACGAAGGGATCGAAAAGATTGGGGAGCAGGTCGTCCGGCACGCCCGGCCCGTTGTCCTTGACGCAGAATTCCAACGGCAATGACACACGGGTTTTCTTCCCCGGAACGGACAGGCGTACGCCCGGCCTGAAGGCGGTGGTGAGCTGGATTTCGCCCTCACTGCCCATATCAACAAGGGCTTCGGCAGCGTTCTTCACCAGATTGAGGAAGACCTGAATGAGCTGATCCTGATTGGCCAGTACCGGCGGCAACGACGGATCATAGTCTTCGACAAATTTGATATTCCGCGCGAATCCCGACTGGGCCAGCCGTTTCACGTGATCGAACACCGAGTGAATGTTCACCGGCCCGCGCGCGACAGGGCGCTCATCGCCGAACACCTCCATCCGGTCGACCAAGGTCACGATGCGATCGGCCTCATCGCAGATCAACCGCGTCAGCGTTCGATCTTCCGGCGACGCGGACTGCTCCAGCAACTGCGCTGCCCCCCGGATTCCGGACAACGGGTTCTTGATCTCGTGAGCCAGCATCGCCGCCAACGCGATCACCGAGCGGGCAGCGCTGCGGTGGGTCAGCTGGCGATCCATTTTGTCAGCGATTGTGCGTTCCTGCAGCATCACCACGATGTGCCCGGGCTTCTCCGAGAGCGGCGCGACATGGAGATCGACCTGGCGATCGCCACCGATGCGCGGCGTTCCAAGATCCACCTTGTATTCGTTGACGGCCGAGCCTGTGTGCCGAACTTGTTCGATGAGCGCCAGCAGCGGACTGCCGAACGGGACAAGATCGCGCAGCATTTGACGCTGCATATGCTGGATCGACGTCTCGAAGAACGATTCAGCCGCGATATTCGCATCCAGAATCTTACCGTCCGGACCGATCATCATCACCGGATTGGGCAAGGCGTTGAGCACCGCTTCGCTGTTCGGCGCCACCACGATGTGCTTCTCGGCAACGTTGCTCATGCGGCCCTGCTCCAGGCAAACTCGCTGAAGGCATCGTGAAGCGACCGCCGCACTTCCGCGGGATCCGACGCCGTCAGAATGACTTGCCGCCAGCGCTTGAGAGTTTCGGTTGATGCCGAAGCTCCTCGCGCCGCAACGTCCAGCGCCCAGCCCAAATGCTTGCGTGCGTGACGAAGCCCGATACGCGGTCCGTAATGATTCAAAACATCGTCATAGAGCTTGGACACATAGATCAGCTGATCCGCGAGAGCCGGAGCTGCTTCTAATGCACCGCCATCAAGCCGGCGCGCAATCTGTCCGGGCAACCAGGGTTGCCCCTGCGCACCCCGACCGATCATCACAGCATCCGCGCCGGACAGAGCGAGGGCGATAGATGCCTCTTCGGACGACGTGATGTCGCCATTGACCACAAGCGGAATGCTCACCGCCTCCCTGACTGGCCGCACCGCCCGCCAGTCCGCGCTTCCTTTGTAGAACTGGCAGCGTGTCCGGCCGTGGACCGTGATCATTTGCACCCCGGCAGATTCCGCCCGCCGTGCGAGATCTGGGGCATTGAGAGATTTCTCGTCCCACCCAAGACGCATCTTCAACGTCACAGGGACGCGGACGGCGGAAACTGTAGCGTCGATCAATCGGAGGGCGTGATCGAGATCGCGCATCAATGCCGAGCCCGACTGTCCGCCGGTCACGTGCCGCGCAGGACATCCCATGTTGATGTCGATGATATTTGCGCCCGCCGCTTCAGCGATCCGCGCGCCTTCGCTCATCCAGTGGGTCTGGCAACCGGCGAGCTGAACGACGTGCGGGCCGATGCCAGCCGCCTCACAGCGCAAGACCGACATCGGACGGCCCCGGGCGAGATCGTCGCTTGCCGTCATCTCGGACACTACCAACCCCGCCCCCAATTCCGCGGCAAGGCGGCGAAACGGCGCATCGGTGATGCCGGACATCGGAGCGAGCAGCACGCGGTTGCCGACCTCAATGTCGCCAATGATCAGTGGGGTCTGACTTGCTTCAACAGAACCGATCACCGCGTTCTCATTTTTTGATGGCTGCCGCCTCGTGGCAGAAGCGGATAGCCCAATTATTGAGCATTAATGCGCGTTGCCTAGAGTTTAGACAGATTTCTTGCGCATGCAAGTGCGGCGCAGCAAAATCTGCGGATTTCTTCACACCCACACGGAAGCATGCTGTTTTTACGTTCAGTATGGTAAGTGCAGCGCCCGAAGGCTGCACATACCCGGTCAGCCGCCCCTCTCTCTGACGGTTGCCTTATCCATCATGTCAACAAAACGGACTGCCGCTATCATCGTCGCCGCCGGACGCGGGCTGCGCGCCGGGACAGGCGGCCCCAAACAGTATCGCTCCATAGGCGGCAAAACCGTCCTTTCGAGGGCGATGGAGCCTTTCTGCACGCATCCGGACGTCTTCGCCGTCCAGCCCGTCCGCAATCCGGACGATGCGGACATATTCGATCAGGCCGTTTGCCATCTGAAGTATCACACGCCGGTCAACGGCGGCGCGACGCGCCAGGCCTCGGTCCGGGCCGGTCTTGAGGCGCTGGCCGAGCACGCCCCCGACATTGTGCTCATTCACGATGCTGCCCGCGCCTTCGTGACGGATCAGGTCATCTCACGCGCCATCGATGCGGCTTTGATCACCGGCGCAGCCATTCCGGTTGTCCCGGTCACGGACACTATAAAGTTAGTCGACGCGTCAGGCGCGATCGAAGCCACGCCGGATCGTTCGCGCCTGCGAATCGCGCAGACCCCGCAAGCCTTCCGTTTCGACGTCATCCTTGAAGCGCATCGCCGCGCTGCACGCGAAAGCCGCGATGATTTCACCGATGATGCTGCAATAGCTGAATGGGCGGGATTGACCGTTACAACGTTTGAAGGCGATGCTGCCAATATGAAACTGACGACTCCCGAAGACTTCGCACGCGAGGAAGCGCGCCTCGGCGCCATGCTGGGCGATATCCGCATGGGCACCGGCTATGACGTTCACGCGTTCGGCGACGGCGATCATCTCATGCTGTGTGGCGTCCGCGTGCCCTTCAGCCGGGGCTTTCTTGCGCATTCCGACGGCGACGTCGGCCTGCATGCCATCGTCGATGCCATTCTCGGTGCACTGGCCGACGGCGACATCGGCTCTCACTTCCCGCCGAGTGATCCGAAGTGGAAGGGCGCTTCGTCCGATCAGTTTCTGAAATATGCCGTCGATCTCGTGGCCCAACGTGGCGGCCGCATCGCCAATCTGGAAGTGACGATGATTTGCGAAGCGCCGAAAATCGGCCCGCTGCGTGAGGTCATGCGCGCCCGCATCGCCGAGATCACCGGCCTGCCCCAATCCCGCGTCGCCGTGAAGGCAACGACCAGCGAGCGGTTGGGATTCACCGGCCGCCAGGAAGGGATCGCCGCGACAGCCGCCGCAACAATCCGGCTGCCTTGGGATACGACAGGGAACACGACGGGCGGGAGCAACTAAGCATGAGCGGCAGCGCCACCCGTGCCCTCTCCCGCTCGTTGCTGGATCTTTGCCGGATGCGCAAGCTGACGATTGCGACGGCGGAATCCTGCACCGGCGGTTTGGTGGCTGGGGCGCTGACCGAAATTCCAGGCTCGTCGGACGTCGTTGACCGCGGCTTCATCACCTATTCCAACGAAGCCAAGCACGCGATGCTCGGCGTCGAAACTTCGACCCTCGAGACATTTGGCGCAGTCAGCAAGGAAACAGCGGTCGCCATGGCATTTGGTGCCCTGGAGAATGCCGACGTCGACCTCGCCGTTTCCATCACCGGGATCGCCGGCCCCGGCGGCGCCACGCCGGGCAAACCTGTCGGCCTCGTGCATATTGCGGTGGCGGCCCGTGACGGGCGTATCAATCATCGTGAAATGCGCTTTGGCGCGGTCGGGCGCAGCAACGTCCGCCAGCAATCCGTCGTCGAAGCCCTCAAGATCTTGATGGAAATGGCACGTGGGCCGCAGCCGCCAATCAAGCGCCCGCGGGCGGCCGCCCATAGACTGCGTCCGCGCGTTTCTCGAACGCCGCGGCGAACCGCTGGAAAGCGGCGTCGAACATCGCGCCCATCAGCACCGCGAGCATCCGACTCTTGAATTCGTAGGAGATGAAGAAGCCAACGTCAGAGGCGTCTTCAGACTTCGCTTCGAACGTCCAGCGATTCTCTAGCTTGCTGAAAGGCCCGCGCAGATACTCGACGAGGATCTTCAGATTAGGGCGATCGAGTGTCACCCGGCTGGTGAAGGTTTCACGAACAAGCTGAAACGACACCGTCATGTCAGCAACGATCACCTCGGTGCCGTTGGGCCCAGGCGTTCGTTGGCGAACTTTCAGCGCCTGACACATCGGTACGAATTCGGGATAGCGTTCGACATCGGCCACGAGGTCGAACATCTTGTCGGCGCTGTGGCGAACCCGGCGCTTGTTGGAGAACTGAGGCATCGTCGCGTACTAGCGGCCAGCTGCTGCGCGTGCAGCCTGCAACTTCGCGAAATCCTCACCGGCGTGGTGTGAGGATCGCGTCAGCGGGCTTGCCGAAACCATCAGGAAGCCCTTGGTGTAGGCGACCTTCTCGTAGCCATTGAATTCGTCAGGCGGCACGTAACGCATCACGGCGTGATGCTTGAGGCTTGGCTGCAGATACTGGCCGATGGTGAGGAAATCGACATCCGCAGAGCGCAGATCGTCCATCACCTGCAAAACCTCGTGACGCTCCTCGCCGAGGCCGACCATGATTCCGGACTTGGTGAAAATGGTCGGATCGATTTCCTTGACCCGTTGCAGCAGCCGGATCGAATGGAAATAGCGCGCCCCGGGCCGTACCGTGAGGTAACGCGACGGCACGGTTTCGAGATTGTGGTTGAAGACGTCGGGCTTGGCGGCAACCACCTGCTCCAGCGCCCCATCCTTGCGCAGGAAATCCGGTGTCAGGATTTCGATGGTCGTCGTCGGGCAGCTCGCGCGAATGGCACGGATGGTCTTTGCGAAATGATCGGCACCGCCATCCGCAAGATCATCCCGGTCGACTGATGTAATGACGACGTGGGCTAATCCCAGCTTGGAAACCGCAAGCGCCACATGGTCAGGCTCCGCTGCATCAAGCGCGCCCGGCATGCCGGTCTTGACGTTGCAGAATGCGCAAGCCCGGGTGCAGGTATCACCCATGATCATGAAAGTGGCGTGCTTCTTATCCCAGCACTCGCCGATGTTCGGGCAGCCCGCTTCCTCGCAGACCGTGACCAGCCCGTTCTCTTTGACGATATTGCGTGTGTTGGCGTAGCCGCGGGTGTTCGGCGCACGCACGCGAATCCAGTCAGGCTTGGCCGGTGACTTTGCATCGGGCCGATTGACTTTTTCCGGGTGGCGCGGCCGCACCTGGTTCGGTGAAACCGTATCAATAAGAACGACCATGAAAGCCCCGTAAATCCGATGCTTTTACCTAAGCCTGCCGATCCCGTGGTGCAAGCCATCCGCACCATGCTAATCTAGAGGGCCTATCATATCCTGAAGCCGGGTTGCATGGCTTCTGCCGCCCATTCCTTGCCCACACCTCTGCTGCCCACCCGTCCTTTGCTCCCCTATGGCTGACAGACCGCACCCCGCCCCCCTCGGACGCCAACTGACGCGGCAGTTCTTCGCGCGCAGCGTCCACAAGGTTGCTCCCGATTTGATCGGCGCGACATTGCTCGTCAACGGCGTCGGCGGAGTGATCGTCGAAGTCGAGGCCTATCACCAAACGGAGCCGGCAGCCCACTCATATAACGGCCCAACACCACGAACGATGGTGATGTTCGGTCCTCCGGGCTTTCTTTACGTCTATCGTTCCTATGGCATTCATTGGTGCATGAACTTCGTCTGCGAAGAAGAAGGCTCCGCCAGTGCCGTCCTGATTCGCGCCCTGGAACCCACGCATGGCATCGCGGCCATGCGTCGACGGCGCGGTGTGGGCGACGAACGCGCGCTGTGCTCAGGTCCGGGAAAGCTGTGCGAAGCGATGGCCATAAGTGACAAGCACAACGGGCGGGCGTTGGACGCTCCGCCGATCGCCATCTACGCACGAACGGAAAAGAAAGACGTCATCAGCGGCGTCCGAATTGGCATCACTAAGGCCGCCGACTTACCCTGGCGATATGGATTGAAGGGCTCGCGGTTTCTCAGCAAGCCCTTCCCCGCTAGTGCTCATTCTTGAACGCTGGTGCGCACTCTTGCGGTTAATGCGCACTCTTGAGTCGCTCGAGCGCTTCGAGAATCTTTGTCTTCCGCGCTTCGGCCTCTTCCCGCTTCTCGCGCTGCTCGTCGATCACTTCTTCCGGCGCACGCGCAACGAAGTCTGCGTTGCCGAGTTTGGCGTCGACGCGCTTGATGTCGGCCTCAGCCTTGGCAAGCTCCTTATCGAGCCTCGCCTTCTCGGCGGCCAAATCAACGACGCCCTTGAGCGGAATGGCGGCAACCTCACCGCGCACCAGCAGTTGAACCGATCCATCCGGAGCGCGATCGGCGAAAGCAATCTCCGAGACCCGCGACAGACGCTTGATCACATCGCTCCAGCGCTCGGCACGGGACTTGATGTCATCCGACGCACCGACAAGAATGAGCGGCGATAACGTTGCCGGCGGAATGTTCATCTCGGCGCGCACCGAGCGAATGGCGGTCACAAGATCGATCAGCCAGCCGATTTCAGCTTCCGCTGCCGGATCGCTGAATGGTTCAACGATCACTGGATCGGGGAATGCGAGCGGCACCGAAAGCGGATCACCAGGCAATGCGGTTGCGGAAATCGGCATCATGGACAGATCGACGGCCTTCCGGATCGGCCAATCCGTCAGCACCAGCAACTCGTCCCGCTTCGCGGTCACCGCCCACAATTCTTCCGTGATAAACGGCATGAACGGATGAAGCAGCTTCAGGATCTCATCACGGGCCCAGGCAACGCTCGCCTGCGTTTCCGCCTTCGCCGGGCTGTCCGGTCCGGTGAGAACCGGCTTTGCAAGTTCGAGATACCAGTCGCAGTAGATGTTCCAGACGAAACGATAGATCGTTCCGGCGGCGTCGTTGAACCGGTAAGCCTCGATCGCTTCGGTGACTTCCTGCGTGGCGCGGGCGGTCTCATGGGCGATCCAGCGATTGAGGGTTTCCTTCGTCTTGGACGGATCGAAGCCCTCGACCAACGCACAACCGTTCATCTCTGCGAAACGTGAGGCGTTCCAGAGCTTGGTTGCGAAGTTGCGGTAGCCTTCGACACGCTGCGTCGAGAGCTTGATGTCGCGCCCCTGCGCAGCCATCGCGGCCAGCGTAAAGCGCAAAGCGTCGGCGCCGTAGTCGTCGATGAGATGCAGCGGGTCGATGACGTTGCCTTTCGACTTCGACATCTTGGCGCCTTTCTCGTCCCGAACGAGCGCATGAATGTAAATCGTCGGGAATGGAACATCCTTCATGAAGTGAAGGCCCATCATCATCATGCGGGCGACCCAGAAGAAGATGATGTCGAACCCGGTGACAAGCACGTTGGTCGGGTAATAGCGCTCGACGTCCTTGGTCTCATCCGGCCAGCCCAGCGTGGAGAACGGCCACAAAGCCGAGGAAAACCACGTGTCGAGAACGTCCTCGTCACGGGTGATGAATCCGTCACGCTTGGCCGGGTCGAGGGCCATCTCGTGGCCTTGCTCTGCCGTGATGACTTCCTGCTCGACGTAATAACCAAGGGCTTTGCCGACGGCTTCGTCTTCCGTTTCCGCCACGAACACCTTGCCGTCCGGACCATACCAGGCCGGAATCTGGTGACCCCACCAGAGCTGCCGCGAGATGCACCACGGCTGGATGTTCTCCATCCACTCGAAGTAGGTCTTTTCCCAGTTCTTCGGCACGAACGTCGTGTCGCCGTTGCGGACAGCCGCAATGGCGGGCTCCGCGAGAGTTTTGGCGTCGACGTACCACTGGTCGGTCAGATACGGTTCGATCACGACGCCCGAACGATCGCCGTGCGGCACCATGTGCGTATTCGGTTCGATCTTATCGAGGAAGCCAAGTTCTTCCAGCTTGGCAACGATGCGCTTGCGCGCGGCGAAACGCTCGACGCCGTCGAACTCTTCGGCGAACATTAACGCGCCTTCGGGCAATCCGCGCAGATAGTCCTCGTTGCCCGACAGGGTCAGCCGCGCTTCCTGATCGAGCACGCTGATCGAAGGAAGATTATGCCGGCGGCCGACTTCAAAGTCGTTGAAGTCATGTGCCGGCGTGATCTTCACCGCGCCCGATCCCTTTTCCGGATCGGAGTACTCGTCGGCGACGATCGGGATGAGCCGCCCCACGAGTGGAAGCACGACGTTCTTGCCGACCAGATGCTTGTAGCGCTCATCCTCTGGATTCACCGCAACAGCCGTATCGCCCAGCATCGTCTCCGGGCGGGTCGTCGCCACAACGATGTAGGTCGAAGGATCTTCCGCATTGTAGGTTGCGCCTTCGATCGGATAGCGCAGATGCCACAGGTTGCCCTTGACCTCGATCTGCTGGACCTCGAGGTCCGAGATCGCCGTCAGCAGCTTGGGGTCCCAATTGACGAGCCGCTTGTCCTTGTAGATCAGCCCTTGGCTGTAGAGCTCGACAAACACCTTGGCGACGGCGCGAGAGAGGCCCTCGTCCATGGTGAAACGCTCACGTGACCAATCACAAGACGCGCCTAAGCGCTTCAATTGGTTGACAATTACGCCGCCGGACTCAGCCTTCCACTTCCACACCCGCTCGAGAAACTTGGCACGACCCATGTCACGGCGGCCGGGCTCCTGTCGCTCCATCAGCTGACGCTCGACGACCATCTGCGTCGCGATGCCGGCGTGATCGGTCCCCGGCTGCCACAGCACGTCCCGGCCCCGCATCCGCTCAAAACGGCACAGGATGTCCTGTAGCGTATTGTTGAGCGCGTGCCCCATGTGCAGCGAACCGGTCACGTTCGGCGGCGGGATCACGATCGTGAAGGGTTCGGCGTCGAGCCGTTCCGGCCGTCCGGCCTTGAATGCGCCGGCGGCGTCCCATGCATGGGCAATACGGTTCTCGATGTCGGCTGGCTGATAGGTTTTTTCGATCATTACACTGCAATTCAATGGGAAAAGGCACGCGCTAGTGTCCCGATTCCGAAGTTCGCACAAGCTTGCGGCTCGCTCGGATGCGAACTTCGGAATCAAGGGACACTAGCAAGCTTATGATTCTAGTGCCGCTTTTGGATTTGAAGTTCTTCGATGAGCTTGCGGCTTCACGCGGAAGAACTTCAAATCAGCGGCACTAGAGAACCCCCAGCGCGCGCCAAGTCAACACTTCAAAATGGAGGTTTTTCGGCAGAACGGGCCGCAATCAGCGGCCGCGGGACACCCGTTCGATCTCCGCCTTGACGATACGCTCGACAAGGTTCGGCAGATTGTCGTCCAGCCACGATTTGAGCATCGGACGCATCATCTCTTTGACGAGATCTTCAAGCGTCCGGGCATTGTTGGTGAGCACCGTCGATGTCAGGGAACTGAAAGCCGACTCCACGGCAGAGGCCGTCGAACCGGAGATGATATCCAGTTGGGCCCGGCTCGGCGCAGGTGCCGGTTCAAAAGCCGGCGGCTCAATCGCTGGCGAACGATGGGTAGCAACCTGAGCCACTGAAGCCTCCGCAAATTCCAGATCGTTTTCGGGTTCGATTTTATTGAAAGGCGCTGGCGGTTCCCGAACGGCCATTTGTTCCGTCAGTTCGAAGACCTCCTCGGCTTCAGGCGCGGCCGGCTTCGCGGGCGCCGCTTTCGCCGCAGGTGCCGGGGCGTCGAAGCCTGCCATCATCGCATCGATCTCCGCCTGGCTGTTTTTTGCCGGGGCCGGCGCCGCTGGAGCCGCGCGCGGAGGCGCAATTTTTGACGGAGGAATTCCAGACATGACCTGCGGCCTCGAGGTTGGAGCCGGACGTGGGGCGGGATCAGGTTTCGGGGCCTCAGCCTTCGCCGGTGGCGCGGCGGTTGCTGGTGCCGCGCTCGCAGCAGGCTTCGCCTCATCGTCAGAAATGATGCGCCTGATCGACGCGAGAATCTCCTCCATCGAGGGCTCTTGCGCCTTTGCCGGTTGCGTCATCTCCCACTCCGCCCTCAATCGACCGCCACAAAAATGGCGAACGTCCGCACATCATCACGAATCGCTTTGCGATCCATGAGAAGGGTATGTCACCGCAACAAGCGATTGCAAGCAACGGACTGTGAACACAGCCGTTTGAACACAGCACTTATTTGCCTGTGATGGTTAAACGCCCTTCGAGCGTTTTCGAGCGAAGTGGCTACCGCGTCAAAATAAAAATCGAGAGTTCGGTTCTGATTCAATCAGAACCGAACATGCTCTAGCGGCCATCAGGTGTGCGAACGCCGAACCAGCTGTCGCGAACCTGATGATAGTGAACGCTCGGATCGTATATCGTGGTCGCAAGTTTCATGACCGACGGCGACAAACGGCCGATTGCATTCAGGACGTTATAAGACGCAACAACACGGTCGTGCTGTGCCGTCACCAGGTTAACCCGTGCGTTGACGAGTGCTTGCTGCGCGTTGAGGACGTCCAGCGTGGTGCGCTGCCCGACTCGTGCTTCTTCGCGGACGCCATTCAGCGCGATTTCCGACGCCGTGACTTGAGCCTGCGCCGATGAAACCTGTGCTTTGCCGGCCACCAGCTGTCCCCAGGCCTGAGCCACTGTTGCGCGAGTCTGATCGCGCACCTGCTCGAGGTTGAGACGCTGCTGACCCAGCGATTCTTTCGACTGACGGATCAGCGCGTATTCGGCGCCGCCTTGATAAACCGGAATACTCAACTGGGCGACTGCTGAAGCACCGAATGATCGGTAGATCGTCGGGGTGCTTTCGTAGGACTGCTGAACGCTGCCCTGCAGGGTCACTGTCGGGAACAGCGCGCCTTCGTTGACCTTGACCTGCAGATGGGCGACGTCGATGCCATACATCGCGGCGGTCACGTTGGGATTTTCCACCAACCCCAGACTGATAGATCCAGCCAGAGTCGCCGGCAGGAAACGATCAACCGGAGATCCAGGCGCAAGATTCGTTGGCTCACTGCCGATGATCCGGCGGAAGTTCGCGCGCGTCGTCGTCAGATTGGACTCTGCGGTCAAGAGCTGGGTGCGCCCGGCTGCCAGCTGTGCTTCCGACTGAGCAACGTCGGTCCGTGTCACTTCACCGACGTTGAAGCGATCACGCGTTTGCTTCAGCGTCTGCTCAAGAACGCGAACGTTGCTTTGCTGAACTTCGACGATCGCCGAATCACGCAGGTAGTCCATGTAAATGGTCGCGGCAGACAACAAGACGGTCTGCTCAAGCACACGCAAGCCTTCGCGAGCTGCCGAAACCTGGCTTTCCGCGGCGCGGGTGCGGTTGCCGGTTTGCCCACCGTTGAACAGCGTTTGCGTGACCGTGGCGCCAACCGAACGCGGAGCGTTGACGCCTGCAACACCGACTTTGCTAAGCCGGTCTCCGATAGACGTATTCTGCTGGGTGTCAGTAAACTGCGTCCCCGCACTCGCCGTGACCGCCACTTTCGGGCGATAGCCTGAAAGAGCTTGCGGGACGTTTTCATCCGTCGAACGGACCGATGCGCGCTGCGCATTGAGCTGAGGATTGGTTTGGTAAGCGCGAACCAACGCCGCTTCCAATGTGTCGGCCAAAACCGGGCCCGCGGCGAAACCGCTCAACAGAGCGACAGCGGCCACCCCAGCACTTAACTTCAGCCGATATTTTGCAGACATACCATCCGTCCCCAACCGGCCAAGCTCGCCATCCTGGGCGCGCAAAAACCGGGCAATCGATTCGGGTTAACAACCCGTTCCCACCAGGCACTCTATTCGCCGCATCGCCGCGAAGGAACACCCTAAGTCAAATCCCACAGGAAACTTATAGAGTTGGGGCTTTGAGGTCACACTTGAATTCGACCGAAAGCCCCCTAGTGGAACTAAAAGGTGAAGGCTGGCAACCGCTGCATCCCTGGCAAGATCGGCGCAAAAGCGTCGAAAAGCACGCGGCTGCCGAAGTCTCCGGCCGATCTTGTGACAAGATTCGCCCGTGGAGGTTGTGTGGTCGCAAAGACACCCACGAGGCGTCCCGCGGGCTTCAGTTGCGCGAAAAGCCCCTCCGGTTCGATCTCGGTGGCTCCATCCAGAACAATCACATCGTAAGGCCCGTGCGCCGCATCGCCGGCTGCGGCCTCGGCGGTTCCGATTGTGACATTTGCGATTCCAATTTGCGACAAATTGGTCTTTGCCGCGCCAGCCAGCGCAGCATCCGATTCCGTCGCAAACACCTCGCCAGCCAGACGTGAAACGATGGCGGCCGAATAGCCGGTCGCACAACCGACCACCAGCACCCGATCGGTCTCTGCAATTGAGGCGGCCTGGAGCATCTTCGCCAGGACAACCGGCTTGATCAGGTATCGTTTGGCGGTTCCCACCCCTCCGACCTCAATATCGAGATCGAGGTAGGCAATTGGTCGCTGCGCAGCAGGAACGAAGTCCTCACGCGGTACCGCCAGCATCGCATCCAGGATTCGCAAATCCGTGACGTCGCTGGGACGGACCTGACCATCGACCATCTTTTGCCGAGCGGTCGAAAATTCTGACATATCGTTACCTCTGGAGTGGACTGGCCGCGCACTTCGGCGGAACCGAATGGCGGCATATTTGCTGCAACGGCGCGTGCGATGCAAGGCTGCCGGTAAACCCGAGTGCTGGAAGAAAATCCCCCCTCATGACAAGGTCGAAGGTGAATCTTGAGAACGAGAAGCTGAAACCTAGCCATGGCCGATTCCACTTCCACGCCGGGCGCAAAGGCGGATGACGATTCGTCGACGCTCCGCAGGCTGATGGATCAATTCGATGCCCTGCCGTCTGAGGTCCGCGAGGCTCTCGCAACCGCGATCTCCCCAAGCGATCAGATGATCGAAGTGCTATGTACGATGCATCAGAGCGGCTTTGCGCTATCCGATCTGCTCAGGGTGATTTCGGCGAGCAACGCAAACAGCAGCCGCTAACAGATTAACCTTATCGCCACGCACTGTTCTGAAGAAGCATCACACAAACAATCACCGCCAGGGTCACAGCGGTCGCGATCAACATGGATCGGCCGCTCATCCCGCGACCAATCCACCAGAGCAACGCCACGCACATCAAGACCGGGACAATAATCTCGAGTGACATGGGGATACCCTCATCCACTGGTTATGGTCCGCAATGGGCGATTGCATATAGGTTCACGCCCCTGTAACAAGTCGCCCGGTGAGGCCACGTGGCGGAGTGGTTACGCAGCGGTCTGCAAAACCGTTTACACCAGTTCAATTCTGGTCGTGGCCTCCAAAAAATAATCTCTTAGTCATCCGTCGGTTTTGACGGAATTATGCTTTGCAAGTTTAAGGGCCTTTGTTATATGCGGCCCCATCGCTGCTTCGGCAGTATTCCTCGGTAGCTCAGCGGTAGAGCATTCGACTGTTAATCGAATGGTCGCTGGTTCGAATCCAGCCCGGGGAGCCATTCTCCTTTTAAAAAAAACTAAGCCTTTTCAGCATCTTGCGGACTGCACCGCACGTGCTTCGTCGCATGATCTCAACTGATTGTTTTCATTGAATTCTGCTCGATCCGCTATGGTATTGCGCGCCTGCGCGTGCCCTTGAGATATACTGCATACACAAGTCGTGCTGCGGTCTATTCTTCCCTGGCAATCAAGCACCATGAGCCCAAAGCTGATACCGGTGGGTGGCGAGGAACCCTATCGCAACGACGACGCCTGCTCCTCCGCAGCTCTAAAAGAACGATTGGGCGTGCCGCCCGATCATCATATGCGTTGCCTCGCGTCAGTTATTGCCGTGACCGAAGCCTGTCTCGTCGCCCAGTACCTCGTCCGACTGAAACACGATCTCAGCCCCCTGTCCGGTCAATCCCCATCGGATCGGTAGATCATCGAGAGTTTCCAACCGTTCGTTTGCCGCCGAAAAAGGAGGCCGCCAATTCGCTGTGCTCCGCCCCCATCCAGATCAACCTTCGGGAACACAGGATTGGCACGAAGAAAATCTAGCGTGCTACCACTGAAGCCGCGCATATTGGCAGCCTCCTTCAGGCTGGCGCGCAACACCGGTCCGAATGCCGGCTTTCCGATCGCCTTGATCGGATCATCATCGAGTTCGCCCTTTGCCTTGAGTGGGAAGCTCACCATTGCTTCGATAGCCGCTGTGTCGTCATTCATGACGGCTTGGCGAAAAAGCGCCCAGAAGGACTGGAAATCGACAACGTTCGCCACCTCGGATCCCTGGCGGGGCGTGGCCTGTGCGAGAGCCGCACTGTCAACAAACGTAGAAAGGAACGTCGCAGCCACTATCATGGCATACTGATGCGCCCTGCTCCCCATGCGAAATACCCTTGTCGAATTGAGCTACCGTTTGAGACCTATAATATGCGGGTGGATCACGTCCAGCCAAACGAACACATCTCAGTCGCTATCACATACTGCTACCAGCACTGCAGTTGGCCGCAGGACGGGTGACAACAATATCTGGCACGGAGCACCATGATCGTTTCTCTCGATGCGCTTCCCGCATTCACTCGCAGTTGAAGTGTTGAACGGAGAGAGTCCGGATCACCGGATCATCCGAAAGACAATGATAGGCTGTGCGGGGAATGCTCGCTCGGATCGATGGGATGAAGAATCGAGTATCGAGTAAGGTGAAAGCCCGGGCCACCAATCGTCAACGCACGGCACCTTAAGGCGCGAGGGGCGCCAGGTCAGCGGCCGCCACCCACCCCTGCGCCCAATTGTCTCGTTCGGTCGGATAGACGACCTGCACTTGGTTTCCCTGCTGCGCCAGGATGCCGACAACATCACCCTTCACCACATAGGTACGACCGGCCGCCCCATCAGCCGCAGCCTTGAACGCGACGCGCGCGTTTCGCACCCTGGCAAGATCAGTCCAACTGCCCGATCTGATTCGATCGAGTCCGATGCCGCTTCCAGCTTCCGCTTCGGGCGGAAGGACAAGACCGCAGCCAGGCAAGTCCCTGACATGTGCCATGCTGAACATGACCTCGTCGGCGCGGCTCACGGTAATCCGTCCGCTCAGGTTAGGAGACTGCACGGTGTGGATTATCGCCTGATTGCCGCTGATTTCGCCTACAAAATCGAAGACGCAGCGCTTAGTCGCACCATCGCCCTGCTCCATATCGAAGTGGCCAACAACTCGCCCAGTGGGACCGACCGCCAGTACGACCCCTTCATAGAAGCCCGACCGGAGAGAAGCCGCCGCGCCGGCGGCCGAGGCGTATCCCAAGGCGGTCAAGATCACGACAATTGAGGTGAGCGCCTTCCCTTGCATGTGACTTTACCTTCCGTGCGTTTCGAATCGCGCAACTTTCTATCCTTAGACGGAACATTCCTACGCAAGCTACGATCCCTTTTCCATCTTGTGCGGGATGAGAGCCGTCTAGGCTTCAAGGTGAGAAAGTCACGAATGACGTGTGATTTCCGACGGCGCGGTGCTGAGCCATACGCCTGTTCCGCATCAACCAGTCAGACGCACCACAGGCTACAGCACGATATCCTGTGTGCCCACTTCGCTTAAATGCTCGTTGATAAACTTCACCGCCAAGCCCAGGCTCACATCCCAGGAGCAGTCGAATAGAAGTCCCACGACTCTCTCGCGCGGATCAGTGAACGATCGCTGGATTATCATTTCCGTTAGGGTGACCAAGCGGCCAACGTCGCTCAACGTACCAACTTCAGGCGCCCATTGATCCGCAAATTCCGGGCCGAACCGCGCACGGCACTCCGGCAGAATGCGTAGATAATATTCGAAAATGGCTTCTTCAGCCAACCTGCAAAGTGTGCCCTTATGCTCTTGGAATGTGGCGAAGGCTTCCCTTTGAGCAACCTCAATTTCACTAGCCTCGTCGCACGGGATGGATAAGGCAATGGCCACTCTCTTGCCAAAGATAGGCAAGACGCATTTGCCCATCCATTGAAAATCATATTCGATGTCGCCAAACAGTTCGTCGATCACGCGCATCCTCCCAGCCTTTGACGGCTTATGAGCAATACGTGAATGTCCGAAATTGGGCGATCGCCACCTGACCCCTGCTGAGGTTGCGGACCGGAGTCGATAATGTTCGCTATTGAAGAAATGAAAATGCAGGCGAAGCGACTAAATTGAGGCACGGGTGACCTGATCAGAGCTCTCGACTATTCTACGCTCGATCCAGCGCCTTGCGCTGTAATGTTGCTGCCCATAGCTGTCTTTGGTCGGCGAATCTGACACCTTCGCTGAAGGGATGTTGGAACCGGCCGAATGACCTTTGAAGCTTCGAGAAAAGGGCAGCCTGACGTGAGCGCAGAGGCAAAGGCCGAGCTCGACCGTCATTTTGAATGGATCGCAGAACGGCTTCCCCACAGAGCGGGGCAGTTCGTGCGATGGTTGCGTCAACCCTCCTCCCGCCTCGTTCGAATCCCGCTTTCGGCACTTCTGATTCTGGGAGGCATCTTCAGCTTCCTCCCGATCCTGGGTCTGTGGATGCTGCCCCTCGGTCTTATGCTCGTTGCCCAGGACGTTCCGTTCCTTCAGCAACCGCTCGCGAACGCGCTCGGGTGGATCGAGCGGAAGTGGATGAGCCGGAAAGACTGATCCCGTAAAACACGCTTCTCAGCTATCGCTACATCGAGGGTTGCAAATTAATTGACTAAGTCAACAATCAGTGTTCTGCCGACAACAGCGCGCAGGAATCGTCTTTGGAAGTCAGCCCTGCGGGGCTGATCTGTTTGCTCGCAGATATTGCCTCGACTAGCCTCCTCCCAGCTTAGCTCAACAAGGGCAAATCTGTTGGGAGCTTGACATGCAGATCAATCGATTCCCTTCCATTGCAGTGTTTGCAGCCGCTGCCGTTGCCGCAGTCTCCATCCAGCAAGCACACGCAGAGTCCAGCAGCGACGCGGAGATCGCGCTCTTAAAGCAGCAGCTACGCATGCTCGAGCAGAAGCTCGACAAACTCCAGAAACAGACCACGGCAAATACGCAAGCCACCGCAAACGCCAAAGCGGAAGCCAAGGCCGCAGCAAAGGCTGAAGCGAAAGCGGAAGCAAAGGTTGCGGTCGCCAATGCCAATGCGGCCATCCCGACCAAGGGCCCGGTGGTGCCGCCGTCCGGTGCCGTGGTGTCGATGCCGAACAATCGTCCGACCATCTGCACCGCGGATGGCGAGAACTGCGTCGCCGTCACGGGGCGCTTGCACTGGGATGTCGGCGGTTACGACTATCATCCCAACACGGCGTTCACGTCACCGCAGCGGCTCGACAGCGGCCAGAACGTACGCCGCGCGCGCATCGGCATCACCGGCAAATTCCTGAGCGACTGGAATTTCGCGCTGGTTTACGACTTCGGCGGCTCATCCGACGGCTTCAGCGGCACGGCACCCGGATCCTTGCCGGGCGGCGGCACCTCGGGCGTCGAAAACGCCTACATCAGCTACACGGGCCTCAAGCCGTTCGGCGGCAAGATGGCGGTCGAAGGCGGCATCATGGATGTGCCCTGGACGCTGGAGGAAGCCACGAGCTCCAACGACATCACCTTCATGGAACGCCCCTCGTCGAACGTGATCGCGACCAGCATCGCCGCCGGCGATTTCCGCTCCGCCGCCGGCACCCGCTGGTTCAACGATTGGTTCTGGCTGGGCGGCTATGTCACCGGTCCGACCACAGGCGCCATTCACTCGGCCTCCAGCATCAACCCGCCCGGCTCGACGGAACAGTACGGCGCCGTGGTCCGCGCCGCCGGCCAGCTCCTCAGTGGTCCGGGTTACTCGCTGCATCTCGGCGGCAATGCCGAATGGCTGATCCAGCCGCCGCGCAATCTCGTGAGCAACGCGCAGACCCTGACGCTGAGCGATCGTCCGGAACTGCGCATCGATCCGACCTCGCTGATCACGACGAATGCGATCGCCAACACCTCCGGCGCGCAGGTCTACGGTGTCGAAGCGGCGGGCAATTACGGGCCGCTGTTCTTCCAGGGTGAGTACTACTGGTACAACGTCGATCGCGATGCCTCGACCGGCTTGCCGCCGATCGGTGCGCCGAGCCTGCAATTCCAGGGCGGCTACGCGCAGGCGAGTTATGTGCTCACCGGCGAGAACCGTACCTACAATGCCGCGAACGCCGCCTATAACGGCGTCAAGCCGCGGGATCCGTTCTCGCTGACGAACGGTGGCTGGGGGGCGTGGGAAATCGCCGGCCGCATCTCCACCATCGATCTCAATGATCGGGTTGGATCAGCATTCGGCGTCGCTGGCGGCCGGCAGACCGTCTACACCGCGGGCCTGAACTGGTACGTCAACAACAACATCCGCTTCATGCTGAATTACCTGCATGGCGATGTCGCACGGCAACTGTCTCCGACGTCGACTGTGGACGCCGGCTCGACGTTCGACGCGGTCGCCATGCGCACGCAGTTCGCGTTTTGACGAGCTAGCTCCCTGCCCGCGTGGTGTTGTTGTCACGCGGGCGGCATCACGCGACGGACAAGCCCGGCAAGGTGATCCACGAATCTTCCGAGCGGCTTCGGAGAATTCAGCTCTAGCTTTTCGCCAATGCCGACTTGCCGCGCCTGTTGGCCGGGCGGCGATAGTCACGCTTCCGCGGCTTGGGCGCGAGTTCGGGCATGGTTGCCTGAACCTCGCGAAAGCGGGCGAGTTGCTTCTCGAAGCTTGCCGTCAGTGCAGTCTCAATCTCCGGACGCTTTTCCAGCCGGCTCAAAACCAGAGCTGCGGCCTCTAGGGTCGATAGCCCATCTCCTCTCGGCTCCTTGCGGAGCTTGCCATAGAGCGATGGGCGGGCTGGCCCGAGAATGATCCGCCGGCATTTCAGCATCCAGGCGTTTCGCCACCACAGCGCCTTGGCCTGGCTCCACGTGCCGTCGAGCAGGATAACGCCTTCAATGTCGTTGAGGATTGAACGCTGACCATCCTCGATGGCGCCCTTGCGATCAATCGCAACCACCTCGCTGTCCGTTGCGAGGTCCTCGACCTTGGCAGAGCCGAGATAAAGGATCGCCCAACGCTGAGGATCGACCGAACGGCCAAGCACCTTGGAGAGGCTTGGCCAGGACAACCCGATTTTCAGCGCGGCGTTCTGGAAATGCAAAGCCGTGAGACGCGCAGTGCCCAGCGCCCTGTCCTGCTCCTGCGGGTGTTGCAGGATCAGCAGCTCGATGCGGTTGTCGATCGGAGCGATATCGCTGCAGACACACAGCGGCTCTGGCTTGCCGCAATGCGGACACTCCGGGATTTCTTCCGGCTCTAACTTGCCGACTTCAGGTTTTGCGTGCGGGGACATTCACCGCCTATACGCTGGCCGACGGACTCTGTCCATGCGGCCCAACCGTTCCTCCAGCCAAGCGGCCTCTATTCAGCCGGCGCGGGACCCGGCAAAGGCGCCGGCGTTTCACGGCCGCGGAGCCGGTCGATCAGCAGATAGATCACCGGCGTGGTGTAGAGCGTCAGGATCTGGGACACGATCAAACCGCCGATGATGGTAATGCCGAGCGGTCTGCGCAGTTCCGTCCCCGGCCCCACTGCCACCACCAGCGGAACGGCCGCAAGCAACGCCGCCATCGTGGTCATCAGGATCGGCCGGAAGCGCGCGATGCTGGCCTCGAAGATCGCATCCTCCGACGACAGGCCGCGTTGCCGCTCGCCTTCGAGGGCAAAATCCACGATCATGATGCCGTTCTTCTTGACGATGCCGATCAGCAAAATAATGCCGATAAAGGCGATGACCGTCAGCGGTGTGTTCGTAAGCTGCAGTGCCAGCAGCGCGCCAAGCCCCGCCGACGGCAACGTCGAGATGATCGTCAACGGGTGTGCGAGACTCTCATACAGCACGCCAAGCACGATATAGACCGCGATCAACGCACCGAGAATCAACAGCGGCTGACGGCTTGCCGTTTTCTGACTGTCCGCGGCATTCCCCGAAAACTCGCCACGGATTCCCTCCGGCATATGCAGCTCTTCGACCGCGCGCAGAATGTTGTCGGTCGCCGTCTGCAGCGGCACATCGGAGGGAACATTGAACGAGATGGTTGTCGAAGGAAACGAACCCTGATGGAAAACGGACAGCGGTGAGAGACCACGCTCCATGTGAACGATTCTGGACAACGGCACCTGCGTATTGTTGGCGCCTGCGACGTAAATCTTGTCCAGTGCGGACGGATCGCCGCGCCACTGTGGACCGACCTCCAGTACGACCTGGTATTGGTTGCGCTGCGTATAGATGATTGAAATCTGCCGCTGGGAAAAAGCATTATTGAGTGCGTTGTCGATATCCTGAACACGCACACCCAGACTGGCCGCCGCGGCCCGATCGATCGTGAGGTTGAGTTGAAGTCCGCCGGCCTGCCGGTCGCTGGATATATCCGTGATGCCTTCAACGCTTTCCAGCTTCTTGGCAACAATCGGCGCCCATTTGTTCAGCAAGTTCAAATCGGGACTGATCAAGGTGAATTGGTAATCGGAATCGCTTTGACGGCCACCTGCCCGCAAATCCTGCGCTGCGAACATAAATAAACGTATGCCCGGCACCGCTCCCAGCTTTCGCCGAAGCCGGTCGATCACTTGCTGGGTCGTTAATCCGTCGCGCTGATCGATCGGCTTCAAGCTGATGAACATGCGTCCAGTGTTGGAACCGCTTGTACCGCTACTACCGCCGATGCTCGAACCGATTCCGTCGACCGCGGGGTCGCCTATCACGATGTCGGCAATCTCCTGCTGCAATCCCAACATGGCCTGGAACGACACATCCGGCGATGCGCGCGTCGCGCCGATCACCAGTCCGCTGTCATCCTGCGGAAAGTATCCCTTGGGTGTTTTGATATAGAGGGTGACAGTCAACGCGATCGTCGCCAAGAACACCAGTATCGTCAGGATCGGATACCCCAACACCACGCGAAGCGTGCGTTCATAAAATCGAACGAAACGCGATAATCCGCCTTCCACAAAGCGGTCGAAGCGCGTTGCATCGGGCGACGTCGCGCTCTTGATATAGTGGGCGCAGATCATCGGCGTGACGGTGAGCGACACGACCATCGACACCATGATGGCGAGCGCAAGCGTCAGCGAAAACTCCCTGAACAGACGCCCGATCACACCTTCCATGAAAATCAGCGGCGTAAAGGCCGCAATCAACGAAATGCTGATCGAAAATACCGTGAAACCGATCTGCTTTGCCCCGAGCAGCGCCGCTTGATACGGCCGCATCCCCTCTTCGAGGTTGCGATACATGTTCTCGATCATGACGATTGCGTCGTCGACGACGAAACCGACTGAGATCGCCAACGCCATCAGCGAAAGATTGTTGACGGAAAATCCCACGAGCCACATGCCGGCGCAGGTGCCCGCAAGCGCAAGGGGCACAGAAATGCCGGCCGCGATGGTCGGCGTCATACGTCGCAAGAAAACGAAGACGACGGCCATGACCAGCAGCGCCGTTGCCCCGAGGGTCCATTCCATATCTTCGACGCTGGCGCGGATGGTTCCGGTGCGATCCGACAGGATCGAGATGTCGACCCCGCCCGGCATCCATTGCTTCAGTTCGGGCAGCAGCGCTTTGACGCGGTCGACCGTTTCGATGACATTGGCGTCCTGTTGTTTGGTGACCGTAATCAGAACCGCCGGTTGCTTGTTGAACCAGGCGATGGAGCGGCTATTGCGCGTCGCATCGGTGACTTCGGCGACGTCCGACAGTTTGACGAAATTGCCGTTCGAGGACTTGATGACGATATCGCGAAATTGAGCCGCGGTTCGCATCTGCGGATTGGTTGCGAGGGTCTCTCCCAACCTTGAGCCATTGAAACCGCCAACCGGACCGATCGCATTGGCATTCACGATCGCGGTGCGGACGTCATCGCTGGCTATACCGGCCATCGAAAGCGCGCCGGGATTGAGCTGAATGCGGACAGCCGGTTGATCGGCGCCGCTGACTGTCGCTTCACCGACGCCCGGCACCTGAGAGATACGCTGTGCGACGACGGTGTCGGCGATATCGTAGATGGCGCTCGACAGCATGGTCTTCGACGTCAGCGCAATAATCAGCACCGGCGCGGCAGCGGGATTTGCCTTACGGAACTGGGGAAGCGTTGGAAGATCGCTCGGCAAGTCAGCCAGCGAAGCGTTGATCGCCGCCTGCACGTCACGCGCCGCACGGTCGATGTCGCGGCCAATGGCAAACTGAAGCGAGATACTGGTCGAGCTCAGCGAACTGGTGGAGGTGATCTGGTCAATGCCCGCGATTTCGCCCAGCCGGCGTTCCAGCGGAGCGGCGACCGTCGAAGCCATGGTACTCGGATCGGCACCCGGCCGGGTGGCGCTGACCCGAATAACCGGAAAATCGACCGATGGAATACTTGCGACCGGCAGGAAGTGATACGCCACCGCTCCCACCAAAAAGAGCCCGATCGCCAGCAATGTCGTGCCGACCGGCCTTCTGATGAATGGTTCCGACAGCGACATTATTGAACGCCCTCGGTTGCTCCCGCGATCGGCGGTGATGGCGAATCCGTATCCGTTGGAACGGCGGCCTCAATACGGCGGTTGATCCGATCGAGCGCGAGGTAAATGACCGGCGTCGTGTAAAGCGTGAGAACCTGCGATACAATCAGGCCGCCGATAATCGACACGCCCAGAGGGAAACGCAGCTCCGCGCCCGTCCCGCTTTCAATGGCCAGCGGCAAAGCGCCGAAGAGCGCGGCCAATGTCGTCATCATGATCGGGCGGAACCGCAACAGGCAGGCCTGAACGATAGCATCATATGCCGTCATGCCTTGGTGTCGTTCCGCTTCGAGCGCGAAGTCGATCATCATGATCGCGTTTTTCTTGACGATACCCATCAGCAGGATGATGCCGATCAAGCCGATCACGGACAGATCTTGTCCGCACAGAATCAGCGCCAGGATCGCCCCTACACCGGCGGACGGCAATGTCGACAAAATGGTGATGGGGTGGATGTAGCTCTCGTAGAGCACGCCAAGCACGATGTAGATCGTCACCACAGCCGCGAGGATCAGCCATGGCTGACCCGCGAGTGATTTGGCGAACTCGGCGGCGTCGCCCGAATAGATCCCGACGATGCTCGTCGGCATACCGATATTGGTTTCAATCTGGGCGATCCGTTCAACTGCGTTGCCCAGCGCCTGCCCTGGGGCCAGGTTGAACGACAGCGAGACGGCAGGAAACTGCGATTGATGAGTAATTGAGAGCGGTGCCGTGGTGCGCGTAATCGTCGCGACCGCATCGATCGGCACCTGGGCCCCGGCGACACCTGGCACATAGAGCTTGGAAAGGATCGACGGATCGCGTTGATATTCCGGCAATGCCTCGAGCACCACCCGATACTGGTTGGCCTGACCGAAGATCGTCGAAATCTGCCGCTGGGCGAAGGCATCGTTCAGTGTGTCATTCACGCCCTGAACCGACACGCCGAGCTGCCCGGCACGCTGGCGGTCGACCGTCACCATCGCGCGGAGGCCGCCTTCCTGTGCCTCGGACGAGACATCGCGGAACATCGGATCGCGGCGCATCTCCTGAACGAGCTTCGCTGCCCACTCATTCACTTCGGGCGCGCTCGCCGCCGTCAGCGTGTACTGATATTGCGAGCGGCTGGCGCGGGTGCTGATCTGAATGTCCTGCACGGCCTGGAAATAAACCGTCATGCCCGGGACGCTCGCGACCTTGTCCTTCAGGCGCCGCACCACGTCGGCGATGTCCGTCTTCCGCTCGCCGCGTGGCTTCAAGGTCAGAACGAGGCGCCCGACATTCGGTGTCGGGTTGACGGAGCCTGCGCCGATCACCGAGACCACGCCGACGATGTCAGGGTCAGCCTTGATGAGGTCAGCGACCTGCGTCTGCCGGGTCTGCATATCCGAGAATGAGACTTCCGGTCCGGCTTCCGTGACTGCGGTGATGGAGGCGGTGTCCTGCAACGGCAGGAAGCCCTTGGGAGCAACCACGTAGAGCGCCAGTGTGGCTGCCAGCGTGAGGAACGTAACAACCAGAGTCGCCCGCTGATGCCGGAGAACCCACAGCAGCGTCCAGTGATAGAACTCGACCATTTTGTCGATCAGGCGGCTGATGAAACCGAGACCGGGAACGGCGAATTCTTCGTGGTGACGCTTCAGAAGCCGAGAGCACATCATCGGCGTCAGCGTCAGAGAGACAACCGCCGATGTCACAACGGCAATCGTGAGCGTCAGAGCGAACTCTCTGAACATGCGCCCGACGAGGCCGGACATGAACAGCAGCGGAATGAACACGGCGATCAGCGAAACGGTCAGCGAAATCACGGTAAACCCGATCTCGCTGGCACCACGCAGCGACGCCTCCATGGCGCTTTCGCCATTCTCCATATGGCGGACGATGTTTTCGATCATCACGATGGCGTCGTCGACAACGAAACCGGTGCCGATGGTCAGCGCCATCAAGGAGAGGTTGTCGAGGCTGAAGCCAGCAAAGTACATCACGCCGAAGCTCGTGATCAGCGACAGCGGCAACGCCACCCCCGCGATCAAGGTCGCCCGTAGTGATCGCAGGAAGATCAGAACGACCAGCGTGACCAAGGCGACGCTGAGGATCAGCGTGAACTGCACGTCGTGGACCGATGCTCGGATGGTGACGGTCCGATCGCTGACAACTGTCAGGTCAATGCCCGCGGGCACAGCCTTCTGAAGCTTGGGAATTTCCTTTCGGATCTGCTGCACAACGTCAATGACGTTGGCGCCGGGTTGTCGCTGAATTTCGATGATGACAGCCGACCGCCCCTGGTACCACGCGCCGGTCTTGTTGTTTTCCAGCCCATCGATGATCTGCGCGACATCGCCGATCGTGACCGGCGAGTTGTTGCGATAGGCGATGACGATCGGCTTGTAAGCCTCCGCCGTGGCGATCTGGTCATTGGCCGCGATGGTGTAGGCCTGCTGGGCACCATCCAGCGATCCCTTGGGACCGGAGACGTTGGCGCCTGCGATGGCATTCCGCAGGTCCTCCATCGAAATGCCGTAAGCGGCAAGCCGCGCCAGATCGGCCTGGACGCGGACCGCGGGCTTCAGACCTCCGAGCACCGACACGCGACCCACGCCGCTGATTTGTGCCAGCCGCTGCGCCATCATGGTGTCGGCGAGATCGCTCATGGAGCGAAGCGACACCGTGTCCGATGTCATGGCGATAGTCAGCACCGGCGCATCCGCCGGGTTGACCTTGGCGTAAGTCGGTGGATACGGCAGGTTCTTCGGCAATACACCGGCGGCGGCATTGATGGCCGCCTGCACGTCCTGCGTTGCACCGTCGATGTCGCGATTGAGGTCGAACTGCAGCGAGATCTGGCTAACGCCGTATGAACTGGTGGATGTCATCGACACCAGCGAAGGGATCTGCCCAAGTTGCCGCTCCAGCGGCGCGGTCACCAGCGACGCTGCGACGTCGGGGCTCGCTCCCGGCAACTGCGTCGTAACCTGCACGGTCGGAAAATCGACCTGAGGCAGCGCCGAAACCGGCAGCGCCCAATAACCGAGTGCGCCACCGATCAGGAGGGCAACGCCAAGCAATGACGTCGCAATCGGTCGGCGAATGAATGGTTCCGAAACGCTCATCGAGGCGCGCTCACAGGTTCGACATCATCGTCGTGCGGTTGATCATTGCGGCGCTTTCGCGCCGCCACCCGACTGTTGTCCCCCTTGCGCCCCTTTGTCCTGCCCCTTGTGGCGGCGTTCGCCTTTATTGTGTTCACCCTTCTCGGCGCCGCCTCCCCCCTTGCGTCCCTTTTGCCTTTGCGGCGCGAGGTCCGGGGTCGGCGTCTGGTAGTTCTGGCTGATCGTGACCTTGGCCCCTTCCGAGAGATTGGCGAACCCGGTCGTCACGACCCGATCTTCAACGGTGACGCCGGACGCGATCACCGCCTCTGTTTCATTCTGCAAAGTGACCGAGACCGTATGTGCGGTCACGGTGTCGTTGGCGTTGATGACATACACAAACGTACCCGCCGGGCCTCGTTGAACCGCAGCCGTCGGCACCACGGTCGCCTTGTCCAGTGTTTCCACTTTCAGCCGCACATTGACGAACTGTCCGGGCCAAAGCTGATAATGGGCGTTCGGGAATTCAGCCTTGATCTTGACCGTTCCGGTTGTCGGATCGACCTGGTTATCGATGCCGGTTACGGTGCCCGTGTCGACAACTGTCTTTCCGTCATTGCCGAACACATCGACCAGCAACGGACCTTTGGCTGCTGCAGCATTTACGCGGACGATCTGCTGCTGCGGCAGGCTGAACTGCACCGCGATCGGCTGCATCTGCGTGATCACAACAATGCCGGTTGCGTCGGACGCGTGAACGATGTTGCCTTGATCAACCTGGCGCAAGCCGGCGCGCCCGGTGAGCGGCGCGACGACCTTGGTGTAGCTCAGCGTGGCCTGCGCATTGTCGATGGCGGCCTGGTCCGATTTCACCAGCGCTTCAAGCTGCGCAACCGTTGCGCGCTGGGTATCAGCCTGCTGCGCAGATCCGGCCTTGGAGGCAGCAAGTTGCTGGTAGCGGGTAAGATCGATCCGCGCATTGGCAAGTTGCGCCTCGTCCTGCGCCTTCTTCGCAACCGCCTGATCGTACTGCGCCTGATAAATCGCAGGATCGATTTCAGCGACCACGTCGCCGGCCTTGACGTCCTGCCCTTCCTTGAAATTGACCTTCAGCAGCTTGCCATCGACCTGCGCACGAACCGTAACGTTGTTCAGAGCACGAACGGTGCCGACCCCGTCGATATAGACCGGCACGTCCTCGATTTTCGGCGTCGCTGCAAGAACAGGAATCGCCAGATCCGGCCGCACGTGGGCAGCGTTCTGATTGGGTCGGAAATAGGTCCAGCCGATATAGCCGAGCCCGCCGATGATCAGCAGCCAGATGAAGATCGAGACCGTCCGCCCGCGCGCGCCCGATGCGACGCGCGACACGCCGTTGCCCGCCGTTTTGGCTTTTTTTTTCAGCTCGGGTTTAAAGAGCATCAACCGGCTCCGTCTTTGGCGACCAACCGCCACCTAATGCCTGGTAGAGGCTGACTACAGCCTGAAGCCGCGCAAGCTGCGCCTGTATTAGCGCATCTTCGGCCTGGAATAGCGTCAATTGCGTGTTTAGCACAGTCACGATGTCGATCGTGCCTGCGCGAAGCTGCTGTTCGGCCAGTTCGAACGCCCGGCGCGACGATGTCACAACGATCCGCTGCAGCCGCAGGCGCTCATTGGCCTGCTTGAGTGTCGAAAGGGCCGTGTCGACATCGGCAAACGCCGATACCACGGTTTTGCGATAAGTTTGTAACATCTCGTCCTGCACGGCCTTCTGCAGTTCGAAATTGGCCTGAATACGTCCGGCGTCGAAAATCGGCTGGGTCAAACCGGCTGCGACGTTGAAGAACGCGGATTGCGGGGTGAACAGAGCCGCCAGCGCCGCGCTCTGATAGCCGCCCTGCCCGGTGAGCTGAATACTCGGAAAGAACTGGGCCCTGGCATTGCCGACATTCGCGGTGGCCGAGGCCAGCTGATTTTCCTGACGGCGGATGTCCGGCCGCTGCGTGAGCAGGTCGGATGGCAATCCCGGCGTCACGCGCGGAATGGCGATCGATGTCAGTGAGCCGCCCACGAGCTTGAGCCGCTCCGGCGGCCGCGCGACGAGGGTCGCCAGGATATTCGTGTTCTGGGCCAGAACTTGGCGGAGCGGCGGAATGAGGGCCTTCTGGTTGGCCAGCAGGCTTTCCTGCTGGGCAAGATCGAGATCGGAGCCGGTGCCGGCGTTCACCCTCGCCTTGATGGCATCGTAAATACGCTGCGCGCTTGCGATGTTGCCGTTCGCGGTCTTGATCCGGTCCTGGGCCGCGCTCACCTGGAAATAGGCGTTCGCCACGCTCACCAGCGTCGTCAGCGCAACCACATCGCGGTCGAAACGGTTCGCGTTGGCGGTTTCCTCCGCCGCCAGCAGCGCGTCGCGGTTCTTGCCCCAGAAATCGATCTCGTAGCTCGCGCTGAGCGAGGCGGTATGATTTGTCACCTCGCCGCGGCCGGTGATCGGCGTCGCGCTGGTGATCGTGCCGGTCGTGCTCGATGAGCGTGAACGTGAACCTGAGAACGTCCCCGAGACACTCGGCAGCAGCGCGGCACCAATTTGCTGGGACTGCGCATCCGCCTGCCGGATGCGCGCGACCGCGACGGCAATGTCCAGATTGACGGTCTGCGCCTCCTCCATGAGGATGGTAAGCTCCCTGGAGCGGAAGCCCCGCCACCAGTCGAGCGTCGGCGGCAAGCGCTCGGCGGCTCCGGTCGCAGCCTTGTAGGCGCCGGGAATGTCCAGGGCGGGATCGGGCAGATCGGATGTGGTGATGCATCCGCTCGACATGGCAGCGACCGCAAGGGCCGCGAGAAGCGCCAGCCGATGCCGAGAAGGCAAAGGTAGACGTCTGAATTGATCAAAAAAGCCCGACACCGCTATGCACACTTTCTGGAGCGCTGAGGCCCATTTTAACGGGCCGATCCAGCCACGGACAGTGACGTTCCATCATGTTCCCCAGAACATGCGCGCGCGTGCTCCGTAGGCACCATCCCTACGGGCCGCTTCTAGCTGGAATCCGAGCCTTTTTGCCAGTTTAGGCCCTCTAAACCGGGATTATTACCAAGATTTCATGAGACCGCTCCAGCTCCCGCCGAA
Source organism: Bradyrhizobium sp. SYSU BS000235 (assembly GCF_049747295.1). Taxonomy (NCBI): domain Bacteria; kingdom Pseudomonadati; phylum Pseudomonadota; class Alphaproteobacteria; order Hyphomicrobiales; family Nitrobacteraceae; genus Bradyrhizobium; species Bradyrhizobium sp. SYSU BS000235. Next base: position 59,119 of record NZ_JBMHJM010000003.1, read on the forward strand.
TCAGTCGACCGACATGTCATGTCACGGTCACAACACTCGGTCCGCATTGGAGCCGTACCCGCTCGATCGTCCAATGGGCGTGGACACCTCATCCGAGGGTCTTGCGTCTTCATTTCCAAGGCGCAAGACTTCGCCCAGATCAGACTTCGCTAAGATAAGATTTGGCTAAGCGAAGACCTGGCTAAGCGAAAACCTGGCTAAGCTAAGACTTGGCTAAGCTAAGACTTGGCAACGACACAAACGACGAAGGATCTTTGGGCCGGCACACGGCAGCGCACGCGGTATCTCAAAAGATTGGACTCAGAACCGCATCACACGAATGGGAGCAGTGCGATGTCAGACCTGATTGTTCTGACGCCCGACAGTGTCAAAACGACATTGCCAGACGTTCCGCGGCTGGTCCGCCTCGCATTTCATTTCGCCGCGAGACTTCGTAACGGCACGCTCGACATCACCCTGCCCGATGGACGCAAATTACGTTGCGGTGGACTTGCACCCGGTCCCGCGGCACAGATGATGATTCACAATTACGACTTTGCCTGGCGGCTGGCGCGCAGCGGCGATCTTGGAATCGCGGAAGCCTATCTCCGCCGCGAATGGGACACGCCGAACCTCACCGAATTCCTCCACCTCTTCTGCGTCAATCACGAACTGATCCAGACCATGCTCGGCAGCAAGCCGATCGTGCGGCTCGCGCAATCGCTCCGTCACTGGCTTCATCGCAACACCAAGCAACAGGCGCAGCGCAACATCCATGCTCACTACGATATCGGCAATTCGTTTTACTCGGCATGGCTCGACCCAAGCATGACCTATTCGTCGGCCCTCTTCGACGACAGCACCAGCGATCTCACCTCGGCGCAACACAACAAGTACAAGCGCCTCGCCGAGGCGATCAATCTGCAGTCCGGCCAAACGGTGCTTGAGATTGGATGCGGTTGGGGAGGTTTCGCCGAGTACACAGCCAAGACTTATGACGTGAAAATCGTTGGCCTGACCATCAGCACGGAGCAGCGCGATTTTGCGCAAAAGCGAATTCAGGCAGCAGGCCTCAGCGAAAAGGTCGAAATCAGATTCCAGGATTATCGCGACGAGCGAGGGAAGTACGATCGCATCGCGTCGATCGAGATGATTGAAGCCGTCGGCGAGCAGTTCTGGCCAGACTATTTCAAGCAGCTGCGCGATCGCCTGATGCCGGGCGGGTTTGCCGGTATCCAGGCCATCACCATCCAGGACCGCTTCTTCAAGGCTTATCGGCGTGAGGTGGATTTCATTCAGCGCTATGTGTTTCCCGGCGGCATGCTGCCATCACCGCAAATCCTCAAATCCCTCGGCGAGAAGTTTGGTGTGCCTGTTATCCGAGAGCGGATATTTGGAGAAGATTATGCCAAGACGCTCGCGACTTGGCGGGACAATTTTCGCGCAGCATGGCCCCATCTGACGCCAATGGGATTCGATGAACGCTTCCGTCGGCTGTGGGAATATTACCTCGCCTATTGCGAAGCCGGATTTCTCTCGGGCAACATCGACGTTCGTCAGGTGGTTTTCGCGAAATCCGGATAGCTGCCGCGCGCGCGTGGTTGCTTGTGATCCGCGCTTCGCTCCTTTAGGGTCGCTCCTAGTCAAGAAACAACCGGTGTTTTTCGCGATATGAAGTTCAACAGCGACGTCATCCAGGCGATCGGCAACACGCCCCTGATCAAGCTCAAGCAAGCCTCCGAATTGACCGGCTGCACCATTCTGGGCAAAGCGGAATTCATGAATCCCGGCCAGTCTGTGAAAGACCGCGCGGGCAAATGGATGATTCTGGAAGCCGAGAAGCGCGGCGATCTGAAGCCAGGCGGCCTCGTCGTGGAATCGACCGCCGGTAATACCGGCATCGGGCTTGCGGTGGTGGCGAGCGCGCGCGGTTATCGCACGCTGATCATCATTCCCAACACCCAGAGCCAGGAAAAGAAGGACATGCTGCGGCTGTGCGGCGCCGAGCTCGTCGAGGTCCCCGCGCTGCCCTTCTCCAATCCCAACAACTATCAGCACGTCGGCAAGCGGCTCGCCGATCAGTTGCGGAAGAATGAACCGAACGGCGTGCTGTTCGCCGATCAGTGGAACAATCTCGATAACGCCAAGGCGCACTTCGAATCGACTGGTCCGGAGATCTGGGAACAGACCGGCGGCAAGGTCGATGGTTTCGTCTGCTCGGTCGGCACCGGCGGCACGCTCGCAGGCATCAGCTCGTTCCTGAAGTCGAAGAACAAGGACATCGTCGTCGGCTGCGCCGACCCGCGCGGCGCGGCCATGTACGAGCTGTTCAAGAACGGCGTCGCCAAGTCGACGCCAGGCGACTCCATTACCGAAGGCATCGGGCTCGGTCGCGTGACGCCCGTCATCAAGGAAGCAAAGGTTGACGACGCCTTCCTCATTCCAGATGAGGAAGCGGTATCGGTGATCTACGAGCTATTGCAACACGAAGGCCTTTGCCTCGGCGGCTCCACCGGCATCAACGTCGCGGGCGCGATCCATTTGGCAAAGCAGCTCGGTCCCGGCAAGACCATCGTCACGATTCTCGCCGACTCCGGCAATCGCTATCAGTCGAAACTGTTCAATCCGGAGTTCATGCGCTCGAAGAACCTTCCCGTGCCGGCATGGCTGGAAAAGCGCACGAACATCGAGGTTCCGTTCGAGAAGGTGTGACGCGTGTTCCAGAACTTCGGTTCTGATCCAACCAGAACCGAGGCTCTTATCAGCGCAAGATCTGACTGAGGAACAGCTTGGTCCGCGCATGTTGCGGATTGGAGAAGAACTTCTCCGGCGTATTGGCCTCGATAATCTGCCCCGCGTCCATGAACACGACGCGGTCGGCAACCTCGCGGGCAAATCCCATTTCATGGGTGACGACCAACATCGTCATGCCCTCTTTCGCCAGATCGACCATGGTGTCGAGCACTTCCTTGACCATCTCGGGGTCAAGCGCCGACGTCGGCTCGTCGAACAACATCACCTTCGGATTCATGGTCAGTGCGCGGGCGATCGCCACGCGCTGCTGCTGACCGCCTGAGATCTGTCCGGGATACTTGTTCGCCTTATCGGGAATGCGGACGCGTTCGAGATATTTCATCGCCGACGCTTCGGCTTCCTTTTTCGGAACGTTTCGCACCCAGATCGGGGCCAGCGTGCAGTTTTCCAGCACCGTCAGGTGCGGAAACAGATTGAAGCTCTGGAACACCATGCCGACCTCGCGCCGGACGTCATCAACACGGCGAAGATTGGGTCCAAGCTCGATGCCATCGACGACGATACGGCCTTCCTGAAACTCCTCCAGTGCATTGATGCAGCGGATCAGCGTCGACTTGCCAGATCCCGACGGGCCGCAGATCACAATGCGTTCGCCCCGCCCGACAGTCAGATCGATGTCGCGCAGCACATGGAATTCAGCGAACCACTTGTTGAGGCCCGAAATGCTGACGATGGGATCCGCGCTCATGATTTCATCTCAGACATTCTTGTGAACATTCAGTCGGCGCTCGACAAACAGTGAATAGCGCGACATGCCAAAACAGAACACGAAATAGATTATCCCGGTAAAGGCAAATCCGGTGAACAATGTCGTCGGCGTGGCCCAGTTCGGATCAGCAAAGGATGCGCGAAGCTGTCCGAGCAGATCGAAAATCGCAACGATCAGGACGAGGGTCGTGTCCTTGAACAAGGCGATGAAGCTGTTCACCAGCCCTGGAATGACGTGCCGCAGGGCCTGCGGCATCACGATCAATCCGGTGGTCTTCCAGTACGACAGCCCGAGGGCGCTTGCCGCTTCCGCCTGCCCGCGCGGAATGGCCAGTAAACCTCCGCGGATGACTTCGGCATTGTAGGCGCCTGCGAACAACGCGATGCCGATCAGCACGCGCACGAGCCCATCGACCGTAAAATTACCGGGCAGGAAGAGCGGGAGCATATAGGTCGCGAAGAACAGCACCGTGATCAATGGAACACCGCGCCAGAATTCGATGAACGCAATCGAGAACACTTTGATCAGCGGGATCGTTGAGCGTCGCCCGAGCGCCAGCGCGATCCCGACCGGCATCGAGGCGACGATCCCCGTCACCGAGACCACCAGCGTCACCAGCAGACCGCCCCATTGCCGCGTATCCACAACCGGCAGGCCGCCATGATCGAGGTCCATCACCTTGATCACCACAGCGATGCCGGCAAAAACCGCGACGCTTCGCAACAGCGCGCGCCAGCCGTTGCGGAATCCGCCAGTCAGGAAAAACGCCAACAGCGAAATGATTGCAGCCGTCAAGGTGAGATCGATCCACACCGTCGCCGCGAAGCGCTGCGTATAATCCCGCATCCACTCCAGCGGCAGGATCACCCAGCCAAGCGCCTGCCCGAACAGCGCCACCGCTCTTCCCAGAAGTATAACGGGCCAACCCAACCCGCCCGTCATTGCTTCGCCGGCCCCGGTCAGCTGGCTGCCGGCATCCCGAAAACTCGAAGCAAGTCCCGAGCCCAGGTCGGCGCTCCAGTTCACCACAAACCCGCGAATTCCACCGCCGCGCAGTAGAAAGAATGCGATGATTGGATACGCCAGAAAGAACAGACCTGAGTTCAGCGTCTTGGCTGGGATGCGCGGAATCAGCAATGGTACCAGCAGCAGCGCGCCGAGGAGGAACGTCAGATTGACCCGCCAGCGCTCGGCCCCAGGGTAAAAGCCGTAGACGAACTGATCGAACTTCGCTTGCACGAACGGCCAGCAGGCGCCGACGACGTGACCGGCATTGGCCTCAAGACAGGCCGATCGATCGTTGCCATGCCATACGGCATCGACGAGCAGGAACTTGACGGTTGGCGGGATCACCAAAGCGAGCAGCGCGAGGCTCGCAACGGTTAGAAAAATATTGAGAGGTGAATTGAGCAGGCGCTGACGGATGAAGCCGACAATGCCGATGGTCTTGATCGGCGCCTTGCGCGGCTCAACCAGCGTCTGCCGAACGAATGGGGACGTGGCCTGATCCGTCATGCCGCAAGGCTCCGGTTCACGTGCCGGCCATAGAGTCCCATGAGTGCACTCGTGATCAGCGAGATCAGCAGGTACACGCCCATCGTCAAAGCAATGATTTCAACGGCCTGCCCTGTTTGACTCAGCGTCGTTCCGGCAAAGACAGAAAACAGGTCCGGATAGCCGATAGCGACCGCGAGAGACGAGTTCTTGGTGAGATTCAAATACTGATTTGTCAGCGGCGGCAAAATCACCCGCAGTGCCTGCGGGATGATCACGAGACGCAACGTCGCGCCGCGGGACAGGCCAAGCGATGCCCCGGCCTCCATCTGTCCCTTGGGCACCGATTGAATGCCGGCGCGAACAATCTCGGCGATGAACGCGGCGGTGTAAGTCGAGAGGGCCACCGCCAGAGCCGCCAACTCGGGACGGATCCGCATTCCTCCGATGAAGTTGAACCCCTTCAGCTCCGGCATATCCAGCTTCACCGGCGCACCGAAAAGCAGTGTGGCGAGCGCCGGCAGTCCCAGCACCATGAGCACAACAAAAGGCCAGATCGTGAGCTTCCGACCGGTCTTGAATAGCCGCCGGCGCGCATAGATGCGCATGGCCAGCGATGCAGCCAGTCCGATCACGACCGCAACGACAAATACGCCGAAAGCCTGTTGCGGAGCCGGATAGGGAACGATGAGGCCGCGGACGCTCAGGAAGATCGTGCCGAACAGCGAGAAGCTCTGCCGCGGGCTCGGCAACGTCGCCAGCACCGCGAGGTACCAGAACAAGATTTGAAACAGCAGCGGCAGATTGCGGATCAGCTCAACGTATCCCTCCGAAATCCGGGACAGCAACCAGTTCGGCGACAAGCGTCCAAGCGCGACAAGCACTCCGATGATTGTCGCCGCGATGATGCCGATGACCGATACCAGCAGCGTATTGAGCAGACCGACGAGGAAGACGCGGCTGTAGGTGTCGCTCTCGGAATACGGGATCAGTGTCTGACTGACGCTGAAACCTGCGGTATTGGACAAGAAACCGAAACCGGACGCAATGCGCTGCGCCTGCAGGTTGGCCCGCGCGTTCGCGACGACCTCGTAGCCGACCCAGACAACGACCGCGATAAACAGGAGTTGCGCCAGCACGCCGCGCCATCCTGCGCGGCCGCCAAGAATGCCACGAAGCCGTGCCGCTAAACGCAGCGGCGGCTTGCGCCCTTCACCCGTCACCGCGGTCTCTGATGTGGTTGTCAACGGATGGGAGGCGCGTATTGGATACCGCCCTGGTTCCACAGCTTGTTAAGCCCTCGGGCAATTCCAAGTTTTGATCCCGCACCGACATTGCGATCGAACGACTCGCCGTAATTGCCGACCGCCTTGATAATGCGCGCCACCCAATCCTTTGTCAGACCCAGTTGCTCGCCGAGGCTGCCGTCGGTGCCGAACATGCGCTTGAGTTCAGGCTTGCTGGATTTCGCCATTTCGTCGACGTTCTTTTGCGTAACTGCCAGCTCTTCTGCGTTGATCATTGCGAACAGCGTCCATTTGACGATGTCGAACCACTGGTCATCGCCCTGCCGCACCACCGGTCCCAACGGCTCCTTCGAAATGATGTCAGGCAGCACGACGTGGTCGTTCGGGGCAGCCAACTTAAGGCGTTCGGCATAGAGCTGCGAGACGTCCGACGTGAACACGTCGCAACGCCCCGATTCGTAGGCCTTGACCGTCTCGTCGGCAGTCCCGAACGCGATCATCTCGTACTTCATGTTGTTGGCTTTGAAGTAGTCCGCGATGTTCTGCTCGTTGGTCGTGCCGGTCTGAACGCAGATCGATGCGCTGTTCAACTCCAGGGCCGAATTGACCTTCAGCGCCTTACGCACCAGGAAGCCCTGCCCGTCGTAATAAGTAACCCCGGTGTAGTTCAATCCCAGGGAGGTGTCGCGCGACAGTGTCCATGTTGAGTTGCGCGACAGGACGTCGATTTCACCAGACTGCAGCGCCGTAAACCTGTCCTTGGCGGACAGAGGAACAAACTTCACCTTGGTGGGATCGTTGAAAATCGCCGCCGCAAGTGCACGGCAGATATCCACATCTAGCCCGGTCCAGTTGCCCTTGTCGTCAGGAGCCGAGAAACCCGGCAGACCCTGGCTCACGCCGCACGAGAGCGTGCCTCTTTCCTTGATGGTCTGAAGAAGAGGCTTCTCCTTCGGCTTCTCGGGAGATTGGGCATTGGCCGCGGAAAACGTTGCAGTCGCTACGAGACCGAGAATGAAGCCAAACGATACCCGTTTCATCGAACTGCCTTTCACTGATGCGCCGGCGCTAAAGTCGATCAGCATCACGCGAGACGTCCACGATCCACCGAGGCGCACGAATGCTGCTAAATATCTGGTACATATAACAGAACGCCCGGCCCGGCGGGTCAAGGGCTTGACGTCGGCTCTTGGGGACAGCTTACTAAGCTATCCACCTGAATGCAGCATGCCGCCGTCAATTTTGACGGCTGCGACATTCTGCAGCCCTCCTCGACAATGATTGCCCCATGAAGCCCCCAAAAGACGCCTCTTCCGCCTCGAAGTCACTTGATCCGCGAACCGAGCTCGTAACATCCGGCCGCGACACCATGGCGCAAAAGGGATTCGTTAATCCCCCCATCGTGCGAGGCTCGACCGTGCTCTATCCCACGGCGGAGGACCTGCACGCTCATCGGGGCGAGTTCCAGTATGGGCGCCATGGGACACCAACGACCAAGGCCCTCCAGGAAGCCTTGATGGCTCTGGAAGGCCCGCAGTGTGCAGGTGTCGGTTTAACGCCGTCTGGCGTCTCGGCCATTTCGACTGCCCTGCTCGCCGTCCTCGCGGCCGGAGACCACCTGCTGGTCATCGACAGCGTCTATCGCCCGACACGAAACTTTTGTGACGGCCTGCTCAAGCGATTTGGCATCGAGACGACCTACTTCGATCCATCGATCGGCGTCGGGATCGAGGCTTTGTTCAAGGCGAACACCAAGGCGGTCCTGGTCGAAGCCCCCGGCTCGCAATCCTTCGAAATGCCGGACATCCCCGCCATAGCGGCCGTCGCACATCGTAAAAATGCGCTTGTCATTGACGACAATACTTGGGCGACCCCGTTCTTTCACCGCTCCCTCGACCAAGGTGTCGACATCAGTCTTCAGGCCGCCACGAAATACATCGGCGGCCACTCCGACATCATGTTCGGTACGATTTCCGCCAACGCACAGGCGTGGCCGGTCATCTCCGAGGCGATCCGGCTGCTCGGCGTCTGCGCGGGCCCCGATGATGTCTTCTTGGCGCTCCGGGGATTGCGAACGCTCGCGGTGCGCCTCGCCCATCATCAGCAATCCGGGCTGGAGATCGCGCGGTGGCTTGCGGAGCGTCCCGAGGTGTTGCGCGTCTTGCATCCGGCCCTCGAAGACGATCCTGGCCATGCGATTTGGAAGCGGGATTTTACCGGCGCCTCCGGCCTGTTCAGCGTCGTGCTGAAGCCCGCGCCCCAGCAGGCTGTCGATGCCTTCCTCGATACCGTCAAATTGTTCGGCATGGGCTATTCGTGGGGCGGCTACGAGAGCCTCGTGATTCCGTTCGACTGCACGGAGTACCGCTCCGCGACGAAATGGAATCCCGGCGGTCCGACATTGCGCCTTCACATCGGTCTTGAGCACGTCGAAGATCTCAAGGCGGATCTCGCTGCCGGCTTCGCCGCCTTTAACGCCGCCGCAGCGAAGTGATCTTATCAGGCGCCGTTCTTGCTTGAGCGCTTGTCTTTCAAGATCAGCATGATGTTTCGAATATAGATGATGGTTGCCAGGCCTTGCCCAAGGATGATGACGGGCTCGCGCTTGGCGATACCGTAAATCAACGTCATGGCACCGCCGCCCATCGAGAAGAACCAGAACGCCATCGGCACGATGCTCTTGCCGGCACGCTCACTGGAAATCCACTGCACCAAAAAGCGAGCGGTGAAAAACAACTGTGCAACCAGGCCGAAGGCGAGCCAGAAATCGAACTTGGCGACGAATACGTCGTACAGATAGTCGCCAAGGTCCTGTCCGAACTGAATGAGCATCAGTTCACCTCCGTAGCCACCGGCGTCGCTTTTTTGCGGCGGATGAGCCACCACACGCCGGCGAGATCCATGATTCCGATCCAAAGACGATCGAAGAAGCCGTAGTTTGATACGCCAGAGTGCCGCGGACGATCGATCACATCCACGTAGGCAACATCAAATCCTTCACGACGAACCAGCGCCGGCAAGAAGCGATGCAGGCCGTCGAAGTACGGCAGTGCAAGAAAGACCTCGCGCCGGAATGCTTTCAGGCCGCACCCCGTGTCACGGGTGCCGTCACGCAAGATCGCATTACGCACGCCGTTTGCCACGCGTGACTGAAGCTTCTTGAAGCCGGTATCCTTCCGGCCGACCCGCTGCCCTGCGGCGAGGCCAATGCGCTCCCCACCCTTTTCAATGGCGCCAACCAACTCAGGCAGAAAACCTGGGTTGTTTTGTCCGTCGCCATCGAGGGTCGCGACAATCCGGCCTCGTGCTGCGCGCACACCGGTGCGGACCGCGGCGGATTGTCCTGAGGATGCAGCATGGCGAATGTGGCGCAGATTTTTCCGCACCTGCATTTCACCGGAAAGTCGCTCAGCGGTTGCGTCGGTCGATCCGTCGTTGACGTAGATGATCTCGTAAACCCAGCGGCCATCGAGCGCTTTCGCAATTTCTGCGATCAGCGGCACGATATTGTCCTGTTCGTTGCGCACCGGAACCACAATCGATACGACAGGGGCCGGCTCGCCGGAGGCTAGTGGGTGATCGTTCATGTCCTGATGGATCCAAGGCCCTAAGAAGCCGCGAAAGGCGGGGTCGGGCGACGCTTCTTATGGTGCCACGGCGTCCCGGGCAACCCTTTTCAGCCCCTGCCAGGATGGGCCAACCAGGGGGATAATGGCACCGTTCTGGTCAATCGTGAAACCGAGCCGGCGGGCCGCGAACCAGTAGCGAACAAACATTGCGCCGATCACACCGGTCAGAGCACCTGCGACGACATCGCTTGGATGGTGCGCCAGCAGAAGGACGCGGCTGCAGCAGATCAGCACCGCAAATGTCCACATAAAGGGACCAGCCTTCCGCCAAATCGAGGAGATCGCAAAAGCGAGGGCAAACGCCGTCACTGCGTGGCCGGACGGCAGGCTCGCGAAAGCCTCGCTCTCGGTGAAATGCTTGAAGTTGAAGGCATTCGCCTGACCGCCGACAAACGGACGGCCGCGGCCGACGATATATTTGAGAACTTCGCTGGTGAGCACCGCAACCAGCACAGCGAAGAATATGTACTGAACGCGCAAGCCGAAGCCGATCAGAATGGCGCGCGATATGCCGTTCAACCGCGGCAGACCGAGCGCAATGAGCACCAGACCGGCGGCCAATGTCCAAAGCACGTAAGTCGACTTCGCAAAGTCCGTGAAGATCCGGACCGGCCAGAGGCTCGCGGTCCCACGGGGCGGCATCAGCTTGATGGCCGCGACATCGATCGCGAACATCAGGGTGCCGATAACGAGTGCAACGCCGACGGACAGCCATAACCAGCGCAAGGCCAACGCACGGCGCGCTTCGGCGCAACGTGAGTGTGATGGCGCATCGACCAGTCGTGCAAGTGATTGCCACACGAACCAGCCGACCTGCGCAAAATAATTCGCAGGCTGTGATGCGTTCGTGCCGAGCGGCATTTTATTCCGTACCCTCGGAACGGAACACCGCCACAGAAATCGCGCGACCCTGAGAGATGTTGTAGCCGTCAATGCGCGTGGCAACGTTGTAGCGCAGTCCAATCGCCTCAGCGCGTTGCGCGAAGGCCCGCTCCTCACGCCACTCCACAAGGGCAAAACGGCAACTGCCTTGCAACAGGAAGTCCGCCGCGCCCGAGCCGTTGGTCAAAACAGTTGGAGTCCCCACCATAAAGACGAGGCTTGGCTCCTGGAATCCCGCCGCCGCAGCGGCTGGGCCGACGCATTGAACGTTACGAAGCGCGCGCGCGATCTGCACACTCGGAAACATCGGCGTCAGCGACGGCAGAACGATGCCGTAGACACAGGCTGCCAGAAACAACGATGAACCAACGGCATTCAAAACGGAATGCTCTGCGCGATAGTCGTCGTACAGCCACCACGCGAACAGCCCGAAGATCAACGCGCCCGCGGCAAACGGCCAAGCGAGAAATTCGGGTTGCCGCAAGAGAACCATCGCACCGATGATCGAGGCGGATGCCATGATCAGCGGGAATACGAACCACCACGCCGTGCCGCGCGCGATCCACGGCGTGCGCGACAGCACGCGTCGCTCGATCGCGCCGGCGATCAGGATCGCAATGGCGGGATAAAGCGGCAGCACATAGTGCGGCAGCTTGGTGATGACGATTTCGAAGACGATCCACGATGGCACGAGCCACGCAAGCAGGAATTGCGCACCCGGCTCCCGGCGGGCGCGCCAGATTGCCGGCGCAGCCATCCCCGCCAGCGCCGAGCCCGGCCAGAATGTCACCCAGAAAAGCAGGAAATAGAGGCCGGGCGGCGCGCCATGGGATTCCTGAGGGCTGGCGACCTTGCTCAGCATGTCGCTGCCGAGCGAGTCTGCGAAGAAGGTGTCACCGGCCTTCATGAAGATTGCCACGAACCAGGGCAATACCAGCACCAGCATCCACATCAGTCCCCAAAGAGGACGCAGACGCCAAAGCCAGGCGGCCGATCGATCAAGCACGGCGAGCGTGCCGATCGTCAGCACGACAAACATGAGGATGAGCGGCCCTTTGAGCAGGATTCCGCCTGCCATCGCGGTCCAGAATATCGCCGGCAGCGTCCATGATGGACGCGGCGAGTCATCTCCGCGTTGCCACGCCAGATAGATGTGAGCCAGTGCGCCCATGACAGCCGTCGTCGTGAGCAAAAGCATGGCGTCGGTTTTGGCAAGACGTGCTTCGACACCCAGCAGGATCGAGCTGCACATCATGAGGCCTGCCAGCAACGCGCCACGCCGCGTCACGAAGGCGAGCGCTGTCCAATATGTCAGCAGAACCGCGCCGATGGCGCCAATGAGCGACGGAACACGATAGAGCCAGATACGAACCTGGGCGCGCGGCAAGCCGAGCTTCGAGGCGGTCTCGACGGCTGCTGCCTGCAGCCAGTAGATGCCGACGGGCTTCTTGTAACGGACCTCGTCCTGGAAGCGGATGTCGACGAAGTCACCGTTCTCGACCATCTGCTTGGTCGCTTGCGCAAAGCGCGCCTCGTCACGGTCGACTGGCGGGATGTTGAAAAAACCGGGCAGGAAAAACAGCAGGCCGCACAGCACCAAAAATGCAATGGCGCGACCATGGCTGCCGACGGCAAAATCAATGACCCGCACAAGGCCGTTCCCGGGATTCTTCGGTTTCGCGGGTTCGCGCGGTGCGCCAAATCTGGGTCTTGGGAGTGCTTCAGCCATTGGTTCCGCATACGCTGAAACCGTTAGCGCGACAACAGCTTACACAGGCTCTATTGAATTCTCACGACAACTGTGTCCGCGGCGCCAGTCGCATCCATGACGGTGAGCCTCGCAAAGCCCGGTCCCGGCGGATCAACCAGTTTTTGTCGCCGGCTGTCGATACTCCCGACCGCAATACCGTTAACCATCATGGTCATCGGCAGCACTCCACCTGCCACCTTCACGGGTAGCGCCAAGCCTTTCGCCTCGCCTCCGCCGTAGGCATCAACCTGGGCCCCGTTCAGTGGAAACTGAATGCGAAGCGTCTGTTCACTTCCGGTGCGGATGAGATCGCCTGCCGGGCGAAACCGTCGCAAGGGCAAGGGTAATTTCGCAGTGCTCGCCATGAGCGTGCCCTTAGGCGCCTTTGCAAGGGGCACGGGAAGCTTGCCGGTTCGGGCAAAGGCGTCGAACAGGATCGGGGCAGCCGCCGTGCGCCCCAGCAGGCCTGGAACCGGCGCACCGTCAGGCCGGCCAACCCATACGCCGATGGTCATGCGGCCGTCGAAGCCGACCGACCAGGCATCGCGATAGCCGTAGCTGGTACCGGTCTTGAAAGCGATGCGGTTGCGGGGGCCATTTGCCGGTGGTGGAGTTCCCATCAAAACATTGCCGACCAGCCAGGCCGCCGACTGATCCATGAGGCGCCTTGTTTCTGCTTCTTCCGTATTCTCTGACTGGATGATCTCACGCAGGGGAACACTGCTGCCGAGCCGCGCCAGACCCGCATAAAGGCGGACCAGATCATTCAGCGTGACGCCGACCCCGCCCAATCCCATGGCAAGTCCCGGCGTCTCGTCCTTCGGCAGGATCAGCTTCCCGCCGGCCTGACTGATGCGAGCGGTCAGCCGGCTTGCCCCGACCCGATCCAGCAGCGCAATGGCTGGAACATTGAGAGACATCTGCAAGGCATGGCGCACCGTCACCGTGCCTTGGAACGTCATGTCGAAATTCTCCGGCGCGTAGCTGCCGTAGCGGGTCGGCCGATCTTCGATCAGGCTTTCGGGATGCACGAAGCCGTCCTCGAAGGCGAGACCATAAATGAACGGCTTCAAGGTCGATCCAGGCGAGCGTATCGCACGGGTCATATCCACCTGCCCCGCCCGCCGGACGTCGAAATAATCCGGCGAGCCAACATGGGCGAGGATGTCACCCGTCGCGTTGTCGGCCACCAGGATGCCCACTGACACGTCCGGCCCCAACGCGGCGGCACGATCACGCGCCAATGCCTCGAGCGACTTCTGGATGTTCGAGTCCAGCGTCAGCTTGATGAGCGCTGCGTCCTTTGAAATTGCAAGCGACTGATCGGTCGCGTGTGGCGCCAGAAACGGCATCGTCTTGCGCAACCGCGGCACCGGCTCAAGCTTTGCACGGGCAGCGTCTTCCGCCGAGACCTCTCCTTCCGACACCATTCTCGCGATGACACGGTCACGCGCAGCACGCGCGGCTTCGGGGTGACGATCGAGACGCCGCCTCTCGGGAGACTGCGGCAAGGCAACCAGCAACGCCGCTTCGGCCAACGACAATCGTTTCGGTTCTTTTCCGAAATACGCGAACGATGCCGCACGGACCCCTTCGAGATTACCGCCGAACGGTGCCAGCGTGAGGTAGAGATCCAAAATTTCGTCTTTGCTCAGTTGCCGCTCGATCTCGAGCGCACGCACGGCCTGTCGCAGTTTCGCGCCGACCGACCGCTCCTGCCGCGGCTCCATCAGCCGTGCCAGTTGCATGGTGATGGTCGACCCGCCGGAGACGATATGCCCCCGTGTTGCCAGTTGAAATGCCGCGCGTGTCAACGCGAGAGGATCGACGCCGAGGTGCGACCAGAAGCGTTTATCCTCATAGGCCAATAGAAGCTTGAGATATCCTGGATCGACGTCCGTCTTCGCGTGAGCCGGCAGACGCCACCGTCCATCCGCCATGGCAAAAGCGCGAAGCAATTTTCCATTGCGATCAACAACCGCCGTGGAGACATGATGTGCCTCGGCAAACGGCAACGGAGGCAACGACACGATCCACGCACCGATACCGGTGATCGCAACCAGACAAAACGTGGCTATCGCAACGACCGCTCCTTTGAGCCATCGCCGGCTACGATGGCTCGTGGGTTCAGATGCCTCGGTGACAGGTGCGGTCATTTTGCTGAGCGAACCTCGATGGTGCCGGTGCCCGTGCGACCGTAGCGCGAGGGATTGTACATATCCTCGACATAGGCCTGCGGCAGCACATACTTCCCAGGCGAAACCGCGCGAACAATGTAAGCGACGGTAAACACCGCCTTGTCATTGCTGCGCCGCTCGAACGCCGCGTTGAAGCGATCATCGCGGAACTCGGTGTTGGTCGGCTCCGCGCCGTCCTCGATCCAGTTCAGCGTACCACTATCGCCGGATGACACCAGTTTGGGATTGTCGATCTCGAAGCCCGCCGGCAGATAATCGACCACCATGATCTGACCATATTCAGGCTTGGCTTCGGTGACCTTGAGCACCACGGCAAAGCGGTCGTTCTGCTTGGCCTTGGACGGATCGGCAGGCTTGCCGTCGAGCGTGAAGTAGTTGCGCTCGAGCTTGAATCCATTCGAGGCGGCAGGCTCCGGTGTGATCGGCGCTCCTGTCACCGAAACCACTGCCTGCACGGTCGCATCGCCGTTGTTGGTCAGCTTGATCGTCTTTCCAGCGAGGTCTGTGCTGCGGTAGTTGCGATAGAGCGCCGTCTTCACCTCTTGGCCGTCGATCGAAAGCGACAACGCGTTCGCTTCCTTGGCCAGAGCACGTGACGCCAGAACGAGCCACGCATTCTCCTGCGTCGATGTGAAGGACGTCAGGCCGCGCGCGGCCTCAACCCGCTGGACTGCGAGATTCAGCGTCGAGCGGGGCGCATTACCCTCGCCTGCGAGCGACACCAGCGCTGCCGCATCGCGCAGCGAAGAACCATAATCGGTCCGTCCGAACTGCAGAACGGGTTTCGGATTGAGGCTCTCGACGGCCGCGGCGTACACACGCTCTGCCCGCGCCCGGTCGCCGACCAGCGCCAACGCGGCCGCAAGCTGTGCCTTCGCAATGGGCGTCGCGATGTCCTTCAGCTTGGTGTCTGCAAGATACCGCAGATCGCCGATCGGTGCCGTTCCGTTCTTCGCCAGCACATAGAGGCCGTAGGCGAGATTGCGGCCGCCATCCTTCTCCGGCTCGTCGGCATTGACCACCGAGTTGCGGATACGGTCGAGCGCTGTCTTGAACAGCACATCAGGCACCACAAATCCCTTCTCGCGTGCCCGCGTCAGGAAGTCGGTCACGTAGGCGTCGAGCCAGGCGTCGTCGCCGCCGGCGGACCACAGTCCGAACGATCCATTGGAGCCTTGCCGCGCCAGCAACCGGTCGATGCCATCCTTGATGCGCTGATCGATTGCAGTGTCCATGGCAAGATGCGCTTCGACCGCAAGATCGTTGACATACAGCAGCGGCATCGCACGGCTGGTGATCTGTTCGGAACATCCGAACGGATAACGATCAAGTGCCTTCAGGATCGTCGCAGCGTCGAGTGCTGACGACAGACCCACTGAAAGCTGCACGCCGCCGGTCCCCTGCACCAGGTCATTGAACATGTCGGACGTCAGAGTCAGGCTTTCGCCTTTCGCGAGACTCCGCACCGAACGGCGCGCAAGGATCTGGGTCGCAGGCTTCACATCGAGCGCGTAGTGACGTGCGAGCGTGAGCCCCTCGGGTCCTTTGATGTCAACGTCGAGCTGCGCCTGCCCGGCTCCGCCGGCATCGAGAGCAAGCGCGATGGAGCTGCGTTGCTTCGCTGCAAGCCGCACTGTCGTTGCCGGGGTGCCGGTTAGCTTGACCGGGCCTGACGTCTTGACGCTGATGACGTAATCGCCGGCTGCACCTTCGACGTTATCAAGATCGAAATTCATGGTGCCGTGGTCGCCGTTGAGGAGGAAACGCGGCAACGTCGCCGTCAGCACCACCGGGTCACGTACCGTGACATCAGTGTTGGCCCGACCGACCTTGGTCGCCGTCCAGGCTACCGCCATCAGCCGCGCCGTCCCGGCGAATTCAGGGATGTCGAACGTTATCTCTGCCTTGCCGTCGGCCCCAACCGTCACGATGCCGGAATAGAGTGCGAGCGGCTTCTGCGTCGGAGGACTGCCCTGCAATTCGGCACCGGCGGAATCGCCACCAGTCCGGATCTGGCCACGCGTCCCCTGCATGCCGTCAATGAGTTGGCCATAAAGATCGCGGATTTCGGCCGTCATCTCGCGCTGGCCGAGATAGTAGTCATCCGGCGCAGGCGGCTTGTAGTTCGTCAGATTCAGGATGCCGACATCAACCGCAGCGACGACGATCTTTGCATCTTCGCCGGGGCTCAACCCTTCAATCTTTACAGGGAGCTTTAACGTCGTATTCGGACGAACGAGAGCCGGTGGCGTGAGGCTGACCTTGAGCGTGCGCTCAGACCGGTCGATCCCGAACCATTCCACCCCGATGGCCCGGCCCGGCATGCGGTGGGCTGCGACATCGAGCGGCCGGCGGAGCGTGGCGACGACATAAGCGCCTGTCCCCCAATCCTTGCCGATTGGAATGTTGACCTTGCTGGTCCCTTCCTTGACGTCGACATTTTGCGTGGTGAGCAAACGATCGCCGAGGACGTTGATCGTCAGCTTACCCGCGATACGCGCGTTGACCGACACCACTATGGTGTCACCGGACAGATATTCCGGCTTGTCGATCGACATCTCCAACATGTCCGGCGTATCGGCGCTGCCGCCGACATACCAACCCGCATTGAACGAAACCGATGTCACGAGGCCGTTGGCCTCGGTGGATTTGACGTCGAGGCGATAGCGCCCTGGCTCAGGCGAGACCTGAATGCGGGCGGGTTTGTCTGCGGCCCCGCTCACATCGCCGTCAGCCACCCGCTTCGTGGTTTTGACCGGCTCATAGTCCCAAGACGATCCCTGGCGATACCACTGATAGCGGGACTCGATTTTCAGCAGCTCGTAGCGCAGACCGCTGCGCGGCAATGACTTGCCTTCGGGCGAAACCAAGACCACGTCGAAGTTGGCCGGGACCCCTTCCGCGATACTCTCACCGTCGAACAACGGCTTCACGCCGATCATGGCGTCCTTCGGCGCCACGGGCAGCGTAATCTTCCGTTCGACCGCACGTCCGCCAGTCTCCACCATGCGGATGAAGATCTGCGCCTCTTGCGGGCGGGTCGAAGATGGCTCCTTCGCCAACTTGGCCTTGAAGGTCGCCTTGCCGTTGGCGTCCGCCTCCGGGAGATCTTCAAGCGGCGTGCGTTCGTTGCTGGAGGTTTGTTCGTCGGCAACACCGAACTGATAGCCGGCAAAGCCGGGGCGGCTGGACGCCGGAGCCAGCAGCATCTCGCCTTCAAGAGAGAGCCCCGATGCGGGAGCGCCATAGAGGAAGTGGCCATCCACCTCAAGTTCTGCAGGAACCTCAGGACTTATCTGTTCAGACTTGGACGACAGGGTGAATTCGATGCGGTCCGCAACATAGTCCTCCACCATGAAGGTGGTTTCGCCGACCGATGGCGCCTTGGGATCGGTGAACGCCCGCACCCGCCACGTTCCGGTCGGGACCGCCGAGTTCAGCGGCAGCGTCAGACTGTGTCCACCCGCGCCCTGGTCGGGAACAACGGAACGGCGGAATTCCACCCCGTCAGGACGCTCGACCACCAAGGTCAGCGGGGTCCCGGTGGCGGCATTGCCCGTGCCGTCACGCAACAGCGCTGTGAGGTAAACCGTCTCGCCGGAGCGATAGACGCCGCGCTCGGCATAGACAAAGGCATCGAGGCCGGCAGGCACGGTGCGTCCCGACACACCGCGGTCCGACAGATCGAACGCGTTCGACTTGAGACTGAGGAAGGCGTAGTCGCCCTTGTCGGCGCTGACCGACAACAGAGCCGGTGAAAGACCGCCCTCGCCCCGCGCCAGACCAGCTTCGAACAGCACATGGCCGGCGGCATCGGTCTTCTTCGTCGCCAGAATCTCGTTGTTGCGGGCAACCAGCCGCACCTCGGCACCCACTGTGGGGTCCGTGGTGGCGAGCGAGTTGATGAAGACGTGGATGCCGTCATTGCCCGAATACGCCGTCAGGCCGAGATCGGACACGATGAACCACTGCGTCGCCAGCGAAGAGCTGGAGTCGTCATCGTTCGATGCGCTCGGCCCCTTTGCGACGGCGGTCATCACGTACACACCCGGCTGCATTTCGCCGACCGCCTGATCGACAGGGAAAGCGGTGACGACATCGGCATTCAACGTCGTGGCCGTTGCGATTTCGCCGGTCCACACCTTGACGCCTTTTTCATTGCCGAGATCGGACAGTTCATAGCTCGACAGCGAGCGCTGGAAATCGCTGCTGAGGACGGAATTGATCAAGTTGCGGTCGCCGATCCGGAAAATGTTCACTGACACCGCCGGCGTATTGACGCTCACCAATGGGATACCGCGTTGGCCCGTGCGCGGCAGCACATAGGCGCGGCTGGTGAAGCGAACGAACGGCTTGCGGTCGCGCACATAGATGTTGAACTCGGCGGACTTCGGGAGGGATTCCCGCACGGTGGATGGCAGGCCGGCGCGTAGATTGATGGTGTAGCGCTCGCCGTGCTTGAGACCCTCGATGCAGAGCTGCTGGTCTTCCGACGTCAGCGCCGGCTTGTCGGTGCCCGCGAGAGACACGAACGGCCCGAAGTCCGCGCGTTTGGCGAGATCTTCGGAGAACTGGAAACAGGCGCGCGGAGAGGCGGAATCCGAATCCACGGAATAATCCATCAAACGGAAACCGTGATCGTCACGCAATTTCTCGTACTGGCCGCGGACGTCGGCAGCTTCTTTCTGATCGAGTGACAGACGCAGGGCATCAAGTGCCGGCCGCCACAGCTTGCGTTGCGCCAGGACATCGCCCAACACCGCCAGAGCAGCGGCCTCATCATTGGCATTGGCCGCACGCTGATAGGCGATGTAGGCCGCGGTGGACGCACGCTCATAAAGGAAGGTGCGTTCCCGCGTCTCCGGCGGGCGGAGCTGAACGATCGTCCGGGCAAGCCGGAGCCAATTGCTGCCGTCCTCCGGCGCAATGGCAACGGTTTGTCCCGCGAGTTGCAGCGCAGCGCGCAGATCGTTGCGCCTGGTGGCTGCGTCCGTGTCGGATTTGAGCGCCGCAGCGCTCTTGTTGATCAGCCCGGCCTCGGTTTTGATCTGTGCTTCAAGCCGGATGGCGGCGTCCGCCAGGTCATCGCGCTTGAAAGCTTTGTCGGCGGCCTGCGCCGAGACAAGACCGAGCGCCAACGCGGCGCAAACCGTGAAGGCGCGAAACAGACCAGTCATGTGAAAACTCCCTGCCGGCGAACTGACGCCGCCCTAAAATAAGACAATGCGCGAATCGTGACGGACTCATGGCTGTAACGGTAACGATCCTACCGATTTTGGACGACGTCCGGATGAGGCGGTCCGGCGTCCTCCAAAACCTGATTTGCCGCCGCTTATCTCAGGCACGGCAACCCTTCTGGTTGGTCTGGCGCCCACCGGAATGGTTCAAAGAAATAAAAGTCGGAGTGGAAATTTTTATCGTCGCGATGCGGCGCAACAGTGCGATCCGAAAACCGGGCTTCTTTGCGCTGTAACTGTTCGAAGGAGAAGACAGCTATCTATTTGAAAAAAATGACGATCCCAGCAGGACTCGGACCTGCAATCTCGGGAGTAGTATCCGACTCCCAGGTGCGATGCGAGCAATGGGACACGTGCCATCACGCGATCCGCTGGTGGTGGCGCGGATCGCATGATCACTCGAATGGAGTTGGCCCGCTTCGTCCTGAAAAGTGAAAGCGGGTCCCTTACGCTCAGTGGGCCGCTTCTGCTGCAGCGAGGATAGTGTCGGCAACCTCTTGCGGGTGGCTCAGCATCACGACATGGCTTGCGGAGACACGGGTCGTACGCGCGCCCATCGCCTTCGCCATCCGGTCCTGCAAATCAGGCGGAATCATGCGGTCGCTCGTCGTGACGATGTCCCAGGTGGGCTTGTTGTGCCATGCCGCCTCGGTGACCTTCTGGCTCGAGCATTGCTCGGCCCACACACCCTGCGTCGCGGCAATCAGGCGAGCCTCGGACTCGGGCACATCCTGGGCGAACTGGTGAATCGTGGCGTCGGTCGACAGCCGGAGGTAGCCGCCTGCATCTTTCGTCAGCGCGGACGCCCATGAGGGAGCGGGCAGCCCTTGGAGCATGTCCTGAATGGACTGTCCACGGTCGGGCGCGAAGGCGGCGACGTAGACAAGAGCCTTCACCTTGTCGTTCGCGCCCGCCTGTGTGATGACGACGCCTGCCCAGGAGTGACCCACGAGGACAACGGGACCGGTCTGCTGATCGATCGCATTGCGTGTCGCCGCGACGTCGTCGTTCAGCGAGCTGAGCGGGTTTTGGACCGCGACCACCTTGAGCCCCTTGGCTTCCAGCAGCGGGATAACCTTGTTCCAGCTCGATCCATCGGCGAAGGCGCCGTGGACGAGAACGACGGTCTTGCCTTTCAGATTGTCCGATGATGCTGCGGAAGCCCCTGTGATGCCGGAAAAGACAGAGCCCAACAGAATAGCGGCCGCAAACGTCAATTGAGTGAGGTTCTTCATGATGTCCTACCCGTTGTTAATGGTGGCGGGACTTTCTCGCGTTGCTGATCAACCCGGTATCGGTTGAATGACCGACCCCTCGCGGCGTAGCGTTGCGCTATAGTGCTGAGCACTGCCCCCTTTTCGCGGCGACAAAAATGGGAAGAAGTGCCCGCCTTGCGCGTATTCGATGCTGTTAAGGCGCTTGCCTTTATCGGTGACCTCAGCATGGGGCAGCCGACGGATCACTCGCTGCGAACCGCATGGCTCGCCTCCCGGCTTGCTGCCGCCGCCGATTTTTCGCCGCCCGTTACCGCCAGTGCGAGGGAGATTGCGCTGGTCAGATGGTCCGGCTGCACCGCCAACGCGCCAGGTTTTGCCGATCTCCTCGGAGACGACGTGGGCGGCCGCCACGCGATGCTGACAATGCAGCCGAGATGGAAGCAAGCGGTAGATGCTGGTGGCGGAACGGAGCGAGCGGTGTCGCCGCTTGCCCGCATCCACTGCGAGGTGTCGAGCGAAGTGGGTCGCATCCTGGGCCTGGGCGTCGAGACGGAATGCGGACTACGCCATATCTTCGAGGCCCATGACGGGAGCGGAATGCCGGATCGGCTTGCGGGCAATGAAATTCCGCAAACGGTCTTCGTTGTCGGTCTTGCCGGCGACCTCGAGATCCTCAGCCGCAACTATGGCTTGGAACGTGCACTGGCGCTCATCCGAAGCAAGGAAGGTGCTCAATACCCTCTGGATCTGGTGGAGTTGCTTCTCGAAGGATCGGCAGATTGGCTCAGAGATCTCAGTGATGAGAATGAGACCGGGATCGAGACAGCTCTGCTGACCCTCGGCATGGAGCAACCGGCTGCGCCCGAGATCATTGCGGACGTCGCGGACCTGAAAATGCCGTGGATGGCCGGGTTTTCTCGCCGGGTCGCACGATCCGCAGCCCGATGCTGCATGCAACTCGGCATGGACAAAGCGAGCCAGGAGATTGTGTATCGGGCGGGCCTGATTCACGGTATCGGACGCGCAGCCGTCCCGAACACGATTTGGGCGGCGACGACACCATTGCCAGCGTCCGCATGGGAGAAGCTTCGCCTTGTTCCGTACTGGACCTCGCGGGCAGGAAGTCAGATCGCTGCCTTGGCGAAGGAAGCCGAGATCGCGTCCTACGCCTATGAGCGCCTTGACGGATCGGGTTACTTCCGGAGCGCGGCGGGCGCCGCGACCCCGCGTGAAGGCCAGGTGCTGGCGACGGCGATTGTGTGGGAGGCGCTTCGATCGCGCAGGCCCTGGCGCGAGGCGTTGACCGTCGCGGAAGCAGTCGCCCTCCTCCGACAGGAGGCGGATCGCGCCCGTCTGGACCGAGAGATCGTCGAGCAGATGATTGCGCCAGCGTCGAACTCGGAGATGCCGCAGAGGAAGGCTGTGGAGGCGTTACTGTCTCCGCGTGAGACCGACGTGCTGCGCCACATCAGCCTTGGTGCGAGCAACAAAGAGGCCGCGCGCGCACTTGGACTAAGCCCCAGCACGGTCGCAACCCATATCGAAAGCGTGTTTCGAAAACTCGGCTGCTCCACCCGCGCGGCCGCAACGCTCAAGGCCTCCACGCTGGGATTACTTTAGGTTAAGTGGCAACCGCGAATTCCTTCTCGTCGCACGGGCTCGGAGGGCGATGTGGCAGATAATTTGGCGCCGGTTGGTGCGTTTATACGAAACGCTTTTAAGTATTTGAAAAAATTGGCGATCCCAGCAGGACTCGAACCTGCAACCCGCGGAGTAGAAATCCGCTACTCTATCCAGTTGAGCTATGGGACCGATAACCGTTCGAAATCACATAACATCGTTTTATATCGTTCACTACCGTTCAAAAACCGATAATGAACCGCAATTTTTGAAAGCGCCGAGACTTGTACAGTCGCTTTTTTCGACTGCTTTTTCCGTAACGCGACTGCCAGTCCCTTGAACCATCCGCTTGAGACTAGCGACCACAGCGCATGAGCACTCATCCGCCTGTCCTACGCACGATCGCTCTGACGTCCGGCATCGCCGGCACGCTGTTCTGGATCTATACGTTCTACTGGATTTCGAAGCTGCCGCCCGGTGACGGTACGGGCTTCCAGTGGATCGCAGAGGTGCCGCTGACCGCGGTCTTTGTCTTCCTGACGTTCCCGGCCCTCTCCATAACCGCAAGAACGGGATGGTTCGCCGCGATACTGGGCGTTCTCAATCTGGGCGCGTTCGCGGTGCTCTGGCTCCAGTTGACGGCGGAGTTCGCGCATTAAAAAAACCGCCGGGCGACGGCCGGCGGCTGTTTAAGATCAATTGTGGTCAATCCGAGGCGAACGTTACTCGACCCGCAAGTTCTCCGCAGACTCTCGGCCCCGGCTTTGGACGATCTCGTAGCTGATCTTGGCCCCCTCGCGAAGATCAGACAGACCGGCCTTTTCCACTGCCGAGATGTGAACGAAAACGTCCTTGCCGCCTGTTTCCGGAGCGATAAAGCCGTACCCCTTCGTTGCGTTGAACCACTTCACAGTTCCTATTGCCACCTGAATGCCTCCCCAACATTTGGTCAAATGGCCGCATTTTGGCCGAGTCGCAGGCTGGTGATTGATTCAGTCCGAATTGCGACGCCCTGAAATGGGCTGCTGCGAGCCTCGGTGGGCCACCGCTCCGCCTCCCCGGTCCGAAAAAATCCGTCGTGACCGGCTGATGGGATCACGACGGATGGGGAGTAGCATTCCGTCGACAATCGTACGCGCGAGGCGCGCGAGTTGCGTTAGAACAAAAGGTCGCATCGCCTCTTTCAAAACGTCGCAGCCCGCAAGGATTACCGATGGCTTGAAAGCCTGAGGGAGCGTGCGTCATCGGGTGGATAAGGTTTGGCCGGGCCCGGCGATGCCCTGGCCAAGCTCATCCGGTTCCAGGATGCGGGCGTATCTAAAGCGATACCCGAAGCTGTGCATACATTCCTTGTAGGCAAGAGAAACGGAATCGGATTGAACCCCGGCCCTGCCGTTGCAAGCACTTACGTTCGCGTTAAAGACAGCATTACTGCGCTTGTGACCATGCGGCCTGATCGCGTCACGCCAGTAAAAATGCATTTGGTCGGCGCTTGCGCTGGCAAGGGTGCTCAACAGGACTGCACTCATCATCAGAAAACGTTTCATTGCAAATCTCCACCTATGCGAATATCGGCCGCATAGGTGCGGAACGCCGTTCAAAATTCACCGATTACAAATTGGAAATGAAGATCGAACGCGCTAAGAACGTGTCGCCAGACCAGGGCTGACACGGCGATCCACCCTTCGCATTTCTGTTGGATGAGCGCCTTCGCCGAAATCTGCCATTACGCCTCCAACCATGATGATCTACAGGAAGACCTCACCTCTATGGGATTCAAAGAACCAAGCTTCTTCGACCGGCAAGCGGCCGCTCGGAACGCAAGAAAGGACATTCTCGAGAAGTTCAAAGCCAAACCGGGTCTGGACGATCCCGCGGTTTTGAAACGCGCAGCCGAACGCCAGGAGCAGGCGGCCAAACGTGAGGAAGTCCGAAAAGCCCGCGAGGCGGCCAAGGCCGAAGAAAAAGCTCGTGAAATGGAGCAGGCAGCGCAAGCTGCTGCCGAAGCTGCCCGAGTTCAGGCTGAGGCGGAGGCTACAGAGGCCGAGCTAAAGGCCCAACAAAAGGCCGCACGCGACGCGCGATATGCCGCCCGGAAGGCTAAAAGGAAATAGGCCTCGCAAGTCCGGCAATTCCCGGACGGGAAGCACACATTTGAAAACCGTGAAGCAGACCGTTCTTTCGAACGATCTGCTTCAAACGTGAAACGAGATGATTACTTTTTCATCTCGTCCTTTTTCATCATGCCGTCGTGCTTCATTCCGTCTTTTTTCATGGCATCCTTCTTCATGCCATCCTTTGTCATGCCGTCTTCCTTCTTCATGCCGTCCTTGGACATCTTGTCCTGCGCAAATGCGGCCGGAGCGAAGGCAAGGCCGAGGGAGACAACCGCTGCGGAAAGGCCGAGCGCGATACGGGTGGTGCGTGCCATGTGGTTTCATCCTTAAAAGGTTGGTACGACGAATGTCGCCCCAATATCTTCGCCAGATATCCTGCTCCGTTACGCGGACACGAAAGTTTTCGGACAACCGGGGAATGCGTGGCTTTGTCCGGAGTTCTCTTTCGACGACCACCGCAACGATCTCGCAATGCAGCAAAAAAGGTGTCAGGCTAACATCTTAAGGCAATAGGCAAACATCGCATCACGACCTATACCAAGGACTAAAATCGCGGGTCATGCAGCCGCGTCATGTTCCTGTTACAACCGGGCGCCGGAAACGCGGCCAACGTGGTTTCAAAAACCAAGAAGCTTGTTCAAAGGGAGACATTCCATGCTCACGCGTCGTCATGTTCTTGCATCAGCGCTCGCTGCGCCCGCCATTCTGCGTTTTAGTACTGCGCAGGCGGCAGAAACCACGCTGAAGATCTCACATCAATTCCCGGGCGGCACGATCGATAAGGGTGATTTCCGCGACCGGCTTACGCGAAAGTTCGCGGCTGAAGTGAACAAGCGCAGTGGCGGCGACATCGTTGCCGAGATTTATCCTGGCTCGTCCCTGATCAAGACGAACGCTCAGTTTTCTGCCATGCGTAAGGGCGCGCTCGACATGAGCCTCTATCCCCTTCCCTATGCCGGCGGGGAACTGCCCGAAACGAACATCGGCCTGATGCCTGGACTGGTTCCGACCTACGACGTGGGCTTGAGCTGGAAAACAAAACCGGTCGGCAAGGCTCTCACCGATTTCCTCGCGGACAAAGGCATCGTGATGATCTCGTGGGTCTGGCAGGCAGGCGGGGTCGCGAGCCGCACGCGGCCGCTTGTTGCGCCTGAAGACGCCAAGGGTCTGAAGGTGCGTGGCGGTTCGCGCGAGATGGACATGGTCCTTCAGACGGCGGGCGCTGCGGTGCTATCCGTACCGTCCAACGAAATCTACGCGGCCATGCAGACCGGCGCATGCGATGCCGGCATCACGTCATCGACCAGCCTGATCTCGTTCCGGCTCGAGGAAGTCGCCAAGCACCTCACCTCGGGCGCAGGCCAATCCTACTGGTTCATGCTCGAGCCGCTGATGATGTCGAAAGCGATCTTCGACAAGCTCCCGAAAAATCACCAGGACATCATCCTCGCCGTCGGCGCCGAGATGGAAGCCTTTGGCAAGAAAGGCGCGCAGGACGACGACGTCGAGGTCTCCAAGGTCTATGAGAAAGCGGGCGCAAAGGTCAGCGCACTGGATGCCGCAACGGTCGGCAAATGGCGCGATATCGCTCGCGATACGGCCTGGAAGGACTACTCGAAGAGAACGGCCAACTGCGCCAGTCTGATGAAGCTTGCGTCCGACGCAGCCACATGACGCACGGTCTGGTCGATGATCGGCATACGCCGGTCGAGCCCGCCTCGAGCAATCCGCTCGTGGCGGGCTTCGCCCATGCCCTTGCCGTCTGCAATCGCATCATCCTCGTGCTGGGGTCTGTGGCGCTCGTTCTCGCGTGCCTGATCCTCAGCTACAGCGTCGTGTCACGGACCCTGTTTCATGCCGCGACCTATTGGCAGGATGAAGCTGCGGTGTTCCTGCTGGTCGGGGCAACGTTCATGACCTCGGCGTTCGTGCAAAGCCAACGCGGTCACATCGGCATTGAAGCCTTCGTGCATCTGCTATCGCCTCGCATCAACCGGATCCGGTTGACGCTGGTGGATATTGTGAGCCTCGGCTTCTGCGCTTTCTTCGCATGGAAATCGTGGACCCTGACCCATGAAGCGTATGTCGATGGTCAGGTTTCGAATTCGATCTGGAGCCCGCCGCTGGCAATTCCCTATGCGCTCATGGCCGCCGGCATGACGCTGCTCTGCGTGCAGATCGCTCTGCAAATTGTTCTCTCGTTTGGCAGGGCCAACCGATCATGACCGTATTTGGAATCGGGATCAGTTACGGTCTCGCCACCCTCCTCGTGATGTTTTCCGGCATGCCGATTGCATTTGCACTCGGCGCTGTCGCCGTCGTCTTCATGGCGATTTACATGCCGTCCGCCTCCCTCGATACGGTGACGCAGAACGTCTATGAGGAGATGGCATCCATCACCCTGTTGTCGATCCCGCTGTTTATTCTCAAAGGCGCTGCGATCGGAAAATCCCGGGCCGGACAGGATCTTTATTCAGCGCTGCACGCGTGGCTGCACAAGGTTCCCGGCGGATTAGGTGTGGCAAATGTCTTTGCCTGTGCGCTGTTCGCGGCGATGGCCGGCTCCTCTCCCGCGACGTGTTCGGCAATTGGGTCAGCCGGTATTCCGGAAATGCGTAAGCGCGGCTATTCGGGCGGATTTGCTGCCGGCATCATTGCCGCTGGCGGCACGCTCGGCATCCTGTTGCCGCCATCGATCACCATGATCCTTTTCGCCGTTGCCGCCGAGAAGTCGCTCGGGCGGCTGTTTCTGGCGGGTATCGGGCCGGGTCTTCTGCTGGTGAGCTTGTTCGGCACCTACGCAGTGCTGCGGTTCCGCAAGGAATACGCCACCGCCAAGGAAGTTTACGAAAAGACCGGCACCACGTCTCCTATTCTCGTCCACGACGATTTTACAATGGCGGAGCGCTTCAACGTCCTGCCGCGCGTGTTGCCCTTCGTCCTTCTGTTGACCGGTGTCATGATCGCCTTGTACGGCGGCTACGCGACGCCTTCGGAGACCGCCGGCCTTGGCGGCTTGCTGGCGCTGCTCTTGATTGCGCTGATCTACGGCGTGTGGAAGCCAAGCGACCTGTCACCGATCCTCACGTCCACGATCAGGGAATCGACCATGCTGATGCTGATCATCGGCATGTCGCTGCTTTATTCTTACGTGATGAGTTATCTCACCATCTCGCAATCGGCCGCGAGCGCCATCGTGGCGATGCATCTGCCAAAATGGGAATTGCTGGCGGCAATCCTCGGCATGACCATCGTGCTGGGCTTCTTTCTGCCGCCGGTGTCCATCATCCTGATGACGGCGCCGATCATTCTCCCGCCGCTTCGCGCCGCGGGCTTCGACATCATCTGGTTCGGCGTTGTGCTGACCATCGTGATGGAGATGGGATTGATCCATCCGCCGGTCGGACTGAACATCTTCGTCATTCGCAACGTCGCTCCCGACATCCCTCTCAGCGAGGTGATCTGGGGCACAGTGCCGTTCGTCCTTCTGATGGCCTTCGCCGTGCTGCTGCTGTGTTTCTTCCCGGAAATCTCGACAGGGCTGCCGAACATGATCATGGGACCTGACGGCAGTCCGTAGCTGCCGCCCGGATCAGGACGAACGACGGCTCGCGTTGATGGCGGACGCGACGCGACTGACCGGCGGCTTGCCGATCAGCCGGCTGATCTCGTTGGTCGCGGCCACGAGCTTCTGCATGTCGACGCCGGTCGCAATGCCCATGCCCTCCAGCATGTAGACGACATCTTCGGTCGCCACATTACCCGTGGCGCCGGGCGCGTAAGGACAGCCGCCAAGACCGCCGGCGGCGGAATCGATCACCCGCGCCCCTTCCTCCAGCCCGGCGTATAGATTGGCCAGGGCCTGTCCGTAGGTGTCGTGGAAATGCATCCCGAGATGGGCGATCGGGACCTCTCCGGACACGACGCGCAGCAACTGGCGGGCCTTGAGCGGCGTTCCGACCCCGATGGTATCGCCAAGGGAAACCTCGTAGCAGCCGAGATCCCAAAGCTTTCGCGACACCGACGCCACAGCGGTCGGTTTCACGTCGCCGTCGTAGGGACAGCCCAGCACGCAGGAGACGTAGCCCCGCACCTTGATGCCGTCAGCTTTCGCGCGCTGGACAACGGGCGTGAACCGCTCGATGGATTCAGCCACCGAGCAATTGATGTTCGCCCGGGAAAATCCTTCCGACGCCGAAGCGAAGACCGCGATGACCTTGGCGCCTGCGGCCTTTGCCGCCTCGTAACCTTTCTCATTGGGCACGAGCACATGGAATTCGTGACCGGGATGATGATCCACCGCCCGCAAGACCTGATCAGAATTCACCATCTGCGGGATGGCCTTGGGAGACACAAAGCTGCCGACTTCAACGGTTGTCAGGCCGGCCCCGACCAGATTTTCGACAAATGCGATGCGCGCCTCGACCGAAATCGGCGTCTTTTCATTCTGAAGCCCGTCGCGCGGACCGACTTCGACAATACGAACCTGATCGCTCATAACCACTAGACCTCTGAAGGCTCGATCTCGGCGAGTTCGACGCCTTCCTGAACGATATCGCCAACCTTGCATTTCAGTTGCTTGACCGTGCCGGCGAATGGCGCCCGCAGCGTCTGTTCCATCTTCATGACCTCAAGGGTCAGAATGGCAGCACCCTTTTCAACCTGAGCACCTTCCTGGACCAGCAGGGCGACAACCGTGCCTGGCAATGGCGCAACGACCCGATCGGCTCCCGCCTGCTCGTCATCCTCCATGCCGAACGGATCGACCCAGTGGACCTCGAAGCGGCCATTCCGCGTTCGAACATAGACCTCACGTTGGTCAAGCAGTCCGGTGACGTGGTGCTTGATGTCATCAAGAGAAAGGTCGACGCCGCCCCGTCCGGAGACGGACCAGCCAAACGCAATGTCGCGTCCGTCGATGGACAGTGTCGAGGGCCCGTTGCCATAGCGCAACGTGACCTCGCGCTCCCGAGCGTGGCGAAACACGAAACGCCGGCGACGCGTGCCAACAGCCGTCCATCCGCCTGTCCGCCACGGCGAGTCGGCATCCTCGTCCGCAGTTGCTTCACTATGCAGGATCGTCGCGACCGCTGCGCCGAGTTCGAGGTCTGAGAGCTCAGTCTGCTCCGGCGTCAATTCCGCCAGATGGCGTTCGATGAAACCCGTGTCGATGGCGTTCGAACGAACGTCCGAATGTGTCACCAGCGCGGACAGAAACGGGATGTTGGTGGTCACGCCACGAACATCGGTTTCATTCAATCCACGCGCAAGGCGCGAGATTGCAAGGTCCCGCGTCGGCGCCCATGCGATCACTTTGGCCAGCATGGCATCGTAGTTCGGCGAGACGGTCTTACCTTCGTCGTAACCGGCATCGATGCGCAGGCCATCAACCTCATCAGGGGTCCGCCATGTCCGGATGCGGCCGACCGAGGGCATGAAGTTCTTGTTGGGGTTCTCGGCGTAAACGCGCGCCTCGATCGCATGGCCATTCAGCCCGATTTGATCCTGCGCCAGCGGCAGCTTCTCACCGAACGCCACACGCAATTGCCATTCGACGAGATCGATCCCAGTGATCAGCTCAGTCACTGGATGCTCGACCTGAAGACGCGTGTTCATCTCGATGAAAAACACATCGCGCCCATTGGAGACGAATTCGATCGTGCCCGCCCCGACATAGTTCACGGCGGCAGCCGCCTTGCGCGCAGCTGCGCATACGGCGTCGCGTTGTGCTGCATCGAGTGTCGGCGACGGCGCCTCCTCGATCACCTTCTGATGCCGGCGTTGCAATGTGCATTCACGCTCGAACAGCGACAGGATATTGCCGTGGCTGTCACCGATGATCTGCACCTCGATGTGACGCGGATTGTCGACGTACTTTTCGATCAGCATGCGGTCGTCGCCGAAGGCTGCAAGCGCCTCACGCTTGGCGCTCACGATGGCGCCTGCAAGCTCGGTCGCGTCGCGAACAACGCGCATGCCGCGCCCGCCGCCACCGGCCGAGGCCTTGACCAGCACCGGAAAACCGATCTTCCCAGCCGCCGTTGCCAGGATCGCCTCGTCCTGCGCCTCGCCGTGATAGCCCGGCACCAATGGCACGCCGGCCTTTTCCATCAACGCCTTCGAGCCGGACTTCGAGCCCATTGCCTCCATCATCTCGGCGGTGGGGCCAACGAACACCAATCCTGCCTGGGCGCAGCGGCGCGCAAACTCGGCGTTCTCCGACAAAAAGCCGTAGCCGGGGTGGACGGCTTCAGCGCCGGTCTTCTCCGCAGCCTCGAGGATGCGATCGATGTTCAGATAGCTGTCGCGGGCACGCGCGGGACCTAACAACACAGCGTCATCAGCCATCGCGACATGCACAGCGTCGGCGTCCGCTTCGGAATACACCGCAACCGTACGCAGCCCCATGGCGCGCGCCGTCTTGATGACGCGGCACGCGATCTCGCCGCGATTGGCAATCAGCAGCGTCCCAAACCGTCGGTACGACGGCACGACTACCCTAGCACCGGAATTCTTGTTCAAACGCGACTCCATGATCGTCTTAATTCCAGGATGCTTTACGTTTTTCGAGGAACGCCGAGAGTCCTTCCCGCGCTTCCGGACGAGCGCGAACGTCGGCGATCAGCGCGGCGGTTTCAGACATCAGTGCTTCGTCAATCGCCCGACCGGCAATGTCACCCGCCAACTTCTTGGCAATGGCCCGCGCACCCGGCGCCGCGGATTTCAACTGCTTCAGCAGCTTGGTGATCCGCTCGTCCAACACGTCGGGAGCGACGACCTCATGCAGCAAGCCGATCCGCTTGGCCTCTTGAGCATCGAAGACCTCGGCGGTCTGGAAATAACGTCTTGCCGTGCGTTCACCGATGGCGCGCAGCACGTAGGGACTGATCATGCCCGGAACGATTCCCAGTCTGACCTCGGACAAGCAGAACGTTGCTTCTGACGACCCGATCGCGATATCGCAGGCAGCAACGACCCCGACGCCGCCGCCATAGATCGGTCCTTGAACCCGACCGATGGTCGTCTGCGGCATCCGGTCCAGCGCGGCGAGCATGCGCACCAACGGCATCGCGTCGGCGATATTCTCTTCGCGGCTGTAGGACGCGGCTTTTCGCATCCAATTGATGTCAGCGCCGGCGCACAGGCTCTTGCCTTCACCCGACAGCACAACGGTCGCGATCGATGTCTCCGTTGCAAGGGTCTCGAGGGCAAGGCGCAGCGCTTCGATCAGCTCTTCGTTGAGCGCGTTGTTGAGTTCCGGCCGGTTGAGGGTGACGCGCGCCACGCCTTGATCACGTTCGATGCGGACAAGATCGCTCATCGTTGCAGCCTGCTTACATTCTGAACACGCCGAACTTCGTCGGCTCGGACGGCGCATTGGCCGCTGCGGACAGTCCAAGACCCAGCACAAGGCGGGTGTCGGCGGGATCGATCACGCCATCGTCCCACAGCCGTGCCGTGGCGTAATACGGATGCCCCTGAGTTTCATACTGTTCGCGGATCGGTGCACGGAATTGTTCTTCTTCCTGTACCGACCAGGAGCCGCCTTTGGCCTCGATATTGTCGCGCCGCAACTGGCTGAGCACCATGGAGGCCTGCTCGCCGCCCATCACCGAGATACGCGCGTTCGGCCACATCCACAAAAAGCGCGGGCTGTAGGCACGGCCGCACATGCCGTAATTGCCAGCGCCATAGGAGCCGCCGATGACGACAGTGAACTTCGGCACCGATGCGGTCGCAACCGCCGTCACGAGTTTGGCGCCGTCGCGGGCGATGCCGCCGGCTTCATATTTCTTGCCGACCATGAAGCCGGTGATGTTCTGCAGGAACAGCAGTGGAATGTTCCGCTGGCTGCAGAGTTCGATGAAGTGCGCACCCTTCAGCGAGCTTTCACTGAACAGAATGCCGTTGTTGGCAATGATCCCGACCGGGTATCCCCAGATATGCGCAAAGCCGCAGACCAGCGTCTGACCGTAGAGCTTCTTGAATTCCTCGAATTCGGACCCGTCAACAATGCGCGCGATGATCTCGCGAACGTCGAACGGCTTGCGCGCGTCGGAGGGCACGACGCCGTAAATTTCCTCGCGCTCGAACAGCGGCTCACGCGGCTTCCGCAGTCCCGTTGCCGATGACTGAGCGGGATTGAGGTTGCCGACGATGCGTCGCGCGATGCCGATCGCGTGGCTGTCGTTCTGAGCATAGTGATCGGTCACGCCGGACTGACGGCTATGCACATCGGCGCCGCCGAGTTCTTCCGCGCTTACAACCTCACCGGTCGCGGCCTTCACCAGCGGCGGACCACCCAGAAAGATCGTGCCCTGATTGCGCACGATGATGCTCTCATCGGACATGGCCGGCACATAGGCGCCACCGGCCGTGCACGAGCCCATGACGATGGCAATCTGCGGGATCCCCTGGGCCGACATCTGCGCCTGGTTGTAGAAGATGCGGCCGAAGTGCTTTTCGTCCGGGAAGATCTCATCCTGCTGCGGCAGGAAGGCGCCGCCGGAGTCCACCATGTAAATGCACGGCAGATTGTTCTGGCGCGCCACGTCCTGCGCGCGCAGATGCTTCTTCACGGTCATCGGATAATACGTGCCGCCGGTGATCGTGGCGTCGTTGGCGACAATGACGCATTCGCGGCCCGACACCCGGCCGATGCCGGTGACGATGCTCGCCGAATGCACGTCGCCGCCATAGAGACCGTAGGCCGCGAGCGGCGACAGCTCGAGAAACGCCGTCCCCGGATCGATCAACAAGTCGACGCGCTCGCGGGCCAGCATCTTGCCGCGGGCGGTATGCTTGGCCCTCGCCGCCTCGCCGCCGCCGCCTGCCACTTGGGACAGCTTGGTGCGCAGGTCCGCCACCAATGCCCGCATGGCATCGGCGTTTCGGGTAAAATCGGATGACTTCGGATCGATGCCGGAACGAAGAGCCATGGCCTCCCGCCGCTTGCCTTTTATGAGGTTGTTATTCGCCGCAACCAGGTTTCGGAACGGCCAAGCCGCAAGGTGTCATTGCAGGGCCACCGAGCGCAACATCAACTTTTTATTGAACTTTGGCGCAAACAGCAGCAGCCGCGCGCGGGACAAGGCGTCCGGCAACAAACAACCGCCGGAAGAACTGTCCACGTCCCCCGTCAGCAATCAAGTGGGTCCAATCAGTGGGTAGAATCAGTGCGTCCAGGGCTCAGGCCGGCGGAATGCGAAGTTGTCCGCATAGGCCTTGATACGGAGCCCCATGTCCTTGGCCTCCAGCACCTGATACGCGATGCCTTCCCTCTCGCAATAGGCGACCGCTTCTTCCTTGGTGTGGAAGCGCAGCGTCACCTGCTGCTTCATATCGCCCGAACTGGTCCACCCCATCAGAGGCTCGATGACACGGGGCTGCTCAGGCTCATAGTCGAGCTGCCAGTCCTTGGTCTTCGCTGCACCGGACTGCATGGCATTTTTGGCCGGCTTGAAGATTCGCGCTGTCATGG
Source organism: Bradyrhizobium sp. SYSU BS000235 (assembly GCF_049747295.1). Lineage (NCBI taxonomy): Bacteria > Pseudomonadati > Pseudomonadota > Alphaproteobacteria > Hyphomicrobiales > Nitrobacteraceae > Bradyrhizobium > Bradyrhizobium sp. SYSU BS000235. Next base: position 93,493 of record NZ_JBMHJM010000003.1, read on the forward strand.
AATGAAAAGTCCCTGAGCCGAGAGGTCCGATGTAGGTAAATAGATAAAGTTCGTCCGATTCAAGTCGCGATCAATATCCTGCGCGCGCCGTCGAACCGGACTTACCAGCTTCAGAATCTGGTATAATCTGTTCGAAACGCTGTGACAATCGCGGCCGGCCGGGCTGGGTTGGAGATTGCGGCCGGGTCGATCGAATTTGCGAGGCGGGCTTCCATCCATGGAAATTCAAGCAACCCTTCCCGAAAAAGGCCGCGACCTCCGGCTCGATTTCTTTCGCGGTATCGCCAACTGGTGGATCTTCCTCGACCACATCCCGTACAATGTGATCAATTGGGCCACTCCGCGAAACTATGGATTCAGCGACGCTGCGGACCTTTTCGTCTTTATCTCGGGCTATACGGCGTCATTCGTCTATGCGCGTTTGATGCTCGACCGTGGATTTGTGGTCGGCTCGACGCGGCTCTGGAAGCGTGTCTGGCAGCTCTACGTCGCCCACGTGCTTCTCTTTGTGATCTACATCGCGGCGATCGGCTGGGTCGCCCTTCGTTATAACGATCCCGACATCATCAATGAATTCAATGTCGCCGGTCTGGTCGACAATCCCATTCAAACGCTGACTCAAGGTCTGATCCTGCGCTTCAAGCCCGTCAATCTGGACGTGCTTCCGCTGTACATCATCCTGATGGGCTTCTTCCCACCGGTGCTCTGGATGATGCTGCGCAAACCCGATCTGACCATGCTCGGATCGCTCGCCCTCTACTTTGCCGCGCGTCAGTTTGGATGGAATTTCTCCGCGTATCCGACCGGAAGCTGGTACTTCAACCCCTACACATGGCAGTTGCTGTTCGTCTTCGGGGCATGGTTCGCACTCGGTGGCGCGCGGGAATCGCAGTCGGTCATCAAGTCGAAATGGCTACTGATCGCGGGGACTTTGTATCTGTTGTTTGCCCTTGTCATGACGATGGCGGGCCGCTTCGAAACGTTCGGCGCGATGTTCCCGAGATGGCTCTATGACGCCTTCAACCCCAACGACAAGACGTTCCTTGCGCCCTATCGCGTGCTCCACTTCGTCATCATCGCGTTCTTTGTCACGCGCTTCGTACACAAAGACTGGAAGGGACTGGAGTGGAAGATCTTTGATCCGCTGATCAAATGCGGCCAGCAATCTCTCCAGGTCTTCTGCGTGGGCATCTTTCTGTCGTTTGTGGCCCACTTCATCCTGCTGTTGAGCTGGGGTTCGTTCTGGGCCCAACTGGGCGTGAGCCTCGGCGGCATCGCGATCCTGACCGGCGTCGCCTATTACGGGAACTGGTCGAAAAGGCAGGACAAGCCGACTGCCAAGCCGATGCCGCCGAAAGGACAGACTGCTGCACAACCGTCGCCTGCCGCGGGGTCATAGGAGCCCTTGGCGGCGGAACGCGTTGTTAATATCACCATCAGCCGGACCGATTGCACGCGCCAGAATGCCTTATTCGCCTTGCTGCGGCGGGGCGAAGCGTGTATCGACTGTCATCTCTCGGGGTATAGCGTAGCCTGGTAGCGCGGCAGTTTTGGGTACTGCAGGTCGGAGGTTCGAATCCTCCTGCCCCGACCAAATTCTCAGGCAAAATCAATAGATTAAAGAAAGCCACTCCTGCGTTCGGTGAGCGGGCGATGGCCTATGGCGAGCCCAATCTTGATAGCGCTCCCTAGCGGAATCGAACCGCGCCGGCCACCACCCGATTGGCCTATTTCGTCCCGAACAACGGATGGCCCACGCGATCGCCGGGGGAGATTCCAAGCTTCTTGGCGGTTCCGCCGGCCACTTCAATCACGCCTCTGACCAGGCCGCCTGAGGAAATGATCTTCTCGGATTGCGGTGTGGTGTTCTCGGCAATCCGCAGAATGCGGCCGTCGCCCCGAACGAAGATCATATCGAGGGGAATGAAGGTGTTCTTCATCCACATCGACACCGGCTGCTCAGGAGAGAAATCGAACAGCATGCCCCGCCCTTCGGGCAATTCCTTGCGGTACATCAGCCCGGTCGCCCGCTCCTGCTCGGTCTTCGCTACTTCAACAGTAAAGACCCGAACCCCGGACTTGGTCACGATTTCGAGCGGCTGAAGCTCGGCCGCGCGAGCGCCGGTCGAGACCATCACAGCAACAAAACACGCAACGAGCACGCCAAGAGACTCGCGAATGACGCGGGAGGAAGCCATCGATGTGAGGAAGTCTGAACGCAGCGCCATGGTTAACCGTCCGGGATTCGCGAAATCCGGCATCCTATAGCCCGCCAATCATGGCAAAGGCCAGATACCGAACCATACCGGACGTTCAGATCACGGGAATTTGGTCATCGACCGGACGCAGCCCAAGCTGCGTCCAAACAGTGGCGCCGTATTCGGCTTAGTGCGACGACAGACCGGGCGCGCCGTTCTCAGGCTGAATCTCGGCAGCCATCATGCCCTTGGAGCCGGGCCCGAAGCGGACAAGCACATACTGGCCCGGACGCAGCTCGGTCATTCCGTAGCGGCGCAGGGTTTCCATGTGCACGAAGATGTCAGGCGAGCCTTCCCCACAGGTCAGGAAGCCAAAGCCACGAAGCCGATTGAACCACTTGACCTGAGCACGCTCGAGACCGCTCGTCGGAGTGACGGTGACGTGCGTTCGCGCCGGCAGCATCTGCGCAGGATGGATCGCGGTCGACTCATCCATCGAGACGATACGGAAAGCCTGATAGCCCTTCTGCCGCTGCGTGCACTCGCACACGATGCGGGCGCCTTCGTACGCGGTCTGGTAGCCGTCGCGCCGGAGCACCGTGACGTGCAACAACACATCCGGCCAACCATTGTCCGGAACGATAAAGCCATAGCCCTTCGAGGCGTCAAACCATTTGATGACGCCTGAGATCTCGACCAGATTAACCGCGGCAGCATCCGCGGCAAAAGTATCTGTGCCTAAATTCCGCTCTATTGGTGCGGATCTATCGTTTGAAGCGAATCCGCTTGAACCCGCTATCCTCTTGGACTCAAATCCGTCCGACCCCATGACCCCGGACCCCAACCAATCTGCGGTCAATCACTTCTGTGATGACTTGCGATCCGCGTTGCTCATCGTGAGGCTTCAAGACGACACGACGCGAATCTCTTAATGCAACGATAACACTCCGGCGCGAGCCTGGAAGACAAAAAACAATTCTAAAGCGAACTATGAACAGCTTGCACAGCTGCGAATCAATTTCCCACAAACGGCGCTAACACCTCGCCGATGTCATGACGGATCACGAGGTCCGCGATCTCGTCCTGTTCCGTCGGCTCATTGTTGATGATCACAAGTTTCGCGCCATTGTTGCGCGCCAGCATCGGGAAACCCGCCGCCGGCCAGACGACGAGTGATGATCCGATTGCGAGGAAAAGATCGCAATGCTGAGTAAGTTCCGTTGCACGTTGCATCTCATCCTCCGGCATGGCCTGACCGAACGAGATCGTCGCCGTCTTCACCGGATCTCCGCACGCCGCGCATGAGGGGGCCTCGTCTGCTTCATCGAACCGGGCCTTCACCCAGGCGATCTCATAGCGCTGCTGGCAGCCGATACAGCGTGCATAGGTGGTATTGCCGTGCAGTTCTACGACATGGTCAGCCGCGAATCCGGAAGCCTGATGGAGGTTGTCGATGTTCTGGGTCACAACGGCGGGGATTTTCCCTGCTTTGTAGAGTGAGGCCAAGGGCCCGGTGTCCACGCCCAGGCTTCGCCGCGGCGAAGCTCGGCTCCATCGCAAACCGGCGGCGCCAGGACTCGTCGCGCGCCTCCTGGCTTGCGAGAAATTCATCGAACGGAATAGGACGGTTGCGGGTCCATAGCCCCCCGGGCGATCGAAAGTCGGGAATGCCGCATTCGGTTGAAATACCGGCCCCGGTGAAAGGGACGATCGTTTTTGCTTCAGCGATCATATCGCCAAGCATTTCAATCCCACTGCGAAGATCGGATGCGATCATTGACATAGCTCCCCTTCCCGATTGGGCATCACCCGGTCTGATCAAAGGCGAGTTGGTGGCAGAATGCCAATGCCCAAAGTATGTCGGAGTGCCGACGGATGCTCAGCAAAAAGGGGGCGCGAAGCCCCCTCATCAACGATGCCACGCGATGACCGGCACGTGATCGGATGCAATCAAGCGGCTTTTACCGCCTGGGGTTCGGGCTTCAAGGCTTCCTTCACATCCTTGAGGTCCTTCGTCTCCTTCTTTGGAGCGGGCGCCTTCACCATTTTGCCGTATGCAGAAAGCCGTTCCATTTCAGCAGCAAGCTCGCGCTGACGCGTCGCGACCTTCTCGGCCAGCTTTTCAGTGGCCTGGTCACGCAACTGCGCCAAGTCTTCAATCGACATCGAGTCCAGATCTACTTTTTGCATCGTCGTCTCCATTGATTGCAATGGACGTATCAAGAACGTTTTGGGCCCGCTAGGCGGCGGATTCTCTTATCCACTGTCATCCCGACGGCCAGATCGCGCGACGACGGCCTGGAACCGTTAGGGACCGATCACGTTGTCAGCGAGAGGATTCCATGCCTTACGCGCTATTCACGAACGACGAAAAGATCAGCAAAGCCTTTCCAACCGAGCACGAGGTTTGGAAACACGCCGATGAAGCCGGTTTGGTGATCGACGTGCGGCCCGATGACGACGAGGGCCAACCCAAACGTGTCCTTGACCAGGATTATACGATCAAGCCCTGCGAGGCAGATGCGCTCGCGGAGCAGCCTGCTCCGCGCGCCAAGGAACGTGTCAGCAGCCGGTGAATCGCGGATCGGGTCCGTCGTGCAGTTCTCGTAGATAAGCTAGGCCACATATCGCAAGACGATGGGAATCGGTTTCGCCAGCGGAAGACAGCATCTCGATGTAGTTGGTTAAACTCTCTCTCGATTGTTCGAGTCCCTCGTAGCTTACGCTGCGTATCATCCCGAACGTATCCATCACACGATTGATGACTTCTTCCACTGGTTGTCTCCAACTTCAACTTCCACTGAACGTCGGAGATGATAATCGCAACGCAGCATGGCGGTTCCTAGGCAAACAAGAATTTATTGTGCCCCAATATTGGAGCGCCTTGTTCGATGCACAGCGAATACAGCGCTAGCCGTTGAGATTCTCGCGTGTTTAAGCCGAAATTTTTCTAAGAGCAGCAGCTATCGACAGACAGAATGCCAGCAATGTCACGACTGCATTGACAGTGTGGGATAGCTCCCACTGTCGCCGCAGAGCCTCCCAATTGTCAGGCATGACGGTCCAGTTCACAGTCTCAACATTCGCCGGATAGGTGAAGAAATAGAAGATGATGAGATTTGCGAAGAGAAGAATCGCAGCCATGAGCGCAAGGAGGTTGCTCTCGGTATATGCCAGCGCAAGATTGACCAGCAGTGAAATCGGCAGCAGAAGACCCGCTCGTGTGGCGGTTCAGAAGTCCGCATCATTCGTGCGGCGAGTCTGGAATGCGGACTTCTGAACCAAAGCCACACGAGATCAATATTTTTCTAGTGTCCTTCGATTCCGAAGTTCGCAAACGAACGTGCAGCGGGATAATGCGAACTTCGGAATCGGGACACTAGCCACCATCCAATGTAAATCTTCTGGACGACGAAATACTCCGCCTTGGGCAGAGGCATCTTGTTCGCGAGTTCATAAACATGCGCACCAGGCGCGATTAGCGCCAGACCTGTGAGCAAGACTGCGAAAAATCGGAGCATGCTTTTGAACGACGAAGCACGCTTTGCGTTCCGCGCACCAAGCGTGCAGTAAAAGAACTGCAGCGACCACCATTCACCCAACCGCGGATGAATTGGCGAAAGGTGCGCGCGCCAGAGAAAATCGGTTGAAGCTCGTCGAAGTCTAAAAGACGGAGAGTCCCGCGCCTGGCGCAGAACACCCCAAACCGCCCGCACACACCCCGCGCGCAGCCCCCTGCACCCTCGTGGAATTTACTGCTATCTATTGTCCGGTCATGCCGGAGCCCACCCGGGCCTCTACAAGCGTTCTCAGAAGGAAAGAAACATGCGCTACCTCCACACCATGTGTGGGAAATTCAAATAACGCAGTAATACCAGGGGTTTCTTTTACACCGCGACACGCAATCCGCACGCAGTAACTTCGGACATGAATTTGTCGATAGCCGCGCACGCATCAGCCAAATAATCGGGCGCATGCGGTGCGTAAATATCGGTTGTCGATAAAGCCGAGTGCCCAAGCTGGGCTTCAATATTCCACTTCACAACACCCGATGCACGAAGATGCCGCGCAACGGTGTGACGGATTGAGTAAGGCTGGCAGTTGATCGATTTGTCGATCTTCGCGTTGGTCCGACAATTCCGCCACGCACCTTCCCAACGGCGGATCGGCTTATTGGCTCTCTTTATAAGGAGCCCCTTCCCCCGCTTCGTCCAAAGGTAGGCCCGAAGACTTGGAGGCATTCTGACAATCGGCCGGTACTTTGCTGTTTGAACCCTCCCCGGAGGGTTGAGGTCGATGAGCCCGTGCTCAAAGTCGATACATTCCCAGACCAGCTCGCAGGCCGTGGACGGTCGGCAGCCCGTCCCCATCATGAGCATGATCATCATGTGGGTGTTTTTGTTCGCTTTGGATAGCAGGGCTGCAATTTCGGCAGGCTTTAATGGATCACCCTTCGGCTTCTTCCGCTGAGCCTCGATAAGCTCCACAAAGGGCGCCGAGGCCAGCTCACCGCGGCGGTAGGCCCGCTGGGTCGCCGCCTTCAAAATCCCCAACAGGTTGTTGATGTACGTCGGCAGAAATCCCTTTGCCTTCATCGCGGCGACGAAGTTTTCCACATGGGCCGGGCTACAGGCAGCCTTGACCGACATTCCATCGAAGAATGTGGTTAGGTGCTTGAGGGAGGCCTTGATACGGCGCCCGGACGGGAGTTTTGAGGCATGCTGGTGGTAGTACGCCAGGAGAACCTCCGCCAACAGGATGTCGGCGGGGCTCCTCTCCTCTTTCGGCTGGTTATCGCCGATCCACCAGTTCGTCAGCGCAAGCTTGGCCTGCTCTAACTCTTCGGGGCCGACAATCCTGACGCCAAGCGAGATACGAGTTGTTTGTCGGGTCCGGCCGTCATAGCGGCAGCGGTGCCAGAAGTCGGAGCCTGGCTTTTCTCCGAGCCACCAGTCTCCGACCTGAAATTCTTTCTTCGCTCCGTACCGTCCCATTTTTCAGGCGTCCCGTACAAATACAAATCGACGATCAGATACCCGTGGTAAGAAATCTTGTTACCGAGCCGTTTAGGTTTGACCCTGTTCGCCTTCCGCCAACGCTTAAGCGTCGTGTAATCAACGCCCAACAGCGCCGCAGCCTGAGGCTCGGAAAATTCCGCATACAGCTCGAAGTGGCCAAAACCCTTCTTCGCCTTGAAGAATGGGACTGCCTCGGCCCGTGCCCTTGATTTCTCGTCAATCATGGCTTCGCTCACTGTTCACCCTCCCAAGATAGCGACCCGTTTGAAAAAAGAATCCCCCTTGCCGAAATATTTTTCAGCAGGGCTTCCCGAGCGCGAGTAAAGCCCGCGCCCAGCCGTCCAAATTGCCGATGAGGAAGATCAGCAAGAACGCGCCAACCGCTTCCATTGAAGCGATTCCGTAACTGGCCAGCGCGTACAGCAGGTAGATGCCGCTGATGAACAAGGCCAAAGATGAGTACGGCTGGATAAAGCCGCGCCACATCGGTTGCCATCCGTAGCAGTAAAGCACCGGGTGTCCGTATGACGCGGCGATGATCCCGAGAGTCCAGGCGACGAGCAGAAAGGCCCATAGTTTCACGTGGAGCGCCATTGCCGCCTCCGACGATTCCGGCGCTGACGCATGGGCTTTGGCTTTGGCCGGCTGACCCATGAATGGATGCCTGCGATCAGGTTCGACACCAAGGTCAGGCCCACAGAAAGAAGCTGGACCGCGATCTTGATGAAAAGCCCGATGAGTTTGATGAGTGCTTTGAGCATTGGTCCCTCCCGAAAGGGGGCGGCCCTTAGACCGCCCCTTGCGCCTTATCGGCTCGACACCGGGAAAGCCTTGTCTTCCATCGGCAGGCCATTCACGACCTTGTAGCGCCAGGCCAACCGCTCTCGCTTGCGAGTGATCGGATGGATGTAGACGATGGAATAGTAGGCGTAGGTTCGACCGTTGGCCGGATACACTGTCACTTTGTCCAGTACCGCCGTGCGAAGTCCGACAGCGGTGTGGTAGCTCGGCCGAAACCCCTGAAAGACCCTTTCATGGGCTGGATTGACCGTAGGCGCGAGCTGCAGAACCACGGGCGGCTTACTTCCGTAAGCGACCGGTGGTGCAAAGCGGCTGTAACCAAAGTGGCCGAGAATGGTCTGAAATTGGGTCATTTGAGCCTCGTGTCAGATCAAGCAGAATTGCTTGATTGACTCTGAGGCTAGCTACCAACCAGACTGTGTCACGGGCCCGAATTTGGGCCCACTTTGTTTGAGAAGTCGAATGGTGAAAAAGACCCGCTCAAGCCATCGCGAACGGAGAACATCGCGCGCCGTCTATGAGTATGAGCGTAAGGTGCGCCTTAGCGAAGAGCAATTAGCATTCGTGAAGGCGGAGGCCGAAAAGTCCGGTCTGTCTGAAAGCGACTTCATGCGACGGCGTATAGAAGCCGGTCATGTCGCAGATCAGATTGCCGCGGTCCTCCATAAAGATCGAGAGGACGCCACGCTCGGCACCTTAATCAACGATGTTACAACGCGAATGTCCCTACTCTTCGTCGCAACTCATGATCTCTTGAGGCGCGGTAAAGGTGCGGCGGAGTTGACCGACCAGATTTTCGAAGATGAGTTGCGTACATTTGTAAATTCGGCGGCTTCAAACCGGGATGAAGTCAGGCAGCTCGCTGAGCTGTCGTGGAAACTCGTTGCCCGCTTTCAAACCAAAGACGACGAAGCTCTTTTCAATTACAAAATGATCATAGGCGACCTGTTCTTTCTTCTCCGTTCGATGTCTAGAGTTGATGGTGTTATGAGCCAGGACCTTACCGATGTGTTGGCTGCAATGGGTCCGCTCACTGTGCGAATTGCGTTGTTTCACGAGGCCCATCGTTCAGTAGAAAAGCCCCGATGACCTTCGGTGTCCCAACCACCCAATGTTTCTTCGCCCCCAAACGCCACGGCGTGAGCGTTGCAGAAGAACCACGGGTGTTTAACGGTGCCATGTAAAAATTGACCGTTATGGGTTTGCGTACCGCAAACCCGCCGGTCTGTTACTATGGCAACACATGGACCACGGTTTCTCCCGCTTAGAACATTCTTCTTTCGGGAAGAGCGATCAGCGTTATCAGCCGGGCATGCTCGCAAAGCACGCGGTCTACATCAGTCGCCTCTCTGCGTCCGACCGCTGCATCGCTATCAACTTCTCCACCAACACACATAAATTTCGGCGCGAGGTTGCCGAGTACGAAGAATCCGTCACGCGCAAGAACGCGCGGCTTGCCGACAAGATCGTTATCAACCTCGACAACCGCATGGATGCCGAGGCGATGGATGATGCGCTTCGAGCCTTTGCGATCACGCTGACCAAGGGCGCGGCGCGTATTCGGATCGACGTGCACTTGAACGACCCGAACAATCCCCACGCCCACGTCCTGTTCATCGACAAGTCGGTTTACGACGGCTCTCGCGTTCAAAGGCTATCTGATAGTCCGCGGGACCGCGCCAAGGCAGGTTTGGAGCCCAACGGCACCCAGTGGCTGCGCGACACCTGGGAAAAGGAGTGTAATTCAGTCCTAGACGCCCATGGCTACGATTTCAGGCTGGATATGCGATCTCGGCTGGACCGCGGCCTGGATAAAGCCAAGGAGCACGTGGAATGGCGTGCCTCTCAAAGCCCCGAGGAGACCATTGAAGCCGTCGAGGAAACGGCAACAGTGGCTCAGGAACGTTTTGTCTCCACGCTTGAGGAGCAATACTTGGCCAAGCTGTCAGCCTACGAGCAGGCTCATCTGGAAGATGCCGCCATCGAGCGAGAGTTCTACGAGACCACGGCTCAGCGCGTCGAGGATGCCCTCGAATATCACGCCGAATACCAGCGCCTTAAGGCAATTCAGGCCAACATCGCGCACTACAAAGCGGTGGCGGAGACCGCGCGCGCGGACGCCGGGCAGCTCCGCAAACACGCGACCGCGGTGCAGCTTGAGGCTATTGAGGCGGAGAAGTCGGTCTACTACGCATCCGAAGCGTTCGATCAGCACAAAACCTCAAGCGGTCGGCTGAAGGGTTTTGAGCTGTCTCTCTTTGGCTACGAGATCATGAAGAGCCCTGCCCGCCACCGCGCCCTTGGTGCGCAGCAGCAATTGGCGGCGCGGCAGTACGACTACGAGGTTAAACTGAAGGACTATCGGGACGCCGAGGACCGCCACACCATTCGGGAAAATGAAGCCCGCGAGGCCGAGATCAAGCACGAGTTCAACGCCCGCGAAGTCCTCACGTACATCGAGCAGACCTACGGCAAGGACAAGACCCTGCATGATGCCGAATATCTGCATGTCCGTAGCGTCAGCAAAGCCCTTGAAGGTGTAGACCCGCAGGAGGTGTTTGCCGAATACGAGATCGGCGCCATCACGCGTGAGCAGGCTGTTGAGGCTTTAGCGCTACTTGGCGCGACCTACCTTATCGACCGGGTCGAGGAACGACACCGCGTCGAGCTGGAGCAATGGGAAACCATGGAGCCACAAATCGGGCTCTAGTTCTTCTGCAGGATTTTGTCCCAGTTAGGCATCTTGGGGCACCTCTTCGGCCCGCAAATGTAAGGCACGGCCAAACCCTCTGAGATGAGCGTCTTTCCCACGTCAGTCCCATCGACGCGAAGAATGCCGCACTTCCGGCCGTGGTTGCAGGCCTTTGTGCCATGGGTGCCGTCAGGGCAAGAGCACTGGACCTCTTCTAGGTCGATAGAGCCGCTAGACAGCAGCTCAATTAGCCGTTCGGTTGCAAGCCTTGCGACGGCGAACTCACCCGTGGTCTGTACGAGAGCGTTACTGCGTCCATCATCAGCGAACTTGAGAAAGGCGTCCGCCCATGGACAAAAGGTTGGAAGGAAGGAAAGTCCGTCCGTATTCCAAGCAATGCTGCGACTGGGCGGCACTACTCGGGGATGAACATTCTTCTGCTTTGGCAGCAGGTCATGGAGAAAGGCTATCCGAGCCACGGCTGGATGACCTTCAGGCAGGCGAACGACCTCAAAGCCCGCGTCAAAAAAGGCGAAAAGAGCTGTACCGTCGTCTACACGTCTTTCAAACCGCGCGATGTCGATGACGGCAAAGGCGGCACCGAAAGCAAAATGGTGCCGATGCTGAAAGCCTATTCCGTGTTCAATGTCGCCCAACTCGAAGGCCTACCAGCGATCTACAACGCCGAACCGGAAAAGCTACCGGACGACGTAAAGTTGGATGGCATACGGTCGATGGTTCAAGCGAGTGGCATCTCAGTGCAATACGGGTCGGATATCCGCGCGTCCATGATGCGCGTGAAGGCCGGTCTTAAAGACTCGGGAAAATCGCGGTCCAGCTTCGTAGCGAGGGGGAATGTCGCTTTCTCAAAACGATCACGGATTTTCCCTGCCCCGCACAGGTTCTTCATCGCAACTTGAAGTGCGTGCAACTTGCCGACGTGATCTCCGCCCCATCCGTTGTCTATCATCGCTCACTTCCTGAAGAACAACAGGGCAATCGTACCGCCTATTGCGCCGAGTACCCATTTCCATTCACGTAGGTAGAAATCGACAGCGATGTGCGTAAACTGGGAAGTCCAGTGCCTGCGATAGCGGCCATATGTTGTCAGTATGTTTGGATTTTGGTGGGGATACTCAAACTCGCCTTCGTACCATTTCTTGAGTTTGTGCAGCATATCGTTGCTCCGAATCTACCTGGAGCAAACATAAACTCGGTAAGGCGGCGCATGACTCCCGCCACCCTTTTATGCACGTTTTCCACATTCTCGATTGTCCACAGAAACGGAACCTTTGATAACTCCCCGTTTTGCAAGGCTTTTCTTCATCGCGTCCACAGGAACCCTGAAGTTTGTTCTAGCGCCAGGAATCTTGGGGCCATAGGATTATGGGGAAACGGAGTAGCGGTCATGCGTAACCCTGTGTCGAAACCAGAACGTCCTGCCGACTTGAACAAGATGTCGTGGCAGGAGAAGTCTGCTTACTACCGCGCGAAGAGCGAATGGCTTTTAGGTGAGATGCAAGCGGCCAACCCGAATTACGCTCGCGAGCATTTGGGTGATTTCGAAAGTCCTCAAGACCGGAAGTCATAAGGGCTGCGGTTCTTCTCCCGCTTGGCAGTGCGGCCCTTATACCATTTGTTCCACTTTCCTTTCCCGACATCGCGCGGGTCAAACGGTTCGCCGTTGAATTGCTTTGTACAGAGGTCGGCGTCTTCTTTCGTCAGGAAGCCGAAAGGGGCAAAGCTCTTCCCTTCAAAGGTCACGGGATGGGTCAGGTGCGCGATAGGCCGCCCGAAGAACCGTTCGACCTCTTCGCACTTCGTTGGATGGTCCAGGCACGGGACGGCAACGCCGAAGTCACCCCATTTAGGCGCGACCCAGTTCACCAGCGGCGCCCGCCGAGAACCCGAGACTTCCCGGCTGGAAGCTCCCGCTTCTTCTCCTCCCGCTGCTCACAAAGCTCATCCACCCTGTTCAGCATCCGCTCAAGCAAGGCTTCGGCCGAGGCGGTTGAGATTCCGGCCTTTTGGAGGGAGAGGATGTCTTTGCGTTGGCGTGAGATTTGAACGCGCATGCGTTCAATCTCAGCGCGGATGAAATCCAGGCTGGGCATGGCTGGCTCTTTGGAAAGTTGGCCAGCCAATAAGAACGAAACAAGAACCCAGAGTCAATGCGCCCGTTCGGTTCCAGCCTCACCTTCTCAAGCCCGCGGAACATTCACCCCAGGCCACGGGACTCGACAAGACACGGGGCGCAGAACGGCCGGCATGCCGCCCGGTTCAAGCTACGCGATGTTTTTCCAGGTCAGGTCCTAAGGCTTTTGCCCAGGCGGGCATGGTCCCCACGCCAGACCATTCCTTATCGCCGTCGCGATATTTCACGGGACGCTTTGGCCGGGCCTGTGAAGCGTTCTTCCCGTTGGGTTGAGCTATGAGAGCGGAAAGCCTTTCCGCCTCACCTGAAAGCTCGCGCTGACGGGCTGACACCCGATCAGCAAGCAACGTGTTCACCTGCTCACGCAGTTCTGCGAGTTGTTCGATTGACATGCTTTCGAGCGTCAAATTAGCCTCCTCTTGATGAAGCTAATCTGCCGCCCCGCGCATTATCTTCAACGAGCACCTTGGGGCAATTGAGCAAGAACAGCCGACGAACAAAGCCGCACGCAATCCGCACGCACTCCACTACAACGGCCTGCATTTTGCTGCTATTTCGTGCCCTCTCCTGCCTGTACCGCCAAGAATTCTCTAAACGTTCTCAGAAGGATAAGAAAAATGCGTTATCTCCACACCATGCTGCGCGTCCGTAACCTCGATGTTGCCTTGAAGTTTTACAGCGATGCGTTCGGTCTGAAGGAAGTCCGCCGCACCGAAAGCGAAAAGGGACGCTTCACTCTGGTATTTCTGTGCGCGGACGAAGACGAAGCGTTATTGAAGCAGGTCAAGGGGCGCGGCGCGCCTCTCGTTGAACTGACCTACAACTGGGATGAAGAAACCTATGGCGAGGATCGCTATTTCGGTCACCTCGCCTATGAAGTCGACGACATCTATGCGACCTGCGACCGCCTGATGAAGCTGGGCATCACCATCAATCGCCCGCCTCGCGATGGCCAGATGGCGTTCATCCGTTCGCCCGACCTGCACTCGATTGAGCTTCTGCAGAAGGGCGACGCATTGCCTCCGCAGGAGCCGTGGTCCTCGATGCCGAATACCGGCCACTGGTAATTGGTCCGCGCCAAGCCTCGATGAGACAACAGACAAAAGCTCCGCAGATGCGGAGCTTTTTTTGTTCTGCGCTGCCGCTAAGTAGCTTGAAGACTAAAGTTTCCTGCAGTCGGCCGTGGCTTCGAGGAGCTTCACGAGCTTGTTGCCTGCGGCCTTGAGAATGCACATCTCGACCTGCTTGCCCGCGGGCACCGGCTTGGCGCAGGTTATCAACGGATTGTCGTCATAGACGGGGGTCGAGAACTTGCAGGTTGCCATGCATGACGCGTCGTGATTCAGCGGATTGGTCACTAGAACACTCGCCGAGAGCTCACCCGGCAAGATGGTGCAAACGACCGGGACTGGCTCGGCATGCAGACCTGAAGCGAAGGTCAAAGCCAACATCACGGAGAAAACGAGAATCCTGTTAAGCATGTCCTGTATCGCGGGCTGTTTGGATAGCGCGGCACACTATCAATACCCACGCATGGGGACGAGTGATTTCCTACCGAACTGCGCTCTTGCGTATCGAAGGATTGCAAATTTCCGCGATCTCTGTTGCAACTTGAGTTCGATGCAGGACCACCCGCCGTGAACAATATCATCAATGCATTCTTATTGGTCTACGCCGCGCTCTTTCCGATCGTGAATCCGGTCGGCAGCGCGCCGCTGTTCTTGCGCATGACCCGCGACCGGAGTGATGCGGATCGCGCCGTCCTTGCCTCTGGCGTCGCGCGATACAGCTTCTTTCTGTTACTTGGCTCCCTGTTCATCGGCTCGCACGTCCTTGAGTTTTTTGGCATCACGCTGCCCGTGGTGCGGATCGCCGGCGGTCTTGTGGTGGCAGCGTTCGGCTGGCAATTGCTGCACACCCCGGAAGACACCGCAGAGGAGCGGGAAAAGCGAAACTCGCAATCCAGTTCGCAGATCGACGCGTTCTATCCACTCACCATGCCGCTGACGGTTGGCCCTGGTTCAATCTCCGTTGCCGTGACGCTTGGCAGTCAGCGGCCCGCCGGCGCCGCGGCTGACCTCACCCAATTGGCAATCCTGGGCGGTGCGGCCGTTGCCGGTCTTGCTGCAATCGCGCTGACGATCTTCATCTGCTATCGCTTTGCCGATCGCGTCGTCGCGCTGCTCGGCACACGCGGGACTGACGTGGTCATGCGGCTGTCGGCGTTCATCCTCTTTTGCATCGGCATTCAGATCATCTGGAATGGTGGCAGCGCGCTGTTGGCAAGGCCAGCCTGACCTCTATCGGAACCCGCCGTTTTCGGTTTAAAATCAAATGTTTGGAACATTTGATTAAGGATGCGTTCCACCTCACTCCATTGGTGCATTGAAGCGCAGGGTAATTTTCGCTAGCAATTTAAGCTCGCGGACCCTGACGGACCGCACATGCCAAGGTCCGCCTTTCATGCACTGCTTGAAATTGGGTTCGAGAATTGGTCTGACGCTCAGAGCGCCGCTTGTCGTGCTCATGCTGGGCGGCGCGGCATCAGCAACGCTGACCGTCGCGGCGAATGCACAGCAGCCGATTGTGGTGGCGAGCACCGAAAAGCCCTCAGCCGATAACCTCAACGCGATCTTCAAGAACCAGGCTTGCATCCCGACAAAGGCGCTGACCCAGTTCGACGCGCCGCTCACCCGAACCGCGAAGCGGCTTAACGACCATGAGCCCGTGACGATCGTTGCCATCGGCTCATCGTCCACCGGCGGAGCCGGCGCGAGTTCACCCCGATTTGCTTATCCAAGCCGGCTCGAGCGAGAACTTCGCCAGAGATATCCGGATTCGCCGGTCACCGTCATCAACCGCGGCGTCAATGGCGAGGATGCCGCCGACATGATGGCGCGGCTTGATGAAGTACTCGCCCCGAAGCCCGATCTGGTGATCTGGCAGCTTGGCACCAACACTGTCCTTCGCGGCGGCAGCATCCCCGCGACAAGCGACGTCCTGCAGTCCGGCATCGCCCGCATCAAGGCAACAGGCGCGGATGTCCTGCTGATCGATCCGCAGTTTGCCCCCAGCGTCAACGCGAAGCCTGCAGTCAACGATATGGTCGGAATGATCGGCCTTGTGGGCAAGCAGGCCCATGTGCCGGTGTTCAGGCGTTACGTGGCCATGCAGCATTGGCACGACGATCAATCGATCCCGTTCGACCGCTTCATTATCGCGGACGGCCTGCATATGAACGATTGGGGCTATTCCTGCCTCGCCCGCCTGCTGGCCGACGATATCGCAACCGTAGCCACACGATCCCGCACGGTGGCGGGCATCAAGGCGCAGCAGTAACGAGCGTTTAAGCGCAACCCACAGTCCATGCAGATTAGGGCCTCACGACGCTTGCCGCTGTCGCGAAACGCCTTTATACGTTGCGGCGCGTTGACCAAATCAGTCCGCTGACTCGGGCCAACGAAGTTCCAAAATCGATCTAAGTTATTGATTTTGGTATGCTATTTTACCGATCCAGGTGAAAAGGCAGAGGTTTTGCGCTTCTTGCGCCGGGCCGACTGCAGCTTTTCGCTCCCTTCGTCTATCGGTTAGGACGCCACCCTTTCACGGTGGAGAGAGCGGTTCGATTCCGCTAGGGAGCGCCACATCATTCCCCAATAATTTCAGAAACTTAGATGCACGTTAGTGCAAATTGGATCGGCAGTCTCTGTGCCAGCTGATCCGTGTCCTCGGTCAACTCACCCGCGTCGCCGCCTCCTGCTACTTTGCAGCGCCATAGTCCGCCGCTTTTCGAATACTCGCGCTTCCGAAAGCGGTCGTCGTTACAGGCGTAACCAATCGGCCGTTGAGGTGAAATGCACCGGCAATACGGCGCATGCCCTATGCCCCTCTCATGATCGATTGGAGGATGGCATGGCCGATCAGTCGCCATTTGCGATGAGCATTATTCATCACTACGCGCTACGCGTCGGGGACGTCGAAGCAGGCAAGACATGGCTCACCACCATGCTTGGCCTTCGCGTGGAGCGCGAATTTCAAATTGCGGGGAATGATTTCGTCTTCCTTTCGCCCGGCGGCGCCAGAACCCCGGTGATCGAGCTCGTTGGCGGCCCGGTGGAAAGCGAGCGTCAGCTTCCCGACAATCTCCCCGACATGATGAAGCTGGCCGGATGGCACCACCTTTGCCTGCAGGTTCGTAACGTCGAACGGTGCATCTCGGAGCTGCGGCGCCGCGGGGTCAAGATCCTCCTCGATGTGACCGATGGTCTGCCCGAAATCGGCGTGGAAAAGGTTGCGTTCATCGCCGACCCATGGGGCAACATCTACGAGTTGCTTCAAGTCACCTACGGATAGAAGCCGATCCGACGCAAGCACGGAGTTTTCTCATGATCCTCTATTACGCTCCGGGCGGCTGTAGCCTGGCCGATCACATCGCGCTGATCGAGACGGGCCTTCCGTACAAGCTTGTCAGGGTCCATCGGGGCAAGCGGACGGAGGATGGGCGCGACTTCATGACGATAAATCCAAAGGGTTTTATTCCCGCGCTGGAAATGGACGACGGGAACGTCCTGACCGAAAACCTGACCATTCTTGTCTATATCGCTCACCAAGCAGGCGCGCTGCTCCCCAAGGTGGGGCTCGACCATTGGCGCGCACTTGAAGCCACCTCCTTTATGACCACCGAATTACACACCAACTTCAGGCCGTTTTTCCACCTTGATCCCCCGGCGGAAAAGGAGAAGGCGCGAAAGTTGCTGGTCAAACATTTCGCCACGATCGCCGAGCAGCTTGGCGACCGACCGTTTTTGGTCGGGGATCGAATGACGATCGCGGATCCTTATCTCGTCGTGATGCTGATGTGGGCCGACAAGAACGCGATCGAAGTGCCGGTGCGGCTCAGCCACTACCTCGCGCGGATGAAAACGATTCCATCGGTCGCCAAGGCGATTGCGGATGAAGCGCGAGAGGCTGAACGCGCGCCGAACTAGTAGCGCGCGTTAAGCAAGCTCGCCATTCCATCTTTCCCACTTGAGCCCTATTTGCTGCCTAAGGCACAGTTACGCGGGCACATTGCTGTGTCCGCGCAAGACAGGAGACTCCCATGGCCCGCCGGCTGATCGATATTTCCGTCCCTCTGCAAAACGATGTGCCGGCAGATCCACCCGGCAACCATCCGACCATCCAGTACATCGATCATCAGCAGGGATTGGCGCCCATCCTGCATTTCTTCAAAGGCCTGAAGAAAGAGGATCTCCCGGACGGCCAAGGCTGGGCCGTTGAAAAGGTCGCCCTCTCAACTCACAACGGCACGCATCTCGACGCGCCCTACCACTTTCATCCGACGATGAATCACGGCGAGCGCGCCTGGACCATCGACGAAGTGCCTCTGGAGTGGTGCTTTCAGCCCGGCGTTAAACTCGACTTCCGTCACCTGCCCGATGGCTACGTCGCCACGGCCGCGGACGTGGAGAACGAGCTCAAACGCATTGGACATACGCTGAATCCATTGGAGATCGTCGTCGTCAACACCAGTGCTGGAGCCAAGTATGGCCGGCAGGATTACGTCGCATCGGGCTGCGGCATGGGCTACGAGGCAACGATGTATCTGCTCGAGCGCGGTGTGCGGTTGACCGGGACCGATGGCTGGAGCTGGGACGCGCCCTTCATTCACACCGCCAAGAAATACGCCGAGACCGGTGACGCGAGCCTGATCTGGGAAGGCCATAAAGCAGGCCGCCACATCGGCTACTGCCACCTCGAAAAGCTGCACAATCTGGAGCAGCTCCCGTCGACCGGCTTCATGGTGTCCTGCTTCCCGGTGAAAATCGAGCGAGCGTCCGCCGGATGGACGCGAGCCGTCGCGATCCTGGAGGACTGATTGCGAGGATGGCCTTACGGCTGAAGCGTGACTAAGCTTCGTCATCCGATGCCGCCAGTTGGAGCACATCCATGACCATGCCTCAGGATATCGCCCGTCTTCAATCCCAGATGCGGGAAACCGTAAAATCCCACTGGAAGGGATTCCTGATCGAAGGAATTGTCCTCGTCATCCTCGGTCTTGCGGCGATTGCCATTCCACAGCTCGCCAGTATCGCGATCGCGATTTTCCTCGGTTGGATGTTTCTGATCAGCGGCGCCCTCGGGCTCTATCTGACCATCGCGGCCCGCGAGATGCCCGGCTTCTGGTGGGCATTGACCTCAGCTGCGCTGGCGATTATCGCGGGGCTCGTCCTGCTGGTGCAGCCGGTCGCGGGGACGCTGACGCTCACCATCGTCGTCGGCGTCTACTTCCTGGCGGAAGGCGTAGCCACCATCATGTATGCGCTCGAACACCGGAGCCAGTTGTCCGGCCGATGGGGCTGGCTGCTGACTGCCGGCATTTTCGATATTCTGGTGGCCGGCGCCATCATCACCGGCCTGCCCGGCACAGCCGCATGGGCGATCGGACTGCTGGTCGGCATCAACCTCGTTTTTGGCGGCACATCGCTGATCGGAATGGCGCTGGCCGCGCGCGACAGCTGAGGTCACACGCGCAGGCGCGAAGGCAATCTGCGGATGCTTCAGCAGCCGCGGCAGATGCTCTTGATCTTTCGATCGAGTTCTTTGTCCTGCGCGGATTCCGAATAGCCGCCGCTTTCCGTACCGGCAGGCACATCGCTCGCCTTCGGCTGGCGATGGCCGACGGGGGCCTGGGGGATCCCGCGGGTTGAAGACGACGAGGACGATGAGTTGGCCGAGCTTCCCGCTCCCGTGGTCATGCCGGGTGTGGTGTTTTGCGCAAGGGCAACCGAGATGCCGAGCATCGAGAAGACAACCATGATCGGGATGGTTCGCATGTCACATCTCCAAACGAAATGATTCCTGACTACCTTCCCCGCACTCTAGCGAGAACGAGCCGGAGTTTCTATCGTTCCGCAGTTGCGTCGACCCTGCGCTGCACAATCCTGTGTCTTTCGCAGATCGGCCATCGAGCTCAGCAACCAGATACCGGCAGCCGCTAGAACGACAAAAAAGCCGAACATCACCGCGTTTTCCAAAGCACGATTGCCTTCGCCCTCGGGCGGCTCCGGGTTGCTCATCGCCGCAACCTAAGAAGATGATGGCGGGTAAAGGTGCACATCGCCGCAATAGTCCGTGACCCTGTAGCGGTCGCTTTGGCCGGGTTGATCGTTCGACAGGTATTGCGGACCTACCGGGGCCTTGCCATAGCCGCCCGGAATGTCGAGCACATATTCAGGCTGACACAGACCTGACACACGGCCGCGCAGCGCCTGCATCAATTCCTGCCCTTCCCTCAACGTCGTGCGGAGATGAGCGGTGCCGGGCGCGAGGTCGCCATGATGCAGGTAATAGGGCTTGATCCTGCATTCCACGAAGCCACGCATCAAGGCTTCGAGAGTGGCCGCATCGTCGTTCACCCCCCGTAACAGCACGGACTGACTGACCATCGGAATGCCCGCGTCGACCATGCGCCCGCAGGCCGAGCGCGCCTCAGCCGTCAGCTCACGGGGATGGTTAGCGTGAAGGGCGACCCACGTGGTTGCCTTGTCGGTCCTGAGTGACGCAACCAGATCGTCTGTGATCCTGCCGGGATCCGCGACCGGCACGCGGGTGTGAAGGCGAATGATCTTGACATGATCGATGGCCGCAAGATCGGTGATAATCTCGTTGAGACGACGCGCCGAGAGCATCAGTGGGTCGCCCCCCGTCAGGATGACCTCCCAGATCTCCGGGTGTGTTCGGATATAGTCCAGCGCGCTCGCGTAAGAGTCACTCGAAAGCGCGCTCTCTTTGCCCGGCCCCACCATTTCCCGGCGGAAGCAGAAACGGCAATAGACCGCGCAAACATGCACCACTTTGAACAGCACGCGATCGGGATAGCGATGAACGATTCCGCTCACCGGCGAATGGCTATGATCGCCGATCGGGTCGGCGTTTTCCTGGCCCTGAACCACCAGTTCATCAGCTGAAGGCACATACTGGCGCGCGATCGGATCTTTTGGATCGGTCGGATCGATCAGAGCCACAACGTCCGGTGTCATCGCCACGGCATAACGTGCAGCCACCTTTTCCAGCGCAGGCAAGTGCTCCGCAGACGTCAGACCGTGCTCTGCTAGCTCAGTCGCAGAACGAAGCGTATTGGAAGCTCGTACGGTCATGCGCCCACCTGCGGCGGTGTCCACACCACCTGATCGACACGCGCCGCTCCGCTCGCCAGCATCACCAGCCGATCGAAGCCAAGGGCGACGCCGGATGCCGGGGGCATATGCGCCACCGCGGCCAGAAAATCCTCATCGAGCGGGTAGCGCTCGCCATAGCGCCGCTCTTTCTCGTCCATGGCTTCGTTGAAGCGCATGCGCTGCTCGGCCGCATCCGTCAATTCACCGAATCCATTCGCCAGTTCGACACCGCAGGCATAGACCTCAAAGCGTTCGGCAACGCGCCGATCCGACGGTTTGGTGCGTGCGAGCGCGGCCTCCGGTGCGGGATATTCATAGAGTACGGTCAAACGGCCCTGCCCCAAATTCGGTTCGATATGTTCGACCAAAATCTTGCTGAAGATATCGGACCACGTATCGTCGCTGGTGATGCGCACGCAATCCTTCGCGGCGGCAGCCAGCAGGTCGCGATCCGACCGTCCGTTCGGAATGGTCGCGAGCAGATCGATCGATGCAAAACGCGCGAAGGCGTCAACGACTGTCAGCATTTCCGGTTCGAGATGCGGGTCGGCGGTTCGGCCTCTGAATGAAAACATCTCGGTCCCGGTCGTCCGCGCAGCTTGGGCGATGACCGTGATGCAATCTGCGATCACCGCGTCGTAACTGTCATTGGCGCGGTACCATTCGAGCATCGTGAATTCCGTCAGATGAAGCGGCCCCTGTTCACGGTCCCGGAACACACGTGCAAATTCCACGATTTTTGTCTCGCCGCCAGCCAGCAGCTTTTTGCAGGCGAACTCGGGAGACGTGCGGAGATATCGCCGCGTCTTTTCGCCGGATGGGGTGGTCAGATCGGTCCATGGTGCATGCAGATGGGTTTCGTTACCCGGAGAGGTCTGCAGGACCCCCGTCTCGACCTCGACGAATCCCTGTGCTTCAAACCACGCCCGGATCGCCCGGGTCACGGCCCCGCGCGCCTGCAAAAACGGCTTTCGGTCCGCATGGCGGTCTGATAACCACCACGGCGACGGCATTTGGACCTCATTCATGGGCGAATGGCCCGATTCTGCCGTAAAAAGCTGGCTTTTGTGCTGCAGATCATTATGTTGCGGCCCGAAACCGCGTCGGCCAGCCCCGATACCTCGGACCTGCACCAGGTCCCATTCTGAACATTAGGAAACGTATCCGTGAAAGTCATCGCTAGTTCGATTCGCAAAGGCAACATCATTGAGCAGGATGGAAAGCTATATGTTGTCCTGGCGGCGGAGAACATCCATCCCGGCAAGGGAACTCCGGTCAGCCAGGTCGAAATGCGCCGGATCAGCGACGGCGTAAAGATCTCCGAACGCTACAAAACCACCGACCAGGTGGAACGGGCGTTCGTCGAGGACCGCGACTTCAATTACCTCTATGAAGATGGCGATGGTTTCCACTTCATGAACAACGAAAACTACGATCAGCTTCTGGTTTCCAAGGACGTTGTCGGCTCCCAGGCCCCCTACCTGCAGGAAAACATGACCGTCAAGCTGTCGATCTATGAGAACACAGCGGTTGCGATCATCCTGCCGCAGCGCACGACCCTTGAAGTGGTCGAGACAGAACCGGTCACGAAGGGACAGACCGCCTCCTCCTCGTATAAGCCCGCCATGCTGTCGAACGGCGTGCGCACGTCGGTTCCCCCGCACATCGGCACCGGTACACGCATCGTCGTCATGACGGAAGACGGGTCCTACGTCGAACGCGCCAAGGACTAACGCGCTAGTGCGGTGGATCTGACGTTCGTATCAATATCAGCTGCTGGTCCATTATACGAACGTCAGATCCAAAACCGCACTAGAATCATCTCGTTGCTAGTGTCCCTAAGGTTCTGACATTCGTAAACGAGCGAGCTGCACACTCATACGAATGTCAGAACCGGGACACTAGACTGACGGGATACCGTGACGTTGGCGGCCGCAAAGATACATCAAGCGACAGCATCGACAGTCCGTCGGTGCTGTCTTTTTTTGACGATCGTCTTGAGTCTGCTGTCGCTGGACCGTGCTGCCAACGCGGACCAATTCAAAACACCGGCAATTTCCGTTGCCCGTCCGGATTGGCAATCAGCCGTTCGTCAGCTTCGGACTGAAATCAGCTCCGAGCCACATGCTGTTGAACATTTCAATTTTACGGCCGCGAGCCGGGCGCGCCTGTTCCGGCCGCAGCAATTCACATCGATCGCGCAGCTCAACGCCATTACCTCACCGCTCTTTCCCGATGTCGGCCTCAGTTCAATCCCGGTATTGTTACCGTTCGACACCGCGCAATATCTGACCGACAGAGACAACGGCGCCCCCAATCTCTTTCTTTCGCGCTATCAGGCGGGATTTCGTCCGGTGCGGATGTTCAACGTCGGGCCTGCCGGCTACGATGCTGTGTTCGCGCTGGATCAAGGCGTCGGCGACGACATGCCGCCGCGAATTTTCGTCAAACCGATCGAAGTTCAGATCACCGGCTCCCTGCTGACCTATGACATCAAAGACCCTTTGTTGGGCAAAGGCGAGCCGGTTAAGGCGCTGGCCACCCAATTTCCGGATCTTCGGAAGTTCATCCGCGAAGGTTATCTTCGCTACGCGTTCACGCGTTTCGGCGTCCCTTATGTGGTGTCGGTTGGCTGCCACGATGGCGCGGCGCGCAGCCGGCGGCTGTCCTGCCGTGAAGCGTCGGCAGTTGCCGAACGATTCCTGAAAGCCCTGCGCGTTGCAGGCGGCGACCCGCACCGTCCGCGCTTCGATATTCCGTCCGAAGTCGTCGATCGTCCGATCGAATTCTCTCCTGACTTCACCTATCATCCGCCGGGGGAGATCATCGACAACAGCGGCTATCGTGGACAAAGCGGCCGGGCCGACTTCACGGTCTATTCGCAGATCCGTTTCCCGCTTGAGAAGGCGCCCGCCTTCGCGAACTCTCAATCATTCATGAACTGGGGTGACTGCTACCAGACCGGCCGCGTGTCGTGGTCGGCCAGAAAAGGTGACCACTACCACTGCAAACGCAATGACAAGCCGCTGGTGTTCGACGAGTCAGCCAAGGAGAACTACAGCTATCCCTGGCAGGACAATTTCTGCGAAACGCGCGACTTCGAAGTCGGCCAATGCGCCAACGGCATGGGCCACCAGGGACAAGATATCCGCCCGTCGAGCTGCCAGTTGCGCAACGATGGCGCCGATCGTTGCATGCCCGACATCTTTCCCATTGTCGCGGTGCGCGACGGCGTCCTGATCCGCGCGGCCGGCGATCAGACCGTGTATCTGCTGGTCAACGGTTACAACGAACACATCCGCTTTCGCTACGTTCACATGAATCCAACGCGCATGGATGCAGACGGCGTGCTGCATGGACGGCGTGTGAGCGAAGGTGAAAAGATCGGAGTGGTTTCGAATTTTCAGGATCGCGTCGGCGGTACCACCAGCCATCTGCATTTTGACGTTCAGGTGTTCACACGGGATGGGTGGATCTGGGTCAATCCTTACACCACGCTGGTTTCGGCCTATGAACGGCTGATCGGCGGCCGCGGGCGTGAGTATATTCCGCCGCCGCCGGTGGCTCCGGCTATCGCCCATGCAACGCTGCCGGATGAAAAGCCCTCCACGTCCGCGCCCATCGGAACCGACGCAGTTCCCGCGGCGGAATGACCTTTGTCCCGCCGTGGTAGGGACGTTACACTAGCACCATGGTCTTCAAAGATTCTCCCGACGCAGGATCCCTGTCGCGCCGTGCGCTGCTGCGCGCCGCACTCGGTGCCAGTGCCCTGATCGCGACGCCCCTTGGTGCGCTCGCCGCTCCAGCCGGCTTCGACAAGTGGCGCGAAGCTTTTCGCGCGAAGGCGCTGGCCCGCGGCATTTCTGAGGGCACTTACATCCGTGTCATGAGCCGCATCGAACCGGACATGAGCGTGTTTGCAAAGATGCGCAAACAGCCGGAATTCAACGAACAGCTCTGGCAGTATATCAACCGCCGTGTCTCCGACTGGCGGCTTGCCGCGGGCAAGGCGGCTCTGCAGAAGAACGGCGCGCTGTTCGCCCGCATCGAGAAGGACTTCGGCGTTGAGCGCGGCACCCTGCTGGCCCTCTGGGGCGTCGAGACCGCCTATGGCGATCCGCTGGTGCAGCAGAACCACATGCGGCCGGTGTTTCCCTCCCTCGCTGCGCTCGCCTGGAACGAGCCGCGCCGGCGCGCCTATTGGGAAACTGAGCTTATCAATGCATTGCGCATCGTCGACAAGGGATGGAGCACTCCTGACGAAATGCGCGGATCCTGGGCCGGCGCCATGGGCCACACGCAGTGGATGCCCGAAGTCTGGCTCAATGTCGGCTTCGACTATGATCATGATGGCCGGGTATCGCCGTTCGGCAAACCCGACGATGCGCTCGGCTCAAGCGCGCGCTTCCTGGTCAATCGCGGCAAGTACCGCCGCGGCGAACACTGGGGTTATGAGGTGCGCGGCGCGACATCCGCCAGGGGTGGCAATCAAAGCTACGCGCAGTGGGCTGCGGCCGGCGTGACCCGCGCCGACGGCCAGCCGTTCCCGAGGCCGAACGACAAGGCGCAGCTGTGGACCCCCGTGCCGGGAGGTCCCTCATTCCTGCTGGGACCGAATTTCTATGCGGTGAAAAGCTACAATCCATCGATGAACTATGCGCTCGCCATCGTCCATCTTGGTGATCGCATTCTCGGCGGCGGCCCATTCATCCAGCCCTTCCCGGGCTCCGAGCGCGCCCTGACCCTTGCCGAAGTCCAGGAAGTCCAGACGCGGCTGACAAAGGCTGGCTTTGACACCGGCGGGACCGATGGCCGCGTCGGCAACGATACGATGCAGGCGGTGCGGGATTTCCAGACCAAAGCGGGTCTGTCCCCTGCGGACGGCTATGCCGGCTTGAAGGTTCTCGCGCTGTTGCGCCAGGGCCGCTGAGCTCTCTAGCGAATAATCGCGGGTCCCGGGTCCGGCACCGCCACATCGGTCACGCGCAGCTGCACGCGCTCCGCGCCCTGCCACCGATCCACGGCAAGCGAGCCGGCGACATGCAATGGCTGCCCGCGATGCTCAAGCAAAGCGTTGCCGAGCTTCTGGCCCACCGCGCGAAACGCGATGCCGTTCACCATCGCGCCGTCGCCCGATTTCAGGCGCACGCGCAAATGGGCCTGCCCGACTTCATCCACAAAGGCCAGTTGATGCGACGGCAATGCGATAATCGGTTCCGGATTGCCGCTGCCGAAAGGCCCTGCCCGATTCAACGTTCCAACAAAATCCGTCGTCACCGCGCGTGCACTAACCGCGCCGTCGATAAACAGCTCATTGACGTGGCGGGCGTCGGCCACGGCATCTGCCAACTTTGCTTCGATGAAAGCACGAAACTCTGCAAGCCGCTCTTTCCTCAAGGTGATGCCAGCCGCCATGGCGTGACCACCACCTTTCAGCAGAATTCCCTCCTGCACGGCTTCGCGAACAGCTTTGCCCAGATCGACGCCCGAAATTGAGCGTCCCGATCCCGTTCCAAGACCGCCGGGTTCGATGGCAATTGCGAAAGCCGGCCGCGAAAACTTCTCCTTCAAGCGCGAAGCCACAAGGCCGACCACGCCGGGATGCCATCCCTCGGAGGCGGTCACAATCACCGCGCCCTTGTCATCCAGACCAAGGGACGCCAGCGCCTCGGCCTCTGCCTGCGCTTCAGCCATCTGTTCGATGACCCTTCGTTCGGTATTCAGGCGGTCAAGCTCCGCGGCGATCCGTGCGGCCTCCGAGACATCCCCTTCGAGCAAGAGTCGCACGCCAAGGTCGGCCTGCCCGATACGGCCACCGGCATTGATGCGGGGGCCGAGCATGAACCCCAGATGCCAGGCTTCCGGCGGTCCGCTGAGACGGGCAACATCCATCAGCGCGGTGTGTCCAACATGATCGCGGCGGCGAAGCGCAATCAATCCCTTGGCCACGAACGCCCGATTGAGACCGGTGAGAACAGCAACATCCGCGACCGTGCCGAGGGCAACATGATGAAGCGCATCCAGCAAGCTCGGCTCCGGCCGCTCGCTGGTCCAGAAGGCGCGCGAGCGGAGCTCGCGGTTCACCGCGACCAGCGTCACGAACACGAGCCCGACGGCGGCCAGATGTCCGAGACCGGACAGATCGTCCGGGCGGTTCGGATTGACCAGCGCATCGACCACGGGCAGATCGTCGCCGCATTGGTGGTGATCAATGACGACCACACCCATGCCGAGACGCTTGGCTTCCGCCAGCGGCTCGATGCTGGTGGTGCCGCAGTCGACCGTCACAAGCAGCTTCGCGCCTTTGGCGGCGAGATTGCGGATAGCCTCCACATTGGGCCCGTAGCCCTCAAAAATGCGGTCCGGGATATGGATGAGCGGATCAAGCCCGCAATGGCGCAGATGCCATGTGAGCAGAGCCGCCGAAGTCGCTCCGTCCACATCGTAATCGCCGAAGATCGCGACTTTCTCGCCACGGGTCGCGGCATCCGCGATCCGGATCGCGGCCGCCTCCATCTGCGTGACGGTGTAGGGATCCGGCATCAGCTTGCGGATGGTCGGGTCGAGAAAATCCTCGACCGCATCGATATCGATGCCCCGGCCTGCGATGACGCGCGCGAGCATTTCCGGCACCTGATAACGCTGCACGATGGCCAATGCGCGCGCAGCGCTGCGCGGATCGAGCCGATCACGCCACAGGCGTCCGGTCGCGGATTTCGCGACGCCGAGAAAGGCCGGGGGGGCTTCAACAGGGATTGCGGATGCAGGGAGCGTCATGATGCTTTCTGCAAAATAAGCGCGATGCGCACGCGTTCAATGATTCGAAGTATTTGTGCTGCTTCTAACAGCCAAGCTTGTCTGCCAGATCGTTCAAATCCTTGACGACGAAATCCCACTCGCCCTCAGGGCCGAAATCGCGGTTCTGCAACGGTCCGTATTCCGTCGGCCGGGGCACGAAGGCGGTCTTGAGACCAACGGCCCGTGCCGCAGCGAGATCGTTATTGTGCGCAGCCACCAGCATCACCTGCTCGGGCCGCAGGCCCAGGATCTTCGCGGCGCCGAGATAGGTCTCCGGATCCGGCTTGTAGTGTTTGAAGACTTCTGCGCTCAGGACCAAATCCCATGGCAATCCGGCATGCTTGGCCATGTTGGTCAGCAGCGCGACGTTGCCGTTCGAGAGCGGGCTGATGATGAAGTTTGTCTTGAGCCGTGTCAGGCCACTGACGCTGTCGGGCCAGGGTTCAAGGCTGTGCCACCCCCGGGTCAGATAATCGAAGTCGGCCGATGTCAGGCCGGTAATACCGAGCCTTGCAGCCAATGGTTCGACGGACTTTCGCTGTAAATCATCGAGGATCACGAAGCCCCGATCCGGATGCTTGCGGACCTCATCCATCGACGGCATGTAGGCACCGCGCCACGCATCGACCAAGCCGATCCAGTCGCCGTCAATTCCCTTGGCGTTGCCCCACTTGGTGAAATTGTCGATCAGGCTCGTGCGCCAATCGACGACTGTGCCGAAGACATCGAACAACAGCGCTTTCACATCAGTGGGCATCGGTTGTCCTCAAAACATCTTGCGATATTGCATGAAGCCCGATCGGTCGGCGACCTCGTCGTACAGGATTTGCGCCCGTGCATTCTCGAACTGGGTCAGCCAATGCACGCGGCTCGCGCCCGCCGCTTTGGCTTTCTCATACACCGCCTCGATCAGCTTGCGCCCGACGCCATGGCCGCGCGCTTCCGTATTCACGAACAGGTCCTGCAGATAGCAGTAGTTGCCGACCGTCCATGTGGAGCGGTGGAAGAGATAATGAACGATGCCGGTCAGCTTGCCGTCGACATAGGCGCCGAGCACGTACATCGGCTCGGCCTCATCGTGAAAACGCCGCCACGTGACATCCGTCGTCGTGGCGGGGATTGTCGCCTTGTAGAACGTCAGGTAGCCCGCCCAGAGCGGCTCCCATGCGGCGCGCTCATCCTCGTGCACCGGGCGGATGACGACACGCTCGGTCATGGTCGTCCCCGGCTCAATCAAGATGGAACTTGTCGAACTGGCGATGTTCACCCTTGATGATACGGACCGTGCCCGTGACGGAGCGCATCACGACCGTCTCGGTCTCGATGACGTTCTTGCGGAATTTGACGCCCGACAACAGTGAACCATCGGTCACGCCGGTTGCAGCGAACAGGCAATCGCCCCTGGCCATGTCTTCGATGCCGTAGATCATCTTCGGATCGGTAATGCCCATCTTCGCGGCACGCTCGCGCTTCTCATCGTTGTCGAGAATGAGACGGCACTGCATCTGGCCGCCGATGCAGCGCAGAGCGGCAGCCGCCAGCACACCTTCCGGTGCGCCGCCGGTGCCGATGTAGATATCGACGCCGGTGTTGTCCGGGTCGGCGGTGTGAATGACACCTGCGACGTCACCATCGGTGATGAGGCGGACGGCAGCACCCGTGCTGCGGATCGCGTTGATGATCTCCGCGTGGCGCGGACGATCGAGCACAAGCGCGGTGATTGCGGAGGGATGGACATCCTTGGCGCGGGCCAGACGGCGGATGTTTTCCGCGGGCGGCGCATCAAGGTCGACCACATGTTTGGGATAGCCCGGGCCAACGGCGATCTTTTCCATATAGACGTCCGGCGCGTGCAGCAGCGTGCCGCCTTCCGCCATCGCCATGGTCGCGATCGCACCCGGCATGTTCTTCGCGCAGAGTGTTGTGCCTTCGAGCGGATCAACCGCGATGTCGACTTTTGGGCCGGCCTGGATGCCGACTTTCTCGCCGATGAACAGCATCGGAGCTTCGTCGCGCTCGCCCTCACCGATCACCACCGTACCTTCGATTGGGATCTTGTTGAGCTCGCGCCGCATGGCATCGACTGCAGCCTGGTCTGCGGCCTTCTCGTTGCCGTGGCCGCGCAGCCGTGCCGCCGAGACCGCCGCCCGTTCAGTCACGCGGACGATTTCCAGCGTGAGAATGCGTTCCAGCAAAAGCTGCGGCGGAACGGAAATAGTCGTCGACATCGGCACACTCCTAAACGTCATGATAGGCCCGGCTGGGCTGAGCCTATCAGTTCTTTTCAATACGTATCACCTGCGGCCGACCGGTTATCACCCGATCTTGCTGCACGGCATGCAAGGCGCGGTGAACCGCATCCTCGCTCGTCGCGTAGGTGATGAGAATAACCGGCACGGGCGTCGCCTTGCGGCGGGCATCTAGCAGGTCCACTGCGCCATCAGGATGACGCTGAACGATGGATTCGATGGAAATTTTCTGTTCGGCAAGGCGGGTTGCGATCGTGGCCGCAGTTCCGGGCAAATCGCGCGCCATCAGGCGGATGTAATAGCCGCCCTCGTGGCGCTTCATCGGAGCTTTGGTGGTCGTCTTGAGCTTGTCGACTGGACGGCCGAACGGCACCGCGCGAATGCCGCGCGCGACATCGGCAATATCGGCCAGGACAGCGGAAGCGGTCGCAGCACCACCGGCTCCCGGACCAACCAGGGTGATCGGGGGAATGCCGTCGCCGTCGATCGTCACGGCGTTGGTGACGTCCATCACCTGCGCGATCGACGAAGATTTGGGGACCATGGTGGGATGCACGCGTTGCTCGATTCCGGTCTCGGTGCGGACCGCGACACCTAAAAGCTTCACGCGATAACCAAGTTCCTCGGCGGCTCTCAAATCTTCCGGAGCGATCGATGAGATACCTTCAACGTAGACCGCACTCTGGTTGACCTTGGTGCCGAAAGCAAGGCTCGCAAGAATTGCAAGCTTCTGCGCGGTGTCGTGCCCGTCCACATCGAAAGACGGATTGGCCTCGGCGTATCCCAGCCTCTGCGCATCCTTGAGACATTCGGCGAAGGACAGACCTTCCCTCTCCATGCGCGTCAGGATGTAATTGCAGGTCCCGTTGAGAATGCCATAGACGCGGTGCACGTCGGTGCCCGCCAGGCCCTCACGCAACGTCTTGATTACCGGGATCGCAGCACCGACGGCGGCTTCGTAGTTCAACGCCGCGCCATGCTTTTCCGCCAGTGCGGCCAGCTTCGACCCATGCTTAGCGATCAGCGCCTTGTTGGCGGTGACGACCGACTTGCCGTTTTTGAGAGCGGCTTCGATGGCCGACAACGCCGGCTCGCCCGCTCCGCCCATCAGTTCGACGAAGCAATCGACGTTGGGATCGTTCGCGAGCGCGAGCGGGCTTTTGGCCCACGTGATGCCCCGCAGATCGACCCCGCGCTTTTTCGCCTTCGACCGCGCCGTAACGGCGACGACACGGATACTGCGACCGCATCGCGCCGACAAAACCCTGCTTTGAGCTTCGATGAGACGAACGACCTCGGCTCCCACGGTGCCGAGCCCCGCAATACCCACTCTAAGTGGTGCGACCATAACGATGAAACCTGCCGGAAATTTTACCGCCGATTGGCGAGAGGAACCACGTTGTGCAACGTTTCAACGCCGGATTCAAGGAAACGGCGGATATTGCGGGCTGCTTGGCGAATTCGTTGCTCGTTTTCCACCATCGCGATGCGGACATACCCCTCGCCGTGCTCGCCAAAGGCCACGCCGGGCGACACCACAACGCCGGATTTCTCAACCATCAGCGTCGCGAACTGCATGCTGCCGACATCGCGGAATTTCTCGGGCAACGGAGCCCAGGCGAACATCGAGGCGGCCGGCGGCGGAATGTCCCAACCCGCGCGGCCGAACGATTCCACCAGCGTATCGCGGCGCTTGCGGTAGATGTCCCGCATCTCCTGGATGCACTCCTGCGGACCGTTCAGCGCCGCCGTTGCGGCCACCTGAACCGGCGTGAATGCGCCGTAGTCGAGATAGGATTTCACGCGCGTAAGGGCCGCGATGATCCGTTCATTGCCGACGGCAAAGCCCATGCGCCAGCCGGCCATGGAAAACGTCTTGGACATCGACGTGAATTCAACCGTGACGTCAATCGCGCCCGGCACCTGCAGCACCGAAGGCGGCGGGTTACCGTCGAAATACAATTCCGCGTAAGCGAGGTCTGAGAGAATGAAAATCTCGTGCTTTTTCGCAAACGCAACAAGGTCGCGATAAAAATCCAGCGACGCCACATAGGATGTGGGGTTGGACGGATAGCAGGCAATCATCGCGATCGGCTTCGGGATCGAATGAATGATCGCCCGCTCCAGCGCTTGGAAAAGCTCAGGCGTCGGCTCGGCCGGGACCGAGCGAACCACGCCGCCGGCCATCAGGAAGCCGAAAGCGTGGATCGGGTAACTGGGGTTCGGCACCAGCACGACATCGCCTGGTGCGGTAATCGCCTGGGCGACGTTGGCAAACCCTTCCTTCGAGCCGAGGGTGGCGACGATTTGGGTTTCGGGGTTCAGTTTCACGCCGAACCGGCGCTCGTAATAGGCAGCCTGTGCCCGCCGAAGGCCGGGAATGCCCTTGGAGGCTGAATAGCGGTCCGTACGGGGCTTCCCGAGGGTTTCCTTAAGCTTCTCAAGAACGTGAGGAGGCGTCGGCAGGTCCGGATTTCCCATGCCCATGTCAATGATGTCGGCTCCGGCGTTCCGCGCGGCGGCCTTGGCTCGATTGACTTGTTCGAACACATAAGGCGGCAAACGGCGGATACGATAGAACTCTTCCATTGGTCCAGGCTCCGGGGGCCGGCAAATTTACCGGCAAGAACAACAACATCGCTCACGCGCTTCAACTTGAAGTGGAAGTCTACACTTCCAGAGAAAACGCGTCATTTTGGTATATTACGCTGATTCAAATGCGTTTTGCGGTTGAATCGTGGTCTTTTTAGCACGAACCGCAGCCCGCACCATCAGAGCGGCTCAGTTATTCCGCCGTTGTGCACCTTGGGCGCCCGAGGCCTGGCGATCACGGGCCGCGATCAGGTCTTTTTCCAGCTTGGCCTGCTGGTCCGGGGTCAGCACCTGCTCATCCCGAGGTGCCGGCAAATCATGAACAGGCAGGTAGTCGGGTGGCGTCGCCGGACGCGCGGGCGTGTTCGCGGGTAACCCCACAAGCGGCATGTCCGCCAAGGGAATTGAACATCCGCCCAACGTGACGCCAAGCAAGACCATGCCGGCCGACAATGGCAGCCGCATGCTCCACACCCTGCGCCTTGGCAAAGAAGTACTCACATCCCCTCACAAACTCGTTTGGATGCATCAAGGTCATAAGCTGACGGTATCGTCGGCATCCAATGTGGGTCGAAGGCGTTAATTCTCAAACAACCCGGACGAACTAGAAAGAACCCTTGAGGCCCTAATGTGACGATTAGATTAACGAGCATGACGCGCCGCAGCACATGCAAATCACCGCAACTGGCTGGATTGTGTCATGATAACAGCGATGAAGCGATCATATGAACGCTGTCTCGAAATGAAAGCTTATAGCGTCTGTCATGAGTGATGTCGCAACGCGCCCCACGACCGAAAATTCCGGTGCAGCGAACGGTTTCAATCCTGAAACCTTCTCGACCAATCTGACACGAGCGCTCGACTCGGCCGGACAGGCATTGGCGTCGTATTTGAAACCGCGCTCCGTGATGGATGGGCAGGATCAGCCGACCAATGACCTTGCCGAGGTGGTGAAGACGTTCACATCCGTGGCGGAATATTGGCTGTCGGATCAGAAACGTTCGGCCGAACTGCAGATGAAGCTCGGCGGTGCGTTCCTCGAACTTTTGGGAAATTCCGCACGTCGCCTTGCAGGTGAAGCCGCGAAACCCACAGTCGAGCCCGCGCCCCGTGACAAGCGCTTTCAGGATCCCGAGTGGAAAACAAACCAGTTTTTCGACTTCGTGATGCAGGCCTACCTTCTGACCACACAGTGGGCCAACGATCTCGTCAAGAACGCCGAGGGCCTTGATGCGCACACCCGCAAGAAGGCGGAGTTCTATGTCCAGCAATTCACCAATGCGCTGGCACCCTCCAATTTCGTTCTGACAAATCCGGAAGTGTTGCGGCAGACACTTTCCAGCAACGCCGAAAATCTGGTCCGCGGCATGAAGATGCTCGCGGAAGATATCGAAGCCGGCGGTGGTACGCTCAAGATCCGCCAGTCTGCCGCCAACCTCGAAGTGGGCCGCGACCTGGCGCTGACGCCTGGAAAGGTGATCTTCCAGAATGACATCATGCAGCTCATTCAGTACACGCCGACAACGGAAAGTGTATTGCGCACGCCGCTGCTGATCGTGCCGCCGTGGATCAACAAGTTTTACATCCTCGATCTCAACCTCCAGAAGTCCTACATCAAGTGGTGCGTCGACCAGGGCATCACGGTGTTCGTGATCTCATGGGTCAATCCCGACAAGAGGCTGGGCGGCAAGACCTTCGAAGACTACATGCACGAAGGCCCGTTGACGGCGATGGACGTCATAGAAAAGGCCACCGGCGAAATGCGGGTGCATACGTTGGGGTATTGCGTCGGAGGCACCCTGCTTGCCTCGACACTTGCGTGGCTGGCGGAAAAGCGCCGTGTGCGCACCACCTCTGCGACTTTCCTCGCGGCTCAGGTCGATTTCACCCATGCAGGCGATTTGCTGGTGTTCGTCGACGAAAGCCAGATCTCGAACCTCGAACGCAGCATGCAACAAGCTGGCGTGCTGGAAGGCAGCAAGATGGCGATGGCCTTCAACATGCTGCGCTCCAATGACCTGATCTGGTCCTACGTCGTGAGCAACTATCTCAAGGGCAAGGAGCCGGCAGCCTTCGACCTCCTGCACTGGAATTCAGATGCCACGCGAATGCCCGCGGCCAACCACTCCTATTATCTGCGCAATTGCTATCTGGAGAACCGGTTGTCAGCCGGCACGATGGTCCTCGACAACACCCAGCTGGATCTGTCGAAGGTGAAGATCCCGGTCTACAATCTCGCCACGCGCGAGGATCACATCGCGCCCGCGGACTCGGTTCTGTACGGGTCGCAGTTCTTCGGCGGCCCCGTGCGGTATGTCCTTGCCGGATCCGGCCACATTGCCGGCGTGGTCAACCCACCCGAACTTGGCAAGTATCAGTACTGGACCAACGATCGGATCCACGACGTGTCCCTCGCTGACTGGCTCAAGGATGCCGAGGAGCACAAAGGCTCGTGGTGGCCGGATTGGCGTGCCTGGCTCGATAGCATCGATCCTGAGCAGGTAGCGGCGCGAACGCCCGGAGCGGCCCCGATGGAAGCCATCGAGGATGCGCCGGGGAGTTATGTCCGGGTGCGCGCCTGAGAACGCACCGCACGGCTGCCCCCGACAACCCGTCCGGATTCCTGGGTTATCCAGTACATGAATGCCCCGTTTCAGCGGCAAATTCACTGCT
Source organism: Bradyrhizobium sp. SYSU BS000235 (assembly GCF_049747295.1). Lineage (NCBI taxonomy): Bacteria > Pseudomonadati > Pseudomonadota > Alphaproteobacteria > Hyphomicrobiales > Nitrobacteraceae > Bradyrhizobium > Bradyrhizobium sp. SYSU BS000235. The sequence goes on from NZ_JBMHJM010000003.1 coordinate 128,849, forward strand.
GACATTGGCCTGACTTCATCTACCGTCTATGAATGAACGTGACGATGGCCCGTCGGATTCGACTGTAGAGTCGGCTCTTCTTCCCACGATCGCAGTTCGGCCCTTCAGGCGCCATCGAGACATTGAAGGGAAACGTCGATGACACGCGAACTATTCTGGCTGACGCTGACTGTTATTCTGACCGGCCTGTTGTGGGTCCCCTACATCATCAATCGCTGTCAGGTCCGCGGCCTCGGCGGCACAATGGCCAACCCCTCGCGCACCGACAAGCCGCAAGCTGAATGGGCCAACCGCCTGATGTTTGCCCATGACAACGCAGTCGAAAACCTCATGATCTTTGCGCCGCTGGTCCTGATCCTGAATGCGATTGATTATTCGACAAAATGGACGGTCCTCGCCTGCGCCGTCTACTTCTGGTCACGCGTCGCACACCTGATCTTTTACACGCTCGGCGTTCCTGTCCTGCGCACGCTGGCATTCACCGTCGGGTTTCTGGCGCAGGTCGTGCTGGTGCTCGGAATATTTCAGCTCGTCTGATCGCTCAAAACGACAGCCAAATAAAAAAGGGACGGCCAAGCCGTCCCTTTTTTCCTGCGTCGAAGACAATTACGGAAACATCGGCGGCTGATCGATGCCGATCGTCTCCGGGAAACCAAGCACCAGGTTCATGTTCTGAACCGCCTGCCCGGACGCGCCCTTGGTCAGGTTATCGAGCGTCGAAATGATGATCGCTCGTCCCGACACGCGATCAGCGGTCACCCCGATGAACGTCATGTTCGAGCCGCGGACATGCCGCGACTGCGGCATCTTGCCGAATGGCAGCACGTAAACAAACGGCTCCTTCTCGTACTGCTTGACCAGGATCTCATGCAGATCCTGAGCGATCTTGCCTCTGCGTCCCCGCACATAGATCGTCGCAAAAATACCCCGATTCATCGGCGTGAGATGCGGCGTGAAGGAGACCAGCACCTCCTTGCCTGCCGCTTTGGAGAATTCCTGATCGAGCTCGGCCATGTGCCGATGCTGACCGACACCATAGGCGTGGAAGCCTTCTGACACTTCAGAGAACAGCATCTCTTCCTTGGCCGAACGTCCGGCGCCGGTCATGCCGGACTTCGCGTCGATGACGATCTCATCCGGCTCGATAGCCTTGGCCTTCAACAGAGGAATGAGCGGTAGTTGGGCGGTGGTCGTGTAGCAGCCGGGGTTCGCGACCAACCGAGCCTTCTTGATGTCGCGCCGGTAAACTTCCACCAGGCCGTAGACGGCTTCGTTCTGCAATTCGAGTGCATGGTGCTCGTGACCGTACCACTTCGCATAGGCAGCCGGATCGCTCAGCCGGAAGTCGGCCGACAAATCGACGACCTTGGTCTCCGGTGCTTTGGCCAACACGTCCTTGAGAACCTTCTGCGTCGTCGCATGGGGCAACGCGCAGAACACGAGATCGAGGCCCGCCGTGCTCCAATCGACTTCATCGATCGTGACGAGCCGTGGGAGGTCATAAGGCGCGAATTGCGGAAACACGTCGCCCATCATCTGCCCTGCCCGTCTGTCGGCGGTGAGCAAAACGATGTCTACACGGGGGTGACGCAACAGCAGCCGAACCAGTTCAGCGCCGGTGTAACCAGAGGCACCGAGGATGCCGATTTTCTTCTTTTCAGCCATGACGTGTCCTTACCCGAGCAAGTTCAAAAATGAACGCTACCGGAGCAGGTCTTGCGGCAAGTTTTGACGAGAAACAAGATGCCGCGGACCATTTCCGGCGGCATCGACGATGATCAGACGCAATCAGCCGCCCATACCGCGAAGATGCGGCGGCGGCGATTGAAAATAATGGTGGTGGCGCTGTTCATGGGCGCGGATATAGGTCCGCGCCCATTTTTCGTCAAGTCATGAACTTTAGATGACAGGATTCCATGGCGCCGGAATCCAGCGATATCCGGTGCCGTCCTTCTCGATATGGGCCAACCCCGGGAAGGGATAATGGAAGCCCTGCACGCGCATTCGATCGGCGACAATCATGTCATAGATCTTGCGGCGCGTAGTTTCGGCCTGAGCCGGATCCTGATCGAACATCAGATGCCAGCCTGGATTACGGGCAAACAGATCAGGATTGTTGGTCACGTCTGACTGGATGAAGACCTTGTCCGCGCCAGACGAGAGCACGTAGGACGTGTGTCCCGGCGTGTGACCGATGGTTTCGACGGCCAGCATGCCTGGAGCAACTTCCTTGCCCCACTCATACGGCGTGACCTTCTTCTTCAGTCCGGTTTCGAATACTCTGCGGTTGTTCTTGAAGAGACCTTGCATCCGATCACCTGACGCGCGGCTCATCTCGCCGTCGTCCATCCAGTATTTCCACTCCACCGACGGCACCAGGACTTCAGCGTTCGGAAACGCGGGTTGACCGTCAGCCGTCAGCAGACCGTTCACGTGGTCGCCGTGGAAGTGAGAAATCACCACGATGTCGACGTTCTTTGGATCAATCCCGGCTGCCGCCATGTTGGAAGCAAACTGACCGCTTCCGCCCTTGCTTGCGGCAAACGCTGCCGGGCCATTGCCCGTATCGACCACCACCAGCTTGCCGCCGGTATTGATGACCAACGGTCCAAAGTTGATCGTCACCTTGTCGCGCGGAAGAAACGCCTTCTCCAGTGCAGCATTGACCTCATCCTTCTTGGCATTGAGAACGAAGCTGTCACCGAGCGCCAAGGTCGTCGAACCGTCCGAGACGACCGTCACTTCGATGTCACCGACCTTGTAACGATAGAAGCTTGCATTCTGTTTGTTGGCGGCCGGAGCCGAGGCTTGTGCAGACTCCACAGGCAAAAGCGGAGCCGCGGTTAGCGCTGCAGCACCAGCCAATGCATGACGTCGTGTGAGATCCATGGTCGTTCTCCCCTGAGTGAAATTAGATTGAATAAAATGCGATCGCGAGTTGATCTCGTGTTCTATGGTCGTCTCATTGCTTGCGATTCATTCGCAAGCTTAGCCCCCCTGTTGTGCCATCAGCTTAACACCGCTCGATGTCGTCTCATTCCACATCAAAAAATTGTTTTGAGCGGGGCATCACATCAGCATCTTCACGCCGAGCATGCCGGGAGCCATCAACACAGCCGCCCACAGGAATGCAGAGGAAAAATTGGCGAATTGAAAACGCCAATACGGCATCTCCACCACACCCGCGACGAGCGGCACTGTGGCCCGTAACGGCCCCGAAAAGCGGCCGATGAAGATCCCAAGGACTCCCCATTTCTTCATGAACCGCTCCGCCCGCGGCAGCATCTCAGGGAAGCTCGACATCGGCCACATGTGCGCGATGCGATTATGAAACTTGACCCCGATCCAATAGGAAAGCCAATCGCCGCAAGCGGCCCCCAAACTTCCCGCAAGCCAGACCGGCCAGAAGCTGATTCCGCTCACACCAATCAGCGCGCCGATTGAAACCAGGGCGCCCCATGCAGGTATGATGAGAGAAAGAAAAGCCAGCGACTCTGCGAACGCGAGCACGAAAACCACAGGCGCGGCCCAGACCTGATGGTCACGGACGAACTCTGCCAGCCCGCGGGTCATTTCCTCAAAAGTCATGGATGCCTTGGTTCCCGGCCTTCAATCGAATGGACTCGCTTAGCACGTCGGCTGTCACCTTGTACGGGAACCGGCTGCGTCACATTTACAGCCCCAACCGTGGCATAGTGATAGCCAGCGATTCGCCTTTCTCTCCGATTCTGCAAGATTAAAGACCATGTCGAAATCATTGAAAAGTAACGAAAAAGCGACTAGCGCGTCAAAAGCCGGCCGCGACCTTTTCGCGGCGCCCGACCGCAAGCCGCGCTCGGCTGCCAAGCCCGCTGCCCGCGCAAGTGGCGCCGAGGCCGGCTACACCGCACGAGATATTGAAGTCCTTGAAGGGCTGGAACCGGTCCGCCGGCGCCCTGGCATGTACATCGGCGGCACCGACGAGAAGGCGCTGCACCACCTCTTCGCGGAAGTCATCGACAACTCGATGGACGAGGCCCTCGCCGGTCACGCCACGTTCATCGAGGTCATTCTGACCGCGGATGGCTATCTGGCTGTCAACGACAACGGCCGCGGCATCCCGGTCGATCCCCATCCCAAGTTTCCGAAGAAGTCCGCCCTCGAAATCATCATGTGCACGCTGCACGCGGGCGGCAAATTCGATTCCAAGGTCTATGAGACGTCGGGCGGCCTGCACGGCGTCGGCGTGTCCGTGGTGAACGCCCTCTCCACACTGCTCGTTGTCGAAGTCGCGCGAAATCAGCAGCTGTACAAAATGACCTTCGAGCGCGGTAAGCCGAAGGGCAAGCTCGAAGAGCTCGGCAAGGTCAATAACCGCCGCGGCACCAGCATTCGCTTCAAGCCCGATCCGGAAATCTTTGGCGCGAAAGCAGCTTTCAAACCGCAGCGTCTGTTCAAGATGGCGCGCTCGAAAGCCTACCTGTTCGGCGGTGTCGAGATCCGCTGGCGTTGCGATCCCGAACTGCTCAAGGGCATCGAGGATGTGCCTGCCGAGGATACCTTCCACTTCCCGGGCGGCCTCAAGGATTATCTCGCCGCGGCCATTCACGCCGATACGCTGGTGCATCCGGATATCTTCTCCGGCAAATCCGGCCGCAATGGCGCACACGGCGCCTGCGAATGGGCTGTCGCATGGACCGCGGATGCCGACGGCTTCCTGTCGTCCTACACCAACACCGTTCCCACGCCCGACGGCGGCACGCACGAGGCAGGCTTCCGCAGCGCGCTCCTGCGCGGCCTGAAGGACTACGCCGAACGCATCGGCCAGGGCAAGAAAGCGGCGTCCGTCACATCCGAGGACTTGATGGTCGGCGCAGCCGCCATGCTGTCCGTGTTCGTTCGCGAGCCTGAGTTTCAGGGCCAGACCAAGGATCGCCTCGCGACCGCGGAAGCGCAGCGTATCGTGGAACAGGCGATCAAGGACCCCTTCGATCACTGGCTCACGGGCAACCCGCTGCAGGCCAACAAGCTGCTCGAGTTCGTGGTTGAGCGCGCCGACGAGCGGTTGCGCCGCCGCGCGGAGAAGGAAATCTCGCGCAAGACCGCGGTGAAGAAACTGAGATTGCCGGGCAAGCTCGCCGACTGCACGAACACCGCAGCGGAAGGCTCCGAGCTGTTCATCGTCGAAGGTGACTCCGCAGGCGGGAGCGCCAAGCAGGCTCGCGACCGTAAAACCCAGGCCGTGCTGCCGTTGCGCGGAAAAATCCTCAACGTCGCGTCAGCTACCCGCGACAAGCTGACAGCCAATGCACAGCTTGCCGACCTCATGCAGGCAATCGGCTGCGGCACCGGCGCGCACTACCGTGAAGAAGACTTGCGCTACTCGCGCATCATCATCATGACCGACGCCGACGTGGACGGTGCCCACATCGCCTCACTGCTCATCACCTATTTCTACCGGCAAATGCCGCGCCTGATCGACGAAGGGCATCTGTACCTCGCGGTCCCACCGCTCTATCGCCTCACCCATGGCGCCAAGACGGTCTATGCGCGCGACGAAGCCCATCGCAACGAACTGCTCAAAACCCAGTTCAACGCCAACGCCAAGGTCGATATCGGCCGCTTTAAAGGCTTGGGCGAGATGATGCCGGCGCAGTTGAAAGAGACCACGATGGACCCGGCCAAGCGCACCATGCTCCGCGTGGTTTTGCTGCCGGACGACCGCGAGGGAACGGCCGATTCCGTTGAACGCCTGATGGGCACCAAAGCCGAGGCCCGTTTCGCATTCATCTCGGACAAGGCCGAATTCGCCAGCGAGGATTTGCTGGACGTGTGACGGCTTCGACAAGCGTCGAGCCAATTCCTTGCGAGCATTGCCGTTATGAGAACTCCCCTGCTCACCATTGGCATGCTCGCGCTTCTGATCGGCCTGCTGTGGATCGGTCAAGGCACGGGTTATGTGCGGTGGCCGCAATCAAGCTTCATGATCGATCAGATCAGCTGGGCTTGGTATGGCGGGGGCCTGAGCCTGGTCGGCCTGGTGCTGGTCGTGCTTGCCTATCGCGGCAAATCCTGATCGTGTCTCGCGATCCTGCGCGCGATCCCTCAAGAACGTCGATGAGGCTCCTATGACTGCATCTCCTTTCGATCTCTCCGGAAAGGTCGCCATCATCACCGGCGGCAATGGCGGCATCGGCCTCGGCATGGCGCGCGGCCTTGCCCGCGCGGGGGCCAGCGTTGTCATTGCGGGACGCAACGAAGCGAAATCAAAAAGCGCCGCCGCAGAGATCGAGCAGCTCGGCGTGAAGGCATTGCCGCTGAATGTCGATGTGGCGGACAAGGCCGCGGTCATCGGAATGGTCGATGCAACGCTCTCCGCTTTTGGCCGGCTCGACATCCTGATCAACAATGCCGGCATCAATATCCGCAACCCAGCCGATACGCTCGATCTCGACGATTGGCATAAGGTGATCGACACCAATCTCACCAGCGCGTTTCTTTGCGCTCAGGCCGTTTATCCGACGATGAAAAAAGCCGGTGGCGGCAAGATCATCAACGTCGGCTCGATGATGTCGATTTTCGGCGCGGGATTTCTGCCCGCCTACGCCGCCAGCAAAGGCGGCATCGTGCAGTTCACCAAAGCCATCGCGTCGTCCTGGGCGCAAGACAACATCCAGGCCAACGCCATCCTGCCGGGCTGGATCGATACCGAATTGACGCGCAGGGGCCGCGTACAAATTCCAACCCTGCATGAGACCGTGCTGGCGCGAACACCGGCCAAGCGCTGGGGCAATCCGGATGACCTCGCCGGCACAGCCGTTTTTCTGTCCTCCCCGGCATCCGACTTCCTGACCGGAATTTCGATCCCCGTCGACGGCGGCTATTCCGCGCAGGGGTAATGCTCGAACTGAAGATCGCAGGCACGTTGAGATGATGCAGAAAGATCCTGCGTCATCGCGCGAAGTGTCCGGTCTGTCTATTTACGGAAGTTCTTGATCTCGGAGAGGCTGCCGTCCTGATACGTCAGCTCGACCGAGACAGATCGCGTGGCGGCGGGAATTTTCATATACGACGGCGGACTATCGGGAATGGCCGACGGATCCTTGGGATTGCAGGGCGGCACTTTGACAAGCTTGTCAGGCACCGTCGTATCGATACCAATGCGCATTTCGCGGATCGCGCAGCGATACGAGAAGATCTGGGTGAAATAGACCAGCGGCGAATTATAGCCGCCGAAGGACAGCCAGCTCGTCGAGGTCATGTCCAACAATTTGCGATGGCTGTTGATCAGCGCGGCCTCGGGATCGAACTTGATCGGATACGGCCCCTGCATTTGCCCCATCGGATCGACATAGCGCACCTGGATCGTCGCAGCCGGCGCATCGCTGGGCAGTTCAATCGATGGATTGGGCATCCGCCGCCGTGTGCGTGGATCGAATGAATCCAGGAATCCCGTCTCCTTGAATTCTCCGCTTTCACCGAGCCGCCATGAAATCGCCAGCGTCGGATCTGCGATGGAGAAAGAGATCGACCATCCACCATTGTGCCGCATGAAGCTCGCGATCGGCGCATTGCCGGAATCGTTGATGATCGGTGGCGGCGGGGCGATGGGCAGCGCGGCCAGCTGCGGCAACACTTCGATCGTCCGCTCCCCGTCCTTGGCAGGCTTCAGAACGTAATCGCCGACGATCTGATCGTAATACGCCGGTGTCTGCATCCTGTTCACGGCAACGGTCATCTGCCGGACATCGGACTGCGTGCGCTTGGCGATCTGCACGAGATTAAGGCCCGGCTGGGAAAGCTCACGAACGAAGTTTCGGGTGAACACCGAATTGGGATTGGGATCGCCATCGTTCAGCCGGTCCAGCGCGGTCTGCTTGGCCCCGGCCGAGAACACCACGAAGACACCTTCCGGCGGATTCATTGCGGCGAGACCGCCGCTCCCACCGATCGCGCGCGTGCCTGTCGCCTCGAATGGATTGTTGCGACAGGCGTCGAAGACGAAAATCGATGTCCGCGCGCCTCTCGCCTGCACGCGTGAAATCAACCTCTCCGCGGCAAACGCGCCGTCGCGGATCAATTCCTGCTGCCCCTCCGTCACCGCGGCGATGTCAGTCGGCAGAAGATAATTCTGGCCGTTGATCTCGAACCCATGTCCGGCAAAAAAAACAAACGCGGTATCCCCTGGCTCCAGCACCTTGTCGAAGGCCAGCATCGTTTCACTGAAAGCCTGCCGCGTCTGGTTCTCAGCAAACAGAACGGTGAATCCAAGCTGCTTGAGCGCATCGCTCATGGTCCGCGCGTCATTCACAGCTTTCCGCAATGGCGGAACGTTGCGGTAATCGTTGTTGCCGATGACCAGTGCCACACGCTTCTCAGCGTGGGCCGATGTATTGCACAGGGCCGCGACGGCGATGACCGCAGCGAGGAGAAACGCTGTTCTGATCCAGAGCTTCATGGTTGTGCCCCCAAGCCGTGCAATTACGACCCCTACCCGTCCACTATGGCATAGTCGCCTGGAACCGGGACGGAGTTCATGAACATTTTGAAGGGTCTGGAACCTGTCAACTTATTGTCGTATTAAGCTTTTTTCTGATTTTGCCGTCAAATTCATTGACTTTGGCGGTTTCAAGCCTATGTTTCGCTGCAACGCGGCCAGAATCGACACGTGATAGCCTGGTCGGTCGCCTGTCAGCGAATTTTTATCCTCCCCGTGCCATAAAAAAGCGTGCCGTTCCGGGGTTGAGCGCGACAGCTATTCCAAAATCGGAACGGCGATTTCGATTAGAGGCTCAATGTCCTTTTCCAATCTCGGCCTTTCCGACAAGGTCCTAGCTGCTGTAGCGGCCACTGGTTACACCACTCCCACTCCCATCCAAGAAAAAGCCATTCCCCACGTCCTGGCTCGCCGCGATGTGCTCGGTATCGCCCAGACCGGCACCGGCAAGACCGCGGCTTTCGTGCTTCCGATGCTGACCCTGCTGGAAAAGGGCCGCGCCCGGGCGAGAATGCCCCGCACCCTTATTCTGGAGCCGACGCGCGAGCTCGCAGCGCAGGTCAAGGAGAACTTCGATAAGTACGGCGCCGGCCAAAAACTGAACGTCGCGCTTCTGATCGGCGGCGTCTCTTTCGGCGATCAGGACGTCAAGCTGATGCGCGGCGTTGACGTGTTGATCGCAACGCCCGGCCGGTTGCTCGACCACACCGAACGCGGCGGCCTGCTGCTCACCGGTGTCGAATTGCTGGTGATCGACGAAGCCGACCGTATGCTGGACATGGGCTTCATTCCGGACATTGAACGGATCTGCAAACTGGTCCCCTTCACCCGGCAGACCCTGTTCTTCACGGCCACGATGCCTTCTGAAATTCGCCGCATTACAGAGACCTTCCTGCACAATCCTGAAAAGGTCGAAGTTTCCAAACCTGCTTCCACTGCTGTGACCGTTACGCAATCCCAAGTCAGCGTCGGCCGCGAACCCCACGAAAAGCGCGAAGTTCTCCGGCAGTTGCTGCGTGAAGCCAAAGACCTGAAGAACGCAATCATCTTCTGCAATCGGAAACGCGAGGTGGCTTTGCTGCATCGCTCGTTGCAGAAACACGGCTTCGGCGCCGCCGCCCTTCACGGCGACATGGACCAGTCGGCTCGCATGACGGCGCTCGATCAATTCCGCAAAGGCGAACTGCCTTTGCTGGTCGCATCCGACGTCGCCGCTCGCGGCCTCGATATCCCTGAAGTCAGCCACGTCTTCAATTTCGACGTGCCTCACCATCCGGACGACTACGTCCACCGCATCGGCCGCACTGGCCGCGCCGGACGCCTTGGGACCGCCATTTCAATCGTCAGCCCCTCGGACCAGAAATCCCTCCTCGCCATCGAAAAGCTGATTGGCCAACCAATTGCCCGGACCGAAACCAATCACATCGTGTCCGCGGAGGCTTCTCCCGTCCCCGCGTCAGACGGGGAAAAAGCTTCAGGCGATCGCAAGCCGCGCCGCGAAAGATCACGGGGCGGCCGAAACAAGTCTCCGCGTCCGGAAGGCTCCCAACGTCCAGAGGCCGTTGCCGCACCGCAACAGCCACCGTCTATTGGACGAGTCCGGCCGGCAGCAGCCTCCCGCGAGCAGTTTTCCGAGCCAGGCGACCATTCCCACCTTCCCGCGTTTCTTCTCCGGCCTATCCGCGCCCGCGGTTAACTTCTCTCTGTCCCCCGGGAATCGTCATCGCCCTAACGGTTCGTTTACGGGTCGTTCACTCTCCTCGCCTAGTTTGCGCTTGATACTTTAGTATTTCGCGATGGGTGAGGCTGGCGTCACGCCGCCTTGGGGACACAGAACGTGATTGGCCTTCTGGAAGAGCATGAACGCACCATGGCGTTCGCTGAGGTCGCTTTGGGTCAAATTAGATCCTTGCGCCAGACAGCTGTGCCTCGCAATTACGAGATCTGGTACGTCTACGCGACCGGCTACAACAGTGCCCTCAACAAGATCATCAATGAAACGCTGGCCCGTAACGGCAAGCTGACCGAATCCGATCTCGATCAGATCTACGAGACCTATCTTTCCCAGATCCGCACCACTGAGCGCATCGACAAGGTTGGCTCGCGCGTCATCAGCGAGATCGACGATGTGATGTCCCTCATCACCGATGCGCTGGGAATGACCGCGACCTTCGGCAACAGCCTTGATGGGGCGACACAGAAGCTTACCAGCGCCAAGGATATCAGCCAGGTCAAAGCCGTCGTCGAGGCGCTGGTCGCTTCCACACGGGAGATGCAGGAAACCAATCGGGCGCTTGAATCGCGCTTGATGGTGTCGAAGCAGGAAATCTCCAATCTCCAGCACAGCCTTGAAGCTATCCGGACCGAGAGCCTCACCGATCCGCTGACATCGCTGGGCAATCGCAAGTACTTCGACCGCGCCATTGAAAGCGCAGTCGCACATGCGACACAGACCAGCGAGCCGTTGTCCTTGTTGATGCTCGACATCGACCACTTCAAGTCCTTCAACGACAATTATGGTCACCTGACGGGCGATCAGGTGCTGCGTCTGGTGGCGATGTCGTTGAAACAGACCATCAAGGGTCAGGACATTACCGCGCGCTATGGCGGGGAAGAGTTTGCCGTGGTGCTCCCGAATACAGCGCTTCGTCAGGCGCTGACGGTCGCCGACCACATTCGCCGCGCCGTGATGTCGAAACAGCTCAAGAAGAAATCGACCGGTGAAATTCTCGGCCGCGTCACCATCTCCGTCGGCGTGTCAATGCTGCAGTCCGGTGACGACACTGACAGCTTCATCGAACGGGCGGATGCCTGTCTCTATGCGGCCAAACGCAACGGCCGCAATCGCGTGATCTGCGAAGCGGATCCGGAGTTCTCTCCCAACGACCGCATTCAGGTCGCCTGAGACTTTCTCCCGCCGGTCTTTCGACCGGCTTTTTTATGTCCGGCTTTCTTTTTGGCAGCGCGGCTGGATGTCCTGCGCTTCGCAGCCATCGTCCGCGACGCCGTCTTTTTGGTCTTCTTTGTTGGCTTCAAGACCTCGGACTTTGGTTTCGTCGGCTTCGAGTTCGCAGATTTGGATTTCGCAGATTTGGATTTCGCGGGCTTCTTTTTCACGCCTGACTTCTTGGCTGCCGCGCGCTTGGCTGCTTCGACAGCTTCGCGAGCCCACACCGCAAGCTCTTCCGGATCGTCATAAAGCCGTTCCGGCAGATGCCGATAGGACTTCACAACGATCGTTTTGTTTTTGGTGTCGTACTGGAAGGGCTCGGCGCCCTCGGCCTCGTACCGGGCGACGGTCTGATCATCGACCCTGAAAATAATGCCGGCTCTCAGCGCCATGGCGAAGTTCACGCCATCGGCGACGATGCCATAGCCGCTGAACATGCGGCGAAGAGCGATAAATCCGAATTGAGAGAAGAGATCGACAAGATAGTCGCGGTCCATGGCCGGACCGGACACCATTAGCCGTCGATCTTGGCCGGCGTGAGCTGAACCGACTCGCCGCAGCCGCAAGCACTGATCTGGTTTGGATTGTTGAAGACGAACTGCGCCTGCATCTTGTCCGCCTTGTAATCCATCTCGGTCCCGAGCAGGAACAACACCGCCTTGGGATCGACCAGGATCTTCACGCCCTTGTCCTCAACGACCTCATCGGTCGGCCGGACCTCATGGGCATACTCAACAGTATAAGACTGACCGGCGCAGCCGCCGTTCTTGATGCCGACCCGCAAGCCGACGATTTCGGAGTCTGCACGACCGGCAAGCTCTTTCACACGCTCTGCGGCAGCGTCCGTCAAACGCATCACCTGCGGACGGGGACGAACCTTCGGTTTGGCTGACATGGTGCTGTTCGGCGTCATAGCTGTCATTTGGTCACTTCCCTCGGCGTTTCAATGCCGACGACGTCCAGATTAGATTAGATGCCGAATCGTAAACGTCTTCAACTCACCACATGTTGAGGACGAGGCGGGCCTCGTCCGACATCCGGTCAGGCGTCCAAGTCGGCTCCCAGACCACGTTCACGCTCACTGGACCAACGCCCGGCACACTCGCCACGGCGTTCTCAACCATGGTCGGCAGCTCACCAGCAGCCGGACAATTTGGCGTCGTGAGCGTCATTTGCACATCGACAGATCGATCGTCCTTGATATCGACCTTGTAGATCAGACCAAGCTCGTAAATATCGGCCGGGATTTCCGGGTCGAACACGGTCTTCAACGCTGCAACGATGTCGGTGCCGAGACGTTCCGTCTCTTCAGTCGGCAACGCCGATTGCGTATCAAACCGTGGCTGGGCTTCAGATGCCTGAATGGTCTCACTCATGAAAAGAGCTCCCGCGCCTTGATCAGCGCCTGCGCAAGCTGGTCGACCTCGCTGCGCGTATTATACATGCCGAATGAGGCCCGGCATGTGGCTGTTACGTTGAATCGCTCCAAAAGCGGCATAACGCAGTGCGTCCCTGCCCGAACCGCAATGCCGCCGCGATCGATTACCGTTGCGACATCATGTGGGTGCGCCCCTTCCATCTCGAACGAGATGACGGGTCCCTTGCCGCGCGCCGTACCGATGATGCGGACAGAATTGATCTCGCGCAGTTGATCCATCGCATAGGTGAGCAGATCGTGCTCATGCTTGGCGATGCGTTCCTTACCGATCGAATTCACGTAGTCGATCGCAGCACCAAGCCCAATGGACTCGACAATGGCCGGAGTTCCCGCTTCGAATTTATGCGGAGGATCACCGTAAGTGACCCAGTCCTTCGCCACCTCGCGGATCATCTCGCCGCCGCCGTTGTATGGACGCATGGCGACGAGGTGATCGTATTTCGCATACAGCACACCGATACCGGTCGGGCCGTAAAGCTTGTGGCCGGTGAAGACATAGAAATCGCAATCGATGTCCTGCACGTCGATCGCCATGTGCACGGCCGCCTGGCTGCCGTCGACGAGCACAGGAATGCCCCGCGCATGTGCAATCTTCACGACGTCCTTCACCGGAACGACGGTCCCGAGCGCATTCGACATCTGCGTGATGGCAACAAGCTTGGTCTTCGCCGTCAGCAGCTTCTCGAATTCCTCAATGAGAAAGTTACCTTCATCATCGACCGGCGCCCACTTGATCACGGCACCATGGCGTTCGCGCAGAAAGTGCCAAGGAACGATATTCGAGTGATGCTCCATGATCGAGAGCACAATCTCGTCGCCCTCTTTGATATTGGGCTCACCCCACGACGATGCCACGAGGTTGATGGCCTCGGTGGCATTGCGCGTGAAGATGATTTCCTCATTGCGCCTGGCATTGAGAAACTGCGCCACGCGTGACCGCCCGCCTTCGTAAGCGTCGGTCGCGGCGTTGGCGAGATAATGCAGCCCGCGATGGACGTTGGCGTATTCGCTCTTGTACGCCTCTGCCATACGATCAAGCACGGCATTCGGCTTCTGCGCGGAGGCTGCGTTGTCGAGATAGACCAGCGGCTTGCCGTAGACTTTCAGCGCGAGTGCCGGAAAGTCCTGTCTGACACGCTCCACATCATATGAACCATTTGCCACTGCCGGATGCATGATTATCCTCGCGCTGCCAGCCATCGATCAGCGGCAGCAATTGCGATGTCGCGCAGATTGTCGTCGACAATGGATTCGATCGCCTCGCCCACAAACGCCGCAATCAGCAATGCCTGGGCTTCCTTTTCAGGCAAACCACGCGCGCGCAGATAGAACAGCAGGCTCTCATCAAGGGCGCCGGTTGTCGCGCCGTGACCGCAGGTGACGTCGTCGGCGAAGATTTCGAGTTCAGGCTTGTTGCTGGCTTCCGCTTCATCGGAGAGCAGCAGCGCCCGGGTCATCATCTTGCCGTCGGTCTTCTGCGCGTCAGGACGAACAATGATGCGTCCCTGGAACACCGAATGAGCCCGATCATCCAGTACGGATCGGAACACTTCGCGGCTCGCGCAGTGCGGCACCGCATGGTCGACCACCAGGGTGGTATCGCCGTGACGGGTGCCAGCCAACAGATTGACGCCGTTCGTGGCCAACGTCCCGCCTTCGCCACCAAAGGTGATGAAAGCTTGATAGCGGCTCACGCTGGCGCCGTTGGTGAGATTGAACGTATTCAGCTTGGTGTTGGCACCGAGCGTGAAGATCGCCGTGGTGATGTTCGCCGCATCACGGGCATCTTCCATCACACGCACATGCTCGATCTCGACATCATCGCCGCTCCAGACCACGACGGAGTCATGGGCCTGGTAGCCCTTTGTGCCATCGGCCGCGGCAAAGCTCTCGACGAGGGTGACCTTTGCGCCCTTGCCGATCTTTACCAGCGAACGGGTGAAGGCGGAGGTGCCCGAGTTGGTCGCGACGTGAACAATGTGGATCGGCTTCGCGAGCGCCGCGCCTTCGGCGACGTCGATCACAAGCCCATCGGTCGCCATGGCGGCATTGAGCGAGATCATCGCATCCGAAGCCACGCTGGTCTGCAGCAGATCGGCGCGAACCTTGTTGGTGGAATCTTCGAGCACCTCGCGCAGCGTCCGCAGATGGATGCCGGCGTCGAGCCCGCTCAGATCGGACAGTTGCGGCGCGAACACGCCATCGACCAGCACGAACTTCTGCGTGTTGTCGATGCCGAGCGACTTCACTGACTGAGCGGCG
Source organism: Bradyrhizobium sp. SYSU BS000235 (assembly GCF_049747295.1). Taxonomy (NCBI): domain Bacteria; kingdom Pseudomonadati; phylum Pseudomonadota; class Alphaproteobacteria; order Hyphomicrobiales; family Nitrobacteraceae; genus Bradyrhizobium; species Bradyrhizobium sp. SYSU BS000235. Next base: position 143,975 of record NZ_JBMHJM010000003.1, read on the forward strand.
CGGGTGAGCGCCGCCTGATCCGGAGCCGGCGCAAGCGGTGCGACCTCACGCAGCAATGCGCGCAGATCGGTATATTTCCATTCTTCGAGACGACGATGCGGCAATCCGCGCTTGGCAAAGTCATCGAAGGCGTTCTGCCGCAATTCCGCGACAGGACCTGTTCCCGGCAAACGGTCACGCGCCACGGCGAACAATTCGTCGAGCGCACGCTCCGTGTTCGGTTTGACCAATGCAACGTTCATACTGATGCCTGTTTACGCCGCTTTGTCTTCGAATTGCGCGTAACCGGATTTCTCCAGCTCAAGCGCGAGATCCTTGCCGCCGCTCTTCACGACGCGCCCCTTCGACATCACGTGGACAAAGTCGGGAACGATGTAGTTGAGCAGTCGCTGATAGTGGGTGATCACCACCATCGCGCGGTCCTTCGAGCGCAATGCATTGACGCCGTCGGCGGCAACGCGCAGCGCGTCGATGTCGAGACCCGAATCCATTTCATCGAGAATGCACAGGCTCGGCTGGAAAAGCGCCATCTGCAGCACTTCGTTACGCTTCTTCTCGCCGCCGGAGAAGCCGACGTTGACGCCGCGCTTCAGCATGTCCTGCGGAATGTTCAGCGAGGTCGCGACTTCGCGAACCTTCTTCAGGAAGTCAGGCGTCGAATACTCGCTCTCACCGCGTGCCTTGCGCTGGGCGTTCAGCGCGGTGCGCAGGAACGTCATGGTCGCAACGCCCGGGATCTCGACCGGATACTGGAACGCAAGGAACACGCCTTTGGCGGCACGCTCATCCGGCGCCATCTCCAGCAGATCTTCGCCCTTGAACAGGATCTCACCGCCGGTGACATCGTAGCCTGGCTTGCCGGCAATGACGTGGCTCAGCGTCGATTTGCCAGAACCGTTCGGTCCCATGATGGCGTGAATCTCGCCCGCGTTCACGGTGAGGTTCAGCCCATGCAGAATCTCGTTGTCCTCGACCTGAACCTTCAGATCCCTGACTTCAAGCAACGCGGTCATCCGACACTTCCTTCTAGCGAGATCGAGATCAGCTTTTGGGCCTCGACCGCAAATTCCATTGGCAATTGCTGCAGCACGTCCTTGACGAAGCCGTTGACGACGAGCGCCACCGCCTCTTCCTGGCTCAAACCGCGCTGCACGCAGTAAAACAGCATGTCTTCCGAAATCTTCGACGTGGTCGCTTCGTGTTCGAACAGCGCCGACGAGTTCTTGGCTTCGATGTACGGCACCGTGTGCGCGCCGCACTTGTCACCGATCAGGAGCGAGTCACACGCCGTGAAGTTGCGCGCGTTGGTCGCCTTGCGGTGAGCTGTCACCAGGCCGCGGTAGGTGTTTTGCGAAACGCCCGCCGCGATGCCCTTCGAGATGATGCGGCTGGTCGTGTTCTTGCCAAGATGGATCATCTTGGTGCCGGAATCGACCTGCTGATAACCGTTCGAAATCGCGATCGAATAGAACTCACCGCGCGAGTTATCGCCGCGCAGAATGCAGCTCGGATACTTCCAAGTGATCGCGGAGCCGGTCTCGACCTGGGTCCAGGAGATCTTGGAGTTCTTGCCGCGGCAATCACCACGCTTGGTGACGAAGTTGTAGATGCCGCCCTTGCCTTCCGAGTTGCCCGGATACCAGTTCTGCACCGTCGAATACTTGATTTCGGCATCGTCAAGCGTGACGAGTTCGACCACGGCGGCATGCAACTGGTTCTCGTCGCGCTGCGGAGCCGTGCAGCCTTCGAGATAGCTGACGTAAGCGCCCTTGTCGGCGATGATCAGCGTCCGCTCGAACTGGCCGGTGTTGCGCTCGTTGATGCGGAAGTAGGTCGACAGCTCCATCGGGCAACGCACGCCTTCCGGCACGTAGACGAACGAGCCATCGGAGAACACGGCCGAATTCAGCGTCGCGAAATAGTTGTCGGAGGTCGGCACCACCGTGCCGAGATACTTCTTTACCAGCTCGGGATGTTCGCGGATCGCTTCCGAGATCGGCATGAAGATCACGCCGGCTTTCTTCAGCTCAGCCTGGAACGTGGTGGCGACAGACACAGAGTCGAACACGGCATCGACCGCGACGCGGCGCTCACCCTCGGGGCGCACGACGCCGGCCAGCATTTCCTGCTCACGCAGCGGAATGCCGAGCTTCTCATAGGTCTTCAGAATTTCCGGATCGACCTCATCGAGCGAGGCCAGCGCCTTCTTCTTTGGCGCAGCGTAGTAATACAGATCCTGATAATCGATCTTCGGGTAGTTCACCCGCGCCCACGTCGGCTCTTCCATGGTCAGCCAACGACGATACGCTTCCAGACGCCATTCCAGCATCCAGGCGGGTTCGTTCTTCTTGGCCGAGATGAATCTGACGATGTCTTCCGAGAGACCCCTTGGGGCCTTCTCGGTCTCAATCAGAGTTTCGAATCCATAACGGTATTGATCGACGTCGATCTGGCGAACCCGATCAACCGTCTCTTGTACGGCCGGCATCTTTATCCTCCGCTCGCGGTTTCAAGGACCGCGGTGGACCGCGTAAGTTGTATTCAGGCCTCACTCGCGCAATGCGCGAAGGTTAGAACTGTTCAAGCCCGAGTGTTCGGGCTTTAAGTAGTACACTCGAGAGCTTTCTCCAAGCCTCTAGACATCGATCGATGTCCGCTTCAGTGGTCTCCCAGCCCAGACTGAGGCGAATGGCTCCCTGAATGAGGTCCCGATCGACCTTCATGGCCTGCAGGACGTGCGACGGCTGCACCTTGCCGGATGAGCATGCCGAGCCGGACGACACCGCGATGCCCTCCAGATCGAACCCAATGACAGCCGTTTCCGCCTTGAGGCCGGATGCGGAAACGAGCGTCGTATTCGGCAGCCGCGGAACCTCGTTGGAGAAGATCACTGTTCCGGGGAAGGCACTGAGACCGCCTTCCAGCCGCTGCTGAAGCGACCTCATACGGCTGGCGCTCGCGTCACGTGACACCATGGCCGCGCGCGTTGCCGCGCCGAAGCCCGCAATGCCTACGACATTCTCCGTTCCTGCGCGGCGGCCCTGTTCCTGTCCACCTCCGCGCACCTGGGGCTCGAGCCCATAGAGGCCCTCTGCCAACACCAGCGCGCCGACGCCCTTGGGACCACCGATCTTGTGCGCAGAAGCCGTCAGAAGATCGCACTTCAATTCGTTGATATTTATATCTATTTTTCCGAGAGACGGCACTGCGTCCACATGAAGCAACCCGCCCGCTTCATGAACCATCTCGGCAGCGTCAAGAATCGGTTGAATGGCCCCGGTTTCATTATTCGCCAGCATGAGCGACACCAGCGCCGGCGGCTGATCATGGAGCAGGCTGGCAAGAGCCTCCAGGTCGACCACCCCGGACGAATTGACCGGTGCAATCTCGATCCGGTCGCGCGGAAAGCGCCCGCCGACCAAAGCCGACGCGTGCTCAATGGCGGAAACGATCAGCCGCTGCACCGGATCTCCCCCCCGGCGCACGCCAGGCGTCTGCGCCAGCATGTTCGCTTCCGTGCCCCCGGAGGTGAACACCACATTGCGCGCGTCCGCCCCGGTTGCCGCAGCAATTGCAGCCCGCGCGTCTTCGACAAGCTTGCGCGCGGCGCGGCCTTCACTGTGGATGGACGATGGATTGCCGCCGACATCGAACGCCGCCACCATCGCCGCTCGTGCTTCGGGCCGCAGCGGCGTCGTTGCGTTCCAATCCAGATAAACCCGTTCACGCATCACGTTCGATAATCCTGCCAAGTCCTTAAGAGCAGAGGATCCGCGCTCTGCCCACCAATGCCTAATCTATGATTACCAAGCTCAATTTGCTTGCTTTTTGCCCCTCGGCCCATGGTAGAACGCCGCATCAAATTCGCATCGCGCCGATCTCCGGTCGCTAACGAGGCCAATCGACAATCTGTTGCATGGCTGATTCACCAGACACCGTCGATTGACCACATCTAAGGACGACTGATGCCCGAAGTCATTTTCACCGGCCCCGCCGGCCGTCTCGAAGGCCGCTACCACCCGGCGAAGCAGAAGAATGCACCGATTGCGATGGTTCTCCATCCCCATCCGCAGTTCCAGGGCAACATGAACCACCCGATCGTCTATCAGGTTTATTATGCCTTCGTGGCGCGTGGATTTTCGGTCCTTCGGTTCAACTTCCGCGGCGTTGGCCGCAGCCAGGGCTCGTTCGACCATGGAACCGGTGAATTGTCGGATGCCGCGGCAGCGCTCGACTGGGCCCAGACCATCAATCCCGAGGCGCGTGCCTGCTGGGTTGCGGGCTTCTCGTTCGGCGCCTGGATCGGCATGCAGCTCCTGATGCGCCGGCCCGAGGTCGAAGGCTTCATTTCGATCGCGCCCGAGCCCAACCGTTATGATTTCTCGTTCCTCGCGCCCTGCCCGTCGTCAGGCCTGATCGTCCACGGCGAGAAGGATATCGTCGCTCCCGCAAAGGACGTGACGACGCTGGTGGAAAAGCTGAAGACGCAGAAGGGCATCGTGATCGATCAACAGATTATCCCTGGCGCCAACCATTTCTTCGTCGAGAAAATGGAACCGCTGATGGAGTCGGTGACGTCTTATCTCGACATGCGGCTCGCCAACGTCCGCTGACAACACGCGCGTGGAGGCGATAGCCTCCGTGTCGCTTAAAACTCGACTGAATTCCGGCCAGGCGCTCGTCCCACTCAGGCGGCGGCCTGGCCTTCGAGTTTTAGCAGGTAGGCATCGTGCTTCCGCATGAATGCGCGCAGCAACTCGGGGTAATCCGCACCGACCGCTTCGCGCACCGACGCGCGTTCGCGCAGGCTCTTGCGCCAGCGCGCGATCTTCGGCTTGCCGGCAAGGATGCCGAAATCGCCGATCTCATCGAAGACATCGAAGTAACGAAACGCCGGCGCAAACACCGCATCGACGAGCGATAAGGCTTCGCCGTCGAACCACGGCGCAGCGACCAGTCTCGCCTCGAGCCGCGCGAACCGCTCCTCTGATTGCTTCACCTTGGCTTTGAATGCCGCTTCATCCTTGGCGGTCTCAAGGCCCCAGATATCGCCAAGAACCGCAGAGCCGAACTCAATCCACGCCCGGTGCTCCGCGCGTGCGACAGCGTCCGTTGGATGCAGAGGTTTAGGCTGCGTCTCCTCAAGGTACTCGAGGATCACGGCAGACTCGAAAATCGCCTTGTCGCCCACCAGCAAGACCGGGGTCTTGCCGAGCGGCGAGATTTTCAGAAACCAATCAGGCTTGTTGTTCAGGTCGATGTCGATCCGCTCGAACGGCACGCCCTTTTCCTTCAGGGCGACGACAGCTCGCTGGACATAAGGACACAGTCTATGGCTGACGAGTTTGAGCGGCTCGACCATCACGCGGCTCCACTTTTGCGGGTACGCCGGAGCGCCTTCAACATTTGGCAACGGGTGACGCGCGCAGCGCTCCTCACGCTGAAGAGCAACTGTGTTGCCAGGAAAATGGCTTCCCCGATAAGCATGCAAAACTCGCTTTAATGCAGATGCATCTTTCTAGACGCCCCATGGTGGAGCGTCAAGATTCATGCAGGTGCATTAAAATCACGGTTTCGCGAGCACGCCTCCGCTGAGCGGTTGGGAGACACCTGTCGTTCCAGGGTAAGTCAGCGGCAGGCCCTTCAGGCTGCGGACAGCGAGATACGCAAAGGCCTGAGCTTCAATCGCGTCGCCCGACCATCCCAGATCGCTGCCGCGCAGGACATCGACGGAGCCAAGGCGCGCGCTCAGCATGCGCATCAACGTCGGATTGCTTGCGCCTCCGCCGACGACAATCCATGTCGCCGGCGGCTTCGGCAATTGCGATGCGATGCGGGCGATGGATGTCGCGGTAAATGCGGTCAGCGTGGCGGCGCCATCTTCCGCCGTGACGCCATCCAGCTTAAGCGCCGCGAAATCATTGCGGTCGAGCGACTTCGGCGCAGGCTGGGAAAAGAACGGACGCTCCATCGCACGTGCAATCCAGGTCTCATCGACGCGGCCGTTGGCCGCCGTGCGGCCATCGCGATCGACGGCTTCGCCCGTCATGCGCAGCATGAAGTCGTCCAGCAACGCGTTACCCGGTCCGGTATCGCAGGCGATCAGCGTTTCATTGTCGATGTAGGTGACATTGGCGACGCCTCCGATGTTCACCACCACTGTGGGCTCCGAGCGTTTCTGCATCTGCACCAGCGCACGATGATAGATCGGAACGAGTGGCGCCCCCTGCCCGCCGGCAGCGACGTCCGCTGCACGCAGATCAAACACCACCTGAATGCCGAGCGCCTTTGCCAACGCTTCGCCATCGCCAATCTGCACAGTCAGTCTTTGTTCAGGACGATGCAACACGGTCTGGCCGTGAAATCCGACGACATCGATCGCGCTTGGCGCAATACTGTTGTTCTGAAGAAAGCGCTTCACCACCTCGGCATGGATCTCGGTGATCAGCCGCTCGGCCTCGGAGAGTGCACCCGGGCGCTCGTTGCGCTCTGAAATGGACACGGCGTCCGCAAGCGCCCGCCGGAGCAGTTCGCGCTCCTGATCTGAATAGCGCCGATAGTCGGTCGGACCGAAAGCCCCGATGCGCTCGCCGTCCGTTTCGATCAATGCAACGTCGACCCCGTCCAGGGACGTTCCGCTCATGAGGCCAATGGCTTTCAGCAAGGGCCGCTCCTTGGTTGAATCCGACGCCGGACCTGATACACCACACCCCTCTATAAAACGCTAAATCGCCAGAGCGCCCGCATGAGTGCCTACAAATCCGACTTCCTCAACGTCCTCGCAAGCCGGGGCTTCATCCATCAGGTCTCGGAACCAGAGGCGCTGGATGAGCTCGCCGCCAAGGGACCGATCACGGGATATATCGGGTTTGATTGCACCGCACCCTCCCTGCACGTTGGCTCTCTGCTGCCGATCATGATGCTGCACTGGATGCAGCAGACGGGACATAAACCGATCGCTTTGATGGGCGGCGGCACCACCCGCGTCGGCGACCCCTCGGGCAAGGACGAGAGCCGGAAAATCCTCACCGAGGCCGATATCGCCGCGAACCTCGCTGGCATCCGCACGGTGTTCGACAAATTCCTGACCTTCGGCGACGGCAAGACTGATGCCGTCATGGTCAACAACAACGACTGGCTCGCGCCTCTCAACTACATCGATTTCCTGCGCGACGTCGGCAAGCACTTCTCAGTCAACCGCATGCTGTCGTTCGACTCGGTCAAGCTGCGCCTCGAACGGCAACACGAGCTGTCGTTCCTCGAATTCAACTACATGATCCTGCAAGCGTACGACTTCGTCGAGCTTCACAAGCGCACAGGCTGCGTGCTGCAGATGGGCGGCTCGGATCAGTGGGGCAACATCGTCAACGGCATTGACCTCGGCCGACGCATGGCCAACGCACAGTTGTTCGCGCTGACCTCTCCGCTGCTCACCACTGCCAATGGGGCCAAGATGGGTAAGACGGCGGCCGGCGCCATCTGGCTCAACGAAGATCGGCTCAGCGCTTACGATTACTGGCAATTCTGGCGCAACACCGAGGACGCCGACGTCGAACGCTTTCTCAAGCTGTTCACTGTGCTGCCGCTCGATGAGATTTCGCGGCTCGCAGCGCTGCGTGGCCAGGACATCAACGAAGCCAAGAAGGTTCTGGCAACCGAAGCAACCGCGCTGGTTCGCGGCCGCGCCGCAGCCGAGGCAGCAGCGGAGACCGCGCGCAAAACGTTCGAGGAAGGCGCGATCGCCGGTGATCTTCCAACGCTCGAAATTGCAAAAGCCGAACTCGAAGGTGGCGTTGCAGTGCTTGGACTGTTCGTCCAAGCGGGACTTGTCACGTCAAATGGCGAAGCGCGGCGTCAGATCAAGGGCGGCGGTCTGCGTGTCAACGACACAGCCGTAACGGACGAGAAGATGGTGCTGGCATCGAAAGATTTGACGCCGGAAGGCGTTATCAAACTGTCGATGGGTCGCAAGCGGCACGTTCTGCTGAAGCCGGTCTAAAGCGCCGCTGGGGCCGCTCTAACGCAGCATCGTCATCATGGTCGCCGACATCGTCGCGACCATGTTTTTCATGGTCAATTGTTGGGTGTGCTGAAATCCGTCGGCGCGTTTTGCTTGCCGGTGTTGAAGTCGAAAATCTTGCGGAAGACGCCCGGCGCCATGGCGGAGATCGGATTGACGCGCAGCACAGGTGCGCCCGGCGACCCCACCACTTCATAGGTGATGCCGATCAGGCCTTCGTTGCTGCCGCCGCCGAGGAACAAGCCGACGATCGGAATCTGACCGAACATATTGTTCAGACCGTAAAGCGGAACGAAGGTGCCGCTCATGCGCACCTGGTTGGCGGTATAGTCGATGTTGCCCTCGATGGTCGCGCCAACCGTCGGCCCGCGCACCACGCCGTCCTTGATCCGCAGTTGACCTGTCTGGCGGATGAACTCGGCCCGCATGCCGGAGAATCCGACACCTTGCGGATTGATGCCTGGTCCGTTGGCAACAACGCGATCAAGAGCAGCCTCTCCCTTGATGTGGAAATCACGGACGTTCAGCAGGCCCTCCTGAGGTGTCGTATCGGACGTCGGAGGATCGACCGCGAGCCACATCTTCCCGCCGGTCATCTTGGCGTAGGTGTCGGTGAAGCGGAAAAATGCACCGGCGTCGTTGGTTTCCAGGTACATCACTTCCCGGCCTTGCGCTTTGCCGCGAAGGTCACCGATCACGGACGTGTCGCGACCTATCTTGCCGTTCAACGAGAAGGATTTGATTGTCCCGTTGCGCCGCGAAAGCTTCAGGTCAACACCGCGTACCGCCTCACCATAGAAACCGGCGATCGCTCCCAGCTTGGCGTCGATATCAAAGTCAAAACCCTTCGCCTTTTCCTTCGCGCTCGAGTCCTTGCCGGACATCGCCCCCTTGATGAATGATCGACCGTCGAACACCTCGCCACGCATCGTGACCTTGAGCGTCCCATCTGCTGCGCGTTCGGCTTTCAAGCTCGCTTTGTCCCCTTCCGACGGAGCGAAGGTTGGAAAGGACGCGTTGACCAGATCGTTCTTGTCGTCGACCTCGAGCGCCCCTTTGATCGACGTGCCATTACCCTCGACAACGATGTCTTCAAAGCGCGTTCCCTGGGGCTTCTGGATCACGTTGAACGTCATCTTGGTGTTCTTGCCGGCAACCTTCGTCCATCCCGGCAACAGATTGTCGATCCGAGCCGCGGTCAAATCCGCTTCCACGCCAAATCGGTTGTCGTTATCGCCGTTGCCGATCTTGCCGGAAAGCTTGATGGGAATGGCTCCGCTCAGGCTCGATCCGAGGTCGACGCCGAGACGCGCACGCGCGGCATCGTCGAGCGTCGCGGCCAGCTTGACATCGGCGTCACCATCACTGGTTTTGCGATAATCCAGGGCTGCAGGCTGGCCGCCGATTTTGACGTCGCCCTTCACCCGATAACCCTGATTATCGGCGACGATTTTCAGCGCATTCGCTTCGAGCTTTTGGTTCATCGCCAGCTTATCGACAGCGAGCGATCCGAGATCGAGATTGACCGAGTAGGTCGTATCTTCCTTGGTCAACGCGTTCTTCAGCGGCATAGCCAGCGTAATCACCGCCGAGACCGTCCCCTTGCTGGAATTCGGATCGATCAGCTTATCGCCGACGTCCCGCAACCGGTCAGACTGCAGAATTTCGGCTGCCGCCGGTACCGGACCATCAAGACGGAAGCGAACACGGGTGGGAGCAGGCTTGGGCGCCAGGTCCGGCACTTCAAAGAGAAAGTCGGAGATCGTCAGCTTTCGCCCCGCAGGCGTATCGACCTGTCCCTGGCCGACGTTCACATTGACGGTCCGGCCGCTCACGCGGCCTTTCATATCGGCATCGCGAACCGATGGAAGTTCGTCAACAGGCCGTATTGTCAGGCCCGTCGCAGCGAAGTTGACCGACAGGCCGTCGTCCGGGATCGGAGGACCACCGCGCACGAGCGTATGCATCGGTGCATTCACCGCAATGTCCAGCCGCTGCAGCGTTCCTTTGTCGACGCGCTCGATCATCCACTCACGAACCTCAGGGACGATCAGCACCGGCCAGGCTTTTTTCAACACCGAAACGGGCATCGGCGTCGCAGCCATTCCAAGCGTGAGCCGAGGTTCAACACCCGCATAGTCAAAGCTGCCCGAGCCTGCGATTCCAATCTCGCCGTTGCTGATATCGCACTGGGTCAGGATGACCTTCTTGTTGTCCGTGTCGAAGCGAACCCGGATCGAAATTCGATTAAAGATCGCAGGGTCGTCACCATTTTCACCGGCGAGCAGAATCGTTCCGCCGCTCAAACCGAGCTGCCAGTTCGGTACGCTGCCGTTGGGTGGTTCCAGGTGAGCCAGCAAGGTGATCCGGTTGGCGCCGGAGTTAACGTGGAACGGCGCGACCATGACGCGTCGTCCGGCATCCCATTCCACCTTGGCGTCGGCATAGTCGATTGCCATCGGGTAATCGGGAACATTGAGATCAACGATCGTTCCCTTGCCGACAACGATCTCACCCCGGAAGTAGGTCGGCAGGCCATCACGGCCGATCTCACCCTTCAAAGCTCCGCTCAACGGCATATCCGCCGCGTAGGTGAAATTCTTCAACCGAGCCGCCAACAGCAGATTGTTGGCCGGAACTTTACTTGCGCTGATATCGATGGAGCGGACCCCATTGGTCGGGGCACCGACGGCAACCTTGAGCTGCCACGGATTTTTACCCTCCTCGCCGATGCTGAACGCTGCCCCTCCACCGCTCGGGCGCAGAAGGCTGAGGCTGATGTTTTCGAACGTCAGACGGCCACCGCTGCGCTGGTCCTCGACCGTCAACACACCGTTGCGTAAGCCGATCTCATTCAGGCTCTGACCATCCAGACCTTTCGCGCTCAGGCCGTCGAGCCAATCCATCGCCGCCAGCAAGCCGCCCGCACCATTGGGATTGGCTGTCGCCGAAGGCGTCGCTGCGGTTCCGGCTTGGGATGGAGCTTCCTGCCCCGGAGCCACCGGTGCGGCCGGTTTCTCAGAAACCTTCGCGGTCGCGAGCGGGCTGTTGCTTTGACCCGTCGATACGATCACGCGTCCATCGGGCGTAATCCGGACGGACAACTCTGCGCCCACGAGCCTGAGCGTCTCGGCGCGGAGCTGTCCCATGATAAGGGCCATCCCGGACAGCCTGACTTCAGCTTTCGGTGCACTGGCGACGATGTTGTGATCACGGTCACGCACCAGAATATCTCTGAGCCGCACCGCAATGCGAATCCGCCCGGCCCGCTCAATCTGCGTACCGCCAACTTCGACAGTGTGTTCGTGTCCCAGATTTTGTTCGATTGCCGACGCGAGCCAGGGGGTAATGACATCGAGATTGACCGGGCCCGCTCCAAGACGCAGCCATAACGCGCCAAATCCCGCTGCCGATAAAACGCCGAACACCGCAACGATGATTGCAAGGCGTCCGATCCAGACACTCCCGCTCAGCCAGCGCCGCAATCCTCGCACGGGATCGGTCAGCCGATGCATCCCCATGCCTCGGCGCTTCAAAAGCTTCAGCGCTTGATCACATGCGGCATCGTCATGATCCCATCGGGGATCATGCCAGCTCATGTGCTCATCAGCAGCCTTTGAATAGGCCTTTTTTGGCTCGGAGCTCGGCATTGCCTCTCAGTGCTGGTCATCAGCCTGGCTGCCGCCAGACATCGAAGCGTCGGTAATAAGCAGTTGCTCGATTGTCTGGCATCCTGCCAAATCTAAATTGCTGTTTTGGCTATTGTTCGGCCGGTGATTTTCAAGGACATGAGATTCTCTTGTCACCATAGCCCGGACACGCCAGATTTGCCCAGCGGCAGAACAACCTATGGCTTGTCGCCGCTCTCTCCCCCGACTCCCTAGATGCCCCGCTGAAAGCGACGAAAGGAAGGCGTATGTCCCAGAAAACGCGGAAGAATTCTAAAAGCGCCGCTTCTGGCCCGGCAGCTTCCCCAAAAGCCCCTGGCAAAACCCTCAAGGCAGGCGCTTCGGCAGCGGCAAAGACGAGCACCAAGGTTTCCAAAGCTGTTTCCAAGACTGGCTCCAAGACCGGCGCAAAGCCCTCCGTGGCGGCCATAAAACCGGCGACCTCAGCAAAGCCAAAGGCGACGGGGACCTCCGTTCTTCAGGAGGGCATGAAGGCGCCGTCCTTCACTCTCCCGCGCGACGGGGGACAAACTGTGAAGCTCAAGGATTACTCGGGGCGCAAGCTCGTGATCTTCTTCTATCCCCGGGCCGACACACCGGGCTGCACCCTGGAAGCGGCTGATTTCAGCAAGCTCGCCAGCGCCTTTGCCGCGAGCCAAACAGCCGTCCTGGGCGTCTCGGCGGATCCCGTGAAGGCGCAAGAGCGCTTCAGGGACAAACATCAACTGACCGTCCCCCTGTTGTCGGATGAGGAACACGACATGCTCGACGCCTATAGAGCGTGGGGACAAAAATCCATGTATGGCAAGACTTTCGAGGGAATTATTCGAACAACGGTTCTGATTGACCGCGAGGGCAAAATCGCCCGCATCTGGTCCAAAGTGCGGGTGCCGGGGCATGCCGACGAGGTTCTGGCTGCCGCCCGGAGCCTGTAGAACCGCCGCCATTTCCCGAAAATTAACCATGGATAGTTCAAATCAGCCTCGAATTGAGCCTACCGGGCGAGTCTCCGGTCGGCGCAGGAGTGCTGATGTCGTACCGTTCCGGCCCACAACCATCCGAACACCATGATCATGCCCGGGCCCATCAACGTCGCCCTGCCCATGGCCATCATCCTCCGCGCCCGCGCCCAGATCGCAAGGGCTACACCATCGTCCACGCCGGCAAGCAAGTTCGGCTGGGACCGGTGGTGTTCTGGATTGTCGCCGGCACCATCATTCTCATGGGAGCCTGGTCCGCAGCGACGGCGACATATTTCGCGTTCCGCGATGACGTTTTGACGCGCCTGATCGCCCGTCAGGCCGAAATGCAGTACGCCTACGAGGATCGCATCGCGGAACTGCGTGCACGTGTCGACCGCACCACCAGCAAACAGCTTCTTGATCAGGAACAATACGACCAGAAGCTCAACCAGATCATGAGGCGGCAGGCGCTGCTCGAATCACGGGCCAGCGCCCTCAACGCCATGCCCGACGCCTCCATCACCGGATCCATCGGCAAGCCCCCCGCTCGTGCGTCGCAACTGAACGACAGTCCGTCCGCAATTCCAAAGCCGTCGCCCATCAACGATACCGTGATCTTCGTTGCTCCACCGGATCGGGAAGCCCGTCTGGAATCCCGCACGCCGCAGATCGCGCATCCGCGCAACACGGAATTCGCGAAACTCAAGGGCGTCGATAGCGTCCTGACAAATTTGCAAGCCGGTCTCGACAAAATCGAAAACCGCCAACTCGCAGCGCTTAATTCAGTGGAAGACAGCTACGACTCGCGGGCACGCCGGATGCGCGGGGTGATCGCGGACCTCGGCCTCAACGTGGCGCAACTGGAAGCGGCGGCCCCCAAAGGCGGCGTTGGCGGACCGTTCGTGCCGTTGAAGGCGCCGGCCGGCGATTCCGGCGCTTTCGAGAAGCAGGTGTATCGTATCAACCTCAGCCGCGCTCAGGTCGACAAGCTGACCCGCACGCTTTCGCTGGTGCCGTATCGCAAGCCCGTAATCGGCAACGTCGAATTCTCATCTGGCTTCGGCGTGCGCAGCGATCCCTTCCTGGGGCGTCCGGCCATGCACACCGGCCTCGATTTTCGCGCCTCAACCGGCGATCCGGTCCGCGTCACCGCGAACGGAAAGGTCGTCAATGCCGGATGGGCCGGCGGCTATGGACGCATGGTAGAAGTCGACCATGGCAATGGCCTATCAACACGTTACGGCCACCTGTCACAGATCAACGTGAAGGTTGGCGAGATCGTCAAAATTGGACAGGTGATCGGCGAGGTCGGCTCGACGGGCCGTTCAACCGGACCGCATCTTCACTACGAGACCCGGGTCGACGGAGAAGCCGTCGATCCGCAGAAGTTCCTGCGCGCAGGTGTTCGCCTGGCACAAGGTTGAGTTTCGAGAACCTAGTCGACGTCCTCGATTGCGCCCGGTGTCGTGCCGAAAGCCTTTTGCGCCAGCGTGGCCGCCATGAACTCATCAAGCTCACCGTCGAGCACGCCCTGGGTGTCTGAGGTTTGCACACCCGTGCGCAGGTCCTTCACCATCTGATACGGCTGCAGCACGTAAGAGCGGATCTGGTGACCCCAGCCGATATCGGTCTTGGCCGCCTGGTCCGCGACAGCCTGTGCCTCGCGCTTCTTGAGCTCGACCTGGTACAGCCGGGCACGCAGCATGTCCCACGCCTGGGCGCGGTTCTTGTGTTGCGAACGGCCGGCCTGACAGACCACCGCAATTCCCGTCGGAATGTGCGTCAATCGTACCGCCGACTCCGTCTTGTTGACGTGCTGACCACCGGCGCCGCCTGACCGCATGGTGTCGGTGCGGACGTCCGACTCCTTGATGTCGATCTGAATGCGATCGTCGACCACCGGAAACACCGCGACGCTCGAAAACGAGGTGTGACGCCGCGCATTGGAGTCGTATGGCGAAATACGCACGAGCCGATGGACGCCGCCCTCGGTCTTGAGCCAGCCGTAGGCGTTGTGACCCTTGATCTGGATCGTCGCAGACTTGATCCCGGCTTCTTCGCCCTCGGTTTCTTCGAGATATTCGATCTTGTAGCCGTGCTGTTCCGCCCAGCGCGTGTACATGCGCAGCAACATCTGAGCCCAGTCTTGGCTTTCAGTGCCGCCGGCACCGGCGTGAACTTCGAGATAGCTGTCATTGGCGTCAGCTTCGCCTGACAACAGCGCTTCGAGTTCCTGACGGGCAACATCTTTCTTCAGTGCCTTCAGGGCGTTCTCTGCCTCCGCGATGACGCCTTCATCATTCTCGGCTTCGCCGAGTTCGATCATGCCAACCTGATCCTCGATCTCGCGCTCGACCTTGACGATGCCGGTGAGTTGATTCTCGAGCGAGGTCCGCTCCTGCATCAGCTTCTGAGCTTTCTGCGGATCGTTCCAGAGGTTGGGGTCTTCGGCGAGGTTGTTCAGTTCAGCGAGACGTGCAGTGGAGGCATCGACGTCAAAGATGCCTCCTCAGCAGCCCGACTGACTGCTTGATCTCTTCTACAAGGCGTTCAATTTCAGGACGCATAACAATTCCATCTTGCGGCAAGGGCCGCGATTCAAACGAAGAAAGGGATGTAACGGCTGACGGCGGCCAGTGCAATCAACCTAATACAGGCCGCCAGTCCCGGAACGAATGATGGCGCGATCCGCATCGGGCGAGACGCTCAGCGGTCTGCCATCGGCATCCGCAACTCCGATAACCGAATAGTTGTCAGGCGGCGCAGTCCCGGGCTTGAAGGCTTCGAGGATCGTCCTGCCGGTATCACCCGGCCCTGCCCGCATTCCCGTCTTGGCGTCCACGCGGATGAGCTTGATGCCGGCGGGTACGCGGAACGGAACCGCAGGCTTGTCCGCGAGCGCAAGCTTCAGGAAATCCCTCGCGACCGGCGCAGCCAGATGACCGCCCGTACCGCCTCGGCCGAGGTTCCGCGGCTTGTCGTAACCGATGTAGATCCCCACAACCAGATCCGGCGAGAATCCGATGAACCACGCATCCTTCTCGTCGTTGGTGGTTCCGGTCTTGCCGGCGATCGGCTTGCCAACGTCGCGGACGACCGTCGCCGTACCGTTTTGCACCACGCTCTCCATCATGGAGGTGATCTGGTACGCAGTCATGGAATCCAGCACCTGCTCACGGCGATCCACCAGCGTCGGCTCGGGTTGGTTCTTCCAGCCCTCAGGCGCATCGCAGCCGCGGCACTCACGCTGATCGTGCTTGTAAATCGTATGGCCGTAGCGGTCCTGGATACGGTCGATCAGCGTGGGCTTCACGCGCTTGCCGCCATTGTCGAACATTGAATATGCCGTGACCATGCGCATGACTGTCGTTTCGCCCGCGCCGAGCGCGTACGAAAGATAGTTCGGCAGTTCATCGTACACACCGAAGCGTTTGGCGTATTCGGCGATCAACGGCATGCCGACGTCCTGCGCGAGCCGCACGGTTACCGTATTCAATGACCGGGTGAGCGCATTCCGCAGCGTCGTCGGCCCGTAATATTTTCCCGTCGAATAGTTTTCCGGACGCCACACCCCGACGCCCTGCCCCTGATCGATTTCGATCGGCGCGTCGACCACGACCGTCGATGGCGTGTAGCCGTTATCCATCGCCGTCGAATAGACGATCGGCTTGAACGACGAGCCCGGCTGACGATAGGCCTGCGTCGCGCGGTTGAACTGGCTCTGATCAAATGAGAAGCCGCCGACCATGGCGAGGACGCGCCCGGTCCATGGGTCCATCACGACCATCGCACCGGACACTTCAGGGATCTGCCGGAGCCGGTACTGTCCTTCGACCTTGCTGCCGTCCTTGGCCAGCAATGGATCGACATAGATCACATCGCCCGGTGAAAGCACTTGCGTCACATTGGTCGGCGTCTTGAAGCGCGTCGGCCCGGACGCAGCCTTCGCCCACCGAACGCCGTCCAGTGTGATCAGCCCGGTTTCGCGTGTCTTGAGCACCGCGCCGCCGAGTTCGCGGCCGGGCTGGAATCCAATCCGCGCCGACTGATCACTGGTCTCCAGAACAACGGCCATGCGCCAGGGCGAGATGTCCGTGAGCGATTTGACGTCGGCGAGCTTTACGCCCCAGTCACCGGTGATATCGATCTTGGACTGCGCGCCGCGCCAGCCTTGCGCCTCATCGAAGTTAACCAGACCTGCGACCATCGACTTGCGCGCCATGATCTGCAGTTTCGGGTCAAGCGTCGTGCGCACCGACAGGCCGCCCTCGTACAGCTTCTTTTCGCCATAACGCTCGAAGATGTCGCGACGGACTTCTTCGGCGAAATACTCGCCGGCGAAAATATGCGCTGCATTGCTGCGGTTGGTGACGACCAGCGGCTCTTTCCGAGCGGCGGCCGCATCAGACTGCTTGATCCAGCCGTTTTCAGCGAGGCGATCGATCACGTAGTTGCGGCGCTCGATTGCGCGATCGCGGTTACGGACGGGGTGAAGCGCGGCTGGCGCCTTGGGCAAAGCGGCCAGATACGAGGCTTCCGCCACGGTCAGTTCATTGACCGACTTGTCGAAGTAGACCAGCGACGCAGCGGCGATGCCATACGCACCGAGACCGAGATAGATTTCGTTCAGATAGAGCTCAAGAATCTTGTCCTTGCTGTAGGTGCGCTCGATGCGCATCGCCAGCAGAGCTTCCTTGATCTTGCGGGTGAACGACACTTCGTTGGTCAGCAGGAAGTTCTTCGCAACCTGCTGCGTGATGGTGGATGCGCCTTGCGGCCGGCGGTTGGAACCGTAGTTCTGCGCATAGAGCAGCGCAGCACGCGCCATGCCGGTGAAATCGATGCCGCCATGCTCGTAGAAATTCTTGTCTTCGGCCGCCAGGAAGGCGTTGATGACGGACTTCGGAATGGCTTGGATCGGTAAGTAGAGCCGGCGTTCCTTCGAGTATTCGCCGAGCAACGAACCGTCCGAGGCGTGAACCCGCGTCATGACCGGCGGTTCATAATCCTGAAGCTGCGAATAGTCGGGAAGATCTTTCGAGAAATGCCAGATCAGACCGGCCACACCGGCGACGCCAACAAGAAAGACGATCGTTCCCGCAGCAAACAAAAAGCCCATAAACCGCAGCAGCAACCGCATCTTCAGATTTCCGTTCCAGTGTGCGGCGCTGCCAGCCGCAGCGCATGGCCGAAAGTGCCTAAACTCGGGATTCGATCAAGATTCGATCCATGAATCTTGCGTGAGAATCTTGCCTGTGAATCGTGTCAGTTTATATCGTGCGACCCATTCCCCATGAGTCTTTGGCTTTATGAGTAGTCTATGGCTTTATGAATCCTGCCTGATCAGTCCATCCACGATGGGCCTGCCCTGACTTCTGCGCGGGGTTATATCATCCCGGGTGAAGCCGTGGGTTGATTCTGCCGGATTTTTATAATGCCGGTGCTGTGGCCAAACTAGGGCTTAGAGTCCGGATTTCCATGCGATTTCAATTTGAAGGGGGATTGGCCGAAACGACACGCTTCCCCAGAAAAGCGTCGACCGCCTGCGCCACGGAACCGACCGTTCGCGACCGCCAGCTTTCAGAAACGAGATGCTGAAGGTCATCCCTGTTCGACACATAACCCAGTTCAACCAGGACGGAGGGCACGTCATGGGCCTTCAAAACCCGGAAGCCTGCTGACTTCAGCGGATGCTTGTGCATGCGCGCCACGGATTTCATCTCGTTGGCCAGCATCCGCGCAAATCGATTTGAAAACGTTCGGGTTTCGCGCTGGGTCAGATCGATCAGAATATCGGCGACGTCGGCCGGCTCTTCCGTCAGATTCACACCGGCGATGGCGTCAGCCTTGTTCTCGGCTTCCGCGAGCTTTTCGGCTTCGGCGTCAGAGGCTTTATCCGACAGGGTGTAGATGGTCGCACCCTGGGCATCGCCCTCTTTCTTGGGCAACGCATCGGCGTGAATGGAAACAAACAGCGCGGCCATGTTGTTGCGCGCGATCTTCACCCGGTCACCCAGCGGAATGAAGGTGTCGTCGCTGCGGGTCATGACCACGCGATACTTTCCGGATTTCTCGATCCGGTCCCGCAGAGCCAGAGCGAAATCCAGCACCAGCGACTTTTCGGCTTCACCGCTCGGGGCCTGCGTGCCGTTATCAATGCCGCCGTGTCCGGGATCAATGACAACGACAAGACGGGAATCGGTCGGGGTCATGGCCTTGGTCATCCCAGTGGTATCTGGAACGGCGGGATTCGCGTCTGCATCGGCGAGAATCGCGGGCCGCAATTGATTCAAGTCCCCGCTTCCGGCCGACGACACCGATGACGCTTTAAATGCGGATGGTTCGACGGCACTCAATTCCAAGACAAGCCGCGCCGGCTGGTCGTTTGCAGCCTCCATCGCGTAGGCCTTTTCAATTTTCGCCGGCCCCGTCAGATCAAACACCATCCGGGAACCTCCCGGCATCACCAGGCCATAGCGGAAAGCCCGGATCAGCCCCCGACCCGAACCTCCCACGCCCGTTGGAAGATTGAACGTAACCTGCGGAATATCCAGAACAACCCGATACGGATTGTTCAGCGTAAAGGCACGCACGTCGATCTTATGATCCAGATCAAGAATAAAGCGCGTCTGTTTATCGTCGCCGGCGATCCGCACGCCAGACGCGATCGGAAAATCTTCCGCAACCGAAGGGCGTGGGGACTGAGTTTCGACAGCGCGAGCCGAAGGGAGTGGCGCACACATCCAAAGAACGGCGCATGCACCTGTAATCCCGAGCAAAACTGAATGATGAACGCGGCTCAACAAGGGATTCCGGTGCCTCCAGAACAGCCTCATATCGCAATAGAACTGGAGGGTTAACCTAACCTTACCGGATGGCAAATGATTGTTGCCCAGTGTTGCAGGCCTGTGACGCTTCCCTTGCCAGAGGTGGTTATTCGACGTATGTATGAAGGGCTGACGGTTTAAACTTCCGGTTGTATCGCGTTCAGCTTTTCGGTGCAGCGCCAGATCTCAGATAGTCTTGAGACTTGAGCGTATTGACCGCTTCCTCCTCGGCCAGCGCAGTGCGCGGTCGGATGAGTCGGCGGTTCGAAAGCCCGGGCAGCAAATGATGACCGGCCTTCGTCGCCGCAAGGCTACGAAACCTCCCGCCACCGCGCGTGTTTACGCCGCGTTGGCTCCCACCCAGCGGATCGCTGCTGGCCCCGTTAGCAACAAACAAGGCGGTGCGTTTACCGCCACATAATCAGACGGGCCGACGCTTGATGCGCCAGACTGTATTGCCGACCGGGATCTACATCAGGATCTTTGCAACCCCTGCGATGATGCCACGCGAATCCTATCCGCGTCGCTATTCGTTGGCGTTGCGTTCGGCACGGTGCCTCGGGTTGCGTTTTGGCCTTCCCCTCACCCCCGAATCAGGTGGACCGTCGCGTCACCGGGCTGCGCTGAATGCGTTGGCCGTCACGCGTGCCATCCGCCGTCATGAGTTTCCAAATGCCCAACAAAATGTTGATCGATGCCACCCATCCGGAAGAGACCCGGGTGGTCGTGGTGCGCGGCAACCGCGTCGAAGAATTTGATTTCGAGTCCGCCCAACGCAAACAACTCCGCGGCAACATCTATCTTGCCAAGGTCACGCGGGTAGAACCATCGCTGCAGGCCGCGTTTATCGAATACGGAGGTAATCGTCACGGCTTCCTCGCCTTCAGCGAAATTCATCCGGACTACTATCAGATCCCGGTTGCAGACCGTCAGGCTCTCATCGAGGCCGACGAACGCGCGCATCGCGAAGCTGAAGAAGAGTCGGAAAATCGCTCCAACCGTCGGCGCTCGCGTCATCGCAGTTCGCGGCGACGCAATCATGGCGAGCGCGTGCAAAGCGACGTCGTCGAGGACAGCAGCGCCGAGCGCGTCGACGCGCAGCAGCAGACAGACGTTGCGCAGGCGGACGAGCACGCCCCCGATCATCTTTATGAGTCCCACTCCGGTCACGACGGTCATGACCATGATCATCACGAGGCCGAAGCATTCCATCATGACGAGCATGCACATGATGACGAGCATCATCATGCCGCCCATCACCATGATGAGGAACATCATGATGATGGCAACCACGACGATCATCATGGCGAGCATGCGGCTGAGCAGCAGGCCGAGGCTAACGCGGTCATCGAACAGCCGGCTCCCCAGGCTGATCACGATATTCCCGTCGTAGCTGCTACGGATATTCAAGCGACTGAGTCCTCGACTGCTCATGAACAGTCGACACACGATGATCACGCTCACGATGATCATGCTCACGATGATCATGCGGATCACGACCCTTCCGACCACGGCGAGCAACCGGTCGCAGAGGTTGCTGCGTTCGGTGAATCCCGCCAGGACGATTCCCACGCTGACGACGTGGACGGCGAGGACGAGGACGACGAAGAAGGCGAAGAGGAAGTTGTCGAATCAGTCGGCGGTGACGATGTCATGGAAGAAGTGCCGGAGCGCGCCTTCCGTCCGCGCCGGCAATACAAGATCCAGGAAGTCATCAAGCGCCGCCAGGTGATGCTGGTTCAGGTCGTCAAGGAAGAGCGCGGCAACAAAGGCGCGGCGCTGACCACGTACCTGTCGCTCGCCGGCCGTTACGCGGTGCTGATGCCCAATACCGCCCGTGGCGGCGGCATCAGCCGCAAGATCACGTCGGCACAGGATCGCAACCGTCTCAAGGATGTGGTGCAGGATCTCGACGTGCCGGAAGGCATGGGGATCATTCTGCGCACCGCCGGTGCCTCACGCACCAAGCAGGAGATCAAACGCGACTTCGAATACCTCATCCGCATGTGGGAAACCGTCCGTGACATGACGTTGAGGTCGCAGGCGCCGACCCTCGTTTATGAAGAAGGTTCGCTGATCAAGCGGTCGCTGCGCGACCTCTACAACAAGGAAATCGACGAGGTGCTGGTGGCCGGCGAGAACGGCTACACCGAGGCGCGCGATTTCATGAAGATGCTGATGCCGAGCAATGTCCGCTCGGTGAAGCAATATCGCGACGGCCAGCCGTTGTTCTCGCGCATGGGCGTGGAGAGCCAGCTGGATGCGATGTTCTCACCGACCGTGACACTGAGGTCCGGCGGCTACATCGTGATCAATCAGACCGAGGCTCTGGTTTCGATCGACGTCAACTCGGGGCGATCGACGCGCGAACACCACATCGAAGACACCGCGCTCAAGACCAATCTTGAAGCCGCCGAGGAAGTCGCACGCCAGTTGCGGTTGCGCGATCTCGCGGGCCTGATCGTCATCGACTTCATCGATATGGACGAGAAGCGCAACAACCGCTCCGTCGAGCGCAAGCTCAGCGATTGCCTGCGGCAGGATCGTGCGCGCATCCAGGTGGGCCGTATCTCGCACTTCGGGTTGCTGGAGATGTCGCGCCAGCGCATCCGCGCCAGCGTCCTGGAAAGTTCGACCGAGCCCTGCCCGCATTGCGGCGGCACCGGTCACGTCCGGTCAGTCTCCTCGGTCGCGCTGCAATTGCTGCGTGGCCTCGAGGAAAGCCTGATGAAAGGGCCGACGCACAATCTCACCGTGCGGACGCGCACCGATGTCGCGCTGTATGTTCTCAACCACAAGCGTGGCCATCTCCGCGATCTGGAGGACGGCTTCAAGGTTGCGCTCGCGGTGATCGCAGACGGAACGATCAGCGGCCAGCAGTCCTTCGTCATTGACCGTGGCGAAGCGGTCCACACGCTTGAGGCCGCCAAGGCCATCCTCGCGGCTCAGCTCGCATCCTCTCCTGCGGCGATCGAGGAAACCTACGAGTACGAAGAAGACGAAGTCTTCGAGGCTGAAGCAGAATTCGAAGGTGACGAGGCCGAGGACGAGGCTGAAACACAATCCGCTGGCGACAGCCAGAACGCGGAAGGTGAAGAAGGTCCGCGCCGGCGGCGACGCCGACGGCGCCGTGGCCGTGGTGGCGAACAGCGTGAAGGCGCTCAAGCCGGCGAGCGCGGCGAAACGCCGAGCCTCACGCCACAGGATGGCACGACAAGTGACGTCGCTGAGGGCGAGGAAGGTGAAGACGACTCGGAGGAGTCGAACGGCGAAGCGCGCGCAGAGCAAGATGCGAACGGTGAGCGCCGTCCGCGACGCCGAGGTCGCCGGGGTGGCCGCCGCCGCCGTGGCAATCAGGACAACGGCCAACCCGAGAACGGTATCGCGGCGTCCATCGCGGACGATCTCGGTCCGCTGCCGGAGCCTGAATCCAGCGAAGCAGTGGCCGACCTGTCATCGGATACTGCCCAGCATGCGGATTCCGAACCGGCCCCGTACACGCCGTCGGAACCGGTCTCACATCACGTTGAGACCAGTGAAGCTCCGAAGGTTGAAGTGGCACCTCCGTCCGAGCCCGAACCGGAGCCTGAACCCGCGCGACGCAAACGTTCGACGGTCCGGGAGAAGGTAAGTTTTTTCTTCGGCGACTCGTCCAAAACGGACGAGGCGCCGGCTCCGACTGAAGAAGCAGTCTCCACGGCTATCACAAGCGAGTCTGCGCCGGCCGCAGCGCCGGAGGCGGACGTCACGACCACCGAAACATCCCAGCCTCGCCGCAGCGGATGGTGGTCAAAGCGAAGCGACTAACGCTTAGATTTGCTCAAAACGAAAAACCCGTCCGCTGCGAAGCGGACGGGTTTTTGTTTGAGCCAGTGTGGAAGTTCGGAAGTTCGCTACCGGGTGCGCTGCCTTATGAGGCGAACTTTCAAAGAATTTACCCCTTTGAAAGCCAGTTCGTGATCCGCGCGACCGCCTCGGCCGTTTCCTGCGTTGAGCGCGCATACGAAAACCGCACGAACGAACGGCCATGGAACGGATCGAAATCCACGCCCGGTGTCGCTGCGACAAGCGCCTCCTGCAACATCGTCTTGGCAAACTCGAAACTGTCCGACGTGAACTTGGAGACATCCGCGTAAAGATAGAAAGCACCATCCGCAGGCAGAAAATCCGACAGGCCTACTTTGGGGAAGCCTTCGATCAGGAGGCGGCGGTTCTCCTCATAGCCATGCTTGATGACGTCCATTTCCGCACGGCCGTCAAACGCCGCTTCGGCGGCGATCTGCGACAAGGTCGGCACGGAGATCGACAGGTTTTGCTGCAGCGTTTCAACCGAGCGCACCAGCGGCTCCGGCACCACCATCCAGCCGACACGCCAACCGGTCATGCAGAAATATTTCGAGAACGAATTGATGATCAGGGCGTCCGGCGAGAGCTGCGCCGCCGTGACGGCTGGGAACGCGTAATCGAGACCGTGATAGATTTCGTCCGACACGAAGCGAATGCCGGCGCTATCGGCAGCCGCGATCAGATCAGCCAGGGCCTCACGCGTCATCATGGTCCCGGTCGGGTTGGCCGGGCTTGCGACCAGCACACCTTTCAGCGGCGTCTTGCGGTGCGCTTCAAGCAGCATCTCGCCAGTCAGCGCATGACGGGTATCGCGTGTGGTCTCGATCAGCACCGGCTCGCAGCCAAGCGCGCTCAGGATGTGCCGGTATGGCGGATATCCAGGGGCCGTAATGGCGACCCTGTCCCCCGGCTCGAACATCGCGAGAAATCCGAGTACGAAAGCTCCCGAAGAGCCGGTCGTGACGACAATGCGCGCGGGGTTGATGTCTTGATTATAGGTCTCGCGGTAATGGCGGGCGATCCGTTGCCGCAGCGACGGGATCCCGACCGCAGCGGTATAGTCAATCTTCCCGATCTCGAGTGCGGCATGAGCCGCGGCGATGGCCGTTTTCGGGGCCGGTGCGGCCGGTTGTCCCACCTCCATGTGAATCACATGACCGCCCTCGGCCTCGATCCGGGCCGCGGCAGCCATCACATCCATCACCATGAATGGCGGAACATTCCCTCGCCCGGATGGCGCCAAAATGTTTTTTACCTTGTCTCTCAGCGTCACATCGAGCATGGAAATCTGCTATTCCTCATGGAACGGCAATGCCCCGTTCCTGCCGCATTCGACCGTTTGTTTGACCATGATTTTTAGCATCCTACAGGTCGCGGCTCCATTGCCAAACGTGCAAGACTGCCAGATGTCGTCAGCCAACCATGACAAATGATCGCCTGACCGCGTCAGCGGGATCTTCCTTGCATTCTCGTGGAACGCTTCTGAGGGGAGCTCCTGCGCGTGTCCATCGCTTCGGACGGTCGCTGGCGCGGCGTGCGACTGCTGTGATTACCGCCGGCGCATTGCTCTGCGGTTCCTGGCCGGCCCAGGCCCAACAGGGCGGCCCCCGAACGTTGCGCGACGCCGAGACCGAGCAGCTTCTGCGGGATTATACGCGCCCTATCCTCCGAGCCGCCGGTCTCGAAAAGCAGAACATCCAGGTCGTGATCATCAACGATCCGACATTCAACGCTTTTGTTGCCGACGGCCGCCGCATCTTCGTGAACTATGGCGCCTTGCGTGAATCCGAGACACCGAACCAGATCATCGGCGTGTTGGCCCACGAAACCGGACACTTGGCCGGCGGCCATCTCGCCAAGCTGCGGGAACAGCTTGCGCAAACGCAAACCCAATTGATCATCGCGATGCTCATTGGCCTCGGCGCAGCCGTTGCAGGCGCCCGAGCCGGCGCGGGCGGTGCTGGCGCGGCAGCGGTCGCAGCCCCGCAATCGGCCATCATGCGGACGATGCTCTCATACCAGCGGCAACAGGAAGAGAGCGCGGATAAGGCCGGCGTGAAGTTTCTCAACGCGACGGGACAATCCGCGAAAGGCATGTACGAGACGTTCAAGCGCTTCTCCGAACAGGGCCTGTTCGCTTCGCGCGGCGCGGATCCATATTACATGTCGCACCCGATGCCGGCTGAACGCGTCAGGGCGCTGGAAGAACTGGCGAGAACAAGCCCCTATTGGGATAAAAAGGACGACCCTGCCCTGCAACTGCGACACGACATGATGCGTGCGAAGGTGTCCGGCTTCATGGAGCGAGCGGACACCGTCTACCGCCGCTATCCGGCATCGAATACCAGTCTGCCAGCTCGCTACGCCAGAGCCATCGCGACCTACCGTCACGGCGATCTGCGCTCAGCGCTGACGCAGATCGATGACTTGATTCACACCCAACCCAACAATCCCTACTTTTACGAACTGAAGGGACAGGCCCTGCTCGAGGGTGCGAAGCCAAA
This sequence comes from Bradyrhizobium sp. SYSU BS000235, assembly GCF_049747295.1. Lineage (NCBI taxonomy): Bacteria > Pseudomonadati > Pseudomonadota > Alphaproteobacteria > Hyphomicrobiales > Nitrobacteraceae > Bradyrhizobium > Bradyrhizobium sp. SYSU BS000235. The sequence continues at coordinate 169,802 of NZ_JBMHJM010000003.1, forward strand.
TGAGGCGATCGCACCGCTGCGCAAAGCCGTGCACCTGTCAAATAACACCCCGCTCATCGAGTTGTTACTTGGTCAGGCGCTCGTCGCATCCGAAAATAAAGCCTACGCTGACGATGCCATCACGTTGCTGCGCAACGCTCTGACGCGGGAGCCAGAAGCCGCGAACGGCTACACGCAACTCGCAATGGCTTACGGCCGCAAGGGCAACTATGCGGAAGCGGATCTTGCGTCGGCGCAAGCCGCTTACTTGCGCGGAGATCAGAAGACGGCGCGGGATCTTGCCTCGCGCGCAAAAACGCGCTTTGCCATCGGGACGCCCGGATGGGTCAAGGCGGACGACATCGTTAACACCAAGCCGGTAAAGAACTAGGGTCCCGGTTCCTGTCCACGACAGTTTAAAGGAATTCTCATGGTCTCGCTTCGCTCATTTGCTCCATTGGCATTCGCGCTTGCAATTTGTGCCGCTCCCGTTGCCTCGGAGGCGCAGAACTTCTCGTCCGGTCAGCGCAGCGAAATCGAAAAGATCATCAAGGAGTACCTCCTGGCCAACCCGGAGATCCTTGAAGATGTTTCGGCTGAACTGACCAAGCGCCAGACTGCGGCGGAAGCCGAAAAGCATCGTGCAGCGGTGGCGAAGAACGCCGATACCATCTTCAATTCGCCCCGCGGCGTGGTTCTCGGCAACAAGAACGGCGACGTCAATTTCGTCGAGTTCTTCGATTACAATTGCGGCTATTGCAAAAAAGCGATGAGCGACATGCTGGATCTGATGAAAGCCGATCCGAAGCTCCGTGTGACCTTGAAGGAATTCCCGGTGCTTGGACCGGGGTCCGTCGAGGCCGCACAGGTCGCAGTGGCGGTTCGCATGCAGGATCCAACCGGCAAGAAGTATCTCGACTTCCACCAGAAGCTTCTCGGTGGCCGCGGTCAGGCCGACAAAGCCCGCGCCCTTGCTGTCGCCAAGGAGGTCGGGGTCGATATGGCCAAGCTCGAGAAGGACATGGTCAGCCCCGAAGTGGCCGCCACCCTCAACGAGAGCTTCAAGCTGGCAGAGGCCATGGGCCTCAACGGAACCCCGAGCTACGTCATCGGAAAGGACGTGGTGGTGGGCGCCGTCGGGCTTGACGGCCTGACCAAGAAGATTTCCGAGGCCCGCTGCGGCAAGGAGACATGCTAACGGCCGCCAGTGAGGGTCTGCCTCGCCCCCGGGTAGTGGCCTTAACTGCAACTTTTAAGATTGGTTAACCAACGATTTCCACGTGTTCAATAAGGCTTTTTAAGAGCCGGATGAACGATATGGCCGGGGACAGCGGAGCCGGACAGGCTTCCCTCCCGGCCTTATGTTGCCTATAAACCTGCCCAAACCGCGCTTGGGGCGCATCATTCCGCCGACATTGCTGGATTTAGGTTTCGGATGGCAAAGACGATTTACGTGCTCAATGGGCCGAACCTGAATCTGCTCGGTACCCGTGAGCCGGAAACCTACGGCCACCACACCCTCGCCGACGTGGAGAAGCTGTGTCGTGACGCCGCCGCCCGTTTCGGTCTGACCGCAGATTGCCGTCAATCGAACCGCGAGGGTGAGTTGATCGATTTCATCCATGAGGCCGGGGCAAGCAAGGCTGCCGGCATCATCATCAACGCAGGCGGCTACTCGCACACGTCGATCGCCATTCATGACGCGTTGATCGCCGTGAAGCTGCCGGCCGTCGAAGTTCACGTTTCCAACATCTACTCACGCGAGCCTTTCCGGCATCATTCGTTCGTCGCCTCGGCTGCTTTCGCAACCCTGTGTGGCTTCGGAATCGAAGGCTATCGTCTCGCGATCAGCGGCCTCGCCGCCAAACTCGGCGTCACGGCGAAATCCTGACGTTGTCATTGCAAAGTAAGAAAGCTTCGGATTGAACATGGCCCGTCAGCCGCAAGACCCCTCGACTTCAAAAGAAAAGCCTTCCGACGAACGCGAACTTATTCGCGAGTTGGCAATGCTGCTCGACGAAACCAACCTGACCGAAATCGAGATCGAGCGGTCAGGCCTGCGGCTGCGTGTGGCGCGTAACATCAGCATCGCGGCTGCTGCCCCGGTATCTTACCAGCCGGCCCCTGTCGCAGCAGCCCCTGCACCGGCAGCAGCAGCGCCGGCTGCCGCAACGGCCGATATCGCCAAGCACCCGGGCATGGTGCCCTCGCCGATGGTCGGTACCGCCTACCGTGCCTCCGAGCCCGGCGCGAAGCCGTTCATCGACGTCGGCAGCAAAGTTAAGGTGGGCGATACGCTTATCATCATCGAAGCGATGAAGACCATGAACCAGATCCCGTCGACCCGCGCGGGAACGGTCACGCAAATCCTCGTCGAAGACGGTCAGCCGGTCGAATACGGCGAACCGCTCGTCATCATTGAATAATCATTCTCATCGTCAGGCACAGTGATGTTCGACAAGATCCTGATTGCCAATCGCGGCGAGATTGCCCTGCGCATTCTTCGCGCATGCAAAGAACTCGGCATCGCGACCGTCGCGGTCCATTCGACCGCTGACGCCAATGCCATGCATGTGCGCCTCGCCGACGAGAGTGTCTGCATCGGACCGCCACCGTCAAAGGACAGCTATCTGAATGTGCCGGCGCTGCTGGCCGCCTGTGAAATCACGGGCGCCGATGCGGTTCATCCAGGCTACGGTTTTCTTTCGGAAAACGCGCGTTTCGCTGAAATCCTTGCCGACCACAATCTGCATTTCATCGGCCCCAAGGCGGAACATATCCGTCTGATGGGTGACAAGATCGAAGCCAAGAAAACGGCGAAGCGGCTGGGCATTCCTGTCGTGCCGGGATCGGATGGCGGGATCGGCCCCGGTGACGATGCCCTGGCGATCGCCAAGCAGATCGGCTTCCCGGTTCTGGTGAAGGCGGCTGCAGGCGGTGGCGGCCGCGGCATGAAGGTCGCGATGACCGAAGCTGACCTGGCGCTGGCACTGTCGACCGCGAGCAACGAAGCGAAGTCGGCCTTCGGCGACGGCTCGGTTTACCTCGAAAAATATCTGGGCAAGCCGCGTCACATTGAAATTCAGATTCTCGGCGATGGCCGCGGTGGTGCAATCCATCTTGGCGAGCGCGATTGCTCGTTGCAACGACGGCACCAGAAGGTGTGGGAGGAAGGCCCCTCACCCATCATTACAGCCGCGGCACGCGCCAAGATCGGCGAGACCTGCGCCAAGGCGATGCGCGAGATGAACTATCTCGGCGTCGGCACCATCGAATTCCTCTACGAGGACGGCGAGTTCTATTTCATCGAAATGAACACCCGCATCCAGGTCGAACATCCGGTGACCGAGATGATCACCGGCCTCGATCTCGTGATCGAACAAATTCGCGTTGCGGCCGGCGGCGACCTGCCCTGCACGCAGGAGGAAATCTCCATCAACGGCCATGCCATCGAGTGCCGCATCAATGCGGAGAACCCGGTATCTTTCCGGCCATCGCCGGGGAAAATCACCCAGTATCATCCGCCCGGCGGCCTGGGCGTGCGGATCGATTCTGCGGTCTACCAGAGCTACGTCATTCCGCCTTACTACGACTCCCTCGTGGGTAAGCTCATCGTCCACGGCAAGACCCGCGGCGAATGTCTGATGCGGCTTCGTCGCGCCCTCGACGAGATGGTGGTGGATGGGGTCGAAACCACGTTGCCGCTGTTCCGTGCCCTGGTCCGGGAACCCAACATCATTGATGGCGACTACCATATCCACTGGCTGGAACAGTATCTCGCGGTCGGGGACACCAAAGCGTCCTGACGCAGGAAAAATGGTCGGTTCCGTCGATGGAACCGATTTGACATTTGCAGGTTATCCTTCGGGCGGGTTATCTCTCGACACGTGGATATGAACCTGAATTATCAAATCATTTCGCGCATGCTCTCATTGACATGGGACCACCGTGACGACTGATGCGGCGCGTCAGCGGACCGTTTGGCAGATCGCCCTGCTCGCGGCGGGCTTTGCCATTCTCGTCGCGATCAGCGCGATCTCGATTTATCTGGTCGCACGCGCCCGCACCGATGCCTCATGGGTGCTTCATACGGTTGAGGTCGAAAACCAGCTCTCTCTGACCCAACTGCAGATGCGCCGGGCCGAGAGCGCAATCCGTGGCTATCTGCTGTTCGGACAAGACGTCTACCGCTCCGAATTCGAGGAAGCCGACGGTCTGCTCGGGCCTGCGCTCGAGAGATTGAGGCGACTGACAACCGACAACCCGGAACAAGTCAAACTGCTGAATGATTTGATCCCGATGACGATGAATCGGTTCGACGATTTTCGTCACACGCGCGATCTTGCCAACGCGGGCAAGTTCGACGATGCGAAGAATTTTCTGCAGAACAGTTCCGGTCGCGAAGGCATGAACCGCATTCGCGACATTGCGTCGAAGATGCGCGACGAGGAAAATCAGCTGTTCTCGGTTCGGACGCTGGAAGCAGACCGCAGCCAAACTCTCGCGGCTATTGTCACCACGGCAGGCTCCGGCCTTGTCATTGCCCTTGCTGCAGTTTCAATTTTCCTCGTCCGGCGATCCGCACGTGCACGCGACGACGCCGAGCAGCAGTTGCGCGACCTCAACCTCAACCTGGAAGCGGCGGTCGATGAACGCACCTCCGATTTGCGTGAAGCAAATGAAGAAATACAGCGCTTCGCCTATATCGTCAGCCATGACCTGCGCTCGCCGCTGGTCAACATCATGGGATTTACCAGCGAGCTTGAAGAGTTGCGCGGCGACATCTTCAGCCGTATCGCACGATACAGCCGCGCCGCATCTCCCGCGCCTGCCGTGCCGGGCCCGATCGGCGAGGCCGATCCGGGTGATGCTCCCGAACTCACGGATGAAGACAAGCAGCTCTCACAGGACTTCACCGAGGCCCTCGGTTTCATCAAATCATCCATCGGCAAGATGGACCGTCTCATCAGCGCGATCCTCAACCTGACCCGCGAAGGCCGCCGCGAATTCCATCCAGTCAAGATCGATACGCGCGAGTTGATCGAGACGATCGTGGCTTCAGTCGCCCACCAGACGACCGAAGCAGATGCGAAAATTCGCATCGAGCCCTTGCCTAACATTGTCAGCGACCGGCTTGCGATGGAACAGGTCTTCTCGAACCTGATCGACAACGCACTTAAATATCTCAAGCCGGGAGTTCCCGGCGACATCCTCATCAAAGGCCGGCACAAACTCGGGTTTGCTATTTTCGAGATTATCGATAACGGTCGCGGCATTGATCAGAAGGATCACGCCCGAATTTTCGACCTGTTCCGCCGTGCCGGCGTCCAGGACCGGCAAGGCCAGGGTATCGGGCTCGCGCACGTCCGCGCATTGGTCCGCCGAATGGGCGGCACCATCAACGTTTCGTCTGAACTGCACAAAGGAAGCACGTTCACAATCACACTGCCCGCGCAGTGGAAGCTCGGAATTCAGGGAAAAACCGAATGAGTCTACCAGTTAAAATCGTCATGATCGAAGACGATGAGGGGCATGCCCGCCTCATCGAGCGCAACATCCGCCGGTCGGGCGTCAACAATGAGATCGTACCATTCACCAACGGCACCGATGCGGTGAAGTATCTGTTCGGCCCGGATGGGTCCGGTATCGGACATAAGGATCAGGCGCTTCTGATCCTGCTCGATCTCAATCTTCCGGATATGACCGGTATTGAGATCCTTAAGCGCATCAAGGACAATTCGCACATCAAATGCACACCCGTCGTGGTGCTGACGACCACCGACGACGAACAAGAAATCAAGCGTTGCTATGAGCTTGGATGTAACGTCTATATCACCAAGCCGGTCAACTATGAGAACTTCGCCAACGCCATTCGGCAGTTGGGTTTGTTCTTTTCCGTGATCAAGGTACCGCCAGTCAAAGCATGACCTCCGCGCCGCCACCTCTCCTTCTCTACGTCGACGATGACCCGGCTCTCGCGCGGTTGGTCGAGCGCGGACTCAAACGGCAGGGGTTTGCCGTGGAGCATGCCATCGACGGTGCAGCCGGTCTGGCACGGATCAAGCTCGGTGGTGTCGACGTGGTGGCACTGGATCAGCATATGCCGGGCCTTGATGGCCTTGAGACGCTCGCCGAGATCCAGAAAATTCAAGGCGCACCACCGGTCATTTTTGTCACGGCGTCGCAAGACAGCAAGATCGCGATCACCGCGCTCAAGGCCGGTGCCGTGGATTATCTCGTCAAGGACACCCAAGGCGACTTCATCGGCCTGCTCGACGTTGCCGCCCGGAGCGCATTTGAACAAGCGCTTGTTCGCAAGGCGCGCGATGACGCCGAAGCCGAGGTTCATGCCTCGCGCGACCGTTACGCCGCGCTCGCTGCCGAACGTGAAGTCCTGCTGCGCGAGGTGAACCACCGCGTCGGCAACAGCCTCCAGATCATTGCGTCGCTGCTGCACCTCCAGGCGAGTTCAAGCAACGACGAAGACGTCAAAGCCGCCCTCTCCAACGCCATGGGTCGTGTGGCCGCCGTCGCGCAGGTGCACCGCCGCCTCTACACGTCGCAGGACCTGAAGACGGTCATGCTCAACCAATATCTCGAGGCCTTGCTGGAAGATTTGCGTCGCTCGACGGAAGGCAACCGCATGTCACGTCTGACGCTGAGTGCCGAAGCCGTCGAGATTGACCCGGATCGCGCGGTCGCCATCGGCATCATTGTCAACGAGTTGGTGATGAATGCCGTCAAGTACGCTTATCCCGACGGCCCAGGTCCCATTCACGTCAACCTGCACAAGAACATTTCGGGCCTGGAGTTGGTGATTTCCGACGATGGTGTCGGTTATCAGGCCAAGCAAGATCCGCGATCCACGGGAATGGGCCAGCGTATCGTCAACGCCATGGCGACCAAACTTGAAGCAACGACTGAGCGGGATCCGTCCCACTCCGGCACGAAAATCATCGTGCGATTTCAGCAGACCTGCAAATCCAAGAGGGCTCCCGCCGCCTCATAGTGCTCAGGCTTCCCATCTGCTAGGATGAAGCATGAGTTCACGCGACTCCGCCTCGTTTGAGATCACGCCGGAAGTTCTGCTGCGCGCTTACGCCTGCGGCATTTTTCCAATGTCGGAGAGCGCTGACGATCCCACGATCTTCTGGGTTGAGCCGGAGCAGCGCGGCATCATTCCGCTGCATGGTTTTCGTATCTCGTCACGCCTCGCCCGCACGGTGCGATCGGACGTGTTCCGGGTAACGGTCAATACCGCGTTCAAGCAAACCATTGCCGGCTGCGCGGAACCTCAACCCGGCCGTGACGACACCTGGATCAATGGCCGCATTCGCGATCTCTACACCGCGCTCCACGACATCGGTCATGCGCACAGCGTGGAGGTGTGGCAAGGCGATGATCTCGTCGGCGGGCTCTATGGCGTCAGTCTCGGTCGCGCCTTCTTTGGTGAGAGCATGTTCCATCGCGCACGGGATGCGTCAAAGGTTGCGCTCGTCCATCTTGTTGCGCGATTGATCGCCGGTGGCTTCGTGCTGCTCGATACGCAATACGTCACCGAGCACCTACGGACTTTTGGAGCGTCCGAAGTCCCCCAGCGGCGCTATCGCGTGATGCTGGATGAAGCGCTGAACGGCATTGCAGATTTCTGTGCGCTGCCTTCCGATCAACCCGTATCGGGCGCGGAAGCGCTCAGCTGGATCAAATAGATCCGATGCGGGCTTCTAGCTAACCTCTTTACTACCTGAAGCCAGGATATGGCGGAGGTGGTGGAGGTGCGGGCGGCCGAGGTGCGGTTACGGCAGCGGGTTGTCGTGCGGGCCGCTTCTGCTGCTGCGGTGGCGGCGGTGCCGCCGCGGCCGGCTTGGGCGCTTCCTGCGAAGCAACGGTGGCCTGCGGGCTCTTACAGTCGGTCAACCAGATGTCGTAAATCGGATGCTCGACACCGTGCAGTCCCGGACTGGCTGCAAACATCCAGCCTGAGAAAATCCGCTTCACCTCGCCCTGCAGCGTGATTTCGTCGACCTCGACAAATGCGTCAGTGTTGGCAGCTTCCGTCGCCGGCCGCGTGTAGCAGGCATCCGTCTTGATGCGCAGTGCACCGAACTGCACGGTCTCGCCGATATCCGCATCAAACTTGATGATGCGCCCAGTAATCTTGTCGAGCCCCGAAAAAACAGCCTGCTTGTTGACGATCTTCTGCGCTGGCGGCTCGGTGACGACTTCGTCCCCCGGCTGGAGGGTCGCAGGTGTCGGAGGCGCGGACGTCGGCGGCGTACCACGCGGCTGACGCTGACCCGGAGGCAATCCCGGCAGCGTGTTTACAGGCGGATTGTTGGCAACACTGGGTGGAGCTGCCTGCCCAGGGTGTCCCGGTGGCGGCGGCAACGGCTGGCTCTGAACTGAGTCAGGCGGCGGCACGCCCCTGCCCGGCGGAGGGGCAGGCTGCGGACGAGTGGGCGTGGGCAAAATACGTCCCTGCTGCGGCAGATCCGGCACGTCCTCTTCGTCGTCTGGAACGGGTTCACCCTGAGGAACACCGGCCGGCGGCCGTGGTCGATCCGAAAAAATATTGCCGATCTGCGCGCGAGCGGGAGCCACAAGCGACGTCAGCGAGGCAGCCATGATGGCCGCGAAGGAAAGTGTGGCGACGGTTCGGATCATCTGCGCGACTTTGTACTCGGCGAATCGGGCTCGCGCTATTCTACAGCCAATGGTCCGCGCGCAGAGACCGGTTAACACGTCAATTAAGGCACGGAAAGGGCGTGTAAAATGAGACCGGCGGGCCGCATTTCAGTGACCAATTGAAGAATTAGCCGAGCTACTGACCCGGCGTCCAGGCCTGGTAATCGCCGGTCGCTTTCGGCCGGCGGCCCGTGGCCATGGTCGAACCTGTCGGACGGTAAGCGGCGCTCGTACCAGTCATGTTCGGACGGTGCGGCTTTTCCCACTCGCGCGGCTTGTAGTCGCTCTCGGTGGGAGGCGTATCCACAGTGTGATGAAGCCACCCATGCCATGTCGGCGGCACGCGGCTCGCTTCGGCAAGGCCATTGTAAATCACCCAGCGCCGCTCAAAGCCCAGCGTGGGATCGATCTTGCCCCCGCGGGTCCGAAAATAGCGGTTGCCGCCCTCATCCGTTCCCACGAACTCGCCGAATCGGCGGGTCCAAAGCTGCGTTCCGAAGGTCGAGCCGTTCCACCATGTGAAAAAGCGCAGGAAAAACAGCTTCATGGGCGAATCCAAGGTAAGCGGGCGATGCCACGCGGTTCGAGGGCTTGATGCCACCGGACGCCCTAATTGTCCAGCACCAACAGCAACTTGGTACATCACGCGAACCGTCGGCGCAGCCACGCGTTGTGGTTTCTCCCGACATGATCATGGACAGCCGGAAGATGCTCGACGCTATTCGATCCAGCTACTTTGAAGCCATGCACGCGTTCACGCTGCTGCCGGACTGGATATCCGCCACGGCGCTGATCGGAGGCAGCGTGCTCATTGCACTCGTCATCTACGCGATCATCGTCCACACGCTGCGCAGCACGTTCGGCGTGCGCCATCCTAAAACCCGCGCACTGCTGACACATAGCAAGGGACCATTGCGGCTGGCGTTGATCGTCATCGGCTTGTCTTTTGCGGTACGCATCGCGCCGATCAGCGACCGCGCCGCACTCATGTTCGCGAGTGTCCTCAACATCGCCTTCATCGCATTGCTCGGGTGGAGCGCCCTCACCGCGGCACAGATCGGCTCGCAAGTTTATCTGCGGCGTTATTCTCTCGACGCTGAAGATAACCTGCTCGCCCGCAAACATGTGACGCAGGTTCGTATCCTCAAACGCGCGACCGATACGCTGATCATCATCATGACCATCGGTGCCGCGCTGATGAGTTTTGACCAGGTCCGCCAGTATGGCGTCAGCCTGTTTGCATCGGCCGGCGTCGCAGGTCTGGCGATTGGTCTCGCGGCGCGGCCGCTGCTCTCCAATCTGATCGCCGGTGTGCAGATCGCAATCGCGCAACCGATCCGGCTCGACGATGTGGTTTTGATCGAGGGCGAATACGGCACCATCGAAGAGATCGCACCGACCTATGTGGTGATCAAATTATGGGATTGGCGAAGAATGGTGGTGCCGCTGAGCTACTTCATCGAGAAGCCGTTTCAGAACTGGACACGCGAAACATCCGCCTTGATCGGATCTGTCTTTCTCTATGTGGATTACACCGTGCCGGTCGAAAGAGTCCGTCAAAAGCTCATGGAGATCGCGCACGCGTCCACGCTATGGGACGGTCGTGTCGTCGTGCTTCAGGTCAGCGACGCAACCAAGGACCACACGATTGAACTCCGCGCACTACTAAGCGCTCGCAGCGCGCCGTCCGCATGGGATTTGCGATGCGACGTGCGCGAGAAGCTCATCGCTTATCTGCAAGAAGAGTATCCCGACGCGCTGCCGCGGATGCGTCAGGAGTTTGTGCCGCATGGGCCACTTCATCACACCGAATTGGCTCCGCAGTCGTTGGTAGCTGAGAACCGCTGACCAGCAATGCGCGTCATCGCAGACACTGTTTGGACGCAATCCGTTCAGCCTGCGTTGGGTTTGTGTCTGTGACGATGGTCGAAACCTTGAAGGGATGGAACGCCTCGCATGGCCATCCGTTCTTTCAACAGGTTCACCCGGAGTATGAACGATGATCAATCTCAAGGTTCTCGGCGCGGCGGCACTGCTGGTCGCCGTCCCTGTCCTGACAGCATCCACAGCTGATGCCCGAGGCGGCGGCCGCGGCGGTGGAGGCGGATTCCATGGCGGTGGAGGCTTCCATGGAGGCGGCGGTGGCTTCCGCGGCGGCATGGGCGGCGGCGGTTTTCGTGGCGGCATGGCAGGCGGAGGTTTCCGCGGCGGCATGACCACCGGAGGTTTCCGCGGCGCTAGCTTCGCAGCGCGTCCCGGAGGCTTCGCCGGCGGACGAGCTATCGCCGCCGGACCGCGCGTCGGAAACGTTGGCGCTTTCGCCGGCCGCTCAGCGATCGCTGGACGCCCAGCTTTCGCCGGCCAACGTTGGGCCGGAGGCGGCAACTGGAATCGTGGAAATTGGAATCGCGGCTACTGGCATAATGGCCGCTGGCGTAACCGGTACTGGCCCGCATACGGCGTTGCTGCGGGCCTCGCAGCCGGAGCAATCGGCTCGTCCTACTACTATAACGACCCCTACTACGACAGTTATGCCTATGCCGATGGCTACGGGTACGGGGATGACTATTACGGGAACGACGGCAGCCAGTACGTCGCCGTTGAGCAGGGTGTTGGCGGTGACGCTTCCTACTGTGCCCAGCGGTATAGGTCCTACGATCCGTCGTCAGGCACCTATCTCGGCTATGACGGGCAACGGCATCCGTGCCCGTAATTTGCCCGACGAAATTGACTGTTAACTTCGCTTCTGGGGCAATCGTTCCATTCATGGAACCGCCCCAGAAGCGCCTGAATTAATGGCAAAATCGGGTTTGGCGCGAAACGGGAACCCGTTTGCATCCCACAAGTTAAGCCCCGGTGGTTCCGATGGTCGGAGCGGGATTTGGAGTGAAAGAGAATGATGACCTTCAAGAAGGGATGTGCTGTTGCAGCGCTTGCACTCGCACTTCCGTTGGCTGCGATGTCTTCGGGTAATGCCGCGCCGCTGGCACCGGCTTCAGTGCTTGCAACTTCAGCTGCTGGTACAAACAACAGCAATCCATTACTGACGGAAGTCCAGTGGCGTCGCTACGGGTATCGCGGCTATGGGTATCGACGTGGATGGGGCGGCGCCGGTGTCGGCGTTGGCCTTGCAGCGGGCGCCCTGATCGGTGGCGCGATCGCTGCAGGTGCGGCTAATCCGTATTACGGCCCCGGTTACTACGGACCGGGCTATTACAGCGAACCAGTCGTCGTCCAGCCTGGCTATGCCGGTGGCGATGCGGTCTCGTACTGTATGCAGCGCTTCAAGTCGTATGATCCCGGTTCTGGGACCTATCTCGGTTACGACGGACTGCGGCACCCCTGCCCGTAAGCTCTTATTGAAAAGCGGACAGTTAGAATTTCAAAGGCGGCACATGCAGATGTGCCGCCTTTTTTGATGTCCAATAAAAACTTTCTCAGTTACGAACGCGACGCGAGCATCACGCCGGCAACCGTCAATCCCAGCGCGGCCACCTGAACGACGCCGAGCGGCTCACCTAAACTGACGGCTGAAGCCACGACGCCAATCACCGGAATCAGAAGCGTTCCGATGGCCGCAACCGATGCCGGCAATCGCTGAAGCGCGCCGAACCAACACGCGAACCCAATGCAAACCTGAACGATGGTTGAATAAGCAAACAGCGACCATCCGAGCGTAGACAAGTGCGCGAACTGCGGGTGCTCGAAAAGAAGCCCGTATAAGGCAATCGGGACGCACCCGATCGCGATCTGCCATACCGCTGCTGTCAGTTGCGGCAGTTGGAGCGGTTTACGTTTGGCCAGCACCGTTCCCAGGGCAAATGACAGTGCAGCCGACAGCGCCAGCACGATGCCGGGCATCTTGGCTTGGTTCGCTGCAATTCCGTCGCCGCCGAGCAGGATGACCAATCCCGCCAGCGCCATGATCATCGAGATCACGCGCCGGACCGACGGACGTTCGCCGAGGATTGGCCACGCCAATGCCGCCGCCAGGACCGGCATCATGGCCCCAAGGATGGCCGTCTCACTTGCCGGCAGATACACCAGCGCCAGGCCGATTAGCGCCATCCAGCCTGTCACGGTCAGGACCGAGTACAGCACCAGCCGAGGCAACTGCCCCAACGGTACGCGAAGCGACTGCCCTTTCGCCAAGACCACAACCGCAAGCAACACGGCACCCAGGGCACCGGGCGCCCCACGCATGGTCAGCGGCGGCAGTTCAGTGAGGAGATGCTTTCCGACGGGCCAGTTGATGCCCCAACTGAGGGCCGTGACGAGCAGCATCAGATACCCGGCCGAGCGAGAGCCATGGCCCGGCGGGATTGGCTTCACCGTTAGCGGCTCGGTCAAGACGTCTTGAGGCGTGCGCGTGTCCACGGATCCGTCCTTCGATTCGTCCACCCATGTGGAAGATGGGGAGAAAGACCACGCGGCACGCTCATGATCCACCCGAAACCGGCGTTTTCCGCGCATACCGATCAGGCATTTTCGGAGACCCACCGGCGGCGGCACAAGAACTCACAGATACTTGCGAATTCGGCTTCCGAATCCACAGGGACTCGCTGATACTTCTCGCGCTGCGAACCGCTCCGGCGATGCATTTTTCCGCTGGTATTCCACGCTTTCCACCATATTTAGTCTTTGATTCAGGATTTGATACTAATCCTTGACGTGCCTGACGGAGTCGGCCTAGCTTTGGGACTGTTCGGCGCGGGAGTTTGCAGTCCCGCCGGGCACCTCCCTGAAAGGGTCCAAGAAGACATCTCCGTCGCGCCGTTAGGCCACGGACAGAGGAATTGTCTGCTCTTTTGGGACCCGCCGCAGAAAAGCGAAACCGCGTTCAAGCGCGGAATGAAAAGGCGGGTTTGGGGCGTCGGAGCGAACGGGGTCTGGGAAGTTTCCCGGGGGGACCCTGTGATGCTCCAGCAGAGTTAACAGGCCGGAGCATCGGTTGATGTGAACGGCGAATGGCGAACCAACGGGTTCGCAAATTGAAATCTCCGGCGCTACCGTTGCGGACGGTCGCGCCTGGCAACGACGGGGCACTACGATGCGAATTGAACGCCGCTACACCAAGGACGGTCAGTCACCTTACGCCGAGATCGAATTCCGGCTGACGACCAGTGAGATTCGCAATCCCGATGGCTCGGTGGTGTTCCGCCTTGAGAACGTCGAGGTTCCGGAATTCTGGTCGCAGGTCGCGTCCGACGTCTTGGCGCAGAAGTATTTCCGCAAGGCCGGCGTCGCTGCACGGCTGAAGAAGGTCGAGGAAGAGACCGTTCCGTCCTGGCTGTGGCGCTCGGTCCCGGATACCGAGGCACTCGACGCCCTGCCCGAGGCTGAGCGCTTCGGCAGCGAACTCTCGTCCAAGCAGGTCTTCGATCGCCTGGCCGGTTGCTGGACCTATTGGGGCTGGAAGGGCGGCTACTTCACCTCGGAAGACAACGCACGCGCCTTCTACGACGAGCTGCGCTTCATGCTCGCAAAGCAGATGGTCGCGCCAAATTCGCCGCAATGGTTCAACACCGGTCTGCACTGGGCCTATGGCGTCGACGGTCCGGGCCAGGGCCACTTCTACGTGGACTGGAAGACCGGCAAACTGACCAAGTCCAAATCCGCCTATGAGCATCCGCAGCCGCATGCCTGCTTCATCCAGGGCATCGAGGACGATCTCGTCAACGAAGGCGGCATCATGGATCTGTGGGTGCGTGAAGCGCGCCTGTTCAAATACGGCTCCGGCACCGGCTCCAACTTCTCGCGCCTGCGCGGCGAAGGCGAAAAGCTGTCCGGCGGCGGCCGTTCGTCCGGCCTGATGTCGTTCCTCAAGATCGGTGATCGCGCAGCCGGCGCCATCAAGAGCGGCGGCACCACCCGCCGCGCCGCCAAGATGGTCGTGGTCGATGCGGATCACCCGGACATCGAAACCTATATCGACTGGAAGGTTCGCGAGGAGCAGAAGGTTGCGGCCCTCGTCACCGGCTCCAAGGTTAACCAGAAGCACCTCAAGGCCATTCTGAAGGCCTGCGTGAACTGCGAAGGCCCGGGTGAAGATTGCTTCGATCCGGAGAAGAACCCTGCCCTGCGCCGCGAGATCAAGCTCGCGCGCCGTGCGCTCGTTACCGACAACATGATCAAGCGCGTGATCCAATTCGCCAAGCAGGGCTACACGGACATCGCGTTCGACACCTACGACACCGACTGGGATTCGGAAGCCTACCTCACCGTCTCCGGCCAGAACTCCAACAATTCGGTCTCGCTGAAGGATGACTTCCTGCGCGCGGTGGAAACCGACGGCGACTGGAATCTGATCGGCCGCGTCAACAAGAAGATCACCAAGACGCTGAAGGCCCGCGACCTGTGGGAGAAGATTGGCTACGCCGCATGGGCCTCCGCCGATCCCGGCCTGCACTTCAACACCACCATGAACGACTGGCACACCTGTAAGGCGTCCGGCGACATCCGCGCCTCCAATCCGTGCTCGGAGTACATGTTCCTGGACGATACCGCGTGCAACCTCGCCTCGGCCAACCTGCTGACGTTCTACGATACCCAGACCCGCCGTTTCGACGTCGAGGCTTACGAGCATCTGTGCCGGCTCTGGACCGTCGTGCTCGAAATCTCGGTGATGATGGCGCAGTTCCCATCCAAGGCGATCGCTGAACTCTCCTATGAATTCCGCACGCTGGGCCTCGGCTACGCCAATATCGGCGGCCTGCTGATGACCATGGGTCTGTCATACGACTCCAAGGAAGGCCGTGCGCTGTGCGGCGCGCTGACCGCGGTCATGACCGGCGTGGCCTACGCCACCTCGGCTGAGATGGCCTCGGAGCTCGGCACCTTCCCCAGCTACAAGAAGAATGCAGCGCACATGCTGCGCGTCATCCGCAATCATCGTCGTGCCGCGCATGCCAATGCCTCGGGGTACGAAGCCCTCGCCGTCAATCCGGTGCCGCTTGATCACGCAAGTTGCCCGCAGGCCGATATCGTGACCCATGCCAAGGCCGCCTGGGACAAGGCCCTCGAACTCGGCGAACAGCACGGCTATCGCAACGCGCAGACGACTGTGGTCGCGCCGACCGGCACCATCGGTCTGGTGATGGATTGCGACACCACAGGCATCGAGCCTGACTTCGCGCTGGTGAAGTTCAAGAAGCTTGCAGGCGGCGGCTACTGGAAGATCATCAACCGCGCTGTTCCGGAAGCGCTCCGCGCGCTCGGCTATCCTGAAAGCGAGATCGCCGAGATCGAGGCTTATGCTGTCGGTCACGGCTCGCTGTCGAATGCCCCCGGCATCAACAACTCGACGCTCAGGGCAAAAGGCTTCACCGATGAAGCCCTCGCCAAGATCGAGAAGGCACTGCCGACCGCGTTCGACATCAAGTTCGCTTTCAACAAGTGGACGCTTGGCGAAGACTTCATCCGCGACGCGCTCGGCATCGCCCCCGACGTCAGCAATGCGCCGGGCTTCGATCTGCTCGCCACCCTCGGATTCTCCAAGCGTGACATCGAAGCCGCGAACGTCCACATCTGCGGCGCGATGACCGTGGAAGGCGCACCTCACCTGAAAGCCGAGCACTATCCGGTGTTCGACTGCGCCAACCCCTGCGGCAAGATCGGCAAGCGCTATTTGTCGGTCGAGAGCCACATCCGCATGATGGCGGCATCGCAGCCCTTCATCTCGGGCGCGATCTCGAAAACCATCAACATGCCGAACGACGCGACGGTGGAGGACTGCAAGTCAGCCTACCTGCTGTCATGGAAGCTCGCGCTGAAAGCCAACGCGCTCTACCGCGACGGCTCGAAGCTCTCGCAACCGCTCAATGCCCAGCTCATCTCGGATGACGATGAAGAGGACGATGCGGTCGAGGCGTTGTACGACAAGCCGATGGCGGCGCGCACCACGCAAATCGCGGAGAAGATCGTCGAGAAAATCGTCGAGCGCGTCACGGTGATCCGTGAGCGCGAGAAGATGCCGGATCGCCGCAAGGGCTATACCCAGAAGGCTGTGGTCGGCGGACATAAGGTCTACCTGCGCACCGGCGAATATGACGACGGCCGCCTGGGCGAGATCTTCATCGACATGCACAAGGAAGGCGCCGCGCTCCGCTCCTTCATCAACAACTTCGCCATCGCCGTGTCGCTCGGTCTGCAATACGGCGTGCCGCTTGAGGAATATGTCGACGCCTTCACCTTCACCCGCTTTGAGCCAGCGGGTCCGGTGCAGGGCAACGACTCCATCAAGTACGCGACCTCGATCCTCGACTACGTGTTCCGTGAACTCGCGGTCAGCTACATGTCGCGTTACGACCTCGCCCACGTCGATCCGACCGAGTCGAACTTCGATGCGCTCGGCAAGGGTGTCGAGGAAGGCAAGTCGCCGGAAGACGGTCAGCACACCGCGACCAAGTATCTCTCGAAGGGTCTCACCCGCTCTCGCAGCGACAATCTCGTCGTGATGCGCGGCGGTGCCGCGACCTCCGTGGCTTCGACCGCGAGCGATGCACCGGCCGGCGGCGCACGCGTCACGGCACTGGCATCGAGCGGTTCAGCGGCCGAAGGCGCCACCGCGCTGAAAACGGCAGAACCGGAGCGTGATCTTTCGCCGACCGAAAAGCTCGAGGCGCAAGCGTGGGGCAAGGCAGGTTCAGCGGCAGCCGCTGCAGCACCGTCAAAAGCCGAACGCCGCGCCGAAGCCAAGGCCAAGGGTTACGAAGGCGACATGTGCGGCGAGTGTTCGAACTTCACGCTGGTGCGCAACGGCACCTGCATGAAGTGCGACACGTGCGGAAGCACGACGGGCTGCAGCTAACAGTTCGGAGCTGTTGTTGTAGATGTGAGCGGCACGTTGGTTTGCCTCACGGTATCTTACAGCCGCAGCCTTGGCACGTTAGATATGCCGCAGTTAGTAAATTGCGCCTAGCGCCGAAAAACCCGCCTGAAACGGCGGGTTTTTTCAGCTTCATTCGTCTGCATGGGATGTTGCGGCTACCGGAACGCCAAACAGCAGTTACACCGCGCCAGCACTGACGACGAACGTCGGCTGAAACCGCCTGGACCAAATTTAGGCGAAGGACTTCATCAAAAAACCATCGCCAAGCCGATGACTTGAAGAGCATCCAATTCGATTAAAATCATACGTCATCGGCGATACCGCGACTTGTCGAGGTCGGGAGCTTGACATGCAAGGGAACATACGCGGAACATTTCTTTAACGAAGGAGGCGATCGCGATGCGAGTTGATGATCTTGAAGACCGATTTGAGAGGGCACAGGACCAGTTTTGGGAAAGGCATGGGTTTTACGACCTCACCGATAGCGAGAGAAAATGGTTGGAGTGCCTGGAAAGGCTCAAAAACACGGTCGACATCGTACCCGCAGCATTGCGTGATCACGCCGCAGAATTAATTGCGGTAGACGCAACGAAAGCCCGCCAGGTTGTTGAGAATATGATCGAGCAAATCGGGCCTGACTACTTTCCGGCGAATGCGGCCAGTTTCGTCATGGCGATGGCTCAAAGCCTAGAAGCGCAAGCCTCCTCGCCGTTTGGCGATTACAGGGGCGAAAAGCAAGAATAAATCTCAGGGGTTTTCTTCGAATTTCGCATAAGGAAACTTATGCGCATGTTCTACACGCTCGATTTTGGCACTGGCTGGTGTCCTTGTTGACCCCCACATAAGATCGGCACAGACCCGATAAGATCGGCCCAGCCCCCACATAAGATCGGCATATTTGGAAAGCCCAGAGATCGGCTCGCTCATCATAAGGCCGACGTGTTCACAGAGAATCTGGCCATCAGCTATGACAGACAAGCCACGCGTAATGCGTGCTGGTCACGGATAGGAAATACGAGCGAGCTTCCGCAGCGAACTACTGCTGCGTCTCTGCGGGATACTCGTCAAAGATTGCCTTGGTGGCGAGGTCAAACTTGGCCATTGCCGCTTGATGGTCCGGCCGGCCAATCGCGTGCAGCTTCATCCCGGCAATTTCCGCGATGACTTCCGCGAGCGTCCGATCCTGGATCGTCTTGGACCGAGATATCGAGCTCCTCCGCAATGCCTTCCATTAGTGCCCGGAACATGAATGTTTGGGCGAAGTATCGATCAATTTGCGCGGGCGACTCCATCGGACCGTGAGGTCAGGATTCTCGGAATTGCCCAACGTCAGATCGACGTTTTTCTCTCGGCGCGCTCTCTTTCCTCATCTTCATGCAGCGACCGGTAATATTCCTCGGCGTCAAAGTCGTATTCCACATCCGGAACCTCTGACTCGATCAACTCAGCGCCGTTCGCGTAATAGTCCTCCAGCAAAAGGAACGCCTTGCCGATGTCGTTGAGGACGACGTTGATCTTGTGCTCCTCGACCTCTTCATATCCCGACCGCTGGGGCATATCGTTTAAGACAGCCACGGCCACACGTTGGCCATGTATTCACCGATGCTGTGCGTCGGATACCAAGCGCTAATGAGATGGTCCGCTTCGCTATCGTCCATGTTGTCGGCGCTGAAATAGATACTAACGTCCCGGAAGCCCAGACTCTTGTTCACCCATTCCTCGATCGAGAAATAGACCTCCTCCTTCGAGGCGAATTCCCTCATTAACGGAAGATCGAAGGTCAACCGGAGCCTACGGAAGGCAGTGACATCGGAGACCCCCTTTTCCAGACCTTCAGCCGCCTGCGCATTCAGAATCTGCGTCGGCGGTATCTCGATGGACCAACGTCCCCGCTTCCCATACTTGACCTGATCCTCTTCCACCCGCTGCCACAGCGTCAGTCCCCTGTCGGGATCATGCAGAATGATGGCAACCGGGAGGGAGTGGCTTCGCCAATGCCGCAGGTGCCGCTCTTCACCATAGAAGACATAGGTCTCGCCCCGCTTGCGGAAGACGGACTTTCCGCTCTTGATCTGGAGCGCCAAGAGCCGGCCAATCGGCTCGTCCCGGTTTGTCACCTCAACGTGGGCATCGATCCCCCAATCGGAGATCGGTTGCTCTCGAAAAATCCACTTCAACTCCCTGAGGAAAATGCCCTCTACGGCATTCACCCCCTCTCTATCCACTTGCTTCATCAGCCATTCTCAAGCTTTTCACCGCTTAGACTATGACGACAGTAAAGTTGGCCACCAAAATCGGAACAAACCAGCAACTTCGCCCTTGTATGGAACCTGCAACCGGAGGATACAGGAGCTTGCTACTACAACGACTGATTCGCTCCTTTAGTTCGGAAACCGGGTAATGGCAAAGAATTCAGTAAAGGCTACGGGCACTTCCCGCATCAAGTTCATCATGTTCGACGCCGAAATTGCCGACGATCAGATCCAGTCGCTGACGCAGGCAATCACAAACGCATTGCGCGGTCCTACGGGAGCGCCAAGTAATCGTCGACTACGCATTCAAGCTGTGATCGATCAATATAAGGCACCCGCTTTGCTTTTATTTTTTCGAGCGGGTTAGCGTTGTTGTCCCAGAAATTTGGCGACGAGTTGTCCGAGCCGTAGCGGGTGAAAGCAATTCGCTTTGCTGGATGATATTATTTCTCGCACTGGACGTTTTTAACGCACCTTCCGCTGAAGCTTCAAATGACCTGAAGGAGACAGAATGACACCGGACAAGGTCGACGAACTCACCGAACGAGTGGCATGGCTAGAACGAAAGATGGTTCGGATCCTCTGGCTCTTAATATCGGTGACGTCGGCGTTGGTAGGACTCATGGTGGCCTACGTCGTCGATAATTCCTTTGGTTGGCTCTCAGTACTTGTGGCGGTCGTGATATGGCTCACGGCGGGGCTTATTTTGCAGCGGCAAGAGTTTAAGGGCGCTCCGAAGCAAGTCCAATTTATCGACCCATAGTCATACCCGCCAGCTTATGGATTGATCGTTCGGGAGAGCGCGAAAGCGCCGCGCGCGGAGACTCCTAAATCCGCCATCTTTACGAACTTTACGAATTTACCGACCCATGTCATGATGCTCCGACGGAGATTGGATCATGGCAGCTACAAAATCGAAGGCGGGCGTTCGTCGCGGGACGAGTCGCCGAGGCCGGACCGCCGGAAAATCGTCCTTCAACACAACGGCGTTTTTCATCGGACTGGATGAGACCCAGCCAAAAGGAACGGCCGGCTTTAAGCTGAAGGTCCCAGACGCCGCGTCCAAGGTGCTCACTAAAAACCCCAAGCGGATGAAGGCGCTCTTACAAGGCTATGGGGATGCCATCCACAAGAGCCGCACGGCCGGCCGGCGGGTCAGCTTTCGCGTCGATGTAGATGCCGAAGGGAGGACGCTCGTGACGCCCATTGAGGAGACTGTCGCCGCACCTGCGTCGATAGCGGAAGAGGCCACGGCGGCAGCCCCTGAACTGCAGTTAGCGCTGGCCGCGGCGCGAGATCGCGGCCGCTCGCGTGCCGCCGAGATCCTCAACGGCGACGACATGCTGAGCGCGGATGCGTTCGCCAAGATGCTCGGCACCACCCGGGTGACGGTGAACACGAAGCGCCAGAGCGGCCGAGTTTTGGGACTGGACGGCGCGAAGCGCGGCTTTCGTTTCCCAATCTGGCAGCTCGACGCCGAGGGCAAGCCCTATGCCGAGCTTCCGGTCCTGCATGAGCGTTTAGGCGGCCCTTGGGCGGTTTATCGCTTTCTCGTGCAGCCGCACGGCGAACTTGGTGGCTTGACTGGGCGCGCAGCTCTTGAGCGCGGGAAGATCAAGGCGGCACTTGCGGCGGCCGAGAGCGTCGGGAGGGATTTCGGCTAAATGCCGTCGGCGACATGGACCACTGATCAATCGCTGCCTTCTCGAACCGTCTCCGCCGCCAACGATCCCTCAGGGAGCGGCCGCAGCAGTTCCGCCTGGGGCTTGGTCAGATAAATCCAGTGAGCCCAATCTTTCGGCTTCAGCACAACGATCTGCCTATTATGATAGGGCTCGACATCTGGCCCCGGCTCGGTGGTCAACATCGCAAAAGCAGATGTCCCACCATTCTTTCCTTCCCGCCAAATCCCCGCGATCGCCAAAAACGGCTCGCCGTTGAGCGTGAAGCGGTGCTTCGCTTTCGGATACTTCTTCCCAGTGAACTCGAAAAATGCCGACGCCGGGATCAAGCAGCGGTGCGATTTCTCGAAATTCCGCCCTTCAGAGCGAAAGTTGAACACCGGGCCTCCCCGTGATCCGGGGGGGCGGCAAGCTGAAGTTCATTGGGACGAGCTCGATGCCGTTGCCATCGCCATTCCGACGTCCGAGGTAAAGCCCATCAAAACGATTTTCCCTCACTGCATAGCCAACGATGACCAGCGTCTCACGCTGCCGGCATGTGGACTTGATCCAATCATTGGTTCGTTCCGATCGATACCGGCTGCCCTTGCGCTTCGAGACGATGCCTTCGATCCCCATTTCGCAGGCGCGCGCAAAGATTGCCGCTCCCTCCGCCTCAAAGCTGTCGCTAAATAAAATCTCGGTCTTTCGGACGAGCTCGCGAAGCCGCTCTTTGCGATGCTCGAGCGACACGGCACGTAAGTCGTTGCCGTTAAGGTAGAGCAGGTCAAACGCATACATCACGAGCTTGTCTGACCGCTTCGCTCTGATCTCCTCCTGCAGCACGGAAAAATCCGATACCCCGTCTGCCGCCGGGGCAACGACTTCGCCATCGATGATCGCCGAGCGCGCATTGATGCGCCAAGCGTCTGTCGCGATCTTTTTGAAACGGGACGTCCAGTCGTAACCGCGCCTGGTAAAGACCTTCACCGCATCGTTGGCGACGTGAATCTGTACACGATAGCCATCGAACTTAACTTCGTGAATCCATTCTCCGCCCTTCGGGGGGCGACGTAGTTGCTCTGCGAGAGCCGGTTTGATGAAGCCGGGAAACGCAGCCTTTTTGCCGACCTTCTCTTTAACGACGCGACGCAACTCACGCTCCTAAAGCAAAGGCCCCGCCGCTGGGGACGACGAGGCCTCTCACGCTGCCGTGTACATCCGACGTTCAGCGCTGCTGATCTTTCAAGCTTGATAATGCCGCGCTCTTGATGCGGTTCCGATTCCCGGGAACTTTGGCCGGGGTCTGGAATTAGATGCAATTCAACGGAGGCGCGCGCATTTCATGAAGCACCCAACCAGCAGAACGTGGAAGACTGAAGATCTCGAGAAGCTTCAAAAATTCGTTGAGACCGGCGTATCCCCTGTAAGGGCGGCGTTCATTTCAAGCGAAGCTTAGCAGCAGTTCAAGGAAAAGCACGCCAAGAAGGATTTCCCTTCCCGGATCAGCGCGACCTCGCACGAGCGCGGCGGTCCATTCGAGATCAGAAGACCGAAAAGTGCCAGATATCATGACCCCTATGCTGGTAGGAGAAAACTCATCGCAAAAATGGTGTGGGGATTAATTGCGGTTCTCTGTCTATTTCTAACCGTACAAATGCCCTCCTGAGTGGGCCCGCGCGCGGAAAAGCGGCTCGATATCCGGATCTTGCTGGCCACTGGTCAGACAAGCCCTCGCATCAATCATCGGAGTCCGCTGTTGGGCAAGCCTTAGAAAATCGACGATTAGAAGGCGCCGCGATGAACCGCCCTATTTTACTTCAGCAATCACCCCTGTCCGTTCCCAGATTAGCAGCGCGTTATGACCGGGCTCGAACGGACGATCTAACTCATCACGAAACGCAATCAAATTAATTCCGGCTCGCACCATCCTGGATAGATCAGTTTTCCATTCCTCGGAGTAAGCTACGTATTCTGCCAACGCCCAGTCATGCTTGCCTCTCGTTGGTCGGAGCTCGATGGCGAATTGGAGAGGCCGAGCTTCCACGGCTGCCTGACCGCCTAGGAGCCAAAGGGAGGCGACGGCGTTTCTGAGCTCACACCATGCCTTAAGACGCTCGAGAAGCTCCGGCTCCAACACTACCTCCACGAAAAATAACGGCGCCGCGGGCTCGAACGGTTATGCGCAACAGCCGCGGCCCCGGCGAAGAGAGCGGCTAGGATTGAGCTTCTAACGGCGTGTGCCAGAAATTCCTGACGCATTCGCCGCCTTGGCCAGACATGGCCGCGCGGCATTGCTGGTAGGTATCGTAAATCACCCGGGCCTGCCGACGTTCTCGGGCAATACCTGTGTCCTGAGCATTCACCGCTCCTGAGGCCGCGACCGTCAGCAAAGCGGCGGCCAAAAAAAGTTGCTTCATCGGGTACTCCACCGTGGTTTTCCGGATAAAGCGAATTTACTGCGCGTGTTCCGTAATGCTCTTGGCGTCCGCCGTTAATGTCTTGGCGTCCGCCGTTAATGAAAGGCGCGACCAATCGTCCGGTTGGGAACAGATCGATCAGCTTTCGATTGCGATGTTGGCAACGGTTGACGGCGACGGCAATTTCAAAGGAACGACGCGGTATCGATCGAATCCAACACCACGAACAGGCTGATCGTGAACGAGCGGTGACAAAACAAGACGACCGCCGCTTTGTCGGCGGCCGAGAACACACTAAAAAATCCGAGGAGAAGAAGGACGATGACAGAGATTAGGGACATTTTCGTTGCGGGTCTTCGCAACGCTCACGCCATGGAAACCCAAGCTCGGGAAATGATGGAACGCCAGTCAGAAAGGCTAACGGATTATCCAGACGTGCAGGCTAAGGTGAAGAGCCATCTCGCTGAGACTGAAGGTCAAATGAAGAGATTAGAAGACTGTCTGGCAAAATTCGACGAGAGCACCTCGTCGCTAAAAGATACCGCGCAATCCTTCATTGGTAATATGGCGGCGATGGCGCACGCCACCGCTGATGATGAGGTCCTTAAGAACACGTTGGCTAACAACGCGTTCGAAAACTATGAAATCGCCGCCTACAAATCGCTGTTAGCCATGTGTGGTCCGGCCGGTGCTGATAACTGTGTAGCCGCGCTCGAAACCAACCTGCACGAAGAGGAAGCAATGGCTGAATGGATTTCAGCGAATATCGCAAAGGTCACTACTGCTTACCTGCAGAAACAGTCAAGAGCAGCGGCCTAGGAAATTTATCGGACGGAACTAGGTGCGCCTCCCGTTTCGCGGCTGATTGTCAGACGAGCCGGCATACGAACATTGCGTGTCGGAGCAATTCGAAAGCACGGGGCCTCACATAGGAACACGCGTAACTACGGGGCATTGGTCATATTATTCCTCCAGCTCCCGAGGCTCCCATGTATCATCACGTTAAAAAACTCATGTACACCGTTCGCGTCGACGAACCCGATCCTCGCTTCGGCAACATGCTCCTGGAACAGTTCGGTGGCGCGAACGGGGAGCTCGCGGCCGCCATGCAATATTCCATTCAGGGCCTGAATTGCGAAGATCCGGATCGCAAAGATCTCCTGATGGATATCGGCACCGAAGAGCTGAGCCATCTGGAAATCGTGGGCTGCCTCGCGCGCATGCACCTGAAGCCGATGAAGTTCGATCGCGAGAAAGCCGAGGCCGATCCCCTCATCGCCATTGCGGGCGGTGGCGGCGTCAATCTTTTCAATTCGCAAGGCAATCCCTGGACCGCCGACTATCTGAAGATCACCGGCGAGCTCGATGTCGATCTGCGCAGCAACATTGCCGCCGAAGCCCGGGCCAAGATCGTCTACGAGCGGCTGATCAACTTCTGCGATGACGCTGGCAGCAAGGACGCGCTGCAGTTCCTGATGACGCGCGAGATCACGCACATGAAGGCGTTCGCGGCCGCCCTGGAAAGCATGAACAAGCCAGCGTTCTCCATCGGCAAGCTCGCGCCCACCCCGGGACTGGTCAATCAGTTCTTCAACGACTCCACTGGCGCAGGCGACGAAGGCGAAATCGATACCCGCGGCCCCTGGAACGAGGGTGGCGATTGGGAGTTCGTGAGCGCACCAGCCCTTCAGGCCCAGCCGCCCGGCGAAGAGGCGTCTGCCATCAAGACCGAGAGTTCACCACCCACGGCACCTGAGGGACTGAACGACCTTCTGGTCGACGAACTCCGCGACATCCTGCACGCCGAGAAGCAGCTCACCAAGGCGCTTCCGAAAATGGCGAAGTTCGCCCGCTTCGAGCGTCTTCGCGAATTGTTCGAGCAGCACCTTGTAGAAACTGAAAGCCAGGTCGAGCGGCTCAATGAGTGCCTCTCATTGCTAGGCGCAACTGCACGCGTCAAGCCCTGCAAAGGCATGATGGGCCTGGTCGAGGAAGGTCAGGAAGTGATGGACGAGGGCAAAACAAAGGACGATGCGGCGGCGGACCTTGCGTTGATCGGCGCGGCGCAACGAGTCGAGCACTATGAGATTTCCGCCTATACAACGGCGAAGAATCTCGCCTTGCAGCTTCGCCACAGCGCTCTCGTGGAACTGCTGTCGAAATCGCTCGCCGAGGAGGAAAATTCCGACCAGTTGCTAAATCAGGTCTCGCGAACGCTGATGTCAGTCGCCAAGATGCCGGCCGCCCTCGAGAGTGTGGAAGAAGCAACGAGCCGCATTTAACGTCAAGGCGTCAAACTCCGATCCCGGGTGCCTCGCGAGCCACCCGGATCATCATTTACGGGGTGGCAAACGATCTGGAGCGCAGCTCATGAAGCCATCTGATCAATTCAGGCAGAACGCCTATAATTGCTTGCATCTCGCCGAAAGAGCGCGGGATAAGCCGTCCTCTATGCGTTTCAGGCGCATGGCACGGGCTTGGCGAGCGATCGCGGAAGAGCAAGATTGGCTGGATGGCGAGAAAGCGACTGCCAGCCATGAAGGCGAGAACGATCCCAACGGCGTGTCAGGCAGCTAACATCCCCAGCTAGTGTTACGCTCTTAATGTTCGACCGAGCTCGCAACGAGCCGGTTACGGCCTGCCTCGTTGTTGCGGCGTACCATCAATCTGATTCCACGTACCAAATGATACGGCGCTCGCTCATGAACACGTGTACATTAACTTCATCACCGCGCGGTCTTACCGGCATTTATCGGTGATGAGAGGCCAAATGTCTCCCGCCCAATGTAGTGCGTGGGAGATCCTCATGTCCGACAAATCTATTGCGCAATCACTCGCTCAGCGCCTAGCGAGCGAAAGGCAGCAGCTTGAAATGAAGCTCGCGTCCCTTCCTGCGGGAAGCGGCGAGCGCAAGGCTATTCAGAAAAAACTCAGGCAGATCGAAACAGCGGCGTCTATCGATGGCTGGCTTTCGTCACCCGGACTGCAGCCGCCAACCTAGGGACGAAAAATGAAACATGTGACAAGCCGGACATGGAAACCGGAAGACCTTCAACGTCTTCAACAGTTAGTCGCATCGGGCGTTTCCGCTGCGCGCACAGCGGTATCTCTCCGCCGAAGCATAGTTAGTGTTAAGGCCCATGCAAAACGCCTAGGAACTCCCTTCCCTGACGATCGGCTCTTGAAGCGAGAGCGGCGTGCGCGAGAACACGAATCTAAAGCCGTCCTGAGCAGGCTTTGAGTGGAGTGCGCGCTCGAATCGCCTCTGTTTTGTGGACAAGGTTTTGGATTATTTTTTGTAGGAAGTAGCGACTAATGACACCCCGCGAACGAAAAGACATGCCGTTGATTATTACGGTCTTTGCGATTGTCATCGTGGTTACGACAGCGAGCGCTCTTTGGCGCTGGCATTGAAGATGCAGCCCGGTTACCGAAACAACGACAAGCCTGGGCTTTGTTCTCTTCGCCTCTGGGAACGAGGCGACCCACTGCCTCCCGCGCGCTTTCCAGGATTTCCCCACGGCGCCGGGAGAGCGAAGCGCGACGAGAGCTGGGATTGGAAAGCACCGCATAGGCCAGACAGAGCAGACCAACCGTGACGGCCAGGCTATTAGGATCTTGGAAGATCACTGGACCAACACCCTCGTCGTCCCGCCAATGCCGAGCGCCTTTGCAGCGCCATAGCTGAGATCAATGCAGCGGCCACGAACGAACGGTCCACGGTTGTTGAAGCGAATCGTGATGCTTCCGCCAGTCCGAAGATCGGTAACGGTCACACGCGACCCGAACGGCATTCTTGTGTGATGCGGTAATGGCGCGGGGGTTCATGATTTCGTCGTTAGCTGTCCGTCGCCACTGAATCGGTCGGGCTCCTTTGCCGTCTCTGCAATCCGCCGCTTTCCTTTGGGCGGCGGAAAACTCCGCCCGTTGGTTTGAATGAGCCAGCCGGGGTCCGGGAAATCCTCTTCCTCTTGTACGGAACCCTCGAAAATGACGACGGTTAGCCTGCAACATCAGGAGGACGATCCATGGACAAGGATACGAACGATGCCGTTGGTAAAGTGGGTGAAGTCGTGAGCAACCTCGCCAAGGACCCGATGAAACGCGGTAGCGAATACTATCGCGAAGGAAGCCGCGCGATCGTATCGACCGTGCAGGAGCAACCCCTCGGTTCATTGGTCGTTGCAGCAGCGGTTGGCTTCTTCCTGGCATTGATTATCAATAGATAACTGCGGCCATTCGGCGACAACTGCTCACCCGGCATGGTCTGACATGAGCCAGCCGGGATTTTTCTGCGATGATGTGCGGCCGCGGGAACGCGCGGAGGAAATCGAAATTTTACTGGCGTGACACCTGACTGACCTTCCAGCTAAGGCAACGGTCAGTGTGGCACATTCTGCGGCCGGCTGACGGGCCCTCGACTAGCCAGCCGGTCTCGAAGTGTGTTTAACATCCTTAACTTTCAGTTCTTTGAAGTCGTTTTGTAACCCGCATAAGCATCGCGCAAATGAGAAGGGTTCTAGGCGAACCTGCGACCCGGGCAGGCCGTTCTAACTAGCGCAGGGGCAACTGCGCATGGCACTGACGATGACTGACATGAATAACCGGGAACAACAGATCCTAGCTAGGATCGCGAAATACAAACAGATGATCCCGCATGTGGATGAACTGACCGCCGGTCGCATTCGCTCTCTGATTGAGGACCTGGAACGGCAACAGACCAAGCAACCCGAACGCTAGGCCCAACATGGAGGGAACGTGCGGAGAAGCTTTCTGTTTAGCGGCTGACACATCGTTGCGCCAAGGTGACCTGGGCCGCAGCGGTAGGAGCTC
The DNA here is from genome assembly GCF_049747295.1 of Bradyrhizobium sp. SYSU BS000235. Classification (NCBI taxonomy): domain Bacteria; kingdom Pseudomonadati; phylum Pseudomonadota; class Alphaproteobacteria; order Hyphomicrobiales; family Nitrobacteraceae; genus Bradyrhizobium; species Bradyrhizobium sp. SYSU BS000235. Next base: position 198,462 of record NZ_JBMHJM010000003.1, read on the forward strand.
GACATTTCGCCGAGGTTAGGATTATCGCTCACCATGACAGGAAAGCTCCCTTCGGTCGGCGACCCCAACGAAATCGAAAAGCTACGCCGCCACATTCGCATTCTCGTCGATCTTGGCCGACTCGCTGGACAATACTCCGACATTGACCGGTTCCTCGACCAGGCGGTTGTGCAGGTGGCACGCGCCGTCGAGATCGACCACGTCAAGATCTTGCGTTACCGGCGAAAGACCGCGGACCTTCTGATGGCTGCGGGGCTTGGTTGGAAAGAAGGGCTTGTCCGTGTGGCGACGTTCCCGTCGGATCTGCGATCGCCCCCTGGCCGTTCGTTCCAAACAGCGGAATCGGTCTTTATCGCCAACACAGCAAGCGCACCCGGCTTCGTCATCTCTGAGATACTGAAGGAGCACGGCATCGTCTCCCTTGCCAACGTACCGATCCTATTCGACGGCGCCGCCTGGGGAGTGCTCGAGGTTGACAGTTCCTCTTACCGTGAGTTCAGTCATGACACGCTTGAGTTTATGACCGCAGCCGCTGCGATCATCGGCTCGACGGTCCAACGCCAGGCATCTCAGCGCGGTGAAGCTGCTGCCTTGGCAGAAGCCGCAGCAGAGGCGCAGCGTCGGGAGTTGCTACTTCGCGAGCTTCAACATCGGGTAAAGAATAATTTCCAAATCATTCTTTCATCAATAGGCATCCAAAAGCGACGCTTTGAGAATATCGAAATTCAGCGGGCACTCGACCACGTGGCCAATCGGATCAACGCGATCTCACTCGCACACGATCAGCTCTCGCCTCGGCATAATGTACACGCTGTCGATGTGGCTTCGTACCTGCGGGCGCTTTCCGCTTCGATCGAGCAGCAAGTAGACAAGGTTGCAATTGAGTTCGAGGCAGACGAGATCGAGCTGTCCATCGACCGAGCGGTACCGCTTGGTCTCGTGCTCAACGAAGCAGTGACCAATAGCATCAAGCATGCTTTTGGCGAGGCGGGTGGTCAGATTACAATCAGGCTACAAGCAGGCGTCGGCTACGGCGAGGCCCGGCTCACAATTGCGGACAATGGCCGTGGAGTCCAAAGTCCGCGCCCCGGCGGCTCGGGACTCAAACTGATCAGCTCGCTCGCCCGACAGATTGGTGGCGAGGTCAAGCAGGAGAGTTCTCCGAATGGGACGTCAACTTCAGTCACCTTCCCCGTTATAAGTTAAAGTGAACTCGCGCGGGATTTCGCACTTAGCTACAGATTTCGCACCATCGCCTTCGCATCACGGGGAAGTTGGCGCAGACCAGTGGAAGCCAAACAGCAATATCTCGCATTCACAGTTCCTCGCCTCTGCTCAGCAATCCCACTTAGAGCGCTTCCTCCGTGGAACGGGCGCAGCAGATTTCCATTGGACTCATGCCAATCGTTCGATCCGTCCAGACCGGATTCCTGCGGATGGCTCTCAGGATCGGCTGGCCGTGCACTGCAAATCCACGAGGCCAGCCGGTACCTGACATCCCACAGCTTCCGGAGAGCGACATGTTCAAAATACTGATTTTAGCTCTAGTCGCGTTGCTCACTACCGCTTCCGTTCCCGCGTTGGCCCAGGGCTCGGGAGGTGGAAGTGGCGGCGGTGCGGCTGGCGGTAGCGGATCCGCTGCTGGCTCCGCAGGCACTGGCACGTCGACGGCTCCCTCAGCTAACAGCGCTGGTTCGACGCCCGGCACGACCTCAGGTCAGAGCCAGAATAGCCCCAACTCAAACGATGCTGCTGCCACGTCGCCTTCTCAGGCCAATCGAAATTCCGGTGTGGGAACAGCGCCAAATGGCCAACCAGTCGGAAGCCCTGGCTCCGGCTTAGGTTCGCCAGAGCAACCCATCGACAGCCGCGTACGCTGAGAGAACCTGCCTCGGCCTGGGCCGCGGGTCTGCTTTCTGCCACCGCGCTTACGCCAATTCATCCGTCAGCTAATCATCAGACCGCTCGCCTTCGCGGATTTTCTCAATGTCTTCAGGCTCCTTTTCGTCGAGACGGGTTAAATCATTCCGAGCCGCCTTGTGGACGTGGAGCAGTTCGTCCAACTTCGCGTGCAAAGCCTGCGTGTCCCGATGTTCGGAGCGTTGGATCAGCAGTGTCATGCAAAGCGTGAGGACGGTTGTTACAGCGTGCCAATCAAACGATGTGCGGTCGAGCAAAACCCAGACAACAACGTAGCATCCCAGCGCGACGAAGGCCGCGGGTCGCGCAGTCCACGTTCCAGCATTAGTAAGAAAACGCGTCGACCATTGAGGCATATTGAGGAACGGGCAGAGCAGCTGAGGGTTCCATCAACGCCCCTCATGCTCGTACTGAGTATCGCTCAACGGCCGCCACAGCCTGTGTGAAAACGTCGACTTCTCGCTGGTAAATATGATCCCTCAGGAAACGGAGCTCTTTATCCTCTCCCTCCCCGATGAGCGGACATTGAAGCGAGAATAGTCCGACGGTAGGCTGACGAACGCTTAGCCCATTTCTTGGCTTCGCACCCCACGCAGATAACAGCGCGAGTCAACGTTGCACGCGGTCAAAAGTCGCTTAGGTCTCGCGTGCAGTAAAACTCATGGTAAAAACGCCAAGAACATTGACTTGCGTTTAGCATTTTCACCTCGAAGTAAAACGAGGAGTCCGATGCCGCGATATTTCTTCAACATTCGCCATGACCGGCTTTATGAGGATGTAGACGGTCTGGACCTAGACAATAAAGACTCGGCTTGGGAGGCGGCCACCCGATCAGCCGGAGATCACCTGAAAGAGCTCGACGGCCAATTGCGGCCCGGCCACGACTGGCGGATGGAAGTCACAGACGAGTTCGCAAATCCGATCTTCGAGATTCTTGTACGGGCTGAGAAGAAATAAGTCATCTGACAAAGACTAACCGGTCGATACTGGCACAAGAGGGCGGAAGGCGCGGGCAGCGAGTGAGCCAGGATCACTCGTGGCTCGCGCTCTCTTTGACAGAGCGCCGTGGACCCGCCGCCCGCCGGGGCATGCTGGTTTACGCTTCAAAAGAACTGGTTCCCAACTGGATAAAATTAGAACAAAAAACGCGAATGATACTCTCCCAATCAAGACGGCGCGGATCTAATCCCGCATCACTATGTGGGGGTCTGGGATCCTCGGTGGAAATCCGCCTTTCCAACGCCTTGGACCAACACAAGCCGACACGTCTTACCGCCTAGCGGCGTCACACGGTGAGGTACACCAGCGGATACTTCGTACCTCTCGCCAACCTTTAATTGGACGATTTTGTCTGGCCTAAGTGTTTCGATAATGGCGACTCCTTCAAGACAGAAGAAGATGTCGCTGGTGCTTGAATGCCAATGCCATTCGACTTGCTCGTCACCCACCAGACTTAACGCAGAGACTCGCACGTCAGACCCGACCGCGATATGCTCTAGACCATAAGTGCGCTCGCTCGGTGGCCGGATGTTTGTTACAAGTTCCATCGCCTCGCCTCCTTGTTGACGTTCTTCGGCCTCTGCGGCTGAAGTGCCTCGCTGCCGCTTCCAGACATCAAGCAGATCATTTTTCGCGGGGTGAGTCGACTTGGAGTTGAATGCTCATGCGTGAGGCTCGGATAGCACGATACTGAGTTTGATGCGCACTCGCGTGGCCACGAGAGACCCGCCCAGGCTCGGACGCTGTGCTAATATTGGATATTGGACCACGACTCAGAACAACGACGCTTCCTTGTCAGACCCTCATCGCAAGATCATTCATATCGACATGGATGCGTTCTACGCATCGGTTGAGCAACGCGATAATCCGGAGCTGCGCGGCAAGCCAGTCGCGGTGGGCGGCTCGGCGGCACGCGGTGTTGTGGCGGCGGCGAGCTACGAGGCACGCAAATTCGGCGTTCGCTCCGCGATGCCCTCCGTAACAGCGAAGCGGCAGTGTCCAGATTTGATCTTTGTTAAGCCGCGCTTCGATGTCTACAGGGCTGTTTCCGCACAGATCCGGGAGATTTTCGCCGAACACACACCGATCATCGAGCCACTCTCGCTCGACGAGGCCTATCTCGACGTCACCGAAAATCTCCAAGGCATTCCGCTGGCTCGAGACGTCGCGCTGGCGATCCGTGCCAAGATCAAGGCTGAGACCGGCCTCAACGCGTCCGCTGGGATCTCATACAATAAATTCTTGGCGAAGCTCGCCTCCGACTACCGCAAGCCGAATGGACAGTTTGTGATTACTCCCGACACGGGCCCAGCGTTCGTTGAAGTCCTGCCCGTCGCCAAGTTCCACGGTATCGGGCCCGCCACAAGCGCGAAGATGAATGCGCTAGGCCTCTACACTGGTCTCGACATGCGCAACCAGACGCTAGAATTCATGCAAGCGAACTTCGGCAAGGCCGGAGCGTACTACTATTGGATTGCGCGAGGCATCGACAACCGTGAGGTCCGATCAAACCGACCCCGGAAAACGGTTGGCGCCGAGAACACGTTCTCTACTGATCTCAGCGATTTTGACGCCATGGCTGCCGAGTTGGCGCCATTGATCGAGAAGGTGTGGCGGTACTGCGAAAGCGCCAGTATCCGGGCTCGAACGGTTACGCTGAAAGTAAAGTTCAACGACTTCGAGATCATTACACGTAGCAAATCGGTGCCGGTCGCGATCTCCAGCCGCAGCGGACTGGAGAGCTTATCAATCGCATTGCTTCAGAAAGAAATGCCACTTCCTAAGCCGGTCCGCCTTCTTGGCGTCTCGCTGTCGGCCCTTCAGGACGAAACTGAGAGCGACCCGGGCCAACTGACCTTTTCGCTTTAGCGTACCATTGCTTCTGCTGTGACATTGAGGAGCTGTGCACCTCGCTCGAAAATTTGTGCCGCTCGAGCACACGGCGGATTCGACAAGTGCGAGAGGCGTCGTACGCGGGTTCTCACTACCGATTTCGTATCGTTTCTGGTGCGAAACTGTGTGCGGTTAACTTTTCGTCATCATCGCGCTCACTTCATCAAGCCGGCCGCCGTAAGAGCACGCGTGATCACTGCATTGACGTCGATGCCGCTTTGGCGTCTCCGGGTTCTCGATCCAAACCCGCCTGAGTTTGATTGTTTCTGTTGATCGTTCCTAAGAACTTCAAGTACCGGCGGCGTTGTTGTCAATGAAGTCTCTCGGGCTTTGTGCACCTTTCCGGTCAGCCCGAAAAATTTCGCAATATGAAATGATGAAGATATTCCCGTCTCGATGAGAAACGCTCCTTCGGTGCCGAATAGCTCGCCGTTTTCTGCAATCCCAAGCGGCGTGCCATGAGCCATATTGCTGATTGTGAACGATTCAACAGCTGTCTGTCCCTCGGAATTTCGCCACGACTTTCGTGGATGGCCGTCGACCATGTCTTCAGACTTCGGCGACAGCGGAAGTCCGTGGACATCCAGCCATTGCTTGATGATCTCATCGGCGTTGACCGGATTGACAGTGCGATCCGCACTTCCGTGCCAAACCGATAATTTCGGCCATGGTCCTTGATGAGGTGAAGCTCGCCGAACCAGATCTCCCAGCTCACGGTGCGATCGATACGGGGCCTGGAACATGCTGCTAAGCGCTTCCTTCACATTGCTCGCGACGCCGTATGGAAGCCCAGCAATGATCGCGCCCCCAGCAAATACCTCGGGGTACGTTGCAAGCATGACAGATGTCATCGCACCGCCGGCGGATAAGCCGGTGACAAAAATATGCTGCGGATCGATACCGTGCTTGCGCACCATGTGATCGATCATTTGACGAATCGAGAGCGCCTCACCGCTGCCTCGTATCGTGTCTTCGGGATTGAACCAGTTGAAGCAACCGTTGGCATTGTTCGATGTTGTTTGCTCCGGCATGAGGAGCGCAAATCCGTAACGCTCCGCCAACGTCGACCATCCAGCACCCGCGTCGTAACCTCGAGCGTTTTGCGTACACCCATGGAGCACGACAACCAGTCCACTTTTTGGGGGAATGCTTTCAGGCACAAACGAAAGCATTCGCAAATTGCCGGGGTTCGATCCGAATCTTGACGTCTCGATTAATGGACTTCGAGCAGTACCGGATCCTGGGGATCGATGAAACCCGCCTAATCCAGCTATTTTGTCCAGCTTGGGAAGGCGTCGAAGAAACTCGATGTTTTTTGCTAGGGACACGGCAGTTCCTTGGTCAGAAAGACTACAAACTGCCACGAAGCCAGAAAGTTGCTGCACTGCACATAATAAACACGAAGCTCAGAAGTTGGTTTCATAGTGGCGGGGAACCGAGCGCGCAGCGGAGCGCTTAACCGCTCGCCCTCGGATCTTCTCAAGGTCTTCAAGCTCTTTCTCGTCGAGAGGGATTAGATCATTCCGAGCCGCTTTGTGGACGGGGAGCAGTTCATCCAACTAAGCTTGCAGAGCCTGCGTGTCGTTGAAATACGAGGGTCATGCAAAGCGTGAGAACTGTTGTTGCGGCGTGCCAATCAAAAGATTCGCGGTCGAACAGGACCCATAGGATGACGTAGCATCCGAGCGCGGGGAAGGCTGCGGGTCGCGCAGTCCACGTCCCAGCATTAGTAAGAAATCGCGTCGACCATTGCGGCATATCGATGAACGGACGAAGCAGCTGAGGGTTGCGTTAGTACATTGCCTGCTAATCAGTTTCGCTCAGCCTTCGATCCTGGCCGATCGTTCGATGCCAAGTCTTTACGAACCCACTGCCATGGCTGAGTTCTCTAGTACTGGAGCAGGCGCGACGGATCGGTTCATCGGAGTAACGCGAATGGCTCTCTATGCTCTGCATGTCCAAGCTTCGACATCCGATGCAATCTGAACTGAAACGGTGAAATTGTCGCTATGACCTTCGTGTCACTCCAGAAGCAGATCCGATCTCTCTACGAGGGTGCAACACCGAGCGGCATCTTCTTCCGTTATGCTCTGCTCGCATTCGATATTGTTACGGTGCTGTTCATCATCGCGACATCTTTCCTGCCCTCCAGCCAAGTTATTGAAACGCTCGACGTTTTGTTCGGGCTCGTGATCCTTGCCGACTTCTCGGCCCGCCTACTTGTTAGCCGGCATCGGCTGCGCGACTTCACGCGCCTCTCGACCTGGACCGACATCGTCGCGATCGTTTCATTCCTGGCGCCCCTGGCAGGCGAAGCCGGCGGCTTTCTCCGAATTTTGCGAACGTTGCGGCTGTTGCGTGACTATCAAATGCTGGTGCGGCTACGGGTCGATAGCCCGTTCTTTCGGCGCAACGAGGAGGTGCTCTTTGCCGTCACCAACCTCGCAGTGTTCATCTTCGTGATGACTGCAGTCGTTTACGAAACCCAGAAGTTTCGCAATGATCAGATCGCCAATTATGCCGATGCGCTATATTTCACCGTCACAGCACTGACGACGACTGGCTTTGGCGACATTACCCTGCATGGTACGGTCGGCCGCTTAATTTCAGTGGTCATCATGATTTTTGGCGTAACCTTGTTCTTCAATCTCGCCCGCGCGCTCTTGACGCCGAGCAAGGTGCGGTTCCCCTGCCCGACCTGTGGGCTCCCAGCGCCACGATAGCGATGCTGTGCATTGCAAGGCGTGTGGCACGGTGTTGAACATTCCCGATGAAGGCTTGACCTAGCCACCTCCCGGCAAACTGAAACCGCAGCTGATATTCAGCAATGGCTTACACGGCGGAAGCGCCTTAGGTGCGTCGGTTTCGAGAACAACCTTCCTAAATTTGTGCGTCTACCTCGATTTACCCTTAAGAACGCTGAGCCGTCCGTCGCCTTCCAGAGTTGCCAACTTTATCTCCGCGTAGTCCTCGACACTCTGCTCGCGCAACTGCGACCTCAATTCATCCTCGGTAATCATCTCCTTGCGCAGGTTCTGCGGAAGCAATCTGCCGTTACGAATGAGCGTGAGGCTTGGCGGCTTCAGATACGGCCTCGTTGCTGGAAATCGCCAGGCCATCCAGTCCAACAGATATTCCCACGCAACGATTGTAAGAACGAGGGCAAGACCCTCAGTGACCGAGCCATACTCTTTTCCAAGGCCATTCTGAGCAGCATCGGCAATCAGCACGATTACAAGGAGGTCCGCAGGTCCGAAATGACCCGCCTGGCGTCGCGCCATGAAGCGCATGATCATGAATAGCCCAAGGTACATGAGACTTCCGCGGACGACGATCTCTGCGAGGCCAATCGCCGGCACGAAGACGGAATTCCAGTCTACCGATGGATACATGGCTTGCTCCAAGCGGCGCGAAACACGCCCTTTGCAGACGTGAACTTAGTTATCCGAAATAGCATCCAGCAATCGGTCGAGGAAAACCACCTGCCCCTTCAAAATTCTTGTTCGAGCCTCCTCAATACGAAACCAAGCGGCGCGGTCGAGTTCCGGAAACGTTTTTCGTCTGCCCGATCTCGTTGGCCACTCCATCTCGAATGTGTTGCTCCGAAGACTGTCAGCGTCCCAGTCCTCTTCGACTGCCCAGACGTGTACGACTTTGCCACCGGACTGTTTGGCCTCGCCGAGGGGCAGTGACTTGCCGCGTGGGCGATGTCCCGTCTCCTCGGCAAACTCTCGCTTTGCCGCGGCTAGGAGCGTTTCATTTTCTGCGATCAGTCCCTTGGGGATTGACCACGAGCCCAGGTCTTTCCTGCTCCAGAAAGGTCCGCCGGGATGACCGAGCAATACTTCAATGCCATTTTCCATGCGCCGAAAAAGCAGAATTCCTGCGCTCTGTTTGCTGGATACCATTTTCACTTTGTACGCTAGGCCGCGCGGCTCGCTGCTTGCCGCCTGCCTGAAATGGGGGTGGAACTACCAAAAAAGGAGAAGGTCGAAGCGTGACACGCCGCTAAAGGCAGTCAACAAGCAAGTTGACCGCGTGTGGCAGGCGCCACCGTTACTTTGCCGGACTTCATCTACTATCGTCAGCCCGATGCGTTATATGTTCGGACGGGCTCGCGGCGAACTGGTCACCGTCGGTCTCACGGCACTTGCTCGCCCCGAAAAAAAAGCCGCTAGAGCTCCCA
>NZ_JBMHJM010000004.1:0-52181 GCF_049747295.1 Bradyrhizobium sp. SYSU BS000235
GATAAAGTTGGCAACTCTGGAAGGCGACGGACGGCTCAGCGTTCTTAAGGGTAAATCGAGGTAGACGCACAAATTTAGGAAGGTTGTTCTCGAAACCGAGGCACCTAAGGCGCTTCCGCCGTGTAAGCCATTGCTGAATATGAGCTGCGGTTTCAGTTTGCCGGGAGGCGGCTAGGTCAAGCCTTCATCGGGAATGTTCAACACCGTGCCACACGCCTTGCAATGCACAGCATCGCTATCGTGGCGCTGGAGCCCACAGGTTGGGCAGGGAAACCGCACCTTGCTCGGCGTCAAGAGCGCGCGGGCGAGATTGAAGAACAAGGTCACGCCAAAAATCATGATCACCACTGAAATTAAGCGGCCGACCGTGCCATGCAGGGTAATGTCGCCAAAGCCAGTCGTCGTCAGCGCCGTAACGGTGAAATACAGCGCATCGGCATAATTGGCGATCTGGTCATTGCGAAACTTCTGGGTTTCGTAAACGACCGCATCATCACGAAGATGAACACTGCGAGGTTGGTGACGGCAAAGATCACCTCCTCGTTGCGCCGAAAGGGGCTATCGACCCGCAGCCGCACCAACATCTGATAGTCGCGCAACAGCCGCAACGTGCGCAAAATACGGAGAAAGCCGCCGGCTTCGCCCGCGAGGGGCGCTAGGAATGAAACGATCGCGACGATGTCGGTCCAGGTTGAGAGGCGCGTGAAGTCGCGGAGCCGATGCCGGCTAACAAGTAGGCGGGCCGAAAAGTCTGCAAGGATCACGAGCCCGAACAAAACGTCGAGGGTTTCAATAACTTGGCTGGAGGGCAGGAACGATGTTGCGATAATAAACAGCACCGTAACAATATCGAACGCGAGCAGAGCATAACGGAAGAAGATGCCGCTCGGTGTTGCACCCTCGTAGAGAGATCGGATCTGCTTCTGGAGTGACGCGGAGGTCATGGCGACAACTTCACCGATTCAGCTGCCTCGGATGTCGAAGCTTAGACAGGCAGATCATAGAGAGCCATCCGCGTTTCTCCGATGAACCGATCCGTCGCGCTCGCCCCGGTATCAGAGAACTCCACCATGGCAGTGGGTTCGTAAAGACTTAGCATCGAACGATCGGCCAGGATCGAAGGCTGAGCAAACTGACTAGCAGGCAATGTACTAACGGAACCCTCAGCTGCTTCGTCCGTTCATCAATATGCCGCAATGGTCGACGCGATTTCTTACTAATGCTGGGACGTGGACTGCGCGCCCCGCAGCCTTCGCCGCGCTGGGATGCTACGTCATCCTATGGGTCCTGTTCGACCACGAATCTTTTGATTGGCACGCCGCAACAACAGTTCTCACGCTTTGCATGACCCTCGTGATTCAACGATCTGAACATCGGGACACGCAGGCTCTGCAAGCTAAGTTGGATGAACTGCTCCACGTCCACAAAGCGGCTAGGAATGATTTAACCCGTCTCGATGAAAAAGAGCCTGAAGACATTGAGAAGATCCGCGAAGGCGAGCGGTCTGATGATTAGCTGATACGTGGATGAAACTGGCTGGCGCGTGGAATGCGGCGTCCAGCTCCGCCAAATCCTGCTAAAGCCTCCGCGGCATAAGGCTAGTGTCAGGCAGGGTTCTCTCAGCGTACGCGGCTGTCGATGGGTTGCTCTGGCGAGCCTAAGCCGGAGCCAGGGCTTCCGACTGGTCGGCCATTTGGCGCTGTTCCCACACCGGAATTTCGACTGGCCTGGGAAGGCGAGGTGGCGGCAGCATTGTTTGAATTGACGCTATTATTCGGGTTCGTACCTGAGGTCGTGCCGGAAGCAGCGCCAGCACCAGTGGTGTTAGCTGAAGGAGCCGTCGATGTGCCAGTGCCCCCGCCGCTTGCCGAGCCGGAAGCGGATCCGCTGCTGCCGGCCGAGCCGCCGCCACTTCCGCTTCCGGAGCCCTGAGCCAGCGCGGGAACGGAGGCGGTGACGAGCAACGCGACTAGAGCTGAAGTCAGTATCTTAGACATATCTCACTCCGGAGTTCGCGGGACGTGAGGTACCGGCTGGCTTCGTGGATTTGCAGTGCACGGCCAGCCGATCCTGAGAGCCATCCGCACGAATCCGGTCTGGACGGATCGAACGTTTGGCAAGAGGCCAAGTAAAATCTGCTGCGCACGTTCCGTTACCGCGAGTCGGTGGCCCTTGTAAGCACTCGGCTGCGCGTTCAGTTCCCCGCCACTAAGAAACCAGCTCCTGAAGCTTCGTGTTTTTTGTGTGCAGTGCAGCAACTTCCTGGCTTCGTGGCAGTTGGTAGTCTCTTTCACAAAGGAACTGCCGTGTCCCTAGCAAAAAACATCGAGTTTCTTCGACGCCTTCCCAAGCTGGACAAAATAGCAGGATTGGGCAGATTTTATCGATCCCCCGGAGCCGGTGGTGCCCACAGTCCATTGATCGAAACATCGCGCTTCGGTTCTAACCCCGGCAACTTGCGAATGCTTTCGTTTGTGCCTGACGGCATTCCTCCAAAAAGCGGACTGGTTGTTGTCCTTCATGGGTGCACGCAGAACGCTCGCGGGTACGATGCGGGAGCGGGGTGGTCGACGTTGGCGGAGCGTTACGGATTCGCGCTTCTCATGCCCGAGCAAACGGCAACGAACAACGCCAACGGTTGCTTCAACTGGTTTAATCCCGAAGACACGATCCGCGGCAGCGGCGAGGCGCTTTCCATTCGTCAAATGATCGATCACATCGTGCGCAAGCACGGTATCGATCCGCAGCGCATTTTTGTGACTGGTTTATCCGCCGGCGGCGCGATGACGACCGTCATGCTTGCAACGTATCCCGAGGTCTTTGCAGGAGGCGCGATCATCGCGGGTCTTCCATACGGCGTCGCGAGCAATGTGAAGGAAGCGCTCAGCGGGATGTTCCAGGTCCCGTATCGTTCGAACCGTGAACTGGGAGATCTGGTTCGGCGTGCTTCACCTCATAAAGGTCCCTGGCCGAAATTATCGATTTGGCATGGAAGTGCTGATCGAACCGTCAACCCGGTCAACGCGGATGAGATCATCAAGCAATGGCTGGACGTGCACGGACTTCCACTCTTGCCAATGTCGGAAGACATGGTCGATGGCCATCCACGCAAGTCGTGGCAAAACTCCGACGGACAGACAGCTGTTGAATCGTTCACGATCAGCAATATGGCGCATGGCACACCGCTTGGGATTGCGGAAAGCGGCGAGCAATTCGGCGTCGAAGGAGCGTTTCTCATCGAGGCGGGAATATCTTCATCGTTTCATATTGCGAAGTTTTTCGGTCTGACCGGGAAAGTTCACAAAGCCCGAGAGACGTCGTTGACAACAACGCCGCCGGTACTTGAAGGGGTTCCGAACGATCAACGGAAACAATCGAACACAGGCGGGTTTGGATCGAGAACCCGGAGGCGCGAAGGCGGCATCGATGTCAATGCAGTGATCACGCGGGCCCTCACAGCGGCTGGTTTGATGAAGTGAAGGCGCGATGATGAAGACGCAGCAGCCCAACTGGGCGGCGCAAAGCCTCAACAAAGCGCCGATCGGACGATCACATTTGGAAAACTATATGAACGAGTGACGTGTTGCCGAACCCGACGCCGCGCTACCGGATATGACGTCTCTCGTCAGCAGCTTGCACTGTTTCGACGCACTGGTCGGATTCGCCGCGTGGTCGGACGACAGGCCTGTCTTGAAGGGAACAAGCTCGGCTCGACGAGATTAGCCTCCGAAGTGAGGATTAATGAAAAAGCCCTTTTATTTTATGGCTGGGATCGTTGCGGCTTTGGCGATGATCCTAGCTATCGCAGCTCCGCTTACCGTCTCAAAGGAGACGAAAAGATCTATCAGTGAGAACTTTCCCCACGAGCCAAATGAACGCCCGATCTCCAGATAGGTCGGTAGTGAACCGCACGACAGGGAAGCAGCGAAATGGATCGAGAAAAACCAAACAGCGATCTGCGGCAACGGACCGACAAGAAGACTTTTGAGCAAACCAACGAGCCTTGGAAGCAGCCTGTTGAGAAGGAGCAAGATCCCGGCGAACTCACACCCGACGACCTCGAGCGCTGGCATAAAACCAACACGCACTGATCGTCGGTCTTGAAGTTGCCGCGCTCAACTCCTGACCGGGCGCAGAGTGCGATCTAATTTCTCCTTCTGCTTTTCCCAGCGCGCTTCCTCGGCTTCATAGCGCTTGTCCAGTGCGGCTCGTCGCGTTTCAATTTCGTGCACTATTTTTTCATGGCCCCGCTTTGCTTCTTCGATCGCGGCTTTTGCCTTTGCGATAGCTTGTTCCCGGCGATCGCGCTCGGCTCAGCGTTCTTCGAATTCACGGGAAAGAAATATCCGAAAGCCAAGCATCGCTTCACGCTGAGTGGGTCGCCCTTCACGGCAATCGCCGGACTTTGGCGAGAGGGCAAGAACGGTGAGCTTCCTGCCTTCACGATGCTGACGACAGAGCCAAGCCCGGATGTTGAACCTTATCACAATAGACAGGTCGTCGTGCTGGAGCTCGAAGATTGGGCGCACTGGATTTATTTTACCAAACCGCAAGCGGAACTGCTGCGTTCGCTTCCTGAGGGATCGTTGGAGGCGGATACGGTTCGCGAAGGGAGCGATTTATCAGTGGTCAATGTCGCCCACGGCAACTGCGACACCTTTCCTGCAAGCACTCACAGCCCTTTGTAACCACATTCAGCCCCCCAAAGGAACGGACGTGTCTGCGATGGGTTACCTGTTGAGTTTATCCGACATTTTGAGGAGCTGCCGTGGCGAAAGCAAAGAGGCCCAACGGTTCAACGGGCGGGGTAGCAACCGTTCACGATCAGAAACTCGCACGTGGAGAAGGGGGCGAGCTGCATCAGATTGCAGCGGGCGACGTTCCGGTCTTGACCACGGCTCAAGGCGGTCCGGTTTCCGACGATCAAAATTCTTTAAAGATCGGTCCACGCGGGCCGACGTTGATTGAGGACTTCCATTTTCGAGAGAAGATTTTCCACTTTGACCACGAGCGCATTCCGGAGCGCGTTGTGCATGCTCGCGGCTATGGGGCTCATGGTTTTTTTGAGAATTACAAGTCGCTTTCGAAATACACCCGGGCCGATCTGTTTCAGCGCGAGGGCGAACGCACTCCGGCATTTGTCCGGTTCTCGACGGTCGCGGGTAGCAAGGGATCCGTTGACCTTGCGCGAGATGTTCGCGGCTTTGCCGTTAAACTCTACACTCAAGAGGGCAACTGGGACATCGTGGGAAACAATATCCCGGTCTTCTTTATTCAGGATGCCATCAAATTCCCCGACATCATCCACGCCGTCAAGGAAGAGCCCGACTGCGCATTTCCTCAGGCACAATCCGCGCATGACAATTTCTGGGATTTTATCAGTCTGACACCCGAGAGCATGCACATGATCATGTGGGTGATGTCAGACCGGGCCATACCGCGCTCCTTTCGCTTTATGGAGGGGTTCGGGGTCCACACGTTCCGACTGGTGAATGCCAAGAACGAATCGACGTTCGTGAAATTCCACTGGAAGCCCAAACTTGGTCTTCAGTCGGTTCTTTGGAACGAAGCCGTCAAGATTAACGGCGCCGACCCGGATTTTCATCGCCGCGATCTCTGGACTTCAATCAAGAGCGGCAATTTCCCGGAATGGGAGTTGCAGCTCCAGCTGTTCGATCAGAATTTCGCTGATGGCTTCGAATTCGACGTGCTTGATCCGACCAAGCTCATTCCAGAAGAGCTGGTGCCGCCAATCCCAGTGGGCCGTCTCGTTCTGGATCGGATGCCGGACAACTTCTTCGCCGAAACCGAGCAAGTTGCGTTCATGACGCAGAATGTGCCGCCCGGCATCGATTTCTCCAACGATCCACTTCTACAAGGCCGCAATTTTTCTTACCTCGATACTCAGCTCAAGCGGCTCGGGAGCACGAACTTTACGCACATCCCGATTAATGCGCCGAAATGCCCGTTTGCGCACTTCCAGCAAGACGGGCACATGGCGATCCGCAATCCCGTCGGACGCGCGAATTATCAGCCAAACTCCTTTGGCGAGGGTCCGCGCGAATCCCCGCAGCGCGGCTTTACTTCCTTTGCTGATGTCGAAGAGGGGCCCAAGCGCCGGTTGCGCGCCGAGAGCTTTGCAGATCATTACAGCCAGGCCCGCCAGTTTTTTATCAGCCAGACCATGGGTGAGCAGCGCCACATCGCCAACGCTCTCACCTTTGAACTTAGCAAGGTCAAGACGCCGGTGATCCGGGAGCGCATGATTTCTCATCTCTTGAACATTGATGAGACTTTGGCGAACAAGGTTGGCACCGCGCTCGGCCTTAAGAACATGCCGAAGCCTGCCGATGCGGCCATGCCGACCCGCCAGGATCTTGAGCCTTCACCAGCCCTTAGCATCGTTGAAAAGGGACCTCAGCGTTTCGAAGGGCGGAAGCTGGGCATTCTCATTACGGAAGGGACGGATGCAGCTATTCTCAATGCCCTTAAGGCCGCGGTGGCAAAGGCTGGAGCGACTTTTGAGATTATCGCTCCGACGGTGACAGGTGCTGGGGCCAGTGATGGAAGCTGGATCGACGCTGACCAGATGATCGATGGAGGTCCGTCCGTCCTTTATGATGCCGTTGCGCTGTTGGCAGCGGAAGGGGCGATGGACGACCTCATGCAAGAATCGACCGCGCGTGACTTTGTCGCGGATGCCTATGCTCACTGCAAATTTATAGCCTATGTCGAAACTGCACTTCCGCTTTTGGAGAAGGCAGGGGTGATGAGCGAGGATCTCGACGAAGGTTGCATTTCCCTTGCTGGGGCAAAGGAGGCTAAGGCTTTTGTCGAAGAACTTGGAAAGCTCAGAGTGTGGGGACGTGAGCCCAACGTCAAACTTCCGTAGGTCTTCCAGAGTAGCGCTGCGCGGTGGCCGAGCATTTCTGCGGAAACGCGTCGGAAGCACTCCGTTGTGGGAAAAGGGCGGCGCGTCTTTTGAATTCACAGATACCCGCAGGCCAAGCTGCTAGGAAAATGTCGAAGGTGGTCCTATGCCAACATCAGCGAAGAAGAGTGACTTTCAGGTAAGCAAAGTCCGGCGATACCTGGAGCCGGGACCGATCGTGCTGGTGTCATCGAGGTGGGAAGGGAAAACCAACATCATGACGCTCGGTTGGCAGACGATTCTGGAGTTCTCACCGGCGCTGATCGGGTTAATGATATCGAGTGGAAGTCACAGTTTTCAGATGATCCGCAACACCGGCCAATGCGTCATCAATCTGCCGACGACTGCGCTCACAGACATCGTAGTCGGGATCGGTAACACGACCGGGAGCGAAGTCGACAAGTTCGTCCAATTCGGCCTCACTGCGGAAGATGCCGTTGGTCGATGCGCCGCTCATTAGCGAGTGCCACGCAAGCTTCGAATGCCGAATGCACGATGATGCGTCGGTCGATAAGTACAATTTTTTTATCTTTGAGGTAGTCAAAGCGCACGTTCGCCTCATCGCCAAAACACCCCCACTACACAGGTGATGGTGTTTTCATGGTGTCCGGCAAAATGATTAGCCGGCGTTCCGATTTTAGACCGGAGATGCTGCGATAGGTTGCTGATTGCCCCCGGCGTCCGCCAGCCCTTGGTAATCCAGAGGATCGGGCGTCGGAGATCCGTGATGGAAATAGTCGCCACGTCCGTGGGGCAGCGGGAACGATGTACCGCGCTCTCCAACACTCGGAAGATTAACTGATAAGTCTGTCAGCTGTTGT
The DNA here is from genome assembly GCF_049747295.1 of Bradyrhizobium sp. SYSU BS000235. NCBI lineage: Bacteria > Pseudomonadati > Pseudomonadota > Alphaproteobacteria > Hyphomicrobiales > Nitrobacteraceae > Bradyrhizobium > Bradyrhizobium sp. SYSU BS000235. The sequence continues at coordinate 7,753 of NZ_JBMHJM010000004.1, forward strand.
GCAACGAGGGGGATGACTTCGCCCTCGCTGGATGCGTCCCTCCCCGGACAAAAGGTGCGGTAGAAACCCCCGCCAATGTTTCGCCAATGAAACGGTCGCTATAGATAGGCATAAACGCGTGCGGATAGCAGCTAACTATCTGATTTATCTAGATCGTCTTGGTTGCTCGGCTCGCTCATAACGGGAGGGTTCCGGGTTCGAATCCCGGAGCGGCTACCACCGCCCGCAGACGCCGCCGGTTTGTTGTTGTTGCCTCTCTCATCATCACATTGTTCGCGACATCAGTTGGCGAAAATGACGTAGTCAATTCGACGATTTGTCGCGCGCAATGACAGCCACTTTTCAAAAATTCCATATGACTTCGGGGGAAGAGTCGGTAGGCTCAAACGACCCTGGAGGTGGGGATTTCAGCACGGAATTTTAGCGGGCGCGATCTGCTGGTGCAGCGCATCTTGTTGGCGGTTCATTATAATTTTTATTGTTAGCTCAGGAAGTTGAGCCGAAGTCTTACGGTTGAAGTGCATCACTCCTTGTGCCCATGCCGAGCATCCTCACGCAAGCTCTAATATCACTCTAGGTGCTGCAAACGGTTAGCTCTCAGCCGAGCGGATAATAGGGGCTGCCGTGTGATTGGAATAGCTATCTGGACCTTAACCAAGGAAAGAGAGGCTTTTCATGAGCAAAGGACCAACGGAAATCCGATACAAAATAAACGAAGAGTCGCTATTCGGCCCGACTCTATCAGATGGTCCACACACCCACACCTCGAACGACGGAATAACAGTTAAGGCACACGTCGAAGGTGGCCGCATCGTTGGTTATACCGCCCATGATTCATCAGGAAAGCCGATTCCAGTGCGCAGGATGCACCTGACGGATGCGACTGAGGCCTCCGACGTTCCAGCGGACGTCGAGTGCATGTACTGCATTTGCGGCGAATTCACCTGCGATTGCTGGGTGGAACCGTGCCTATAATGACATTCATCAGGGAGGCTCGCGCATGAACGGCAGGCTTGAATCAATCCGGGAAATCACTATCAGCGACGAGATGCTTTTCCCCGACGCGGAGTCGTTGACGGGTACGATCGAACGACAAAGCGCAGGGGGGGGGTCATTCTTCGGGCGGCTAGGGATGGAACGGTCGTCAAGTACAGTGCAACTGATACCGATGGGGCTCCGCTGCAAGGCAAGTATCTACGCATGACCGATGGATCTCCGGACGCTTCTACTCGCAAGACGTGCTTTTACTGCGTCACGACTGGCGGCGCCACTTACTGCACGGAAGTCCTATGTCCTACTCCAGCAGTAACGATATGAATACGCGAGAAAATGCTGGACCAGCCGCATGATTATACTGAGAAACCCCGCTTCGGCGGGGTTTCGAAATCGACTCTCGATTCTTTGGTTTCCAGCACGGCAATCGGCAGATAAACGGAAATTTCGGCGTTAGCGGCGCGGAGCGATATCAAGAGCCGCGTCAAGCAGCTGATGGCGCGTCGTTAGGCTCGCTTTCGAGTTCGGCCTTATCTCGATGCAGCACCAGACGGCATAACGTTCGAGCGCTTGACGGCGATTATCGATGCCTGACCGATCATCTTCCTAACGTCAGTATCCGAGTGGGGGCGTATGACTGAAAATTCTGACGACAACACGGATCCGAAGGAATCGTCCGCGCAAGTCGGTCGATACTTCGCCCAAACATTCATGTTCCGGGCGCTGATGGAAGTCATCGCGGAGGAGCTCGATATCTCGCTCCAAGACGTCCAGGACAGGACGCTCGCAAAAGTCACCGCGGAAATTGCCGGGATGAAGCTGCACGCGATTGGCCGGCCGGACCGCCAAGCGGCGATGGCCAAGTTTGACCTCGCCATCAAGGCAATCTTTGACGAGTATCCCGCAGAGACGCAGCAGTAGTTCGTTGCGGAAGCTCGCTCGTACTTCCTATCCGTGACCAGCGCGCATTACGCGCTTGTCTGCCATCGCCGATGGCCAGGTTCTCGAGGAACACGTCGGCCTTATGTGGGGTCGAAGAAATGCAGTCTTATGTGGGGATTCACAACGGCATCTTGGACGATCGGGAAGTATGCCTAGAATTCATCTCCACGACGAATGAGACGATCCGGGACTAATGAGACGATCCGGGACTTAGGATGTCCGGAAGGTCGAACAAGAAGTTCGCGCTTCGGACAAGATCATCGAGGACGTGCAAACGAACTTGGCCGAGAAACGCGGTGAGGTCTCGCCTGGCGACGTTACCAGCTGCCGCGCTCGGCATCCAAGTAAGCTCGCACGCGAGCCAACGAAAATACGTCGCCTTGTCCCATGATCTCCGCAGGCGAGCGACCGCCAAACGCGTCGTTTGGCTTGCTTATCCAGGCGTAACCGCGCTCCGGATATGCGAAGAGGTAGCGCAGCCGCTTGTGAATGCTTATCAACAGCGAAAGGCGCGTTGCAAGATCTCGGTCCATACGTCCCGGATTGCCTGCCTTCCAGCGTGCGTAAGTTCGGGCCGACAAACCGCCAAGAATCTCGCGCGCGTCTCCGTCGCTTCCGCCGGGCCATTGGAAGATGGTGAACATGAGCTGACACCTCAGCTCGCGCTTTTCCCAGGCCTTCAATAAAACCTAGAGCCAAGTCCCGCCGGCCGCTCGCTCGCTACGGCGCTATGGGGAGCGCGCTTCGCGAGCGGCCTAATTCCGAGCTTCGCTGCGGGACTATCTAAGCTGGTTGAAAGAAAACCCCCGTGGCGATCAGGGAGTATCGAGTCGGGTGACTCAATCCCCGGAGAGTTGATCGAATCCTCGGGAAAGGCCTAATCAAGGCCCAGCTTCGGCTAAACCGCAGGAGAGGCGGAGAAGGGTGCCTCGTGCATGGTGATTTTTACGCAAAGCACCCTAACCGACCTTCTCACTGCCAGCTGTCTAAATTAAAACTCAAACGAGCCGATTTTTTCTCAACAAATTCAAGGACATTTCGCTCGATTTTAAGAGATCGCTGACGGCGCAAATCTTGGCGTGCGTGGCATAGCCTTGCGAACGGATATTCGTTCCGACACTGGAAGCCGTCAGGATGCCGTCCCAAGACGTACGGTTCATTCAAGATGCGGCTGCAATGCAGGATTTGGAGGAAACAAAAGAAGCCGCGGCGTTGTAACGCTCGCTGCAACAGTCGAAACCGCCGTTTTAACCCGAATGCGTCCGGCTGTTGCTTGCACAGCACCAAAAAGCAACAAAAATGAAACCGCAGTCGCATTCCATAATATACCTTATGCGAATTGTGGATATGGAAGCGGCGGATACGATCCCGCTTCTGTTGCTCCCCCTGTCCTACACGGTCGATTTTGGCACCGGCTGGACTCGATTTTGGCACTGAGCGGTCAGGCGCTCCGCGTCGCTCGTCGCATTAGCAGCTCTCTCTTGGCCGATACGTAGCGTCCTTCATGGCGTCGCGGTTCCAGAGACACGCACAGCTTGTTGGCCTGGGTGCATGCCAGCGCCCAGTAAAGCCGACCGTCCTCGTGTCCTCTGCTATCTCGGCGACGTCGGCATCTCTGCCGCAATGGCGGGAAAGGCCAAGGTTGCCACATTGGCGATTTCCGCGAGGGCTCGCCGAACAGAGTGATTTACCTTCAGCACGTGATGGCGGCCGCCGAACGTGATCGTCATTCTACCGAATATGAAAACGCCATCATGCGGGCCCTTCTGTGCTGAACCGTCCACGCGCTGACCTCGGCCGGGTCCAAGTGGAATCATCCAAGACTGCAGGTCCCGTCATAGGAGCGACGCGACACCCGCAAGACGGTCGCGGTCGGAAGTTTGACGGAAGAACTTGATCTCTGATTGCGCACGGCAGGCGTAGACGGCCAAGTAGGTCGAGTTTGGGATCCACCGGTTATCGGCAGGTGTCGGCGCCGGCGGCCACTGGTGCGGCGACGATGTAGATTCTGCTTGCACAATTGATTCGCCCTACCCGAGTCGCTGCCCCGCGATCGCCAGGGTGTTTGGATCACCCGGCCTTGACCCGGCTTCCCGCAGGACCGAGATCGCTCAAGGGTCCGTATGCAGGCCCCTTTCATTGATCCCCAGCATCGAGATTGCGTACGCGCTGTTTTCGGGCCACGGCTTTGAGGTCGTTGATGGCGATAGGCCCACGCAGCAGCTGATCGATGTCAGAGGATCACGGCTGAGGATGGTAGTTGCGTACGGAAGCATTTGATAAAGTCGCGTTTCCAGTTCTTATAGGTAGTCGGCATGAAGGCTATGCTGGACCGAGTGACCCGAGGTCTCGGGCATGGCATCGGTTTGAGCGGCACAGTGAATTCGATACCGAATCTTGTGCTGCACCCGTTACACCGTCAATCGATCTGTCAAAGCGTCGCGATGTCATCGACGGTCAGAACCGATAGAAGGCCAGGAGCGCAAGGACGGTGCCTACCGCACCGACAATGCCGACAACACCTTCAGCGCTGACGTGAATGCCCCAGATTTGGATTTGGAATTTTGGCCGCTCAGACATTGGCGTAGCTCTCCATTTAAAACTTGAGAGCTTCGAATCGCCGCGGGCAGCAAGACTCATAACGACGATTTTTAATTTTGGCGCAAGGGGTGCTGACACCGTAGAAAATCAGGCTGACCGCGTTTTGCAAGTGGTGCACGTCGCCCCCTATATAAGTATTGGAATTGCTAGAGAATTTGCTCGTCATCGACACAGGGTAACTCCCGCGTCATCCCGCAGATTTCGGTGCATAACTCGCGATGCGGTCGTGTTGGCCCTCTGGTGAGTTTGTGATTTCATCTGGCCATGGAGGGATCATGTTGAGATTTTTTGCTGTCGCCGTCGCAATGCTCGCAGGTGCTACCTGGGTCGAGGCGGAGACCATTAACGTCAAATATTACGGCATGCTGGATCTGAAGAATTTCGCCTGTACCGACATCACCCGCAGCAGCTTCATCAACCGGGCCTGCTACGACAAGGCGCAGCAGTTCATGGTGGTCCAGCTCCAGGGCACCTATTACCCCTACTGTGAGATGCCGGCGACGACCTACGACGCCTTCCTGAATGCGCCGTCGATGGGCCGCTACTATAACGCCAGCATTAAGGGCACGGGCAGCGACGGCCCGTTTGACTGCCGGACGCATCGGAAGCCGACTTATTGAGCACGACGCAAGTTTATTTCCGATGTTCTCGTTGACGAACCTAGTGGCTTTTGCGGCTCAATAGGTTCTGCGCTCCTCTCATCAGGAGCGCTTATGAAACGAACACTTCTTGCTACGGCACTATTGATTTCATTCTCACCTCTTGCCCACGCGAAATGCGTCCTCCGCAAGGAAACCATGGGCAACGACCCTACCTGCACAGGTGCGGTCGGTTATGCCGATGGCGCCCGTGTCGGATGGTTTAACTGGAGAGGCGCTGCGGTTGCCTTCGGCGGCAAGTGCCAGCCTCACCGAACCCACGGCAAGCTCGTCAATTCCGACACCGTGTTTGTGGATGGACGCGCCCGCAAGCTGACTGACGATTGTCGCAGCACATTCTAGCGGGGAAGCATGAAGCCACGTCACTTATCCGTCCTGGCCTGCTTGAGCGTCCTCTCCTGCGGGCCTTCCACGAACGAACTCGCCGACGCCCTCGGACGCGACCCGTCAGAGCTTAGTAACGTCTCCTGTTCGGAGTCGGCCGGGCAACCCGGGTACACGTGCTCCTACACGGTGCGGGGCGATGACCTCACCCGGCGCGTCGTTAAGGGCGAGGACGGCTGGAAAGCCTTCTGAACGGTCACCACCTGAAATCGTAAGGGCTGCGTCTCTTCTCACGGGCCGCAGCCCTTCCCTTGAACCAGTACATCCATTTGCTGCCACTGCCCGCATCCCGCGGGTCAAACGGCTCACCATCGAAAGCCCGCATGAACTGGTCCGCCTCGGCTTTGTCGGCGAAGGCGAAGACCGCGTAGCTGTTGTGGTCGTGGCTGTAGTAGTGCGTGGACTGCCACAGCTCACGGCCGAAGAAGCCACCCACTTCGGCCTTCCGGGATTCGTACAGCTTGGCGTTGATGGCGACCTGGTGTGGGCCACCTACCGGCGGCTTCCAGTCAGCCACGGGCCACCCGGGCTTCGCCAATCAGCCGGTCTCTTTCAGCGCAAAGCTCATCGACCTTGTTTTGCATGCGGTCGAGCAGCGCCTCGGCTGCAACAGTGCTGATTCCGGCAACGGTCAGCGTTTGGATGTCCTTGCGTTGACGGCGCACTTGGACGCGCATGCGCTCGATTTCTCGGCGCAGGAAGTCGAGCTTCATTGGAGATTTCCCGGATTTCTCGCAAAAGAACAAATCCAGAACCGAGAGTCAAGCTGGAACCGAAAATGAGCGTAATCACTAGTATAAAGGCTAGGCTGACACCAAGTTTGCCGGTGCCCTTGATTTGGGCGGAACGGAATTGGATATGCAGGGTGGACGAAGTCGTCATGGGCGCGTGTCCTTGAAGTTGGAGTACGCGCCTCCGGAATTATTAGGTCTTGAACACTTACTGCGTTGCACGACGCCCTAGAGGGCAACGAGAAGCCTTTTCCGTTCCAAAACCCTTCCCCCTATTGCTAACCGGACATCTGCGATGAACGCCGCCAGTGAAGGCAGCTTCTGATTTGCACGCACCGCGCACTTCGCGGCACGCCGGATTGCATAAAGGGGAATTCCTCCAGCTCCCCGCACCACACCGCGACCTGGGCTTTAAGCTTGCCCTCATCCCCGGTGTAGACGTTAAAGCCGGCGAACAGCTTCCCGATGACGATTTCCAATGCCTGCCCGCGATCACGCGCAGGCTGAAGGATCTCAGAAAGGGATTGCACCGACCGGGATACCGCTGCCCTCTCCTGCTCGGTCAGCGTCGGTTTCACCGGGGCCTGCCCCCCACTGACGCCACCACCAGTCTGTGCCGCTCCATGGCGGTTAGCCACGCTTGAACGGAGGGCGGCAGTAAGTCCGCTGTCAGAGCGATCGCCATTCGTTCGGCCTCGTCGGCTGTTTTCACCATCACACCAGTTCTGCCAGGTACTAAGCCAGTCGCGCTTAATGCCGCCACCCCTTGCATCGGGGCTTCGCCAGTATCGACAAAATTTCCGCCAGACATCGCTGCGAATTCTGGTGACCATCCGAGAGTGTCTGCGTAGTGACCGAAGGTGATTGGCGGCTCACCTCCGCTGTTTTGCAGAAACTCGTCGAGGCTGATTGCAGGCGCTCGTCCACGTCGGGATGCTTTCGTTGGTTGGGGGGATACAGGGGGAATTACTTCATCGGTATTTGTTCGATCAGTCTTAGTAGTGGTGGATTTTCCGGCGACGGATGTGTGGAGCCTGATGACTGCGGGGATCATGTAGCCACGGGTGTCACGAGGTTGCTCTTTCGAGACCCAGCCAGCGTCGATCAGTTCCTTCATCGCAGCGCGACCGGCATCTCTGCCCTCGGTTGATTCATCAACAAGAGCGCCTTCGTAAAATACCAAGTCATCGGGTTTTGAGAACATGACGCTGTAAAGGCCTTTAGCCCGAAAGCTGATACGCTTATCCTTCAACAGCTCGTTACAGACGCGGGTGAAATTATCCTTGGGCTTTTCAAGCTTGAACATGTCGAACGTCCACCCGCTTGCCGAACTCTTTGATACGGGGCCATCATGGACGCGAAGCCAAGCCACGACACGCGCCTCCATCTTGTGATGCTCTAGGGCATCATCCCATTCACCGACCAACGGCTTTTCCAGCCTGCCAGGTTGCGAGAAGCTTCTGACCACCACTTGGGGTCAACGCTAAACTCGCCGCCGTCGCGCCACTGCCCTTCGACGGCAACGCGTGGCTTTATTGCAGGTGTGATTGCATCCATGCACCTTCTTTCTGTTGTTAGACCAACGCACCGTCATAAATGGTCGGGCCGATAAGGGTCCATGCTCACCGGCCTTGCAGTGAAGGTGAGTCAGACTATTGTATACGTCAACAAAAATTGGATTCAGAATCATGGCAACGCTTCGCGAAAAGCAAGATATTCTAGTTTACGAGCGGTTCATGACCTTTCGCACACCGCCGGTATTCTACCAACATCCCGAGCAAATTGATGGGCCGATTGCGTCTGGAACGTTCTTTCGAGTTGAACAAAGAATGTTCTTCATCACCGCGTTGCACACCATTACTGAATTTGGCTACAAGCCCGAACAATTCTTGATACCCAATAAGCCCTACAGTGATGATTTTATCAGCCTCGGAAACTGCGCACTTATAAAGCCTAGTGAATATAAATACGACGCATGCGTTCTTGAAATTTTGGACCTCGATGCAAAGCAAAAAATCGCTTCTGGCGGGTGGCAATTCTTGAGCCTCGATAATGTTCTAGACCCGGACAAAGCAATTGATTTTGTGCTGTTTGGCTTTCCGTACGCGATTAAGAACGAGGGAAAGGTCTCGAAACTGTATAAGTCGATTTGCGCTTATGCAGATCGCAAAGCAGCTCCCGACGATTACCCAGACAGGTTACCCGGCGGAACCGATTTATTCTTCGAGTACGGTACCATCGCGGACGATCACGAAGGAAATGAAGTCGAGGCCCCGAAATTGCCAGGTGCTAGCGGAGGTTCAGTTTGGGCGCTCCCACCAAGAAGCCCGGTATGGATGCCGCCCCGAGTTGTTGGTGTGCAGACCAGCTATCTGAAAGGTAACTACTTCCGCGCTGTAGATTGGAGAGTCGTCGCAAAGATTCTGGCGCTGACAGATGCAGCTCTTGCGAACGAGATCGTCAGCCGTTTTCAGACGAACTCCTAACGCACCGAGATACATCGTAAAATCACGTGCGGTATACATCCTCCTGAATCATGCTGATGCTCTCACTCACAGAGAGACATCACCATGCTTCAGAAAATCAGCTTCGCGCTGGTGACGAACCCGCGCGCGTCATTCACTCACTTCATCGAAAATGGCGGCATGGTAGCTGCCGTTGATAACCTGACCGAGATTGAGGAAGCCCCCGTCGGCGTCTTCTGCGATTTCCGCCGATGCCGTCGGAGACGCAGCTCTCCAGTGTGTTGCTGCTCGCTGAAATGGCGACGGCACAGAATCCAAAGGTCGAAATCACCTTCGGCCCAGGCACTTCACCCTTTGCGCCCGCGGTTATCGAACGACAACTTTCGTTCCCCATCCCGGAGCCAACGTGAACAAAGCCGTCTGCAATATTTTTGCAGGCGGCTTTTCTTTTGCCCGGCCGCGAATAGAAATCGGCCATGTCCGAAAAACCCCTCCGCATTACGTTCGGCGTGTTCTACGAGGATGTACCCAATCCGACGATTACAATCCGTCGCACCGGCACGGTGGTGCAGCATCGGAATTTCATGCGCATGAAGCACATCCGCGTGCTGATTGAGCAGCCCGCTGGAAGCATCGACACCACGCAGAAGCAGCAGAAGACCGTGAAACAGCTCATTCACATCGCGCTGGAGTTAAACGGCGTGTGCGCGGTGACCTTCATTCCCTGTGCGCCTCTGTGGTGTTACGAAACGCTCCGCTCTGACGATTGGGACAGCTTCGAAGATATGATGGAGTTGGAGCCGGTTGACTCTCGGAAGCTTTTTCTACGCCGTGCACCACCACACGCGAAGGAGATACGCCGTGCTCAAAATGTTGAAGTGGTACGTGCGCAAGTACCCGTACACCGGCCCGAGACTGACGGATAAAGAACTTGAGCTGCGCCTACGGAAACTTGAGGTGATGAGGTTCGTCGTCTGCATCGGTCTCGGTGGAGTCGTGACCAGCTTATTCCTGCCCTAATAGGTCGGCGCCTATAGGGACATTTTCCTCAAGATTTTTTCCGCACTCCCCTTGATGCGAATCGTGGCGCTCCCTAAGTTCATGGGTGGCGGGCCGTAACGGCCTGCCAGGTTTCCACGGTTGATCTGTGGAAAGCTCGCTAGAGCGCTGAGATGGTCAGTAGGCCTCGTTGCGCTGTCGATCACCCAGGTGATCGAACACGTTGCGTCTAAGACTTCTTCGAAAATGCTGCTTCTGGCGAGCTGGCACGTTCGAGGATCCTCCCCTGAAAGGGTTCAAAGGGATCTTCAACGTGCATGTTGACGCTTGGAATCCCTTCCCAATCAGGCCAAAGAAAAGGACGATTGAGATGGGGAACACCTTCCCTCACAGACTTTATCTAAGTGCCGCCATCGCATTTGCCGCTGGCGGAATGGCAATGACGGCCGGCATTCTCGCTGGCGACCCCTCCGAAATGCGCAGGCTGATGGATGCGTACCTTCACGGATTCCACGTGACGGTTATCGCAGTCATCGGCACGGCGGTTTGGGCACAGCTCAGGGGAGATTAGCCAACACGAAAAGCATCCAGCGACTTCCCGCTTTCGACCATCTCGGCTTTCAGCCAGTTCGGCTCAGCTCCACGGCCCGCCCATGATTTGGACGGGTCGCGGAGACTCCGATACTTGACTGTCGCCGAGGGCGGCCGCTTGCCTTCGCCTGGCTTAAAGCCAAGGCCGCGAATTTCTGCCTCCAATTCTTGTCGTCTCGCCTCCTTCGCAGCGTTATAGGCCGCGGTGATTTGCGGGTATGCCTCGTGCTGTTGTTGAAGATTCAGGGCTTTAAAGTCCGAGATGATTTTGCTCATCGCCTATTCTCCGTTGTCAGCAGACTAGGCTTTGCGTTCCACCATTCAACAGACGCGCAAGTGCATGAGAGGGCAAACAAAAGCCCCGGCAACTGCACGGGGCTGACTGACGGAACGGCTAGGTCCTAAACCATCTGCCAGCCGAGCAGCCTCGTCAGTGGCTACATGCTGGTAACAGAGCTATTCCCTACCAATGGACGCCTTCGCCCATAACGGAACAGAGCTTCCACTATTTCGTGACATCCGGTGGGTGGATGTGAAAAATCGCCTAAGAACGAAATCACGTATTAAACGAATCCTCTCGCAATCAGAGAATCCTGGCAATCAATATTTTATCCCCGTGTACGAGATGAAGGCGAACTGCCCAGCCTGTTCTACGGTTTTGAACCTGAAGTACACCTCACCCTGCATCCACTGAATGGCCCATGCCTTGGGAGCAATCTTGTCTGCAGCATCACATAGTTCGCGCAATCGTTGCGGCGATGGGCGGTCAGGTTTGATGACTTCAGAAAATGAATTGTTGCTCATCGCTTAATCAGGAAAGCATCCGGCTTCAACTTCAGCACCTTCATCAAATCCCGAAATGATTTTCCTCATGCCTGTCCTCCGTTGGGGGCAGATTCGTCCAAGCCGAGCGACCAATAGCGTTCTGGTGCTTCGACTACTTCCACATTGCAATAAATAGCGAACATGAGGGCATCTATGAGATGCTCGAAGCGATACCTCATGCAATCACCCTCGAACTCCATTCCCCAGCCGCCGTTCCGACCTCCAGCCAGGCGGTCAAGGCGATCGACCTTAAATTCAGGCGCGCTTACAACGACCTCGTGCTCATATTCCCAGAATTTGAAGCTCACTGTCTGCTCTTGGCGATTAGGAAAGCATCAGGTTTCAATTTAAGCGTCTTCATCTCATCACGCATCCAACGCGGCATCGAGCCGCGCCCCGACCAGGTCAACGTCCTGTCCTTCTTGCTGCGATGAGTGGCTTGTGGCTTCGCGCGTGTCTTCTTCACCACTGGACGGATGAATGACTTCACGTCCTTTCGGCGGAGCTGTGCCATCTCTGCTTCGAGCAACTTGATACGCTGCGCGCGGCTTTGCTCATGAACAGCTACCAGTTGGGGCAGCACGGCTGCCTGTTCCTCGATTGTAAGGGCTTTGAACTGGCTGGTGATGGATTGAGCAGCTTTAGGCATGGAACGCCTCCTATAACGTCCCAAAGGCTTAAAGCATGGTTGCAGGGAGTCAAACGCTGTGAGAGTTTGAGGTCGGAGCGCTTGCGTACTTTCCTTGAACAAGATTTACGCAGCGTTCCATTCTTTTTGCGATTAATCGTTGCGGTATACAACTTTCCGGAGCACGATTCAGTTGTTCAAGGAAAGAAATCAATATGCAAACCAAGACTATTCACGAAGGCACCGTCAGCTTCGAAGGTGTTGTTGGCATCGAGCGCCAAGCCTTTAGCCGCGCTGTCGATGCAGCCGAACGGCCTCTCCGTAAATCATTCTATCAATCCATGCGCCCCCCGCTTATTTCGGCAGATTACGGTGTCCGTGCTCGGCCGGAAAAGTTGGGCACAAAGACCGCCTCAGCATTTGCGGGGCGCGTCAATTACGAATTGGCCGCTAGGACTGCCGCAGCCATGAACCAGCCCATAGCCGCTCCTGTAAGGAGCGTGGAGGTGCAAAGGGCAATCGAGTCTCTTCACCCAGGCTACTTCATAGCGACAAACGAGTGTGAAGCTCCTCGCAACTACATCACCGCCCTTGAAGCCAAGCAGAGCGAGACAAGCGGGACGCAGCCTATTTCTGATCGTTCTTACTGAGTGTCACCTGATGGCCGCCGCCAAACCACACGATCTTTTCGCCACCGAGTGTGGCTGAAACCGCATTGTTGGCGGAGACGATGTTTGACGCTTTCATATCGAGATGAGAAATGGCGTCTTGTAGTCCAACACTTGCGAACTCACTGGAAAATTTATCTTTAAGTTCGTCCGCTTCAGCCTTGAATTCCTCGGCCTTGCTTTTGGCGTCTGCAGCCTGCTCCTGAGCAAGCTTGACCCGCTCTTCGAGGACACTTGCCTTATCCTTCAGCACCTCGTTTGAGGTTCGGGTCGCCTCGCTTTGCGCCTTTAGCGCCTCGTTGCTTGCCTTTAATCCCGCGAGTTCGGCGTTATGAACCCATCTTCCAAATCCATAGCCCGACCATAGAAACCCGATATAGCCACCAACAAGGATTGGGGCGCTCCAAATAACGAAAGACGGCGCCGAATGGTATAAGGCTAGTGCTGACTTCAAAAATTGATCAACATCCATCTAAAGCCCCCGAAGCAGTATTAGCCTTTTTAGCGCAGATGAGCGCGCTTCGACAGCAGTTCTCATCAACCCCGCACCACGATCGCCACGATACCGACAATGATGATGGCCGCAGCTATTCCCCAAAGCCTTTCTGCGCTGATACTCAGCCCCCACACACTCACCAGCAATTTATCCGACATAGGCAAAGCCCTTCCGTGGCGAGAAACGGCGCGAGTGATTGACAGTGTGCCTGGAGAGAGCAATTTTGGCACTGAGCGGCTTGTTGTTACCGTAGGATCGTGCGCGCCATCGATGTTCGCTGCACAGCCTTCGGCGGCAGACTAAGAGGCGTCAAAGACGGCGCTACCTTCTTCCGGCGAATGCAGCTGTAGAAAAAGCAACACAAAACAAGAGCCACAAAAGTACCGTCAGCGTCTGTCCTTCGATATCGGACGGCGAAGCGCGAGGTGCTCCTGAGGGTAAACAACGGCCAGCCGCTACCTGAACAACAGGGTCGAAAACTCGCACATAGGCCGACACGCCGCGGCTGAGGCCTCCGGCGGAGAGATTGGCGCCCTTCTCCGACTCCAGGTGCCGACCGCGGGAGTAGCCGTTGAGCGCCTGAGGAACGCCACCTCGGCCGACTGGGAACTGGCGAGCTGCGTCCCTTTCTCGGGGATGCCGACGAACTTGATGGTCCCGTTCTGTGCAGTGAAGAACTTGTCGACGCTGCTAGGGCCCGCGACGGTCCACTTGCCAGTGTCGGTGTCGAGCGTCAGCAGCCCGAAAGTCTTGCCTGAACGTCGCCTTCGATCCCAATCACGGTCCAGTAGACCATTGTTGCGTCCTTTCTTGGATGTGCCGGTGTGGCTCGCGGCGCTACGGGTGCGGTCAGTGATCCAGCTTCCAGAACCAGATCGGATCGGCGTTCCAATACGCTTCTCCGGCAGGCGCCGTGCCGTCCCACAGGTCGATGTGCCCCTGGCCAGGGAATCCCGGCACGTTGATGTAGGCGACTAACCCCTGCTTGCCATCGACCGATGACGGCGGCGATCCCGGATTCGAGAAGCCGTGATCGTAAAGCCCGAATACCTCCGCCTTGCGCAGCACGCCTGCGAGATCCTCGGCGCCCCTGACGTAGTCGTGCGGGCAGAGGTTGACCCCACCGGTCTTGAACTTGTCCTTGATCCCCGTAACGACCTGCGTGAGGGCTTCGCTCATCCGGATCGCGCATGTGTTGGGGAACTGCATGGAGCAGGAATGGATCTCCGTCGGACTCGTCTTGTAGACGCTACGCAGTTTTGTGTAGGTCGGCTTCGGCAAGGACAACGGCAGCAGCTTTTCGCGCAGCACGTCGCACAAGGTGCCTTCGTCGTCGACGATCTCGGCGTGCGGCCGGAGCCCGTTGACCGTATAGCCACCGATGCGATCGCCGCGCCCGACAAAGGCGATCACGTGCTTGCCGAGGCCGGCCGCGATCTCGAATTCGGCTTGCGTCCCCCGGGCTCCGGGCAGGATGACGATTACGTCGCCCGACGCCATGTTCAGAATATTGCGCGAAGCGGCGCCCTTGGGATCGGCACCGGGCAAGTGCGTGAAGATAGGCACTTCGATCCATGGATTTGGGTAAGGTACTTTCGGAGTCAGTGTGTATTTCGTGATCCTTCCTACCGTCGCGCTAGCAAAACCCGTGACCTCCCCCGGAATCACCCCGATTGAACGCCCGGATCGTCCCGGCGTTTCGCAAAACGACCGAGCAACGATCTCCATCGCGCCAAATCCGCCGCCGGTCAGGAGATCGCATCCAAGCTCGGCCACCATCCGTCCGACCAGCCGTGCGCGCCGGTCGAGATCCTCGGACGCGACGGGACTTCCACTCGCAGCCACCGCGATCGTCACCACGATATCGCCTCCCCTCGCTCGCGAGCGTCGTGCCCGACAATTTCGGTTACGCGTCGTCCGGCAGTTGTGCGCCGCCCGACCGGTCGAATTTTACGAGCTCGATCGCGCCATCGCCGGTGCCAATGCGCGCGAAGCGCCAGACGAACAGCGCGCGCCGGTTCACATAGCCCTTGGCCAGGCCCTCACGCAGCGCTGGATGCTCGATGTGCTGCGGCAGCGGCGCCGCGGCGTGCAGGACGACGCGCGAAACAGCCTTCGCGCCGGCCGCCGTCGAATCGATCACCGAATAGACACAAGGGGGCGGCGCGATCACCGGCGTCGCGACGATGTTGACGAACACTTTGATTGTCTTACTGACGGGGCCCACTTTCAGATCGGCGCTGACCTCAAGCCGATCTCCGGGCTCCAGCGGCGCGTCTCCGTCCACACCGGTGCCGAGGCGACGCAGCAAGCGCAGTGGCAGTTCGTAAGGCACGTAGCGTGGGAGCTCATAGCCCTGGTCGCCGCTGTTTGGGACCTGGCCGGCAACGACCAGCAATTCGGGCACACGCGGGCTCCCGTCGAGACTCGATGGGGCAAGCCGGAAGAAGCGAACGGTGAACTTCGGCGCTGAGGAATCGCTAGCGAACAGTCCGGTCGCCGGATCGATCGTGTCGCAGGCAAAGTAGAGCGTCGCACCGGGATCGTACTCTTGCCGGTCGACCGACAGCAGCCCGCGGGCATCGCCGATCTGCTCGATCTCCCCTTCGGTGGTGCTGCCGAGCTGGCGGTCATAGGACGGATCGCCGAAGGCGATCGTGCGCGTTCGGCTGCGCAGGACGCGCCGGTCGCCCG
Source organism: Bradyrhizobium sp. SYSU BS000235 (assembly GCF_049747295.1). Lineage (NCBI taxonomy): Bacteria > Pseudomonadati > Pseudomonadota > Alphaproteobacteria > Hyphomicrobiales > Nitrobacteraceae > Bradyrhizobium > Bradyrhizobium sp. SYSU BS000235. The sequence continues at coordinate 23,429 of NZ_JBMHJM010000004.1, forward strand.
GATCGAGCGCCAGCGGCAGGATCGCCTTCGGCCGCGGGGCCGGTGGCAAGGGATCCTCGTGGCCGAACGTGATCACAATCCGGATCGGCGTATCGACGGTCGCGCGGCGCAACGCGTCACGCGCCTGCCCCAGTTGATGCTGGAGCAACACGACCCATGTGGAGGACGGCCACGCGATGGGGAACTCTTTCTCGGCCAGCGCGAATGACGCCGCCCCGATTTCGAGGCGCGCCGATCGGACTGACAGGAACTCCTTCAACTTGCTTGCCGGATCGGCAATGTTCGCCGCGGCCGCATCGACCTTGATCGCCAGCAGGCCATCCCAGTTCGGCCCGATCAGTCCGATGGTCGCCGCGGCGTCTGGCACCGTGGTGAGCGACAGGGCGACCCGCAAGTGCTTGTCGTTCTCCTCGTGGCGCACTACGTCGGCGCTCTCCGATAAGGAGCCGAACCTGTCGAGGATGAAGGGCGCGTTAGGGTCGGCGCGTCTTCCATCGGCGAGAGACAGATAGGTGCGCCGCCTGAACTTCAGGACCTCGCTTTCATCGCCGGCGGCCTCGACGTCAGACGCGTCGTCCGGAAGCGCGGGCGAGCGCGGCGTGCGCAGCTGATGCGCGACCACCGGCCCCGAGTTGGCAGGCCGTCCGAACCGGACGTGCTCCAGATCAAACGCCTCGTTCTCGGCCGCCACCGTGACAGCCGCGGTCACGATCTCGAACACACCCGGCCGCCGCCCGATCGTGGCCAGCTCGAAGAACGGCGGGAGGATAGGCCCGGACCCGGCCGGGGCGTCGAGCGACTCGTCGGTCGGCGCGCGCAGCCGCGTATTCACCGGCGACAGGTGCCGCGCCGCCGGCCCCTCGAACGGCACGCGTAGGTCTCGCTGGTATGCGACGCGATGGCTGAAGCCGAGATAGCTCATGGTCTCAGGCACATGACCCGGCAGCCCGATCTGCCGGAAGCGCGCCGCAAAGCCGGCCCTCGACGATTGCACCGGACGCTCGCCGCCGAGCCGCGGCGCGAGCTTGTCGAGCCCGTCGACCTTCTCGGGGCTCGGCCAGCCAAGCGACGGCGATGGCGCGAGCACCGGATGATCGATCGCAATGCCGCCGGGGCTGCCCCGAAGGACGCACGAACTTGGAATCTCCACGACCGTGATGCCCGGCATTGCGCCCTCGCGGTCCACCTCGCAGATCGCGCATTCGACGAACCGGTCGAGATCGCGCGCTCGTGCGACCAGTTCGGCGCGGGGTTTCAGGTCACCCGCGTCATCGGCAAGATCCGCCTGCACCAGGCGGTAGGCAGATTCGTGCGCGGCCCGTCGCGCGGACAGCGCGACCAGATCCGCCGGGACTTGCGCGCGTGCGCCCGCGGCCTGCGGCGGCAATGCCTTGATCTCGACGCTCACAACGGGATCGATCTTCGTGCCGCCCGCCTTGCCGCGCGCCGGATGGAGCGACAGCGCGCGCCACACCGCCGGCCCGTTCGCGGCCGGCGTCGCGTTCCAGCGTGCCTCGATGGCCATCAGGGCACGCAGGAAGAACGGCGCGGCCTGGATATCGGCGGAAGCGCCGTCGCCACCGATTTCGAGCCGCCCATTGCTTCCCGCGCGAAGGTTCTCGAAGAACAATTGCTCGACCGGCATCACCCGCGCGAGGCCGTCGGTCTCATGGGCAGCCACCAGCCCGGCATCGCCGAGCGCAGACAGAATCCGCGCGGCCTCTGACTGACTCGGAATGACCATCGCGCGTTGCGTCGACGGTCCGACATAGGCGCTGCCGCCCCACAGATCGGGTGCCGCAACCTCCCACGCGCCGCCGGCCTGAGTAAGCGGCCCCAGCGCAGCATGCAGCTTCGCATCGAGACCCGTCCAGGGCACCACCGCCACTACGGCACGTTGCTCGGCCTCGATCCGATACGGGAACAGCGCCGCGGCGCCACCGAGAAACAATGGCGCATCGCGCTGTGCCTTGAATGCGGTCGTTGCGTAGAGGCGGATCAGGGCCTCGTCGAAGAAGCCGGACACGGCCCAAGGCAGTTGAACAAGACCCGGATGCGGCACTCTGGCGTGGGTGTCCTGTCCGCGGTAACGCCGCCCCGGATAGCGCGGCGCGAAGCCGTAGGCCTGCCCCGTATCGATCATCAACTGCAAGGAGGTGATCGCGACGTGATCGAGAGTCTTGAAGGTCACGCTGCGTTCGCTGCCGGTGAGCGCGTGCTCGACCTCAGCCAAGAGCACGATCTGGGCTCGCGGCGTGATGCGGTGGGCGACCCGGCGCAGTTGCGCGGCTTCGATCCGGTGGCGTCGGAAGTGTGCCGTCACGGCATGCGTCAGCGTCTCACCGGTCTTGATCTGGATCTTGCGGCTGCGGCCCGCCTTCTTGCTGTCGGCGTCTTTCGGCCGCCGCCATGCATCGGGCAGCGCGCTGCCATTGGCCTGGCGCAACCCGTTCACCGGCCAGCGCACGGGGCTCGTGAATCCGGCCTCCCAGGTGATGTCGAGATGGTGCGCCGCGTTGTCCGCGTCGACCCGCAGTCGATGGTCGATGCGGTTCTTCGCTCCCCCCGCGAGGCCGGCGACTCTTGCCCAAGCGCTTTCTGCTGCGAGCGGAGCCAGCATCTTGAGCGGTTCGGGGCTAGCAACGAAGACTTCGAGCCGCGCTTTCACCTTCCAGTCGCCCGGAGCTTCTAGGCCGAACATCGGCTTGGCCTGCGTCCAGCCTCCGGCCCATGCGGCGCTGACGCGGCCGGACGCATGGTCGATATACAGCTTGAAAGACTCAGTTTTTTCTGCGGCCGGTAGGTCGAGCCAGCGAAACGACGCCGCGTCGCGCCCGACATGGACGAGTGCCGCGGCCTCGTCCGGCTCGTCGATCGCATCCGGCACCTTGGTCTTCTCGGGCATCACCTGCAGCGCACCGTCGATGCAGACCGACTGGCTTGCGGCGCCGAGCTTCACGGCGATACGGTCGACGCGCAGCAGCACGTGGGACGCGGTCGCCGCCTGACCAGTTGGGTTGAATAAGAATTCGATCTGCGCGCCGATGATCGCTTGCGACTCCAACTCGCAGGTCCGGCCGAATAGACGCGCGCCGAACTGCACCTTGCGGCTCGCAATGTCGAGCACGACCGTGGCATTGATCGGAGCACTGCCCGAAGACGCGATGCCGCCGGCGTCGTCGACCGTCAACGGCACCATACAGGAGACCTTCGGCTCGCGCGGCGCGAATACGAGCTTCGCAGGGTGACCTTCAGGATGCTCAAGAGCGACGCCGGCCCAGGCTGGCGTCCATGTGCTGCCGTTGCGGGTGAGCGTCAAACAGAACAGATCCGCGCGCTCGTAGATCCGATCGGCGCCGAACGGGCCCGGCTCGGCGGTGGAGGCTCCGCCAGGCTCCAGGCGCAGGCCTATGCGCAGGGCGCCGACTACCTTGATGACCTGTATCGTGCCGGTTGAGTCGAGCTCGACACGCAACAGCCGCGACGGCCTGAACAGGAATGGCCCGAACCGCAGATCGAACGGCTTCGGTGCCTTGTTTCCGATCGGCGCCTCAGGCTCCTCCATCAACCGCCATTCGTGCAAAGCGCGCGGAAAGTTGGAACGGTCGAAAGCCTGTCCGACGGTGCCGAGCGCGCTTTCGACCGGATTCGCGGCGCCGTCGAACACGCGGTTCTCGATCGGCAGGTCGCGGACGAAGAAGGCGAGCCGCGCCGCGGTCATCCACGGAATGGTGACATCGATCTCGATCCGTTCCACTTGCTTGAGCGTGCGTAGCACGCCGCGCCACTCGCGCAGCTTGTCGTTATGGATGTCGTTCAGCCCGACCGGGCGCACGCCGTGCGTGGCCGCACGCGCTAGCCCCGTGCCGCGTGAATCCCATACCAGTTTGGAATCGGACCGTTCGAACAGGCTCGCGGCATTACCGCGCACGACGATCGCCTGTCCTCCGGCCTTCAGTTGATCCCCTACGACGTCGAAATCATCGCGCAGCCCCGCCAGCGCCTTGTCGAGCGCATAGCCGTCGCCCGCGAGCTCGTAGGCGCCCCAACGCGGCGCCAGGTCGAACTTCACCTTGACAGCTTTCCAGCTGTAGGGCTGCACCAGCGTCGTGATGTCCTGGTCGTGATTGTCACCGGCCTCGACCCAGCCTGTCATAAATGCGTCCTGCGTGTGCGTGAGCGCCATCCGCACACGGTTCTGGCGCCAGACCTCCTCGAGGCGTACCGGATCGAGCGCGGTGACGATCGGTCCCTCCCCGCCCGCATCGGCGGCTGGCGGCTGGCTGGCACCCGATTTCGGCGGCGGCGGATCGGCCCAAGCAAACAGCTCGTCGAGGATCGGCAGATCGTGACGTAGCGCGGCCCTGAATTGTCCTTCCTCCTTGGGCCATTGCCGGGGCGCAAATTCGGGGCCAGCCAGCGTGGTCAGCACCAGCGTATCGGCGACGAACGAGCCGGAGTCTTCCCCGTCCTGACTCGGACTGGCCGGAGGGTGCTTGACCTTGAGCGCCGGAGCCTCGGTGCCGGACGTGTTCGCGAGGATGAATCCACCCTCGAAGGCATAGCGCAACAGACCGCGCGAGACCGAAGGTTCGGCCGGCGTCACCGCGGCTCGCGTCAGAGGATGGTTGGTGATGAACGGCCGGTCGTGCGGCACCTGCCAGCCGTATCCGCGCAGCGCAGCGGCGTGAGACGGTGCCGGCTCGCACTCGCTGTCGGGCGAAAGAACGTGCAGCAAATCCGTGACGTCGAGCGACCACCCGTCGGGCTTCCACGTGAAGGTCCCTTTCAGCACCAGTCCGGTCTGCGGGGAATTGAACGCGATCGGCAGGTCGCGGGTCGATGCCGGGCCGTGGCGCAGATCTGGCAGCGCCTCCGCAGCGGTCGGCGACGTCTCGGCGACGAACACGAAGCCGCGCAGTTGGCCTCGCGCACCACGGATGTCGAGGGTCCCGCTCGTGGGACGGAATTCCCCGTCCTGCTTGCGCCAGCGCATGACCAGCGCCAGCCGCACGGCATCGTCAACGACGATGCCGCGAAGTCCGTCGGCAGAGGTGCCATGGGCGGCAACAATCCGGCCGGTCATGGCGCTCGGCGGCGCCACCGCCTCGGGCGGTTTCTGCTTGCGCGCCGTGGCGAGGTCGAGCTGCAGCCAGCCATCGGCCAGCGGAAGGAACGCATAAGGTGGACGCGTCGCCGTCGCCGCAACGACTTTCCCGCTCTTGTAGACGGCGAGCAGGCGCGCCGCGGTCGCATCCAGCGGCACGTCGATCGGGTGCGTCGCGAAAGTGTTCTCCAGACGGGGCTTCCACCCATCCGCCTCTCGGGCAAACTGGATGACGACTTTGGGCGCCCCTGCTGTATCGGGGCCGGCCGCGATCACCACGTCGAAGCCGTCCGACATCTTGGACCACGCGAGATACTCGCCATGGATCGCCGCGATACCCGGAAGGTCGCCCGGAAAGTCGCTGATGGTCCGCAGGCGCGCGTCGATCGCGGAAGGCTCGATCCCCATCTCGAAGTCGCCCGGCACGGTCTTGATCAAGGCCAGTCCGGTCGACGTGATGTTCAAAGGCCAGATCAGCGGCGGCACCCCGGGACGGCGGTCGAAGCGGAGGGCCAGCGGGGCGTTCTTCTCGCCGCCGAGACTGCCGAACGCGCGGGCGATGCGCGCCTCGAGCTGCTCCATGGCCTCGGGCGCATCGGGATGCCCGGCGATCAGGCGGAGCCAATAGCGGGTCTCGCCGTCCCGGCCGGGACGGCGCTCGAGACGGAACCGGCCGCGGATCCGCGCCCCCGGAGCCGGCGGATCGAGCAGGTCGCGCGTCGGGTCGGGCAACGCGCCGTCGAGCTCGATGCCGTGTGGGACCAATGTCAGCGGCAGGACCTTGGTCGCGGGCTTCTCCAGTTGGAAGCCGCCGAACAAGGTGGATTGGCCGCTCTTTGTGGCGAGCTTCAAGAATTTCTGCAGTGGTTGCCCGTCAACCGCGAGTGCGGCCGGAACCATGCCGGCCGTCAGTCTCAACGCCGGAAGCTCGATGTCAGGGCCAAGCTTCTGTGGCCAGCCGCCGATCGGCACCAGCATCACATCGTTCGCGGGCTTGTCGGTGATCAGCGATCCCGCGAACATCGTCCCCTGCCCCTCCAGGCGCAGCTCGACTCCGTGATTGGTCCCGCCTCCGTGCTCCTGCGGCCGGACATAGCCGCGCAGCATTAGCGGCAGGTGCACCTGATGCGTGCCGCCATGCTCGACAGACCGGGCCTCCGCATCGGCGAGCAGCACTCGCAGGCCGGCGATGTCCTTCACAATCAGGTCCGAATTGGTACCACTGTCCCAGTAGAAGAGGCGCAGCTTCGCGGAGTAGAACGGTTCGTTCTCGCCGCCGGCAATCCGTATCGCTGCGATCCGGCTGGTCTCGCTCATTCGAGCTCTCCCTCGAGGCGGCGGGCGATGGGATGGTAAAGCGGCGCCAGCGTTCCCTTGCTGGCCGAGACCACGGGACTTCGCCCCGGCCCGAACAACTGCGCGGCCGCGACCCGGATCAGCAGCGCCCACAGCTCGGTCTCGACCGGCGTCGGAACGGCACCCGGCCGGAAGCCGAGCAGATCCTCATCGCTGGGCAGCGGACGCACGGTGAGCAATTCACGCCCGACTGCTCGCGGTGGCCCCTTGCATAGGTCATCGAGGCGCTGCAGCGCGTCGGAGCGGTTCAGCGCCGGATAGGATAGCGGCACAGTCAGCTTGTCGCCCTGTTGCGGCAGAGCCTGCCATTGCCGCAGCATGTCCTGCGCCTCGGGCGCAGACCCCAGCGCCGCCATCGCCTTGTCCCAGAGCGGCGTCCAGTCGGCCATCGCGGGCTGCCAGCCGCAGGTGAGGACGTGATCGGAGAGCACATCGATGGAGACCAGATCGTCGTTATGGACGGACTGGCTGAGCCTCTCATTCAGCAGAGTCAGGAGGTCGTCTTTCACCTCCTGCACGAACGGCCGGAGTGCGGCGGTATCGCGCGGCACCGCGGCGAGTCGGAGGCGCCAATCCTCCACCAGACCCTCCGGTTCTATCAGCAGCGGCTTCGTATTGTCGTGAGCCGCGGCTACGAGCAACTGCCCCGTCGACTGCACCAGGTAGGCCGAGTGCTCGTCTCTCTTGGGCACCACCGGCAGCAGATCGAATTCGCCGGCGCGCGCGACCACTTCTCCACTTCCCGGGATCGAAGCGTCGATCGAGATCCGATAGCTGATACCCGGTTCCGGAAGGTGCACGACATTGCGGATCCCGGTCCAATGCTGCCCGGCGCCGCCGAACCACAGGATCGCCTCGCGCGCCGACATGCAGTCGATGAACCGGTGCAGCGCCAGGTCAAAGACGATCGTGGTCACGCCGGCCTCGCGCACAATCTTGTAGGTGGGCGGCACTGACCGGGCGCGCTGGTCGTAGCCGTCCGTGATCCGGTACGGCAGGTGCGGCTCGGCGAAGCCTTCTTCGAAGACCGCACGCGTTGTATCCGACACGACGATGCCGGCGCTCATATGGACCAGCGCATGGGTGCGGAAGAAGTACGGCAGGCTCGCCGCGGAGACCAGCGTCGAGCCAAGCCACGCATCGGGCACCAGCTTGCGCAACTCCACCAGCCGCGCCTCCGCATAGGCCTCCCCGAGCGCCGGGAAGGCGAAGTTCGCGTCGGCATCCGGTGCACCGAACGCCGCCAACGCGTCGTAACCCTGACCTTCCTTCACAAGGCCACTCATCCATTCCTGGTGAGGAAACTCGCGCCGATAGCCGACCGAGATGCCGAGCGGCGCGAGCATCGCGTCGTTGCGGCGATTGGCCTGCGCCAGCACCATGTCGGTGCCATGGGCGACGACGATCTCCATGCGCGGCAAATCCTTGTCGTCCGCTGCCGGACGCCGCTGCGCCGCCAGGATCACGGGCTTTTCGAGCGGCTCGGTGCGCGGCAGCGTGGCGTCGAGGAATTGGTTGCCGAAGCTGGCCGCGTCCAGGGCGCCAACCAGATCGGGCGGCTCATCCACGGCGCCCGGGGCCTCGAGCGCCTTGATCCAGCTCTCGTAGCGCCCATAGGGTCGGATCGCGAATTTCCGGCGGGCGCCACAGCGCTCGGGATCCGGTATCGTCACCGATACGAACCCGCTGGGGTCGGGCGCGCGCCGCCATACGCCGGGATCCGCGACCGTGCCGAGCGAGAAGAAGATCATTCCGGCCTCGATCGCCTGCGGTGCGCAGTGGTCGAGATAGCGGGTCCAGAAGCGCACGATGCCAGTTGCGATCTCAGCGCGCGCGGCCTGTGCGGCCTCCGCCTCCTTCGCATCCGGGGCGTCGCTCACCGGCATGCCCTGCGGCAGCATGATCCGTCCGAACCGTCGCGCCAGCGGATAGGCGAGGTTCTGGAAGGCCGGCGCCGGTGAGAGCCGGAATGGGCGGACAGGCTCCGGGCGGAACAGCGCGTCTGCCCAGTCCTGCCCCTTGAGCGCCTCGAATTTGCCGAAGGCGGGATCCGGCGCGCGGTCGCCGTTGAGTTCGAGCGCGATCGGTCGTGTGATCTCTTCGCTCGTGTAGGGCTCCGGTTGCTCGCCGAGGGTGCCGTCCAGTTGCACGCGCACGCTTCTCAACGTCAGCGCATCATTGATCTCCTCCGCCCCCAACTGCGTCGCGTCCCGCAGGGTCACGCGCACGATCGCGATCGCCGTGTCGTCGTTCGGCAACTGCATCGAGACCCGGAAGGCGTGCTCCACGCCGTCTCCGAGCCGGACGGCCGGATTGGCCTCCATGCCACCCGAGCGCGAGAGCACGTCGAACCAACGGCCCGCCGATGGTGCCTTGAGTTTCAGGTGCCATTCCGGCCGCTGGTCATTGCCAGACTCGGGAACGATCTTGAAGTAGCGGACGCGCGGTTGCTCCGCGGGAATCAGGCGGTCGGGCGCGGGACGCAGTGCGATCTGGATCACCGCGAGCGTTTCGTTGTCGATCAGTGTGCCCTGCTCGCTCGTGCTTAGGCCCTCGCCACCGCCGTCGAACCAGAACAGCTTAGCATTGCCCCAGGGCTTGGTGAGCAGGTCGACGAATGGCTGGCCGTTGAATCGCTCCTCCTGGCCTCCGGTGTTCGTGTCGCGATAGCGCGCCAGGGCGCGGCGCATCGCGGTGCGCACTTGGTCCATCAGCCTGCTGCCGCGTAGATACTCGCCCGATACGCTGTCGTAGAGACGCAGGCCTCGGGCGAGCCCTAGCGTTCGCAGCGCGCCCCAACCATAGGGATCCCGTTCGGGCGGCGTCTCGTCGAGCCAGTCGGCGAAGGACTTCGCTTTCACCTCGGGCTCCGGGTCGGCGACGATCGAATAGCGCCGGTAGATCCGACCGTCCTCGATCTCAGCACCGCCGCCCTGCGACGCATAGAGCAGGAACGCGAGCGTGTCGCCGAGAACCGGATGGAGCGCCGGCACGAGATCGACCACGTGCTCGCGGCTCGTCACCATAACGAAGTCCGTGGTCGGCTCGCCGTTGCCATCCTGACGGGCGCGCAGCACCTCGATGCGCAGGCCGACCGTGGCCATATGCGCCGGATCGTCAATCCGCCGCTGCAGAGCTTCGGTCTCCTGCAGGTAGGCGGTGGCGCGCGCGGCGCCATCCGGGACGAGCCGCAAGTTCTGCAACAGCTGCCGCACCTGTGCGACCGTGAAGCCGCCGTCGCTGCGGAAGTCGGCCACCTTTGCGGCCGGATCCAGGTCCGAGGGCGCGATCGTCGTCACGCCATCATATTCGCCCAAGCTTCTACCGTGCTGGCCGGCCACCGCCAACCGCCAGGCGGCGAGCGGGTCGGCGGTCAGGTTGAGCCAGGCCGGGATCGAGATGCGCAATGCATCCGGCCGCCCATGCGCGAACAGCGAAGCGATCAGCGCCTCGTCGGGATCCGGCATCAGCGAACGCCGCAACGCAGGCTGCGGGAACAGCGCCGTCGACTCGGCCGGCGAGTACCAGCCGGCGCGCCGCATGCCGGAGGTGCGCGCGCCCTTGGGCGACTTGAGCAGCCGCAGGGTCTCGCTCGGATAGGCGGCTTCGAGCCGACCGAAATCGCCGAAGCCGGACGGCTCGAGCCCGTCGAAAGCGGCCGGCATCAGCGCGACGCGGCCGACCGGCTTCGCGGCATCCTCGAGCTGCGCCTTAACGTCGTCCTCATCCGACAGCGCCGGCAAGGCGTCGGGATCCACCACGTGCAGGTCGTAGCCGCCAATCCAGCGGTAGAGCTCCGGAGTGGACCCCTCGGCGTCATCGCGCCGCAGGCTGCGCGCATCGACCTGCCACTTCAGGCGGGTGGCAGTGCGCCGTGCCGGATCGCGCAACGTCCGACATGGCTTCGGTACCGCCCCGGCCGCGGCCGGCGCGATATCATCAATGGTGCCGTCAATTGGCGGATAGATCAGGTGCAACCGTCCGCTCTCGCAGATGGCATCGCCTTCGGTGCTGCGTAGCGCCTTAAACGTCAATGGGACAGGCTGCTCGAAGGTATCGAGGATGGTGCTGATCGGCTTCTCGGTGGACGATCCGCGGCCACGCGCGAGCACCAGATTGACCGGCATGCTGCGCCATTCACCGTGCATTCCCGGCTCATTGAGGTCTTCCGGCTTCACGGCATCCGCGGCCAGTCGGCGCACGAACAAGCGGCGCGAGAGACCGGGAACGACACTCGCATCATCAGCATCGAGCGCGGTCAGTATCGCGCTGAGCTTCGCGTCCACGAGCTTGCCGTCTTTCAGCATCTGGATCGACGCACTGAAATAGCCAGGCGTCAGATCCTTCGATTCCTCGCACAGCGCCGCATCCTCATTAGACGCCGCGGTGTTGCCGGGATCGCGATCATCGTTCTGGAACACGAACGGATCGGACGCCGTTCCGGGCTTCAGCTTGAGGACGAACTCCGCGACGTCACTCCCGCGCAACCGCTCGATCGACCGCTCGTCGAACCGGCCGGCCTGTTCCAGCGCATCGTTGCCATAGGTGCCGAGCGCTTCTACCTTTTCGGTGAGGATGCGCAGATGCAGCGCGAAAGTCTTGTCCTTCGGCTTCGGCGTGAACAGGAAGCGCAGCTTCGGCGCTTCCGGTGAGCCCGGCTTCTCGTAGGTCAGTTGCAGCACCGCTTGGCGCGGCGAGACCGGCAGCGGCTTCGCGGCCCTGATGATCGGCACCTCATAGGGCTCGCCGAAATCCGAGGTCCCCGCGATGTCGACCGGGACGATCTCATAGAGAATATCGACGTCGTTATTTGCGTCGCCGTTCTTGAACTGGCGCAGGCCGAGCATGGCCTCGCGCACATCCTCTGGGATGGCGACCGCCCCCGTGTCCGGGTCCGCCTGACGCAGGTCGTCGATAAACTGGAACGGGGGCCGCAGCATCGTTAGCGTGGTGACGTTGTTTTTCACCGTCAACCTAGTGGGCGCCGCCGCCTTCACGACGAACTCAGCGCGGTATTCGCCCTTCTTCAGGCCGCGGATCGTGCGCCGCACGCGGTAGTGGCGCAGATGGAATTCCGGATCGTGATAGGCGCCTTGCGACTCGCCCCAGGCCGGCTCTAGATCCCAATCGAGCATGATCCCCTGCTCGCTGATGACGTGGCGCGGCGTGAAGCGGGGTTGCGCTCTGCGGAACATGCGCACCGGCGGGTTGAACAGATGCACGGTGCCTGTTGCATCCGGGGCGTCGCTCTTGACGACCCCGAATGCGCCGGGCGGCGGGTTGAGTATGTCGCCGTCCTTCTCGGCAGTCGCGAGATCAGGGAACAACTGCTTGAGCGACGCTTCCGAGACCAGGAAGGTCAGGCCGAAGTCGCGCGCGTCCACCTCCGCATGACGCGTCGGTAGATTGCCGTTCGGAACGCCATGGGCCGCGAACTGCGCAGCCGTATCGAGCACCGAGGCGAGAATCGCCGAGCGCGCCTCCTCGATCTGTGCTTCGCGCTTGCGCCGCGCCGAGAGCTCGACGCGTGAGCGCCCGTGCCGCGCCAGCGTGGCGGCCGCGGCCTTGCTGTCGTCCGCCAGGGTCTCCTGCACCGACACGATGGCACGCGCGCAAGGCTCCGTTGGCTTGCCCGGCTCCTCGTCCGGATCGAGGAACAGGTCGAACAGGAGCGCGTTGAGCGTTACACCGGCATCGACCACCTCGGCGCCGTTGGTCTCGTATGCCTCATTCCAGGTAACGGGCTTGGCCGCGCCCTCGAACGGCAGCTGGAAGAACTGCTGTGGAACCGCGGTGCTGCTCTTCAGCGCATGGAACGGCGTCTGCAGTTGGTCACCCGTCATCGCGGGCGACGCAAAGAACGTGGCCGCGGGGTTCGCGACGCTTTCGGGCTTGTCGTCCTTGTCGACGGCCGTGTGGTCGCGCGGCACGAGCTGCATGACGTACCACTCGCCCGCCTCGCTCGCGTAGGAGGTCGGGAACAGCATCGCCCAGAAGTTCGTCTCCGTGATCGGCCGGCCGATCAGCACGGGAGGGGTCACCGGCTCCGGGGCGGGCGTGGCGCCGAGTTCCTGGTCGATGGTCTGGTCTGCGATCGCCGCCTGCTCGTGGCGCGGCGGCTCCGGCGGCGGATTGCTCTCGATGCGCCGGCCGTCCTGGCTCTTGTCCGGGATCGGCGTGCTCAGGCCCAGCGTCATGTAGCCGGCGACGCGGGCACGCGCCTGCTCCAGGAGGCCGTCGTTGAAGCTGAAGCCGATGCCCACCGAGGCAGTGCGTCCGAATGCGCGGATACCTACCGCAGCATGCGCCTTGCCGCCGAGTCCCTTGGGCGACACCACGCCCTCGATCGCGATCGACACCGCAAGATTGATCGAGAAGCCGGTCGAGAGCCGGATCCGCTTGCCGAACACCTTGAAGCTGAGCCAAACCTCGATCCGCGCGTCGATCAGGATGTCGATGCGCAGGTAGCCGTAATACATCGACTCGTCGAAGTTGCGCAGCGACAGGTAGGACAGCAGCCGCGTCTCGAGATTGAAGGTCGCGTGCGCTACGGCGGCGGCGCCGAAGCTGTCCGAGCCGATGCGGCCTTCGAGATGCACCTCACCATAGGCCTTGAAGGCGATGCCCTGCAGGACCGAGAAATCCTCGACGCGCTGGATGAGGCCGCCGCGCACGCTGAGGAAGAACACCTCGCCGCGCTTACCGAGCTCGAAGCCGAGCTCGTAGGGCCAACCGAGCTCGAAGTGGAACAGGCCTGGCCGGATGTAGAGCGTCGCCGAGAAATCGGTCGACTGGATCGCCGTCTTCAGCTGCGACGGCATCGGCGGATGCTCGCCGATGAAGCCGTTGCGGTTGGAGATGAATCGGCCCAGGAACTCGCGCTTCGGCGCCGAGAAATACAGGTAGCCGCGGAACACTGGCTCCCGCTTCCAGTCGGCATCGCCGCCGTCGGTCACCCATTTGTGGTAGTTCACGCACAGCCAGGCGCGTAGGTTGATCAAGATCGTCAGGTCGGTGCGCAGCGCTGCGACGATGTCGAGCAGGATCGGATTGGAAAGCTTCGCCTCGACCTTTTCGTTGTACTCGCTGCTGGTGCGCTGAGCGGCGGAGAGCGCCAGCATGCCGCGCAACGCTAGCGTCAGGTCGGCATTGTCGTACGTCGGCTCCCAGGCCTCGAACCGGTCGAGGCTGCCCTGATACTTCGACACCTCGTCGAGGATCTTGACCAACTCCTGGGGCGTCTTCGCGCCTTCGGCCTGGGCAATGCCGGCAAGCGTGTAGCGGTATCCAAAGCCGAAGCCGACCTCGCGCAGGTAGATCGTGCCGATCGGTGTGTCGATGGGCTCCGACATCTTGTACATCTGGCCGTAGATGAAGAAGGCGTGGATCGGCTTGGCGCTGGGATCGTCCTTTTTCTTCAGCTCCAGAAAGCCGAGCGTCGCCGACATCGGCGCCCAGCCCTGGACCTCGAGAAACCCGCTCGCCAGGAAGCCTTGCGCCGAGACATTCTTTGGCAGCACGTTCGGCCGGTACAGCGACGGCAGGTCGCCATCCACGGTGATCGCGGTGCCGCCGATCTTCACACCGCTGAGCGAGATCGCCACGCCGAGGCCGTCGAAGCGGATGCGCGGCAGGATGTCGTCGCCGGCCGGCGGACCGACCTGCATCTCGTGGAAATTGACCTGGATGCTGACGCGATCGCCGCTGTTGAGGAAGTTGACCTGGCCGCCGAAGCCCATGGCCGGGTCGCCGCCGAACTTGTCGGCAGCCGGATAGAACGCGATGCTGCGCAGCTCGAAGCGGAAGATGTCGAACAGCTTGATCACCTTCGGCGGCTTCAGCTTCACCAGGAACGAGATCGCGCGCATCAGCACGCGCGGGTCTGAGGTGAGCGGCGCCTTGTCGAAGCGGATCTCGATCGCCTTGAAGTTCTTCAGCAGGCCACGCTCGAACGCGCTGTCGCCGGGATTGAAGGTCGCGCTGCCAGTCACCAGGAAGTAGAAGTGGTAGCTCTCCTCCATTACGAAACTGAAGCCGAGCTCCGTGATGGTGATGTCGAAGCGCGTCGAATGACACTTGATCGGATCGCCGCTCTTGTCGATCAGGGCGGTCGCCGCCTCGACCACGACGTCGCCGCCGCCCGGGCTGCGGCCGAGCGTCAGCGCGACCGCGGCCTTCGCCTCACCGATCAGCTTTTTCGGCAGCTGGCCGGAGCCGGTGAGCGAGCCGCCGCTGAAACGCGAGCCCTTAATCGAGATCGCGCCCGACGTGAAGGTGAACGGCATATTGACGCCGCCAAGGCGCACCGCGTCCGGCTTGATCCGCGCCTCGAGGTCGAGGCCGGACCGGCCGATCGCGAATTCGCTGAGCTGGAACTGCAGCCCTTTCCCGGCCGACGCGACCCGATCGTAGGAAAGGAAGGCGTCCGCTTGGCGGCCGAGCCCGAGCTTCTCGCCGCCGGCCGACAGGTCGAGGTAGAACTGCTCGTACTCGTCGTCGGTGACCCCCTCCTTGCGGCGCACTTCCAGGTCGAAGCCGAGCGGCCGGTAGTGACGCGTCTCCTTGTTCTTCGCCTTGATTGCGATGCGATCGCCGCCAGTCACCTTCATCGACAGGTCATCGAGCGACGCGGCTATGCTGAGCTTGGTCTGCGGCGAGAAATCCTTGCCGAGGTGGACCGTGACATCAAGGGTCAGCGTCGCGGTTCGGTCAGGGCCGTTGAAGGTCAGCTCGGGATGGTCGATCTGAATCTTTTGCGCCAACATCTTGGCGAATTCGCCACCGCCGCCGGTCTCGTCGCCGGCCTTCGGCAGCAGGCCGAGGATCCGGTCCTTGACGTTGCCGACCGTGGGCGTCAGGACGATATCGTGGTTCGCTGCGTCGGCGCCGATGGTGGCCGGCACGAGCCGCGCCGACTGGTACTTCGAGAGCACCGTAAAGGTCGCATTGCCGGTCTGCAGCGTCACGTCCTTGGCGCGACCGGCGCCGGTGGTGACGAAACGCAGGAACAGGCGCAGTCGCCCGCGCTGCACCGCCGCGACGACGATGTCGCGCTTCGCGCCATCGGCACCGCCCTGCCCTGGCTCCGCTTTCAGCACGATCAGCCGCTCCGCGGGACCGGAGGCTCCGCCGCTGTTGTCGTCCAGGGTGCCGAGCGGTTGCTGCGGTCCGGTCTCTTTGTCGAGCCAGAGATCGGTCGATAGTGTCGCATGCGCGCCGGCCACGGGCTCGACGATCAGTCCGAACCAACTCTCGGGGCCGAAATCAATCAGCAGCGATGGCTTCACCTTTGCGTCGATCACGAGATCGAATCCGAGCGCGGAGAGATTCAGCGCCCCGCCGATCGGCTGATCGTTTGCCGGCGTGAGGACGATCTGGCGGATCTGGTAGCTGCGCGCATCGAGCCGAATCTCGATGCAGACCACCTTGTAGGCCGCAATCGCGGCGTCCGCGAGCGCATCCAGCAGCTTGCCGATCAGCCTGGCGACCGCCTCGACGGCGCCGACCAGCAGCCCAGCGCCCTCGCCAGCCTGCTTGGCGAGCCACGTCATCGCCGCGGCCAGCATGCGCCCGAGCAGCGTCAGCAGCGCCTTCAGCTTCTCGATGTCGAAGCCGGGCATGTTCGCCTTGGGCAGCGGGATTGCGGTGATCAGCCGGATCAGCTCGCCCACCGCCTCGACCGCCGCAGTCGCGACCTTGGCGATCAGCACCAGCGGATAGGGCTCGACGATCTTCAGCTCGGTGAGCTTGGAGTGGATGCCGCCGCCGGGCTGGACCGAGGTCTCAAAGCTGGCATCGAGCACGATGAACAAGGTCGGGTCGTCGATCGCGGCGATCCGAATGCCCTTGAACTCGTGCGCGAGCGTCACGCCTTGCACCGTGGCGCCGTTGGTCGGATTGATCACGATCGGGTCGAACTTCACGGTCGTGCTGACCGCCGCGATCTTGATGCTGAACGGCAGGCGCTTGTCGTTCACCAAATCGACCGGGAACGGCTGGCCGACCGGAATGTCCGTCACCTGAAGCGTCGCCGTGAAGCTGTGCTTCTTTGCAACGCCGTCATAGCTGAACGTCGCGTTGCTGACGTTACAGATCTCGGTGGCGCCGTAGAACAGCTTGCCGCCGGCGGGGCCCGTGGTGGCAAGCGAGAGATCGCCATTGACCAGGCTGACCGCGATATCCGGTAACGGATTGTCCGGCGTGAAGGCGAGCTTCGTCGCAAACGGCGGCAGGGAGATCGGGAACAACGACGGTAGCTTGCCGAACGTCGGGAAGCTTAGCCCCGCGAAGCTCAGCTTGGGCAGCTTGAAGCGCGGCCAGTCGAGATCGAAGGCGGGCAGGCTCGGCAGATCGAGCGCGAGCAGAGCATCCACCGCATCCTGCAACGCCGCCGCTCTCACGCGCAGGTCGAGCCGCCATCGGCCTTTGAGCGACGCGGCCGCGCCGGCCGTCAAGGTCAGGTCGATGTCGACACTCGCGTCCGCCTCGACCCGCACCAGCACGGTGTCGGCCGTGATCGCGGCCGGATCTAGGACCTCTGGCATCAGCCAGAGCCGCGCCGCGACCTTCTGGCTCGCGATCGCCTGCAGCTCGAATAGCGTATCGGCGTTGTCGACCGAGACTTCGAACGGTTGCGCCAGCCGGCGGCGCAGGCGCTCGCGCATCGCCGCCCACTCCTCCTGCGCGAGTTGCTCCAATTCATCCTTGTTGCGGAACACGAGGCCGTTCGCGGTTCCCGTCTTCAGCAGCTTGCGCGGAATGTTGATGGGGGACTTGAGCTTGAGCGTCTGCTTGATGCTACTCGGCCCCGCCGTTCCGGCCACCTCAAGCGTCGTGGCGCTGAACGTCTCGCCGCCGGGCGGTGCCTCGGCGTGCAGCGTGAATCCCGACTTGTCGAACAGCCATAAGATATCGTTCGCCACGCCTGTCCCCCAGTCGCGCGCGCCTACTATCTTGTAGAGTGCAGTTCTACGCTAGGTTGAATTAAAAACCCGCGATTGTCCAGAGCGGTCGATTCCCGTCGGGCTCTGACCGCAAGCCCGCGCGCAGCAAATGGCAGCGAGACCAAATCAGTGGCCCCCGCTGAGTCCCGCGTGTTCAGTCTCCCCTGCCAGGAACGCAGCGAAGGTAAGGCAAAATTCTTCGTTGGGTGACTTCCTACATCGTGTACTTACACTTACTCCCGGGGCCACTTATTCTATTCAGACCTATCCGCGACATAGCCAACCGTCGACGCATCAAACTGCGCTAGGCTATCCCGATCTATCCTACGACCTTCCATGGCGAAGACACATCGTTAGGGTGTCGGAGCACTGACGAATAAATTTTTCCGGCAGAACATCATGGCGGTCAGGAATACTCGCGCTGCCTCGTGCAGCTCCGCCTCAGTCCAAGATGCCATACCATTGTGCAGGCCGTCGTTCCGGTAGAGCACCGCAGCCAGAATCGTTCGGGCAACGTCAACGTTGGGACCGTTCGGCGTTAATGCCGAGATCGCCGCAAGACGGTTGGCGCGAGGTGCAACGTTGGTACTGACCAGCGCGAATTGGGTCGTCAGGATTTGGTGAACGTCTGTTGAAGTGTTCCAGAACGCCTGCACTTTTTTCATCAGCGTCCCAGATGAACTCACACCGGCTTCATTGAGCAGCGCATTGGTGAGATGCTCAAAAGTCGCCGAAAGAGATTCCACCTCCTTCGCGAGCGTGCTGTGATCAACGGACGAGGCGCTAAACTGATGCTGCAAAATAGCCTCGATACTCAGATGGACTTTCCACTGGTCGTTTCGCTCCAACCAATCCAGAAAATCTGTGATAGCCGCATCGTCCAACGCTAGAGCAGCCTCAGCAGTCGGTGCCTTAGCAACGACACTATGCTTCAGCGACAGCTCGACCTTATCGCGGGCATCCTGCTTCCAATCAGGGAAGATAACGTCGAGCGTATTCGCACAATGGCCAGTGGCGCGCCCCACCTCAACCGTGAAGCCTTTGAAGTCGCTGTCGAACGCATGCATCGCCATGCGGAGTGCTAGACCAATTTGGCGCTTATACTCGCCGGCTACCTCGTTCCGCCCTCGCCGTCTCCATTCGTCCCAGCGCTCGCACAGATAGATCAAGAATGATCGGGCATGATCGCGAGTGGCGGCAATCGTGGCGAGTGCGTGCTTTGCGCTGCGCTTTTGCACGGCATTGAAGTCAATGAGCTCCAAACCCTCAAGGGTGAAAACGTTACCGTTTTTGCCCATTGCCAAGGCTGCGAGCTTACGCGACCTCACCGCCTCAACCTTAGCCGCTGCATCGAACCAATGCGCCCATTCAAGCCCCTTCGCCAAACCGCGCGGCCCCTCAAACGAGACGGTACCATAGGTCGCGTCCGTGGAAATATCAGCCAGCCGCCCGCTCATCGCACGCTTGAGCAACTCCGGCCTACGGGTATCGAAGATCAAACGGACACCCATCTCCAGGGCGTCCGCGACAAGCAAAACCTGCCAATCGTGGTAGTAAGTGTCGACCCCGTCGCTGACATAGAGAGGATCTTGCCCAGGGCCACTGAGGTTGATCCGGAAGTCAGCCCAATCGACAAAATCCCGGCTCGCCACGTCAGTCGTGATCAAAGTGGCGCCAGGTGCGCCCGCGCCAATATCAAACGGATGGGGTTGCTCATCCGCTTCAAACTGCAGCACCGTGATCTCTTGATCATATCGCTCAGAGCGAAGGCACATCTCGTGCACCGGCTCGGCAAACCAGACGCCGGCTTGCTGCATGACGCCGGTCAGCGCCGCATCGGAAAAGTCGCGTCGTGCCGCAAAGGCCTGCAGAGGAAGTTCGAACACGGTGTCCCTCGTGCGGATGTAGCATCCCGATCTAAGCGCCGCTTTGCTGGGCTTAGACCAATGGGCAAACCCCTCGTTCGACACCACCATGATTGCCCGCGTCTCAGTGTACTCGAGCCAGCGCAAGATCGCCGCAGTCAGCGAAACGCCGTAGCGCTTTGCAAGGCGACCGAGTGCTTCAAAATCGGCGCGATCCTTGGCTGGCAACTGGCGACGGAAGTCATGAAACGGCATGAGCAACGCGGCGGCGAACTCGTCGGCTTCCTGTTCAATACCGGACCCGTCGCGACGAACCACCGCGTTCTCGTCGCAATAGATCCCGCCGTCGAAACGACCGTCCTCCTCGATCAACTCGCGGTGCAGAACGTAGTGTGCGAACTCGTGCCCAACGGTGAACGAGCGGCGTCCCGCGGACTGACCGAGATGATACATGATCGCCCATTGGCGCGGCCGCGCCTCCCCATAAACCAAGGCGCCAACGCAGCCCGGAATGTTGCGCTCCACGACCTCATGGATGGGGCTATCGGGCGCAACCTGGCGGGAGTACTCCAGCGCGAGACCGATCACGTCGACCGGCGCGCGATCAAACCGATGAGCTCCAAGAACCAAGTCGAGCATCTGTGTAATGCGCGCCGCCTCCCTCAGCGGCCGGGGACGGCTCGGCTCGCTCATTTGCGGGTCTTCGTGTCGAGGATGCGGGCCATCTCGCGAATCTGCCGGCGCGTATCTTTCGGCAAGCCGCTATATTGCCGGAAGAAGGCGGTGTCCTCCGCCTCGCTGAGCGTCTGCGTGTCGGCCCCGAATAGGTAGTCGACAGTCACCCCCAGGGCGCCGGCGATCGCGGACAGCTTCTCGGCCGACGGCCGGGGCGGATTCTTGTTCTCGAGCTCCCAGATGTAGCTCTTTGATGAGCCGGTCTCCTGCGCGAGCTGATCCAGCGTGAGGCCTTTCTTCGTTCGTAAGTCCTTGATCCGCTCGCCAAATTTCATAGCCGGTCCTTCCACTCGATCCGCCCAACTGCGTTCGGAGTAGCTATATTGTAGGTCCCTTGACAGACGCATTCAAGCTCCCCATCTTGTTCGGAGTAGACGTACGTAGATTCATATCATCCCGAACATCGCGCGGGCGGTGGCGAGATGCACCGATTCAGCCCACCCGCCGCGGAGATCGATGTGAACATCCAGCTTGCGCCGACCGGCCTCAATCCCTTCGACGACCCTCTCGACCGCATCCTCGCCGAGATCGCGCTCAGCGTTCAGCTGCCGCCCTCGCTGCATGACAAAGCGAAGTCGCGCTACGAGGCGGTGCGGCGCCATCTCGAGGCCACGACCGCCTTCTGCGACCAGATCGAGCACTTCTACCCGCAGGGCTCCATGGCAATTGACGCAACGATCTCAACGCGCGGCACCGACGACGAATACGATCTCGACATCGTCTCGCAGCTCGGCGGTCGCTTTCGTGGAATGATGCCTCTCGAAATCCTGGCCAAGCTCGAATCTGCGCTCAGTGACTATCCTGTGCAGCGGGTGTTGCGGCAGACGCGCTGCGTCACCCTGTTCTACGCCGACAAGATGCATCTCGACGTCACGCCGTCGCTTCGCGTCTACGGCACGCTTGATCGTGAAAGCCTGATCACTCACGCTAAGGGTCCGCAGCGGTCGGCCGACGACCGCTTCGTCGATATGAACGCCTATGGATTCGCACAATGGTATGCGAGCAGGACGCCGCTCGAGCTGCGCATGGCGAAGGAGTTTCACCGGCGGTGGCTCGACCATGCTGGCCTTGCCGCGCGTGCTGACGCCGATGTCGACGACGTTCCCGACCAGTGCGACTTCATCGTCAAGAACACCGCGACCCTCGCGCTCCAACTCCTGAAGCGCTTCCGCAACATCCGCTATGCCAGTTACAGCGGCCGCATCCCGCCGTCGGTGATGCTCTCCTACTACGCCGGACTCGCCGCGCAGCCGAACACGTCGCTCAGCACCATGCTCGTTCGTCTCGCGAGCTGGATTATCCGCGACATCGAGCAGGCTTCGCTGTACGGGCGGCTCCTGCATGTCGCCAATCCGGTCTGCGAGACCGATGTATTCACCGACCGCTGGCCGGAATCCATCGCTCAGCAGGATGAATTCGCCGAACATCTGCACGAGCTCGTCGGTTCGCTCGAGGCGATGCGCAAGGGCGGGATGTTCCCCAATACGATGATGGACGTCTTGCGCGACAACTTCGGCGACCGCGTCGTGACCCGCGCCGCCGACCAGATTGCAACGGACGTCGGTGGCGGGATCCAGCAGTCGCGTCAGCTCTACACGCGACGCGGCGGCGTGCTGTTACCTACCGCCACCGTGGTTGGGGCATCGACCGTCAACCCCGCGGTTTCGGCGGCGCGGCCTCACACCTTCTTCGGGCGCAAGATCTGATGATGGCGGCGATCCTCTCCATCGACGAGCAGGTCGCCGCGATGAAGGCGACCTGGCCGCAGTTCGCTGCACGCCGTGTCGACCGCCGCGCTCAGTCCGCCCGGTGGGTGGGAAGCGTGCGGCCGCAATATGCAAGCTACTCGCTGGAGATCCGATACGAGCTCGGGTCGTTCCCCGAGGTGCGAGTGCTTTCACCGGAGTTGATCCGCATGCCCGGAAACGCCGAGGGCCAGCTGCCCCATGTCTATCCGCCGGCCGAGGATCCGACTCTTTGCCTTTTCGATCCTCGTGAGAGGGAATGGTCACCGGCGATGACTATCGCCAGCACGACCGTCCCTTGGGCGCTCGACTGGCTCGCCTGCTACGAACTTTGGCTGATGACCGGGCGCTGGACCGGCGGCGGACGGCACGCCGGATCGGAATCCGCCGAGGTAACGGAGACCAAGCAATGAACTATATTCCGCCGCGCCGATCCGACGGCACGATCCAACATGCTCGCCTGAAGCAGCCCTGGCCGCAGGGCCGCCCGTTCCGCATCCTGTCGATCGACGGCGGCGGAATTCGCGGCGTGTTTCCGGCAGCCGTCCTGGCCGAACTCGAGAACCGCTTCCTGGGCGGTGCCTCCATCACCAATCACTTCGACATGATCGCCGGCACCTCAACGGGCGGCATCATCGCGCTCGCCCACGGAATGACGGCCCGACAGGCCTTGAACATCTATCTCGATCGCGGCGAGCGTATCTTTCCGCCGGCAGCTGGGCTGGGCAAGGTATCGAGGGTGCTGCGCTGGGTGTATAAGCCGAAGCACGATCAGGCCGCCCTCAAGGAGGAACTACTGCGGATCTTTGGCGACAACGTGCTCGACGATGCCGTCACCCGGCTGGTTATCCCGAGCTTCGAAGGGCGCCACGGCGAGCCGTTCCTCTACAAGACGCCGCACCACCCGGACTACCAGAAGGACCGCCACAAGAAGTTTGCACATGTGGCGCTCCACACGACGGCGGCCCCGTCTTATTACCCCGGTGTCGAGGACGACGGCTACGTCATGATCGATGGCGGCATCTGGGCCAACAATCCGGTCATGAATGCCCTAGTCGACGCCCTCGCCTGCTTTGACATCGCGCGCGAGGACGTGCGTATCCTGAGCCTGGGAACGGGTGAGTCCACCTTCACCGTCGATGAGCGGGCGCGCAACGGCGGCATCAAGGATTGGGCTTTCCTGCGTTCCTTCAATGCGGCCTCCCGCGCGCAGTCCCGCAATGCCCTCGGCCAAGCCTACTTGCTGGTCGGTAAGAACAACGTCACACGGATCGACGTACCGGAAAGCGACGAGCCGATCGCGATGGATGACGTGCAGCGCTCCGTCCGGGAGCTGCCGATGGTGGCACGCAGTCTCGTTGAAGGCGCCGGGCATCACATCGAGCGGATGTTTCTTGATGGCGCGGTCACAAAATTTATCCATTGCCGATGACATAGGCGTCTGATCAGGCATTCGTCTCTACCGGGCAGTGAGCAGACGACAGGCGAGCTCGCGCTCGCCGCAACGGGTCGAGAAGGTGTCGGGGACCTCGAACCGGCATCCGTCATTACCGCTTCCGTGGTTGGCACCCATGCAAGAACACTGGCATTCGTGCCCCTGTGTTATTTGGCACGCCCGCGCCAGATCTCGTGCTCGCGATAGGGCTGGATGATGTAAACTTTACCGTGGCGCTGCAGCGCCCGATCGACGAATAATGCAGCCTTTCGAAACGCCCCTCACCGAGAACGTAGGCTTGCCTGACGAGGTGCGTGCCGTGCTCAATCATGAGATGTCATTGATCGACAAGCTGAAGTACGCGCCCTACTTCCTCACAGTAAACGCGATCGTACGCTTTGCCCGATCGAAAGGAATTCTCTGCCAAGGACGTGGCTCCGCCGCCAATTCCGCCGTTTGCTACGTCCTTGGCATCACTTCTATTG
The DNA here is from genome assembly GCF_049747295.1 of Bradyrhizobium sp. SYSU BS000235. NCBI lineage: Bacteria > Pseudomonadati > Pseudomonadota > Alphaproteobacteria > Hyphomicrobiales > Nitrobacteraceae > Bradyrhizobium > Bradyrhizobium sp. SYSU BS000235. The sequence goes on from NZ_JBMHJM010000004.1 coordinate 47,100, forward strand.
ACCCCGGCCGAAACGACCTGCTGTTCGAGCGCTTTGTCTCCGAAGAGCGGCGCGAACCGCCCGATATCGACGTCGATTTCGAGCACGAGCGCCGCGAGATCGTCATGCAATGGGTGTTCGACACCTACGGCCGCGATCATGCTGCGCTTTGCGCAACCGTCGTCCGCTATCACACCAAAGGCGCGCTACGAGACGTCGGCAAAGCTCTCGGGCTGACTGAAGATCTGATCAAAACGCTCTCGTCTCGGGTCTGGGCCTGGTCCGAGACTGGCGTCGACGCAAAGCATGTACAGGAGCTCAACCTCAATTTGGGTGATCGGCGGCTCCGCCTGACTCTCGAACTCGCTCGCCAACTGCTAAATGTACCTCGTCACTTCGGGCAGCATCCGGGCGGCTTCGTCCTCACTCACGATCGCCTTGATGAGTTGGTACCGATTGAGCCTGCCCGTATGGATCAGCGGCAGATCATTGAATGGGACAAGGACGACATCGACGCACTTCGGTTCATGAAGGTTGATGTCCTGGCGCTAGGTATGCTCTCGGCCATGAAGCGCGGCTTCGATATGTTGGCCGATTACAAGGGCATCAATCTCGACCTTGCCTCGATCCCTGCTGAAGACCCGCGGACCTATGCCATGATCCGGAAGGCCGACACGCTTGGGACCTTCCAGATCGAGTCACGGGCGCAGATGTCTATGCTGCCCCGCCTCAAGCCACGGACCTACTACGACCTCGTTATCCAAGTTGCGATCGTGCGGCCCGGCCCGATTCAGGGCGACATGGTTCATCCCTATCTCAGGCGTCGCGACGGCCTTGAACCGGTTTACTATCCCAAGCCCGAACTCGAAAAGGTGCTCGGCAAGACACTCGGAGTTCCGCTCTTTCAGGAGCAAGCCATGCGCGTGGCTATTGAGTGTGCCGGCTTTACGCCGGGCGAAGCCGACATGCTTCGCAAATCGATGGCAACCTTCAAGTTCTCCGGTGGCGTCTCCAAGTTCAAAGCCAAGCTTATCGGCGGCATGGTTGCCAACGGTTTCGAACCCGAATTTGCCGAACGCACGTTCACTCAGATCGAGGGCTTCGGCAGCTACGGCTTCCCGGAGTCTCACGCGGCCTCGTTTGCGCTGATCGCCTATGCATCTTCTTGGCTTAAATGCTGGCATCCGGATGTATTTTGCGCTGCCCTCCTCAACTCGCAGCCGATGGGTTTCTATGCAGCCGCTCAAATCGTACGCGATGCTCAGGCGCATGTCCATCTCGTGGCACAACAGCTAACAGACTTGTCAGCGGACCTTGCAAGTGTCGGCGGACGAGATGCGTCGTTTCCACTGCCGCACGGCCGGGGCGACAATTTCCATCACGGGTCGCCAACTCCCGATCCCCGCGGATTGCCTAAAGGGTGGCGTACGCGGGATATTTACATCCCAGATCTACACATCGATACAATCAAGGTGAAGTCGCGGGATTTTCAATGACAGTTTGAAAGTCAGTTCAACTGCGCTGCTGTGAATTTATGTTCGCTTGCGAGGAAGCGCTTAAGGGCCCGGAGGCGCCCGATTCAGAATGATGTCCATTTCGACCCAGAAATTAGACATCGCCGCGGCTTGAGTTATGTCCACGAAAGGCCGGGCACCGCAACTCCGACCTCCACTCCTAAAGTGCTCTTCGATAATACAATACCGCCCCGTATACAGACGTCAGCGAGAGAAGAAGCAGGGCCGCCATTATCTGCAAAGGACTACCGCCAAACGCGGGGACAATCCCGAAAAACATCCAGTCGGAGAGTATATCCATCGCATAGCCCAGGGGAATCGTGGACGAAATCCAGTACAAGATAACTTCCTGCGGGTATATTTTCGCAATAAGGCCTGAGAGGAGAACGAGAAGTATTAGATAATCCGCGCAATCGCCATGCGGGATTGAATGAAGCTGGCGGTCAGCATCTTCCGGGCCACATCCGCGGCGGCAAAACCGGCCACCGGCTGGAATACCTGGCTGACCTTCTCCATCTCACCGCCCGCGCCCGGAGCGCCTCCGACTACAAAATCCATCGTCAGAAAATATTCGGATTCAACCGAACTGCGGCTTGTCAATTGTTCAAAAAGCGATCCTGCCCCGCTGTCCAATGTCTGCTTGTGGACTCATTTCGGACCCCAGGTGCCACAGTTGGGAACCAGATTGCGCCCGCGAATTCACTAAGGACAATATTCGACAGGCCGCCCAGAGCGTATATTGGCTCAATGGGTCGCTCTATGGCGTTCGGGTTTGGTCTCAGTCGCGCGCGTAGCAAAGATTGGAGGTTAGCCCGCGGCACCGGTAATAACGGGGCGTCCGCGATTTGCACGCTCCAGAGTGGAGGCGGATGAAAAATTTGGCTGCCAAAGCGTACGTCTTGCTGCGGCGCGAGTAGCCAGCCACGCATCAATGCGCAACGCAACTCGAAGGAGGAAATCATGAAACCGATTTTTTCTCGCTTCGGAATGTCCCGCCGCGTTCTGCTCTCGACTTTGGCACTGCTTCCGGCCTTTTCACCATGGGCTGCGACGGCGCAGCAAGCTCCTCCGGCTGCCTTTTCATTTGCGGTGTACGGTGACTCGCGACCGATGATGTATCTCCCGTACAAGGAGGGGCAACCGGAACTCAACCAGTTGTTCGTTGAAATGTTCGGGCTGGTCATGCCGGAAAAGATCGCTGAAGCGGTGGTGAAGAGAGATGTGAAGACGATCTTCGATCCGGCCACCAAGGAGCTTGTCAAAGTCGTGATGCCATTCGAGTCCAAGTCGGAAGTCATGACGTTGACGCTCGACAAGGGATGGGTCACGGAGGCCTCCGTCGAAGATGTCAAACTGCTTCCCGGCGTGCAGCGCACGATGTTCCGGCTTCACGGCGGCGATGGGTGGCGCGCGAGATCGTGAAGGACGTCAAATCCGGGCGTGCCAAATTCGTGGTGAACAGTGGCGACGTGGTCTGGTGGGGAAACCAAGGCCGCACAGTCGGCGACAGCCCGTACTGGAAGCGCGTGAATGAGACCATGTTGAAGCAACTTCCGCCCGCCGATAGCGAGATGCGCGCAGCCGGTCTGGAGGGCCGGTGGTATATGGGCGTGGGCAATCACGAAGTGTGGGGCGACCCGAAGATTGATGGTGTTCTGGACGCTGTGCCTTACCTGAAGAAGTTCGGGGTCACACCGGAGAACCTTATCTACAAATTCGATTTTAATGGCGTCCGCTTCATCTATCTGTGGAGCGGCAAGTATGATTACCGGTCGCCTTCGCTGTGGGATGCCGATCGGCCGAAATACGCAGAGCAGATGAAGCAATTGCAGCAGTGGATGGACGAAGCCAAAACCGCGGGCATTCGCAAGGCCTTCATCACCTTCCACTACCCGACGTTCGCCCGGTCCGGCCTCGGCGCCATCCCTGCCCCGGATAATCCGCACAAGGTGATTGCGGCTTACGCGAAGGACATGGAGGTGGTGGTATTTAACGGACACGTCCACACGACCGAACTCTTTGACGTCGAAAACGTGAAATACCTTATGCTTGGCGGTGGCGGCGCCGAGCAGGACCCGATCCTCCCGGGCCGAACGAGCATCAAGTTGCCGGCAGACTATCCGCCGGACCTTTATTGGAAGGGTGAGCCGCCCAAGGAAGAGTACAACTACGTCCTGGTGGATGTTGAGCCCGGACAGAAGACCAAGTTCACCCTCAATCGCTTCCGGCCGTGGTCGGCCGAGCCTTTCGCGACTGTGGAGCTTTTCAAGTGATAAAGGTCTGATCAAGACGGGAGGATACTTCTGGTCACCGCTCTGCTGATCATTCACGGGCTGGTCGCGGTCGCTCTGCTCGGCGCGATTACTCATCAATCGATCGCGGCGTGGATTCCCACGCACGGCAAGCGTGGCTCCTTCTTAATGCGGTTTCGCGGCGTTCCACCCAAGTCATTCAGCAACGCAATCATCGTTCTCTACTCTGTCTCGGCGTTGCTGGGAGCGACCTTGTATCTGGCATTCCGCGTCGAAATCCGGCCCGATTTGGAGCGCGCTGGTCATTGGCAGGCGCTTGGCCTCTTTGATCTCAAAGAGCATTTCGTTTCTATCGGATTTGCGTTGCTGCCGGCCTATTGGGTCTGTTGGCGACAACAGCGACCCGACCAACCGTCCCGAACACCTGCCGCCCTGACCTTGATACTCGCCTTCATCGTGTGGTGGAGCTTTCTGATCGGACACGTCGTAAACAACATCATGGGGTTCGGGAAATGATGCCCGCGCCATGGTTTCGCAGGTTCTCATTTGCATTCGGTATAGCGTTTGCGATGCTCTACGTGGTCGCACTCAAGCTCGACCTCGCGCTGTTTACCGTCTATCCGACGATTCGCGTCGTACTTCTCGGCACTCATCATTCGCGAGACAGCGTCGGGCCGTCGATGGGGGGCTTTCTGCCCGCGATGTATTGGTACGGTTGGACTGCCGCGGCCGCGCTGGGAGCGCTCATATTCGGCGTCGGCGCCGCACTCTTGCCCGAGAATTGGTTGCGACCGTTCTGGTTGGGATGGTTGTGGGTGATTCCCGTGGCAGCGATGATCGGGTGCGTTTACCTCACGATGCCCTGGTTTCGGCTTTAGTCCGAATGTCTCTTCTTGGCCGATTGTGTTGAAGGAGTCGTCTGTCGGCAATTCTTCTCATTCGGGGGCCGTGGTCTCCAAGGACACCGTAGGACTGAAATGTCGGGTAACATTTAGGCAAAATCTCTCGTAATCAAATGCCTGAAATTGCTGTAAAGCTGTTCTTCAAACGCAACATCTCAAGTCAGGCCCTTCCCCACCATGCACACTCAAGACGGCAAGATCATCGCTCCAATCGATCCCGTTAAACTGGATCGCCTCGCTGAAGTCGCAATCAAAGTGGGACTTCGGCTACAACCGGGACAGGATTTGCTGGTCACGGCGCCGACCGCGGCGCTGCCGTTTGTGCGAAAAATTGCTGAACATGCCTACAAGGCCGGCGCCGGTCTGGTAACGCCTTTTTTCTCTGATGATGAGATCACATTGGCACGTTATCGCTTCGGATCGGACATCGGCTTC
>NZ_JBMHJM010000005.1:0-2121 GCF_049747295.1 Bradyrhizobium sp. SYSU BS000235
CAAATACAAAACATAAAAATAAATAAACACAGAGTAAATTCCCAAATTATTCCATCATTAAAAGATACGAGGCGCGTGTAAGTTACAGGCAAGCGATCCGTCAGGTGGCACTTTTCGGGGAAATGTGCGCGGAACCCCTATTTGTTTATTTTTCTAAATACATTCAAATATGTATCCGCTCATGAGACAATAACCCTGATAAATGCTTCAATAATATTGAAAAAGGAAGAGTATGAGTATTCAACATTTCCGTGTCGCCCTTATTCCCTTTTTTGCGGCATTTTGCCTTCCTGTTTTTGCTCACCCAGAAACGCTGGTGAAAGTAAAAGATGCTGAAGATCAGTTGGGTGCACGAGTGGGTTACATCGAACTGGATATCAACAGCGGTAAGATCCTTGAGAGTTTTCGCCCCGAAGAACGTTTTCCAATGATGAGCACTTTTAAAGTTCTGCTATGTGGCGCGGTATTATCCCGTATTGACGCCGGGCAAGAGCAACTCGGTCGCCGCATACACTATTCTCAGAATGACTTGGTTGAGTACTCACCAGTCACAGAAAAGCATCTTACGGATGGCATGACAGTAAGAGAATTATGCAGTGCTGCCATAACCATGAGTGATAACACTGCGGCCAACTTACTTCTGACAACGATCGGAGGACCGAAGGAGCTAACCGCTTTTTTGCACAACATGGGGGATCATGTAACTCGCCTTGATCGTTGGGAACCGGAGCTGAATGAAGCCATACCAAACGACGAGCGTGACACCACGATGCCTGTAGCAATGGCAACAACGTTGCGCAAACTATTAACTGGCGAACTACTTACTCTAGCTTCCCGGCAACAATTAATAGACTGGATGGAGGCGGATAAAGTTGCAGGACCACTTCTGCGCTCGGCCCTTCCGGCTGGCTGGTTTATTGCTGATAAATCTGGAGCCGGTGAGCGTGGGTCTCGCGGTATCATTGCAGCACTGGGGCCAGATGGTAAGCCCTCCCGTATCGTAGTTATCTACACGACGGGGAGTCAGGCAACTATGGATGAACGAAATAGACAGATCGCTGAGATAGGTGCCTCACTGATTAAGCATTGGTAACTGTCAGACCAAGTTTACTCGAGGGCGAATGACCAAAGAGACTCAATCAACAACTGTTTCAGCCACTGCTTCGCAGGCTGACGTTACTGACGTGGTGCCAGCGACGGAGGGCGAGAACGCCAGCGCGGCGCAGCCGGACGTGAACGCGCAGATCACCGCAGCGGTTGCGGCAGAAAACAGCCGCATTATGGGGATCCTCAACTGTGAGGAGGCTCACGGACGCGAAGAACAGGCACGCGTGCTGGCAGAAACCCCCGGTATGACCGTGAAAACGGCCCGCCGCATTCTGGCCGCAGCACCACAGAGTGCACAGGCGCGCAGTGACACTGCGCTGGATCGTCTGATGCAGGGGGCACCGGCACCGCTGGCTGCAGGTAACCCGGCATCTGATGCCGTTAACGATTTGCTGAACACACCAGTGTAAGGGATGTTTATGACGAGCAAAGAAACCTTTACCCATTACCAGCCGCAGGGCAACAGTGACCCGGCTCATACCGCAACCGCGCCCGGCGGATTGAGTGCGAAAGCGCCTGCAATGACCCCGCTGATGCTGGACACCTCCAGCCGTAAGCTGGTTGCGTGGGATGGCACCACCGACGGTGCTGCCGTTGGCATTCTTGCGGTTGCTGCTGACCAGACCAGCACCACGCTGACGTTCTACAAGTCCGGCACGTTCCGTTATGAGGATGTGCTCTGGCCGGAGGCTGCCAGCGACGAGACGAAAAAACGGACCGCGTTTGCCGGAACGGCAATCAGCATCGTTTAACTTTACCCTTCATCACTAAAGGCCGCCTGTGCGGCTTTTTTTACGGGATTTTTTTATGTCGATGTACACAACCGCCCAACTGCTGGCGGCAAATGAGCAGAAATTTAAGTTTGATCCGCTGTTTCTGCGTCTCTTTTTCCGTGAGAGCTATCCCTTCACCACGGAGAAAGTCTATCTCTCACAAATTCCGGGACTGGTAAACATGGCGCTGTACGTTTCGCCGATTGTTTCCGGTGAGGTTATCCGTTCCCCTCGAGGAATT
>NZ_JBMHJM010000006.1:0-754 GCF_049747295.1 Bradyrhizobium sp. SYSU BS000235
AATTCAAGCTTGTGCAGAAGGGCCCTTAACGTGAGTTTTCGTTCCACTGAGCGTCAGACCCCGTAGAAAAGATCAAAGGATCTTCTTGAGATCCTTTTTTTCTGCGCGTAATCTGCTGCTTGCAAACAAAAAAACCACCGCTACCAGCGGTGGTTTGTTTGCCGGATCAAGAGCTACCAACTCTTTTTCCGAAGGTAACTGGCTTCAGCAGAGCGCAGATACCAAATACTGTTCTTCTAGTGTAGCCGTAGTTAGGCCACCACTTCAAGAACTCTGTAGCACCGCCTACATACCTCGCTCTGCTAATCCTGTTACCAGTGGCTGCTGCCAGTGGCGATAAGTCGTGTCTTACCGGGTTGGACTCAAGACGATAGTTACCGGATAAGGCGCAGCGGTCGGGCTGAACGGGGGGTTCGTGCACACAGCCCAGCTTGGAGCGAACGACCTACACCGAACTGAGATACCTACAGCGTGAGCTATGAGAAAGCGCCACGCTTCCCGAAGGGAGAAAGGCGGACAGGTATCCGGTAAGCGGCAGGGTCGGAACAGGAGAGCGCACGAGGGAGCTTCCAGGGGGAAACGCCTGGTATCTTTATAGTCCTGTCGGGTTTCGCCACCTCTGACTTGAGCGTCGATTTTTGTGATGCTCGTCAGGGGGGCGGAGCCTATGGAAAAACGCCAGCAACGCGGCCTTTTTACGGTTCCTGGCCTTTTGCTGGCCTTTTGCTCACATCCCTTCTACTGAAGGGGAATT
>NZ_JBMHJM010000007.1:0-754 GCF_049747295.1 Bradyrhizobium sp. SYSU BS000235
AATTCTCTGACGAATAATCTTTTCTTTTTTCTTTTGTAATAGTGTCTTTTGTGTCCCCCTGTTTTGAGGGATAGCAATCCCCCAATTTGAGGGATGTTTTATCCCTCGTTTTAGGGGATTTTCCCTCGTTTTGAGGGATGCACCATTCTGAGATGTTTTTATTTGGTCCAAACATGCCGCCTTGCTGCTTGATAATATTCATTCTGACGAGTTCTAACTTGGCTTCATTGCACCGTTTGACAGGTAACTTTGTAATCTCGCTAAGTTGAGAATCGGTGATTCTGTCCATTGGTTTATTCCACCCATAGGTTTTACGCAGAATGGCAAGCAGCACTTTAAACTGTCGCTTGGTCAGATCTGCGCCCGAATAAGCCTCAAGCAGCATATTTGATAGTCTGGCGTAACCATCATCGAGATCTGCCACATTACGCTCCTGTCCGGCAAAGTTACCTCTGCCGAAGTTGAGTATTTTTGCTGTATTTGTCATAATGACTCCTGTTGATAGATCCAGTAATGACCTCAGAACTCCATCTGGATTTGTTCAGAACGCTCGGTTGCCGCCGGGCGTTTTTTATTGGTGAGAATCGCAGCAACTTGTCGCGCCAATCGAGCCATGTCGTCGTCAACGACCCCCCATTCAAGAACAGCAAGCAGCATTGAGAACTTTGGAATCCAGTCCCTCTTCCACCTGCTGATCTGCGACTTATCAACGCCCACAGCTTCCGCTGTCTTCTCAGTTCCAAGCATTGGAATT
>NZ_JBMHJM010000008.1:0-517 GCF_049747295.1 Bradyrhizobium sp. SYSU BS000235
GAATGGCTCAATGGGCAGCGCTTCGACTCGCTTCACTATACGGGCCCCGGCACAGATCTGACGATCGGCCTTGCCGACGGCCACGAATGGCAGGGCGGCGCTTCGACGGCCAAGAACGGCATCACTTGCAACGCCAACATTCCCACCGAAGAGGTCTTCACGACGCCCCATGCGCGGCGCGTGGCCGGCCATGTCGTAAGCTCCAAGCCCCTTTCCTATCAGGGCTCGTTGATCGACAATATCGCGGTTCAATTCGAGGATGGGCGCATCGTGGATGCGAAGGCATCGCGCGGCGCGGAAGTTCTGAATAAGGTACTCGATACCGACGAAGGTGCGCGGCGCCTCGGCGAAGTGGCACTGGTGCCGCACTCGTCGCCGATCTCGAAAAGTGGATTGTTGTTCTTCAATACGCTGTTCGACGAAAATGCCGCCTCTCACATCGCGCTTGGTCAGTGCTATTCGAAGTGCTTCATCGATGGCGACAAACTGTCCCCAGAGCAGATCGCAGCCCAAGGCG